>JADJAE010000060.1 GCA_016704445.1 Deltaproteobacteria bacterium
CTGGGATGGCTGGCGTGGTCGCCCGCGGAGAGCTCCCCTCCGGGATGGAAACTCCTCTCGACGAGTGGGCACAGGAAGAGTTGGCGTCGCTCGACTTCGGCCATCGGGCGCGCAACCGCCGCGCGGTCCGGGTGCTGGATGCGATGGTCCGTCGGCCGTTGGGGACTCCCTGCGCGACGTTCCCGCGCGCTGCGCTGCGCAAGGGCACCTACCGCTTCCTGGCCTCCCGGCACTGCGCTCACACCGGGCTGATCGACGCCATGGGCCGCGCCACCGCCCGCCGCTGCCGAGGCCTGTCCTTCGTCCTCGTCGCTATCGACGGATCCAGCGCCGCCCACACTGACCGCGACGGCACCCACGGCGTCGGGTCCATCGGATCGCGTCGATCCCGCGGGCTCGGCATCAAGGTCATGGCGGCCGTCGCCATGACCCTCGACGGCGTCGAGTTGGGCCTCGCGGACCTGCGCCTCTGGGCCCGCTCCCTGACGCCCGACCCGATCCCGCACGCCTACCGCGCCCTGCCGGACAAGGAGAGCCATCACTGGACGGCGTGCCAGCACGCCTTCGAGCGTCGGCTGCGCGCCGAGGGCGTCGAGACGCGGCCCTGGTACCTGATGGACGCTGAGGCCGACGCCCTCCACGTCCTGCTCCGCGGCCTGGAGGGAACGCGCTTCACCGTGCGCATGACCCACAACCGCAACCTCGCCGCGCGGCTCCTGGATCGGACCGACCGCGCCGAACTCAAGGTGCTCGATGCGCTCGCGGAGCAAGCGCCCGACGGGATCATGTGGCAGCACATCCCGCACCCTCACAAGGGTCCTGCGCGGACGGCGTGCCTGACCGTGCGTTGGCTCTCGGTGGGCGTGCGGCTGCGCGAGCAGATCAGCGGCCGCCTCGCCGGGGACGTGCCGCTGACGGTGGTGTGGGTGCGCGAAGAGCAGGGCGTCCCCGATGGCAGGGAGCCGTTGGAGTGGCTGCTTTGGACAAGCGCGCCCGTGCAGACCTTCGAGGATGCGGTGAGGGTGGTACGGACGTACGGGCGGCGGTTCCGAATCGAGGGCGTGTTCCTGGGGGCCAAGAGTGGTGCGTGCGCCGTGGAGCGTGCGCAGTTGAAGTCGTTCGAGGGGCTTGCCCGGTGGATCACGTTCGGGTTGTCTGTGGCGGTGCGCCGCCAGAGCTTGCTGCATCGATCGCGCGAAGAGCCCGACGTGCCCGCGGACGTGGCGTTCAGTCGCGACGAGATCGACGGGGCGTTGCTGCTGTATCGACTGCACCGCAAGAACGCCGAGCAACCCGGTGAGACCCCGACGCTGGGACGCCTGGTGACGTTGATCGCCGAACTGGGCGGCTACGTCGGCAGGTCCAGCGGCGGGCCGCCGGGGCTGGTGAACTTCAGTCGCGGAATGGATCGGGTCGAAACGGCCGTCTGCCTGCTGCTCGCGCAGCGCCAAGGGCAGACACCGCCCCCGTCCGAAGGTATTGGGTAAAGCCAAGCGCGGAGCGGGGGCAAGGGCTTGATCGACTGAGAGTGCGTCGATTAATGGATGCGGCGACGAAATAGGGCGAATTCGTCGGACGTTGAGTCTCCATGACGAAGCCCGGAGTTGCCCGCCCGAAGGTCCGCGAGCCGCAGCGCACGCAGTCCTCCTTCCGCATCGAGATCCCTGAGGACCTGCTGACCCCCGAGCACCCTGCTCGGCTTCTCTGGAACGTCCTGGGCACGCTCGACCTGTCGGCGTTCCTGGCCGACACGCGCACCGCCCAGCACTGCGCCGGGCGCAGCGAGTTGAGTCCGCGGATGAAGCTCACCCTCTGGCTCTACGCCCTCTCGATCGGCGTCGGCAGCGCCCGCGAGATCGGCGGCCTCATCCACTCCGACGTGGCCTTCCGCTGGATCGTCGGCGACCTGACCGTGGGCCACCACTGCCTTTCGCAGTTCCGGGCCGAGCACGGCGCGGCGCTCGACGCCCTCTTCACCGACGTCGTCTCTCAGCTCATGCACCGCGGCCTGATCGACCTCTCGGTCCTCGCGCAGGACGGCACCCGCGTTCGCGCCTCGGCGGGGGCCGCGTCCTTCCGCTCCTACGGCTCGCTGCTGGAGTGCCGCGCGCAGGCCGCGCTTCACCTCAAGGCGGTGCTCGCGCAGGCCGCGGACCCGTCGCTCACCCGCGCCGAGAGGGCACGCCGCGAGGCCGCCGCGAGGGACTTCCAACGCCGGGTCGAGGAGGCCATCGACGCCTGCAAGGCCCAGCGCGAGGCGCACCCCGAGCGGGAGGCCCGCGGCTCGACGACGGACGCCGAGGCGCGGGTGATGAAGATGGCCGACGGCGGCTTTCGCCCCGGCTACAACGTCCAGTACGGCGTCGTGGGGAACAAGATGGGCGGCCCTCGGACGATCGTCGGCGTGCAGGTCACCAACGTCGGCAGCGACCTCGGGAGCCTGGTACCCATGGCGGAACAGGTCGAGCGACGCACCGGCGTGCGCCCCGGCGCGGTGGCGGCCGACAGCAACCACGCCAGGCACGAGGACATCAAGGCGCTGCTGGCGCGAGGCATCAAGCCTGTCGTCGCGGCGCCCAAGCCCCGCAAGGGTCAGGCGCCGGGCGCGCAGGCGGACCGCTCACCAGAACTCGCCGCGTGGCGGGAGCTGCTCGCGAGCGAAGAGGGCAAGGAGATCGCCCGGGTGCGTGGGAGCCTTTCGGAGCTGGCGAACGCGCGACAGAAGGGCCAGCAGGGGCTGACGCAGCTGCTGGTGAGGGGCGCGCCGAAGGTGCTGAACGTGGCGCTGCTCGGGGCGCTCTCGGCCAATCTCCTCCAGCACGCGGTCAGCCTCCTGGCCTGACGCCCACCCGGCGGCGTGGGGCGCCGCCGCGCGTCTCCGAGTGCACGCGATCCGTCCCGCGGCACTCCTTTCCCAGACAGGCGTAGGCCTCGTGAGCGAGCTTAGGGAGACACGAAGCCGACGCTCCAGCGCGTGGCCGCCGGAGCGATCTCACGCATCACTGCAGAGAGGGCATTGATCTACGGACTCTGAGCCCGTCTTCCGCACCCTGAACGTCCGCACTCCTCGGGGTCACAGATCGGTCGCTTGGGCGTGGGACCGGTCGCGTTTGGGACACGCCTCGCCGACCTCTCCCCGCGGCCGTCGCGAAGAATGAACCGCAAGGGCGCAAGGCTCGCAAGGGTGTGGAGGTCGGAAGGGCTGGAAAGACACGGCAGTTCGCGCTCGAACGCACGCGGTCGACCGATGCCCCTCTCCCGCCTTTGCGACCCTTGCGCCCTTGCGGTTCATTCTTCGCGACGGCCGCGGGGAGAGGTCGGCGAGGCGTGTCCCAAACGCGACCGATCCCCACTCTAGACATGGAGCTGTGACCCCAAGGAGGGCGGACGTTCAGGGTGCGGAAGACGGGCTCTGAGAGGGAACGATGAATCGGGCCCGTGGATCCGCCTCGACCTGCCAGTGCCCTTGCCCCCGCTCCGCGGGGGTGAGGGCGCGCGGCAGCGCGGTGAGGGGGCCGACGGCGGCGTACTCAACCCACCGGACCACCGCTCTAGCCCGGATTATTCACGTCGCGCGGTCTTCCGCAGGGTTGCTGCGAGGCGCGCAAAACAGACTGTCATGGCGGCCGAAACCCGACGCCGGCCGAGAAGTCATTGAGTTCCAGGTGGTTGCACCGGAACCCTCGGCTGATTCTGGGGTCGTCATGAATAATCCGGGCTAGTGCTGCGCGGGGTCGGCGACCGGGAGGCGCAGCACCACGCGGGTGCCCTGGCGGTCGCTCTTCTCGAGCGCGAGGGCGCCGCCCTGGTTCTCGACGAGGGCGCGGGCGGTGATGAGCCCGAGGCCGAGGCTACCGGGGTTGCCGCTGACGAGCGGCTCGAAGAGGCGGCTCCGCACGTCGTCGGGGATGCCCTTGCCGGTGTCGGTCACCGCGAAGAACACCGCGTCTCCCTCGGCGTGAGCGCTCAGGGTGAGCGTGCCGCCGTTGCCCATCGACTGGAGGGCGTTCTTTACCAGCTTCTGTAAAGCACGCTGTAGCTGCGCGGGATCGACGAACACCTTCGGCAGCGGAGGGCACTCGATGTGGATGGTGATGTTGGTGGGGAGGTCCATGCCGCTGAGGGCGATCTCCATGAGCAGGTCGACCGGGACCACCCGGCGCTGCGCCGAGGAGACGCGGGCGTAGTCGACGAGGTCGGTGATGATCTGATTGGCGCGGGCGACCTCGTCCTGGATGATGGCGAGCGCGCGGCGCAGGTCGTCGTCCATCGTGGGGACGGCGAGCTGGACGAGGTAGGCGGCGTTCTTGATCGACCCGAGCGGGTTGCGGATCTGGTGCGCGAGGGTGCCTGCGAAGAGGCCGATGACCGCGAGGCGCTCCCGGCGCACGAGCTCGGTCTGCGCCTCGAGCAGGTCGTTGGTGCGCTCCTGCATCCGAAGCTCGAGCGCGCTGGTGACCTCCCGCAGCGCCTCCTCGGCGCGCTTGAGGGGGGTGATGTCGTGGATGATCCCGACGAGGTGGGTGATGACGCCGCTCGCGTCTCGAAGCGGAACCTTCGAGGTCGACAGCGTGTGCTGGTGGCCCTGCTTGTCGGTGATGGGCTCCTCGGTGATCTCCACCCTCTGCCCGAGGGTGAACATCTCGACGTCCTTCTCGCGAAACCAGTCCGCCTGCTCCTTCGGGAAGAAGTCGTAGTCGGTGTGGCCCAGCATCTCCGCCCGGGAGATGCCCAGCATCCCCTCCATCGCGCGGTTGAGCAGCACGAAGCGAAACTCCCGGTCCTTCACGAAGATCGGGTGGGCGATGTGGTCGATGACCTCCGCGAGGAAATCCTTGTCCAGCTCCCTCGGAATCGACATCGCTCTCGCGTCAACGGCGTTCATCGCGGCAATGGTCCTCTCTCGGCGGCGAAGGCCACGGCACAGCGCCAGCGCGAGCATAGCCGCAAGCGGGGCGCGCCGGGCAGGTCCAGTGTTGCCTGCCGCGCATCCGCAGCCCCTCCGGGCTCAGGGGCGCGAGGCCCGCGTCGAGCGAGGCGTCGGCGCCGGCGTCCAGGCCCGCGTCGCTCGGAGATCCCGCATCGGGGAGCGTCGGCACGGCGCACTCTCCTCGCTCGCAGCGCGTTCCGCGCGCGCAGTCGCGGTCGTCGAGGCAGGCGACGCAGCGCGAGGCCGCGAAGTCGCAGCGGGGCGTCGGGAGGGCGCACCGCTCACAGTCGCGGGTGCAGGGCAGCGCCCCGGAGGGGTAGAGGTCCGCGGTGGGGAAGAGCCTGAACCCGGCTCACCGCGAGCTCCCCATCGGGGTGCTCTCCCTCGGCGACGTACCAGTCGATGAGCGCACCGGCGATGCTGTCGAACCAGTCGAGCTGGAAGGGGTAGAGCCCCGGGGCCTCGAAGCGCAGCACGCGACGGTCGACGCGGGGCGCCGTCCCGTCGTGGTAGGCGAAGACCGGCACCGGGCCGACGTCGAAGGCCATGCCGTCGTCGTGGCCCCAGGCGAAGGTGTACGTCCTCCGTTGGTGGAGTAGCGCCCCGGGGGAAGGCCCGGGAGCGGACGGCAGGGCTGGCTCTGCTCGGAGAGCGGATCCTGGAAGGGGAGGCACATGGTGGTGGGCGCGCTGCGACCGAGCGAGTCGACGGTGGTGCCGTTGGTGAAGTCGACCTGAGGGAGCAGGCCGCACCACGACTCGAAGGCGGGGGTGAGGGAGGTGCCCGCGAGGATGTCCCGGGCGTGCGACAGGGTGTAGGGCGAGCCCCGGAAGAACCCGAGGACGAACATCGCCTGCACGCCGGTTCCGGACGCTGCGGGGACGCTGCCCTCGGACAGCGCCGCGGGGATCTCCATCGGCTGCGCGTGCGCCGCCCACGGCATCGCGGACACCGCCGCCGCGATCATCAAGCTGGCTCGCCTCGCTCGCACGGACGCGCAGGGTATCAGAACGCCTCGCGCGCTTTAGCGTCCGTGTAGTCGTCGGAAGCGCACCCGCAGGTCGCCCCGGCCAGCGGGCGCCAGCCGCCGAAGCGGGCGCAGCGGCCTAGCGTCGTTGGCGAGCTCGAAGCGCCAGCGGGTGCTGCCGGGGAGAGGCCTCGACGGCGATCTCCCTCGCCACGGCCATCACCGAGCGGTCGAGCGAGGCCACGCCGGAGCTGCGCAGCAGCGAGATGGAGGGTTGGCCCGCGTCGCTGTCGGTGATGGCGAGGTCGACCAGGAGCGCGCGGTAGGACGAGCAGGCGGGCGTCCCCGGGCCGAAGCCCGCGGAGGTGAAGGAGTTGGCGTGTACGGCGTCGAGCTCGCTCGAGGCGGAGCGGGCACCCGGCGACTCGGTGGGGTTGAAGCGCGGCAGGTCGATGGAGGGGGCGCGCCCGACCTCGGGCTCGAGCGCGGGGACGGAGATGCGGCTGGCGATCTCCTCTGCCACGCGGGTGGTGAGCACCGGCCTGCGCGCGCGGTGCCCGGCGCGTCCATGTGGTCGTTGGCGTGGAGCCCCTCGACGATGGGAGCCAGCGCGATGGCGCGGATCTCCTGGGTGCGCTGCTCGGCGGTGGGCTGCGTCCCGGCCATCCGGAGCGAGAGGTCGCGCGCTCCGGAGAGCAACGCCGTGGCGCGGAGGTTCGTCGGCACCGGGGGCCTACCCCCGTCGGCGCTCGGAGGCTCGATCGGTGAGGGCACCGGGAAGGTGTCCGTGCCGCCCTCCGAGGTGAGGATCGTCGAGGTGCTGGTCGCCACCGCCACCGAGGGGACCACGCGCGCCGCGGGCGACGGGGGCGCAGGCGCCCGCACGGCGGTCGGCGGCGGCACCGGAGCCGGTGGAGTCGGAGGAGCCACCGCAGGCGGCGGAGGCCGCGGAGGCGCGGTGAGGTCGAGGTCGACGGTGGCCGAGCGAGGTCGGGTGAGCGCGCGATCGGGGGGGACGCGCACCTTGCTGGCGAGCAGCACCATCCCGGCGTGCAGG
This sequence comes from Deltaproteobacteria bacterium, assembly GCA_016704445.1. Lineage (GTDB taxonomy): Bacteria > Myxococcota_A > Polyangia > Polyangiales > SCUS01. The sequence continues at coordinate 6,955 of JADJAE010000060.1, forward strand.
ACGATCGGGGCAGCGACGGCGAGCCAGGAGAGCGCACGCCGGGGGTAACCATTGATGAAGCAGGATTGTTCTCCCACCGGTAGCGCCGGGAGCGTCGGATGGGTCCTGCTTTACCTCGCGTTGGGCATCTGGCACTAACCCGCCCGTGGGAAAGCGACTCCTTCCAGTGCTGCTCGGCCTCGCATCGGCGTGCGCCCAGGGCACGCTCGATGACGTGCCCTCGAACGTCCCGCTCGACGTCGCGGCCGACGCTCCTGTCGAGGCCGCGGTCCTCGATGCGGCCTCGATCGATGTCCCGCTCGCGACCGCCGACGTCCCGCCCTCGATCGATGTGCCCACCGAGCTGACCGACGACGTTCCCCGGGCGATGGACTCGGGCGTCGACGTTCGCGCTCCGGAGGACGCTGGCTCCGACGTGCCCGTCGCGGTGGACGTGGGCGTCGATGTGCCTGTCGTCCCGACCGACACCGGCTGGGGCCCCACCGGCTATCGCGTGGTGCGCAACGACCCCGATGGCCGCTGGGTCGACGCGTGCGCGCAGCCGGGCCACCAGACGGTGCTGACCGACGTGGACGACGGCAGCTTCCGCACCGCGCTGCCCTTCCGCTTCCGGTACTGGGGACAGCCCGTGGCCGAAGGCTCCGCGGTGCTGGTGAGCCCCAACGGCTACCTCACCTTCCAGCCCTCCGCTCCGACGCCCGCCAACGGGATCATCCCCAACCCGCCTCGACGGCGTCGACGCCGTGATCGCGGCGCAGTGGCGCGACCTGCGTCCCGCTCGGCGGGCGTGCGCCTCGCGGTGCTGGGCAACCCCGGCGCCCGCCAGTGGATCATCCAGTGGAGCGAGCGCGCTACTTCACCAGCATCCTCGGCCACCTCAACTTCGAGGTGGTGCTCAACGAGTCGAGCGACGCCATCGACCTCAACTACGGCTCGATGACGCTCTCCGAGCCCGCGACCGTGGCGCTCGAGAACTGGACGGCTCCCGCTCCTCGGTGCCCTTCACCATCCCGCAGCCCATCGTGTTCTCCAACACCCGGCGCGCTTCCTCCAGCAGTAGCCTCAGCCCTGCACCGGCTCCAGGCCTCGATCACCCGCGCGGTGGCCTCCGCCGAGGTCTGCCCCAGCGCGAGAGAGGTGCCCCATCTTCCGCCCGGCCGGGCGACGCGCTTGCCGTAGAGGTGCAGCCGCACGCCGGGGACCTCCAGCGCCCGCTCGAAGCGCGGCGGCTGGTCGCCCACCCAGAGGTCGCCGAGGAGGTTGTCGGATCGCCGCGGGCCTCACCACCTCCGTCGACCGGAGCGGCAGGTCGCACACCGCGCGCACCGCCTGCTCGAACTGGCTGGTCACGCAGCCGACCTCCGTCGCGTGGAAGCTGTTGTGCGGCCTCGGCGCAAGCTCGTTCACCCGAAGCACGCCCCCCGCCGTCAGGAACAGCTCCACCACCAGCAGCCCCTCGACCCTCATCTCCTCGGCGATGCCTCGGGCGATCTCCGCCGCCTCCTTCAATACCTTCTCGGGTAATCCCGCTGGGATCACCGACCACGTCAGCACCCCGTGGTCATGGTGGTTTTGCGCCACCGGGTGCACCGCCACCCTGCCCGACGGGGTGCGCGCGACCAGCACCGAGAGCTCGGCCCCGAAGCGCCGGCGCGCGCTCCACCACGCAGGCCGTCGACCCCAGCGAGGCCCACACCTTCGCGGCCTCGGCCGCGTCGCTCATCCGCGCCTGCCCCCGGCCGTCGTAGCCCCGGTGCACGACTTCACGAAGCTCTGGGCCCGAGCTCCGCGACGGCGGCGACCAGCTCCTCGACGCTCGCCACGCAGCGCCAGTCCACCGTAGGGAAGCCGTGGTCGCTCAGCCATTTGCGCTGACGCCCCGATCCTGCACCACCGAGAGCACGTCGCTCCGGGCGCACTGGGGCGTAGCGGCGCGCCGCGGCCATGCTCTCCGAGGCGATCTTCTCGATCTCCAGCGTGACCACGCGCGCAGTGTCGCGCGAGGTCGGCCGCGGCGAAGTCCCCGAGGATGCTCGCCGCCAGCAGCGCCGCGTTGGCCGCTCCCGGCTTGCCGATGGCGAGCGTGGCGACGGGAACCCCTTTGGGCATCTGCACGATGCTGAGCAGCGAGTCGACGCCGTTGAGCAGCGTCGCCGGGATGGGAACGCCCAGCACCGGCAGCACGGTCTTCGCGGCGACCATCCCGGGAGGTGGGCCGCGCCGCCGCGCCCGCGATGATCACCTCAGGCCCCGCGACTCCGCCGTCGAGGCGTACTCGAACATCCAGTCTGGCGTGCGGTGCGCGGACACCACCATCACCTCGTGGGCGATGCCGAGCTCGGTCAGGATCTCCCTCGCGGGTGTGAGGGGTGTCGAGGTCCGAGGCGCTGCCCATGATGATCCCTACGAGGGTCTCGATGTGTCCGTCATCGGGGGCGGAGGATAGCAACGAGTGACTGGGGCTGCGCGAGGTGATGTACTCCCCGGGGTGAGTGAACGGCTGCGCCCGAGGGTCCATGGCCCTGGTCTTGGCTTCGCTGGCGTGCAGCAGCCTCCCCCACCGACGGGGTGACCAAGCCCGACTCGGGCTTCACCGACCTCGGACCATCGCCCTCGACACGCCGTCCACGCCCGACGTGCGCTGGTGCCCCATCGACCGCCCGGTGGTGACCTGCGACGACACCGACGGCGACGGCATCTCCAACGGCGACGAGGGCGCCGGCGCTCGACACCGACGGCGACATGACGCCGGACTACATGGACACCGACTCGGACGACGACGGTTTCAGCGACGGCGACGAGGCCGCGCGGAGTACACGGGCTACGAGTCCGCGATGGTCCCGGTGTTCGCGGCAACCAGCCCAACAACTGCGACGCGCCCCCAGACAACCTCGCCAACCAGCGACCTCGACTGCGACAACGACGGCCTCACCGACGCCGAAGAGCGCATGGCGGGCACCAACCCCTGCTCCGAGGACAGCGACCGCGACGGCTTCGCCGACCTCGCCGAGGTGGCAGCCCGCAGCAACCCCGGGACGTGACCTCGCGCCCGCCAGAGAACTCCCTCTACGTGACGCTCCCCTACTACGCGCCGGGCACCACCGGGATGCGAGAGACCCGGGAGTTCACCTTCGCGACGCGCATCCGCGAGGCCGACGTGTTCTTCCTCGTGGACAACTCCGCGAGCATGGACCCGACCATCGCCAACCTTCGCACCAACCTGCAGACGGTGATCATCCCGGGCATCCGCGGGGCCATCCCCGACGCGCGGCTCGGGGTGGGCTCCTTCGACTCGATGCCCGACGCCCCGGAGGGGACCACCCCCGTGGACGGCCTCGACGACGGCGTGGCGGGGCGTCCTGGCGACTACACCTTCTGGGTTCGTCAGCGCATGACCACCAACACCATGGACGTGCAGCGGGCCTTCGACGGCATGCGCACCATCGCGCAGGACAGCGGCGGGCGCTTCCTCGGCGGGGATGCGCCGGAGTGCCAGATCGAGGCGATGTTCGAGGCGCTGGTGGGCGAGGGGACCCGGGCAACACCTCGGGCGCGACGCGGTGCCGATCCGCTCGCTACCGGCGTCGCTGCGCAGTGTGACCAACGCGCTCGACCCGATGGGCAACGGGTGGGTGGGGCCGGTCGACCCGTCGCGCGACTGCCCGGAGACCGCCGAGGCCTACGGCTGGGCGTGCTTCCGCACCGGGCGGGTGCCCATCCTGGTGATGTTCTCCGACGCGGCCTGGTACGACGGTCCGCAGCCCGCGTCGCCGCGCAGCATCCACGGCCACCGCTACCCCGAGCTGGCCGCGGCGATGCTCTCCCGCGGCGCCCTCTTCCTGGGCGTCGACGTCTCCGCCGCCGGGACCATGGGCTTCACCTACGCCAACTCCGTCTACCTCGCTCGCGCGACCGGGTCGCTCAACGCGATGCGCCGCGAGGTGGTCTTCGCTCCGGCGTCGAGCGGCGGCCTCGACCGCACCGCGGCGGGCATCGTCGAGGCCGTGCGCACGCTGGCCAACGAGACCCGGCAGGACATCACCACGACGGTGCTCGCCGACGCGATGGAGACGCGGCTGCCCATGGGGAGGACGACCGCGAACTTCGTGCAGTCGGTGACGCCGGTACGGGGCGAGCCCGCGATGCCGACGGGCTACGAGCGCCGCGACGACCGCACCTTCTTCGGCGTGCTGCCCACCACCCGGGTGGTCTTCCGGGTGAGCTTCTATAACGACTTCCTGGAGGGCACCGACGCGGCGCGGGTCTTCCAGGCTCGAGAAAGTGCTGGTAGTCATTGGCTCTAAAGGCGGCGTGGGCTTCCTTTGAGATGAGATGACAACGCGCTGTCTTTTCAATCTCCTCGTAAGGGCGTAGCAACGTCTGCTTGAGCGCTTCAAGCTCCCGGGGGTCGAGCAATACGCGTGCCTCAGGGAGGTTCGTGTCACCGAACTCTACCAGCCGCGGTAGTGCGTGCGTCCCACCTGCCTGCGCAAGCAGGAGCGCGCGCGAGCGCGCCGCATCGTCCGACTCCGTGCGCTGCGCGAGGTCGAGGAGCGATAACGCAAATGCTTTGTTGCGACTACTGCGTAGGTCAAATCGACCGGTGCTTTGAACCGCGTCTACCGGCTCAGGCCTTGGCCTCGGCATTCCTTCCTCGCCGCTGACACCCTCCACTTCACGGAGAAAATGATCCAACTCCTCCTGTACGCGCAAGTTTGCGGTGAGCACTTCAGCGTAGGTAGTGGCCATGAACCATCGCCGCACGCGTCGCACGAGCGCTTCGTCATCATCGTGCAGGAGATCAGACGCGACTACCAGAAACAGTAGGATGCCAGTGCGATGGGAGCATACTCGATCCGCACACCAGGAGCTTCTCGTAAAGGAATCGAGTGGCGATTGTGAGCTTCCGTTCTGAGTTAAGAAGGAGGTCGTCCGTGGCGTCCGCGATGAGAGCTGCCACCTCCTGTTCATCGCGCTGTTTCAGGCTACCGACAGGTCGACCGGCCGTGAGGATCACGCTGTTGAACAGCGTCGCATCCTTCAGGTTATCAAACCCATAGGGCGCAAGACGATCTCGGAGATACTGGATCTTCTCCAGTAAGTTTGTCTTCCCATCCGTCAACTGCCAGACCCTCGCGTGGGTGAGGGCCGTCTCGTCCATTGGCGTGCCACCGCGATTGATGCGCGTGAACGCAGTTACGGCGTCCGCGGGATCCTCGGTCACTAACGGAATCATGACGACGAAGTAGTCCTTGAACACATCCTGGCATCCCTCTAGGCGGTGCACCCAGTCCGGGTTCTGCGCGAACAGATCCGTCTTCGAGCGCGCGCGAACCTTATCACCATCCAGCAACTCCCAAGTTGAGACCCACGCGTCGGGGATCTTGCTGCTGCGTCTCATACGCGGCGTGCGCAACTTGAACGCGTCGCTCTGTGCCGATGCGTCGAAGAAGATTTCCCACTCGTCGCGAGAACGCTTGTCGGGCGCAGTCTCGTTGACGAGGTCGAGGGATCGATCTGGCACCACGGTGACTCCATAACGTCGTCGGTTCTTGTGAATCTCCGCGACCAGTCCCGGTGCGAGTGCTGCGTAAAGAGTTGTCACTCGCTGGAGTCCGTCAATCAGATACTGCGGGAAAGGGGGTACCTGCTCCCGCAGTAGGAGCTTCACTGGTCCCAGCATCTTGTGTGTCGGGTAATCGGCATTAGTATCCCAAAGAAAGATCGCGCCGAACGGTCGATCGCGCCAGACACTGTCAAGTAGTTCCAGTCGCTGGGCGTCGGTCCAGACGAACTCTCGCTGAAACATTGGCGCCGAGATCTGTCCGGTCATCACCTCGGCGAGAAGTCCTGGCAATCGTACGGAACGCGGCTCGTAGCGCTGGCTCATCGGCTAAATACTTTCCTCAAGAGATGAGCGCAGTTCGTTGAACTCCGACTCGGATCCGTCAGCATTGAACCAGGCCGGTCGCCAGCCCACGGCGTTGTCAGAAAATATTTGAGCGCACTGACGGCCGAGCGCGATCTTCATGTCTATGAAGCTGCGGGTGTCGAGTCGAGTGAGTTCACGCACGAGAAGTGAGCGGCAGTCTGCCGTAAATTGCTGGTTGTACGTAGTCTCGTTACGACACCACCAATCGAGTGCGCCGAGAGGGATGTAGTTTTCGATCTCGCGACGCTTCAATACATGGAGACGAAACCCGTTCTTATTACTGCTCGCTATGATGTCCTTCACCTTCTGAGGGAGATCGGCGGAAGGTTCCTCGCGATCGCTGTCGACCATCGCCCACGATCGAAGCGCGCGTAGTGGTGTGAGGTTCTCCAGTTGCCGGTTAATCACGTTTCCCCCGCCGTGCTCAAACCGCACCGCGGGAGACGCCTGACTTTCGAGGAGGAGGAGACGCTGACGGAGCGAATGGCCGACGAGACGCAGGAGGAACTCACGGTCAGACTCGTTGTCTTCCAGCCAGATGGAGAACGGTCCCTTTACGACGGCTAGCGCGTCGTCGATCGACAGTTCCGGTGGTTTAATCGTCAGATTGGACTGCCTCGCGATCACGCGCACTCTCGCCTTCCGTGGAGATGCGTACACGACGGAAGTCATTCCTGAACGAAGGGATGCATCGATTTCCGCTCGGAGCCTGACGTCGAGCCTGGAAAGCCAACGTGAACGCCAGGTCTTGGCATCATCAGGTTCGTCGACGGGTTCGTACGCAGCAGTGTGCGGACTTTCGCTGGCATGATGAAGCAGCGCCACTAAAGCCGATGCCGATATTGAAGCGGGATGCTCGGTTGCTCGGCGAAATGCGTCTTCCGTGAACTCGAATATCATCGCTGTCGCCGCGCCTTGAAGAGATCCCGGGCAATCGAGTGCTCCTCCGAGAAGAAGTCCATAAGTTCGCTGGAGCGTGGTGCTCCGTCGTTGTCAGATCAAGTCGGCGGATGTAGCCGGCATTGCCGTCTCGTTCAATCAGGCACACCGAGACGTCCGATGCACTTAGGGCCCTGAACTCGCTGTTCCGTTCCGAAAGAGGCGCGTCGTTCGCTTCGCAGCTGTCACGATAGCGAGTTGAATAGCCGTCAGGAAAATCGGTGAATGTGTCTCGATTAGAACTCTCGCGTCGGGGGTCCGCTCCACCACATCGATGATCTCCTCGGCGAGTGCCCGTTGAAGGCGTCCGTGAAGATGCCCTTCGGGCTCTTCGAGCACGAGCGCTGACGGGCCATTTGGTGAATTGGCATGGAGAAGACCAAGCGCAGCGAGCGGCGGCACGACGAACTGGAGGCCCTCGCTCCCGAGTGTCATGTTGGTGCTGTAGCCGTCTGGCGTCGTGAGCGTAAGGCTCGCCTCGGTACTTCGCATCGGTCGTTCCACCGAAACGAAGCTCAAGATTCCGAGCGAACCATTCGCCCACACGCGTCGCGAGCGCGCTGCGAAGAGAGTAACTCGATCACATCGCTTACATCGGGGGCGAGAGCCCAAAACGGGTCATCGATCGCGGTGACAGATGGCTTGAGTGCGTTTCTCCGAGCGTCGAGCCACTGGACGCTGCCGTAGAGTTGCGTCATGCCTTTTGCGAGCATTTCGCACTCGGGAACGGCAGGCACTCCGATGGGAACAAGGCCACGAAAAATCCCTTGCATCGCAGGGCTGCCATCGACGGTCCATTGGTGCGATGCTCGATCATCCCGACTCGCCGTGAGGGTTGCCTCCGCGATCAAGCAGCCTTTCTTGGTGATCGTACAACCTTCGATGAGGGCGCGCTGTTCGTCGATGCCCGCATCGAAGGAGAACGTGTATCGGGCAGAGAATGCGTCCCACTCGATCTGAGCTCAAGGTCGCGTCCTTCACGCCAGAACAGTGAGCGAACAGATCCATGCCGCAACGCCTTTGAGCGAGACGCGAACGGACCAGCAGCGCGCGGTTCGCACGAATCTGCGATAATGGGAAGTAGGCGCGCCAAGGCACTCTTGCCGGTGTTGTTCTGTCCGTAGAGGAGGGTTAGGCGCCGAATGGGCAGCTCTTGCTCCTCCTCGAAACATCTGAACCGCTTGAGCTTGATGGATCTGGGCAGCATTTGGCTGTAACTGTTCGCTCGAAAGAATTTGACGCCGAGCAGCCGTGTTGCGGCTGCTGCGGGAATCATACGGCATCTTACTCACTCTGGCGCGACGTTCTGCCGAAACCCGGTTGGGCTCAGGGTCTCTCCTTCCCCCCGGAGCAGTAGCGCTACGCCCCGCGCGACTTCGACACCGCACGCGGCTCGACTGCGACTGCCTCTCGATCGATCCGATCTCGGTCGGCCGCCACCTCTCGTACCGCTTGGTGTACCCCTCGGGCAAAGTTGGAGATCTGACGGTAGCCTATGGCGCATCGCGCTCCTCTCTCGTCCCTGCTCCACCTCCCACGCCCTCCTCCATCCGCGCCCGCTGTACGCCCCTCCCGCTCCTCCACACACCGTTGCCATCCCGCTTCCCTCCCCGATAGCGTTCCCGATCGCGTCGGGGGGCGCTCTTTCTCCGCCTCCCCCGCGAGAGGAGCGTTCCCACCCCAATGGCCAAGACACCCCACAAATCTACGACCGCCGCTTCGCCTCCCGCCTCGACGCCGACCGCGTCCGCCGGCCACTCTCCCGAGGACGCCTACCGCCCCACCGCCCTCGACATCTTCGAGCTCTCCGCCCAGCTCGGACCGGCCACCCAGGACGAGGTCGACCTCCTGATCGCCCGCCACTCCTTCGCCGAGCTCGTCGACATCGGCAACGATTTCGCCACCGCGCGCGCCACCCGCGACGCGCTTCGCATCCTCGGCGTCGCAGCGGCCTTCCTCCAGCACGCTCCAGCGTCCGACCAGGGCCTCGTCGACCTCTCCCTCGACGTCGTCCGCATCGGCGCCTGGGCCGCCGCCGAGGACGCTCGCGCCAACGAGAAGCTGACGGGCGCCACCGCCAGCGAGCGCACCAGCGCCGCGAGCGCCGAGGCCGAAGCGCAGCGGGTGCTGACGCAAGCCCGCGCCGAGCGGCGCAAGCTCGCCGACACTGTGCGGGCGGTCGCGCAGAGCACCTCCGTCGACGTGGCGGTCACCCACGCGCTGGCTCCTGCCGCTCACGGCGCCGCGCGCACGAGCCCCGACGCCTCGCTAGAGCTCCTCCTCCAGCAGGCCCGCGCCCTCCTCGCCTCGAAGGACCCGGCCGTGAAGCGCCGCGCCGCCCTCTACCGGCTGACGCCCGCGCGCCTCGACGGCGCGGCCGCGCTCGCGAAGGCGGCGAGCCAGGCCGCCACGGTGGTCGGTGCCCCGAAGGTGGTCGTCACCCAGGAGAAGGTCGACTGGTGGGACGGCGCGACGCTGACGATCCTCCAGACGGTGGTGCGGGCCTTCCAGGGAGCGCGGGAGACGCACCCGGGGGTTCCGAGGGTGGAGTTCGTCTCGCTGCGGAAGCGCGCTGGCGCGAGCGACGCGGGCGGTGACCCGATCGGAGGGGGCGGTGAGCCGAAGGGCGGCGTGGTGACCTGACGGGGGCGGCGCGGAGCTCCTGATACATCGGGGAGGACCCGAACCGCTTGCGGGAGCGCCGGAACCGCCGCCCGGAGCACTGGAAATGCCCGCGGGTGAACCGGAAGCACCCGCGGGTGTTCCAGGTGAGCGTGGCGGTGCGACGGCGGGCGCGCCGACTCCTTACCCACTCATGGAGGAGCCTACGGCTCGACGGAGAGGGCCTCGGCCGCGGAGCTGACGGACGTCGCGCGCATCAGCCAGCGCTGCAGCGTCGCCGGGTCGTCGCACGACATCACGCGAGCGCGGGCCTCGTCGGGGCACTCGATGCCGCGGGCGCCCAGCACGGCCAGCACGGCGACGCGCATCCCAGCCAACGCCTGCTCGATCTTCGCCTCGGCCGCCTCGGCCTTCGCCTCGAGGTCTTCCACCATCCCGGTGAGCCGGCCGATGAGGTCGTCCGATCCGATGAGCTCGCCGATGCCGTAATAGAGGCGCAGTGATCCCCCTTGGATCACCAGGTCGAGTCCCAGCACCACCGAGCCATAACGCCCCAACTGGGGAACAGTGCACTGGTAGCGCCGCGCATCGGGGGCGATGAGCCGGTATCCATGGATCTGCTGCCGCGCCCGGTCGTAGATGAAATACTCAGGGATGCCGAGGCGGGCGTAGCGCTCGACGTTCATCACGAGGTCCTTGTTGCGGTTGCCGCGGTGGAGCACCTCCAGAACGAAGTCGAGGCCCTTGTGCTCATCGACCACCACCCACGCCAGGCGTGGGTCGTCGTCGGGCTGCGGAACATCGAGCACCGCGAACACGTCAGGGGAGAAGGCCTCCTCGCCCGGGTACATCACGGCCATCTCCTCGGCCAGGTACACGACCCGTCCGAGGGTCTTGAAGTGCAGTCCGAGCATGTCGAGCGCCCGCGTCTTCGCTCGCTTGTGGGGGCCTCCCCTCGGACATCAGGTCGCGCGGATCGGACAGCGCCGCGAGCACCTTCAACTGCACCTGCTCCCGCTCGTCGGCGGTCATCCGCTGCCACTCCTCCTCGGTGGGGGCGATGGGGAGCGAGCCCGGCGCAGGCACCATCGGGGGAGCCTTGGTGGTCATGGCCGCATCCTAGCCTGGAGTGCGCGTGTCCAGCCGCTCACCCCCGCCGTCTCCGCTTCCCCGCCGCGACCGCCGCCGCGCCCAGCAGCCATCCCCCCCATCGCGCCGCACCTGCTCCGCCGCCCTCCGTCGTCCCCACCCGGCAGTTGCACCCCACGGGCTCTCCGCCCATCCCGCCGTCCATGGCGACGCTGCCGTCCATCGCCGCGCCCGCGTCCACGCCCGCATCCGTCGGCAGCGGACCGACGCCCGCGTCCGTGACCGGCGCGTAGAAGGTCCCACCTGCCCCCAGCGTCCCCTGGTAGAGCGGCGCCCCGTTGCGATCGGTCACCCGGATCTCTCCGGTCGTCATCCCCGTTCGCGCGAAGAGCACCGTGTACGAGCGGCTCCCATCGGGATCCACCACGCGCACTCCCACCCGACCGCCCTCCTCGACGAGCGACGACATCGGCAGCGTCGAGCGCCCCGCCTGCCCGACCTCCAGCAGGTGGAGGAAGTACTCCCTCGCCTCCGGGGCCGACGACTGATCCTCGACCCTCGCGCCCCTCGCCTCGTTGCCCATCACGAGCGGAGCGAAGTCCATCCCGTCGACGCGAAAGCCCTCGACCAGCCCCTGTGTCCCCGAGGTCGGGAGCAGGCGCCGCCCCAGGAGCCGCCCCTCGCGACCGTCGATGGTGAAGGTGTCCAGCGAGGGAAACAGCGGCCTCGCCGGGCCGTGCAGCACGAAGCGCTTCACGTAGCTCGGGTCCGTCGACTCCACGCGATCGAAGACCACCACCAGCTCGGGTCGCAGGAAGACGAGCTGTCGGGTGACCTCGCGAACCTTCGGCGCGTTGCCCGCGCTCGCGTAGGCCACGCTGTTGTAGGCCCGGGTGCTGTCGCACGCCGCGTAGTCATGGAAGCGCGACGCCTCGAAGGCCGTGATGCCGCCGGTCTCGAACTGCGCGCCGCTGGTGAGGTTGTTGCGGTACTCGTCGAGCGTGCGCCGTCCGCCAGCGGCGTAGGCGATGGAGCGCTGCCCGCCGTCGTTCACCATCGGGATCATCCGGCTGTTGGGGAAGAGCTCCCCGGGGCGGGTGACGGTGACGACGTTGCTGTGGATCGAGCGCTGCGCCGACCAGTTGATCCAGTGGGCGGTCTCGAAGCCGTCGAAGGTGCCGGTGCTGATGGCGAGGGGGTTGCGCCGGAAGATCTGGAAGCTCCCTGCCTCCAGGTGCTGCCGGTTGGAGAACCAGTCGCCGCACGACAGGCTCACCCAGGTGGCGTCGGCGTCGTCCCAGCTCGACCGCATGACCACCACGTCCTCGGAGGTGGCGCCGAGGTGGGCCGCGAGGGGAAGGGCGTCGCGCGCGGGCATCGCGGGGCGCTCCGGGGAGTAGAAGACCAGCTGCTGCCAGATCTCCGGGCCGTTGTAGTCGGAGGCGGCGGGGAGGCGTCGCGTGGCCTCGGCGGCGAGCGCCTGGGCGACGGGCGAGCCGGTGCCCCAGGCGAGCAGGTCGAGCACCGGGCGGAGCTGGCTGGCGGGCGAGAGCTGCGCGTCGGTGGAGTCGCCGAAGGCCGCGAAGCGGAAGTCGGGTCTCAGCGCGTAGGCGAGGTAGCGGATGGAGAGCCCGAAGACGTCGCCGCGGGTGCGGGCGTGGGCGAAGAGGTCCTCGTCGGTGGCGGTGGTCCACGCGGCGGCCATGAGGGCGGCGTTGCGGAGCACGGTGCCCGCGTACCAGCCGGGGCCTTCGTGCCACCAGCCGCGGGTGTAGGCGAGCGCCGGGAGGAGCTGGGTCTTCCAGCGGGTGTCGGCGTAGGCGAGGTAGCGCCGCACGTCCGCGTCGGAGACGGTGCTGGCCCCGCTCAGGGCGAGGGCCGCGATGGCGACGGTGGCGACGTGCGCGTAGGCCTCGGCGGAGAAGACGTCCGCGGGCTCATGGGTGACCGACCACTCGGCGTAGCTGCGGAGGTGCGCCTCGAGGGCGTTGCGGTCCTCCGGGGGGAGGGCGGCGTAGAGCCAGTCGTAGGACACCGCGAGCTGGCGCACGGCGCGGGCGTTGGTGAGGTACTGGCCCGTCGGGTCGCCACGGTCGACGAAGGCGCCCACCTGGGCGATCTGCTCTCGCACCACCTGGAGCGTGGCGGGCTCTTGATAGAGCACGTAGCGGGTGGCGAGCGCGATGAGCGGGTGCTCGACGTTGCGGTAGGGGATGGTGCCAGGCAGCGGCAGCGGCGGCGCGGCGGCGCGGCAGGCGCGGGCGTAGGGGGAGCTGCTCGCCTCGCAGCGGGCGACCATGGTCGCAGGCGAGATGCCCCGACGACCGTCGGCCACCATGAAGAGCCTCGGGTGCACCGGGCGCACGACCGGCTGGGCCGTGACGACGGCCGGGGCGAGCGAGGTGAGGGCGAAGAGGGCGAGGGCGGAGGCGCGGCGGGATCGGGACATCACACGGTCCCGGACGATGGCACAGGGCGGGCGCCCCGGGCTACGGGTGCTGCGAGGGGTCGACGGTGACGGTGAGCTGGTAGGGGCGCGACTCGTTCTCGCGGTAGGTGCCGACCCAGACCTGGTAGAGCCCCGCGGGGAAGCTGCCCTCGACGCCGGGGTTGAGCTGATAGGTGTCGTCGTTGCAGAGCACCTGGCCGTCCGGGCGGCGGATGACCAGGGTCGAGTCGGCCGCGGAGACCACGTACATCCGGAGGAAGTTCTGCGGCTGCGTGAGGGCGACCACGTGGTTCGGCGGGCCCTGGAAGAAGCCGCGACAGATGCCCTGGCCGTGGATGCCCTGTGCCCCGAGCGCCCCGCCGTTGCGGCCTCGCACCGAGCGGGTGATGAAGTTGCCGGCGACCATCATGCGGCCGAAGAGCGGGCGGCCGGTGAAGTCGAGGGCCCCGAGGGCGTTGGCCTCGACCTGCGGCTGCGGCCGCACGGGGTACTGCGGCTGCGGCCGGACGGCGGTGTTGTTGTCGGGCACGGTGCTCTGCAGCTCGCTCATCAGGAGCTGGAAGGGAGCGGGGCCGGACTGCGAGTAGGTGCCGACGTAGACGTCGTAGCGGCCGGGGGGGAGCGCCTGGAGGTCGAGGCCGGGGACGTTGCCGTAGGTGTCATCGGCGCACCATGTCTGGCTGGTGCCGCGGACCATCAGCGTGAGGTCGGTGCCCGCGAGCGGCTGGGCGATGACGCGGAGGAAGTTGAACCCGGTGGGGGTCTGGATGATCTGCTGCGGCGCCCCGGGGATGAAGCCCCGACAGTTGCCCGGCGCCCCGGGGACCGACTGCGCCTGCACCATGCCGCCCGCCATGCCGCTGGCGCGACGGGGGTCGGGCATGAAGCCCGCGTTGAGCTGCACGACCTGGGCGGCGGCGAGCGAGGGGAGCGCCTGCGCGGCAGACAGGAGAAGGGCGATGAGGGTCGGTCGGTTCATGGAGTCTCCGGCGTCCGTGGAGTGGAGCGAAGGGCGCGAGTTGATCGGTAGGGGTCCCGACGACGATCCTCTGGGATCGCGGCGGTGCCGGTCAAGCGCGTCTGACCGCGGCGGTGAACGTTGGTTCCCGCGCCCTGATTCAATCGTCGTCTGCGCGGGGTGCGAAGGGGGGGCGCGGACGCTTGTGCGGAGGCTATGAATCCCGTAGAAGCCGCGCGTGGAAACCGCTGTCGAGAAGGCCAGGGTGCTGCTGGAAGCGATGCCGTTCATCAGGCGCTTCCAGGGTCGTACGTTCGTGATCAAGTACGGCGGGCACGCCATGGTGGCGCCGGAGCTCAAGGAGAGCTTCGCCAAGGACGTGTGCCTGCTGAAGTACATCGGCATCAACGTGGTGGTGGTGCACGGCGGCGGGCCGCAGATCTCCACCATGCTGAAGCAGTCCGGGGTGCAGTCGCGCTTCGTCGACGGGCTGCGCGTCACCGACGACGCGGCGATGGAGGTCGTCGAGATGGTGCTCGCCGGCTCCATCAACCAGGACATCGTGTCGCTCATCTGCCGCCACGGCGGGCGCGCGGTGGGGCTCTCGGGCAAGGACGACGGCTTCGTCCTCGCCGACCGGGTGGCGCCGTACACCACGCGTGACGGAGAGATCGTCGACCTCGGGCGCGTGGGCGAGGTGCGCCACGTCACGCCCGACGTGGTGGTCGAGCTCACCCGCGCGGGCTTCATCCCGGTGATCGCCCCCATCGGCGTCGACGACCACGGCGCCTCGCTCAACCTCAACGCCGACACCGCCGCGGGCAAGGTGGCCGAGGCCCTGCGCGCCGAGAAGCTCATCCTGCTCACCGACGTGCAGGGCGTGCGCGGCGCCGACGGGGCCTTCGCCAGCTCGCTCAACAGCGCCACCGCCCGGCAGTGGATCGCAGACCGGGTCATCGACGGCGGGATGATCCCGAAGGTGGAGTGCGCCCTCGACGCGATCGCCGGCGGCGTTCGCAAGGTGCACATCCTCGACGGCCGCTGCGCCCACGCGGTGCTCCTCGAGATCTTCACCAACGACGGCGTCGGCACGGAGATCGTCCGGGCGTGAGCGACCCCCTCGACGGCGTCCCCGCCGAGGCGCTCGACCGGGCGCTCGACGAGAGCGCCGACGAGGCTGGACTCCCCGACTACTACCGCTCCTGCGTCCGTCCGCTCCTGCGGATGCCCGACGTCTCAGTGGCCCCGCTGCTGCGGCGGCGGCTGCGAGCCGTGCAGCGAGACGCTGCGTCGGGTGGCCTCGCTCACCCTGGCGCGGCTCGGGAGATCGGTGGTAGATCGCTGAGGAGATATATGCCTGAAACCAACGCGTTGCTGGCGCTCGCGGGGCGCCATTTGTTGAAGACCTACAAGCAGCCTCCGCTGGTCATGACCCGCGGGGAGGGCTGTCGCCTCTACGACACCGAGGGGCGGTCGTACCTCGACCTCTACGCCGGCATCGCGGTGTGCGTGCTCGGCCACTCGCACCCGGCGCTGGTGAAGGCGATCAGCGAGCAGGCGGGGCGCCTCGGCCACATCGCCAACCTCTACTACAACGACCGTCAGATCGAGCTCGCCGCGCAGCTCTGCGCGCGCACGGGCATGGACCGGGTGTTCTTCACCAACAGCGGCACCGAGGCCAACGAGGGGGCGCTCAAGCTGTCGCGGCGGTGGTTCTTCACCCAGGGCGACCCCGAGCGGGTCGACATCGTGGCGACGTGGAGCTCGTTCCACGGCCGCTCGATGGGCTCGGTCGCGATGACGGGGACGACCAAGTACTGGGAGGGCTTCGGCCCCCGGCTGTCGGGGGTCTCGCAGGTGAAGTACGGCGACCTCGAGGCGATGCGCCGGCGGGTCAACGACCGCACCGCGGCGATCATCATCGAGCCGGTGCAGGGAGAGGGCGGCGTGATGCCCGCCCCGCCGGGGTACCTCCAGGGGCTCCGCGCGCTCTGCGACGAGACGGGCGCGCTGCTCATCGTCGACGAGATCCAGACCGGCGTCGGCCGCAGCGGGAAGTACCTCGCGGTGCAGCACGAGGGGGTGCTCCCCGACGTGCTCACGATCGCCAAGGGCATGGGCGGCGGCGTGCCCATCGGGGCCTTCCTGGTGCGCGAGAAGTACGCCGAGGCGCTCGCTCCCGGCACGCACGGGAGCACCTTCGGCGGCAACCCCCTGGCCTGCGCGGCGGCGCTCGCGGTGCTCGAGGTCCTCGACCGCGAGGGGCTCATCGAGGGCGCCGCGGCGAAGGGGGCCTACTTCCTCGCGGGCCTCGAGGGGCTCGCGGCGAAGTACCCCACGCTGGTGAAGGGCGCCCGGGGCCGCGGGCTCCTCTGCGGCCTCGTGCTGGCCGACCACGTCGAGGCCCGCGAGGTGCTCGGCGCGATGCGCGACCGCGGGGTGCTCATCGCCCAGGCGGGCGACCGGGTGCTGCGCTTCGCCCCTCCGTTGATCGTCACCGAGGCGGAGCTCGAAGAGGGCCTCGCGGCGCTCGAGGCGGTGCTCTCCACGCTGCCCAGGGAGGCGCCATGACCCCGAAGGCGAAGCGCGATTTCCTCCGCGTGGCCGACCTGTCGGGCGACGAGCTGCGGCAGCTCCTCGACCACGCGACGGCGATGAAGAACCAGCGCCGGCACGGCGGGCAGCGGCGCTCCCTGGAGGGGCGCAGCGTGGCGCTGATCTTCGAGAAGTCCTCGACGCGCACCCGGGTGTCCTTCGAGGTCGGGGCCTACGAGCTCGGGGCGCACCCGGTGGTGCTCAACACGCGCGACATGCAGCTCGGGCGCGGCGAGTCCATCGTCGACACGGCCCGCACGCTGTCGCGCTACGTGCACGCCATCGTGCTGCGCACCGCCGGGCACGACCGCGTCGAGGCCCTCGCGGCGGCCGCGTCGGTGCCGGTGATCAACGCGCTGACCGACGACCACCACCCGTGCCAGATCCTGGCCGACCTGCTGACGGTGCGAGAGCGCCGGGCGCTCTGGAGGGCCTGCGCTACGCGTGGATCGGCGACGCCAACAACGTCGCCCGGAGCTGGGTCGAGGCGGCCGAGCGCCTGGGGCTGGCGCTCACCGTGGCGTCCCCGGAGGGCTACGGCTTCAAGGCGCGGGAGCTCCCGGCCAACGTGTGGCAGGTGGTCGATCCGCGGGAGGCCGCGCGGGGCGCGGACGTGGTGATCACCGACGTGTGGGCGTCGATGGGGCAGGAGGGCGACGCCGAGGTGAGGCGCGCGGCCTTCGCGGGCTATCAGGTCAACGCGGCGCTGCTCGCCGACGCCAACCCCGGAGCGATGGTGCTGCACTGCCTCCCGGCGCACCGCGGCGAGGAGATCGACGCGGGGCTGCTCGATGGCCCCGACGCCGTGGTGTGGGATGAAGCGGAGAACCGGCTACACGCGCAGAAGGCGCTACTGGAGTTCTTGATGCGTTAGCGGCTGAACGCTGCTGTAATCGACGGGGCGGGCGCACATGCCCGTTGCCAACAGGTGCGGACTGGACGACCGTAGAGCGGACGACGGGTCGTCCTCAACGAGCGGGTTCTCGGATGGAAAAGGTCATCGGGATCGATCTGGGTACGACGAATTCCTGTGTTGCCGTTGTTGAGAACGGCACGGCGGTGGTGATCGCGAACCGGGGCGGGTACAAGACCACGCCGTCGATGGTGGCGATGACCGAGGCAGGCAAGCGGCTGGTGGGTCACCTCGCGAAGCGCCAGGCGATCACCAACGCGGAGAACACGGTCTACTCGGCCAAGCGCCTCATCGGCCGCAAGTGGAACAGCCCGCAGGTGAAGCAGGTGGCCTCGACGGCCTCCTACAACATCGTCGAGGGGCCGCACGGAGACGTGCGCATCTCGCTGCGCGACAAGGCGCACTCGGTGCCCGAGGTCTCGGCGATGGTGCTGGCGGAGATGAAGCTCATCGCCGAGGAGTACCTGGGTCACGAGGTGCAGAAGGCCGTGGTGACGGTGCCTGCGTACTTCAACGACAACCAGCGCCAGGCGACCAAGGACGCCGGGGCCATCGCGGGCCTCGAGGTCATCCGGATCATCAACGAGCCCACGGCGGCGGCGCTGGCGTACGGGTTCGGGCGCAACATCGACCGCACCGTGGCGGTGTACGACCTCGGCGGCGGCACCTTCGACGTGTCCATCCTGGAGATCGGCTCGACCGGGGTGTTCAAGGTCATCTCGACCGCGGGCGACACCTTCCTCGGCGGCGAGGACTTCGACGCGCGGGTCATCGACTGGCTGGTCGAGGGCTTCCGCGCCGAGCACGCGATCGACCTGCGCAAGGACCGCATGGCCCTGCAGCGCCTGAAGGACGCCGCGGAGAAGGCCAAGGTCGAGCTGTCGAGCGTGCGCGAGGTGGAGATCAACCTCCCGTTCATCATCTCGTCGGGTCGCAACGAGGCGCTCCACCTGCAGCGGGTGCTCTCCCGTTCGGACTTCGAGAACCTCACCGCCGACCTGGTGCAGAAGACCGTCGACATCATGCGGCAGACCCTGGACGACGCGGGGCTGCACCGCGAAGACGTCGAGGACGTGATCCTGGTGGGCGGCATGACCCGGATGCCCCTGGTCGAGCGAAGCGTGGCGGAGTTTCTTCGGGCGCGAGCCGAGCAAGGGGGTGCACCCCGACGAGGTGGTGGCCATCGGCGCGGCGATCCAGGGCTCGGCGCTGCTCGAGGACGAGGGCCCCTCGGCCAACCGGGTGGTGCTGCTCGACGTGACCCCGCAGACCCTCGGCATGATGGTCGCTGGCGGGCTCATGGAGCCGCTCATCCCGAAGGACACCACGGTGCCCACGGCGCGCGGCAAGACCTTCACCACGTCGCGGGACAACCAGACGGCGGTGAAGATCCTGGTGATGCAGGGCGAGAGCGAGCAGGCCGACCAGAACGAGCTCCTCGGGGAGTTCATTTTGACGGGGCTGCGGCGCGCGCCCGCGGGGGTGGTCGAGATCGAGGTGACCTTCGAGATCAACGCCGACGGCATCGTGAGCGTCCACGCCAAGGACCTCGAGACCGGCAAGGAGCAGTCGATCACCGTGACGGCCACCTCGGGGCTCACCCGCGAGGAGATCGAGGCCATGATCGACGCGGGCAAGGAGTTCGCGGTCGAGCGCAAGCGCGACGAGGAGTACGAGGCTCGCAAGCAGGAGGCCGAGGGGCTGATGCACGAGATCGAGCGGCTCTTCGACAAGGTCTCCAAGGTCGTGGGCGGCAGCGACTACGGCCGCGACGCGCTCGACAAGGCCCAGGGGGTGATGGAGCGCACCAAGGTCGCCATCGATCGCCACGACTCCGCGGCGCTGAAGGAGCAGGTGGAGGCCTTGTCCCGTACCTTCCGGATGTTCAAGGGAGTGGTGGCGAAGGCCTAGAGGCTCGGCGCGGGAATTGATTCTGGAGGACAAGGATCGCGTTGATGGCAACCCGTGAGGGCCGAAAGACACCGACCGGATCGGAGATCGACGACTGGTTCGATCTGCTCGACGAAGAGTCTCCGGAGCCAGGCCCGAAGGCTCCGCCTCCGCCGACGGAAATCTCTCGGAAGATCACGCCCGCCGTCGATCCCGTCGACTCGTGGGACTGGGACATGGAGGCCCCTTCCCCGTCTGTTCCTCCGCCCATCAAGGCCGAGCCCGAGGAGGAGGAGTTCACCGACTTCGGCGGGCCCACGCCGGTCGCGGGGCCCATCGGCGCGGTGAGCGTGTCCAGCCCGCCGAAGCCTGAGACCATCCGGCGCTTCCAGGGGACGATGATTTTCGGCGCGACCCCGCTACCGCCGCCCTCCTCGGCGCCCCCGGCTCCGGCCAGCGAGAGGCCCGCCGCCCCCCCGCCGCCGCCGCTGCCGGTCGCGACGCCCGCAAGCCCCCAGGCCCGCAGCGACAGCGCACGCCGGTGCCGCGCCAGCGGTCGTCCGCGCGCAATCAGGTGGCTCCGCTGCCGGCCCTCCGAGCTGGACGCCGCCGCCGCGCCGCCGGTGCCCTTGCATCACCCGGAGCTCACCTCCGCCGACCTCGATGACCTGGAGTTCGAGGACGTCTCCACGTCGAGGCACTCGGTGCCGCGCGTCGAGCGTCGCTCCGAGCAGGCCACCCAGCAGCGCTCTACCCCGGTGGTGCCGGTCACCGAGGTCCAGCGCACGCAGCGCACCCCGGTGGTGGAGGCCTCCATCCCCCCGGAGGCCCAGCGCTCGCCGGTGCCGTCGCGCCCGTCGGCCCAGCAGCAGCGCTCGCTCACGCCGCCGTCGACCCGGCGCGAGATGATCGACCGCTTCGAGCTCGGCGACTTCACCGGCGCCCTCTCCCTCGCCGAGACCCTGCTCGAGATCGACCGCACCGACTCCGAGGCGCGCCGCATCGCGGAGACCTCGCGCACCAGGCTGCGAGCGATCTACGTCGGCCGCCTCGGGGCGCTCGATCAGGTGCCGGTGATGATGATCCCCCACGCCGAGCTGCGCTGGCTGGCGCTCGACCACCGCGCGGGCTTCGTGCTCTCGCTGGTCGATGGCACCTCCAGCATCGAGGAGATCATCGACGTCTCCACGATGCCCCAGCTCGAGGTGCTCCGAACGCTCTACAACCTCCTCAGCCAGAACGTGATCTCGCTGAGGAGGCCGCGGTACTGACCGACTACATCGAGAGGCCGCCGTCGATGTCGATGGTGCGCCCGGTGAAGTAGTCGCACTCGAGCACGAAGCGCACGCCCTGCCAGATGTCCTCCGGCAGCCCCACGCGCCCCGCGGGGACCTTCTCCACCAGCGCGTCGCGCGCCTTCTGGTTCATGCCCTGGGTCATCGGGGTCTCGATCATCCCCGGGGCGATGGCGCCCACGCGGATGCCGTAGGCCCCGAACTCCCGCGCCCACGTCAGCGTGTTGGCCGCGAGCGCCGCCTTCGCCGCGCTGTAGTTCGACTGGCCGCGGTTGCCGTAGCGGGCGATGCTCGACATGTTGACGATCACGCCGGGGCGCGTGCCGGTCTCCATCATCTTCGCGATCACCTCGCGGGCGATCATCGTCGCGCCGGTGAGGTTCACGTCGATGACGGCGTTCCACTGATCGCGGCTCATCTTGGTGATGGCGCCGGTCTCGCGGTCCTTCTTCACCAGCAGCCCGTCGCGCAGGATGCCGGCGTTGTTGATCAGGCCGTTGAGCCCGCCCATCGCGCCGTGCGCCCAGTCGACGAAGGCCACGACCTCGGCCTCGTCGGCCACGTTCAGCTTGCGCGTGTGCAGCTTGCCAGGGCCCGTCACCGAGGCCGCGAGCGACGCGAGGCCGTCTTCCTTCACGTCCCCCACCGCGACCTGCGCGCCGGCCTCTACGAGCCGCTTCGCGAAGTGCGCGCCCATGCCCTGCGCCCCGCCCGTGACGATGATCTTGAAGGTGCTGAGTTCCATGACTGTCTCCTCCGGCGCCCGCTGTCGACGCAGGGCGCGCGGCGGCGGGTGTAGTGCCTCCCGCCGCGCACTGTAAAGACCTCACCGCGCGCGGCGGAGGAAGTCCTCGATGAGCGAGCGGGCGATCGACAGCCGCGGAGGCAGCGTGGGCAGCGCGTCGGGCTCGAACCACCGCGCCTCCTCCAGCTCGCCGTCGCGAAGGACCACCTCGCCGCCCGCGTGGCGCGCGACGAAGCCCATCATGAGCTGGTGGGGAAAGGGCCACGGCTGGCTGCCCTGGTAGCTGATCTCGTCGACCAGCAGCCCGGTCTCCTCGGCCACCTCGCGGCGCACGCAGGACTCCAGCGACTCGCCCGCCTCGACGAAGCCCGCCACGAGCCCGTAGCGCCCCGCGGGCCACGAGGCCTGCCGCGTCAGCAGCATCCGAGGGCCGTCGTGGATCAGCACGATGATGCACGGCGAGACCCGCGGATACACCACGTGGCCACATTGCCCGCAGCGCTTCGCGCGCTCGCCGGGGTCGGGCTGCGTCATGCGCGTGCCGCAGTCGCCGCAGAAGCGGTTGGTGCGGTCCCAGTGGAGCACCTGCGAGCCGAGCGCCGCCGCGGTCCACTCCGCCGAGGGGAGGGTCGTCGCCGCCGCGCGGAGGTTGCTCGCGATGACCCCTTCGGGGAGCTCTACCCCCGGAGCGAGCTCGCCGACCAGGGCGGGGTGGCCGTCGATGCGCCCGACGTGGTGAGCGCGCAGCAGGGAGAGACCCGCGACCGCCGCCTCGTCGAGCAGGGAGGGAGCTTCGGCGTGGTGGCGCTGCAACAGGAGGAGATCGGCGCCGCGGAAGACGCACCAGCGCGCGTCGCCGGGACGAGGGTCGGGGACCGCGTCGCAGCCGGGAGAGAATCGATCGTCGGGAGGGGGAAAGATCGCGAGCATGGCCCGCGCAGACTTAGGCAGTGCGGGCGTGCTTGTCGATGAGGCGGGCGATGCCCGCGACGGCTTCCTCGACGTTCTTCTTCCCCTGCGGGCGGAGCTGCTGGTAGGCGCTTCGCAGGGTGGTGTGACGGGTGCGGTTGGCGCGGTCGTCGGTGATGCCCAGGAGCGCGTCGGCGACGTCGCCCTTGCGCGCGGTGAAGTTGTCGACGATCGATCCGCCCTTGGCGACGTGGGCCTGGTAGATCGGGTCGAGCCGCGTCGCGAAGTCGTCGAGCAGCCCGTCGACCACGTCGGGGATCATCCCGGGCTTCATGCCCTTGACCACCTTGAAGGCGCCCTTGATGGCGAGGCCCGACAGCCCCGACTTGGCCGCCACCTCGTCGTCGAGGAGGCGCTCGGCGTCTTTGACCACCTGCTGTCGGCGCGCGGGGTCCGTGAGGATGCTCTTCAGGTCTGCCATGGGCGATGTCTCCGCTCGTTGGAGGAGTGTGAAGGGGTTCAGGTCAGTGCCAGGGGACGCTCGCGCCCGCCGTGTCGCCCATCTCGTACCGCACCAGCGTTCCGCCAGAGGCGACGTAGATGTCCGTGCACGGGAGCGCGCCGACGCCGAACTCGATGTTGGCCGCCGCGGAGATGCCGCGCTGGAGCACCTCGGGGTTGCTCCCGTCGGCGTCGAGCCGGATCAGCTGGCCGCCGCTGTTGTCGCCGATGTAGATGCGGTCCATGGCGTCGAAGGCGAGGCCGTCGGGGCTGCCGAGACCCATCGCGACGGTCTCCCGGGCGGACTCCATGTTACCCGTCAAGGTAAGCTTGATGAGCGATCCGGCGCCGTAGCTGTCGACGTAGAGCGAGCCGTCGCGGTGGAAGGCCACGCCGTTGGGCTGGCGGATCGTCGCCGTGGTCACCTGGGTGCGCATCCCGTCGACCACGCGGTACACGTGCCCGGCGGCGGCGAAGTTGCTGTAGTACAGCGCGCCGTCGGGGCCCATGGTGAGGCCGTTGGGGCTGCCCGCGCCGGATAGGTACACGGTGCCTACCGGGGCGTCGGCGGTGAGGTCGACGGCGTAGATGGTCGCCGTGGCGGGCGAGCCCACGAGGAGCCGCTGGTTGGCCACGTCGAGCGCGATGCCCCACACGGTGGACGCCGCCATGGGGAGCGAGGCCCAGCGGGACTCCGGGGGCATCCCCGGGCGGACGCGGCCGACGCCGCGGGACTGCGAGAAGTAGATGGTGCCGTCGGCGGCGATCACGAGGCCTTCGGTGCCGCGCACCGCGCTGATGTCAGGGCGCTCGGCGCCGCAGCGGGCGGGGGTGCCGCTGTCGCCGGTCACCGGGACGTCGGCGGCGGGAACATCGACGGCCGGGGCGTCGACGGCGGGGACGTCGACCGCGATTCCGGTGTCGGTGCCCGCGTCGGTGATCGGCGTGACGGCCGGGTCGCTGGAGCAGGCGGCGATGAGGGCGAAGCTGAAGGGAAGGGCGCGGCGCATGGTTTCCTCGCAGGTGAGCTGCGGTTTCTCGCCGCAATCGGGTGTCAATGCAAGCGCGAGGATGATCGCTTCCCAGCGCGGCCCCGCGGCGCTACGTCACGGCATCATGAAAGAGACGCTGACGCACCTGCGCAGGGAGTACCGGGCGAGCTCGCTCGACGAGGCCGGGGTGGCGGGCGATCCGCTGGTGGAGTTTCGACGCTGGTTCGCCGAGGCCCACGCCGCGGGGGTCGACGAGCCCAACGCGATGACCCTCGCGACGGTCTCGGCGGAGGGGCTGCCGAAGGCGCGCATCGTCCTGCTCAAGGACGTCGACGACGAGGGCTTCGTGTTCTTCACCAACTATGAGAGCGCCAAGGGCCGCGAGCTCGCTGCGCACGCGGTCGCGGCGCTGGTGTTCCTCTGGCTGCCGCTCGAGCGCTCGGTGCGCGTCGAGGGAAGGGTCGAGCGGGTCGACGCCGCGACCTCCGACGCCTACTTCGCCCAGCGCCCGAGGGCGAGCCAGCTCGGCGCCAACGCGTCGCCGCAGAGCCAGGTGGTGGCCGACCGCTCGGAGATCGAGCGGGCCTTCGCCGAGGCCGAGGCGCGCCACGCCGGAGTGCCGGTGCCGAGGCCCGGGGGCTGGGGCGGCTATCGGGTGGTCCCCATGGCGGTGGAGTTCTGGCAGGGGCGCCCGAGCCGGCTGCACGACCGGCTGCGATACCGCCTCCAGGAAGGGCGCTGGGTCATCGAGCGCCTCGCCCCGTAGCGGCGCTTCGGTCGCGTCTTGGACTTCGACGCGCGACCCTTCCTAGACTGGCCGCAGCGTATGAACGAGATCAAGGCCAGCCGGGTGCTCGCGTCGGGCCAGCGCATCGCCGTCGTCCACGGCGACCTCACCCGCGAGGCGGTGGACGCGGTGGTCAACCCCGCCAACGGCTGGCTCGCCCATGGGGGCGGCGTGGCCGGAGCCATCCTGCGGAGGGCGGGCATCGACCTGCAGCTGGAGAGCGACGAGTGGGTCGACCGCCACGGGCAGGTGCCCAACGGAGGGGTCGCGCTCACCAGGGGGTACATGCTCCCGGCGCGGATGGTGATCCACGCGGTGGGCCCGGTGTGGCACGGCGGAGGGCGCTCGGAGGAGGCCGAGCTGGGCGCCGCGGTCACCAACACCCTCGACCTCGCCGAGCGGGAGGGCTGCGGCACCGTGGCCATGCCCGCCATCAGCTCGGGGATCTTCGGGTTCCCGAAGGAGCGATGCGCGGAGATCCTCTTCGAGCGCGCGGAGGCGTGGTTCGCCGCGCACCCGAAGAGCGTCGTGAGGGAGCTGCGCTTCACCAACATCGACGCGCCGACGGTGAGGGTGTTCGCCGAGGAGTTCGAGCGCCGCGGCTGATCAGCGCAGCGCGCAGGCGAGCGGCATCGCGCCGATGCGGAGCTGCGGAGAGCCCTGCGCGAAGGCCAGCCAGGCCTCGTCGCCGCAGGTCACCACCGCGGCGTGGTCGAGGCCGCCGAGCACCCAGTGCTGCGCGCGGACCTCGCTGCCGACATCGAGCACGTGCGGCACCAGCGTGCCGTCGCTCGATCGGGTCACCGCGGCCACCACGGTGTTGTTCACGCCGTGGGAGATCATCCGGCCGCGGCCGTGGGGCTCGATCTCCCGGGTGACGGCCTCACCTCTCGGCGGGAACTCCAGCACCAGCACGGAACCGCTGCCCGCGCAGTCTTCGCCCTCGCAGCCGCCGTCCGCCGCGCCCTCCACCGTCGCGAGGAACCTCCGCGACGAGCCCGCGGCCCCGGTGCCGAGGTCGGTGAAGTGGATGGTTCCGGCTGGCGCCGTCCACGCGGCGGAGCGCATGAGCACCTGGGCCGAGAGCTCCCGCATCGCCGTCGTGGCGGGATCGACCTCCGCGCTGCCGCCGTCCGTGTCGGCCGCCGTCGAGAGGCCCGCGAGGGTGTTGAGCGGGAGCGACACCGCCGTGAAGGTGGTGCGCCCATCGACCGCCTGGCGCAGGAGCAGCGTCGCCGGGTCTCCTGGGATCGCGGCCACCGCGGCGCCCTCGCTGATGAGGTACACCGTCGCCACGCGGGGCTCGTCGCTGTGTTGCGCCGCGAGCTCGACCACCGCCGCGCGAGCGCGTCCGTCGACCACGTAGGTCGTGCCGATCCACGCGCCGGTCGCGTCGGCGCGGAGCAGCATCGCGCCGCGGAATGAGTCCGCCGTGAGGCCCGGCGTGCGGACCGGGATGCGCTGCACCTGGCGGTCGATGCGGGCGAGGCCGAACACCGGGCCGGTGCGGGAGATCCAGGTGGTCCAGCCGACGGGCCCGGAGACCGTGGTGCCGGCGTGAAGGACGCCCTCGGCGACCACCGTGGGGCCCTCGTCGAAGCGGGAGCCCCGGGTGCTGCGTCGGCGGCCGAGCACCAGCGTGTCGTCGACGTGGGCGAGCACCGCGACCTCCTGGGCGTCGCCGAGGCAGGACGCCCCGAGCGCCGTCGGGGCCGCCGCCACCGCGATGGTGGGGGGCGGCGCGAGGGGCTCGTCGCCGCAGCGGGTCGGCACCGACACCCGGACGCGCGCCGGGATGCCGCCATCGGTGGGCGCCCCGCGGCTGGTGAGCGTGACGATGGCCGCGGTCGCGACCACCGCCACCGCCACCCCGGCCGCGATCAGGACCCGCCGACGACGGGCGTCCGCGCGGGTCTGCACCTCCGGGGGCGCGGTGAAGGGTGAGGCGACCAGGGCGGTTGCGTTGGTCGATGTGTCGAGCGCGGGGCCCTGAGCGAAGCTGCCCGAGGGAGCGCCCGCGCCGCCGCCGTCGCCCGCGGGGGGAGGAAGGGCCGCGCCGCCGACGGCGGTGAGGTTGCCCAGGGAGATGCGCCTCGCGGGCTCGTCGATGAGCTGGCGGATCGCGTTGGCCAGCGCGAGGCCCGACTGCAGCGCCGGGTGGTCGCCCGCGCGCGCGCAGTTGCGGATCATCTCCCAGCGCACCACCGCGGCGCCGTCGGGCCGCGCGCCGGTGCGCTCCATCGCCGCCTGGAGCGCCAGCGCGAGCGCCGCGAAGTCCGCCCTCGGGCCGGGTCGGGGCTTCGAGGCGGCGTAGCGCGCGGCGGCCTCGATGCCGAAGCCCGAGAGCCCGAGCCGCTCGGCGCCGCGGTCTTCGATGACGTGCAGCCGGTCGATGGTGATGGCGCCGTGGATGACGCCCACCGCGTGGAGGTTGTTGAGCTCCTCGGCGAGCGGCGCGAACCAGCCGACCAGGGTGCGGAGCGCGGCGCGGCGTCGCTCGTCCACGTCGCCCGAGAAGAGGGCGGCGAGGCGCTGGGAGAGGCCGAGGGGATGGGCCTGGCGGAAGATCGCGGCGGGCACGCCCTGGGTGCTGCGCACGACCTCGTCGGGGCGGTGGTAGATCCGGCTGGAGGGGATCGCCGCGAGCTCGCCGCGGAGCGACTCGAAGGCGGCGGGAGGGAGCGGGGCCCCGAGGAGGCACTGCGCGTAGGAGATGGTCCCCTGGGCGTCGCGCACCTCGTGCAGCGCGTCGACCTGCGTGGGGTCGATGGGCGCGAGGACGAAGTACCGGCCACCAAGCTTCTCACCGACGGGGATCAATGGCGTCCTTCCCGATCACGTTCGAACTCACGGTCGAGTGGTCAAGCACTCCGTCGGCACCGCGACGATGCGCGGCGTCGGGAGGGAGAGGTGCTGACCGAGCCAGACTCCGTCGCCGCAGCGGACGAGCCGACCCCGGTCGGCGCCAGGGTTTGCGAGGGTGGCGTGCGTGGGCGCCGCGCCCGCCACGGTGCTCAAGCGCAGGGCCGGGTGGGCCGCGACGCCCGCGGGCTCGTGGAGCACCAGCCAGCGGTCGGGCGCCTCGCCGAGCAGGTCGAGGGCGACGGACTCGGTCGCGACGGTGACGTCCACGGGGGTGGGTCGCGAGGGGCTGAAGCGCAGCAGGTGTACGGCGCCTGGACCGACGCATCGGGCCCTCACGGCGCACTGCTCCGCGGGCCGGGCAGGACCGAGCGTCACCGCGAAGCCTGCCTCGTCGCCGAGGGCGGCCCCGGTCGAGACGGCCGCGAGCACCTCGCCGGCGAGCAGCACCGGGGCGCTGCGGCGCACGGCGTTCTCGGCGGGCGTGGCGCCGCGCACGGAGGTGGCGTCGCCGCCGGGGCGGGCCGAGGCGAGGAGCGCGAGCTGCGGCCAGACGGCGCTCAGCCGGTGGCCCTCGCCGTCGCGCTGGTGGAAGAGCAGCGTGGGCGAGGGGCCCGCGATGGCGGCCTCCACGGTGCCCGCGCCCAGGTACCAGGTCTGGATCGAGGCCCGCCGCCCGTCGCCCGACTGGACGTGGAAGAGCACCGGGTGCGCTCCTCCCTCGGACTCGACGTTGCTCACCAGCCAGGTCGACGCCTGCTCGCGGTGGAGCAGCATCACGCCTCGGAGCGGGACGTTGTCCCAGCCGGTGAGCGGCACCTGAGCGTGGGCGTGCGGGTCGCGGGAGATCTCCGCGAGCCCGACGGGCTCCCCGACGCCGTTGCGCCAGACGGTCCAGAGGCCGCCGTCGGTGGCGACGGAGGCGCCGAGCTCGACCGCGCCGGTGGCGTCGGAGGAGTCGAGGTGCCGCCACCCTTGGCCCCGGCGCGCCTCGCGGCTGGCGGTACGGATGGCGGTGCCCTCGCGGGCGACGGCGATGAGGGTGCGGCCGTCGGGCGCGCAGGCGAGGTCGAAGTCCGTCGCGGAGGTCTCGTACCCGGCGGGCGGATCGAGGCTCTCGCCCTCGCAGCGGGGCGCGGCGACGACGCGACGGCGGCCGGTGCGAAGGATGCCGACGGAGATGGGCTCGTCGCGCACCTTCGAGAGGTACGCGAGGCCCGCGGCGCCAGCGAGGCCGGCGAGGACGACGCCCACCACCACCCCGCGTACCCAGCGGCGATCGGGCTTCGCAGGGGGCGCTGCCGGAGGTGCAGCGGCGCCACGGGTGGTGCGGGAGGCGCGGGAGCCGGTGCCCTCGTCGCGAGGGCGAGGGGCGCCTCGCGGCGGGGGGATCGTCGCGGGTCGGCCGGATCCATCCGAGCGGGTCGGCGGGGGGATCGTCGGGTTGCGCGGGCGCATCGAGGGCATCGGCGCCGGGGTCTCGAGGGACAGCTTGGCCAGCTCGGTGAGGGTCTTGCCGAGCTCGGTGCCCGAGGCGAGGGCCGGGTGCTCGCCGTGCTGCGAGGAGTGCCGGAGCAGGGTCCATTTGCCCGCCGCGCCGCCTTCGGGGCTGAGGGCCTGGGTGATGAAGAGCTCGTGCAGGGCGGAGAGCAGGTCGACGAGGTCTTTGCGCGGCGTGGCCGCGGGCGCGTCGGGGTCGCCGTTGCGCCGGGCGAGGGCGTCGACGCCGAAGCCCACGAGGAAGCCGCGCTCGACGGGGCCTCCGACGGGGCAGGCGATGTAGCGCTGGTGGATGGCGCCGTGGCAGATGCCCGCCGCGTGCACCCGGTCGAGGTCGGTGGAGATGGCCGCGAACCAGGTGAGCAGCGACGCGACGGCGCCGGGCTTGCCGAGCGCGGACACCACCTCCCCGAGCCGCTGCCGCAGCGGAACCAGGGCCGCGACGCCGAAGATGGCGATGGGGAGCGACGCCCGGTTCATGGTGATCTCCCGCGGTCGCAGGAGGGTGCTGTTGGAGGGCACGGCGCCGAGCACCGGGCGCAGGTCGCCGAGGTGCTCCGTGGCGCTGGGGGTCGATCCGAGGAGCTGGGCGGCCACCGCCGCGGCGTCGCGGTCGATCACCTCGAAGAGCTCGCCGGCGCGCTCCTCCTCAGGCGCCCGGGACACCGTGAAACGCTTGCCGAGAGGGTCACCGACTGCGATCAACGAGCACGCTCCATCGAAGTGAATGGGAGGACGGCGCGCACGATAATCCAGAAGCCCCCTCCGTTGCACAGCCGAACGCGCGGCCGCCCGACGTCGCTCGTGGGCTGTGGTACCCATTCGAGCCGGTGAGGCAAAACGTCGGGTCGATGTTCGGGCCGTGGCTGCTCATCGCGCTGGCGCTGGTGACCATGCTGCTGCCCCCGCGGGGCGCTGGCGATGCCGCGGTCGCGGCGCGGAGCCCCCTTCGCATCGGGCTGGTGTTCGACGTGGGTGGCCGCGGCGACAAGAGCTTCAACGACGCCGCCTGGGCGGGCCTCGAGCGAGCCCGCCGGGAGCTGGGCGTCACCGTCGAGTACGTCGAGCCCGCGGACGGCGACGACCGCGCCGGGGCGCTGCGGCTCTTCGCCGCGCGAGGCTTCGACCGGGTCATCGGCGTGGGCTACGTGTTCTCCCGCGACGTCGACGCGGTGGCGCTCGACCACCCCGACACCCGCTTCGCCTGCATCGACTACGCGCCCCCGGAGCGGGGCGACGGGCCGCGCAACGTCGTCGGGCTCAAGTTTCGCGAGGAGGAGGGAGCCTTCCTGGTGGGGGCCGCCGCCGGGCTGAGCACCGCCCGCAACGCCGTGGGCTTCGTCGGTGGCATGGAGATCCCGCTGATCCGTCGCTTCGAGGCGGGATACCGCGCGGGGGTGGGGGCGGTCTGCCCGTCGTGCAGGGTCCTCGCGGCCTACGCCGGCAGCACCCCGACGGCCTTCAAGGACCCCGAGCGCGGCGCCCAGCTCGCCACCGCGCAGATCGCCGCTGGGGCGGACATCCTCTTCCACGCCTCGGGCAGCACCGGGCACGGGGTCTTCGTGGCCGCGCAGCGCCTCGGCGCCCGGGCCATCGGCGTCGACGCCGACCAGCACGACGAGATGCCCGGGGTGGTGCTCACCTCCATGCTGAAGCGCGTCGACGTGGCGGTCTTCGAGCTGATCCGAGAGGCCACGCAGGGGCGCTACGAGCGCGGCGCCCGGGGGCTGCGCACCTTCGGCCTCGCCGAGGGGGGCGTCGACTGGGTGCACGAGGGGCCGCACGCGAGCGGCCTGCGCCCGGAGGTGATCCAGCGGGTCGAGGCGCTACGTCAGCGGATCATCCGGGGCGAGATCGCGGTGCCAGGGAGGGAGTAGGGCCGCTCAGCGTCGGAGGTCGCGAAGCAGCGCCCGCTCCAGGGCGGCCAGGCCCGGGGCGGCCTCCGTCGGGGCGTCGCGCCTCGCCTCGCGCACGGCGGCCAGCATCTCGGGGCCGCCCATGGAGAGGGCCGCCACGCCGATCGCGTCGCGCTGCACCGGCAGCTCGCGCCAGCGACGGATCACCGCCCTCGCCGCCCTCGCGCGGAGGGGGGCGTCCAGCGGCGAGCGAGCGCCCGGCCTCGCCCAGCTCGACGCCGACTCCGCCAGGCCCTGGGCGAGGGCCGCGGCGTGCGAGGGAGCGACGGTGGACTCGAGCTGCGTCACCATCCAGCGCGAGGCCTCGGGGTGGGCGCAGCGCCCAAGGGCCGAGGCGGCGGGGTCGCGGCGCTCGCCGGTGGCGGCCATGAGCGCGCGACGGTCGGCGTCCTGGCAGACCCGGGCGAGGCCGCGTGCGGCGGCGCGCAGCTCCGGCGCCTCGGTGGTGGTCGCGAATACACTGCGGAGTAAGGGGAGGGCCCGCGCGTCGCCGAGGTTGCCGACGGTCTCGAGGAGGCCGAGGCGCAGCGCCGAGCGCTCGTCGGCGGAGAGGTCGCGGGGGTAGCCGCTGAGGGCGAGGGCGTCGAGCATCGGGAGCAGCGCCTCGGGGCCCATGGCGCGCAGCTCGATGGCCACGGAGGGTCGGCCGGCCCGGGAGCGGCGGTAGAACTCCGGGCGCAGGCCCTCGAGGTCGGCCACGCGGCGGTAGGCCTCCGGGTGGCGGGCGCGGTCGGCGCGCACCGCGGTGGCGAGCGGTCGCGCCACGCTGTCGGGGACGGCGCGAGGGTCGAGCAGCGGCGAGGCGCCGGCGAGGCCGGGGAGGAGCGAGAGCGACAGGGTCGCGAGCAGCCGTCTCATCGGGTCACCTCCCACCACGCGCCGCGCGCGGGGATTCGTCGGAGCGCGTTGGTGCCGCAGTGCACCTCCCCTTCGGCGGCGTGGAGGATGTCCCACTGCTCGGCGAAGTGGGCGGTGATGCCCTCCGCGCGCATGAGCGCGCCGAGGTGGGTCTCCATGAAGTCCGCGCCGTTGATGACCGCCGCGTGTGGCCTCGCCATGATCGCCGATCGGCCGTAGAGCAGCAGGTTGACGCTGCCGGGCATGTACGCGGCCCCCTGGCCGTTCTCGATCTCCCACATGAGGAAGGGCATCTCGATGACCTCGTCGTCGGTGAGCCCGGCCTCGGTCTGGAGGATCTCCCGGACCATGTCGATGTGCGCCTGGTCGCTCTGGTTGAAGGCCATGAGCTCGGTGTCCGCGAGGATGCTGTTGATGGTCCGCGCGGCGGAGTAGGCGCGGCCCTCCAGGGGGTGGCCCTCGGGGTGGAACCACCGCTGACCCTCGAACATCACCCGCTCGCCGTTGGCCGGGTCGGCCTCGACCAGGGCCTGGAGCTGCGCGCGGGCTGCGCGGGGCGAGGCCACGAGGAGCTTCCAGCCTCGGGGAGAGTTCACCGGGATGAAGCTCGCGAACTCGTCGACGTGGCCCACGTGCAGCCACGAGGTGTCGAGCTCCAGCACCGGACCCTGCACCCGCTGGGCGTTGAGGAAGGCGCGCAGCTCGGGGTCGCTGCTTCGGGCGTCGACGTTGCCGTGGAAGAGCCGCCCGAGGGGATGTCCCGCGTAGGCCGGGATCACCTCCAGGTTGCCGAAGGAGTCGAGGCTGGGGTCGTGGGCCCGCGCGGTGGGGTAGCGCGCCGAGTGGTGCCAGACGTACCCGCGGTTGGGGCCGAGGAATTCGCGGCGGGTCCAGGCCGCGATGGCGCGGTCGACCCTCGGGGTGCGGAGCACGACGTTCATGCCGCGGGGGGCGTCGCCGCCGGGCATCGCGGTCCATCCGAGCTCCATGTAGTCCTGGGTCCAGACGTCGGGGCCGCGGTCGCGCTCGCCCCAGTCGGGGTCCATGCCGTCGATGGTCTCGAAGTCCATGCGGTCTTCGGTCGTGATCGAGTCGAGGTCGTTGATGAAGCGCGTCAGCGCGAAGAACCCGCCGCCGGTGGTGGCGTAGACCCGCTCGGTCTCGTCGAGCGAGCTGCTCACCACGAAGGGCGCCACGCGCATCACCGCGCGGTCGTCGCCCAGCGCCTCGTCGCCGCGGGTCACGGCCAGCCTCAGGGTGATCTCTCCCTCCCAGGCCGCCGTGGGGAAGCCGCTCGACTCGACGCCGAGCTCTACGCCCGCGCGCAGGTCGGCGGTCGACAGGGTCTCCGCCGCGAGGTCGATGCTCCGCCACGCGCCGCCGTCCACGCGAAACACCCGCACCGCCGGCCTCGTCGGGCCGGTGAGAGCGAGCCGCCCGGTCGCCCCCTCGACGAGGTCTGGCATCGGCGCCACGCGCACCCTCGCCAGGTCGAGCGCGTCGGCCTCGCCGTTGACCACGTCGTCCGCGCTGTCGAGCACGTCGTCGTCGTCGTCGTCGTCCAGGTTCGCCAGAAACACCGCGCCGTGCGCCGCGTCCCAGCTCGCGCGAAAGGCCTCGTCGTCGCCGGTGTCGGAGACGGTTCCGTCGCGGTTGGCGTCCACGAGCAGGCGCACCCGCGGTCGCGCCGGGCCGGAGTCGGTCCCCGCGTCGACGGCGAGATTGGCGGGGGTCGTCGCCACGTCGTCTCCGCAGCCCACGAGGAGCGCGGCCAGCGACACGATGAGCCATCGAGCTCCGGACCTGGGTGTCATCACGCGCGGATGGGAGCGCCTCCGCGCGCGGGCGTCAACCGGGGCCGCGGTCCGCAGCGCCGAGGTCATAGAGCGCGGCGTCGTGGCCGAAGCCGGGCCAATGGACGAGGTCGCGAGGGCATCGGGCCAGCACCGCGCACACGAGGCGATTACAGCGGGCGTCGAAGTCGAAGAACCCGGTGACCCCGGCGGTGCGGGCGCGCAGCCGGAGCATCGGCTGCCCGTCGCCCACGACGGTCGCGAGCCGGTCGAGCAGCGCGCTGGCCCCCGAGTCGTTGTCGGGCTCCAGCGCCAGCAGCAGGCGCGGGCGCTCGAGGACGTGCTGCAGCGGCCCGTGCACCATCTGGAGCGAGTCCCAGCAGGGCGGGTCGCAGGTCGCGGGGCCCTCCAGCCACTTCCAGCGAAGCCCGTGGGCGAGCTCGAGGCCCGGGTCGCAGCTCACGAAGGCCACCTGTCCCGAGGCGGCCAGCGCAGCGGAACGCTCGTCGAGCGCGATGTCCTCGTCCGGAAGCCCGTCGGGGATGGCGTCGAGGTGTCCCTCGAAGGGCGGCGCGTCGCCGCGGGCGAGGCTGAGCGCGTCGATCATCCGCAGCAGCGCCATGGTGGCCGCGGCGGGGCCCTGCACCCGAAGCAGCAGGCCGCTCTCGTCCCTCGGGGGGTGGCCGACGACGAAGCCTCCCAGCGCGCGGATGTCCGCGAGGGACGAGTGATCGGGCGCGGCGGTGACCACGACGCAGGCCGCGAAGGAGGGAGCGCGCGCGAGGGCGAGCCGGGCGTTGGGGGCGACGCCCTGGCTGATCACGACGAGGACGGCGCTCGGGTCGGTGATATCCGCGGCGCGACCGGGGGCGAAGGCCGACAGCGGGACGAACGCGGCGCAGACGTGAAGGTGACGGCGCAGGAGCGCGGCGAAGAGGCGGGCGGGGCCCTCGGAGGCGCCTGCGCCGGTGATGATCCAGCGGGTGCGGTGGGCGAGGGCGCTCAGCGAAGGCAGCGGCGCGGCGAGCGTGGCGCGGAGCACCGAGGGGAGGTCGGCGCAGCGCTGTCGCAGGAGGTCGAGTCCGCCGTCGCTCATCACGTTCCTGCGTCGGGGCGGGCGTCGGGGTCGTGCTTGCGGAGGGCCATCGCCCGGAGATAACCCAGGAGCCCGTCGAGGTCCTGCTCGCTGAGGTTGGGGTGCGCGGGCATCGCGCCGTAGCGGAAGCTCAGCGGGTTGCGGATGTACGCCCTGATCTGCGCCTCGGGGCGGTACTCGGTGACGCTCATCGGGACGTTGAGGTCCGGGCCGACGCGGCCTCCCTCGCGGTTGATGGCGTGGCAGCGGATACACTGGTCGGTAAAGATCGCGTAGCCCCGTCGAGCGAGCGACCCCTCCGGCTCGCCCTCCGGCGCCGTGTGGGGGAACACCGCCTCGAAGCGCGCCACCTCGATGACCGCGAGCTGCCAGGGGCGCGGGTGCGTCTCCAGGTCGACCTGCGAGGGTTCGCGCCACACGAGGTAGGCGGGCCCCGGGTTGGCGCGCTGCGGCCCGATGGGCTCCCATCCAGGGCGGTCGAGGTCGCGCACGGCGAGGTAGGCCCCGGGCTCCAGCAGCCGCTCTCCGGAGATGGGCACGGTGTATCCGTCCCGCGCTCGCAGCACGAACTGCCGCGCCCCGAGCGGTCCGGCCACGGCGTCGCGGAAGCCCTCGGCGAGCACGCGGTCGAGGCGCATCGCGCGGAAGCGCTTGGCGCGGTGGTAGTAGCCGTCGAAGTTCTCCACGGACTCGGGCTCGATCCGCGCCGTGAGCTCGCCCAGCGTCATCGAGCGCACGGTGCGCCCGTCGACCCGGAACTCCAGCCGCGCGCCGGGCTCCTCGGCCACCGGGAGGGCGCCCGCGTCGGCGGCGACGGGGGCCGTGGGGCGTGCGTTGCACGACGCGAGGAGCAGCGCGAAGGAGGCGGCGGCGAGGCGGCTCACGGTCGCAGGTCCCTCGGGGCGCGCCACGCCACGAAGGCCACGAAGAGGCCGTAATAGAGGACGTTGGGGACGATGCGCAGCAGGTACGCGGGCTCGATGCCGGAGAGGATCAGCACGTCCGAGGAGGCCCAGAGCGCGTACTGCACCAGGAAGAAGGTCGCGACGTCGCGGGCGAGCGACGGGGCGCTGCGGGGGATGAGCGCGAAGCGCCAGAGCGCGAAGAGCGCGAGCGAGAACAGCTCGTAGAAGAGGAAGATGTTGCGGGTGGAAGCGAAGGAGCCGGGGGCGACGCGGGTGACGAGCGCGACCGCGAGGAAGGCGACGAGGCTCCAGCCGACGGCGCGCGCCCAGGTGGAGCGCCACGAGGAGGTGGGCGCCACCAGCCGTTCGAGCAGCAGGTAGGCGCGCAGGTCGCCGAGGATCACGAACACGATGGAGGCCACGCGCTCGGCGGAGGGATGGCCGTGGAGGGGCGTGGCGAAGCCGGTGAGCGAGGCGTCGAGGACGATCTCGATGGCCCAGCCGAGCAGCCAGGCGCGGAGGAAGGGCGACCAGGCCTCGGGGTGCCTCGCCCGGAGCGACAGCACGTACGCGAGGCCCGCGAGCGCCAGCGGCAGCAGCAGTCCCGGGTGGTGCCAGGGGGAGGAGTAGATCTGCGAGGGGGACATCGGTGTTCGGGGGGGCCTTCGTAGGATGCCCGAATCAGGCGATCAGGGTCGCCGGCGAATCGCGCCGCTCTGGACGACCTCGAAGGCCGTGCCCGGGACGTCCTTGAGCTGGTCGATGTCGGCGTCGTTCCAGGAGCGCGTGGCCTCGCCCGAGAGGTACCAGTTGCCGCCGGTGTCGGCGTTGAACATCCCGTAGGTGCGCAGCGCCTCGAGGATCACCCGGGCCGCGCCTCGGAAGCGGCTGATGTCGTAGGAGCGCTTGAGCCGGAAGCGCAGGCCCATGGGCGGGGCGTCGCGGTCCTCGTCGCCGCCGGGGTGCGTGGCAGGGAGGATCCAGCCGTCCTGGGTGTGCTCGAAGGTGACGCGGAGCGCGTGTCGGATGGCGCCGGCGCGGATCTCGTCCATGCGCGCGAGGCCCGGGAAGATGGGCAGGCCCGCCTGGTCGCAGGAGGTCCAGGTGTCGGGGCGCAGGGCGTTGGAGCGCAGGTCGAAGACGGCCCCGGAGCCGGCGACCCAGCCGTTGCCAGAGCGCTCGGCGTGGTAGAGCTCGAACAGCCTGCAGGTGCCCGACTGGATGGCGATGACGTGGTGGTCGCGGCCGCCTTCGATGGGCGCGTCGAGGGGGATGGGGTGCGGCCCCGGGTCGCTCTCGTCGCCGTACTCGTTGTAGGTCACCGAGACGCGGGGCTGCGACGCGGGCACGACCACGTAGGGGATGCCGTACTGGGGGTTGGAGCCGAAGTCAGGGTGGAGGAAGCCCGGGCCGTGGGCCTGGATGTTGGCGATGTAGCGGTCCGAGCGGGGGTCGACCGGATCGTTGGAGACGTCGCGGTTCCAGGGATTGTCGGGCGGGAAGATGGCGCACCCGGCAACCACGGGAGGGCCGTGCGAGGTGGGCGTCGCGGGCACCCAAGGTCACCCCCGAGGGTGAGCCGCTGCGCCGCCCGAAATAGGCGCTGCGGAGAGCAGCGGCATGACGCGCAGAGGCCCATGAGCACGAGCAACCGGGGAGCGACTGAGCGGTGCATGGCCACGATGACGTCGGTCTACCACCGGGGCAATCGGCGCCGCAACGCGCCCAGCGCCGCGCGCTCGTCGGGAGCGCGAAACACGAGCAACACCGCCAGCGCGGGGTAGGCCGCGATGATCGCCGCGCGGAGCGCGAGGTTGACCGCCCGCGAGGCGTCGAGGCCACGATAGCCCAGCACGCCGAGAGCGAGCGCCAGCCCCGCGAGGATGGCGACGCGGCGATACTCGTAGGACACCGGGAGCACCCGACGCACGGCCGCGTGGAGGGCCAGCGCGTAGAGGGCGAACACGACGGGCGTGGAGACGATGGCGCCCAGCAGGCCGAAGCGCGAGACGAGCGCGATGCCGAGGCCGAGGTCGACGATGGCGAGGGCGGGCTCGATCCAGGCGACCGGGCGGGGGTTGCCGCCGAGGACGAGGCCGTTGCGGAAGAACTCCGCGACCTCGCGGAGCGCGAAGGCCGTGGCCACCGCGGGGATCACCAGCGCGGCGCTGGCGAAGGCCGGCGTGGCGAAGACGGCGACCAGGTCTGGCGCGGCGACGGAGAGCGCCAGCGCCGCCCAGGCGAAGATCCCGGCGAAGAGGGTGAAGGCGCGGACGAAGCGCTCCCGGCCGTGGGGGCCGTCCCAGATCACGTACATCTGCGCGGTCCAGGCGTTGCGGAGGGGGTTGCCGAGCACCGAGGAGATGAGCGCGCCGAACTTGAACCCGAGCGCCCAGCGGCCGACGTCGGCGAGGTCGCAGTAGTGGTTGAGCACGTAGCTGCGGGCCGTGCTGAAGCGCGATCAGGGCCAGCGCTCCGGGGATGAGGGGCCAGCCGAAGGCGTGCATGCGGCGCAGGGCGGGGGCGTCGAAGGCGAGGCCGGTGCGGCGGAGCGTGAGGGCGCAGAGGGCCGTGGCGGTGACCGCGGAGGCGAGGAGGGTGGCGAGGGCGAGGCCGCGGACGCCGAGGTCGAGCGCGGCGATGAAGGTGAGGTTGAGGACGAGGCCCAGCCCGGTGCGAGCGAGGGTCCAGGCCGCGAAGGAGAGCGGACGGTCCTCGGCGCGGAAGCGGGTGAGGGGGATCTCCAGCATCGCCTGGAAGGCCACCGCCCCGAAGGTGAGCTGTAGCAGCGGGGCGCGGGCGGCGTCGTGGAGGAGCAGCGCCGCGAGGGCGGGCGAGGCGAGGGCGCCGGCGAGGGCGACGAGGCCGCCGACCCCGGCGAGGAAGAGGATCGCGGTGGAGGTCACCCGGTCGCGTCCGCGGTCGTCGGGGGCGTCGTGGAGGAAGCGGACGAAGGGGTCGGAGATGGCCGAGGAGAAGAGCACCAGGGCGACGAGGTCGACGGTGTCGATGAGCTCCGCGAGGCCGTAGTCCGCGGCCCCGAGGCGGTGGGTGTAGACCGGCACCATCACGAAGGACATGGCGCGCGAGAGCAGCATCGTGAGGGCGTAGACCGACGACTGCCGCGCGAGCGCCCCGAGCGCCGAGGAGGAGGTCACGGCGCGCAGCATGCGCAGGCTACGAGCCCGCGGGGAAGCGCCTCGGAGGCGTGGCAGGTGACACAGATGCCGCGTCGACCAACTCGGGATTGACCGGGGCGCGGAGCGGGGGCGAGACTGCCTCTACCGAATTGGAGGTTCATGTGATGCTTCGTTGGTGGCGGCTCCTTGCCGCAGGGGTCGCTCTGGGTGCCTTGGTGGGCTGTTCGTCGGAGGACGGGGGGCTGAACTGCAATCCTCCGCAGGTGGCGTGCGGCGCGGCCTGCGCGGACGTCTCCTCGGATGCTCGCAACTGCGGCGCCTGCGGCACGGTCTGCGGCACGGGTGAGCGCTGCGTCTCGGGGCGGTGCCTCTCGCCCTGCGGCGACGACCAGACCATCTGCGGCGGACAGTGCGTCGACCTGCAGACCAGCCAGGAGCACTGCGGCGTCTGCGGCACGGCCTGCGCGGCGGGCACCCTCTGCGTCGATGGGGCCTGCGCGGTCAGCTGCCCGGCGGGCGCGACCCGCTGCGACCTGCCCTCCGGGGCCGGCGCGCTCTGCGCCAACCTCACCAACAACCGGCTCCACTGCGGGGCCTGCAACCGCGCCTGCGGGGCGGGCCAGCTCTGCGTGGCCGGCGTCTGCCGCGCCGGCTGCCCGGCGGGGCAGTCCGCCTGCCAGGACCGCTGCGTCGACCTGCAGAACGACAACGCCAACTGCGGCGCCTGCCGGGCGACCTGCTCGCAGGGCTTCTCCTGCCAGGCGGGCCGATGCCGGCTGGCCGACTGCCCGAGCGGGACGATGGCCTGCGGCAGCCGCTGCGCCAACGTGCAGACCGACCGCGACAACTGCGGCCGCTGCGGCATGGCCTGCCCGCCCAGCAATGTGTGCAACGCGGGCGTCTGCGCCGCGACCTGCGCCATGGGCCAGACCCGATGCAGCGAGGACTGCGTCGACCTCCAGACCTCGAACACCAACTGCGGCGCCTGCGGGAACATCTGCATGGGCGGCCAGATCTGCCGGGCCGGGGCGTGCGTTCGCGAGTGCGCCACGGGCCAGACGCTCTGCGGCGATCGCTGCGTC
>JADJAE010000061.1 GCA_016704445.1 Deltaproteobacteria bacterium
GTCCTCGGTGCCGGGGTCATCAAAACGAACCTCACCCGCAGCATGAACCCGCTGGTGGGGCCGTGTTCGCGGTGGCCTCGCCGCTCGGGCTGAAGTCGATCCCCGAGGGGGCCGCGACGCAGTGCTACCTGGCGGTGAACCCGGGCGCGGCGGGGGTGAGCGGGGAGTACTTCTCCCACTGCA
Organism: Deltaproteobacteria bacterium; assembly: GCA_016704445.1. GTDB lineage: Bacteria > Myxococcota_A > Polyangia > Polyangiales > SCUS01. The sequence goes on from JADJAE010000061.1 coordinate 184, forward strand.
ACGTGGCGAAGTGCCGCGCCGACGCCAACGACCCCGCGCTGGCGAAGCGGCTCTGGCAGCGCACCGAGGAGATCGTCGCGGCGCTGCCGGGCTGAGGGCGCGCACGCCCCGCCGACCGTTCCATCGAGGGTGTACCCTCGATCGGTGAGTGTCGCTCGCTGGGCTCGCGGGGTCGTGGTGGATCAGCCCGGTCGCCCCTCGGCCGATCTCGTCCGGCACGTGCGGCGCTGGCTCCAGCCAAGGCGGCGTCCCGGGAGCTCCCGCCGACGCTCACGGGAGCGCGTACTTCGTACCCTGGATGTTCTGTAGACCCGAACGGATCCGTGCCAGGGAGGGTGCCGCGTTGGACGTCTTATCCCCTCCATCGGGCTCATCACCCGGTGCGTCGCTGCCCCGCTGCGCGGTGACTTCACCCGGTACGCCACGTTGCCGTCGGGCAGCACGCTCACCCGCCCGGCCGCCACCGCGGGCCGCGCCATGTACCGGCAGAGCCGCTCCAGCGCGTCGCGATCATCCGCCTCGACGCGCACCCCCGCGTGCAGGTTGAACCCGCCAACCTCCGCGACGAGCCCGCGCGACACCAGCCGCAGAGTTGCACGGCCCGCTCGTCGTCGCCCTCGCGCGCACCTCGCTCCTCGACCCGCGCGAAGCTCTCCCGCCCGCCGGCCGCCTGCCGCGCAATCGGCTCAACTGGGCGTCGGGGCGGGGCTTGCCCCGCCGGTTCCGTCCTTGGGCCCGTTGTCAGAACGGACGAGGCAAGCCTCGCCCCTACGGGCGATGGATCCGCCGCTTATCAACCCGTCGCAACGCTTGCGACGCGGGACCAGGGCCTTCGACGCGGCGCCCGGCGTTGGTATACGGTCCGCCCATGAGCGCGGCCGAGAAGCTGGCGATGACCTATGCCGAGTACCTGGTCTTCGAGCGGACGAGCGCAACGAAGGTTGAGTTCGCCGACGGCATGGCCTACGCGATGGCGGGGGGTACGCCCGAGCACGCGCAGCTCGCGATGCAGCTGGGTGCGGCGCTGGTCGGGCTGGTGCGCCCGGGTCGCGGGCGGTGCAGGGTGTACTCCAGCGACGCGAAGATCTACGTCGTGGCGACGAGCAACAGCTACTACCCCGACCTCTCGGTGGTGTGCGGGGACATCGTGCCTGCGACGGTGGACCCCGCAGCAATCACCAACCCGGCGATGGTCGTCGAGGTGCTGTCGGCCTCTACCGAGAGCTACGACCGGCGGAAGAAGTTCGCCGACTATCTCCGCATTCCGTCGTTGGACCACTACCTCCTCGCGTCGCAGGAGAGTGCCCGGCTGGAGCACTATCGTCGCAACGGCGACGGGACGTGGACCCTGACCATCGCCGAGCGGGGCGGGGTGCTCCGGCTGCCGGACCTGGGCGGGGACGTCGTGGTGGACGAGGTGTATCTCGGGGTGCCGGGCCTCCGCGCGTGAACGTGGTGACGAGCGGGGGGATAGGCATGTTTCAACCCGACACCCCGGCTGGCACGGATGCCCGCGGGTTTACAGAGAACCCATGACCCGAGACTCGTACTGCCAAGGCGGCGTCCCGGGTGCTCCCGCCGACGCTCACGGGAGCGTCATACTTCGTACACTGGATGCTCTGTAGACCCGAGTGGATCCGTGCCTGGGAGGGTGCCGCGTTGGACGTCTTATCCCCATCGGGCGAGCGCCGCGGTCGCTCCCCACGAGCAGACCAACCCGCGGAGCCCCGCCTACAGACGTCTGTAGCCCCACCTACAGACGTCTGTAGCTCGTTGAGCCCGCGCGAGCGGCCTACAACCGGCTCGGCACCAACACCGGCAGTCGCACCGGCCGTGTGGTGCGGCCGTGCGAGGGCAGCTCATCCCAGGTGCGTCCGTCGAGCTCGCGCCCCGTGCGCTTCTTGTTGGGTCCGCCCCACTGCTTGAAGAAGAACGCGACTCCCGCCTGCTCGCACTGGTCGCGCAGGTCGCGCACCCACGCGGGGTCCATCTCCGCGCGTGGGGTCCCGACTCGCCGCCGACGATGACCCAGTCGATGCCCCGCAGGTCGAGGCCCGGCAGCGGTCCCAGCAGCGGCTCCAGCGACAGGAACTTCACCCGCGCGCCCGTCGTCCGCAGCGCGTCGATGCGGGGGACGTAGCGCTCGCTCTCGACGCTCACGCCCATCCACACGTTGTCGGGCCAGTCGATGCGCGCAGAGAGCTCGGCGAGGCGCGTCGCGCGCTTGGTCAGGAGCTGGAAGCGGTGCCAGTGCGCCTCGCGCATCACGGCGAAGACCTGCGCGATGTACGGCTCCGGCACCTCGTCGTGGAAGAGGTCGCTCATGCTGTTGACGAAGATGGTCTTCGGCTGCTTCCAGCCGAGCGGGCGGCGCAGCATGTCGGGCTGGAGCGTGAGCTCGAAGCCGTGGGCGTAGTTGGGCTGGCCCATGGCCTGGAGGCGCTCGGCCATGCGCTCGGCGTAGCAGTGCTTGCACCCGGGGCTGATCTTGTCGCAGCCGGTGAGGGGGTTCCAGGTGGCCTCGGTCCATTCGATGGAGGATCCAAGTGCCATCAGTCGATCTTCCTGAGGATGTCGCTGGCGATCCCAAGTGCGCGCGGGTGGCTCGCCGCGAAACAGAAGAGGTACATCGGGTTGCCCGAGGAGTTTCGGAGAATGCGAGGGTTCGGAGCGACCGCAGGAAACACGGCCTTCAAGCGCTCCACGAAGTAGCTCGCGATCACATCGACGCGCGCCTTCACCAGCGTCGTTGCGGCCGGGTTGAAGAGGTCGGGCTGCGACTCGACCCGGTAGAAGGTGTCGATCCAGTCCGCGGTGCCGAACATCACATCGAGGCGGTGGCGCCAGGCCTCGGGGATCTCACCGCTGCGGGTCAGCAGGCGGTTCACACCGATACCGAGCGGGAAGAGCAGCCACAGGTCGATGGCCTTCGTCCCGGCGATCGCCTTGATGGTCTGCCACTCAACCTGCATCCCGTACGGGTCGAGGAACAACACCGCCCGACGGTCGCGCCAGTTCTTCGCGCACAGCGAGCGGATCTCCTCGTTCGCCTCGCCGGAGCAGACCTTGATGTCTGCCGCGAGGTCGGGGTGCTGCGCCTTCAACGCATCGAGCGCCGCGCAACGTGCGGCGTCCTGCTCGATGAACACGTAGCGATCGAAGCGCGGCTGCGTCTCCAACGCGTAGACGACGGAGCCCTTGAGGAGCGCCTCCTCCTGATCTCCAGCGAGGTCGGGCAGGGCGAGCTGCGGGCCGTCGTTGGCGGCCTGCGAGCGGTAGCCGGTGCCCGCGAAGGCGTCGATGTAGCCGGTCGTGAAGGACTGGTTCTTCAGGGCCGTCGTGTAGGCGCGAAGGTACTTGCGAAGGATCGTGAGCTTCGTCTCGGTCCATGGGCCACCGAAGCGATGCGAAGCGCGGTCGTGATGGTCGCTCATCCTGAGTCTCTCCCCGTGAGGATTCTTTATGAACGTATGTTCAGCTGTCCGCAAGCTGGGCATCACGGCAGGGAGGTGGTCCCGAGCGGAGCGAGCAGCTCTCCGCGGAAGGCCTTCTGCAAGAGCGACTCGCGCAGGCGCTCGCAAAGGGCGAGGCCGCGAGCGATGCGCCGCTCGACGTCGTCGAGCACGGCGAACCACCGGTCGATGATGCGGACGATCTCCTGCTGCTCTTCGAGCGGAGGGAGAGGGATCGGGACGGGCTTCAGGCGCTCAAGCGTGAGGTGCGCGATGTTCACGGTCATCGACGCGTAACGGGGGAAGATCCCGTTCTGGACGTAGTGCGAGAAGACGTACTGCATGAACTCCGAGGAAGGAGCCGAGTGCCATCGACGAAATCGATGGAGCGTCTTCTGGAAGCAGAGACCATCCGGTCCTTCGCGAAAGATCGCGCTCTGACCAACCAGTTCGAGACTCTGCCCCTCCGAAAGAACAATGTCGCCCGCGCGAAGAGCAAAGTGTTCCTGTTCGTGCGGTTCAAAGTTCATTGAGAGAACACTGCCGAGATCAATCCGCCCACCGCTCTTGACGTTTGCGACGCGGAGATAGGGACGCATCAGAGGTCCGCTATGAAACTCTGGCGATCGCATCTTTCCAAGATTGATTTCGCCAAGTGCTTCGAGCGGCGCCCACGTCCAGGCCGCGGGTAGAGGGGGAGATTCCTCGTCGACTACCCCGATCTCTGGGCGCTTGAATGGACGCTTCGCTGCCACTGCCGTGTTGACGAAAGTCCCGGCGCGCTCCGAGAGGATCCGCTCAAGCACCGTCGCCCCGTCACTGATGGCGGGATGATGCTGACGCCAGCCCGAGGTCAGCTCTCCCCGAAACGCCGCGGCCAGCACGCTCCGTCGCGTTCGACCGACTACGGCCCGCAACCGATCCAGCCGCAGGCGCTGGCGATCCACCTCTTCCCGCATTGGGGCCAACGTTGCTAGTAGTCGACGTTGCTCCTTCCGCGGAGGCACTGGGATCATCGCATTGGCGAGGAACCCCACTGGCACGCGTGCCTGCCCAACTGCGCCTGCCATCTCGTTCTGCGCCGCGTTGCGAAACGACTGCTGCCGCACGATCTGGAGTAGAAACGCGCCCTCGATCTCCGGCCCAGGACGGAGCACCAGGAACTCCGTGGAGCCGAACGCACACGGCCCCTCCAACGAGGTCACCAACGCACTCTTTCCGTTCTCCATACACGGTGTGATCTTGGCAAAGATCACATCTCCGTTCTGGAAGCAGGTGAACCCGCGCTCGACCTCATTCAGGGGACGCAATCTCGCGCCGGTGATGATTCCCGACGCCGCATCCACTGCGTCCATTGGCACGAATGGCACCAGGGTGGTCGCGGCCAATCCGAACGACTTCGGACGCCGAGGGTTGATTTCACACACCTCCGCCACCCGCCGCCACTGCCACCCCTCGGGCAGCTCTCCCAGCTCTCCGTCCGCCTCGATCACGCCGCCCCGTGTTCCGCTGTCTTCAGCATCTCGGCGATCCCGCTGAGTCCCTTGAGCGCCGCCTCCAGCTCGGTCGTCAGCTCACCCAGCAGGTCCTCCGGCTCCAGCAGCTCGTCGCCGTCGTCCTCCCGCTCCTCCTTCAACCAGCGGAGCCCGTCGAGCTTCCAGCCCGCCTTCTCGACCTCTGCCCGATCGAAGCTGCGCCAGCGATCGTCCGCCGAGTCCGACGCCTTCCGCTTCGACCCGCCATTCGGGTCTTCGCCGTAGCACTTCTCGAAGGCCGCGAAGTGCCCCTCGATCAGCGGTCGGCCCTTCTTGGTGATGCCCGCGACGTTGGTGCCCCCGTCGTAGATCCACACCCGCCGGGTCTTCGACCCCTTCGTCAGGAAGATCACGTTCGCCTTCACGCCCTGCGCGTAGGGCGTGAACGTCCCGCGCGGCAGGCGCAGCAGCGTGTGCACGTCGCAGGTCTCCATCAGCTCCTTGAAGACATCGCCCGCCTGGTCGGCGAAGAGGCAGTTGTCCGGCAGCACGATCGCCGCGCGCCCGCCCGTCCGCAGCATCGTCATCACGTGCTGCACGAAGTTGAGCTGCTTGTTCTTCGTCTCGACGATGAAGTCGTCCCGCGACGGCGCGGCGTCGGCGCCCTTCGTACCGAAGGGGGATTGGTCAGGACGACGTCGAAGCGCCTCGGGTCGGGGTCTTCGTAGATCGAGTCGCCCTGGGTGATCGACGGCTGGACGTTGTGCAGCAACAGGTTCATCACGGCCATGCGCCGCGGGTCGACGCCGATCTCCTCGCCGAAGTACGTCGACTCCTTCACCCGCTTCGCCAGCGCGCGGTCGACCTTGCCCTCCCGCGCGGTCTTCGCCCACCACTCGTAGGCCGCCACGAGAAACCCGCCGGTGCCGCACGCGGGGTCGCTGATCGCGAAGTCCTTCCTCTCCGCGGGGTCGGGCTTCATGCAGCGAACGATGCTGCGGATGAGCGGTCGGGGGGTGAAGTACTGCCCCGCCCCCTTCTCCCCCTCGCTGGCGGCCTTCTCCAGCAAGCCCTCGTAGATCTCCCCCTTCACGTCGACGCCCATCGCGGACCACGTCTCGGCGTCGATCAGCTCGATGAGCCGCCGCAGGCTCACGGCCTTGCTGAACAGCGAGCTGGCCCCGGTGAACACCTCCTTCAACAGCGGAGTGCTGTTCTTCGCGAGGTCGCGCAGGATGTCCTGGTAGCCCTTGACCAGCTTCTTCCCCTCGGCGTCCTCGTCGCCCTCCAGCAACAGGCTGTTGTTGAGCGCCTTCAGCTCCGGCCACGAGCAGCCCGGCGGCAACAGGATCTCCTTCTCCGCGGCCATCTTGAGGAAGATCAGATACGTGAGCTGCATCACGTAGTCCTGGTAGCCGACGCCGTCGTGCCGCAGCACGTGGCAGTAGCCCCAGAGCTTGGCGACCACGTCGACGCGCGGAGCGGCCTTCTTCTCCTTCACGCGGCCACCGCCTCGTTGATGCGGGCGATCCAGTCAGGGAGCGTTCCGCCGAAGACCTCGTTGGCCGCGCCCCACCCGCCGAAGTCGGCGAAGGCGGGCATGAGGTCGAAGTCGTCACGGCTGAGCGAGAGGTTTTCCACGAGGTGCCCTTGGATGCGGGAGAGCCACGCGGTCTGCGCGGCGGTGAGCGGACGGTCCGCGGTGAGCTCGGCGAAGGCCTGCTGGATGCGCTCCGGGGCGGTGAGCAGCGGCGAGGTTGCGGTGGCGGCGTGCTTCACCATCGAGATGATGTCCACGAGCGCCTTGTCGTAGCGGAGGTGGTGCGCCCGTCGGAGGAAGTCCTCGTTGAAGGGAGGATCGGTCACGCGCAGCCGGGTGCGCAGCTCCTCCAGGGCCTTCATCGACCAGTCCCGCGGGCTGTCGACGAGGATGCGGATGGCGTCGACGTGGTCGGGGTTCTCACGGACGTAGCGCTCGAAGGCCGAGAGGTAGTCCTCGGGCTTGTACTCGCGACCGTCGCTCCCGCGGACGACCCACTCGCTGGTGACGGTGTCGACCTGCTGCTCGGCGGAGAAGAACTGCCGCGTGGCCCTGGGATAGTCGCGGAGCAGCTTCTGGAACGCTCCATCGCGGAGCAGCTTCATCGCGGCGGTGAAGTCGGCCTTGAGCCTGCCCGGCAGGTTCTTGGCGTAGCCGCCGAGGTCGCCGTCGGGGACGTAGGCCGCGAAGAGCTCGCGCGCGTCGCCCGACATCTCCTTGTCGATGCGCTGGAGGCGCTTCACCAGGCTGCGGATGTTGTATTCGCGGTCGCGGTTCTGCCAGATGTCTTCGATGACGTCGGCGATGGACTTCGAGGGCTTGTCCGGCGGCACCTCGGTCATGTCGTTGGAGGCGCGGAAGTACTCCAGCAGCGTGCCGCCGAAGCAGTCGACCACGGTGAAGTGCGACTTGTCGGGCAGGTCGGGACTCCGTCGGGTGCCGCGCCCGAGCATCTGCACGAACAGGATGCGGGACTTCACGAAGCGCAGGAAGACGACGACCTCCAGGTCGGGCACGTCGACGCCGGTGGAGAGCAGGTCGACGGTGACCGCGATGCCGGGGCGGTCCTTGCGGTTGCGGAACTGCTTCACGCAGCGGAGCGGGCGGTCGACCTTGCCGGTGATCTTCTCGACGAAGTCGTCCCCGCGCCCGTAGATCTGCCTCGCCATCTTGGTGATCTCCTGCGCGTGCGAACCGTGCGCCCGATCGTTGGAGGCGAAGATCAGCGTCTTGGGGAAGCGCCCGTGCTCCTTCTCGAAGAGGTCGGTGAACTCCTTGAGCTTGCCCAACACCTTGCGGTTGGTGTCCGGGACCGTGATCGCACGCTCGATGGCCTCGGCATCGAAGGCTCGCTCCTCCTCCAGCTCGATGAAGTTGTCCTTGCCAGTGCCCAGGTCGATGACCCGGAGCTGCTCGCCCTCCTTCAGGAACACCCCCTTCGCCAGCACGCCGGAGGCGATGGAGAGCACGTCGTAGTCGACGAGGTAGCCCTCGCGCACGGCGTCCTCGTATTTGTACGAGAACACGAGGCTCTGGAAGTACGCCCCGGTGTGCGGCGCGGGCGTCGCCGTGAGGCCGATCTTCACCGCGTCGAAGTGGTCGAAGGTGCGCCGGAAGATCGCCTCGGCGTGGGCGTTGTAGCCGCGGTGGCACTCGTCCGCGACGATGAGGTCGAAGGCGTGTACCGGAATCGAGAGCGCCTCCAGATCGTCGTCACCGATCTCCTCGGCGTCGCCGCTGCCGTCGTCGATCACGGCGCTGCGACCGAAGAGGTTCACCGCCATGCGCTGGATCGTGCAGACGTAGACGAAGGGGTCGGTGGCGCTGGGCTCGATGAGGCTCTTCGCGGGGAGGGCCTTCGGGTCGAACGCGTCGTCGCTGTCGTCGTCGCCGTCGTAGTCCCCGCCCTGGAGCTGCTGGCTGAACACGTCGAACTCGTCGGTGAAGCGCACGCCGGGCTTGCACTCGTAGCTGTGAAACGCCCGCACCGCCTGCATAGCCAGCGCGCGGCGATCGACGAGGAAGAGCGCCCGGCGGACGGCGCCGGACGCGAGCAGTCGATAGAGCTGGTGGACGGTGACGAAGGTCTTGCCGGTGCCCGTGGCCATGGCGACGAGCATCCGGTGCTGCCTCGCGCCGAGGGTCTTCTCGATCGCCTCGACGGCGTCCCGCTGATACGGGCGCAGCTTCGGGTGGGTGTTGGGTCTGGACGCGAGCGCCGCGAGGGTTGCGTCGCGGTCGTGGCCGAGGAGGTCGGTGACTCCGTGCGGGCTGCGGAACTGGCCGAGGAGCCGCGCGAGTTCGAGTGGGTGGCGCAGGTCACGGAACCAGATCTGTTCGCCGTTCGACGCGAAGATGAGGGGGACGAGGTAGCCATCGCGCACGAAGCCTGTCGCCTGCTTCACCGCGCGCGCGTACCGCTCTGCCTGGGAGAGCACGTTCTGGACGTCGACCCCGTAGCGCTTGGCTTCGAGGATCGCGACCAGCTTCCCGGCGATGAAGAGCGCGTAGTCCGCAGGGCCGTCGTCCGTGGGCAGCTCTTCGACCGCGTGTGCGTGGAGGGTCTGCTCCCACGTCGGGGTGACTCCCTGCGCCGGCACCGGGACGATGGTCCAGCCGAGGGACTTCAGTTGTGTGTCGATCCGCAGCTTGCGGGTCTGCCACTCCTGCTCGCTGTAGGTCGTCATTGGCGCGGGACGCTAACGAAGTCCCTCTCTACCAGCAACGCGGGGCATCGACCGCGCGTCACCCCCACAGACGTCCGTAGCCCCACCTACAGACGACTGTAGCTCACACCCCGCCCGCGATCGCCCGCTCCGCCTGCTTGCGCGTCAGCACCACGCGCACCTCGTCCCCGCCCACGCTCACCACCCCCCGCGCCCAGCCCGCTCGCCCGCAGCAGCGCCCGCACGCCCTTCACCAGCGCCGCGTCGGCCTTGTCCCGCTCCTTCGCCGCCGCGGTCTTCGGCCGCTTCGCGCGCTCGGCCTTCGCCGCCGCCGTGATCGCCCGCACCGGCGCCTTCGCCGCGGGCTGCCCCGCCACCGTCCCGCTCGCGATGAGCTCGGCCGCGCTGTCGGGCTCTGGCGTCGCCTTCGCCAGCCCGATGAGCGCATACGAGCGCTCGGGTCCCGCCGCCAGCGCCACCTCGCGAGGGACCTCCCTCACGATGGCGATGAGCTTCATCGCCTGCGCGATGCCGATGAGCTTCGTCGTCGTGAGGTACGCCTCCAGGCTCGCGTGCCCGCCGACCGCGTAGAGCTTCCTCCTCAGGATCTCCGTCAGCGCCTCGCCGATGTCGTAGAAGCTCTCGACCACCGTCGCCAGCCGCCGCCGGATGAGCCCCTCCAGGGCCTTCAGCCGCTTCCGATGGATCTCCAGCGCCAGCGCCTTCGTCGCCTTGATGAGCTTCGCCTCGCCGCCCTTCGCCCTCGCCATCTCCAGGTCCCTCCTCCGCTCGGTTGGTGGGGCCGGAGCCTATCATCGGGCTGCGGGCGACTGACGGGGACTGATGACGTGGGCGGTCGCTCCCGTCGCTCCGCGACGGTGAGGCGCATTGGGAGGGCGTGGGCGGTCGCTCCCCTACGTCGCGCCGAACAGCTCCTCCAGCGCCCGGACGTCGTCGCGGGCGCGCTTCGCCTCGCTGTCGATCGCCGCGAAGCGGTCGGGCCAGATGCGCGAGCACTCGCTCCTCGCCCAGCGCCGCAGCGACTGCTCTCCCTCGCGGTCGAGCCACGACGCGTGCACCGTGCGCACGGCCTCCTCGTGGTACTTCTGCAAGCCCCTCGGGTGCTTCGCCAGCGCCTCCAGGAAGTTGCTGATGCGCTCCACGTCGGTGCGAACCCGGCCCAGCATCTTCGACCAGTCCCTCGGAATCGGCTGCGTCGCAGGGGTCCTCGGGGCGGAGGGCGGAGCGGCGGGCGCGTCGGGCTTCTGCTTGAAGCGGTCCATCAGGTTGGACACCGTGGAGGTGGGCTTCATCTCCGCGGGCTGCACCGGGAAGTTCGTCGCCGTCGGGGCGCTCATCGGGACGCTCGTCGCCGCCATCGCCGAGCCCAGCGGGTCGCTGCGCGTCGCCTTGTCGGCGATGTCCATCCCGAAGAACTGCTCCAGGCCCGCCAGCTCGCGCAGGCGCAGCTCGCGGTCGGCCGGGTCGGTCGCGTCGAGGATGTCGATGACCTGCCGCGCGAAGTACCGCGACAGCACCTCGAAGGCCACGTCGGCCTTGGCCAGCTCGCGGTTCTGGTAGCGCAGCACGCTCTCGCTCACCTGGCCCGCGCGGCCCATCGCGTCGATGCGCGAGAGCAGCGTCTGCCCCGGCGGCAGCAGCATCTCCAGCCGTCCGCCCTGGTACTCCGCGCGCACGAACATCTCCCCGAGCATCCGCTCGATGCTCTCCCTCGCCGAGTCGCGGAAGTCCTCGCCCATCCCCAGCACCCGCGCCGCGCAGCGCTCGCGCATCTGGTTGCGCACCTCGATCTCCACGGCGCTCTCGTTCATCAGCCCCGGCGAGGGCATCTGACGGCGTTTGCTCTCGGCCTCCTCGGGAGTGAGCCGCGAGAGCAGGTCGCGGCGGATCTCCCCGATGCGCAGGTTGGCCCTCGCCGCGCGCGCCGCCCGCTGGTCGTCGCTCACCTCGTGGTCGAGGAAGTGCGACAGGTTGGACTTGATCGTCGGGAGGAGTCCGCGCGCGTCCTCGCCCGCGACGATGTGCTCCCAGAGCTCGTCGAAGAGCTGCTCCTTCCGGCGCTCGAACTCCTGCTCGTTGAGGGTCTCCTTCACGGTCACCAGCGCGCCCCGCAGCGCCGTCTCCAGCTCGCCGAACTCCTTGCGGATCGCCGCCACGCTCTCCGCGTCGAGGCGCTCGAGCTCGTCCGAGAGGTAGCGGCCGATGGCGGCCTGGAGCTGGTCGAGCCCGCTCACCGGCTGCGTCTGGTTGTAGTAGTCCTGCACCTGCCGGGCGACCGGGTGCCTCGGATCAACCCCCTGGTGCGCCCACACCTTGCTGTACGGGAAGACCCGGTCGATCGCCTGGTCCTTGAAGTTCCGCACGGCGAGGGCCCAGTGCCAGTTGCCGTTCTCGTCGGGGTGGTCGAAGAGGTCGACCTTGGTGAGCACCACGAAGAGCCGGTCGTGCAGCTTGATCGAGCGGTCGGCCCGCTGCATCGCCCGCAACAGCTCGAGCTCCTGCTGCACCAGCGAGGGGCGGGTGACGTCCTTGACGAAGATGGTGACGTCCACCTCGTCGGCGAGCGCCTCCTCGGTGTCCCTCCGCGCCTTGTCGCTGGGGGCGTCGATGCCCGGCAGGTCCATCAGCACCACGCCCGGCATCGCGCCGCGCACGGGGATCACCACCGTCACCACCTTCACCGCCCTCACCCCGGCGTAGGGCCGGTTGCCCGCGCGGGTGTCCTTGAGCGCGATGTACGGCCGGATGAGCTCCGCCAGCTCGTCGAGCGAGCTCGCGGTCAGCGTCGCGGGCGCGTGACCCAGCCGGGCCTTGATCTCCCCGAGCGAGGTCGCGATGTCCTGGAGCTCGGCCCACGCGGCCACGTCGCGCCGCGACGAGCGGTCGTGGTCGTCGACCTCGTGGCCGGTGCGAGCGCGGTACGACCCTCGGAGGCGGGCGAGCTCCGCGGCGTTGAGGCCCTCCCAGCGCGTGGCGCTGCCGGGCTCGAGCGCGTCGAAGTAGCTGGCGATGCGCTGCTGAAACTCGTCCTTGGCGTAGTACTCGACGATGGCCTGGAAGGTTCCTTCGGGGCCGGGCTCGACCACGGTGGTCGACCAGGTGCAGCGCTCGGCCTCCGAGGGCAGCAGCTTCTCGCACTGCAGCCACGCCGAGAGGAAGGCGCTCTTGCCCTGCTTCTCCAGCCCCACGACCCCTATCTTCACCACGCCCTTGGCGAGCCTCCGCTGGCGGTGCGAGGCGCGCTCCTGGAGGTCCTCGAAGCGGTGGCGCAGCGTGGCCAGGTCGCGGGCGCGGTCGCTCTCCGCGGTGAAGTACGAGCCGAAGCGCTCGGTGAGCTGGCGGTAGCGGGTGATCCGATCGCCGAGGGACTTCAGCTCCCCAGCGCGCTGCCGTCGTGAGTCAGGACTCCACATCGCAATGCCTCCGTCGTTGGCCTTCAAGCGGGCGGCGGCGGTTCTAACACACGCCGGGGAGCGGGCGATTCACCAGCATCCGCGCTGCGGAGGGCGGCGCTAGAAGGTGCCGAGGAAGCGCACCAGCTGGAAGGGCGTGGTGGGGCGGTCGAAGGCGAAGGAGACCGCCTGGCCGTTGAGCAGGTAGTCGCCGGAGGAGGTGTGGACGATGTCGGTCATGCCCGCGGGGACATCGACCGTGGCGGTGCTGGCCGCGCTCCAGTCGGCGAGGGTCGGGGTGACCCGCGTGACCTGGCTGGTGAAGGCGACCAGGAGGCTGCCGCCCGAGAGGGTCATCCCGTCGGCGCCGCTCAGCAGCGGCAGGCCGTCGAAGAAGGTTCCGCGGAGGGAGACGTTGGCGACGGCGCGGTCGCGGAGGCCCACGCGCACGAGCCGAGAGGGGAGGTAGATGAGGCTGAGGAGCGCGCTCTGGTCGGGGAGCACCACCAGCGCGTTCTGCCCGACGGCGCCGCCCGAGAGCAGGTCGTGGGTGACGAAGGTCGAGAGGGCGCCGCCGGGCTCGATGCGATAGATGCGCGGGTGCTCGCGGTCGGACACGTACAGCCCGCCGTCGGCGGAGAACGCGACGTCGGTGCAGGTCGCCCTCGCGAAGGCAGGCGCCAGGGGGATGCGCGCGACGCGGGACCCCGTGTCGAGGTCGAAGATCAACACGTAGCCGTCGTAGGGGTGGTTCGACTCGCCCGCGGCGCGGCGGTCCTCCATGGAGCACACGGCGAGGCGGCGGCGGGCGACGTCGACGTCCATGCCGAGCGTCCACCAGAGGCCGGGCGCCGTCTCTCGATAGAAGACCTCGTCGAGCCCGGTGGTGGCGTCGACCTGATGGACCGAGCCGTCCGCGAGGCTGCCCACGAAGAAGCGGTGAGAGCCGGGGTCGAAGGTTCCGCCTTCGGGGAAGCGCGCGGCCAGGGGATAGGTCCCCATGAAGGTGCGCGGCGCATCGGGGACGACCGGGACATCGGTGACCGCGGGAGCATCGACGGCGACAGGGACGTCGGTGGCGACAGGGACGTCGATGGCGGCAGGGACGTCGATGGCGGCAGGGACGTCGATGGCGCTGTCTGAGCGCGCGGTGTCGACGGCGGAGACGTCCTGCGAGGTCACGTCGGGCGGAGCGTCGGCGGTGACGGTGACATCGACGGCGGCGTCGGTGACCGAGGTGCCCGCGTCGCCGCAGGCCGGGAGCATCGCGAGGAGCAGGGCGAGGTGGCGCGCTTGGAGCATCGCGGGATGCTCGCAAACTCGATGGCTGCTGGCTATCGGTCCGCCGGTCAGAATCGCCAGCGGGTCCGAGGCTTGCGCGGGCGTCGCGCAGCGGCGATATCCTCTCGGGGATACAGTGACCATCGGCCGTCTCCTCACCCCGATGCTCGTGCTGCTGTGGGGCTGCGCGAGCCCCGACCGTGCCCCGGCAGGCCATGACGCGGCCGTGGTGGACGTCCCCGACGTGGCTGTGGTCGACGCTCCCGACGCGGCCGTGGTTGTCGACGCTCCCGACGCGGCCGTGGTGGACGTCCCCGAGGTGCCCGGTCCGGTGGAGCTCGGCACCGGGGCAGAGCGCTGGGAGCCGCGGCCCCGCGACGGGGGAGAGCTCACGCTGGTGCACGGTCCGCAGGGGGGCTGGCACGTGTTCGGGCGGGTGCGGCTGCGCGGCGTGACGCCGGACGTCTACCTGACCTTCACGCTCACCCCGGTGGGCGGCGGGGCGCCGGTCAACCTCGCCAACGAGACCGTGCGCCGACAGGAGCGCCGAGGGCTCACCCTCGTCGGAGAGGTCTACGAGTCGGCGTGGAGCGAGCTGGTCATCCTGGCCGACGGGGTGCGGCCGACGGACGTGGCGGGGCGGAGGTTCCGCTTCGGGGTGCGCGTCGAGCGACCGGACCCCGAGCGGATGCGAGTGCTGGTGGCGACGGACGAGCGGGGCGTGACGGTGGTCGACCCCGCGCGGTGAGCGTCAGTGGGCGGCGGCCCAGATGGAGCGGTCGAAGTACACGGACCAGTAGATGCGCGAGGGCGTCACGTAGATGCCCCAGGGCGAGCCCTGGCCGCTTGCGATCACGTCGACGACGCCGGTGTCCTTGCGGATGCGCAGCACCTGGCCGCCCGCCGCCTGGTAGGTGCACGTGTAGAAGTACTGGTCGTCCTGCGCGATCTGCGCGCCCGCGCGGCCCGCGCCGAGGTTGTAGGCCGCCGTCCGCGCGCCGCCCCCGGCGGGGATGCGCCAGAGGTACTGGCTCTGCTGGCTGGAGACGATGAAGCTCCCGTCGCGGCTGTCCCGGATGACGTCGCTCGGCCAGGGACCCTGCGTGACGCCGAGGGTGGTGCTGGTGCCCATGGAGACCGAGGTGCGGCGGAGCGAGCCGTTGCCCGAGACGTAGTCGATCCAGTAGAGATCATCGCCCTCCAGGAAGAAGGCGCCCACGTTGGGGAGCCCGCTGCGGACGGTCTCCACCGCGCCGACGCCGTCGAGGCGAGAGCGCTCGATGGTGCCCGAGGTGGTGTTCCAGTAGAGGTGCTCTCCGTAGACCCGCGGGACGAAGTACGCCGGGTTGGTGCGGAACACCGTCGCGCTCGCGCCGACGCCGTCCGCGCGCAGCCGGTAGAGCGGACCGGCGATGTTGGACGCGTAGAGGTAGGTCCCGTCGTACGCGAGGTGGTTGATGCGCGCCCCGCCGATCGTGCCGACGAGGTAGCGCGGGCACACCCCGGCGGTCTCGCAGCCGTTGGAAGGATCACCGTCGCAGTTGGAGTAGCCGGCCTCGCAGCCGGTCGCGCGGCAGGCGCCCGCCGCGCAGGTCTGCCCCGTGGCGCAGGCGTTTCCGCACCCGCCGCAGTTCGCCGCGTCGGTCTGCACGTCGACGCAGCTCCCTCCGCAGGCGGCGAGGCCCTCGGCGCAGGGGTTCACGACGAAGCTCACCGTGGGAGAGACGACCGTGCGCGCGCCGCCGTTCACCACCGCCACGACCACCGCGTAGAAGGTCGTCGGCGCGGTCACCGCGGGCAGCGTGAGGCTGTCCGAGAAGGGGCCCGCCGCGGGGGAGGACTGGGCTCCGGTCTGCGTCGACGAGGCCGCGACGAGGGGCCTCGGGTCGGCGCCCCAGCGCACGAAGGTCTGCGTGACGTTCGAGGCGTTGGCGACGGACCACGAGATGGCGCGCGACGCGCCCTGCACGCCCGACGAGGGGGCCAGCGTCCAGTCGGCGGTCGGGGCGGCGGCGGGGTTCACCGTCACCGCGGCGACGGAGGTGTAGTAGGTCGCGCCGTCGACGTTGGCGTCGGCGACGAGGAAGTACGGCGTCGGGCTGGAGACCGACGGGGCCGTCCAGAGTTGGGTGAAGATCCCGGGCGCGCCCGACAGGTTGTCGGTGACCTCCAGCGGGTCGACCACCGGGTCGGGGCTGGTGCCCACGAGCAGCCCGGTGGCGCTGACGGCGGAGCCGCCCTGCACGCGCCAGGAGAAGCTCCCCGAGGCGCCCGAGGTGACGGCCGAGGGAGCCTCGGTGAAGCGGGTGCACACGGGCGTCACGCGGAAGGCGATGCGCCAGCCGGCGGGCGGCGCGAAGCGGGTGCCTCGGGCGCTGCGTACCGATGGGGCGACCGCGACGGCGTAGTCGCCCTCGGGCAGCGGCGTCGAGGGGGTGAAGGTCGCGACGGCGCCGTCGAGGGTGAGCGCGCCGGTGACCGCGGAGTTGCCGGAGAGGACGCGCACGCTCGCGCCGTCGACGGTGGCGGGGTCGAGGCCCTGGGAGAAGTACACGCGCACCGGGCCGTCGCCGCAGTGGCCCGAGCGCCCCGCGGAGGGCGAGGCCGCGACGACGTAGGGGGGGATGTCGAGCAGCGAGGCGCGTCGGCCGTAGCCGCACCACGCGAAGCCGCGGCGGGTGATGGAGACCAGCGTGGGCGTGGCGCCCGCGTCGCTGTCCGTGAGGAACACCGGCGACCGGGGGTTGGCCACCGAGCAGGTGCGGTAGCGGCGGTTGGCGTAGATGCACGCGAGGCTGGTGCCGCGGACGGCGACGCCCAGGGCGGGCGATCCGCCGTCGGACCAGAGGAGCTCGGGGGCCGTCGGGTCGCGGAGGCTGACGATGCGGAGCCCCGCGCCGTTGTAGGTGCAGTACGCGATGCCGTTCTGCACCACGAGGTCGGTGGCGTTCGCGGGCCCCGACCACGCCGCGAGGAAGACCGGGCTGAACGCTCCGCCCGCGGCGTTGGACGCCACCAGCCGCCCGGAGGCGTAGAGGCAGTACACCCGGCGGCCGTCGACGTAGACGCGCACCACGGGCGTGGCGGATCCCGCGCCGAGCGATCCGCGGCGCACCGGCGTGCGGGGGTCGGTGAGGTCGTAGATGTAGACCTCGTTGCCAGCGCCCACGTAGAGGGTGTTGTCGAGGTGCGCGCAGGAGACCGCCGGGCCCTCCGGGAGGGTGAAGCGGTAGAGGAAGGTCGGGTTGGAGGGGGTGGAGACGTCGAGGCACACCATGCCCGCCTCGCCGCAGGCCAGGTAGAGCAGGTCGCCCACCTTCACGAGGTCGGTGCAGTTGGCGCTGAAGGGCGGCTGCCATCCGCCCACCCTCGTCGGCGCCGACGGGGTGGAGGTGTCGAGGCACTCCATGCCGCCCGGCCCCAGGGCCACGAAGGAGAGCGGGTCTTCGTCGATCGCCCTCGTCGCCACGGCGTCGTCGGGGCCGAAGTTCACGCTGGCGACGGGCTGCGAGGCGAGCGTGCCCTCGCAGGCGCCCGCCCGACAGAGGTCGAGCTCGGTGCCGGTGTCGCCGTCATCGCATGCGGTCCCGTCGGCCGCGACGGGGTTGGTGCAGGCGCCCGTCATGGGCTGACAGACGCCCGGAAGGTGGCAGGCGTCGCTCGCCGGGCACGTCACGCCGAGGCACTCACAGGCGTCGCCCACGCCGTCGCCGTCCGCGTCTGCCTGGTCGGCGTTGGCCGTGGCCGCGCAGTTGTCGTCGTAGTCGAGGCGTCCGTCGCCGTCGGGGTCGAGCACCGACGGCAGCACCCTGAACTGCACCGGGACGGTGCGCGCCGGGTTGGCCTGCGCCGATCCCCTCGCGGAGTTGAGCCGGGGGTTGCCGTTGCGGTCGATCTGCACGTCGATCCAGCCGAGCTCGCGGCCCTGCGGCTCGATGCGCACGCCCGCCGGGGTGACCACCCGGGACGGGACGAACACCCGGACCCGGTAGGTGGTCTCGGTCGCCGCCGCGGTGCGGGAGATGTCCCAGTCGACGTGGAAGTGCGAGGCCGAGTCGCGCACCCGCTCAGCCCCGGATCCCGTGAGGGTGCTGTACTCCGCGAGGCGGGGCGTCGTGGGGTTGCCCGCCGCGTCCAGCGGGTCGACCGCGACGACGGGCGCGAGTCGCCGGTCGTTGCCCTGCACCCCGGGCTCGGGCACCAGCGGCGGGAGGAAGTAGAACCCCTCCACCCCGCCGTGCCGGCCGTCGGAGATGGTGTGCTGTGGGGATTGCCCCACCGACGGATCGCCGCAGCCCGCCGCGAGGGCGAGCGCGACGCAAACGAGCCACGGGCTGGTCTGCTTCATCAGATGACCTCCTGCCGCTACGGCACGGAGCCAGAGCCGCGGCAACCCACTGCCCGCTCGACGACTGTCCCTATGGCCGAGCCAGACTATCAACACTCCGTTCGCAATCGAAGCTTCCTAAGGGAGCATCGCTCGTCTGCCTATTTGGATATCGTCGACGCCACCGGGCGAGGAGCGGCTCCCTTCATGAACAAGCGAACGACCCACTGTACCTACCGACTGGCCGCGTGGCTGGTCGGCGCCTTCCTCACCGCGGGCTGTAGCAGCGACCCCGTCGTCTCCGCGGCCCCCGACGCGGGCGGGCACCGACGCGGGCTCCGTGGACGCGGTCGACGCCGGGCCGTCGTGCTCACCGTCGCAGCTCGTATGCAACGGCGTATGCGTCAACGCCCAGACCGACAACGCCCACTGCGGCGCCTGCGGTCGGGCCTGCGCCGCGGGCCAGGTGTGCAGCCTCGGGGCGTGCGCCACCACCTGCGCTCCCTCGCTCACCGCCTGCGCGGGCTCCGGGGACTCTGGCGTCGGGGCGAGCTGCGCCGACCTCGCCAACGACCGCCTCCACTGCGGCGCCTGCGGGAGCCGCCTGCCCCGCAGGGAACATCTGCGTCAACCGATCGTGTCAGGTGAGCTGTCCTGCGGGGCAGGCCCAGTGCGGCGGCGCGTGCGTCGACCTGCGCACCAGCAACGCCCACTGCGGCGCCTGCGGCACCGCCTGCGCCCCGGGGACGGCCTGCGCCGCGGGCGTGTGCGCCGTCTCTTGCGGCGCGGGGCTCACCCAGTGCTCCACCGCGTGCGTCAACCTCCAGACCGACAACGCCCACTGCGGGGCGTGCGGGGCGGTCTGCCCCGCGGGCTCGGCGTGCTCGCGAGGGACGTGCTCCGCCACCTGCGCCTCGCCCCTCGTGGAGTGCACCGCCGGAGGACGATCGTTCTGCGCCAACACCTCCATCGACCCGGCCCACTGCGGCGCCTGCGGCAACGCCTGCTCGCTGCCCGGCGCCGTGAGCGGCTGCGCGGCCGGGGGCTGCACCGTCGCTCGCTGCGAGGCGGGCCTCGGCGACTGCGACGGCGCCGCGGGCAACGGCTGCGAGACCAGCCTCGGGACGAGCAGCGCCCACTGCGGGGCCTGCGGCCGGACGTGCTCGCTGCCCAACTCGACCTCGGCCTGCGCGGGCGGAGCGTGCGGCGTCACGGCCTGCGCCGCGGGCTTCCTCGACTGCGACATGAGCGCGGCCAACGGCTGCGAGGTGCGCAGCCTCAGCGACAACGCCAACTGCGGCGTCTGCGGTCGGGCCTGCGCCGCGGGCCGGGTGTGCGCCGCGGGGGCGTGCGTCGCCACCTGCGCCGCGCCGCTCTCGCTCTGCGGAGGCGGGTGCGTCAACACCAGCAATGATCCTTCGAACTGCGGCTCGTGCGGGGCCTCGTGCTCGGCGGGGGCCAACGCCACCGCGGTCTGCGCGGCGGGCTCCTGCGCCTTCGTCTGCGGGCCTGGCTTCGCCGACTGCGACCGCAACCCCGCCAACGGCTGCGAGGTCAACCTCACCAGCAGCGTGACCCACTGCGGGGCGTGCGGGCTCTCGTGCCCCGTGAGGCCCGGCGCCGCGAGCGTCTGCGCGGCGGGCTCGTGCGGCTTCCTCTGCGCCTCCGGGACGGCCGACTGCGACGGCAACCCGGGCAACGGCTGCGAGGCGAGCACCACCAGCGTGAGCAACTGCGGGGCGTGCGGGGTGGCGTGCCCTGCCAGGCCTGGCGCCACGGCGGCGTGCACCGCGGGGGCGTGCCGGTCGAGCTGCATCGCGGGCTTCGCCGACTGCGACGGCAACCCCACCAACGGCTGCGAGGTCGACACCCGGACCAGCTCCACGAACTGCGGGGGCTGCGGGACAGCGTGTCCCTCGGGGAGGGTCTGCGCGGGCGGTACCTGCCTCAGCGCGACGAGCTGCCGATCGATCAGGGAACAGAACTCGTCGGCGCCGAGCGGGGTGTACCTGATCGATCCGGACGGCGCGGGCAGCGGGGCGGCCTTCAACGTGTACTGCGAGATGAGCACCGCCGGCGGCGGCTGGACCGTGATGGCGTACCTGCGCTCGAACGCCCAGTGGGACACCCCGGTCTTCTCGAACACCGGGACCGTGGGCAACACCTCAGGCGGGCTTCGCGCAGGGCGCCACGCTCTCGGCGAGCGCCGCGACCTTCACCGAGCGGATCATCATCTACCGCCGGCTGATCGAGCTAGGCACCGACCTCGGTACGCAGTGGATGATCACCTACCGCCAGAACGGATTCGCCACGCCCTACAGCGGGTACAACGTCAGCTCGGGCTGGGGTTACCGCGACAGCTTCGGCTACGCCGACCCGACGGTGAACAACGCGTGCACCCACGGGTGCGGGAGCTTCCGCGGGCTGGGGATGTTCCACGACTCGGAGTCGGGCTTCGGGTACGCCGGGACCCAGGGCGGCAACTACGGCTGCGTCGACGGCAACAACATCTGCTGGGTGCCGCGCAGCCTCGGCTGCAACGTCGGCTCGCAGCGCTGCTCGCTGCTCAGCGGAACCAACGAAGGCGTCATCTACGCCGCTCGCTGATGGGGCCTACGGTCAGAGCCCCTCGCGGCGGATGCCCACATAGTTCGATCCCACCGTGCGGAGGTTGTGCACGATGCCCGTGGCGCAGCCGCGGGCCTCGTAGACCCACACGCTGCCCCACGGGTCGGAGCCCGACTCGAACAGCACGATGTGGCCCGCGCCGTTGGTGTTGTACGTGAGCGCGTCGCCCGGCCGCACCGCGGTGCGCGCCACCCTCGACCAGTGCGTGGTGCTGTTGACGAAGTTGTACGTGGAGTACGGGTGCCGGTCGGTGGTCACCGGCGAGGGCGACGGGATCTGCCAGACCTTCGCCACGAAGCCCGAGCAGTCGGCGCCGTAGCGGCCGGTGTGGGTGCAGCTCGGGCAGCTGCCCGAGCACGACCCGCGGTCGCGGCCGTCGGTGCCCCACGAGCCGTGGCCCCAGTAGTACGAGTAGCCCACCGCCGAGCGCGCCAGGGTGAACATCTGCGACACCTCCGGGGTGCCGGGAGGCGTCGTGGGGGGTCCCGGCGTCCATCGCGGGGCGTGAGCGCGCCGCCGCAGACGGCGGGGTCGAAGCCCGCCTCGGCCACGAGGTAGGCGCCCGAGGCCCAGCCGGTGAAGGCGCCGGAGCGGATGTTCCACCAGCCGGTGGTGGGGCCGCCCAGCACGGTCACCCGGGTGCCGCACGAGAGCACCGTCAGGATCGCGTGGCTGGTGCCCACGCCGCTGCGGAGGTTGAGCGAGGTGGCGGTCACCCTCATCGTGGCGCCCGTCGTCGGGGCCGCGGGCTCGACGTCCACCACGGGCGCTCCGCCGTCGGGCGTGAGGTCGGGCGTGGGCTCCTCGACGACGACCACCCCGGAGTCCATGACGGCGCGAGGGACGTCGACGGGGGGCGCTCCGGCGTCGCGCGGAGGAGCGACCAGGGGGACGTCGGCGATGCGCTGGACGTCGGCGGCGCGGGGTCGATCGGTGACCGTCGGCGCGTCGACCACCGGGACGTCGGTGTCGACGGTCTCGATGATCGGGCCCTGGTCGCCGCAGGCCGCGAGCGAGGCGAGCACGAGCGAGAGGCCACCGGCGCGACGGGAGGTACGCATCGCGCGACGATAGCTCAGCGCCGCGCCGCGGGGGTCAATCCGGGAAGGTGTATTCCACCAGCGAGAGGCCGTCGGCGCCGGGAGAGAGCGCGAACACATGGCCCTCGTCGTCGATGGCCAGCGGGCGGAAGAGCTCGTCGGCCTCGGGGGGAGCCGGGAGCCGGAGCGTCGCGACGGGGACGCCCGCCCGGTCGAAGCGCACGACCAGCGTGCGAGGGTCGGTGATGGCGCCGCCGAGCTCCCGGCCCGCCACGGCGCCCAGGTAGACCCGCCCGTGGCGGTCGCCGTCGAGCAGCACCAGGTGGAGGATGGCCCCGTCGAGGGTGACCGTGCGCGACCAGTCCATGGCCCCGGTGGCGCGGGCGGCGGCGCTCACGGTGACCATGCCCCGGGGGCGGTCGGCGATGGCGGCGCGGAGGAGCGTCGCGCCGTCGCGGCCGGGCCTGCCCCAGAGGGTGGTGCGCGAGGGGTCGGGCTCGCCGCGGGCGTCGGTGAGGCGCACGAGCTCGCGGTGCTCCCGCTCGACGTAGAGGCCGTCGGAGGCGGCGAAGAGGCCGGTGACCGCGCCGCCCTCGGAGATGGGACCTCCCACCAGGGGGACGGTGCGCGCGGGGCGCCCGGCGGCGTCGAAGAGGGTGAGCGAGGGGTCGCCGAGGCGGTCGAGCACGGCGACGCGGCCGTCGGAGGCGGTGGCGAGGTCCTGCGCGGCCTCGTTGGGGAGAGGGAGCGAGCCGACGAAGCGGCCGTCGCGGAAGCGCTGCACCCGGCGGTTGACCTGGTCGAGCACGGCGACGTCGCCGGAGGCGTCGATGGAGAGGGAGTTGGGCGCCTCGGGGCTGCCCTCGCTGGCGGCGCGCCGACCGAACTGACCGGGCCCGTCGCCCCATGGTCCCCGGAGGACGACGCGCGGGGCGCCGGCGTCAGAGGCGGAGGGGCGCGAGCGGGGCGGCGGCGGGGACGTCCGTGTCCATCGGACGCAATCCGCCGGAGGAGGTCAACGTGATCATCGAGGTCCCGATCGGGGGCGAGCCGATCAAGTACGAGATGGACAAGGAGGCCGGCACGCTGGTCGTCGACCGCTTCCTCTACACGTCCATGCGCTACCCGGGTAACTACGGCTTCATCCCGCACACGCTCTCCGGCGACGGCGATCCCTGCGACGTGATCGTGGCCAACACCCGGGCCATCGTGCCGGGCGCCATCATGAGCGTGCGCCCGGTGGGCGTGCTGCTGATGGAGGACGAGGCGGGCGGCGACGAGAAGATCGTGGCGGTGCCCTCGAGCAAGGTGTCCAAGCGCTACGACGGCGTGAGGAGCTACACCGACCTGCCGCAGATCACCCTCGACCAGATTCAGCACTTCTTCGAGCACTACAAAGACCTCGAGCCCGGCAAGTGGGTGAAGGTGCTGCGCTGGGGAGACGCCGACGAGGCCCGCAGGCTCATCCTCGAAGGGATCGCTCGGGCCGCCGCCCGTTGACGTCGGTCAAGCCCACGGTCGAGCTGTAGGGACAGCCCCAGGCGGACCTCCCCGGGAAACCGTGGGAAGCATGAAACGCAAGGGAATTGAAGCCCGGATGACGTAGCGAGGGGCGCTTGCCGCGGGAGGGCGGTTGGACGTACCCATGCTCGGTCCGTGGGCATGTGATGTGGTCTTGTCAGGCGCCGTGGGCTCACGGGGAGAACGCCTGATGGACGCGTCGGTGACCGCCGCGGACATCAGGAGGCTTTCATGAGTTCATCGTGGTTGAGGCAGACACCCTGGCTGGTGTGCACTGCCCTCCTCGCTGCCTGTAGCAGCGACCCCCCCGCCAGTACGACAGATGTCCCCGTGGTGGAAGACACCGGGATGCCCGTCGACACGGGCACGCCCACAGACACGGGCACCCCCACCGACAGCGGCACGCCGACGGACACGGGCACGCCCGAGGACACCGTCACGCCGACGGACACGGGCACGCCCGAGGACACCGGCACCGTCACCGACAGCGGCCCGAAGGACACGGGCACGCCCACCGACACGGGCACGCCCGAAGACGTCGGCGTCGATGCGGGCAACCCCTGCCTCGCCGGGCAGATCCAGTGCGGCGGCACCTGCGTCGACCCGATGACCAGCGCCACCAACTGCGGCATGTGCGGCACCGCCTGCGGCGCGACGCAGACCTGCACCGCCGGGGCCTGCGCCTGCGCGACGGGCCAGACCGCGTGCGGCACCGGCGCCAGCGCCACCTGCGTCGACGCCCAGTCCGACCGCATGAACTGCGGCGCCTGCGGCATGGCCTGCACCGCGGGCCAGGCCTGCGTGGCCGGCGCCTGCGTGACCGAGTGCGCCGCGCCCAACGTGCGCTGCGGCACCGGCGCCAGCGCCACCTGCGTCGACACCCAGACCAGCGCCGCCAACTGCGGCTCCTGCGGCACCGCCTGCGAGGCCGGCCAGGTCTGCACCGCGGGCCGCTGCGGCTGCGCGGGCGGCCAGCTCTCCTGCTCCGGCGCGTGCGTCGACGGGCAGACCAGCAACGCCAACTGCGGCGACTGCGGCAACGCCTGCGTCGGCGGCTCGACCTGCACCGCGGGCCGCTGCGCCTGCGCGGGCACGCAGCAGCTCTGCGGCACCGGCGCCAGCGCCACCTGCATCGACACCCAGTCCAACGCGATGAACTGCGGCGCCTGCGGCAACGCCTGCGCCGCCGGCCAGACCTGCGCCGCCGGCGTGTGCGTCTGCCCGAGCGGGCAGAGCGCGTGCGGCACCGGCGCCAGCGCCACCTGCGTCGACCTCAACAGCAGCACCGCCAACTGCGGCACCTGCGACAACGCCTGCCCCTCGGGCCAGGTCTGCACCACCGGGCGCTGCGCCTGCCCGTCGGGCCAGTCGCTCTGCGGCGGCGTCTGCGTCAACACCGCCACCAGCGTCGCCAACTGCGGCTCCTGCGGCCGCGCCTGCGGCTCGGCGCAGACCTGCGTCGCCGGTAGCTGCGCCTGCCCGACGGGCCAGACGGCCTGCGGCACGGCGTGCCTCAACACCCGCACCGACAACGCCAACTGCGGCACCTGCGGCCGCGCGTGCACCGGCGGCCAGACCTGCCAGGCCGGCGCGTGCGCCTGCGCGGCGGGCCAGACGGCCTGCAGCGGCACCTGCGTCGACACCCGCTCCAACAACGCCAACTGCGGCGCCTGCGGCACCGCGTGCCCGGCGGTGCAGACCTGCCAGGCCGGCGCGTGCAACTGCGCCCCGGGCCTGACCTTCTGCGGCGGCGCCTGCATCGACGCGCGCACCAGCAACACCAACTGCGGCCGCTGCGGCGTCGTGTGCCCCGGCACCGCGCCCTGCACCGCGGGCGTCTGCACCGCGGGCCCGCCGCCGAACGACAACCGCACCGGCGCGATCGTCATCAACACCAGCACCCCCACCGCGACCGTGGTGGTGAACACCTCCGCGGCGAACAACAGCACCACCGGCTCGTGCGGCTGCACCAGCGCGGCGGGCGGCGGCCGTGACGTGTTCTACACGTTCACGCTGACCCAGCAGGAGATCGTCTACGCGGACACGACCTCCGCGGCGGGCATCGACGCCTCGCTGTTCTTCCAGAACAGCGCCGGGGCCAACATCGGCACCACCCTCTCGGGCGGCGCGACCTGCAACGACGACGGCGGCCTCGCGGGCTGCGCCTTCGCCAACGGCGCCGACGCGCAGATCGCCGCGCTCCTCCCCGCGGGCACGTACCACCTCGTCCTCTCGGGCTGCGGCGCGGGCGGCGAGTCGTCGATCCGCTTCCACCACCTCCCGGCCAACAACGTGCTCCAGCGCGTGAGCATCACCCCGGGCTCGACGTTCACCACGTCGAACACCCTCGCGGGCACCAGCGGCATCACCGGCGCGTGCTGCTCGTCGGGCCCCGAGGTCACCTACTACGCCATCTCGTGCCCCAACGCGGCGGCGCTCCCGATGAGCGCGGTCGGTCGTAGCAACGGCCTGACCAACCTCACCCTCGACCAGCGGAGCGCCGCGCGCGCCCCGGTGGCGGCCTGCGCGGCCAACGCGAGCTGCGGCGCCAACACGACGCTCAACACGACCCTCGCCGCGGGCGCCGGCCTCCACGTGCTCTACGTGGATAGCTGCTCGGCGGGCGGGCGCTTCGACCTCGGCGTGACCTTCGGCGCCTGCGCCGCGGGCACCACGCTCTGCAACGGCTCCTGCGTCTCCACCGCGACCAACAGCGCCCACTGCGGCGCCTGCGGCACGGTCTGCACCGGCGGCCGCTCCTGCGTCGGCGGCTCCTGCGCCTGCCCGGCGGGCACCACCCTCTGCGGCGGCACCTGCATCGCCACCACCGGCGACGTCAACAACTGCGGCGGCTGCGGCACCCGCTGCGCCGAGAACCAGACCTGCACCGCGGGCGGCTGCGTCTCGGCGGTGACGGGCCTGTCGTTCCGCATCGACACGCTCTCCACCGCGGGCTGCGCGGCGATCGAGCACAACGTGACCACCGGCGACGACCGCGGCGGCATCGCCGTCTCGAACTCTCAGGTGTTCTACACGGGTGACAGCGCCACCGGCCGCTTCGCCCTCGCGAACCTCGCGGGCGGCGCCGGCGTCGGCCGCCAGTACGACGCCCTCGTGAGCAACCTCCGCACCGGCAAGGTCTTCACCTTCGGCACCAGCGCCACGGTCGCGATGCCCTTCGGCGGCGGCACCGCCACGCACCTCATCGAGATCAGCGGCGCCACCGGCGCCCTGACCAGGACCGCCATCGCGCTCTCGACGCGGATCGCGCTGCCCAGCGGCACCGGCATCTTCTCGGGCTACGACCGCATGGGCGTCCACACCGGCTCGCGCTTCTTCCACATCTCGCCACCGGCGTCGTGGCCGACCTCGGCGCGATGCCCAACCCGTCGCGCTTCGGCTGCGAGAGCTGGGCCTACTGGGGAACGATGGAGTTCTTCGGTGGTCAGCTCTACATCGACTACGTCGCCAACTCGCGGACCATCGCCCGCGCGGCCGTGCCCTCGGGCACCGTCACCACCCTCGGCGCGTTCACCAACCTGAGCGACATGTGCTCGTTCACGGTGCAGCCGTCGAACAGCCGCTGGTACTTCCACCACGAGGGCGTCTCGCAGTTCCGCTCGGGCGACGAGACCATCGGGTACTGCACCGCGGCGTTCAGCTACCCCAACGACACGTTCCGCATCGGGGCGCTCAGCGCCTCGTCGTGCAGCGCGATCGACCACGGCGGCGTGACCGGCGACGACCGCGGCGGCATCGCCGTGTCGGCGACGAACGTCTTCTACAACGGCGACTCCGCCACCGGCCGCTTCAGCTCCTCCGACCTCGCCAGCGGCACGGCCCTGACGACGACCCGGCGCAGCTCGACTCGCTCGTGCAGAACCTCCGCACGGGCGCGGTCTACGTCTTCGGCACGAGCGCCACCGCGGCGCTCGGCCAGGGCGGCACGGCCACGCACCTGCTCGAGGTCGACGGCAACACCGGCGTCCGCACGGGCCGGGTGATCGCCCTCTCGCAGGCGCTGGCGCTGGGCTCCGGCACCGGCATCTTCTCGGGCTGGGACCGCGTCGTGGTCCTCAATGGCACCCGGGCCTTCGACATCGCGCTGTCCACCGGCAGCGTCGTCGACCTGGGCGCCCGGCCCATCCCGGCGCACTTCAGCTGCGAGAGCTGGGCGTTCTGGGGCACCGCGGAGTTCTTCGGCGGTCAGCTCTACGTCGACTACGTGACCAACTCGAACACCATCTCGCGCATGCAGGTGTCCAACGGGGCGATCTCCACGCTGGCGTCGTTCCCGACCGTCGGCGGCGTCTCGGGCCTGAGCGACATGTGCTCGTTCACCTTCTCGCCGCAGCGCAACCGCTGGTACTGGCACCACGAGGGTAGCTCTACCCTCCGCGGCAGCCTTGCCTGCTTCCCCGACGAGAACATCGGCTTCTGCGCCGCCTCGTACACCAACCCCTGATCGCTCCCCCTCCGCACCGGCGACCGTCGCGCTCCGCGTGATCGGCCGCCGGTGAGCCCGGGGCTCCTCTCCCCTCCCAAAGACATCCATCGTCGGTCGCTCGCCTTGCGAGCGCGACCGCGCGCGTTGCGGTAGAGGGACCCCCTCTCCGTGCCCCCGCCACGCTCCCCCTTCGACGCCTTGCGCTACGGGCTCCGCGCGCTGGAGGAGATGTCTCGCGCCGAGGCCAGCGTGGTCGCGCCCGCTCGCACCGACGACCTCGTCTTCGCCCCGCACCCGCTGGTGCGCCCGACCCAGCGCGACGGCGCGGCCCTCTCGCTGCGGCTCTTCTCCGACGGGGCCGACGACGCCACGGCCTTCGTGCTCCGCGACGCCGACTCGCTCTCTCTCTCGCCCATCCCCGCCCGCGCCGGGGCCTTCTTCGAGGCCCACCTCGCCGCCCTCGCGCGAGGCGACGACGACGAGCTGGTGGTGGGCTTCCCGCTGGTGTCCTTCGTCCAGACGGGCCAGCGGCGCACCGCCCCGCTGCTCTTCTGGAGCGGCGCCCGGGCGACGTGGCGCATCGACGACGCCGACTGGCAGCTACCCCACGGCGCCCGCCTCGGGACCGCCGTGCCCATCCCCACCTCGCTGGTGCTGCGCGCTCCGGAGCCCGAGGACGATGAGCCCTCGTTCGGGCTCCACGCGGGCCTCTGGAGGCAGCTCCTCGACGTCGACGGCCCGGCCCTCGCGGCCCTCTCCCGCGCAGGACGAGGGGGCGTCGGAGCCCTGGTGCGAGCGGCCGTGCTCACCCTCACCCGAGGCGTCGAGGAGACCCCCGAGGAGGACCTCGACGACGCCCCGCCCACCCGGGATGAGCTGAGGGCGCTGGTCGACGCGGTGCGCGCTCGGGCCTCGGCGAGGCTCTCCCTCCAGGCGCACCCCCACGCGCTCGCCATGCTGCTGCCGAAGGGCGATCCGACCAGCGGGCTGCGCTCGGAGCTGGCGAGCATCCTCGGTGAGCCGACGCCGAAGAGCGGCCCGCTGGCGGTCTTTCTCGGGGCGAAGCCCGCGCCCTCGAAGAAGGCCCCGCTCTGGACCCACGGGGCCTCGACCCCGACGCGCTCCCAGGTCGAGGCCGCCATCGCGCTGGAGGGCTCTCTCGACCTCGTGGCCCTCTGCGGACCTCCCGGCTGCGGCAAGACCACGCTGCTCCACCACCTGGCGGCGCAGGCCATCGTGTCGCGCGCCCTCGACGACACCTGGGTGAAGCCCCCCGCGCCGAGCACCCCCTGGGGCCTGGTGGTGACCAGCACCAACAACGCCGCGGTCGACCACGCGCTCGCTCCCTTCGTGGCCTCTCGCGCGCTCCCGGTGGGGCTGCGCCTCGGCAACCGACGCGCCCTCGCGGAGCTCGCCGCCCCGGCCCTGCGCGCCGCCCTGGAAGCCCTCTCCAGTGACGACGGTCCTTCCCTCCCGACAGCCCGCGCGGCCTTCGAGGAGCGAGTGCGACCTGCCCGGGAGCACCTTCGCGCCATGGCCGCCCTCGGCCCCGCGAAGGAGCGCCGGAAGAAGGAGGCCGCGCGCTTGAGGGAGCGCCGTGATGAGCTGCGCCCGCTGCTCGCTCCTCCGCTCATGGAGGTGGACGACGAGGTGCTGCCCGCCCGGGTGAACGACGCCCGAGGGTCGCTGGGCGCCCACGCCCGCGCCTCGATGCTGCTGGTGGAGCAGCTCACCGGGGGCGGCGATCGGTCGCCCTCGCGCGCCATGAAGAAGTGGCGCCAGGCCAACGTGCAGCGGGGGAAGGTGATCCGCCCGGTGCTGGCGAAGCTCGGTCTCGAAGTGCCCTTCGCGGAGCTCGTGGAGGGAGAAGACATGGTGGCCGCCCTCACCCGGCAGCACGACGCGATGGAGCGCTCTCTCTCGCTCCTCGACGAGGCCGAGCGCTCGCTGCGCGCCCCCGCCCGGCAGAGGGAGCTCGATCGGGTGGAGTCCGAGCTCACCGCCGCCGAGGCGGGCGACGAGGAGGAGCGCGCTGCGCCGCCGCCTGATCCTTCGCTGGTGGAGGCGGCGCTGGCGGTGCGGGACGCGTGGGCGAGGGCGCATCGCAAGGTGCTCGCCCCCCGGCTGGAGCAGGCGCTGGGCCTCGTCGGGGACGAGCGCTTCGTCGCGCGAGGGAGGGCGCTGGCGGAGGTGCTGGCCTCGGTGTCGGCGCTCTTCCCTGTGGCGGGGTGCACGCTGCTCTCGCTGCGCGCGTCCTTCGCGCTCGACCCTGGGGTGATCGACCGGCTGGTGGTCGACGAGGCGGGGCAGTGCGCGCCGGTGTACACGGTGGCCGCGCTCGCCCGTGCGAGGCGGGCGCTGGTGACCGGCGACGTGGCGCAGCTCCCACCGGTGTACACGCTCGACGACCGGCTGGATGCGCGCCTCGCGAGGGGGCTCGACGAGGCCGCGACGGAGCCCTTCCGCATGGGGGCCTCGGCCACGACCTCGGCGCAGTCGGTGGCCGAGGCGAGGGCGTCGGAGCCGCGCTCGCTCACCGAGCACTTCAGGTCGCAGCCCGAGATCGTGACGCTGGCCTCGGCGTGGAGCGGCTACACGCTCGACGTGCGCACGCCACTGCGGTCGCTGGCGCAGGTGTCGCGGCGGCTCACCCGGCCGGTGGCGGTGCGCGACGTGGCGGGCGTGGGGGAGCGCGCCCCGGAGGGGATCGTCAACGAGGCGGAGGCCGCGAGGGTGGTGGCGCTGGTGGAGGCGCTGATGGTGGATGGCGTGGCGGCGCGCGACGTGGCGGTGCTCACGCCCTTCGTGGGGCAGAGCGCGCGCATCGAGCGGGAGCTGCTGCGTCGGGGGCTGGTGCACGACGACGGGGTGCTGGTGCGCACGGTGCACAAGCTCCAAGGGGGCGAGCGGCGGGTGGTGGTGTTCTCGGTGACGGCGACGGAGCCGAAGCACCTGCGCTGGCTGGCCTCGCGGCCGCACCTGCTGCACGTCGCGGCGAGCCGGGCGCAGGATCACCTGGTGGTGTATCTCGACGCGCAGCGAGCGAGGGGCGAGGCGCTGCTGCGCCCGCTGGTGGAGCTGGCCCGGTGAAGGACGCGGGAGGGAGGAGCGGGAGGAACGCGAGGCGTGAGCGAGGAGCGGTGGGGGAGCGACCGCGACGTCAGCCCAGCGCGCCTCACCGGAGCGGAGCGACGGGGGGACCGCGACGTCACCAGTCGCTGCCTCACCGGAGCGGAGCGACGGGGCGACCGCGAGGTCACCAGTCGCCGCCTCACCGGAGCGGAGCGACGGGGCGACCGCGGCGCCAGCCCAGTGCGTCACAGCGGCCCTACGCTCCGTAGTCCGAGACCGGTCGAACCCGGTCCAGTGAAGCCGCTGATTCCACGAGGCCGCATTGAGCTGACGTCGCGGTCGCCCCGTCGCTCCGCTCCGGTGAGGCGGCGACTGGTGACCTCGCGGTCGCCCCGTCGCTCCGCTCCGGTGAGGCGGCGACTGGTGACGTCGCGGTCGTACCGGGGAGGCGCGCGCCGCGGCGCTCTACTCGACCCATCGGGCCACCGCTCTACGAGAGACGCGGAGCCAGCGCAGACGCATGGAATAAATCCGAGACACGCTTGACAGGGAGAGAGAGAGAGAGAGTCTAGGGTTGAACGGTCGAGACTCGACGTGCTTGGGGCGCGTCGAGCGTCTTCGCACTCGAAAGGGGTCATTCGATGTCACGACTGTTCAACGTCGAGGTGTTCAATCAATCCATCGGCGGCGTGTCCACCAGCGCGCCGACCTACGTCAGCGGGACGGAGTTCAACGCCTTGCTGGGCAGCGCCGAGAAGCTCAAGGTGCAGATCATCGTCGATGCGATCGCGGCGGCGAGCACGACGGTCAGCGTGACCTTCGAGTACAACAATGCCATGCAGGACAACACCTGGGCGACTGGCAGCACAGCCACGGTCGCCGTCGCTGCGATCGCGGACCTCCCGGCGTCGGGGTTCATGACACTTTCAGCACCTGCCGACCTCGCGGCGTACGGGCGGTTCCGGGTGGGCGCCAACCAGAACGCGACCGTGCGGATCATCGTCTGCGGGTGGTCGGGCTGAGGCGTAGTCGAGGCACAGGAGGGCGACGATGAAGGCCTACGAGATCCTGCCCGCGGGCATGACCGGCAGCGCGCTGAAGGGTGGTGGCGACGTGAAGGAGCCGAAGCCGTATGAGATCCTGCCGGGGGCGGGGACCGCGGTGCAGGGTCTCGTAGGATGGATGAAGGGCTCGTCATCGATCGCCCGTGACGTGGCAAGGCATGGGGCGTTCAGCAAACAGGCAATCGGGCTCCCATACGACCCCCGCGGGGGCGTCGCCGGCTCATGGTGGCAATTCCGGCCCATTGATGGGGAAGCAACCAAAGTCCTACGAAATCCTGCCGGGGTCGGAGACCACGGCGCAGGGGCACGGAGGGAAGAGCAGCGGGTGCGGGTGTGGCGGGAGTTGCGGAGGGGAGAGTCCTATCCCCTTCACCGCTTCTGCTAGAACCAAGATGGCTCCCGCTCCGATGGGCGGGATGGACCTCGGTTCTCTGCCTCAACCGATCTTCGGCCCTGGCGGCGGGGGGCAAGGTCCGGGCGCGTCTTTGTGCGGTTCAATTCGGCAGAGGATCCAGTGGCTGCGCGATGAGATCGACCAGCGCATGCAGCAGCTTGGTCCTCGCGCGGGCGAGATCGCCGAGGCCTGGCGCCGGGCGCGTCAGATCTGTTCGACGGAGGATCCGCAAAGCCTGTGCGCGTTGTTGGTGGCTGTGCAGGAGCAGGCCGGGCGCCGATTGCCGCCGCCTGGAGTCGACGACCCAGACGCAGTCCACGCATACAATGCGGCGTGGGGTGCGGCATTGGGCTGTAGGGACAATGAGAGCGGGATGGCTCTCGCTGGTCGGCGGTTTTTCGGATGTATGACCGCGATCGGTTTTGCTCAGGGGCTTGAGCGTCGCGCGGCAGGTGAAATGAAGATGTCTCCGCCCGTGAGCTACCTGCATGATATCGAGCCGTTGGAGCGCGAGCTTAGCGCCGCCCTGGTTGAACTAGCATCCTGCGAGCGATCTGTGAGCCAGCCGGCATCGAGTAATCCTGACTGGTGCGTTAATGAGTGCAATGACCCGAGATGGGGCTGGTGGGAGAGGGGCTATAGTTCGTGCTCGCGATGTTGTGCTGCGAGGTGTGGGAATCATATCGACTACGCGATTTGCGATCGGACATGTTCAAATATTCGTAGCTAGGCCACCCATCATAAGTGCTTTCTCATGCCGTCGCTCGGAATGCTTCGTCCGAAGGGCGGTTTGACTATGGGGTGGGAAGAAACTCATGAACTCCTGCTTGGGAGAGAGTGGATTCACTGATGGAAGAGTTTCCTCGTCTGCGCGTCTCCCTCAATGGCCCGGTGCCATCAGTCGAGTATGAGGCAGAACTGGTTCCGCCAATGGATCTCTGGACTGGAGGCCTGACGACGCTGCGCTTTGGTGATAGAAAACTTCGGTGGCGTCTCTCGTATTTCGAGAATCAATCTTGGCATCTATACTTTAAAGACACATGGAGAGTCTCTGTGTCATTCCATGGGCAGCACGAGCTTGAAGGGCTGGACCTGCTCAAGATTGCGCGTCCGGTCGATGAGGGCTTTGTCGTTGCGCTGGTGGTTCGCTCCTATGCTCGCTTATTTGTGTCCGGGTGTTGGCTCGACCTTTACGTCGTTCCCCCTTCGGCCGGAGGGGCGCGATTGATTCTGAGGGAAGGCGACTTCGAGGTCTCCTGCGTTGAGCCCTCTCCGAAGGCGACTTGATACGACAACCGCACCCCTCCCCAACCCCGCGCCATCCCAAGGCTCCCTCTCGCACCCCTGCACACCCTTCCTCCATGATCGTCCGCCCCCTCCCACGGACCCCCTTGGCGACCCCTCGCCATCCCTCATAGCCTGCACCCTCCCCCTCCACCGACCCCGGCGGGTCGGTCCACCCCGGAGCAACACCCCATGGCCAACCCCAGGAAGTCCCCCTCGAAGAAACCCGCCTCCAAACCCGCTTCCAAACCCCTTCCCACCCAGCTCGACGTCGCGGCGGCCTACGACGCCCTCCTCCCCGCCGCGCTCGCCCTCCCGGCCTTCACTCCCCTCGCGGGCTCCGGCGTCGACCCCGCGCTCGTCCAGACCAACGTCGACGGGGGCCTCGCGGCCATCGCGCCCTTCCACGATCGCATCGCCCACGAGCTCCCCAGGATCTCCCTCGCCGACGTCCTCCAGGCCGGCAACGCCGCGCGGGGATTGATCTTCGCGCTCACGCAGGTGGTCCCGTCGAAGGTGACGGCCGAGGACATCCAGCGCGTGACCCGCGAGCTGATCGAGCTGCGCGAACCCACCCTGAAGCAGCTCGAGGTGTTCGCGTCGTCGGCCCTCAAGCTGATCCCCGCGGCCATCCCTGCGCGCATCCGCCCCGGCAGCGGCCCCCGCGACTGGGCCGCCGACGGCGTCGCCATCGCAGCCGTCCTCCGCGACCCCCAGTGGAACCTCCAGGGCAGGCACCCCTTCACCGACGCCCACCTCGCGCGGATGGAGTCGCTCGCCAACTGGGTGCTCGCCAACGTGAAGGCCGACGGCGCCCCGACCCCGAGCGCCCGCGTCCCCGGCGACGCGCAGGAGCGCGCCGACCGCTTCTACACCCTCCTCAAGAGCCGCCACATCGACCTCCGCCGCATCGGGACGTGGCTCTTCGGCGAGGACGAGGTCGACGCGAAGGTCCCCAGGCTCGGCTCGCGCACCGCCGCGCCCCGCAGCGCGAAGGACGCCGCCCCGCAGCCCGCCACCCCGTAGCGCCGCACTCCCTGACCCCCCCCGCTCGACCGCCCCGCCGCCCATCGGCGACGATGCTCCCCATGCACGACGGATCGAACCCGCTGCTCCGCTTCGTCCACGCGCGCGGCCCTGAGCCTGCGCTCAGCCTCGACGAGCTCACCCTCTCCTTCGCCGCGCTCGACGAGCTCAGCGCCGGCGTCGCCTCCGCGCTCGCCCGCCGGGGCCTCTCCAAGGGCGACCGCGCGGCTCTTGTGGTGCGCTCCTCCGTCGACGGCGTCGCGTGCCTGCTGGGCTGCCTGCGGCGCGGCGTGGTGGTGGTCCCGGTCAACCCCGGCTACCAGGAGCAGGAGCTCGCCCACGTGCTCGCCGACAGCGGCGCCTCGCTGGTCATCGAGGATGAGTCCTGCGCCGCGCTGCGCGCCGTGACCGCGACGACCCCGGTGGTGAGCTCTCGAGCCCTGCTGGAGGAGGGCGCCGCGACCCTCGACGCCGCGGACGTCGCGCTCCACGGCGACGACCTCGCGATGCTCATCTACACCTCCGGGACCACCGGTCGCTCCAAGGGATGCGCCCACTCTGTCGCGGGCCTCTCCGCCGGCATCGGCGCCCTCATGGACCTCTGGGCCGTCGCCCCCTCCGACGTGGTGCTCGACGCGCTGCCGCTCTTCCATGTGCACGGGCTCTGCGTGTGCCTGCTGGGCGCCCTCTCTCGCGGCGCGTGCACCCGGCTCATCCCCCGCTTCTCCCCCTCGGCGGTGGTCGATGGAGCGAGGCGCGGGGCGACGGTGTTCATGAGCGTTCCGACGATGGTGCACCGGCTGCTCGGGGCGCTCGACGACGAGGGCGCCTCGGCGCTCTCCTCGCTACGACTGGTGACCTGCGGATCGGCGGCCCTCTCGGCGGATCACCTCCGCGCCTTCGAGGCGCGCACGGGCCACACCATCCTGGAGCGCTACGGCATGAGCGAGACGCTCATCACCCTCTCCAACCCGCTGGTGGGAGAGCGGCGCGCCGGGGCCGTGGGGTGGGCGGTCCCTGGGGCGAGGGTGCGCGTGGTCGACGACGAGCTGCAGGTGTCCTCCCCCGGCACCATGAAGGGCTACTGGAACCGCCCCGACGCCGACGCCGAGAGCTTCGTGGTGGACGGCGAGGGGGCGCGCTGGTTTCGCACCGGCGACGTGGTGACGCTCGACGACGACGGCTGCGTGCGCATCGTCGGCCGGGCCAGCCAGGACATCCTGAAGGTCGGCGGCTACAAGCTCTCGACGAGGGAGATCGAGGAGCAGATCGAGGCGCACCCCGCGGTGCGCGAGGTCGCGGTGGTGGGCGTGGCCGACGAGGAGTGGGGCGAGCGGGTGTGCGCCGTGGTGGCGCTGCGCGAGGGCGCGTCGCTCACGCTGGCCGAGCTGCGCGAGCACGTGAAGCTCGCGGAGGTGAAGCGCCCGAGGGAGCTGGTCGTGCTCGACGAGCTGCCTCGCAACGCGATGGGCAAGGTGATGAAGTCGGTGCTGAAGGGGTGAGGGGGGTGATCGCTGAGCTGGGGGGCGATGGGGCCTGCTCGTGGGGAGCGACCTCGACGCCCGCTCAATGCGCCTCACCGTCGCGAAGCGACGGGCGCGACCGCGACGCCACACCCACTGCGCCTCACCGGCGGAGCGCCGGGCGCGAAGGCGGACGCCCGCCCACCGCCACACCATCGCGGAAGCGACGGCGCACGCGACGCCAACCCAATGCGTCACCGCCAACCCACCCGGGTTGAGCATCACGCGGGCGAAGCGACGGCGCATTGGGTTGGCGTCGCGCCGACGGCGGCCCGACGAGCGAGGCCGCGCGAGGTCGCTCCCCACGAAGAGGCCAGCCGCCGGAACCGGAGAGGGGAGGAGAGGGGAGCGGAGAGAAGAGGAGCGGAGCCGAGCGCGCGTGGGCTACGCGATGAGCGGGGCGATGAGCAGCGAGACGACGCTCATCACCTTGATCAGGATCGCGATGCCGGGGCCGGAGGTGTCCTTGAAGGGGTCGCCCACGGTGTCGCCCACGACCGCGGCCTTGTGCGCGTCGGAGCCCTTCTTGTGGCCCGGGAGCCCGCCCTTCTCGATGAACTTCTTGGCGTTGTCCCAGGCGCCGCCCGCGTTGGCCATCACCAGCGAGAGCGTCGCGCCCACGGCCAGCGCGCCCGCGAGCACGCCCGCGAGGGCCTCGGGGCCCGCGATGAAGCCGACCAGCGGCGGAGCGAGCACGGCCACGGCGCCCGGCAGGATCATCTCCTTGATGGCGGCCTTGGTGGCGATGTCGACGATCACCTTGGGCTGGGGCTCGACGCCCTCCTTGCCCTCGAGCAACCCCGGGATCTCCCGGAACTGCCGCCGGATCTCCTCGACGATCGCGCCCGCGGCGCGGCCCACGGCGGTCATCGTCGCGGCGCCCACCACGCAGGGGAGCAGCGCGCCGAAGAGGATGCCCAGCAGGATGGGCGCGCGGGTGATGTCGAGGTTCATGACGGCCATGCCGTTGCGCAGGCGCACGGCGTTGACCTCCATGTTGAAGGCCGCGAAGAGCGCGATCACGGTGAGCACCGCCGAGCCGATGGCGAAGCCCTTGCCCACGGCGGCGGTGGTGTTGCCCACGGAGTCGAGCTCGTCGGTGATGTCGCGCACCTCCTTGCCGAGGCCGGACATCTCCGAGATGCCGCCGGCGTTGTCGGCGATGGGGCCGTAGGCGTCGACGGTCATCACGATGGCGGTGCCGGCGAGCATGCCCACGGCCGCGAGGGCGATGCCGTAGAGGTCGAGGTAGTGGTTGGAGACCCAGCCCACGGCCACCAGGGTGATGAGCGGGATGACGGTGCTCTCCAGGCCCACCGCGAGGCCGCGGATGACGTTGGTGCCGGGGCCCGTGAGGGAGCTCTCCGCGATGCTCCGCACCGGGCCCATGGAGGTGTAGTAGTCGGTGATGAGCCCGAGGATGGCGCCGCCGAGGGCGCCCGCGCCGAGGGTGATCACGGCGCCCATGCTGAAGCCCCAGGCGGGCAGCAGCGCCAGCGCGGCGCCGGTCACGAGGAAGGGCGGCACGATGAGCGCGATGCGCAGCACGCGCGCGGGCGGCATGTTCTTGAGCGCGCGGGTGATGAAGATGCCGACGATGGAGACCGCGAGGCCGATGGTGGCGAGCAGCAGCGGCAGCGCCACGGCCATCACGCGCAGGCGGGTCTCGTCGGTGACGCTCGGGGCGAGCTGGTGAAGGCTCTCCATGGGCATCGTGAGGCCGAGGGCCATCGCGGCGACCACCGCGGCGACGTAGCTCTCGTAGATGTCCGCGCCCATGCCGGCGATGTCGCCGACGTTGTCGCCCACGTTGTCGGCGATGACGCCGGGGTTGCGGGGGTCATCCTCGGGGATGTTCGCCTCGACCTTGCCCACGATGTCGGCGCCGACGTCCGCGGCCTTGGTGTAGATGCCGCCGCCGATGCGCGCGAAGAGGGCGATGGAGCTCGCGCCCACCGCGAAGGAGTGGATGACGGTGCCGAACACGTGCTTGTGCTCCGCGCCCGCCATCAGGGTCATGTCGCCGGCGTGGTAGAGCCCGTAGAGGCCGCCCATGCCGAGGAGGCCGAGGCCCGCCACGCAGAGGCCCATCACGGCGCCGCCGTCGAGGGCCGTCACCAGCGCCTCGGCCATGCCCTTGGTGCGGGCCGCCTCGGCCGTGCGGACGTTGGCGTAGGTAGCGGCCTTCATCCCGAGGAAGCCGGCGCCCAGCGAGAGCCCCGCCCCCGCCAGGAAGGACAGGCCCGACGCGATGCCCAGCTTCGCCGCGAGCAGCCCGAAGACCACCACGGCGTAGAGGGCCAGCACCTTGTACTCCGTGACGAGGAAGGCCATCGCCCCCTCGCGGATGTACCGGGCGATGCGGGCCATGGACTCGTTGCCCTCGGGCCCGCTCTTGACCTTCGCATAGAAGAACAGCGCCACGACCAGGGCGAAGGCCCCGGTGCCGAGCGATTCGATCGTTAGAGACTCCACACGTTGCTCCTTGCGGCTCTCAGACGTGCGGCCCATCCCGCACGCCGACCGCACGAGGCACCCTCCGCTGGCCGCGACGATCGCGCTTCCCGGCTGTGCTCCGTTGAACCGGTGCCTTTACATCACCCCGCGCCGGGTTTGTAGTGCCCGGCGTAAACAGTATCGAAAGCGCGGAAGGGCCGTGCCGCGTCGGCCCTCTGGCACAACCCGTGGCACAACCCGCGGGGGTCGCGGAGGGGGATCGATCAGGCCCTTCCTCGCAGGGACTCCGCGGATATGCGAAGGCAACGGAGGGGTGCGGCGTCGCTGGCACGCGCTTCGCTCAAGGAATCCCCATGACGGCCCCGATCGGTGGCCGCCCACACACGGAGCAACGACCATGAAGCCTTGGATCTCAGTGCTGGCCCTCGGGGCGATCGGTTCGGCGGTGGCGCCCTCGACGGCGCTGGCCTGCGGCGGCTGTTTCGCGCCTCCGGGCGCGGTCCAGGTCGTCACCGACCACCGCATGGCGCTCTCCCTCTCGGCCGACCGCACCATCCTCTGGGACCAGTTCCGGTACAGCGGTCGCCCTTCGGACTTCTCGTGGATCCTGCCGATCCGCAACGGTCCCGACGTGCGCATCGAGGTGGCCGACAACCGCTTCCTCACGGCCCTGGACAACCTCTCGGCGCCGGTGCTCAACGCCCCGCAGCGGCCCTACTGCGACGCCGAGGCGGACTCCTCCTTCCTCAGCGGAGCGCGCGGCGCGGCGGCCCCCACGTCGGCGGCGGACTCCGGGGTGGCGGTGCTCCAGGAGCAGGTGGTCGGCCCGTACATGACCGCGGTGGTGCGCAGCGAAGACCCCGCCGCGCTCCGCACCTGGCTGCGCGACAACCAGTACAGCGTGCCCGCCGCCATCGAGCCGGTGATCGACTACTACGTCGCCCAGCGCATGGACTTCATCGCCCTGCGCCTCCGCATGGGCGAGGGCGTCGAGCAGATGACCCCGATCCGGGTGACCACGCCGGGGCTCAGCCCGACGCTGCCGCTGCGGATGATCGCCGCGGGCGTGGCCGACAAGGTGGGCCTGCTGCTGATGGTGCTGGCCTCGTCCCGCTACGAGGCGATGAACTTCCCCAACGGCGAGGTCACCCCGGCGCAGCTCACCTACGACTTCAACGCGCCCACCACGCCCGCGGACGACTTCCGCCGCGCCTTCGAGGCCCTCAACCGCACCAACGGCGGCCGGCTCTGGCTCACCGAGAGCTCGCTGCCGGTCAGCCGCTCGACCGTCGAGCGGGCCTCGCAGCTCGGCGGCGGAAGGGCCCCCGTCGGCGGCTCCACGGTGACCAGCGACGACGCCGTGGTGGCCTTCCAGGGCATCGGCTCGAACGCCACCCTCACGCGCCTCAGGGCCGACCTCGGCGCGAGCGCGCTCGACCGCGACCTGCAGCTCATGGCCAGCGACCTCGGGATGAAGGACCGGGTGCACACCTACGGGACCGTCCGCAACACGCCCCCGCCCTGCGGCTGGGAGACCGGGCCGAGGTCGGAGTTTCTTGGGTGCGCGGTAACGCCGGGGAGGAGCGGGGGTGCGGGAGGAATGCTGGCGCTCGGGCTCGCGGGCCTCGGGCTCGCGTGGCGCCGTCGACGCCGGTCGCCGGTCAGCGCCGGCGGCGTCGCATCGAGGTGAGCACTGCCCCCATCGCGGCCAGGGCCCACGCGCCCTGCGCCCGCGATGAGCTCGACGGGCCCGGCACGCGGCAGCCGCAGCCGCTGTCGGGCGGAACGCCCATCCACTCCGTCAGACCCGTATCAACAGCAGCCGAGGCGTCGTCGCCCTTGGCCGTGCCTGCGTCGCTCAGGAGCACGCCGAGGTCGCTGACGATCGGCGTCCCGGCGTCGACGGCGACGCCCACGTCCACCCGCACGCCGGTGTCGACGCGGGTGCCGGTGTCGACCCTCACGCCCACGTCCTGGGCGGGAACGCCGCTGTCGATGGGCAGCGGGGTCCCGGAGTCCATGACGCAGCGGTTGGTCCCAGGGACGCAGACCATCTGGCCCGAGGCGAGGCGGGCGTTGCAGGCGTAGCCCCTGGGGCAGGTGCAGTCGTCGGTGCAGGTGCGGGAGCAGAACGCCGTGGTGGCGCTGCTGCCCACGCAGAGGCTCCCGGAGGAGCAGTCCGTCGGCGTGCGGCAGGGCTCACCGAAGGCCGCGCTCCCTCGGGTGCAGTCCGCGGTCTGCCAGGCCCATCCGCCGGCGCAGGTGCCCTCGTTGGGTCCGGTGGCCGAGCCGAGGCGGCAGGTGTTGCTGGCGCCGCACCAGCCGCAGCCCGCGTAGGGGGTGCAGCCGCCGCAGCCGCCGGTCAGGCGGGAGCAGGGGTCGGTGGCGGGGCCGGCGTCGACGGGCGGAGGGGTCCCGGCGTCGACGGGGGTGACCGCGGAGCAGTCGC
The DNA here is from genome assembly GCA_016704445.1 of Deltaproteobacteria bacterium. GTDB lineage: Bacteria > Myxococcota_A > Polyangia > Polyangiales > SCUS01. The sequence goes on from JADJAE010000061.1 coordinate 41,243, forward strand.
GGGGCTGCCAGACGAAGCCGCCGCACGAGCCGCTGACCGGGCCCGTCGGGGTGGAGGTGGTGCAGCGCCCGGTGGCGGAGCACCAGCCGCAGTTGTTGACCGGGGTGCACCCGGCGCAGGAGGTGTAGCGGGCGCAGGGGTCCTCCGGCGTCACGGTGCCGGCGTCGGGGCTGCCCATCCCAGAGGGGTAGAGCTGGCAGACACCGGCCTGGTCGTCGGTGGTGAGGTTGCGCTTGATGCCGCCGGAGTACGACGCGTACATCACGGCGCTCGACTGCGCGGAGTGGTCGAGGCCGAGGAAGTGGCCCTCCTCGTGGGTGGCGATGGACTGCGTGTCGACGGTGCGAGAGCGGCCGTCGGTGCTCCAGGTGAAGCCCACGTTGTTGAACTGGATGTCGGCGTCGATGAAGTATCCGCCGCTGGTCCAGACGGGTGTGGTCACGCCGATCACGCTGTTGACGGGGCCGAGCTCCGCGGGCCACGAGTCGGAGATCCAGAGGAAGGTGTTCACCCGGTCGCCGGCCCTCCCCCGGGTGACCGAGGTGGCGCCGCCGTTGACGGTGCGCCAGCGGGTGCACACCGGGGCCGCCCAGTTGGCCATGCCGGTGTCGAGCGCGGAGATGGCGGCCGCGCCGCCGATGGTGGTCGGGGCCGACGAGGCGTTGACCAGGTAGCGGATGGGGAGCTGCGCGGGGTTCCAGCGCGACTCGCTCAGGGCGTAGCCGGAGGCGAGCGAGGGGGCGATAGAGAGCGCGGCGAGGGTGATCAGCCGGAGGTCGCGGGCGCGGATCAACGGGCACCTCCGGCGAGCGTGCGGACGTCCACGCGCAGGTGCTGGAGCGTCTCGGCGGGCTCCGCGGGGGCCTCGTAGAGGCGCATGGGCGCGCCGGAGCTGACGCGCGCGAAGGTGAGGCCGCTCAGGTCGCGGTGCACGACGGAGACGCCCGCGACCGGCGGGTCGACGTAGAAGACGGCCTGCGCGAGGCCCGTGAGGTAGACGACGCCGGGGCCGCGGCGGAGGAAGAACACGGCCTCCTGGCCGGGGGTGAACACCGGGTTGCCCGCGATGCGGGAGACGAGCCCGTCGACCTCGCCGCCGAGCTGTCGGAGCACCAGCTGGGCTTCGACGTTCTCGCCCTTCACGGTCTCGCTCACGCGCAGGGTGGTGAGGCTGATGATCTGCGACTGGTCTTCGTTCCAGCGGCTGGTGACGCCGACGACGGTGGCGCGCACCACGACGTCGGACTGGGCGACGAGCTCGGCGCGGGAGAGCTGTACCGCCACCGTGGCCTCCGCCGGAGAGGCGAAGGAGAGGGCCAGGCCGAGGGCCAGCGTGGCGCTGCAGCGCCGCCAGAGCGATGTCGTGTTCACGGTCAAAAGACCTCCAAATTCCGGAATGAGGGGGGAGCGACGAGAGGGTGAGGGTCCCATCGGGCGGCGGTAGTTACAACGCTCGCCCATGGTGGCGTCAACCACCGGGCTGATCGCGGCCGTGCCCGCAGGTTGAAACCCTATCGCTTCTACAGATCTCGGACGGGGTGCAGCCCGCGTCGCTGGGGTTCGGGCGTTGGCCCTCACCCCAGGCAATAACAGGACGGCGCCCCGGGCATTGCCCGGGGCTGTCGAACAGGGACGCCGATTCGTTCCAGCCCTCGCGGCCTCGATCGAAGCTTCCGGAGGGTCCATGGAGTTTCGGTTCGACAGCCCCGGGCAGTGCCCGGGGCGCCGTCCTGTTATTGCCTGGGGTGAGGGCCAACGCCCGAACCCCAGCGACGCGGCGGGTTGCCACGCTCCAATGATGTGTAGAAGCGATAGGGTTGAAACCTGCGGCAACGATGGTCCCACTGCGGAGCTCGATGGAAGTCCGCATGCGGACTTCCATGGGCAGTGCCGGGAGGCCGCATCGTTGCCGCAGGTTTCAACCCTGATCCTTCCCGGAATGTTCTCGGGGTTGCTCGCAAGGCAAAAAGCGCTGTCCTCTGTGGATGGAAGCTCACCCCATCGGATCGTTGTCCGACGAGTTCACCCGTTCGAGGCTGGGACACGGCGCGCGTCGTAAGCGACTCCTTCGCGTCAGCGATGCCTTCGGAAAGGCGCCGTCGGCCAGCTTCCCCGCGCTGTTCCACGACCCGAAGCAGGCCAAGCGAGGGTACGAGTTTCTCGGCAATCCGGCCGTTCTGCCGGACGATGTGCTCGGCGGACACGTGCTCAACACCCTCGATCGATGCGCCTCCCACCCTCGCGTCCTGCTGGTCATGGACATGACCGAGCTCGACTACACCGCCCACCGCGCCACGCGCGGCTTGGGCTCGATCGGGGATGGCGACGGGCGGGGCATCCACGTCCTCTCGGTCCTGGCGCTCGACGCCTCGACCGGCGAGCCCCTCGGCGTGCTCCCGCCCCAGCGATGGGTGCGGCCCGACGTCACGCCGGGGCGGCGCAAGGCCGAGTCGACCTACGCGCGCAGCCTCCGCGCCCGAGAGAGCCAGTACTGGCTACGGGCGATCCGCTCCAGTCGAGAGGCCATCGGTCCGTCCACCGCCGAGACGCGATACGTCGTGGTGGCCGATCAGGGGGCCGACATCTTCGACAACTTCGCCACGTGTCGAGCCTGCGACTTCGGCTTCGTGCTGCGGGTCTATCAGGACCGCGCGCTCGTGGCGACGACCTCGCCCGACGACGCGCCCCATCTGATGGCGCGTCTGGCCCAACAGCCCGTGAAGACGCACAAGGACGTCGAGATCCACGCCCGGCACAACCGCACGGCCCGCGTGGCTCGCTGCGAGGTGCGAGTGCTGACCGCCTCGATCCAGCCCCCGCAGACCCAACCCCTTCACACGCCCCCGGAGGTCGTCACGGTCGTTCAGGTGTTGGAGGTCGACCCACCCGCGGGGGAAGACGCGGTGTGCTGGAACCTGGCGACCGACGCGCCGGTGACGACGGTGGCCGAGGCGCTTGGAATCGTGACGGAATACGAGTCTCGCTGGACGGTGGAGGACTTTCACATGGGGCTCAAGACGGGCTGCGCGATCGAGTCGCGGCAGTTCCAGAGCCGCCACGCGATCGAGAACTTCCTGTCGCTGGCGAGCGTGCAGGTCTGGCAGATGCTGTGGTTGCGGCATCGGGCTCGGTCGGAGACGCCGGGGCCCGCGGCCGAGATCTTGTCGGACGGGCAGCGAGAGGCGCTGCGCGAGTTGTGCGCGACGCTGCCAACTCAGGCCGACGCCAAGCAGACCCTCATCGCGATCGCCAAGCTCGGCGGATACTTCGGACGAAAGTCCGACGGCCCGCCCGGATGGCGAACGATCTGGAAGGGATTTCAGTACCTGACCACCTACGCGGAGGGCTTCGAGGCCGCGCGGAATCGGTCCCAATCGACCTTGCGTGAGCCGTCGTGAACATTCCGGGAAGGATCAGGGTTTCAACCTGCGGGCACGGCGGCCGATCGGCATCGATGTGAGAAGGAGAAAGGGGAGGAGGAGAGAGGAGACTACTGGTTCATCGATTCGAGGAACTCCCGGTTGGTCTCCGTGCGGGTGACCTTGTCCAGGAGGAACTCCATCGAGTCGATGACGTTGAGCGGGTGCAGCAGCTGGCGCAGCAGGTACACGCGCTGGAGCGTGAACTCGGGGAGCAGCAGCTCCTCCTTGCGCGTGGCCGACTTGTTGATGTCGAGGCAGGGGAAGATCCGCTTCTCCATGAGCTTGCGGTCGAGGTGGATCTCGCTGTTGCCCGTGCCCTTGAACTCCTCGAAGATCACCTCGTCCATGCGCGACCCGGTGTCGACCAGGGCCGTGGCGATGATGGTGAGCGAGCCGCCCTCTTCGAGGTTGCGGGCCGCGCCGAAGAAGCGCTTGGGCTTGTGCAGGGCGTTGGCGTCGACGCCGCCCGACAGGATCTTCCCGGAGGCCGGCACCACGGTGTTGTAGGCGCGGGCGAGGCGGGTGATGGAGTCGAGGAGGATGATCACGTCGTGCTTGTGCTCGACGAGGCGCTTGGCCTTCTCGATGACCATCTCGGCGACCTGCACGTGGCGCGTGGCGGGCTCGTCGAAGGTGCTGGAGACGACCTCGCCCTTGACCGAGCGCTGCATGTCGGTGACCTCCTCGGGCCGCTCGTCGATGAGCAGCACGATGAGCTTGGCGTCGGGGTGGTTGGTGCTGATCGCGTTGGCGATGTTCTGCATGAGCACCGTCTTGCCCGCGCGCGGCGGCGAGACGATGAGGCAGCGCTGGCCCTTCCCGATCGGCACCAGCAGGTCGATGATGCGGGTGGAGTTGTTCTTGCGGTCGTGCTCGAGGTTGAAGCGCTGCTGGGGGTAGAGCGGCGTGAGGTTGTCGAAGAGGATCTTGTCGCGCGCGGCCTCCGGGGCCTCGAAGTTGATGCGGTCGACCTTGAGCAGGGCGAAGTAGCGCTCGTTGTCGCGCGGCGGGCGCACCGTGCCCTGCACCGAGTCGCCGGTGCGGAGGTTGAAGCGGCGGATCTGCGAGGGGGAGACGTAGATGTCGTCGGGGCCGGGGAGGTAGTTGTAGTCCTGCGCGCGCAGGAAGCCGAAGCCGTCGGGCAGGCACTCGAGCACGCCCTCGGCGGTGACCTCGCCCTTGCGCGCGGAGTGCGCCTGGAGCAGCGAGAAGATCAGCTCCTGCTTGCGCAGGCCGGGGGCGTTCTCGATCGCGAGCTCCTTCGCCATGGCGAGGAGTTCGGGCATCGGCTGCTGCTTCAGTTCGCGGAGGTTGATTGCGTCCATCGTCTCTCTTTCACTAGCGGCCGCCGGCGGATGCCGGTGCGGCCTTCGGGGGGGGAAATGTCTACCGCGCCGCGAGGAATCGCTGGTCTGGTCGACGTGTTCGGGGCCCACGTTCGCGCGTCATCGGGAGGGGAATGCGCCCTGCGTCATCGGATCGATGCATCTCTGGAGCTGTCTCGTAGAGGGCTGTAACGGAGGGGTGGAAGGCCACCGGTGAGGATTGAGGGTCGATCGACCCGACCGGTGACTGAGGATCGTGTGCGCAGGGGAGGACACTGCCGCGACGGACGCGACGAACGGGCGCGGAACCTACGGGCGACCCCGCGCGGGTGTCAAGCGCGGGGGAGGGCTGTACGAGGTCAACCATCATGAAGGGGGGAGAGGGCGGTCAGAAGGTGTGGGTCCAGCGGCTGCCGGGGATGCGGCCCCCGGAGGCGTTGATGAAGTCGACGGTGAGGGTGCGGCTCGCCGGGTCGGCGCGAAACAGGGTGTAGTTGTGCACGCCGTACACCATCACGGGCCACTGCGAGGCGCGGACGACGGGGCGCGAGTCGCGGTTCGACCCGCCGGGGCCCATGATCACCTCCCAGATGCCGCTCCAGGGCCCGGTGTCCTCGACCTGGCAGACGCCGCCGAAGTGCACGTCGCCGGAGAGCCACACCACCCCGCGGAGGCGGTTGTTGGCGATGTGGTTGAGGATCTCCCGGCGCTGCGAGGCGTAGCCGTTCCAGTTGTCGCTGTCGGCCCCGGCGCGGTCGACGATGGGCACCGAGTTGACGATGAACTTGAACACGCAGGGCGAGGAGCGCAGCCCCGCCTTGAGCCAGTCCATCTGCGCCCGGGAGATGTACGTCGACGACCGCGCCGGGTCCTCCGAGCGGGTGGAGGGGCGGCGCTCGCCGCGGCAGTCGAGGATGAAGACCTCCGCGGTGCGGCCCCAGCGGAAGCTGCGCCAGAGGCGGTCGGGGTCGGAGGCGTTGCGCCGGGTGGCGCGGTGCTCGAAGAAGGCCGCCCTCGCCGCGGCCACGCGGGCGCGGCTGGTGGTCTCGGGGTTCCAGTTGTTGAAGACCTCGTGGTCGTCCCAGGTGAGGTACTGCCCGGTCGAGCGGTGCAGCGCGCGCATCCCCGACGCGGACCAACTCGCGCTGTACTTCGCGCGGTACTCCGGGAGCGTGACCGCGTTGTCGCCGTAGTCGGCGTAGATGTGGTCGCCGGCGTGGATGAAGAAGTCCAGGTCGGTGCGAGAGCCCGCGTCCGCGAGCACCGGGAAGGGCCGCGCGCTCTGGTTGGTGCAGGAGGTTCCCGCGAAGACGATCGGGGCGAGCGAGTCGGCGGCGATGGCGGTCTGCACCCGCCCCACCGAGCTGCGCCCCGTCGGCGCGCTCGCGGGCCCGACCAGGAAGGCGTAGAGGTGCTGCTTGTTGGGGCGCAGCCCGGTGACGACCGCGCGCACGAAGCCCGCGCCGGAGGCAGTGACCCGGCCGTTGAAGCGCACCGCCGCGATGCGCGAGCCGTCCATCTCCAGCACCCGCAGCGTCACCGCCGAGGTGCCGTCGTGCTTGGTCCAGAACATCACCGAGGTGTCGGTGGCGTCGCCCGCCATCACGCCGAGCGGAAACTGCGGCAGGCGCTCCGGGAGCCCGCGGAAGTCGGGGTGGGGCAGCGTGATGACGCCCGAGTCGCGCCCGGCGTCGACCCCCGGCACGTCACGGGGGACGTCCCTGGGCACGTCCCTGGGCACATCGAAGCCGACATCGCGAGGCACGTCCCGGGGCACGTCCATCGCCGCGTCGCGGCCCGCGTCGAGGGCTCCCGCGTCGGGCGCTCCCGCGTCGGGCGCTCCCGCGTCGGGGGCTCCCGTGTCGAGGGCTCCCGCGTCGAGGGCTCCCGCGTCGGGCGCTCCCGCGTCGGGCTCGCTTGCGTCGGGCGCTCCCGCGTCCTTGTCGATCGCTGCGTCGAGGTCTTCGGGGCTGGCGTCGAAGGTCTCGTCCGGCCCGGAGTCGTAGTCGTCCATCGGGGCGACGTCGGGGTCTTCCCCGGTGCCGCAGCCCGCTACCCCCGCCGCCCCAGCGATCTTGATGAACGTACGACGCGTGAGCTTCATCGGGCTGATTGGATAACACGCCCCCGGTTGGACGGCCGTCTCAGCCCAGGACCATCCGAACCGCCGTCACCACCCCGAGGAGCGCCGACGCCGACGCCAGCACCGCGGCCGCGATGGCCAGGTTGGGCTGCCGGTCGATGAAGCGCGACCACGAGCCCCCCGCGCGCTTCATCCCGGTGCACGGGCACTGCACCGGCCCTCGGCCCTCCAGCGCGGCCTGCACCCGCTGCGCGAGCTCGGCCACCGAGCCGAAGCGCCGCGTGGGGTCCTTGTCGAGGCCTCGCGCGATGATCCACGAGTACTCTGGCGGGATCTCGAGCTTGTGGTGCATCGCGAGCGCCCCCATGGGTGCTTCGGTCTTCACGGCCTGCAGCAGCTCGTCGAGGTTGCGCTTCGGCGTGAGGTAGTGCCGCAGCCCCATCAGCTCGAAGAGCACCGCGCAGAGCGAGTACACGTCGCTGCGAGCGTCGGTCTTGTCGTGCTCGCCTCGGGCCTGCTCGGGGGACATGTACGCCGGGGTCCCGATGGCGTGGCCCAGCATGGTCCCGTAGGCCGACGGGGCGGGGCCGCCCGGGGCCGCGGTCGGGTCGCTCGTGCCGACCTGCTTCGCGAGGCCCCAGTCCATGAGCATCACCTCGCCGAAGGGGCCGACCATGATGTTGGCGGGCTTGATGTCCCGGTGCACCCAGCCCTTGCTGTGCGCGAACTGCACCGCCCGGCAGAGCTGAAGGAACATCTCCGCCCGCGCCTCGACGCTATAGCGGGAGAGGTAGTTCGGGTCCTTCGCGCGGAGGCGGTCGATGACGTGCTCGAGGGTGTCGCCCTCGACGTACTTCATCACGAAGAAGAAGCCGCGCTCGTCGAGGCCGACGTCGTGCACCGGCACGATGCCCGGGTGCTCGAGCTGCCCCACCGTCTGGATCTCGCTGGCGAAGCGCGAGATGGTGTCCGGGTCCTGCATGTCGGGCTTGAGCCGCTTCAGGGCGACGCGGCGCTCGATGTCGTTGTCGACGCAGAGCTCGACCTCGCCGAAGGCCCCTTCGCCCAGGCGCTTCACGGTCTGGTAGCGGGGCCTCGCGTTCTCGACGAGCTGCATCCCCTCGTCCGTCACGACGGACCGGGGCAGCACCGCGCCTGCGCGAGGGGCCGACGATCGCCCCGCGGGAGCGAGGCTGTCGATCGGCAGCGAGAAGGAGTGGTTGGCGCCAAACGACGGGCTGGCCAGCGTCGCGTCCAGGGAGGACTCGTCGGAGCGGTCGGCAGATCCCATGGGCCCGAACATACCCTGTCGGGTACCGGGCGCGATGGCCCCGCCCGGGCGGGGGGGGGGGGGGGGGGGGGGGGGGGGGGGGGGGGGGGGGGGGGGGGGGGGGCGCCCAGCGCCCGGGGCCCGGAGAAGGGTCGACGGCGTCGCCCGACGAGCCCGGGAGGCGGGGGGCCGTTTGGGGGGGGGGGCGGGGGCGGGCCACTCGCATCGGCGAAGATGAGGTCAACCATCAGGCGACGGTGCGACGGGGGGGAGCGATCAGGACAGGGAGCTGGCCGGGAGCAGGGCCTTCGGAGCGCCCTCGGAGCCGGGCGTGAGGTGGAACTCGCGCTCCAGCTGCTCGAGCTCGATGGCCACTGCGCGCAGCATCGCGCGACGCTCGTGGAAGGGCAGGAAGGCGCTCTTGAAGCCGTTGAGGATGATGCTCTTCAGGCTCGGCCAGCCGACGTCCATCTCCGTGTGGACGATGAACAGCTCCTTGGACACGGTGGTGTCCGTGATGAGCCGGTTGTCGGTGTTGACCGTCACCCGCACCCCGAGGTCCTGATAGAACTTCAGCGGGTGCGAGCGCAGGTCGCGCACGGCGCCGGTCTGCACGTTGCTCGACGGGCAGCACTCCAGCGGCACCCGGTGGTCGGTGATGTAGTGCAAGAGGTCGCCGTCCTCGCGGAGGCGGCAGCCGTGGCCGATGCGGTGCGCGCCGCAGACGTGCAGCGCCTGCTCGATGGACTCCGGCCCGTAGGCCTCGCCCGCGTGGATGGTGCAGTTGATGTTGTTGTTGCGGATGAGCTGGAACGCATCCTTGTGGTGCTTGGCCGGGTGGTCGTACTCGGCGCCGGCGAGGTCGAAGCCCACCACGCCGCGGTTCTTGTAGGCCACCGCGAGCTCGGCCATCTCCAGCGAGCTCTCCGGGGAGATGTTGCGGATGCCGCAGATGATCACGTTGGAGTGGATGCCGAAGTCGTCCTGGGCGCGGCGCAGCCCGTTGATCACCGCCTCGACGACCTTGGTCAGCGAGAGCGATCCGCGGGTGTGGAGCATCGGCGAGTAGCGCACCTCCATGTAGCGGACGCCCTCGGCGGCGGCGTCTTCGCCCAGCTCGTAGGCCACGCGGGTGAGCGCCGCCTCGGTCTGGAGCACCCGGAGCGTGACGTCGAAGGCCTTGAGGTACTCCGTGAGCGAGCCGGTGTTCTCGCCCACGTGCATCGCCGCGGCGAGGCCCTCCTCGGTGGTCGCCGGGAGCTCGATGCCGTCCTGACGAGCCAGTTCGAGGATCGTCGACAGCCGGAGCGACCCATCGAGGTGCACGTGGAGGTCGGTCTTCGGCAGCTTGCGGATCTGTTCGAGGGTAAGCGTCTTCATCGTCGAGCGCTTATACCCGCCGTCGCCGCCACTGTCCCATCGGCTGTGCGGAGTTATTGACGCGACCCCCCCCTTCGTCGGCACCCTGCACCGCCACCGCGAGAGACATGGACCATCGACGACTCGTGATCGCGCCCGCCATCGTCATCGCGCTCGCCGCGGTGGGCGCGGCGCTGGTCGCCACGCGAAGCCCTGCTCCGCCCGCTCCGCCCGCTCCGCCGCGAAGGTCCGCCGCCGTCGCCCGCCCTCCGTCGCCCCGCATCGCGCGCCCCGCCGCCGCCCCGGAGCGCGCCGTGCTGCCCGCCACCCTCCGCGAGCTCAGCGCCCGCCTCGACGCCCGCTACGTCCTGCGCCCGGACGCCCGCTTCGCCCTCGCGCTCCAGCACCTCGCCTCGCTCGAGACCCCGGCCTCGCCCGCCCCCGAGCTGCGCCCCAGCCGTGATGGCTGGTCGGTGCTGGTGCGCGGAACCCCGGTGGCGACGCTCCCGAGGGACGTCACCTTCGACGCCATGCTCACCGCGGCGGTGGCCTTCGCCACGGAGCGCGACCTCCCCACGAGGGTCGAGCTCGCCCATGAGGCTCCGCCCCGGAGCGACGCCCTCGCCGCCCCGATGCTGCGCGACCCCTGGGCCGCCGCCCGCGCCGCCGACGCCCGATGGATCGCAGGCGTCCACCGGGTGTCCGACGTCGTGGCGCTGGGCCGCGCGCTCGCCCTCACCGCCGCGCTCTCCAGGGACCCGCTGGGGCTCGGCGACGCGGTCGCGGCGAGGTCCCTCTCGGCGCTGGCCCTGGCGCGCGCGGCGGGCTCCCCCGACCCGCTGGGCGAGGCCCTGCTCTGCCACGCGATGACCTACACCGCCGAGGCGGCGGGTCGCTCCGAGGCGCTGTCGACGACGCACCGCGACGCGGTTGCGAGGGTGCTGCTGGCCGCTCGCGAGGGAGCCGCCGCCCCGAGGACGGACCTCGCCGGGGCGCGCCGGGCGGCGCAGGACATACCGGGTCAGGTATTGACCTCCCTGGAGCGCGACGAGGGGACGATGTCGGGCGCGGGCGCGGCGGCCTTCGCGCGCTTCTCGGCGCTGGAGACCGCGGAGGTCACCGACGGCGGCTGGATCGATCGGTCGGTGACGGAGTCGCGACGGCGGTCGCGCTGGGGCGACGGGCTGATGCGGGTGCTCTCCGCGGCGCAGCAGGCGGCCTCGACCCCATCGCAGGCGCAGGAGGTGCTGGCGCTGCTGGGCAACCCCTCCGACCCCCTGGGCGACGCGTGGCTCTCCTGGGCGAGGCGTTACATCGTCGCGTCGGCGAGCGCGTCGGCGAGGGCGACGCTGGCGCAGGACGTGGGCGGGGCCTCGGGCGTCGGGATCCCCGTGGCGCTGCGCAGCCTGCGGGTGCTGGTGGCCGAAGGAGGGGGAGGTACGACCGCGGTGATGTCGGCCATCGAGCGCCTCGCGCGGCTGATGGACCAGCGCCCTGCGCACCGCCTCGCGCTGGGCTCGCTGCTGATCGACGGCGCGTACGATGTCCCGAGGGCGGAGGCGATGCTGGCCGCCGGGGTGGCGCAGGCGCCGGGCTTCGACGCGGCGGCGGGCGCGCGGCTGGCGGTGATCCGCGGCGACCGCGGGGGGCTGCTGGCGCTGGCGAGGACGGGCTCTCCCGCGGGGCGCGTCGCGGCGCTGCGGCCCCTGGCGAGGACCCCTGGGCCGGACTCGGCGCAGCAGGACGCGGCGTGGCAGGCGCTCATCGACGAGACCCGCGGCGACGGGGAGCTGATGGCCCAGTGGGGCATGGCGCTGATCGCTCGAGGCGAGGCGTCGCGCGCGAGGGACACGCTGACGGCGTGGGCGTCGTCGAACCACCGCGCCTCGTCGGCCGCGCAGGTGGCGGTGGCGGCGGCGCTGGGCGAGGCGCTGCTGCGGCTGCGCGACCTGCCTGGGGCGTGGAGGGTGCTGGAGCCCTGGGCGACCTCGGACTCGGTGCCCGCGCTCTCGGCCGGGGCGAGGGCGCTGATCGAGCTGGAGCGCTTCGAGGAGGCCGAGCGCCTCGCGCGCAGGGCGTGGGACCGGGACGAGCACGCGCCCACCACGGCGCTGCTGGCGGAGGCGTGCTGGCGTCGCTCGAACCACGCGGCGGCGGCGGAGGCGCTGTCGTCGAGGGCCGGGGCGATGAGCGAGCCGACCTGGGAAGAGACCGTGGGTCAGAGCTTCGACGCGGTGTTCAGCGGGCGCTCTCCGACCGAGGGCAGGGCGGCGCTGGCCGCGCTGGGGCCGGAGGTGGACGTGCTGCGGCGCTCGGCGCTGCTCAGGGCGATGCTGAGGGCGGGGCACGGGGGCATCGCGGCGCAGATCCACGAGAGCCTGAGGGGGGAGGGGGACGCGCACCGGGAGCTGCTGCTGGCGCGCTACGCGATGAGGGTGGCGAGCGAGGGCGAGCTGCCGGCGGGGGAGTGGCTTCAGGGAGAGGTCCCGGGCCCTGAGCGGGTGGAGCTCGCCGACGCGGCGTATGCGCGGCGGCTGGGCGAGGTGCTGTGGGGCGTGGTGGACGCTCCTTCGGGGGGCCCCGCGGGGGACAGGGTGTGGCTGCTGAGGGCGTCGTCGTCGCTGAGAGAGGGAGCGAGCGACCCGCACCGGCCGGAGCTGCTGGAGCACCTGAGGGCGAGCGACAACGGCGGTTGGGCCCACACGCTGGCAAGGCACCTGATGGACCTGTCGCCCATGGAGGCGGTGCGCGCGCAGGCCGACACGAGGGAGCAGGAGTGGCAGACGGCCTACTACCTCGGGCTGAAGGCCCTGGCCGCGGGCGATCGGGCCGCGGCCTCGGACTGGTTCCACGGGGCGCTGGACCCGGGGGAGGGCGCGCCGGTGGAGGCGCGCTGGGCGCTGGCCGCGCTGCGCGAGGAGGCCTCTGGCGACCGGGGGCTGGCGCTGCGGGTCGAGGCGGAGTGAGCGGGGGTTAAGGGCCCTGCGCCCCGTGATACAACCGCGCGCACAGCCATGACCGATGCCGTGCGCGTTGACTCCTTCACCTACGAGCTCCACGGCGCCGACCTCGTGGTGCACCCCGATGCGCCCGTCGACGCGCTCCACACCGTGCGGCTCCCGCTGCCCTCGGCGTGGCCCTCCACCGGCCGCCTCGTGGTGCGCGCCTCCGGCGTCTGCGAGCAGCCCTTCGAGGCCGCCCTCGCCGTCGACCGGGTCACCCTCTCCCCCTCCGTCGCCGCCACCGTGCGCGACGACCTCACCTTCGAGCTCGAGCTCTCCGTCCCCTTCGCCGCGCTCTCTTCGCTCGCGGGCGATCCCCGCCGGATCGACCTCCTCGTCGCCGGGCGCCCGCTCCAGCTCGCCCGCCTCCAGCTCGTGCCCACGACCCTCTCGCTGGAGCCCGACTCCTTCGAGCTCCGCGAGGCCACCGACTCCATCCTCGTCAACGCCCCCGAGCGCCAGCTCTTCGACCTCCAGAACCCCGAGGAGGGCTTCTGGATCGGCACCGGCCGCTGGCGCCTCCGCCTGCTCGTCGACTGGCGCCGCGCCCCCGACGACGCCCCCTTCGCGCTCGACGCCCGCCCCGCCGACGTCGGTCTCCGCGTAGAGCACCCGACCTTCGCCAGCGAGGCCGTGCGCGAAGACCCCTCTCGCCGCGCGGGCGGCCGACGAACATACACCGAGCTGTATGTCGACACCTCGCACCCGTCGCTGAGCGAGGGCGTCCCCCCCGAAGGGGTCGACCTCCCGCTGCGCATCGCCGTCTCCCACCCGCTCTCCGTCGCTCCCGTCGAGGGCCTCGACCTCCCCTCCCTCCGCCTCACCTGGACCCGCGTCGTCGCCCTTCGTCTTCGCGACCCCCGGCCCTCGCTGCCGACCTTCCGCCGCCTCTCCGCCGTCGGCATCGACTTCGGCACCACCGCCACCGTCGCGGCCTTCACCCACCAGGGCTACCGCTCGCTGATGCGCCTCGGCTCGCCCCCCGACGCGCGCACCAACCCCGCGGAGAACCCCACCGTGCTCCTCATCGAGGACCACGAGCGCCTCTGGGCCGAGCTCTCCTCTCGCGACGCGACGCGCCGATTCCCCGACCTGCTGCGCGTGGTGCAGGCCTCCCACGCGGCGAGGGAGAAGCTCAGCGAGTTTCCCAACGCGGTGGTCACGGAGATCAAGTCCCTCCCCGAGCGGGTGTTCGCGCTCGACCAGGCGCCGCAGCTCCGCGACCGCGAGAAGAAGGCCGATTTCCTCCTCGACGAGCCCCGGGTGCGCATGGTCGTGCGGGCCTACGGCTACCTCCTCGGTCGGGCCATCAACCGCCCCGGTCAGGAGGTCTTCCTCCGCTACTGGCTGACCTACCCCGCGGAGTTCGACGAGCGGGCGCGGGCGCTGCTCATCGAAGAGCTTCGGGCGGGCATCCTGCTGTCCATCCCCGAGGGCATCTCCGCCGACGAGGTCACGGTGCAGATGCAGGCCACCGAGCCCGAGGCCTACGCCGCCGAGGTGTGCCCCGAGCTCGCGGCGCACCCGGCCTTCGCGCCCCTCCTCGAGAAGTTCGGCGAGCTGCGCTTCGCGGTCTTCGACTTCGGCGGAGGAACCCTCGACATCGCCTGCGGCCGCTACCGCCCGGCCACTCCGGAGGAGGAGTCCGCCTCGGGCTGCACCTCGGTCATCGAGACGCTCCAGGTCGCCGGCGACGACCACCTCGGCGGCGACTACCTCACCCACGAGCTGGTGTGGCTCGTCCATCAGCACCCCGAGCACCTGCCCGAGATGGAGGCGCGCGAGGTCCCGATGCAGCGCCCGGTGACCATCCCCGAGAACAAGCTCGCCCGCTCTCCGCAGCTCTACAAGCGCTCGCTGGCCGCGCGGCAGAACAAGGTCCGCTTCCAGGACGCGCTCGCGCTGGAGCAGGTGAAGTTCAAGCGCGCCAACGAGATGGCCCGCGTCGACTCGCTGGTGGCCCGCCGCCTCGACGAGTCCGAGGTGGCCCTGGAGTCCCTCAAGAACGACATCCCCGGCGTGCAGAAGAAGCTCGGCACGCACCTCGAGGAGCGCGTGCGCGACGGCGCGAGGCAGCTCGCCAGCATGATCGCGTCGACCCCGTGGGAGCCCGGCGCCGCGGGCTCGCTCGCCCCGGCGAGCGGGTGGCGAGAGCGAGGGGTGGTGATCCTGCTGGCGGGCAACAGCTCCCGCTCGGACTACGTGGAGCGGGCGCTGGCGCAGGCCCTCGACGCGCCCGACCTCAAGGTGTGGACCCCGACGGACGACTTCGCTCCTCAGGGCGTGGTCCGCTACGAGACCCCGTCGAGGATCGAGCGCGGCGCGGAGATTCTGGGCGTCACGCCGAAGACCGCGGTGGCCCTCGGGGCGCTTCGCATCGCCAACCGCGACGTGCACCTCGTCCGCGCGGCGCAGGGCTTCAGCTTCTTCGTGGGCGACCTCCGGGGCTTTCCGCCGAAGTTCACGGCGCTGCTTCCGATGGGCACGCTGCCGCAGAGCCCCGATCCCTTCGGCGACCACTACCTCGACTTCGGCCCATGGAACGGCCAGAAGCCCCTTCGCATCGCCAAGGAGTACGAGCCCGGTCGCATGAGCGCCAACGACCGAGGATCATCTCCGTCCGCCCGGAGATCCCCCCCGACGCGGCGGGTCGGCTCTACCTCTGCCCCTCGTCGCCCACCTCGGTGATGGTGCACCTCGTCCTCGCGGACGGCACGACGGTGCGCGCTCCCCTCAACCTCGCACCCTACTTCGCGTGATGGCCACTCCTCCCGACGATCCGATCGCAAGGGCATGGACCGTCGCGCTGCGCTCTCAGCTCGACGCCGTGGTGGCGCAGTTCGAGGCGCAGCTGCGGCAGCACGTGGCGTACAGCAACGCCCAGCACGGCCGCGAGCTCGCGGGGCTCAACGCGCGCATCACCGAGCTGGATCAATCCCTGGTGGCCTCGCGCGCCGTGCAGTCGCAGCAGGCCGCCGAGCTCGCCCGCCTGCTGGGAGAGCGCGAGCGCTGGACCCTGGAGGCCCGGCAGCTCCAGGACGCGCTGCGGGCGCAGACGGCGGAGCTCACCCGGCTGCGCGACGAGCTCGCCGAGCGCGACGACGAGGCCCGCACCCTTGCGATGCAGGTGCAGTCTCTGGACGCGCAGTTCGCCTCCGAGCGTGAGCTTGTGGCGGCGCTGCTGGGCGTGTCGGGCTCTCAGCTCTTCGACGCGGCGCAGGCGACGCTGGGCGCGGCGCTGGACGCGACGCCCGGGTGCTACGGCGCGCTGAAGGCGAAGCGCATGGACGTGGTGCTGGCGGGCGCGATGCGCGAGCGGGGGCGGAGCGCGGTGCGGGCTGCGCTGACCGACGACGAGCGGCGCGCGCTGTCGAGGGCCGCGGCGGCGGCGGGCTGCGAGCTGGTGGAGGCGGCGCTGGGGCAGCGGTACAGCGCGGCGTCGATGGACAAGGCGGGAGAGCGCGCGGAGCCGGCGGAGGAGGGCCTTGTGGTGGCGTGCGTGATGCCGGGGCTGCGGCTGGCCGGGAGCGCGGGCTCGCTGGTGCACCCGAGGGTGATCGTGGGGACGGCGTAAGCTTCCCTGAACCAATGGACGACCGGCGCGACCCCAGACCGACCGAAGCTCAGGTGAACGAAGACGGCGTCGACCTGACGCTCATCCGCTGGTCGCTGAGCCTCTCTCCCCTCGAACGCCTCCGCGTGCTGGAGGGCCATATGGAATTCGCGGCGAAGGTCCAGCAGGCGCGGCGCGATGCAGCTCGTTGAGCTCCTGCGGGTGCTGGTGCGGCACGAGGTCGAGTTCGTGGTGGTGGGCGGCGTGGCTGCAGTGATCAACGGCGCGCCGGTGACGACCTTCGACCTCGACATCCTTCACCGCAGGACTCCGGAGAACGTCCATCGTCTGGTCGCTGCCCTGACGGAGCTCGACGCTACGTTCCGCACCGACTCCCGGAAGATCCGTCCGACCGAGTCCCATCTCTCGGGCCCAGGGCACGCGCTGCTCGTCACGAAGCTCGGCGTGCTCGACTCGTTGGGCACCATCGAGACGAACACCACCTACGAGGACGTGCTCGACGACACCTTCGTCACGAACATCGACGGGCTGCCCATCCGGGCGCTGGAGCTTGCTCGGTTGATCCGGGTGAAGGAGCAGGCGGGGCGCGCGAAGGACATCGCGGTGCTGCCCGTGCTTCGGGCGACGCTCGTCGAGCGGAAGGGCTCGTGAGCGACCGAGCCTTCGATTCCCTCTCCCCTCCCATGCCAGGCACCCTCGAAGCCATCCACGTCTTCCGCGAGCGCCGCGGGCCTCCCATCCTCCTCGCCGAGGCGGTGTTCGTCGCAGGGCGCGGCGTGCCCACCGATCAGCGCGACCGCCCCGGTGTGCCCCGCCCGGTGAGCGCCATCCGGGCGGAGACCATCGACCACGTGGCGCGCGCCCTGGGCATCGCGATCGCCCCCGGCTCGTCGCGCCGCAACCTCACCATCCGGGCACTGGACCTCGACACCCTGCCCCGAGGCACGGTGCTCTCGATCGGCGAGGCGCGCTTCGAGGTGATCGCCCCCTGCGACGCCTGCGTGCGGATGGAGTCCGCGCTGGGCCCTGGCGCCCCGGCCCATATGCAGGGCCGCGGAGGCATCGCCCTGACCATCGTGCAGGGAGGACGCGTCGCGTGTGGTGATGTCGTCGAGGTGGCGGTGCTGGGGACGGTGCCGCTCTACGAGCCGCGAGAGCGCCCTCGCGGCTGGTGAGGCGCTTCGCTCAGTAGCCCGGCGGAAGGATCACGCTGGAGAGCGGCGTGCGGTTGGCCATGTCCGCGGTCCAGGTGATGGGGCCGTTGAGGTAGTCGGTGTAGAGGTCGGTGTAGCCGCCGAAGAAGCCGGTGCCCGAGGGGTCTCGCGCGGTGCCCCAGGAGTTCTTGATGCGGATGAACTCGATGGAGCCGTAGCGGGCCGCGAGGGCCTGGTCGGCCTCGGTGGCGAGCTCGCCCGCGCGGAGGGTGCGCTCGGGTTGACCCGGCTGGCGGATCACCACCTGGTAGTCCTCCATGACGGTGAGGTGCCCGCCCTGGCGGCCCGGGGCGGTGAGGTTCGACATCCGGAAGACCCCGGCCGACGACATCGCGTTGAAGTCGACGAGCCAGGAGATGAGCACCGGCTGGTTGTCGTTGAGGGCGCGCATCACCCGCTGCTGGAAGGCGGTGCGGGTGCTGGCGGTGGTGCCGTAGGAGGCGCTGCGCCAGGCGAAGCGGCCGTAGCCGATGACGTCGGCGAGGGTGCCGTCGACCTGCTGCCCGCGGCCGTTGCGGTACGCCGCCGTGCGGATGGGGATCGAGCTCACCGGGCGGAAGAACCCGTCGGCGGTGGTGCGGGAGTAGGGGAGGACGGTGGCGCCGCGGGCGCCGAAGACCCGGGTGATCTCGGCCTGCACGGCGGGGCTGAGCTGCCACGCGGTGAAGAGCGTCTGGAGCACCAGCGCCGGGTCGCGGCGGGCCTCCGGGGTGGCGAGCGCGCCTCCCTCGTTGAGGGCGGTGTTGATCGCCCGCAGCGCGTCGGACTGACGCGTCGAGCGGTCGGCCATGGCCTCCTCGGGGATGAACTCCGACTCGTAGACCACGCCGCGGGCCTTGAGGATGGTCATGGCGCCGTCCCACCAGCCGCCGGTGGGGACCTCCGAGCGGCCCGCGGTGGTGGTCACCCGGCCGCCGGTGATCTTGCCGTACCAGTCCCAGAAGGTGATCCAGCTCTCGGAGATGTTGATGTCCTGGCCGGTGCGGGCGCGGTGCAGCGACTCGGCCCAGCCCGTGGCCGCGTACGACCAGCAGTTGCCGATGGACTGGTTGCGCACCGCGGTGTGGTTCACGTCGGTGACGGGCTCGACGTACTCGCCGCTCTCGTCGATCGCCGCGGCCTCGTCCGTCGCGCACCCGCTCACCGCAGGGACGGCCAGCGCCAGCATCAACCCGAGGCGCCACCCGCGACGCCAGCTACCCAGGACCATGTGCTCGACTCCCTCGCCCGCGGTTTGAGAGACGTACCGACGCTCTCACGGACGCACCCCGGTTATCCTACGGGGTGCAGCCTCCGCAAGGCCCCCTCCGCCGTCGACGGAGTACACCGGCCAGTAACATCCCCGCGCCGAGCATCCATCCGCGGCCGCCGGCGACGCCCGGGGTCGCGCTGCACTGCACGCCGCCCGTGAGCGCTCCCGCGGCCTCGGTCGGGCTCTCCTCCTCGGGAGCCGCGTCCGTCGGGTTCACCCCGCCCGCGTCGGTCACGGGCGTGGGCGTCGTCACCCCGGCGTCGGTGGCGGGCGTGGGCGTCGTCACCCCGGCGTCCGTCGGCGCGGCCGGAACCTCCCCGAGGAACCACGGCCCCCGGTCGTTGCGCCCGTTTCGGCGCACCCCTCGGATGTCGTTGAGCACCAGGAAGGGCGCCACGGCGGTGTCGATGCCCGACGAGGAAGCGGGGCCGTTGGGGGTGGGGATGAGCGAGGCGATGATGGAAGCTCGGTCGCCCAGCGCCGAGGGCGGGCGGATGCCCGGGTTGGCCACGAGGTGACCGGGCTGCGCGGCCAGGTTGAGCAGGGGCGAGGCGGGGACGGCCTGGCCGTTGTTCCAGTAGAGGTTGTGGGAGACGACGAGCCCTTGGAGGCCGTGGCTGCTGCGGCGCAGCACGGTGGACATGCGGCCCCGGGTGTCGACCACGAGGTTGTTGACGAAGGACACGTCCTCGCTGCGCTCGAGGGGACCGGAGCCCGCGCGAAACTCCACCACCCCGCCGCTGTTGTTGAGGAAGAGGTTGTTGGCGATCACCACGTTCTGGCCGTCGTAGACGCCCACCGCCGTAAACCACGCCGCCGATCACCACGTTGTTGCGAAACACGATGTCGATCGCCTCGAACTGCGCGTCTCGAGCAGCGACGAGTCGGTGGATGCGCCGGGCCCACCATCGGGTCGATGGCGCCCGCGCGCTGCGTGGCGATGACGTTGTTCTCGAAGACCACGCCCTGCGCGCCGCCCTTGGCGTACATCAGCGAAGTTGCCGCCGTCGTGGATGTACGAGTCGCGCACCACGATGTCGTCGACGTCCACGAAGTCGATGCACTCCTGCGACGGGTTCTCGCTGTCCGAGCGCGCGCCCGGGAACGCGAACTCCGAGCCCTCCAGGTAGATGCTCCGCGCCTGGTTGACCTTCAGCACGTCGCCGTCGACGCCCGCGTGGTGGGCGTACACGTCCGCAGCCAGATGTGGTGCGAGCCGCCGTCGATGTGGATGAGGTTGTTGGTGGAGTTGCGGCTCGAGGCCCTCGAAGGACAGGTACGACGGCGTCGCCGATGCGCAGGTCTCGCTGCCTCCGGCGATCACCGCGCGCCTCGGACCGTCCACGGACACCACCCGGATGGGGGCCGCGGCGGTGCCCGAGGCGGAGATCCACCCTCCGCCGGGGTAGGTGCCGGCGCGCACCAGCACGCGGTCTCCGGGGCGCGCCCGGTTGAGCGCGGTGGTGATGCGGTCGAACGGCGCCGCGCTGGTGCCCGCGTTGCCGCTGCGACCGTTGGGGGCGACGTAGAGGTCCGCGGCGGCCGCGCTCGCCGAGAGCGCGCTGAAAGACCACCGGAAGCGACAGGGAAGAACACGTTCTGGCGGCTCATCTCTGGTGACCCCTTGTAAGTCGCTGCACGCGTCGCTGCCAAGAGGTCGACCGCCCAGATCGCCTCTCCTTCGGCCCGGCCATGCATGGGTGTTGGTGATGAGAGCCGCAATCCCTCTCTCCGCTCGATGGCGGAGATCAGGGCGTCAGGGCGGGGCGAGCACCCTCTGCACCAGTCGCCCGGTGAAGCTCGCGGGGACGGCGACGCCCAGCGCCGCGAGGCCGTGGCGGCGGTGTCGGTGGTGCGCACCGGGTCGGAGAAGTCTCCGCGGGTCACCTGCGAGCCCCGCGACCCACGGGATGTGAAGGTCTTCCTGGGCGTGCGTCCCGTGCCGTAAGCCGTGGCCGCCGTGGTCGGCCGTGGCGATCACCAGGAATTCATCCCGTGGGCGCGCACCTCGACGCCGGAGAGCATCGAGCTGTGCGATGGGAGGGTGGAGGAGTCGCCGACGGTGACGGCCCCGAGGGCCGCGGCGCCTTCGGTGCGCATCCGGTGGAGGGTCGGGGCCTCGGCGCGCTCCATGCCGTCGGGGCGCATGCCGTCGAAGCTCACGACGACGACATGGTCATAGGGACGGGGCGGCGCCTGGGCGAGGGAGGCTCGGGGGACGAGGGCGAGGACGAGGGCGAGGGAGGGGGCGCTTCATGGGGGGAGATGTCGAGGGCGGTGGCAGCAGGGCGACGCCGGTGCGCAGAAGGCCGCGGCGAGGGCCCAGGGAGGCGCAGCCCAGCATCCACGCGACGGTGTTGCCGGTGGCGCAGTGGGGCGACAAGGGCGAGGTGAGCACAGTCTGCAGGGCTCCGACGAGCAGCGCGGGATGGCCCAGAGGTGGAGTGCCCGGAGGCGGCGGCGCGGTCGCGGATGCGCCAGGCGGTGACGAGGCCGAGGGGCCGACGAGCCCCGGGAGGACGGCGATCTGCTCGGCGCGCGGCGTGTCGATGCACGCGAGGTCGGGCACTTCGAGGACGGGCGTCGGGACGAACTGCCAGAGAAGAAGCACCATCGACGAGGCGGACCCTACCATCGGGCGCCCGGGGCGTGGGAGGGGGTGCGCCGGGCGGTATGGTTCCGTGCGAAGGTGGTCGGCGCGATGAGCGGAGACGCGCCGAGCCTGCGGCCGTACCAGCGAGAGGCGGTGGAGGCGGTGCTCTCCGCGCGGCGGGCCGGGACGCGGCGCATGCTGGTGTGCCTCCCCACGGGCGCTGGGAAGACCGTGGTGTTCGCCCACCTGGCGAAGCTCGCAAGCGCCCGGTGCTGGTGATCGCCCACCGCGAGGAGCTCCCCTCCCAGGCGCGCTCGAAGCTTCAGCACGCGCTCGGCGCCGGGCCGTGGTGGCGATCGAGCAGGGGGCGGCGCGCGGAGACCAGGGCGAGGTGGTGGTGTGCTCCATCCGGTCGCTGCGCACCGAGCGCCTCGCGGGCTGCTGGCGGGGCGCGACGTGGGCCTGGTGATCTACGACGAGTGCGCCACCACGCCGCGGCGGAGGACAACCTCCGGGTGCTGCGGCTCGGCTGCTTCGACCGCCGGGTGGACGGGCACCTGGTGGGCTTCACCGCCACCCACGGCGCGGGGCGACGGCAAAGGGCTCGACGACGTCTTCGAGGAGATCGTCTACGCGCGAACGCTGCCGGAGATGATCGACGGGCACCTGGTTCCGCTGGGGGGTACCGGGTGGCGACCAGCGCAGACCTCACCCGGCTTACCAGTCGGGTCTTGATTTCCGCGGGAGGAGCTCGCCGAGGCGGTGGACATCGAGGAGCGAAACGCCCTGGTGGCGCGCTCCATCCAGGAGCTCGCCCGCGACCGTCGCACCATCGCGTTCTGCGTGACGGTGGCGCACGCCCAGCACCTGCGCCGATCGCTCCAGGCGCTCGGTCCGCGCGCCGGAACGGTGCACGGCGAGATGCCCTCGGACGACCGCGCCCGGAGGTGCTGCGCGACTTCGCCGAGGAGGTTGCAGGCGCTCACCAACGTGGCGGTGCTCACCGAGGGCTTCGACGACCCGGGGGTGTCGCGCGTGGCGATGGCCAGGCCGACGCGCTCGAGGGGATGTACGCGCAGTGCGTGGGGCGAGGCACGGGCTGTCGCCGGGCAAGGGACTGCCTGGTGCTGGACTTCGTGGACGTGTCGGAGCTCAGCCTCTGCTCGCTGCCGTCGCTCTTCGGGATGCCGAGAGGGGCTCGACCTGGAGGGCCGGGAGGTGGGCGAGGCGGAGCGCTTCTTCGAGCAGCTCGCCTTCGATCACCCGGCCTTCGAGGTGGGGGCGGGGCGATCACCCTCAGGAGATTCAAGCGAGGCCGAGGCCTTCGATCCGCTGACGCAGGAGGTCGACGTGGAGGTGCGGGCGATCTCTCGCAACGCGTGGGCGTCGCTGGGGCGTCGGCCTCGCGCTGCATTTCGAGCGGGCGCCGGGTGCGGCTGAGCGAGGCGCTGGTGGTGTCGCGAGGGCGCGCGGTCGCGCTGGGAGGTGAGCCTCGACGGCAGGGCGGTGGAGCGCTTCTCGGCCATCGAGGAGGCGGTGCAGGCCGTGGACTTCGAGGTGCACCGGATGGGTCGCCCGGCAGAGACGTCGGCGAGGCCGGGCGTCGTGGCGGCGGCGGCGGCGCCGAAGGGGCGCGCGGAGGCGGTGGCGGGCGTGCGCCGGGGGGGCAGGGCGGCGACGGCGCTGGGCGACGTGCTGGCGCTGGAGGCGTGGGTGAAGGTGACGACGGGAGCGAAGAGGGCGGGGCCGGTGAAGCGGGGGCGGTGAGGGGGGCTACCGAGGCCCGGGGCCTTCATGAACGCATACGGATAGCCCAGCTCGAAGTCCGACGCCTCGGTGAGCGTCTTCATCTGCGCCTCGGTGAGCGCGAGCTCCGCGGCCTTCACGTTGTCTTCGAGCTGCGCGATCGAGCGCGCGCCGAAGATGGTCGACGTCACCTGCGGCTGCTGGAGCAGCCACGCCAGCGCCGCCGGGTCGTGTTGGCCTCCGCAGCCACGGCGCGCTGGCGTCGAGGATCTTCCAGTTGCGCTCCTTGTCGAAGGTGGCCCAGCGCGACTGCATCTTGTCAAATCGCGCCCCCGCCGGAGCCTCGTGCTGGTGGTACTTACCGCTCAGGAAGCCTCCCGCGGAGGCGACCACGGCAGGATGCCGAGGCCCTGCGCGCGGCAGAGCGGGACGTGCTCCCGCTCCAGGTCGCGGGTCACCAGGCTGTACTCGGCCTGCAGCGTGACGAAGCTCGCGGGGCCTTGTGCGCTCTGCGGGGCATGGAGTGAGCAGCCGATGTAGGGCCCCTTGCCCGAGAGGTCACGAGGTCGTCAGGCGCGCGGAGGGTCTCCCCCCGGGGTGGCGGTCCGGGATGTGGATCTGGTGAGGTCGTGCGGTCAGTGCCCGGCCGCTTCAGGCTCTGCTCGGCGCGAGCACGATGCGAGCGCGGGGCCCGCTGCGGTCGGCTCCCCGAGAATTCTCGCCAGCACCACATCGCGCCGCCATCCGCTCGAACCAGCCCCCGATCACCCGCTCGCTCAGCCCGTCCTGCCCGTAGACGTCGGCGGTGTCGACGAAGTTGACACGCAGTCGGCCCGCCGGTTGGAAGAGCCACCTCCGAGGTCTTCTCGTCGCTGCCGATCTTGGCCCGAACGACTTCTCATCGGCGCGCCGGTCATGCCCCAGATCAAAGCTCCAGACCTTCACCAGAACCTGTCTACTTCCCATGGGTGCCCGTCCGCCTTCCCGACCACCCGTCTGGTCAGCGCGACACACACCCGCGCGCGAGCCAGCTCACCGAAAGGCGCGGGCAGCACCGCTCCGGAGCGCCCCTCGATCACCCGGTCGAAGGCCTTCACGTTGGCGGGCGCTTCGAGGTTCACCAGCACCGTCTCTGCGCCCGCGCGCTTGCAGACCTCGACCAGCCCCGCGGCGGGATACACCACCCCGGAGGTACCCGCCGCGATGAACACCAGCCGGTGCCGACGAGCGTCGTGGATGAAGTCCTCGATGCGAGCGAGGTCCGCCGGGTCGAGCATCTCCCCGAACCACACGATGTGCGGCCGGAGCATCGCCCCGCACCGCTCGCAGCTCGGGATCGCGTCGAAGTGCAGCGACTCGTCGCGGAAGGGCGGGCGATCGCAGCCCGAGCAGCGCGTGGTGAACAGGTTGCCGTGCATCTCCACGAGCCTCTCGTTGCCGGCGGCGCGGTGCAGCCCGTCGACGTTCTGCGTGGCCAGCAGAAACCTCTCCCCCAGGCGCGCTTCGAGGGCGGCGAGCGCCCGGTGGCCGGGGTTGGGAGCGCACCTCGCGGCGGCCTCGCGGCGCAGCGAGTAGAAGCGCCAGACCAGCGACGGGTCGCGGGCGAAGCCCTCCGGCGAGGCGACGTCCTCGACGCGGTGGCTCTCCCAGAGCCCGTTGCCGTCGCGGAAGGTGGGGATGCCGCTCTCGGCGGAGACGCCCGCCCCGGTGAGCACCAGCACGCGGACGTCGTCGTCGAGGCGGAGGGGGGAAAGGTCGGACATGGTGCGATTACGCTTAGCCGGTAACGTCGCAAAGATCTTCAGGAGGCCGCGTCGGCTCGTCTATCGTCGCTCCTGCGTCGGATACGCGCGCGGCGGTCTGTAGGAACTTCCTCCTCGTGGCGTACTCCGAACGGCGGGTGACACACGATGCGGTTGAGAACAAGCACCGGGCTGCTGGCGTTGGGGATCGGGCTGTGCGCGACGGCGATGGCGGGGGAGGCGCGGGCCGATCCCGACACGCCGGGTGAGCGGTACACTGTGTTTCGCGTGGGCGCGGACGCGGGCATCGCGCGCATCGCGGGGGAGAACTGGTGGCAGATCAACGCCACGGGCATCCTGCGCCTCGGGCCGGTGCGCATGGACTTCGCGGCGCCGCTGCGCTTCGGCATGGGAGACTTTGCCTTCCGCGAGGCGGACTACGGCAGCGCCCGCGACGCGCTCCGCATCCTCCGCTGCGTGCGGCTCGACCTGGGCGACTACCGCCGCCCGGAAGACCGGCACGACCCCAACTGCGACGCGTACGAGTCCTCCTCGGGGCTGCACGAGCGGGTGTACGGGAGCGTGCGGATGTCCCCGCTGCGGGACATCTCGCTGGGCCACCAGACGCTGGTCCAGGGCTTCAGCAACTCGCTCGACCCCAACCTCCCTCAGATCGGCGCGCAGGCCGAGGGGATCATCCGCGACCTCGGGGCCTTCCACTTCCTGATGGACGACGTGAGCGCCCCGCGGCTGGTGGCGGGCAACGTGTCGATCCGCCCGCTGCAGATCGCGGGGGAGAACTGGGACGAGACGCCGGACGACCTGCGCATCACCGCGGGCATCGTCTCCGACCTGGCGGCACCGCTGCGGGTGCACGGGGCCTTCGGCCAGCCGGTGCGCGACGCCGACGGCGCGGTGCAGATGGCCACCACGCGGCTGACCGCGCTCAGCGCCGACGCCCACTACCTCTACCTCTGGTACTCGTGCATCGAGGCCGGGTCGTCGGTCTGCGAGGCCACCCGCGGCGTCGGGCTCTTCGGCTTCGCCGACTACAACCGCTTCCTCGAGGTGGAGGACGCCGACGGGATGCACGCCGGGCTGCGCTTCCGCTACATGATGCGGCAGCGCTACCGTCGCTCCAACGGCCAGGAGCTGCAGGGAGACGGCGTGATGCTCCCGACCTGGGAGGTCGACGCGGGCGGCGAGTACCGCAACATGGGCAACCGTTACCTGCCCGGGTATTTCGACGCCAACTACACCGTGCAGAGCCAGTCCTTCGCGCTCAACCAGCAGGCCCGGCAGGACCTCGGCGTCGACGCGCTCACCACCACCAAGCTGGAGTACATGCTCTCTCAGCCCGGCGGCCGGCAGAGCGGCTTCCAGGCTTACTTCCGGGTGTATTTCCCCATCCCCACGGCGGCGGGCGAGCCTCCCACGCGGATGCCGGTCACCCTCTGGGCCGAGGACTCCGCCGGTCCGCTTCGCACCAGCGTGGGCGCGTCGGTGGGCCCGTTTCGACTCGACCAGGTGGCGCTGAGCGCGCAGATCATCCGCCGCAACTTCGACGGCTGGGGCAACCTGTTCACGCTCGACGGCACGCAGATCCGCGCGGTGGGCTCGATCTACCTCTCGTCGCAGCAGGCGCGTCGCCAGGCGGACAGTTTCCTCAACAACCTCCAGGTGAACCTCGCGTACAACCGCCGCTTCCTCCGGGACGACGGCGGCGACGTGCGCTCGACCAACGACTTCCTCGTGACCCTCGGGTCGACCGTGGGGGTGAACTGATGCTGCGCGGACGATGGACGGGTTGGGCGCTGCTGGGCGCCCTGGCGCTGGGCGGCTGCGACCTGATCGAGGCGCCGCCGCCGCCGAGGTGCGTGGCGGTGGAGGGCGAGGCGACGGTTCCGGTGGCGCAGGTGTGCGCGAGGCTCGACGCGCTCAACTGCCGACTGCCGGACTGCGCCCAGGCCTACGCGAGCTACCAGTCGCGGGTGTCGCCCGCGGAGTTCAACC
>JADJAE010000062.1 GCA_016704445.1 Deltaproteobacteria bacterium
GCTGTCCATCCCCGAGGGCATCTCCCGCTGACGAGGTCACGGTGCAGATGCAGGCCACTGAGCCCGAGGCCTACGCCGCCGAGGTGTGCCCCCGAGCCTCGCGGCGCACCCGGCCTTCGCGCCCCTCCTCGAGAAGTTCGGCGAGCCGCGCTTCGCGGTCTTCGACTTCCCCGGCGGAGGAATCCTCGACAGTCGCCTGCGGCCGCTACCGCCCGGCCACGCTGGAGGAGGAGTCCGCCTCGGGCTGCACCCTGGTCATCGAGACGCTCCAGGTCGCCGGGGACGACCACCTGGGCGGCGACTACCTCACTCCACGAGCTGCTGTGGCTCGTCCATCAGCACCCCGAGCACCTGCCTGAGATGGAGGCGCGCGAGGTCCCGATGCAGCGCCCGGTGACCATCCCCGAGAAATGCTCGCCCGCTCTCCGCAGCTCTACAAGCGCCGCTGGCCGCGCGGCGGAACAAGGTCCGCTTTCCAGGACGCGCTCGCGCTGGAGCAGGTGAAGTTCAAGCGCGCCAACGAGATGGCCCGCGTCGACTGGTTGGTGGCCCGCCGCCTGGACGAGTCCGAGGCGGCGCTGGTGTCCCCGCACGAACGACATCCCAGGCGTGCAGAAGAAGCCTTCGGCACGCACCTCGAGGGAAAGGGCGTGCGCGACGGCGCGAGGCAGCCTGCCAGCATGATCCCGTCGACCCCGTGGGAGCCTGCTGGTTGCGCTCTCGCGCCTGCCCCGGCGAGCGGGTGGCGAGAGCGAGGGGTGGTGATCCTGCTGGCGGGCAACAGCTCCCGCTTCGACCACGTGGAGCGGGCGCTGGCGCAGGCCCTCGACGCGCCTGACCTCAAGGTGTGGACCCTGACGGACGACTTCGCTCCTCAGGCGTGGTCCGCTACGAGATCCTGCCGAGGATCGTGAGCGCGGCGCGGAGAGATCGGCGCTTCACGCCGAAGACCGCGGTGGTTCCTCGGGGCGCTCTGCATCGCCAACCGCGACGTGCACCCCGTCCGCGCGGCGCACCGCTTCAGCTTCTTCGTGGCGCGACCCTCCCGTGGCTTCCGAAGTTCCCGCCGCTGTTTCCGATGGGCACGCTGCCGCAGAGAGCCCTGGATCCCTTCGGCGAGCACTACCTCGATTTCGCCCCAGCGAACGGCCAGAAGCCCTTCGCATCGCCAAGGCGAGTACGAGCCCGGTCGTATGAGCGCCAACGACCTGAGGATCATCTCCGTGCGCCTGAGATCCCCCTGACGCGGCGGGTCGGCTGCATTTCCGCCTCTCGTCGCCCACCTCGGTGATGGAAAACCTCGTCCTCGCGGACCGCACGGCGGTGCGCGCCTCAACCTCGCACCGTACTTCGCGTGATGGCCACCCCCCCCGACGATCCGATCGCCAGGGCATGGACCGTCGGTGCGCGTCAAAGCTTCAGCTCGACGCCGTGGTGGCGCAGTTCGGGAGCGCGCAGCTGCGGCAGCACGTGGGCGTACAGCAACGCTCTGGCACGGCTTTCGCGAGCTCGCGGGCTCAACGCGCGCATCACCGAGCTGGATCAATCCCCGGTGGCCTCGCGCGCCGTGCAGTCGCAGCAGGCCGCCGAGCCTGCTCGCTCGTTGGGAGAGCGCGAGCGCTGGACCCTGGAGGCCCGGCAGCTCCAGGACGCGCTGGTGGGGCGCAGACGGCGAGCCTGAATTCGACTGCGTGACGGCTGGCCGAGCGCGACGACGAGGCCCGCACCCTTGCGATGGTGTGCAGTTCCTGGACGCGTTGCTCGCCTCCGGAGCTGCGTGAGCTTGTGTCGGCGCTGCTGGGCGTGTCGGGCTCTCAGCTCTTCGACGCGGCGCAGGCGACCCCCGCGGCGCTGGACGCGACGCCCGGGTGCTACGGCGCGCTGAAGGCGAAGCGCACGGACGTGGTGCTGGCGGGCGCGATGCGCGAGCGGGGGCGGAGCGCGGTGCGGGCTGGCAGCTGGAGCGACGACGAGCGGCGCTGTCGAGGGCCGCGGCGGCGGCGGGCTGCGGTTTTTGGCGGAGGCGGCGCTGAGGCAGCGGTACAGCGCGGCGTCTGATGCCGGACAAGGCGGGAAAGAGCGTGAGCTACGGAGGAGGGCCTTGTGGTGGCGTGATGCCGGGCTGCGGCTGGCCGGGAGCGCGGGTCGCTGGTGCACCTGAGGTGGATCGTGGACGGCAAGCTTCCCGAACCAATGGACGACCGGCGCGACCCCAGACCGACCGAAGCTCAGGTGAACGAAGACGGCGTCACCTGACGCTCATCCGCTGGTCGCTGAGCCTCTCCCTGAACGCCTCCGCGTGCTGGAGGCCATAAGTGGAATTGGCGCTGAAGGGTCCAGCAGGCGCGCGATGCAGCTCGTTGAGCTCGCTGCGGGTGCTGCGCACGAGGTCGAGTTCGTGGTGGTGGGCGGCGTGGCTGCAGTGATCAACGGCGCGCCGGTGACGACCTTCGACTCCCGACATCCTTCACCGCAGGACTCCGGAGAACGTCCATCGTCTGGTCGCCGCTCCTGACGGAGCTCCGACGCTACGTTCCGCACCGACTCTCGGAAGATCCGTCCGACCGAGTCCCATCTCTCGGGCCTTCAAACGGCACGCGCTGCTCGTCACGAAGTTCCGGCGTGCTCGACTCGTTGGGCACCATCGAGACGAACACCACCTACGAGGACGGCTGACGACACCCTTCGTCACGAACATCGACGGGTCATCCAACCGAGCGCTGGAGCTTGCCCGGTTGATCCGGGTGAAGGTGAAGGCGGGAGGGCGAAGGACCTCGCGGTGCTGCCCGTGCCGGGCGACGCCTCGTCGAGCGCAAGGGCTCGTGAGCGACCGAGCCTTCGATTCCCTCCTCCCATGCCAGGCACCCTCGAAGCCATCCACGTCTTCCGCGAGCGCCGCGGGCCTCCCATCCTCCCCGCCGAGGCGGTGTTCGTCGCAGGGCGCGGCGTGCCCACCGATCAGCGCGACCGCTCCGGCGTGCCCCGCCCGGTGAGCGCCATCCGGGCGGAGACCATCGACCACGGGCGCGCCCCTGGCCGCATCGCGATCGCCCCGGCTCGCTCTGCGCCGCAACCTCACCATCCGGGCACCTGACCTCGACACCCCCGCCCCGGAGGCACGGTGCTCGATCGGCGAGGCGCGCTTCGAGGTGATCGCCCCTGCGACGCCTGCGTGCGGATGGAGTCCGCGCTGGCTCCTGGCGGCCCCCGGCCCATATGCAGGGCCGCGGAGGCATCGCCCCCGACCATCGTGCAGGGAGATGACGCGTCGCGGTGGTGATGTCGTCGAGGTGGCGGTGTTGGAGACGGTGCCGTCTACGAGCCGCGAGAGCGCCCTCGCGGCTGGTGTGGAGGCGCTTCGCTCAGTAGCCCGGCGGAAGGATCACGGCTGGAGAGCGGCGTGCGGTTGGCCATGTCCGCGGTCCAGGTGACGGGGCCGTTGAGGTGTTTGGTGTAGAGGTCGGTGTAGCCGCCGAAGCAGCCGGTGCCCGAGGGGTCTCAAGCGGTGCCCCAGGAGTTCTGATGCGGATGAACCTCGATGGAGCCGTGAAGGGCCGCGAGGGACCGGTCGGCCTGGTGGTGACGCCTGCCCGGCGCGGAGGGTGCGCCCGGGTTGACCTGGCTGGCGGATCACCACCCGTAGTCCTCCATGACGAGGAGGAAGCTCCGTTCGGCGGCCCGGGGAGGTGAGGTCTCTGACATCCAGAAGACCCCGGCCGACGACATCGCGTTGAAGTCGACGAGCCAGGAGATGAGAACCGGCTGGTTGTCGTTGAGGGCGCGCATCACCCGCCGCTGGAAGGCGGTGCGGTGCTGGCGGTCGCGCTGTTGGAGGCGCTGCGCCTGGCGAAGCGGCCGTAGTCGATGGACGTCGGCGAGGGTGCCGTCGACCTGCCGCCCGCGGTCGTTGCGGTACGCCGCCGTGCGGATGGGGACTGAGCTCACCGGGCGGTAGAGTCCGTCGGCGGTGGTGGGGAGTAGGAGGACGGTGAGCGCGGGCGCCGGAAGACCTGGGTGACCGGGCCTGCTACGGCGGGGCTGAGCTTGCCACGCGGTGAAGAGCGTCTGAGCACCAGCGCGCCGGGTCGCGGCGGGCCTCGGGTGGCGAGCGCCTCCCTCGTTGAGGGCGGCGGTGATTGCCCGCAGCGCGTCGTGGACTGACGCGTCGAGCGGTGGGCCACGGCCTCCTCGGGGATGAACTCCGACCTGGTGGACCACGCCGCGGGCCTTGAGGATGGTCATGGCGCTGCGTCCCACCAGCCGCCCGGTGGGGACCCCGGAGCGGCCCGCGGTGGTGGTGGTCACCCGGCCGCCGGTGATCTTGCCGCACCAGTCCAGAAGGTGATCCAGCTCTCGGGAGATGTTGATGTCCTGGCCGGTGCGGGCGCGGTGCAGCGACTCCGCCCAGCCTGTGGCCGCGTACGACCAGCAGTTGCCAGATGGACTGGTTGCGCACCGCGGGTGGTTCACGTCGGTGACGGGTTCGACGTACTCCGCCGCTCTCGTCGATCGCCGCGGCCTCCGTCCGTCGCGCACCGGCTCACCGCAGGGACGGCCAGCGCCAGCATCAACCCGAGGCGCCACCCGCGACGCCAGCCACCCAGGACCATGTGCTCGACTCCCTCGCCCGGGGGTGTGAGACGTACCGACGATCCCACGGACGCACCCCGGTTATCCTACGGGTGCAGCCCTCAGGGCCCCCTCCGCCGTCGACGGAGTACACCGGCCAGTAACATCCCCGCGCCGAGCATCCATCCGCAGCCGTCAGCGACGCCCGGGGTTGCGCTGCACTGCACGCCGCCCGTGAGCGCTCCCTGCGGCCTCGGTCGGGCTCTCCCGGGAGCCGCGTCCGTCGGGTTCACCCGCCCGCGTCGGTCACGGGCGTGGGCGCCGTCACCCGGCGTCGGTGGCGGGCGTGGGCGTCGTCACCCCGGCGTCCGTCGGCGCGGCCGGAACCCTCCGAGGAACCACGGCCCCCGGTCGTTGCGCCCGTTGCGGCGCACGCCGCGGATGTCGTCGAGCACCAGGAAGGGCGCCACGGCGGTGTTGATCCCCGACGAGGACGCGGGGCCGTTGGGGGTGGGGATGAGCGCGGCGATGATGGAGGCGCGGTCGCCCAGCGCCGAGGGTGGGCGGATGCCCGGGTTGGCCACGAGGTGACCAGGCTGCGCGGCCAGGTTGAGCAAGGGCGAGGCAGGACGGCCTGGCCGTTGTTCCAGAAGAGGTTGTGCGACACGACGAAGGCGTTGAGGCCGTGGCTGCTGCGGCGCAGCACGGTGGACATGCGACCCCGGGTGTCGACCACGAGGTTGTTGACGAAGGACACGTCCTCGCTGCGCTCGAGGGGACCGGAGCCCGCGCGAAACTCCACCACCCCGCCGTTGTTGTTGAGGAAGAGGTTGTTGGCGATCACCACGTTCTGGCCGTCGTAGACGCCCACCGCGCCGGCGACGCCGCCGATCACCACGTTGTTGCGAAACACGATGTCGATCGCCTCGAACTGCGCGTCTCCGAGCAGCGACGAGTCGGTGGATGCGCCGAGGCCCACCATCGGGTCGATGGCGCCCGCGCGCTGCCCGGCGATGACGTTGTTCTCGAAGACCACGCCCTGCGCGCCGCCCTTGGCGTACATCATCGAGTTGCCGCCGTCGTGGATGTACGAGTCGCGCACCACGATGTCGTCGACGTCGACGAAGTCGATGCACTCCTGCGAGGGGTTCTCGCTACCCGTGCGGACCCCCGGGAAGGCGAACTCCGAGCGCTCGAGGTAGATGCTCCGGGCCTGGTTGACCTTCAGCACGTCGCCGTCGACGCCCGCGTGGTGGGCGTACACGTCCCGCAGCCAGATGTGGTGCGAGCCGCCGTCGATGTGGATGAGGTTGTTGGTGGAGTTGCGAAGCTCCAGGCCCTCGAAGGACAGGTACGACGCGGCGTCGCCGATGCGCAGGGTCTCGCTGCCTCCGGCGATCACCGCGCGCCTCGGACCGTCCACGGACACCACCCGGATGGGGGCCGCGGCGGTGCCCGAGGCGGAGATCCACCCTCCGCCGGGGTAGGTGCCGGCGCGCACCAGCACGCGGTCTCCGGGGCGCGCCCGGTTGAGCGCGGTGGTGATGCGGTCGAACGGCGCCGCGCTGGTGCCCGCGTTGCCGCTGCGACCGTTGGGGGCGACGTAGAGGTCCGCGGCGGCCGCGCTCGCCGAGAGCGCGCTGAAGACCACCGGAAGCGACAGGAAGAACACGTTCTGGCGGCTCATCTCTGGTGACCCCTTGTAAGTCGCTGCACGCGTCGCTGCCAAGAGGTCGACCGCCCAGATCGCCTCTCCTTCGGCCCGGCCATGCATGGGTGTTGGTGATGAGACGCGCAATCCCTCTCTCCGCTCGATGGCGGAGATCAGGGCGTCGGGGCGGGGGCGAGCACCCTCTGCACCGGTCGCCCGGTGAAGCTGGCGGGGACGGCGACGCCCAGCGCCGCGAGGGCCGTGGCGGCGGTGTCGGTGGTGCGCACCGGGTC
Organism: Deltaproteobacteria bacterium; assembly: GCA_016704445.1. Classification (GTDB taxonomy): domain Bacteria; phylum Myxococcota_A; class Polyangia; order Polyangiales; genus SCUS01. The sequence continues at coordinate 6,514 of JADJAE010000062.1, forward strand.
GGAGAAGTCTCCGCGGGTCACCTGCGAGCCCCACGCGACCCACGGGATGTGAAGGTCTTCCTGGGCGTGCGTCCCGTGCCGTCGGCCGTGGCCTCCGTGGTCGGCGGTCGCGATCACCAGGAAGCGGCCGCGGTCGGCCCTGGCCTCGACCGAGCTCATCACCGTGGTGAAGCACCGGTCGCTTCGGGCGATGGCCTGAAGGTAGCGCTCTCGCATCCACCCGAAGCGGTGCCCCGAGTCGTCGGGCTCGGAGAAGTGGATGAAGGTGATCCCCGGGGTGGCGGTGGCGAGGTACTCCGCGGCGGCGGCGGCGACGCGCTCGCACGACCAGTGGGGCCGCGACCAGACATCGACGCTGCCCGGCACGGCGATGTGCCGGAGCTTGGCCTTGGAGACGAACATCGCCGTCGAGAAGCCCGCGTCGTGGGCGAAGGAGAGGGCGGTCGGAACCCGGATGAACCCGCGGTCGGCGTGGAAGTCGTCGAAGGTCATCCCGTGGGCGCGCACCTCGACGCCGGAGAGCATCGAGCTGTGCGATGGGAGGGTGGAGGAGTCGCCGACGGTGACGGCGCGGATGGCCGCGGCGCCTTCGGTGCGCATCCGGTGGAGGGTCGGGGCCTCGGCGCGCTCCATGCCGTCGGGGCGCATGCCGTCGAAGCTCACGACGACGACATGGTCATAGGGGCGGGGCGGCGCCTGAGCGAGGGCGAGCTGGGGGACGAGGGCGAGGGCGAGGGCGAGGAGGGGGCGCTTCATGGGGGGGAGATGTCGAGGGGCGGCGGCAGCGGGGCGACGCCGGTGCGCAAGAAGGCCGCGGCGAGGGCCCAGGGAGAGGCGCAGCCCAGCATCCACGCGACGGTGTTGCCGGTGGCGCAGCCCGGGGCGACCAGGGCGAGGGTGAGCACGGTCTGCAGGGCTCCGACGAGCAGCGCGGAGATGGCCCAGAGGGTGGAGTGCCCGGAGGCGGCGGCGCGGTCGCGGATGCGCCAGGCGGTGACGAGGCCGAGGAGGCCGACGATGCCGAGGAGGACGGCGATCTGCTCGGCGCGCGGCGTGTCGATGCACGCGAGGTCGGGCACCTCGAGGACGGGCGTCGGGACGAACTGCCAGAGATGTAGCGCCATCGACGCGGCGGACCCTACCATCGGGCGCCCGGGGCGTGGGAGGCGTTGCGCCGGGCGGAGGGGTTCCGTGCGAAGGTATGCGGCGCGATGAGCGGAGACGCGCCGAGCCTGCGGCCGTACCAGCGAGAGGCGGTGGAGGCGGTGCTCTCCGCGCGGCGCTCCGGGATGCGGCGCATGCTGGTGTGCCTCCCCACGGGCGCTGGGAAGACGGTGGTGTTCGCCCACCTGGCGAGGCTCGCGAAGCGCCCGGTGCTGGTGATCGCCCACCGCGAGGAGCTGCTCTCCCAGGCGCGCTCGAAGCTGCAGCACGCGCTCGGCGCCGAGGCGGTGGTGGCGATCGAGCAGGGAGGGCGGCGCGCGGAGGCCGAGGCGAGGGTGGTGGTGTGCTCCATCCGGTCGCTACGGACCGAGCGCCTCGCGAGGCTGCTGGCGGGGCGAGACGTGGGCCTGGTGATCTACGACGAGTGCCACCACGCCGCGGCGGAGGACAACCTCCGGGTGCTGCGGGAGCTTGGCTGCTTCGACCCCGGGTGGACGGGCACCCTGGTGGGCTTCACCGCCACCACGGCGCGAGGCGACGGCAAGGGGCTCGACGACGTCTTCGAGGAGATCGTCTACGCGCGGACGCTGCCGGAGATGATCCACGACGGGTACCTGGTTCCGCTGAGGGGGTACCGGGTAGCGACCAGCGCGGATCTCACCCGGCTTACCAGTCGGGGTAATGATTTCCGCGAGGAGGAGCTCGCCGAGGCGGTGGACATCGAGGAGCGAAACGCCCTGGTGGCGCGCTCCATCCAGGAGCTCGCCCGCGACCGTCGCACCATCGCGTTCTGCGTGACGGTGGCGCACGCCCAGCACCTGCGCCGATCGCTCCAGGCGCTCGGTGTGCGCGCCGGAACGGTGCACGGCGAGATGCCCTCGGACGACCGCGCCCGGGTGCTGCGCGACTTCGCCGAGGGGAGGATGCAGGCGCTCACCAACGTGGCGGTGCTCACCGAGGGCTTCGACGACCCGGGGGTGTCGTGCGTGGCGATGGCGAGGCCGACGCGCTCCGAGGGGATGTACGCGCAGTGCGTGGGGCGAGGCACGCGGCTGTCGCCGGGCAAGCGCGACTGCCTGGTGCTGGACTTCGTGGACGTGTCGGAGCTCAGCCTGTGCTCGCTGCCGTCGCTCTTCGGGATGCCGAGAGAGCTCGACCTGGAGGGCCGGGAGGTGGGCGAGGCGGAGCGCTTCTTCGAGCAGCTCGCCTTCGATCACCCGGCCTTCGAGGTGGAGGCGGGGGCGATCACGCTCGGGGAGATTCAAGCGAGGGCCGAGGCCTTCGATCCGCTGACGCAGGAGGTCGACGTGGAGGTGCGGGCGATCTCTCGCAACGCGTGGGCGTCGCTGGGGCGTCACGGCCTCGCGCTGCACTTCGAGCGGGCGCCGGGGCGGCTGAGCGAGGCGCTGGTGGTGTCGCGAGGGGCGCGCGGGCGGCGCTGGGAGGTGAGCCTCGACGGCAAGGCGGTGGAGCGCTTCTCGGCCATCGAGGAGGCGGTGCAGGCCGTGGACTTCGAGGTGCACCGGATGGGTCGCGCGGCGGAGGCGTCGGCGAGGGCGGAGGCGTCGTGGCGGCGGGCGGCGGCGCCGAAGGGGCGCGCGGAGGCGGTGGCGGGCGTGCGCCGAGGGGGCAGGGCGGCGACGGCGCTGGGCGACGTGCTGGCGCTGGAGGCGTGGGTGAAGGTGACGACGGGAGCGAAGAGGGCGGGGCCGGTGAAGCGGGGGCGGTGAGGGGGCGCTGATGTGGACACTGCGCACGGCGGGGGTGTAACTGCGAGATCGCTGCTCCCCGCGGAACTTCCCCATGCCAACCCCTCCTCGCGCCACCACCCTCGACGACGCGTACCGGACCTGCAATCACGACAAGCCGCTCGCGAGCGACGACCAGCGTTACGAGGACCTCTCCCTCGCTCGCGGAGACGACACGCGCCGCAGCATCAAGTCGAGGATCACGCGCGCCGAGCCCGGCGAGTTCGCGCACATCGCCTTCGTCAGCCACCGCGGCGCCGGCAAGACCACCGAGATCCTGCGCATCTGCGACGACCTGAAGAACGACTATTTCAAATACTACTTCGAGGCGAACCTCGAACTCGATGAGCGGCACATCACCGCCGAAGATCTCCTCCTGGCGCTGGCGATGGGTCTGGAGGAGCACTTCGCGCAGAGCGACCTGGCCTTGCCTGAGGCGCTCGTCGCGGATGTGCAGAAGTGGTTCTCCGAGATCGTGACCAGCACGACGTGGGGCAAGCAGCTCAGCGCCGACCTCGGGTTCGCCACCAGCGTGGGCTTCGAGGTGCCCATCTTTGCGAAGCTGAAGACCGAGCTGAAGGCCCTGCTCCGTACGGAGGGGACGTACAAGACGCAGGTCCAGGAGGCGTTTCGGCGCTATCCCAGCACGCTGCGCCAGCATGTGAACAACCTGCTCGATGCGGCCAACCAGCGCCTCGGGGAGAAGCAGCTCCTCGTCGTGATCGACAACCTCGATCGCTACGATCCGAAGGTCGTCGACGATCTGCTCTTCAAGGGCAGCCGCTCGCTCCAACAGCTCCGCTGCCACCTGATCGTCACTCCGCCGATCGCGCTCCACTTCAAGCCGGTGAGCGAGCGCATCGACCAGGCCTTCGAGCCCGAGCAGATGTTCGCGGTGCGCCTGCGTGCGCAGGAGCAGCCCTACACCGCGTTCGACCCGAACGCCCGCGGGCGCAAGCTCCTCCTCGAAGCCCTCGACAAGCGCATGGACGTCGGCAAGCTCATCCCCGACCGCGCCGCGCAGGACCGCCTCGTGAGCGCGAGCGGCGGAGCGATTCGCGACCTGCTGCGGCTGGTGCGCGAGTCGATCATCCTCGCGCACGGGGCGGTGATCGATCTGCCCACCATCGAGCGCGCGGCCATCCGGCTACGCAGCACCTTCCGCGACCTGATCAACGCCAACGGCTGGGAGCTGACCCTCGCGAAGATCATGCGCGATCACCGCGTTAGCAGCGAGCCCGCCTGCATGGACGTGCTCTATCAACAGCTCGCGTTCAAATACAACGGAACGATCTGGTACGACGTGCACCCGCTCGTGGCCGAGCTCCCCGAGGTGCTCGCCGCGCACGCGAAGTTCGCAACGGAGTCGAAGGATGGGACCGGGTCCGCGAAGGCGGAGTGAACTCCCGTGAAGAGCGCCGCGGGTGCTGACGACGACGCCCTCGTCGAGCAGTGGTACGACGACGAGGAGCGCACCATCCTGCTGCGCTACCTGCGACTCTCCGCGGGTGACGAGTTCCAGTTGGCGGCGGTGGAGGTGCCGACGCCCGCGGTGCGCGAGGCGTTGCTCTCGTGGCTGCGCGCGAGGGCGCCAGACCGTCCGCTGATCGAGGTGTCGCTCAAGGGGCTTCCCGGTTCGGTGCTGGTCGAGGAGATCACCGCGGCGCTGCCACCACCGTCCGAACGTTCACCGCGGGCGGTCCTCGCGCTGACGGATCTGGAGGAGGTGCGAGGCGCCGCGACCGAGTCGCACCCGTCGCTGTTCATGCGGCTCAACCTGGAGCGCGACCCGCTGGTGCGAGCGCTCCCGTTGACCTGCCTGCTGCTCGCGCACCCGGTCGCCCTCCTCAAGCTGCGCACGGTCGCTCCCGACTTCAGTCACTACTTCAGCACGCTGGTCCGCCAACGACGGCCCGCGGAGGGTGCGCCTGATACGGGCCTCGCGCCTCGCCTCGACCCGTCGCCGAGCGCGAGCCTCGACCTGTCGGACTCGGACTGGCCCACGCTCCTGCTCGCCACGGATCACGCGATCGCCCGTAGCGAACACGACCGCGCCCGCGACCATCTCGCGGAGTTCCGGGCGACGCCCGACGCCGAGGCGTGGGCGGCCGAGGCGAGGCTGTTGGAGGGGGCACTGGAGGGCGCGACGAAGGGCGCTCGTACGGGGCTCGCGACGCTCGCGAAGTTGGATGCCGGGAATGCCTCTCTGCGTCCGGCGACGAGGGTGCGACTCCTGCTGAAGCGGAGCGAGTTCGAAGAGATGCTGGGCGAACGTGAGGCGTCCGCCGCCCACCTCGAAGCGGCCCGCATCGCAGCCGATCACTCCGGCCGGCAGGACCTGCGGGCGTCGGTTCTCGTGCTGCGAGCGAGCCGGATCGCGAACAGCGGCGCGATCGACGAGGCGTTTGATCTATACATGCAGGCCCGGTCGGTCTTCGTAGCGAGTGGCCGAGCGAGGATGCCTGGAACGCCGCGTATCGGGCGTTGTTTTTGAAGGGAGTTCGCGGTGACTCCGAGGCGGTGCTGGATGGTTGCGACCGCTGGCTCGTGCCGGTCGCCCGCGACGTGCTGCGAGATGAACATCTGCTGGCCGTCTCCATGACCCTGCGTGCTAACGCGCTGTATGTTCGCGGTGAGGTCACCGAAGCACTTCGGATCCGACCGGGAGCAGTTGTCGGTATTCGAACGCCTCGGCGATGAACGGGAAGCCGCTGGCGTTCGAGGCCACATCGCGGGTCATCTTGGAGCGCAGGACGACTTCAAAGAAGCGCTACGGCTGCGCCTGGAAGGGGAACTGCCAGTCTACGAAAGGCTGGGTCTCGGTGACGAGGCCGCACTCACTCACCTCAACGTCGGCGAGTTGTTGTCGATCCTCGGACGCCACGTCGAAGCGTTTGCTCATCTGGAGCGGGCGAGAGACTGGTTCGATCAGCAAGGATCGATCGGCAATAAGGTGCTCACCCGCGTGGGGCTCTCCCGGGCGTATCTGCGTGCGGGCAATCATCAGGGCGCGCTACGCGAGGCCGGTGCCGCGCTCTCACTCGCAGAGACCACACGCGAACCCGCCTACCTTCTTCGCGCCGCCAACCATATGGCCTCGCTCCTCCTCAAGCTCCGTCGCGTCACTGAAGCGCGCGCCGTCCACGACCGCGTCGCCACGATCCTCGCCGAGGACGCCCGCTGGGACGCGCTCCACAAGCTCGACCAGCTCCGCGCCACGATCGACCGCGCCTCCGCGCCTGCGCCCGCCTCTCAGCCCCGCAAGCGGCGTCGCTGACGGCGTCTCCTCACCCCGTAACCGGGCGTTGGCCGCTACCGAGGCCCCCTGGAGGCCCTGGCGGAACATACGGATAGCCCAGCTCGGGAAGTCCGACGCCTCGGTGACTCGTCTTCATCTGCGCCTCGGTGAGCGCGAGCTCCCGGCCCCTTCACGTTGTCTTCGAGCTGCGCGATCGAGCGCGCTCCGAAGATGGTCGACGTCACCTGCGGCTGCTGGAGCAGCCACGCCAGCGACACCGCCGCCGGGGTCGTGTTGGCCTCCGCGGCCACGGCGCGCACGGCGTCGAGGATCTTCCAGTTGCGCTCCTTGTCGAAGCCGTGGCCCAGCGCGACTGCATCTTGTCGAGTCGCGCGCCCGCCGGGGGAGCCTCGTGCTGGTGGTACTTGCCGCTCAGGAAGCCTCCCGCCAGCGGCGACCACGGCAGGATGCCGAGGCCCCGCAGCACGGCAGGCGCGTGCTCCGCTCGGTCTCGGAGTCGACCAGGCTGTACTGGGCCTGCAGCGTCACGAAGCTCGAGGTGGCCGTCTTCGCGCGGCTCAGAGGCTGTCGGTCAGGCGGTACGCGGCGTAGTTAGACAGCCGATGTAGAGCACGCCTTGCCGGAACGTCACCGGGTCGTCGAGGCGCGCGCGGGGTCTCGTCCTCGTCGGGGGTGAGGTCCTGCATGTGGATCTGGTAGAGGTCGATGCGGTCGGTGCGCAACCGGCTCCGGGCTCGCTCGACCCAACGCAGGATGCGGTAGCGCGAACCCCGCTCTTGCGGTAGGCGCCGCCCGCTGGCAAAGCGGAACTTGGTCGCCAACACCACCTGGTCGCGGCACTGCTCGCGCTCGCGAACCCCAATCACCCACTCGCTCTGGCCGTCCTGCCGTAGACGTCGGCGTGTCGACAAGTTGACGCAGGTCGAGCGCCCGGTTGAGCACCTCCATCGAGTCTTCTCGTCGCTGCCGATCTTGT
>JADJAE010000063.1 GCA_016704445.1 Deltaproteobacteria bacterium
TACCTGTTTAGCTCAATGAGCAGCGCGGCCGGGTTGGCGACCACATGCTCGCCAGCGGGTCGCTCACGAGGGCCTTGTTTCTCCGGCGCGACGAGAGCTCTACTCGCGGCGTGACCGACGCCGAGCGCATCGCCGAGTTGGAGGAGCAGCTTCGCCAGCGCGACGCGCGGATCGCGGAGCTCGAGCGCACGGTCGGCGAGCTGAGCAAGGTGATCGACGCGTGGAAGCGCGGCCATCGCGTCCGCCCCGGCGGCAAGATCGCGCAGAAGCCTCGCGACAAGCGGCGTGCGACGGGGCGCGGCCCCGGTCGGCCCGAGGGCCACGAGGGCACCAGTCGTCCGGCGCCGACGTCCGCCGACCGCGACGTCCCGGTGCCTTTGCCGGAGACCTGCGCGTGCGGTGGCATCGTCGACCCCACCGGGGAGGAGCCCGGCGAGCACTTCGTCGAGGAGCTCATCCCGGCGCGCAAGGAGGTCATCCGGCTCCGCCGGTGCCGGGGTCGCTGCCGCGACTGCAAGGCCCCCGTCCTGGCGCCTCTGCCGGGCGGGCTGGGTCCGAGTCCGAAGCTGGGCGTGCGCGCCCAGGCCGAGATCGTCCAGAGCAAGACCGAGCTCGGGCTCACCCTCGGCCAGACGAAGAAGCTGTTCGAGCGGCAGGGATTGACCGTCTCGCGCGGGGGGATCCAACAGATCCTGCACCGCAGCGCCGAGGTGCTCGCGGCGGGTCACGCGGCGCTCAAGGCCGCGATCCCGACGGCGGCGGTCGCGTGGGCCGATGAGAGCGCGCACAAGGTCGACGGCGCGTCGGGCTACCTGTGGCTGGTGATGACGCCGGAGGTGGTGCTCTACGAGGCCGATCGCTCGCGCGGTCAGGAGGTGGCGCAGCGGCTGTTCCAGGGCTTCACGGGCACGCTGCACTCGGACTTCTACTCGGTCTACTGGACGCTCGCGGGGATCGCTCACGCGCCCTGCTGGGGCCACCTGTGCCGAAGCGCGCGGCAGATCGCGGAGCGCCAGCCCGACTCGGAGGCGGCAACCACGTTTCACGATCGCCTCTCGGGGCTCTATGGCCGCGGCGCCGCGGCGCAGGGGCGACCGGCGACGGCGGAGCGCAACGCGCGGGCGATCAAGGGTGACCTGAAGACGCTGGCGACGGACGTGGACCTCGCCGAGAACGCGGACGTCGCACGGCTCCAGCGCCGCATCGTGCGGCACCTGCCCGAGTTGGTGACGTTCATCACGAACCCCGATCTGGAGGGCACGAACAACCGGTCGGAACGGGAGTTTCGCCCCCACGCCATCGGGCGTCATCGCTCGGGGGGCGCCCGGTCCGACGCCGGGGCGCAGACCTACGCGATCAACCTCTCGGTCGTGCGAACAGTTCACCTTCACGGCGGCGACTTCATCGACACCTTCCAACGGGCACGCATCGCCTTCCACGAGGGCGGTGACTTCCCGACGCTCTTCCCTGGTCAGCCCGCGACGCCCGCCAGGTCGGCGCCGCTTCATTGAGCTAAACAGTCACGAACGTGGTCCTCAGGTCGGCCAGGAGTTCCGGGGATGTCCCCACCCAGGCCCCGGACGCGTCGATCCTCCTGGACGGCAGTGCGTTGCAGCGTCGCTCCCATTCCTTCACCCGACGACCCCGCGCCCCCGAATATCGCGGTGTCCTGGTCCGCACGATAGAGATGGAGCCAGTATCCCACGGGGCCGTCTGGAATCATCCCCCATGACCCCCGCGGCGACGAGTTTCCGGCGGTCTGGTCTTCCAAAGCCGGAACGAGACATGGCCGAGCTCGCGAATGGGGATCCCCTCCACCAGCAGCTGCCCGGGTTGGGCCAGTAAGCGAACCGGGCTCGGCACGGAGGGCGTCATCGCGCCGCACGTTCTCAGGAAGAAGGTGAGCGACCTCGACTGGTTGCACACCGAGGTCAGGGGTTGACTGAGATACCTTGGCCCACGTCGAAGCCCGTGCCCCGTACACTGCGCGCCGATTGTTGCCGAAATGGACGTGTCGTTCGCGTCGCCCTGGACGCCCTTTCGGGCCGCGGCCGCCATACCGAAGGGTCCGCTGACTGTTGCTCTCCTCGTTCCACACGGCGATCGCCCGAACGATCGCCCCCTCGAACTGGTCGAGCTGTGTCGGGGTCCAACCGTCCATCGCGAACACGGCCGTGTCGAACCAGACGTACTGGATCGCCCCCCGGCGGAAGCGGCAGTTGTCGCCGGTGTCGCATTACAGAGGTGATGGTCTGGGCCATCGCCCGACCGACAAACGCTGACCAGAGGCATACAGCTGTCGACGCGGCGACAACGATTGTTCTTGTCAAGGGCGTGACCTTCGGCCGCAATCGACCATCGTTTATGGGTTGTACTGTCGAGCAGTCGTCGTGGGTGGACGCACGAAACAGTTCAGCAGGGTGTGCAAGCCGCTTGGTTGACGCTGAAAGATCACATTGACGATGCACACACTTTTGTCACCGACACAAGCTCCGAGTGGTGCTGATCGCACTTTGCGACATGCGCTCTCGTGACAACTGTTTTGTTCAATGAGCGGGGCGATCGGACCGACGTTCGCGAGCGCCTTCGCCGGATCGCGCGCAGACCTACGCGATCAGGCTCCCATTCGTTCGAGTCACCACCCTCCGACGTCGGAGGCTGCACCCTCCGACGTCGGAGGGCGGCGTCACCCCGTCAGCGTCGGAGCCCCGCCCGCTGATGTATCCTCCCCCCCGATGAACCGCCGCCTGCGCCTGTCCCTCTCCGCGCTCGCCCTCGCCGCCTGCAGCAGCAACGCCAACACCCCACCGGCCGCCACCGACGCCGCCGTGACCGACGCGCTCTCCGCCGCCGACGTCCCCGTCGACACGGGCGAGCCCCCGCCCCCGATGGCCTGCCGCGCGGGCACCCCGTGGGACCGCTCGACCCCCGCCTTCCGCGAGGTCACCGCCGACTGGGGGCTCTCCGAGCTCACGGCCAAGCGCATGTCCACCGCCGACCTCGACAACGACGGCTACTCCGACCTCATCGCCTGGAACGACGTCGTCAACACCCGCACCGACTTCTCCCGCCCGGTCACCGGGTGGCTCGTGCGCGTGCTCATGAACCGCCCCCGCGAGGGCGGCGCCCCCGGCCGGCGCTTCGTCGAGGCCACCCGCGAGTCCAACTTCCTCGCGCTGCGCGACGGCACCACCACCCGCGGCCGGCTGGTCACCGCCGTCGCCTTCGCCGACGTCGACAACGACGGCGACCTCGACGCGTACACCGGCACCATCCCCACCGCGATGCCCACCGCCACGCAGGACCCCGACCCCGGCGACCGCGGCACCATCCTCCTCAACGACGGCCACGGGGTCTTCTCCCTCGGCCCGGAGAGCGACGCCACGCCCGGCCCCGACGACGCCCCGCAGACCATCGGCGCGGTCTTCAACGACCAGAACCTCGACGGCCACATCGACCTCCTGGTCGGCTATCACTCCGCGACCTTCGGGCTCCCCATCGGGCAGCAGTCGCAGATGTTTCGCGGCGCGGGGGACGGTCGCTTCACCGACGTCACCGACGCCGTCGGCATGACCCTGGAGTCGACCAGCGGCTCGCTGCTCACGGTCACCAACAACCGCCCGCTCTATGGAATCTCCGCGTGTGACGTCAACAACGACGGCCGCCTCGACGTCATCGGCGCGGCCTATGGGCGCCAGTTCAACCTGCTGATGACCAGCCAGGGAGACAGCTTCCGCGACGAGTCCGAGGCGAGCGGCGTGGGCGGCGACGACAACCGCGACTTCTCCGACAACCAGACCTACCGCTGCTACTGCGCCGCGATGCCCGGCCGCTGCCCCGCCACGGTCCCCGCCGTCTCCGCGGGCTTCACCTGCGGCGGCCGCGGAACCTGGAACCCCTCCGTCGACGAGCGCCCCTGGCGGCTCAACGGCAACACCTTCTCCATCGCCTGCGGCGACGTCGACAACGACGGCGACATCGACCTCTACACGGGCGAGATCGCCCACCCCGACGTCGGCGCCAACAGCGACCGCGCCGAGCTGCTGCTCAACGACACCGCCGCGGGCGGCCCCACGCGCTTCCGCCGCCCCGGGCGCATGGCCACCGGGCTCGTGACCCCCTCCGGCGGAGGCGACGAGGGCGTGCTCAGCAACGCCATGTTCGACTTCGACAACGACGGCCGGTTGGACATCTGGGCGGGCGGCAGCGATTACCCCAACCAGTATGGCTGGCTCTTCGTGCAGGGGGCCGACGGGCGCTTCGCCGAGGTGTCTCGCGCCGCGGGCATCCGGCACATGTGCCCCCTCGGCGTGGCCTGGGCCGACTTCGACCACGACGGCGACATGGACATGGTGGTGGGCACCTCCACCGCCCGCACCTGCGGCGCCGCGTGGATGGGCCGCAGCGCCGTGCGCGTCTACGAGAACGTCGCCAGCGAGGCCAACTGGACCACCATCCGACTGGTGGGCCGAGGCGTCGGCGGGGCCAACCGGGCGGCCATCGGGGCCCGCGTCCGGGTGACCACGGGGGCCGTCACGCAGACCCGCGACGTGCAGGGCAACTGGGGCCTCGCGGGCCTCGCCACCGAGCTGCCGGTGCACGTCGGGCTCGGCCAGAGCTGCACCATCGACCGCATCGAGGTGCGCTGGCCCGACGCGCGAAACACCGTCGAGACCTTCACCGACGTGCGGGCCAACTACGGCCTGGAGATCGTCCAGGGGTCCGGGCGCGTCCGCTACCTTCGGTAGCGCTGCCGGTCCGTGCTACGGAGCGTTTCCATCATGGAGCGCGCCCACGTCCTCATCCTCGATTTCGGATCGCAGTACACCATGCTCATCGCCCGGCGCATCCGGGAGGAGTCGGTCTACTGTGAGATCCACCCCTGCACGATGCCCCTGGCGGAGGTGCGCCGCCGCGCCCCGGTGGCGATCATCCTGTCGGGCGGTCCGTCCAGCGTCTTCGATGAGGGCGCCCCCACCATCGACCCGGGCGTCTTCGAGCTCGGCGTGCCGGTGCTGGGCATCTGCTACGGGGAGCAGCTCACCGCGCACCTGGGCGGCGGCCGCGTCGAGCCCTCGGACTCTCGCGAGTACGGCGCCGCGAAGGTCACCATCCAGCGCAACGAGGGCATCCTCTCTCGCTTCGAGCCGGGCGAGGTCATCGACGTGTGGATGTCCCACGGCGACCGGGTGGTGGCGCTCCCCCCGGGCTTCGAGCCGCTGGGCACCTCCGCCCACTCTCCCTTCGCGGCGGTGGGCAACGCGGCGAAGCGCATCTATGGGGTGCAGTTTCACCCCGAGGTGGCGCACACCCCGCGGGGCACCGACGTGCTCAAGAGCTTCCTCTTCGACGTCTCCGGGTGCGTCCCCGACTGGAGCGCCGGGGCCTTCGCGGAGGAGGCCATCGCCAGGGTGAAGAGCACCGTGGGCGTTGGGCGGGCGCTCTGCGCGCTGTCTGGCGGGGTCGACAGCTCGGTGGCGGCGATCCTGTGTCAGAAGGCCCTCGGCGACCGGCTGACGTGCATCTTCGTCGACAACGGGGTGCTCCGTAAGGGCGAGCGCGACCAGGTCGAGCGGGTGTTCCTCGGGTCCTTCGGGCTCGACCTGAGGGTGATCGACGCGCGCGAGCGCTTCCTGGACGCCCTCGCCGGGGTGAGCGACCCGGAGCAGAAGCGCAAGATCATCGGCCGGGTCTTCATCGAGGTCTTCGACGAGGAGGCCGCGAAGATCGACGGCATCACCCACCTCGTGCAGGGCACGCTCTACCCCGACGTGATCGAGAGCGTGTCCTTCAAGGGCCCGAGCGCGGTGATCAAGAGCCACCACAACGTGGGCGGCCTGCCCGAGCACATGAAGCTCGCGCTGGTCGAGCCGCTGCGCGAGCTCTTCAAGGACGAGGTGCGCGCCGTGGGCGAGGCGCTGGGCATCCCCCGCACCATCCTCTGGCGGCAGCCCTTCCCGGGGCCGGGCCTCGCGATCCGCATCATCGGCCCGGTGGCCGAGGAGTCGCTCGACATCCTCCGCGCGGCGGACGCGATCGTCGACCATGAGATCCGCGAGGCGGGGCTCTACGAGTCGGTGTGGCAGGCCTTCGCGGTGCTGCTGCCGGTGCGCACCGTCGGCGTGATGGGCGACGGCCGAACCTACGACCAGGTGTGCGCCATCCGCGCGGTGCAGAGCCAGGACGGCATGACCGCCGACTGGGCCCGGCTGCCGCACGAGATCCTGGCGCGCATCTCCTCGCGGATCATCAACGAGGTGCGGGGCATCAACCGGGTGGTCTACGACATCTCCTCGAAGCCCCCGGCGACCATCGAGTGGGAGTGACGCGACGGGGCGCCCATTCGGGTGGCGCAGGCCGTCTGTTTGCCGCTGGGGTTCGCGCGCTGGCGCTCACCCCAGGCAATAACAGGGCGGCGCCCCGGACATTGTCCGGGGCTGTCGGGCCGAAGCTCCATGAACCTTCCGGAAGCTTCGATCGACGCAGCGAGGGCTGGAACGAATTGGCGTCCCTGTTCGACAGCCCCGGACAATGTCCGGGGCGCCGCCCTGTTATTGCCTGGGGTGAGCGCCAGCGCGCGAACCCCAGCGGCAAACTGGCGGCTTGCGCCACCCCCGGCCCACTGGTCGTGGCACTGATCGCGGCGGCGTTGATGGGCTGCGGCGCCGCGCGCCCTCGCGCCACCCCGGTGGCGGGCTCGCTGGTCTTCTCGTGTGAGCCCGCCGACGCGAGGGTGTCCATCGACGACACCGAGCTCGGGCCCTGCGCCCTCTGGGCCGGGCGCGCCGTCGCCCTCGGGCCCGGAACCCACCGGGTGGTGGTCTCCCGCGAGGGCTATCTCCCGCTGGAGTCCGAGCTGGTCCCCACCGGGAGGCGGGTCACGGTGCGAGCGGCGCTCCGCCGTGTTCCGGAGTAGTCGACTGCGCGATGGCCCTGGCGAGGGCGCGCTTGGCCATCTGCCCGATGAGCCAGAGGAAGACCGCCGTCAGCGCGAGACCGCCGACGCCGATGGCGATGTTGCGCGGGGAGAGCGCCTCGGCGCGGTTGGTCGCCATCAGCTCGAGCGCCGAGCGCACCAGCGACCCGACGTAGACGTGGATCACCGTCGCCGGCAGCAGCCCCACGAGCATCGAGATCACCAGGTGCCGTAGCGGCAGCGCCGTCGCGCCCAGCAGCAGCGAGAGCAGCGGCTGGGGCATCACCGGCGCGAGCCGCAGCAGGATCGAGATGCGCAGCCCGTCCGTGCGCACCACCGTGTCGACGAGCCTGAAGCGCGGGGTCTCCGTGAGCATCCGGCCGAGCGAGGTCTTCGCCAGCAGCCGCCCGAGGCCGAAGGAGCAGCAGGCGCCCAGCGTCGCCGCGGGCAGCGCCGCGCAGAGCCCCTTCACCGGACCGTACGCGTAGCCCGCGAGCCCGGAGAGCAGCGCCTTGGGCAGCAGGATCATCGCGCCCAGGCAATACCCGATGACGTACTGCAGCAACGCGATGGGCTGTCCCTGGTGCATGCGATCGGCGAGATCGACGATCGCGGCGCGCACGAAAGGGGCTTGCAGCGCGACCCAAGGTGCGATCAGCATCACGGCCGCGGGCCACGCTCGGGCGAGGATGCGCAGTCGATCGCGACCCATCACCGCACCCGGCGCGGGGTGACCCCGGACGGACAACCATCACGGAGGACAGGGCTGCTCATGCGCAACGGGATCGGACAAAGGATGCGTTTCATCGGTGTCGTAGCCCTCGCGGGGGTCGCCCTGCCTGCAGCAGGCTTCGCATACGGCATTGAGGTCCCGGAGAATGGCACGACGGCGCACGGGCGCGGCGGCGCATTCGTGGCCCGCGCCAGCGACGTGACCGCGGCGCACCTCAACATGGCCGGCGTCCTGGGGCTGCAGGGCTTCCAGCTTGGCTTCTCGGCCAACATCGGCGCGTCCTCCAACTGCTTCCAGCGCTCGGGGGTCTACGACGGCAGCGCCGACGTGCCCCTCAGCGTCGCCGGCACCCGCTTCTCCGAGTCGGGCGGCCTCCCCAGCTACGCCGGCCAGGCCTACCCCGAGGTGTGCAGCAACCGCGCGCTCGCCCTCGCCGCCAACGTCATGGCCACCTACCGCGTCAACCGCTGGCTGGCCTTCGCCGCGGGCATCACCACCCCCAGCACCCCGGGCTCGGGCCAGAACTTCAACGACATGGTGCGGCTCCCCAACGGCGTGTACGCCCCGACGCCCGTGCGCAACATGCTCTTCCAGAAGAACCTCCTGGTGCTCTACCCCACGCTCGGCGTCGCGGTGGCGCCGCACCCGCGCGTGCGCTTCGGGTTCACCCTGCAGCCCAGCTTCGCGCGCTACCAGTTCGGCGTGATGGCCAACGCGGTCGCGACCTCGCCGCAGTCGCCGGAGACCGACCTGCTCATCTCCCTCAACGCGAGCGGCTTCTTCCTGGCCGGCGCGCTCTCCACGCAGGTGCTCATCAACCGCTACTTCTCCTTCGGCGCGCAGGTGCACTACAACATGCCCATCGCCGCCTCGGGCACCGCCTCCACGACGTCGACCTACTACGCCAACCCCGTCAGCAACCAGGCCCGCGGCACCTTCAGCATCGACGAGATGAAGGTCGCGCTGCCGTGGAACGCCCGGGCAGGCTTCCGCTTCGCCCTCCCCGCGCCGGCCGCCCCACGCAGGACGACGGCTCGGGCCAGTACGACCCGATGACCGACGACGTCTTCGACGTCGAGGCCGACTTCATCTACGAGAACACCAGCTCGCTCGGCGTCACCTCGCTGCGCCAACAGCGGCAGCATCACCATCGGCTCGGCGGGCATGACCTCCACGCTGGCCGCGCCGCGCAGCATCGTGCTCAACAGCAACCTCAGCAACGTCTTCGGCGTCCGCCTCGGCGGCGACTACAACGTCATCCCCGGCCGCCTCGCGGTGCGCCTCGGCTTCTCCTACGAGACCCAGGGGCTCAACGCCGACAAGGCCGTGGTGCACCTCCCCGCCTACGCCGGCGCCAGCATCCACGCGGGCGTCTCGTACCGGGTGGGCGCGCTCACCATCAACGTCGGCTTCGGGCACTTCCTCTTCCAGGCGCTCGACGCCTCCCAGGCGACCAGCTCCATCATCACCCCGACCCCCTTCACCGACTGCGTCGGCACGGGCCCGGGCGCCTGCGCCATCAACCGCGGCAACTTTCACAACTACCTGACCAACGGCTCCGTCGGCATCAACTACCGCTTCTGACGAGCCCCCTCCCCGGTCACCCCTCGACCCGGGCGGCCAGCAGCCGACGCAGCCGCTCCGGGTCGGCGCCCAGCGCCAGCACCTTCTCCCGATCGACCACCACCCTGCCCGCGGGCGATCCCTTGGGCTTCCTCACGTAGCGCCGCTCGGCCCAGGTCACCTCCGCGAAGTCCGCCCCGCGCGCGTCGCTGTGGTGCACCGCCAGCGTCGCGGCGTCCACCAGCAGCTCCGGCGGGCACTGCGATCCCTTCAGCAGCGGAACCACCACGTGCGCCCCGGTGTATCCCCGCGCGTGCATCCAGAGGTCGTGCGTCCTCGCGACCTTCGTGGTCAGCCGGTCGTTGTCCGCCGCCCCCCGGCCCACCAGGATCTTCCCCCCGCCCGTCCCCAGGTACTCGATGTACGGCCTCCTCGGCGCGACCTTCGCTCTGCCCCGCGAGGCCACCATCTGCCCCTTCGCCACGCCCAGCGCCTCGGCCCGCTCGCTCCACGCGCGCAGCGCCGCGGGCACCACCTCGCCCTCGGCGTCGACCTCCGCCTTCAGCGAGCGCACCGCCTCCAGCGCCCTCGTGGTCGCCTCCAGCCGCTCCCACATCACCGCGCTCCCGCGTTGGATGCGCCGGGCCTTCTGGAAGTACCCCGCGGCCTGCTGCTTCGCCCCCATGGCCGGGTCGAGCACCACCTCGATGGTCCCGCCCGCCTCCCAGTCCTCCAGCACCGCGCGCTTCGCCCCTCGCGCGACCCGGTCGCCCTGGGCCAGCAGCAGCCTCCCCACGCGCTGCAGCCGCTCCACGTCGTCGAGCCGGCCGAGGTCTCCCTCCACCGCCTCGGCCCGCTTCGAGAGCCGCTTCGCCTGGGCGCCCAGGGCCCTGGAGAGCGCCGCGCGACGAAGCTCCCCCGCGAGGGCGTCGCTCATCGCCCGCAGCCCCTCGCCCGCGGCCTCCCAGCCCGGGTGCTCCGCGTTGGCGTCCCAGACCCGGTGCCCCGCCGTGGCGTCGCCGCGCCACGAGAGCAGCACCGCGCCCGCCTCGTCGAGCACCCTCACCTCGCCGTGCACCGCGGGGAAGAGCCGCACCCGCGCGGTGATGCGCTCGGCGCCCAGCTCGATCCAGAGGGCGTCGTCGTCGTCGCGGTGGGCCGAGCGCACCACCCGCCCCACCGCGTGCGCCCTCAGCGCCGCGATCAGCGGGTGCGTCGAGGCCGCCCGGTAGGCGGGCTCCCGCAGCGCCCACCCAACGCCCGCCACCCGAGGGCCTACGCCCACCACGAGCCGGCGGGCGCCGCCGGGGCACCACACGGTGAGCCCGACGAGGCCCGTCTCCGGCGTCACGAACGCGCCGTCCACGCGGCCGCCCTCCAGCAGCGCGAGCGGATCATCCATGACGTTTACCGGGTGACGTAAGCGACGGGCTTAGGAGACCTTGCGCCGGAGCTGGTTGGCCGCGTCTCGGGTGGCGGCCTCCTCGGCGTGCTCCTCGATGCGCTTCAAGCGCTGCACCAGCACGGGCTTGCGCTTCGGGAGCTGCCCCATGAGCAGCCGCTCGAGCTGGCCGATGGCGTCGCGGACGCGCTCCTCGTTGCGGTGCTCGAGCATCTGGAGAAACACCTCCTGGTCGTCGGGCAGCGTGTGCCCGGCGTTGAGGAAGGCCTCGATGGAGTCGGAGATCGCCTTGGTGCTGCTGGCCGCGAGGATCTTCCTCAGCTGGTCTTGCCGGCGGCTCGGGACCACCTCGCCCTCGGGCACCGCGGCCTCGACCACCTTGGGCATCCGGATCGCGGGCGCCAGCTTCTCCATGGCCTCGACCGCGTCGGGCTTCTTCTGGAAGAGCGCCTCGAGGGCGGCCTTGTACTCCTTGGTGGCAGAGGTCTGATGACCCTTCTGCTCGTGACGCGCGAGCGTCTCGGTGGCGTGGTAGCTCGACGATCGTGCGCGATCGGCGTCACGCCAGCTCTTCTTCGCGGGACCTGGTTCACGCGCCATGCGGCATGTTCCTCGGTGGCATTTCGGTGTGAGGGGTAAAGGTGAGAGAGGGATGGATCTGAAACAGACCGACGGAGTGATGAACTCCTGAGCTGGTCTGCGGGCGCCGCTTCTGGGTTTCGCCCGGTGGGAGCCCGACGATGCCGCGTCCCGGGCCGTTCTGCAAGGGCGCCCGTCAGGGCCCCCCTTGCCCCTCCCGCTGCATCAGCTCGGTGTACCGCCGGATGGCCTCGACCAGGGCCTCCGGCGCGTCGACGAACTCCAGCCCGAAGGCCGCCCTCCCCCGCTGCGTCGCCGCCCGCTGCCGCGACCAGCCCACCACCGCCGAGCACTGCACCAGGTTGCCGCTGGTGGGCAGCGCGAAGCGCACCACCACCCGCTCGCCCTCCGGCAGCGCCGCGCCCGCGATCACCAGCATCCCCCCGATGGAGATGTCCTCGCTGCGCCCGTCGATCACCTCTCCGCCCTCGGACACCACCCGCAGCGGCGTCTGGTAGTACGCCCGCACCGAGCGCCGCTTCGGGGGCTCCTCCCCCGCCGGGGTCTCGACCCGGGCGCCCGACATCGTCTGCCGCCGCGCCTCGGGCTGGGGCTCGTCGTCGTCGAGGAAGCGCGTGGGCGTGCGGCAGAGCCCCGAGGCGTCGAGCGCGTCGAGCAGCGAGCGCGCCGACGGAAACCTGAACGCCGGCACCGGGTGCAGCAGCCGGTCGACGATGTCCGCCAGCGAGCGCGGCACGTCGTCGCACACCGACGAGACCGACGGCAGCGAGGGCAGCACCGCGCGCCGCTGCGCCACGTCGAGCCCCCCAGGCATCGGGACCTCCCCGTGCAGGCACTCGAAGAGCGCGATGCCCAGCGAGTAGAGGTCGCTCCGAGCGTCCATCGCGTCGCCCCGCACCTGCTCCGGGGACATGTACTCCGGCGTGCCCACCAGCATGTCCACCATGGCCGGGTCGGCCGCGCCCTTCGGCAGCGCCGCCACGCCGAAGTCGAGCAGCTTCGAGAGCTCGCCCTGCACCCCGCGCACGATCATCACGTTGGACGGCTTTACATCCCTGTGTAAGACACCGACCCCGTGCGTGGCCGCCAGCGCGATGGTCACGTGCCTCGCGACCCGCGCCACCGCCGACCACCCGAGCCTCCCCCGCGCCGCCAGCAGCCCGTCGAGCGAGCGCCCCTCCAGCAGCTCGGTCACCACGTAGACCCGCGAGCCGTCGAAGCCCGCGTCGTGCACCTCGATGACGTAGGGGTGCCGCACCGCCCCGAGCGCCCGCGCCTCGTCGAGGAGCTGCCGCCGCGCGATGGAGTGCGAGGCGTAGGCCCCGTTGAGCACCTTCAGCGCCAGGTGCCGCGTCGTGTAGCGGTGCGCGACCTCGTAGATGGCGCTCATCCCCCCGCGGCCTAGAAGCCGCCGCACCTCGTAGCGATCGTCGATGATGAGGCCCGGCTCCAGGTCTTCCACGCCGCAGCAGGGTAGTCCCTCGCCCTCGGGGATGTGAAGGGTCGAGGTGGCCCGCCGCTGCCGCAGTGCGGCTCCGCACCCTCGCCTGGCGCGCCCCGTGTAGGTCCCTGACGCTCGCCCTGGCATCGGGGATACGATGGCCCATGCGACGCAGCCCCCTCGCTTTACTGCTCTGTGTATTCGCGATGCTGGCCGCGTGCGCCGATCCGCAGCGCGCCACCCCGGTCGCCGACGCGGGCTACCCCAAGGACCTCGACGCCGGGATGTACCCCGACATTGTGGCGGTGGAGATCCCCAACCGGGACGAGCGCCCCGCCCCTCCCCTCACCGGCCAGCGCTGCCCCGACGACCGCTTCTGCCCGCAGGGCACCCGCTGCATCGGCGGCCGCTGCGCCGCCGACCCCTGCTCCACCGAGAACACCTGCGGCGACACCGCCACCTGCTACGCCCAGTGCGTCGCCGTGCGCGACCCCTGCGCGGGCGTCACCTGCGCCGCGCGCGAGACCTGCGTCGAGGGCCGCTGCGTGGCGGGCTGCTTCCCCACGCCGTGCACCGGCGTCGTGTGCCCCGACGGGCAGTACTGCGACCCCGGCACCGGCGACTGCGAGGCCGTCCGCGGCTGCTCGGCCCCCTGCCCCGACGGCCAGGCCTGCCACCTCCAGTGCTTCCCCCGCACCTCCTGCGACGGCGTCGTGTGCGCCGCCACCCAGTACTGCGTCGACGGCGCCTGCGTCGAAAACCCCTGCGCCGCGGTCACCTGCGCGGAGGGATCGGTCTGCGTCAACGGCCGCTGCCTCGACTCCTGCCAGTGCTCGCCCGCCTGCAACCGCGGCCGCAACGACCGCTGCGTCTTCGGCATGTGCGTGTGCGCGCCCGACTGCTCGCCCGACTCGCCCTGCGGCGCCGAGGACGGCTGCGGCGGTCGCTGCCCCGGGTCGTGCTCCCGCGCGGGCGAGACCTGCGACCCCGCCACGCGCTCGTGCGTGTGCGTCCCCTCGTGCCCCGCGGGCGCCGAGTGCGGCGCCGACGACGGCTGCGGCGGCCGGTGCCGCGGCGGCTGCGGGACCAACGAGCGCTGCGACCCCGACGCGCGGCGCTGCGTGTGCGACCCGCGCTGCCCCGACACCGCCCCCTCCACCGTCGCCTGCGGAAGGCCCATCCCCAACGTCTGCCCGGGTCAGCCCCCGTGCGGCACCGGGACGATGTGCGACGCCGGCCAGGCCTGCGTGGGCGGCCGCTGCGAGTGCACCGTCTCCTGCCCCACCGCGGACGCCGTCGCGTGCGGCGAGCCCATCCGCACCGGCTGCACCGGCGCCGCCTGCGCGGGCACCGGAACCCGCTGCCCGAGCGGCCTGGTCTGCACCGCGGGCTCCTGCCGCTGCGCGCCGAGCTGCCCCTCGGTCAACCCGCTCTCCGTCGCCTGCGGAGCCCCCATCCCCAACGCGTGCCCCGGCGAGGCCGCGTGCGGCCGCGGGCTGCTGTGCCCGCCCGGCCAGCGCTGCAACGCCGCCGGGGCGTGCGAGTGCGTCTCCTCCTGCCCGTCGACCTCCACCGTGGACTGCGGCGCGCCCGTCATCGGGTCGTGCCCGGGCGTCGCGTGCCCCAGCGCCGGGACGAGGTGCCCGAGCGGACAGGTCTGCAACGGCGGCCGCTGCGAGTGCTCGCCGCTCTGCCCCGGCGCGGCCTCGGTGACCTGCGGCGCCCCCATCACCAACCGCTGCCCCGGCGTCGCCTGCACCGGCACCGGAACCCAGTGCCCCGCGGGCTACCGATGCAACGCCAGCAACGCCTGCGAGTGCGTCCCCGCGTGCCCCGCCGCGAGCGCCGTGGACTGCGGATCGCCCATCCCCAACGTGTGCCCCGGCGCAACCTGCCCCGGCACCGGCACGCGCTGCGCCGCGGGGCAGACCTGCTCCGGGGGGATGTGCGTCTGCGCGTCGTTCTGCCCGGCGGCCTCGACGGTCACCTGCGGCACGCCCATCGCCAACCGCTGCTCGGGTCTGAGCTGCGCGGGCACCGGAACCCTCTGCCCCAGCGGCCAGACCTGCTCCGGCGGAGCGTGCGTGTGCTCGCCCCGCTGCGCAGGCACCAACCCCGCCACCATCGCCTGCGGATCGTCCATCCCCAACGTCTGCCCCGGCGGCCCCTCCTGCGGCACCGGGACGATGTGCGCCTCGGGCCAGCGCTGCAACACCGCCGCCGGCCGCTGCGAGTGCGACCCTCGCTGCCCCTCGGTGTCCACCGTCGCGTGCGGCCAGTCGCCCCCCAGCGCCTGCCCCGGCGTCACCTGCCCCGGTACCGGAACCGTGTGCCCCAGCGGCCAGAGCTGCTCCGGCGGCGTGTGCAGCTGCGTGCCCCGCTGCCCGGACGGGGCCACCGTCGACTGCGGCGCGGAGGTGGCCAACGTGTGCCCGGGCTCTCCCGTCTGCGGCTTCGGAACCCGCTGCCCATCGGGCTCGCTCTGCCGCTTCGGCCGCTGCGAGTGCACCTCGATGTGCCCGACGACCAGCCCCGCGACGGTTCCGTGCGGGGTGAGCATCCCCAACCTCTGCAGCACCGCGCCCTCCTGCGGAACGGGCACCCAGTGCCCCGCGGGGCAGTTCTGCAACAGCGCCCTCCGCGCCTGCCAGTGCGCCCCCATGTGCCCCGCCGTCGACGGCTCGCTCTACGACTGCGGCGCGGCCATTCCCAACACCTGCTCCGGCGGCCCCTCCTGCGGCACCGGAACCCGCTGCCCCGGCGGCCAGACCTGCACCAGCGGCCGGTGCGCCTGCGTTCCCGCGTGCCCCGCCACGGACCCTGCCAGCGTCGACTGCGGGGTCACCATCGCCAACGTGTGCGCGGGCGGTCCCTCCTGCGGCACCGGCACCCGCTGCACCGGGACCAACCAGATCTGCGACCCCGCCCGTGGCCGCTGCGTGTGCACCCCGCGCTGCGCCCCGGACGCCGAGTGCGGCGCAAGCGACGGCTGCGGCGGACAGTGCGTGGGCCGCTGCGCCGAAGGGCGCGTCTGCACCCGCGACACGATGGACGCCACCCGACTCTTCTGCGCCCCCGCCTCGTGCCCCACCGGCTGCGCCTGCGGCCAGGTGTGCAGCTTCGGAACCTGCGTCGCGCTCTGCGCCCCGGGCACCCGCGTCTGCGGCTGCAACAACTGCTGCGCCGGCTCGCAGGTGTGCAGCGGCGGCGTGTGCGTCGGCCCCCCGCCGTAGCGCCACCGCCACGCTCCGGCCCATCGAGCACGCCACCCCGATGCGCCTTGTCGCGGAGCGACGGGGCGACCGCGCGCCTTCCCAGAGCGACTCGCGCGGCGTGGGATGAGCGTCGCTCACGCTGGGTTGCCCGGTGGGCGTCCGGTGGGGCACCCTTCGGAGCTATGGGCGACGCGGCCAAGGTGATCGACTGGAACGGCATCGATGTCCCGGCGGGCGTGGGTGAGCTGTTCGCGGAGCTTCCGCCGGGGAGGTACCGACTCGAGGCGGTGCCCGACGACGAGGGCGGCGGCTCGGGCCTCACCGCGGAGGAGGAGGAAGGCATCCGCGAGGGGATGCGGCAGCTCGACGCCGGCGAAGGGGTGCCGCTCGCGGTGGCCGATGCCCGGTGGCAGGCGACGATCGCCGCAGCACGTAAGCGCACGGGATGACCGACCGCGTCGAGCTCGCTCCGAAGGCGGTCGCGGACTTCGATGAGCTGCTCGCCTACCTCGTCGAGCGCAACCCGACGGCTGCGGTGAAGCTACGGGTCGCCATCCTCGACGACTTCGCGCGCCTTGCGCGAACCACCCCCCGGCTCGACGG
The DNA here is from genome assembly GCA_016704445.1 of Deltaproteobacteria bacterium. GTDB lineage: Bacteria > Myxococcota_A > Polyangia > Polyangiales > SCUS01. Next base: position 16,474 of record JADJAE010000063.1, read on the forward strand.
CCCCGCCGTCACACTGGCGACGGGGGAGCGCTGCCGCCGGTCGTTCGTGTACCCCGTGGCGAACTATTACCGTCGCGCGCCGGGGGTGCTTGAGGTGGTGCGCGTCTACCACCACGCACGCGAGCCCATCGCCCGCTGACCCTTAATGTGTCGACGCGGGATGCTCACCCCGGTAGACCCGACGGGTGGCCGTGGGTGCGTGGCGGAGCGACGCGCTCGGCTTCGCGCGCTTCGCACCCCGTCTGCGCAGGAGCGACCGCACAGCTCGCCCAGCGCACCTCACCGTCGCGGAGCGACGGGGCGACCGCGCGCCTTCCCAGCGCACCTCGCGCTGCGTGGGACGGAACTCGGCGGGAGCCGTCACACAGGGCGCGGGTCGTTGGCGTCGACGCCGACCTTCGCGAGGAACTCCCGCGGCGGGTAGACCCCACGGTCGACGTACGGGAACGTCAGCGTCCAGTCCTCGTCGAGGATCACATAGCCGTCCGCGGCGGCGGCCAGGGCGGCTGCGACGTCCGCCATCATCCACGACTCCGCGGGGGGGCGCCCCGCCCCACTGTCGACGCGAAACCCGTAACCAGCGCGCACCCACCGCTCGACCAGCTCGCGGCGCTGCTCCGGCGAGAGCCCCGCCGCGTGGGAGAGGGGGTCGCCTTCGAGGTCGGAGGCGTAGGTGCGCGAGACGAAGATCGTCAGGGCGCTCGGGATGACGTCCAGGTCCTCGTCCTCGAGGCCCCGCATCGTGTCGTACTCCACGCCGTACGCCGCCTCGATCTCGAGCCTCGCGTCGGGCGCGATCTCGGCCCGCGTTCGCAGGCGCACCAGGCGGACGCCCTGGTGCGCGACGAGGCGCGAGCGGATCTCCCCCCAGGTCGGGACCTCGGGGCGCGTCGAGAGGGTCTGGAGGTCGAAGCTCATGGTTCGCTCGGGATGATCACCGTGGTGCCGCGGGCGTCGATCACGACAGTCCCCTTTGGGGGTGGTGATCACGATGCGGGAGTGTACGCCACGAACCCCCCACCTGAAGTTCGCCGGGAGTTCCGCGCGACAGCGGTGGGACCCCGCGACCTGTGGCAGCGTGGCGGGATGCACGTGGGGGCGCTCCGTTGAATCCATGGACGACACTCACGCTCCTGGGCCTGCTGGGAGCGGCGGGCTGCGGCGCGGCCACGGTCGTCCAGACCACCGCGGACGCGTCCCTCTCGGACGCTCCACCGCCCGACGTCGCGCCGGATTCAGGCGGCTGCCCGGTCCCGTCGGCTCCCCGGGATGCCGAGGCGCCGTCCGTGGTCGACCTCGCGGTCGCCGAGCAGCTCTCGCAATGCGCGCTCATGAGCGACGGCACGGTGCGATGTCGGGGGCGCAACCTCTTCGGTCAGCTGGGCCTCGGGCGCAGCGACACGGACATCCACGAGCCGACGACCGTCCCCTGCCTCGTCGAGGTCGAGCAGGTCGTCAGCAGCCACTCCGCGTCGACCTGCACCCGTCACCGCGACGGCACTGTGCGGTGCTGGGGGACCAATGTGCTGGGCCTCGCAGGCGTCGGGCACGATGGCGACGAGCGCTGCAACTCCTTCCGGTGCCGCCCCGCGCCGACGCTCGTTCGGGGTTTGACCGAGGTGGTCTTCCTCGCAGGCGGCCGCCGCACGAACTGCGCGGTTCGTCGCGACGGCAGCGTGTGGTGCTGGGGCAACTCCGCGCTCGCGACGTCCTCGGACTCGCCGACGCCGAGGGTGGTCCCCGGGTATCGCGACGTCGTCGCGCTGTGGCCCCGGGGAGACGACTTCGTCGTGAGGTTTCGTGACGGGCACTACGAGGCCAACGTGTTCCGCCGCATGATCGATGTCCCCTCCGACGCGACCCTTGAGGGGGCGGCCGCGACGGACCACCTCTGCTACCGCCTGCCCGACGGCACCGTCCGTTGCCTCGGAACCAACGCCGACGGGAAGGTCGGAAACGGCTCGTCGGCCTGGCCCGGCGACGTCACGGAGGCCGTCGACCCTGGGCTCCGCGGCGTCCGCTCCGTCGTGACGGGCTCCTATCACTCCTGCGCGATCCTCGCGGACGGCACCGTGTCGTGCTGGGGCTCGAACGACTATGGCGCGCTCGGGTTCACGACGACGCAGACCTGCGCCGGCATCAGCCGCACATCGGAGTGCGCCACGCGACCTGGCGTGGTCCCCGGCGTCGACCACGTCGCCCAGCTCTTCCTCGGCATCTGGGGAACCTGCGCCCTGCGCCTCGATCGCAGCGTCTGGTGTTGGGGCGAACTCTCTCCGACGCGGAGCATGGTCCCGGCGCCGGTCGACTGGTGACTCTCCCCGCGGCAGCGGTGGGAAGCCGGCGTTCGGAGTACGACCGCGACTTCGGACTGCCCCTTCCGCTTCATCGGTGAGAGCCTGAAGTGGGTCCGCGTTCTGTCATCGCCTCACAGCCGATTGGAGTGAACCGTCATGGCCAGTACCCGCAAACCTCCGACGAAGAAGAAGCCCGCCCCCAAGGCAAAGGCCCCCGCGAAGAAGAAGCCCGCCCCCAAGGCAAAGGCCCCCGCGAAGAAGAAGCCCGCCGCCAAGGCCGCCCCCGCGAAGAAGAAGCCCGCCGCCAGGCCCGCCCCTGCGAAGGTCACCGCATCCGCCTCGAAGGCGGAGCGCGTCTACACGGTCGATGAGCTGGTGAAGCGCGTCGGCGGCGCCGACGAGTCGGGTGCCCGCGCGCTGGTCCGCGGGTACACCGATGAGGACCTCATCGAGCTCGGTCGTCGCGTCGCCACGCCGCGCATCACCACCGACGGGCGCCGCCTCTACGGCGTCGTGCTCGACGCGGTCGGGCGCCTGACTCCCGCGCAGCGCGCCCTCCTGCCCACGGTCACCGACAGGCGCATCGCGGCCTCGGTCGGCGCGCTGGCGCATGGCCGCGACCTGCACCAGCGCCGCGAGGTCGAGCTCGGCCTGCGCAAGACCGGCAAGGAGTCCGCGGAGGCCGACGCCACCGCCCTCCGCGATCGCGCCCGCGCGCTGCGGGCACAGCTCCAGGATGTTCTCGTCGACCTGCTGGGCGAGCGCCCCGAGATCGAGGCCGCCGCAGGAACCATCAGCACCGGCGCCACGCTCTCCACCGCGCTGGAGAACCTGCTCGAGCTCCTGGAGACCAAGGTGCTGGGCACCGAGCACCGCGCCGAGCTCCAACCCGGCAGCTACGGCAAGAGAGAGATCGCGAGCATCCGCAAGACCGCCACGGAGACGCGGCGCCTCGACGACCGCGCGGCGGCCGTGCAGGGGGTCGCGGAGCTTCCGCAGTCGGAGGTCGACCTCTGGGACGGCATCAACCTCACGCTGCTCGCCCGCATGGTGACGGCCTTCGAGCGCGGCCACGACCTCGACCCCGCGATCCCCCGGCTCACGTACCTGTCCCTGCGCACGTGGTCCCGTCGGGTCGAGCCGCCCGCGCCTGTCACGCCGCCCAGGGCCTGAACCACGTCACTCCCTCCGCCCGCCACGTCACTCCCTCCGCCCGCCACGTCACTCCCTCCGCCCGCCACGTCGCTCGACGCCTGCGCCACGCCACCCCTGAGGCTGTGACACGCCGCTTCGCGGGTGCACCACGGCACGTCGCGCGATCGCCAGGGTCTTCTCCGCAGCGGACATGGGTCGACGCTCTGTCCTGGTGGTTGACCTCATCTTGGGGAGCGACCGCGGCGCCAGCTCAATGCGCCTCACCGTCGCGAAGCGACGGGGCTACCGCGACGCCAGCTCAATGCGTCACAACGGCCCTACGCTCCGTAGTCCAAGACCGGTCGAACCCGGTCCAGTGAAGTCGCCGATTCCACGATAGGCGCATTGGGTTGGCGTCGCGGTAGCCCCGTCGCTTCGCGACGGTGAGGCGCATTGAGCTGGCGCCGAGGTCGCTCCCCAAGGTGGGGTCAACCGTCAGCTCTCCGTCAGGTGGGCTCGTTGGCAAGCCCCCGGCTCGTCTGTACCTTCCCGCCGCCATGAGACACCCCACTTCCTTTCTGCTCTTCGCGTGCGTCCTGGCGGTCGCCTGCACACCAACGCCCACCAACACCCCACCGACGGGTGACGTCGGCCAGCTCGCCGACGCGCCCGTCCAGCCCGACGCCGGCGGCGACGCCGCGGCGCCCGTCGACGGCTCCACCCCCCGCATCGCCTGCACCGACGACGCCCCCTGCGCGGCCAGCGGCCAGCGCTGCTACCGCCCGCTCGGCTACTGCGTGCAATGCGCCTCGGACTCGGAGTGCACCGCCGGCGCCCAGGTCTGCACCCAGGGCCGCTGCGTCGACCGTGTGGCCTGCACCACCTCGCGGCAGTGCCCCGGCCAGGTGTGCGACCTCGCCCGCGGCCTCTGCGCCGACTGCTCGACCGACCCCGACTGTCCCTCCGGCTCGGTGTGCCGCTTCAACAACTGCGTCGCCCCGCCGATGGCCTGCCGCTCGTCCCGGGAGTGCGGCCCCCTCGACCAGGTCTGCGACGCCGCCCGCGGAGTCTGCGTCGACTGCCTCGCCGACCCCGACTGCCCCGCGGGCAACTACTGCGCGAACTCGACCTGCGTCCGCCAGGCCTGCACCCCCAACGCGGTGGAGTGCGTCGACGCCACGCGCACCCGCGGCTGCGACGCCCGCGGAACCCGCTGGAGCGAGGTCGCCTGCCCCGCCAGCAACACCTGCGTCGACGGCCGCTGCACCACCCGGCTGTGCGCCCCGGAGTCGCGCTCCTGCGCCGACGCCACCACCCGCCGCGTCTGCAACACCGACGGCCTCGGGTACACCTCCACCGCCTGCGCGGCGACCGAGTCCTGCGACCGCGGCGACTGCCTCCCTCGATCGTGTACCCCCGGCGCCACGGTCTGCTCCGACGGGCTGACCCGCCGCGTCTGCAACCCCGACGGCCTGGGCTTCTCCGTCTCCCCGTGCCCCGCGGGCCAGGGCTGCGTCGAGGGCGCCTGCGCTGCCTTCATGTGCACCCCCGGCAGCGCGACCTGCGCGGACGCCACCACCCGCCGGCTCTGCGCCGCCGACGGCCAGAGCTACGCCAACAGCCCCTGCGCCGCGATGCAGACCTGCTCGTCGGGCGCGTGCCGCGCGTGGACCTGCACCCCCGGCGCCTCCACCTGCGTGGGCAACTCCCGCAGCACCTGCAACGCCGACGGGATCACCTCCACGACGGTCGCGTGCAGCGCGATGGAGTCGTGCAACGCCGGCCGCTGCGTGGCGAGGGTGTGCTCTCCCGGGACGCTCTACTGCGACGCGATGGGCAACCGCCAGCTCTGCTCCGCCGACGGAACCACCTCCACCGCCGCCCCCTGCGACGCGGGCCAGGTCTGCTCCTCGGGCACCTGCCGCGTCCGCGGCGACGCCTGCCCCGGCATCGAGCTCGTGCCCGACGGGCCGATGGCCACGGTGATCCCGACGGGCCTCTCGACCACCGCCGACCTGGGCACCTCCTGCGGCTCCGGCTCGTCCCGCTCCGGCTGGACCGACGTGCTCTTCCGCCTCTCGCTCACCTCCGCCCGCGACGTGACCCTCGTGGTCAACACCGGGCTCAGCTACACCCGGGTGCAGCTCCAGGCGACCTGCGCCGCGGGTCAAGCCCCCATCGGCGCCTGCCTCTCCGGCGGCAACCTCACCCGCCGCTACCGCAACCTCTCCGCGGGTGACCACTTCGTCGTCGTCGAGATCTACGGCACCACCGGGCCGATCCAGATCAGCGCCACCACCACGGCGCCCAACATGCGCGCCCCCGGCGACACCTGCCCCGGCGTCACCGTCCCGACCGACGGCACGACCACCAACATCGTCACGACGACCTTCGACAACGTCTCCGACGTCGGCACCTCCTGCGGCTCGGCCGCGACCGGCGTCAGCCGCGACGGCTACACCGACTGGGTCGCGCACTTCACGCTCTCCACCACCCGCGACGTCACCATCACCGCGGCCCCCTCGGGCTACTCCAGCAGCGGCCGCTATGAGCTCCGCTCCGGCTGCGGCGCGACCGGCACCCCCATCGGGAGCTGCTCCACGGGCTCGTCGATCAACCGCCGCTTCCGCGCCCTCCCGCCGGGCGACTACTACCTCGTCGGCGAGCAGCCCTCCACCTCGCCCGGAACCGTCCCGATCACGGTCACCTCCTCCTCCCCCGACGCGCGCGCCGTGGGCGACGCGTGCAGCACCGCCGCCCTGGTGGTCCCCGACGGCTCCGCGGTCTCCATCACCCCGTCGGGCCTCGACTACACCTCCGACGTCGGCACCCCCTGCGGCTCCATGAGCCCCCGCACCGACCGCTGGTACGACGTCATGTGGCGCTTCACGCTCACCGCCCCGCGCGACGTCCAGCTCAACTTCACCAACCTCCCCAGCTACGCTCGCTGGCAGGTCTACCAGGGCTGCGGCGGAGCCCCCCAGGGCGCCTGCAACAGCACCAACACCGCGACCTCCTTCGTGCGCGGCCTCGCCGCCGGCGACTACTTCGTCGTCCTGGAGACCCAGTACTCCATCTCGTACTCGCCCTCCCTTCGCCTGGTCACCGTGGCCCCCGGGTCGCGCCTCACCGGCGACGCCTGCGTCAACCCCACGGAGGTCACCGTCGACGGCGCCAGCAGCAGCACCAGCCTCAGCGGCTTCGACGTCGCCACCGACGTGGGCGCCGCCTGCACCACCACCGGCCCCCACACCGGCTACGCCGACGGCGTCTGGCACTTCCGCCTCACGGCCACCAGGGACGTCACGGTCAGCTTCAGCGGCGCGCCGTCGACCTTCTACTGGCAGCTCCAGCGCACCTGCTCGTCGACCGCCGGCGTCCTCGGCGGCTGCCAGGCGTCGAGCTACTCGGGCTCGCGGCGCTTCCGCGACCTGCCCCCCGGCGACTACTACGTGATCGGCGAGTGGTACGGCGGCTCCGTCAACACCATCGCCCTCTCGGCCACCAGCACCGCCCCGACGCCCCGCGCCGTGGGCGACGTCTGCGCCAACGCCGTGCCCGTCACCCCCGACGGATCCGCCGCCTCGGTGGCGGTCGACGGCCTCGCCCTCGGCGGGGACTACAGCACCCGCTGCGGCTCCGGGGTCAACGCCACGACCTCGTACCGCGACGCGGTGTTCAGCTACACCCTCACCAGCACGCGCGACGTGACCGTCACCGTCGCCTACGCGAGCACCGCCTACTTCGAGGTGTGGTCGACCTGCGGCGACAGCGCCAGCGCGCTCCTCACCTGCACGACCACCAGCGGAGGCAGCGGGCGGCTGACGATCCCGCGGCAGGCGCCGGGGACCTACTTCATCGTCGCCCAGACCGCGGCGAGCACGGGCCCGCTGGCGGCCAGCGTCAGCACCATGGTCCCCGGGACCATGAGCGGATACTCCCTGGGCCTTGCGCCCACGGACGTGAACTACACCGACGTGTGCACTGCGCCTGGAGCGGCGAGGGTGCTTCCCAGCGTCGACGACAGCTCCGTGATGGCGGCGCTGCCCTTCGCCTTCCGCTTCTGGGGCTCGAACCTCGCCGCGGGCGCTGGCGTCGGCATCTCCAGCAACGGCTTCATCAACCTGACCGGCACCGGGTCCGCCCTCACGGCGGGGACGATCCCCGACGCCAGCGACGGGGTCCACGGCGTCATCGCCGCCAACTGGATCGACCTGGTCACCGGCACCTCCGGCGTCTGCTACGCGACGCTTGGCGTGGCGCCCACCCGGCGCTGGGTGGTGCAGTGGCCCGGCGCGCGGCGCTACTCGTCCGCGACGAGCCCGATCAACATGGAGATCGTGCTCAACGAGTCCACCAACACCATCGACCTGGTCTACGGCTCGTCGATGACCAGCGGCGGAACCATCGGCGTCGAGAACCAGACCGGCACCCAGGCCGTCACGTACCCGAGCACGATGCCCCTCGCCAACGTGCGCCTCCGCTTCACCCCCAACTGACCCCCCCAAAGCAGCGCGGCGGCCGTTCTCCGTTTCACCGGAGGACGCCGCCGCAACTGCTCCCATCGATCGCCCGGTGGCTACGCCGCGGTGCGCGCCGTGGCGTTGTCGTTGGTCGCCGCCGGGGGCACCAGCACGTCCCCGGCGTTGCCCGCGGGCTCCAGCGCGGCGGCCAGCACCTCGCGCATGTCGTCCGCGAAGATGAACTCCATCGCCTCGCGCACGCTGGCGGGGATCTCCTCCAGGTCGCGCTCGTTGCGCGCCGGGAGGATCACCCGGGTGATGCCCGCGCGGTGCGCCGCGAGCACCTTGGCCTTGATGCCGCCGACGGGCATCACCTTGCCGCGCAGGGTGCACTCCCCGGTCATGGCGGTGTCGGGCCTCACCCGCCGCCCGGTGAGCAGCGAGGTCAGCGCCGTGAACATCGTCACGCCCGCGCTCGGACCGTCCTTGGGCACGGCGCCCGCCGGCACGTGGATGTGCACGTCGTGCTTCTCCATGGCGTCCGTCGGGACGCCCAGCTCCTCGGCGTGCGAGCGCACGTAGGTGAGCGCCGCGCGGGCCGACTCCTTCATGACGTCACCGAGCTGCCCGGTGATCTCCAGGGCGCCCTTGCCGGGCATCCTCGAGGTCTCGATGAACAGGATGTCCCCGCCCACCGGCGTCCACGCGAGGCCCGTCGCCACGCCCGGCGCCGCCGTGCGCTCGGCCACCTCGCTGAAGAACTTCGCCCGGCCGAGGTACTTCGCCACGTCCGGCGCGTCGACCACCACCCTGGCGAGCGTCTGGTCCGTCGCCCTCGCGACCTCCAGGGCCACCGCCCGGGTGATGCGGGTGATCTCCCGGGTGAGCTGCCTCACCCCGGCCTCGCGGGTGTAGTCCCTCGCGATGGTGCGCAGCGCCTCGTCGGTGAAGGTGAGCACCTCCTCGGGGATCGCGTGCTCCTTGCGCTGCTTGGGCACCAGGTGCTGCCTCGCGATCTGCACCTTCTCCTCGGTGGTGTAGCCCTGGAGCTCGATGATCTCCATGCGGTCGCGCAGCGGCGCGGAGATGGCGCCGAGGTCGTTGGCCGTGCACAGGAAGAGCACCTCCGACAGGTCGAAGGGGATCTCCAGGTAGTGGTCGGTGAAGGTCTTGTTCTGCTCCGGGTCGAGCACCTCCAGCAGCGCCGCCTCGGGCGAGCCGCCCCAGCCGCTGGTGAGCTTGTCGATCTCGTCGAGCAGCACCACCGCGTTGCGGGCCTTGGCCTTCTTCAGGGCGGCGATCACCCGCCCCGGCAGGGCGCCGACGTAGGTGCGCCGGTGCCCGCGGATCTCCGCCTCGTCGCGCACCCCGCCCAGGGAGATGCGCACGAAGGGCCTGCCCGTGGCGTCGGCGATGGACTGCCCCAGGGAGGTCTTGCCCACCCCGGGAGGACCCGCGAGGCACAGGATGGTGCCCCGCGAGTTGCCCGTGAGCTTGAGCACGGCCATGTGCTCCAGGATGCGCTTCTTCACGTCGTCGAGGCCCGCGTGGTCGGCGTCGAGCTGCCTCGCCACGGCGTCCACGTCGTCGGTCGCGGCGCTGCGCTTGGACCACGGCAGGTCGGCGATGAGCTCCAGGTACGTGCGGATCACGTGGGCCTCGGCCTGCTGTCCGGCCATGGACTCCAGCCGTCGCAGCTCGCGGTCGGCGACGGAGCGGGCCTCCTCCGGGAGCTCGGCGTCGTCGAGCTTCTTCTTGAGCGCCGACAGGGCGGAGTCGCCGTCGGGCTCGTCGCCGATCTCCTTCTTCATCGCGCGAATCTGCTCGCGCAGCAGGGCGTCGCGCTGGTTGCGGTTGACCTCGCGGCGCACGTCCTGGTCGATCTTGGACTTGATGTCGTTGAGCGCCCTCGCCTCGGCCACGAGGCTCGCGACCAGCCTCAGCCGGGCGCCCACCTCCGCCTCGCGCAGCACCTCGAGCTCCTTCTGGGAGGGGAGCCCCAGGAGGCCGGCGACCTGATCGGCCACGCGGCCGGGGTCGTTCTCGTCGGCCTGCACGGCGCCGAGCGAGCCGCCGTTGCGCGAGGCCAGCTCGGTCACGTGCTGCTTGAGCGAGTGGGCCAGCAGCCGGGCCTCGGCGGCGTCGGCGGTCTCGTCCTCCAGGGCCTCGCCCTCGGCCAGCCAGTAGGGCTCGCTGCGGGCGATGCCGGTGAGCCGGAAGCGGCTCAGGCCCTCCAGCACCACCCGGTAGCCGCGGTCTCGGGTGCGCTCGACCTGGACGATGCGAGCGAGGGTGCCGACCTCGTGAAGGTCGCCGAGGCCGGGATCGGTGACGCTGGGGTCACGCTGGGTCACGACCCCGAGGATCGCCCGGGCGCCGAGGTCGTCGAGGAGGGCGACCGAGCGGGTGCGCCCGACCGGCAGGGTGAGGGTGGTCCCGGGAAAGAGGGTGCCGCTGCGCAGCGGCAGCAGGGCGAAGGGGGAGCGAGGCATCACGGGGTCGGTTCGGTGGGTCATTGTCTTGGGGGCTCCTTCCGCGATCACTTCGTCGGCGAGCGCGCGCCGTCACAGGGCCCGTGACGACCACAGGTCGTGGCCTCACAGTCCCTCCGCGCGCCGTCGCTCCCGTCTTACGGCTTCCATCCCGCTGATTCACGTCGACCCCATCGGTTGATGGAGCCACTCAGTGGGCGTTTCGATTCGAGAGTGAACGGAAACTAAATGCGTTCAACCGTTCGTCAAGGCGTCGGCTGGATTTGCTTCCGCCCTGCAAGGTTGCAATGGCATTTCATGCAGATGTGAAATGTCCGAAGCGCGGACAGTCTTCAAACCAGCTTGAATCAAGAGATCGAACCTCTGGCACGCTACCTGCTGATAGGAGTCTCGGCGGCGGCGCCGGCGTCCTCCCCCCCCAACGCCTATGGTGCCGTCGCTTTAATTATTGCCCCCCACGGCGGTCGCTCCGCTGGGGGGCTGCTTCGTTCTGGGGGGGCGCTTCGAGGCCGAGGCGATCTTCGAGGAAGGTGAACATCCGGCCGAGCCGTCGGAGTTCGTCGGAGCGCTGGGTTCCGGCCCCGTGGCCCACGTCGCGCTGCATGTAGAAGTACACGGGGGCTTCGCCGGCCTGGGCGTCCTGGAGGCGCGCGGCGAACTTGGTCGAGTGGGCCCAGTGCACCCGGGTGTCGTGGTCGGCGGTCTCGATCCACGCGGCGGGGTAGCGGACGCCGTCTCTCACCCGGTGATAGGGCGAGTAGGCGTGAAGCCATCGGAAGGCGTCGGGCTGCGAGGGGTCGCCGTACTCGCTGGTCCAGATCTCCGCCGGGGGGAAGCGCGCGAAGCGGACCATGTCGTAGAGCCCGACGCTCGAGAAGGTCGCCGCGAAGCGCTCTGGCGCCCTGGTGAGCATGGCGCCCATGAGCAGCCCCCCGTTGGATCCGCCATTGATGGCGATGCGAGAGGGGTTGCTCCAGCGGCTGGTGGAGAGCCACCCAAGGACGGCCTCGAAGTCCTCGAAGACGTGCTCCTTGTTGCCCATGGCCCCGGCCTGGTGCCAGTCCTCGCCGAACTCCGCGCCGCCTCGGAGGTTGGCCACCACGTAGATGCCGCCTCGCTCCAGCCAGTAGATGGGGTCGCGGCGGAAGGTCGGGAGCAGCGACACGTTGAAGCCGCCGTAGCCGTAGAGGAGCACCGGGTTGCGGCCGTCCTGGGTGGCGGCGCGGGGGCGGAGGATGAAGGCGTTGATGGGGGTTCCGTCGCGCGAGGGGATGGAGGCGCGCTCCATCACGAAGCGGGAGAAGTCGACGTCCGTGCTGGCGTGGTCGATGACCTGGGGCTGCGGGGCGCGGGCGCGGGCGTCGACGGCCATCACCGCCGAGGGCTCGAAGAAGGACTGGAACCCGAAGGCCACCACCGGGCTGGCGGCGCCCGACACCAGCGACGGCGCGCTGCCCTCCGCGGGCAACGGAATCTCCCGCGCGTCGGTGCCGTCGAGGGCGTACGAGCGCACGTGCGAGGCGATGTTCTCGAGGGTTCCGACGACGAGGCGATCGCCCGCGAGGGTGAAGTCCTCGATGGGGTGCGCGCCCTGCGGAACGACGGTGCTCCACGCGCCTCCCGCCGCGGGCACCGACGGGGTCGCGACGCCCGCAAAGAGGCGCGCGACCGGGGCGCTGTAGAGCGCGTAGCGCGGCGCGAGGTCGTTGCTCTGCAAGAACATCCGGCCGCGGTGCACCGTCGCGTGCGAGATGCTCGCGCGGTCGGTCACCACCGGGACGGCGCGAGGGAGCGCCCCCCTGGCGACGGGAGCGCGGCGGTCGATGAGCAGCACGTCGGTGCGGCTCCAGCCCTTGAAGAGGTTGATCACCAGCCAACGGCCGTCGTCGGAGACGTCGGGCGACGGGGCGTGGGTGCGCTCGCTCACCTCGAAGACGCGGGCGTCGGCGGCGCCGTCGGGCGCGGCGCCCAGGCGGTGGAAGAACATCGCCCGCCAGTAGGTGTCCTCGGCCGCGGCGTCGTGGCGGGCTTCGCCCTCTCGGGGATAGCGGGTGAAGTAGAAGCCCGACTCGTCGGGCAGCCAGGAGAGCCGGCACCACTTGGTGTGCGCGATGGCCTCCGGGAGCAGGCGCCCGGTGGCGACCTCCATCACGCGAAGGGTGCTGCGCTCGTCGCCGTTCTGCGAGACGCCCAGCGCGAGGTAGCGGCCGCGAGGCGAAGGGGCCATCCAGTCGATGGCGCTGCGAGGCCCGAGGGTGTGCGGGTCGAAGAGCTGCCTCGGGGGGCTCCATGCTCCCGCGGCGGAGCGCTCGCTCATCATGGCCACGGCCTGCTCCCGGTCGCCGTCGCGCTTCGTGTAGAAGACCCGAGATCCGCCGATGGAGGCGCCCCGGAGGTTGCCGATGGCGAGCAGCTCGCCGAGGCGGCGGGCGATGTCGGGCCTCGGGTGCGAGGAAAGGTAGGCCTCGCTGCGGGCGTTCTGCGATTGCACCCAAGCGTCGGTGACGGGCGACGCGGTCTCCAGCGCCCGGTAGGGGTCGGCGACCTCGACGCCGTGGAGGGTCTCGGTGACGGCGCCGACGCGGGCGGGGGCGTTGATGGCGTCGGTGTCTCTCGCTGCCACCGGAGCGCTGGCCGCAGCGGGCTGCGAGAGCGCGGCTCGGGGCGCCGGGGCGACCGGGTGGGCGCAGGAGAGCAGCGAGAGCGGGAGCATGACGAAGGCAGACACGGAGGAGCGCATGGCGGGCCCAGGATGCCATCGCGGTCGCGGACTGCGGTATCGTCCGCGCACGATGTTGACCCGACGAGATCTCCTGGCCGGAGTAGGCGCCTCGGTCGCGCTTGGCGCGGTAAGCGCGGGCTGCGACGACACCTCCACCCCGATGGCCGACAGCGGCCCTGCCCCGGTGGACGGCGGTCCCCCCATCGACATGGTGGACTTCCTCCATGGCGTGGCGAGCGGCGACCCGCTGCCCGACCGGGTGATCCTGTGGACGCGGGTGACGCCTCGCATGGGCGTCATGGGCACGGCCACGGTGCGCTGGGAGACCTCCAGCACCCCGGACTTCGCGGCCGTCACGGGCAGCGGCACCTTCGTCACCACCGCGGCGCGCGACTACACCGTGAAGGTCGACGTCGCCGGGCTCACCGCCGGCACCACGTACTACTACCGCTTCTCCGTGGGCTCGACGCGCTCTCCCGTGGGCCGCACCCGCACCGCGCCGTCGGGCTCCGTCGACCGGCTGCGCTTCGCGGTGGTCTCCTGCTCCAGCTTCGCGCACGGGTACTTCCACGCCTACCGCGACCTCGCCGAGCGCGCCGACCTCGACGCGGTGGTGCACCTCGGGGACTACATCTACGAGTTCCAGAACTACCTCTACGGCAACGTCAGGACCTACGACCCGCCCACGGCCGTGGTCACCCTCTCGGACTACCGCCGCCGCTACGCCCACTACCGCCGCGACGCCGACCTGCGCGCGGCCCACCAGCAGCACCCCTTCATCGCCGTCTGGGACGACCACGAGTTCGCCAACAACGCGTGGCGCGACGGCGCGGACAACCACTTCCCCAAGACCGAGGGGATGTGGAGCGTCCGCAAGGCCGCCGCGATGCAGGCCTACTTCGAGTGGATGCCCATCCGCGAGCAGCCCGACGGGCGCATCTGGCGGCGCTTCGCCTTCGGCAACCTCGTCGACCTGATGATGCTCGACACCCGCGTCTGGGGGCGCTCCATGCAGGAGGTCGAGCCCACCAGCAACCCGAGCCGCACGCTCCTCGGGGCCGACCAGGAGCAGTGGCTGCTCTCCAACGTGTCGAGCACCACCGCGCGCTGGAAGGTGATCGGTCAGCAGGTGCAGGTCGGCCCCATCCGCCCCGACCTCAACGCCGACACCTGGGAGGGCTACCCCGTGGCGCGCACCCGCTTCCTCCAGGCGCTCGCCACCATGCGCTCGTCCAACGTCGCCGTGCTCACCGGCGACATCCACTCGTCCTGGGCCATGGACATCGCGATCGATCCCTTCACCCCGTCGGCCTACAACCCGACCACGGGCGCTGGGTCGCTCGGCGTGGAGTTCATCGCCCCGGCCATCACCTCTCCAGGCGACCACCCCGACGCGGTCCTCGCCACGCTGCTCTCGCAGAACCCCCACCTCCGCTGGGGCGACCCCGCGCTGCGCGGCTTCTACATCCTCGACTGCACCCCCGAGCGCCTCCAGGCCTCGTGGTACCTGCTCCCCGCCGGGAGCATCGAGCAGCGCGAGCGGCAGCGCACGGCCTTCGCCAGCGCGTGGAGCACCCTCCACGGGGCCAACAAGCTGAGCCCCGGCGGCGAGCCCGCGGCGCCCCGCGACAACCCCCCGGCGCTGGCTCCGGCCGAACCCGCCTGATCGACGTGGACGCCATGCGAGGACACGCGCTGCGCCGCTGGCTGGGCATCGGGGTCCTCGCAACGGCCTGCGCCACGGGCGCGGACGTCATCGATCCCAGCAAGCTGGACGGCGGCGAGCTGCCGCCCAAGGACCTCGACGGCGGCCTCGGGCGGGTCTGCCGCACGCTCGACGACTGCACCGGGCCGGACCTCTGCACCAACGCCCAGGCCTGCGTGGCGCACCGCTGCGTGGTGGTCGGCGGCAGCGCCGGCTGCGACGACGGGGTCGCCTGCACCGACGACACCTGCGACGCGGTCGGGGGCCGCTGCGCCCACGCCGCCGTCGACGCGCGCTGCCCCTCGGGGAGCTTCTGCGCAGGGGCGAGAGGCTGCACCGAGGTGGTCCCTTGCGAGCGCGACACGGACTGCGCGGGCCTCGGCGGGGACGCCTGCGCGGGGGCCTGGAGCTGCGACACCGCCCGGATGCGCTGCGCCCAGGGGGACCCCTTCGACTGCTCCGACTCCGACCCCTGCAACCTGGACGTGTGCGTCCCCGACGGGGCGACGCCGAGCTGCTCGCACCGCCCCGCGGACTTCAGCAGCGACCCCAACAACTGCGGCGCGTGCGGCACCGCCTGCGCCACCGGGGCGCACCAGACCGCGAGCTGCTCCGCCGGAACCTGCTCGTATGCCTGCGAGGCGGGCTACCTCGACACCGACCGCTCGCCGACCAACGGCTGTGAGTGCAACCCGAGCGCGGCCGACCTCCCGGATGTGATGTTCGAGGACGCCAACTGCGACGGCGTCGACGGCAGCGCGACCGGCGGGGTCTTCGTGTCGCCGAGGGGCAACGACTCGGGCGACGGGTCGATGGCGAGCCCGCTGCGCACCCTCGCCGCGGCCGTCACCGCCGCGTCGAGGGCGACGCCACGGAGGGTGGTCTACGCCGCGGTGGGGAGCTACGCCGCGCCCCTCGAGCTGCGCGAAGCGGTGAGCATCTACGGAGGCTACGACGACGCCCGCTCCTGGGCGCGCACCCGAGACACCGCCACGGTGATCGAGCCCGGCTCCGGGGGCGTGGTGATCCGCGGGGTGTCGACCGAGCTGGAGCTGCAGCTGCTTACCATCCGGTCGGACGCGGCGATGATGCCCGGGGCGACGTCCTACGGGGTGCGGGTGATCGGGTCTCGCGGCCGGGTGCTGCTCAACCACTGCGCGATCACGGCGGGCAACGGGGGCAACGGCGCGGCGGGGATGCCCGGCACGGCGGGAGAGCCGGGGGGCGCAGGGGGCGGGGCGGGGGTTCCGTCGCCGGGCGCGGCGGGGCTGTCGATGTGCGGCGGCGCAGGAGGCGCGGGCGGCGCGGGGGTGAGCGGCACCAACAACGGCAACGTCGGGGCGGCGGGCGTGAACAACGCGCCGGGCTTCGGAGCGGGAGGCGCGCGGGGCTCGGAGGGCGGAGGGTGCTGCAGCTCCTCGGGCGACGTCGGCCGACCGGGCGGCGTGGGCGGCATGGGGAGCCCAGGGTCCGGCGGGATGAACGGCGCCGCGGCGATGCGCCTCGGGACCGTGAGCGCCGAGGAAGGGAGCTACGTCCCTGCGGTGGGAGCCGTCGGGACCAACGGCGGCGGCGGCGGCGGCGGCGGTGGCGGCGGCTCCGGCGGAGGCGATCGCAACGGGTGCCCCTTCTGCAACTCGGGCACGAGCGGCGGAGGCGGTGGCGGCGGTGGCGGAGGGTGCGGCGGCCACGGTGGGACGGCCGGAGGCGGCGGTGGCGGCAGCATCGCGGTGCTGAGCGTCGGCTCCACGGTGCACATCGAGCGGTGCCAGCTCACCACCGGGCGAGGCGGCTCGGGCGGCGCTGGAGGCCCCGGCGGCATGGGCGGCGCGGGAGGCTCCGGGGGAGCGGGAGGCGGGCACAGCCGCACCGCGGGCGACGGAGCGGTGGGAGGACCGGGAGGCAGCGGAGGGAGCGGAGGCGGAGGAGGCGGCGGGGCGGGCGGCCCGTCGGTGTGCGTGTACTCGGTGGGCACCGCGGCGGTGACATCGTCCATGACCTGCACCCGAGGCGGCGGAGGACCGGGAAGCCTCGGAGGGAGCGGCGGCGAAGGCGCTGTGAACAACGGCCCGCCGGGCTTCTCGGAGGACACCCAAAGCGCGACGCCCTGAGAGGAGCGGACATTGCCTGTCATCGAAGTGATCGCGCCCGGGCAGTGGCGCACCCAGCCCTGGGCCAACGGCGCGGGCGTCACCCACGAGCTCGCCCGCTGGGGAGACGCCGACGCCTTCGACGCGAGGATCAGCGTGGCCGAGCTGGTCGCACGGAGTCCCTTCTCTCGCTTCGCGGGCTACGACCGGTGGCTCGCTCCGGGTGGCGAGGTGACGCTGGTGCTGCCCGACGGAGCGCGGCGCTTGACCCGCGGAGAGGCGCTCTCCTTCCCGGGCGAGCTCGACGTGACGGGCGAGCCCTCGGCCCTGACCTGGGACCTCAACGTGATGGTGCGCCGGGGCATCGCGTGGTCGGCGGAGATCGTGAGAGCGCGCACCGAGCGGATCGCGGCTGCGGGCGTGACGGCCCTCTTCGCGATGGACGGAGGAGCGAGCGTGGAGGTCGCGGGGCGGCGGGTGGAGCTGCCGTCGAGGGGCGCCCTGCTGGCGAGCGCGAGCGAGGGCTTCTCGGTGACGGTGGAGGCGAGCGAGCGCGCGCTGGTCGCGTGGGTGCACCTCGACCTGCGGGTGGGCGGGCCCTCGAAGCCCCCGCCGCGTCTCCCCGGTTGACGCGACCCCCCCGGGCGGCATAGCCCCTCCGACACCCCACACAGCCATGAGTACCCCCGACGACCTCGACCTCGCGGCGCAGCAGACGACGGCCCTCCACGCCCTGGACGCCGCCGACTCCTCCGAGGCGCTCGAAGCCTTCTACCGCGCCTGGCTCTCGCCCTCCGGCGCCACCACCCGGCTGAAGCGCGGCATCGGCCGCCTCCCCACCGACCAGCGCGCGGCCTTCGGCAAGAACGTCAACGCCCTGCACGCCGAGCTCGAGACCCGCTTCCAGCAGCGGCGCGAGGTCATCAAGACCCGCGAGCTCGCCGAGCGCATCGCCGCCGAGGCCCGCGACGTCACCCTGCCCGCGAGGCCACGGCCCGCCGGCGCCTACCATCCGGTAACCCTGGTGATGCGCGAGGTGCTCGACGTCTTCCAGCGCATGGGCTTCTCGGTCTTCGAGTCGCCCCACGTCGAGACCGACGACTACAACTTCGGCCTCCTCAACATGCCCGCCGATCACCCCGCGCGCGACATGCAGGACACCTTCTACCTCGACGGCGAGCGGCTGCTGAGGACGCACACCTCGGCGGGGCAGATCCGCGCGATGCGCGAGCTCGGGGCCAAGGGCACGAAGCCCGTGCGCGTGGTGCTCCCTGGCCTCTGCTACCGCAACGAGAACATCACCACCCGGAGCGAGATCCAGTTTCACCAGGTGGAGGGCCTGCTCGTCGGCAGGAGCGTTCGCATGAGCGACCTCAAGGGCGTGCTGCTCCAGTACGCGAGGCTGCTCTTCGGCCCCGACCAGCAGGTGCGCCTCCGGGGGAGCTACTTCCCCTTCACCGAGCCCTCGGTGGAGGTCGACATCCGCTGCACCCTCTGCGGCGGCAACGGGTGCCGGGTGTGCAAGCAGACCGGGTGGCTCGAGCTCCTCGGGGCCGGCATGGTGCACCCGGTGGTGCTCGCCAACGGCGGCTACGACCCCGCCGAGTGGCGCGGCTTCGCCTTCGGCATGGGCATCGAGCGCACCGTGCTCCAGCGCTACGACATCCACGACATCCGCTACCTCTTCGGCAACGACCTGCGGCTGCTCCAGCAGTTCCGCTAAGAGACTCATCCCATGCGCGTCTCCCTCTCCTGGCTGCGATCGTTGGTCCCGGTCTCCCTCGACACCCCCGCGCTCGTCGAGCTGCTCACCCGCGCGGGCCTCGAGGTCGACGCCATCCACACCGTCGGCGCGCTCGACCCGCTCGCCCTCGTGGGCCGCGTCGTCTCCCGCAAGGCCCTCCCCTCGGCCACCCACTTCGTCATCGACGCGGGGCCCTCGCACCCCAGCGTGAGCGTGGTCTCCAAGGCCCCCAACGCCGAGCGCTTCGACGTCGGCGCCACAGTCGCCATCGCCCTCCCCGGCGCCACGATCATCGACGGCCACGGCGACGACTTCGCCCTGGTCACCGTCGCCAGCGCGAAGGTCTACGGGGTGCAGTCCGACGGGGTGCTCTGCTCCGAGAGGGAGCTCGGCGTCGGCGACGACCACACCGGGCTCATTGCCCTCGCCACCGAGGCCCCCAACGGAACCGCCCTCTCCGCCGTGCTCCCCATCCCCGATGGGGCCGAGGCCGACGAGGTGCTGGAGGTGGCGATCCTTCCCAACTTCGCCCGCTGCCTTTCGATGGTCGGCGTGGCCCGTGAGGTCGCCGCGCTCACCGGAGCGCAGGGCCACTACGACGTCGCGCTCGACGAGCTGGACGTGGTCTCCGGCGAGCTCGACGCGCAGGTCGAGGCGACGGACGCGTGCCGCCGCTTCAGCACCGCGCGCGTCGAGGGGGTGCGGGCGGTCGCGTCGCCGCGATGGATGCAGCGACGCCTGGCGCTGGCGGGCGTGGCGGTCATCGACCACCTGGTAGACGTCACCAACTACTGCATGATCGAGCTGGGGCAGCCGATGCACGGCTACGACCTCGCCCGCCTCGGGGCCTCCACCGTGGGAGTGCGCAGGGCGCGCGAAGGCGAGGCCGCCCGGCTGCTCAACCGGGCCGACGGAGAGCCCGCCGTGGCGCTCCCGGCCGGGACGCTGATCATCACCGCGGGCGACGTTCCCGTAGGGGTCGCCGGGGTCATCGGCGGATCGGACACCGCCATGCGCGCCGACACCACCTCGGTGCTGCTGGAGAGCGCGTGCTTCGACTGGCCCTCGGTGCGGCGCAGCAGCGCGGCGCTCAAGGTGCACACCGACGCCTCGACGCGCTTCGCCCGAGGGGTCGATCCCACGCTGAGCGTGCTGGCGATTCGCCGGGCGGTGCGGCTGTGGCGAGAGTGGTCTTCGCCCGACCTCAAGGTGACCGCGACCGGCGACTGGCAGCGCGCCCCCATCGTTCCGGGGGTGGTGAAGTTTACCCAGCAGGGTATTGCCTCGGTGCTGGGCCTGGAGGCCACGAAGGCAGAGCTCACCGAGGCGCTCGCCAGGGTGGGCATCACGGTGAGAGAGGCCGCGGGCGGGGCGCTGGAGGCGGTGGTTCCGCCGGGGCGCGAGGACGTGACGAGGCCGTGCGACCTGGCGGAGGAGTTCGCGAGGGTGACGGGCTTCGACCGCATCCCGGAGACGATGCCTGGCGAGGCGCTGCCCTTCCACACCCCGTCGCGGCGCTACACGCTCCGCGAGGGGCTGCGCGATGCCCTGGTGCGCGGGGGCCTTCAGGAGCTGCTCACCTACTCGCTCATCGCCCCGGAGTCCGAGGCGTTGCTTGGCGCGGAGCCCGACGAGACGCCGCGGCTCAAGGTGCTCAACCCGATCAACGTCAACCGCACCTCGCTGCGGCGCACGCTGCTCGCGGGCCTCATGGAGACCCTGAGGGAGAACCACCGGCACACGCCCGACGCGCAGGTCTTCGAGATCGGGGTGGTGTTCCTGCCTGAGCTGCCGTCGCCGTATGGGCGGGGGTTGCCGGCGGAGAAGCTGCGGGTGTCCTTCGCGCTCACCGGGCGCATCGAGCGGGCCTCGATGCACGGCGGGGCCGACCGTGGCGCCGACCTCTT
This sequence comes from Deltaproteobacteria bacterium, assembly GCA_016704445.1. Lineage (GTDB taxonomy): Bacteria > Myxococcota_A > Polyangia > Polyangiales > SCUS01. The sequence goes on from JADJAE010000063.1 coordinate 37,028, forward strand.
CGACGGCGTCGCGGTGGTCGAGCACCTGCTGCGGGCGCTGCGGCTGAGGGGCGTGGAGATCGTGGCGGAGGAGGCCGCCCCCTACCAGCCGGGGCTCTGCGCCGCGCTGCGCAAGGGAGAGAAGCACTACGGCCGCTTCGGGGTGGTGCACCCCGAGGCGTGCGCCCGCTTCGACATGGAGGGCCGCCGCGTGGTGGCCGGAGAGCTCGACCTCGACGCGCTGCTCGACGAGGCCGGGACCACCTTCAAGACGCTTGCTCCGCCGCGCTTTCCGTCGCTGCCCATCGACGTGTCGATGTTCGTCGGGCGGGCGGTGAGCGCCGGGCAGGTCGTGGCGACGGCGCTGGGCGCGGGAGGCGCGCTGCTCAAGGGCGTCGAGGTGATCGACGAGTTCAGCGGCGCTCAGGTGCCCGAGGGGATGCGGTCGCTGGCGATCCGGCTGGAGCTCAACGCGGGCGACCGGAGCCTGACGGCGGCCGACGCGCAGGCGGTGCGGGTGCTGGTGACGACGGCACTCACTGCGGCGCTTGCGGCGCAGGTGCGGGAGTAAGCCCGGCGCTGCCGAGGCGAATCGGCCACAGCTCCTGGCGCAGCGGGTCGCGAGGGAAGGACTCGATGCCCTCGAAGCCGAGGGCCCGAGGCACGGAGTCGTCGCCCGGCAGGTAGGCGGTTCCGAAGAGCCAGTCCCAGACCGCGAGGTTGATCGCGAAGTTGACGTTGGTCGGGCCAGCGCTCGGGTGCGCGTGATGCCAGATGTGCATCTCCGGGCCGTTGAGCACATAGCGCAGCGCGCCCATGCGAACCCGCAGGTTGGCGTGGTTGAGGTGCCCGATCGCGGTGGAGACGATGGCGATGACGAAGAGCGCGCTCCCGTCGAAGCCCAGCAGCGCCAGCGGCACGTACAGCAGGGACTTGTAGACGAGCACCTCGCCGAAGTGGAAGCGCATGCTCCCCCAGAAGTCCATCGACTGGATGGAGTGATGGACCTTGTGCAGCTCCCAGAGGGCCGGCACCCGGTGGAGCAGGTTGTGGATGCTCCACTGGATGAAGTCGATGGCGACGAAGGCCACGACGAGCTGCGCCCACCAGGGCCATCCCTCGGCGACGCGCAGGTGGAGGTTGATCCCTCGCGCCGCGAGCGAGGCGTCGAGGGAGCGAGAGAGGGGTTCGGTGACGAGCGCGAGCCCGACGCCCAGCCAGTGCCCGTTGAGGACGATGTAGACGAGGTCGGTGGCGAGGCCGCGGCGGAAGAAGCCCTGGCGCGCGTCCCTGGGCCAGAGGCGCTCCAGGGCGATGAACAGCGCCGAGAGCGCCGCGAGCCAGATCCAGTAGGTCATCCGTTCCACCGGGAGATGCCGCCGAGGTCGCGCACGGTGTAGCCGGCTGCGCCGAGGATCGCGGCGGCCCGGGCCGAGCGCGCCCCCGAGGCGCAGTAGACGACCACCGTGCGGTCGCGGGGGATCTCCCCGAGCCGTCCGCCGAGCTCGTCGATGGGGATGAGCACCGCGCCCTCGATGTGCCCGGACTGCCACTCGCCGGGGGTGCGCACGTCGACGAGGGTCGCGCCCTGGGCGACGAGCGCGTGGGCCCCGGGACCGTCGATGGCAGTCCCCTGGGCCGACGAGGCCTGAGGGGACGATCCGGCCGAGGCGCTGTCGCAGCCGACGAGCGACGACGAGGCCGCGGCGAGGAAGAAGGCGAACGCGAAGGGGGTCAGACGCTTCATGGGGCTCTCTTCTGCGCCGTCGCGAGGACGGACGCCCGGTTGAACAGTTGGAACAAGGTCACGATCAGCGCGACCCAGGGCGCGCCGTGCATCACGAGGTCGAAGACATCCATCGGGGCGGTGAGCGTCCCTCGCGAGAGGTTCACGAGCTGCTTCCAGATGTGCGCGTGGGGGTAGAACGGGGCGAGCCCGAGCGTCGCCGAGGCCAGCGCCGCCATCACGACCCGATTTCCCTGTTGATCCCACGCGAGGCGCAGGGGGCTGCTCTTCACCGCTTCTTCAGACATCGATGTCCTCCGGTCTTCGAGGGATGAGAGCCACTGCGCGTCGGAAAGGTTCCTGGCGCGCCCACCCGTCGGCCGCCGGGGGGTACCGTCACGATCCCGTGAGGATCATACTGCCCTGGGTCCTGTCGCTCTCCCTCGCCGCCTGCGGGAGCTCGCGAAGCTCCGGCAGCGACTCGGGCGCTCCTCGCGACGCGGTGGCCGACGTCCCCCCCACGCTGGTGGGCGCCGCGTGCCGGGGCGACGACGACTGCGCCGGGCTACGGTGCGCCACGCGCTTCGAGCGGATGTGCTCCGGGCCGGTTCGGCCGCACACCTGGACCTTCGATTTCCCTGGCGGCTGGTGCAACCCGGCGATCGACCTCGCGCGAGGCGACATCCCCGGCGGGTGCCCCGCGGGGAGCACCACCATGACGGCCTTCGTGGGCTGCGACGGCGTGCCGTTTCGCTTCTGCACGCGACCCTGCGCGACCCACGCCGACTGCCGCGCCGCCGAGGGCTACCGCTGCAACCGCGAGTCGATGCTGTGCATGCCGCCCGCGCTCGCCCCCGAAGAGCCCGAACCGGGCACCGACGGGGGGTGACTGGCGTTCGGAGTACGAGCGAAGACCTCTCGCTCGTACTCCGAACGCCAGGGTGAGCCTCACCCCCGTTGCGCTGCCTCCCTACCATCTGGTAGGGAGTCACCCGGGACTATGGTCGCCTCGGACGAGCGCAGCGGGCGGGGAGAGGTGCGGCCCTCGGTGGTGCGCGAGGCCACGAGGCTCTTCGCCGAGCGCGGCTTCGACGGCACGGCGCTCCAGGACATCGCCGACGCGGTCGGGGTCTCCAAGCCCGCGGTGCTCCACTACTTCCCCTCCAAGGAGCACGTCCGCGACGCGGTGCTCGACGGCTTCCTGGCCCACTGGAAGGAGGCCCTGCCGCAGCTCCTCTTCGCGGCGCCGACGGGCCTCGGGCGCTTCGAGGCCATCTTCGGCGCGGTGCGGCGCTTCTTCGCGGATGATCCCTACCGGGCGAGGATCATCCTCCGGGAGATGCTCGACCGGCCGGAGGCCATCCGGGCGCTGCTGCGCGAGGCGGTGCGCCCCTGGCTCGAGGCCATCGCGGGCTTCATCCGCGCCGGTCAGGCGGGCGGAACCCACCACCCGGACCTCGACCCCGAGGCCTACCTGCTGCAGATGCTCCAGGTGGTCATCGCGGCGGGGGTCTCCAACCCGGTTCTGCCGGTCGCCCTCGAGGACGACCTCGCGAAGGCCCGCGCCCGCAGCGACCGCGAGCTCGAGCGCATCGCCCGGGCGGCCCTCTTCGTCGCCCGCGACCCGGTCTCCTCCCCGAAGCCAACCCGGGCGCCCTCGAAGCGCCGGCCTACCAAGAGGTAACCACACATCCCCATGGCGAGCTTCCTCACGGACAACGACGACCTGCGGTTCTATCTGGAGCGAGGCATCGACTGGGACGCCCTGGTGGAGGTCACCGAGTACGGCTACCGCACCCCCGACGGCTTCAAGACCCCCGCCGAAGCCCGGACCTTCTACGCCGAGATCGCCGCCATGATGGGCGAGCTCGTCGCCAAGGAGCTCGGCCCTCGCTCGGCCACCATCGACCGCGAGGGCAACCAGCTCTCCGAGGGGGAGGTCACCGAGGGCCCTGCGATGCAGGCCTTCTTCGCCGCCCTCAAGTCCGCCGAGGTGCACCGGCTCTGCCTTCCCCGCGAGCTCGGCGGGCTCAACGCCCCGCTCGCGCTCTACTTCCTCATCGCGGAGATGGTCGCCCGAGGGGACGTCTCGGCCATGACCCACTTCTCCTTCCACGGCGGCATGGCCATGGCGATGCTGGCCTACTCCATCCACGAGGGCACCACCGACTTCGACGTGGCCGCCGGGCGCATCGCCAAGACCCGCTTCGGCGAGTACATCGAGGAGATCGCCCGGGGCGACGCCTGGGGCTGCATGGACATCACCGAGCCCGACGCCGGCTCGGACATGGCCCGGCTGCGTGCCCGCGCCGCGCAGGACGCCGACGGCCAGTGGGGGGTTACCGGCGAGAAGATCTTCATCACCTCCGGGCACGGGAAGTACCACTTCGTCATCGCGCGCACCGAGGACCCGAAGGGCGACGACGCCTTCGCGGGGCTCCAGGGGCTGTCGATGTTCCTGGTGAAGGCCTACGACGACCTACCGGATGGTAGGCGGGTGCGCCACGTCTCCGTCGAGCGCCTGGAGGAGAAGCTCGGACACCACGGCTCGGTGACCGCGGCGCTGCTCTTCGACAACGCCCCGGCGCAGCTCATCGGCAAGCGGGGCGAGGGCTTCAAGTACATGCTGGTGCTGATGAACAACGCCCGCGTGGGGGTGGCCTTCGAGTCCATCGGCCTCGGGGAGTGCGCCCTCCGCATGGCGAGGGAGTACGCCGCGGGGAGGCGCTCGATGGGCAAGGCCATCGCCGACCACGAGATGATCGCCGACCTGCTCGACGAGATGGAGACCGACCTGCTGGGGCTGCGGGCCCTGGCGGCGACCTCGGCCTTCCACGAGGAGATGTCGCAGAAGATGGCGCTGCTCGAGCGCTTCACCGCGGGCGCCCCGGAGGCCGAGCGGGTGAAGGCCGAGCTGCCGAAGCACCGGGCGCTCTCCAGGAGGTACACCCCGCTGCTCAAGTACCTCGCGGCGGAGAAGGCCGTGGAGATCGCGAGGCGCAACGTGCAGATCCACGGGGGCGTCGGGTACACGAGGGAGTACGGCGCGGAGAAGCTCCTGAGAGACGCGCTGGTGCTGCCCATCTACGAGGGCACCAGCCAGATCCAGTCGCTGATGGCCATGAAGGACACCCTCATGGGGATCATCAAGCGGCCGCAGGCCTTCCTCGGGCGCATGGCCCAGGCGCGCTGGCGCTCGGTGTCGTCGACCGACCCGCTGGAGCGTCGGGTCGCGGCCGTCTCGGTGCTCTCGCTCTCGGTGCAGCAGCACCTGCTCACCCGCACCGCCGCCGACAAGCTGAAGACCCTGGGAGGAACCTCCCCCGCCACCTGGAAGGCCTCGCTCTCCAGGGAGTGGGACCCGAAGCGGGACTTCGCCCTGGCGATGCTCCACGCCGAGCGGCTCACCCGGTTGCTGGCGGACGAGGCGATCGCGGAGATCCTTCTGGAGCAGTCGAGGCGCTTCCCAGAGCGGCGGGAGGTGCTGGAGCGCTGGCTCGACCGATGCGAGCTGCGCGACCGGGCGCTGCACGAGGAGATCACCACCACGGGGGAGCGGATGCTCTCCAAGCTGGCGTCTCGCCGGGCGGAGGTGGGGTCATGACCGATCTGCTCGTCGAGCTCGGACGCAACACCGCGGCCCGTCGCCTGGTCTCCGCCCTCGGCCTTCCGCTTCCGCTGCCTGTGGCGCTGCGTCGAGGGCGAGGTCCGCTGCCGTCTCAGCCGCTGGCCGACCAGTCGGTCGTGGTGGGCGCTGGGGCAGAGGCCCCGCTGCTGGCGATGCTCGCCTCGGCGCTCACCGAGGCGGGCGCCGACCCGTGGCTCTCCGGGTGCTCCCCGGAGGTCCTCATCGGCCCTGGAGAGGCCCACGGACGGCCCGCCCGGGCGGCCTCGACGCTCTCCGAGGCAAAGCGCGTGGACGCCCTGGTCTTCGACGCCTCGGGGCTCTCCGGGGCCGACGCGCTCGGGGCGCTGCATGGCTTCTTCCAGCCCTGGGTGGGTCGGGTCGCCCGCTCTGGGAGGGTGCTGGTGCTGGGGCGTCCCTCCGACGACCCGGGGCTCTCCAGCGAGGCGGCGGCGGCGCAGTCGGCGCTCGACGGCTTCGTCAAGAGCCTCGCCAAGGAGCTCGGCCGCCACGGGGTGACCGCCAACCTGCTGCGCGTGGAGGCAGGCGCCGAGGAGCGCGCCGGGGCCGTCGTGCGCTGGCTGCTTACCAACCGGTCAGCCTTCGTGTCGGGGCAGCCGGTGAGGGTGTCCCTGGACGCCGCGGGGGAGCCTGCTCCGCTGCTGGTGAAGCCGCTGGAGAAGAGGGTGGCGCTGGTGACCGGGGCGGCCCAGGGCATCGGCGCGGCGACCGCGAGGGCGCTGGCGGCGGAGGGCGCGCGGGTGCTGTGCGTCGATCGACCGCAGGAGGAGGCAGGCCGCCTCGGCGCTGGCGAAGGAGCTCGGCGGAACAGTGGCGCTGGCCGACCTGTCGGACCCGGCCTCGGTGGCGGTGGTGGCCTCGGCGGTAGCGGCGCTGGGCGGGGTCGACGTGGTGGTGCACAACGCGGGGGTGACGCGCGACCGGACGATGGCGCGCATGAAGCGCGAGCACTGGGACGCGGTGCTGGCGGTCAACCTCAGGGCGGTGCTGGCGCTCGACGCGGCGCTCGATCCGCTGCTGCGCGACCGGGGGCGGGTGGTGTGCCTGTCGTCCATCGCGGGCATCTCGGGCAACGTGGGCCAGACGGCCTACGCGGCCTCGAAGTCGGCGCTCATCGGCTGGGTGAGGTCGCGCTCCCGGGTGCTGGGAGCGAGGGGAGTGACGGTCAACGCGGTGGCCCCGGGCTTCATCGAGACCCGGATGACGGCGGCGGTGCCGGTGGCGATTCGAGAGGCGGGGCGGAGGCTCTCGGCGCTGGGCCAGGGGGGATTGCCGGAGGACGTGGCGCAGGCGATCGCCTTCCTGGCGTCGCCGGGGGCGCAGGGGGTGACGGGGCAGACGCTGCGGGTGTGCGGCGGGGCCTTCCTGGGGGCGTAGAGAGAGGAGATGTCGATGAACAAGCAGGACGGGCGGCGCGCGGTGGTGGTGACCGGGGCGAGGACGCCCTTCGTGAAGGCCTTCGGGGACTTCACCACGATGGACACCATCGCCCTCGGGGTGGCGGCCTCGAGAGGGGCGATGGCGAAGGCGGGCCTCGGGGTGCGGGACATCGACTCGGTGGTCTGGGGCGGGGTCATCCTGCCGAGCGGGTCGCCCAACGTGGGGAGGGAGATCGCCCTCGACCTGGGGCTCGATCCGAGGGCCGAGGCGATGACCGTGACCCGGGCGTGCGCCTCGGGGCTGCAGGCGATCACGCTGGCGGCGGCGGCCATCGAGCGGGGCGAGGCCGACGTGGTGCTGTGCGGCGGGAGCGACTCGACCAGCAACGCGGAGATCAAGCTGCCGCAGAAGGTGGTTCATGCGCTGGCGCCGCTGGCGCTGGGCAAGCCGACGAGGTCGGACTACCTCGCGGTGCTGAGCCAGCTCTGGCCCATCACCGACCTGCTGCCGAGGCAGCCGAAGATCGCCGAGCGCTCGACCGGAGAGGTGATGGGCGAGGCGGCGGAGCGCATGGCGAGGCGCAACGAGGTCGGCCGCGCGGAGCAGGACGCCTTCGCGCTGCGCTCGCACCAGCGGGCGGCGGCGGCCATCGCGTCGGGGCGCTTCGACGACGAGCTGGTGGAGGTCACGACCCCGGAGGGGAAGGTGGTGCGCGCCGACGGGCTGGTGCGAGGCGACACCTCCCTGGAGAAGCTGGCGAAGCTGCGGGCGGCCTTCGCGAAGGACGGCACGCTCACCGCGGGCAACAGCAGCGCGCTCACGGACGGAGGCGCGGCGGTGGTGCTGATGAGCGAGGCGAAGGCGCGCTCGCTGGGGCTGAAGCCCAAGGCGGCGCTTCGGTCGTGGGCCTACGTGGGGGTCGATCCGGCCGATCAGCTGTTGATGGGCCCGGCGCTGGCGATGCCGCTGGCGCTGGAGCGAGCGGGCATGGCCCTCGGGGACATCGACCTGGTGGACCTGCACGAGGCCTTCGCGGCGCAGGTGCTGAGCATCCTGAAGATGCTGGCGAGCGAAGGCTTCGCGAAGGCCCGGCTGGGGAGGGAGAGCGCCGTGGGTACGGTCGCGGACGAGCGGCTCAACGTGCACGGCGGCTCGCTGGCATTGGGTCACCCCTTCGGCGCGACGGGCGCCCGGATGGTGACCACGATGGCCAACGAGCTGGCGCGAACGGGGAAGAAGACGGCGCTGCTGGGCATCTGCGCAGCGGGGGGGTTGGGCGCGGCGGCGGTGCTCGAAAGGGTGGAGTGAGCTGACGGGTCGATCGCCCACGATTGCCCCTTGACCCCTCCAGGGTGTCCCCTCCATCCCCGTGATGGTCGCGCGCCCCCGCCTTCTCCAGCTTGCCCTCTGCTCGGTGCTCCTCACCTGCGTGGGCGTCGAGCCCGATGGGTGCCTCTCCTCCTCTGATCCGCGCTGCGTGCCGCCCTCCCCCTGCGCGGCCATCGCCTACACCTGCTCGTCTACCACCGCCCTCGCCGCTCGCATGGAGCGCCCCGAGCAGCGCCTCCCGGGCCTCGACGCCATCGCCACCCCGGGCGACCTCATGCTCTCCAACGGCTACGTCCGCGCCTTCTTCGACGCCCCGGAGCACCCTCACCACCTCGCCACCTCCGGCGGGTCGCTCCTCGACTTCGCCCCCGTCGACGGCACCGATCACCTCAATCAGGTCTATCAGATCACCGGCATCCTCCCCCGCGACGGCGCCCGCTACACCGAGACCCAGCTCATCAACGAGCCCGGCCTCGCCGCCGTCGTCTTCCGTGGAACCCTCGACGGCTTCCCCCGCTCCCGCATCGTCACCCGCTATGAGCTCCGCGCCTGCGACCGGGGGCTGCGGGTGCGCACCGAGCTCCACCACGGCGGCCGGGAGCTGACGACGTGGTTCCTCGCCGACGCGTGGTTCTGGGGCGACCGCAGCATGACGCCCTTCGCTCCGGGCCGGGGCGAGGGCTTCCGTCACCGCGCGCTCGACCTCGTCGAGATCGACGGGTCGTGGTCGACCTTCGACTGGATGGCCGCCTCGTCCCACGTCGGAGCCGGCGACACCAGCTACGCCTCCGTCGCCTGCGGGCGCTCTCAGCTCGAAGGCGTCCACGACCCGACCATCTCCGCCGCGGGCCTGCCTCGCACGGTCATCGTCCCCGGCGACGGCATCGCCTTCGAGCGGATGATCTTTACCGGTTCAGGTAACGGCATCGCCGACGCCGCGGCCCTCGCCCTCGACGCCCACGCCCGCATGAACGGCGGCGCGCTCACGGAGCTTCGGGGCCGCCTCGTCGACACCGCGGGCAACCCCATCGGAGGCAGCGAGACGCTCGCCTCCATCGAGGTCTACGAGCCCGGGAGCACCGCCCCCGACGACCCCGCCACCGTCGCCCCATGGTCGCAGGTGGTCCCCGGCCCCGACGGGACCTTCAGCGTGCGAGTGCCCGCCGGGCGCTCCTATCGGCTCCGGCTCCACCGCTTCGGCAGACCCCATGGAGAGGCCATCGCGGTGCAGGCCGTGGGGGCGGTCACGGTGCTCCCCGACATCGTTCGCCCCGCCCCTTCGCGGCTCACGGTGCGGGTCACCGACGCGGTCTCGATGCAGGGCGTCGACGCCGAGCTGGTGCTCATCCCCGCCGAAGGGACCGCGGACGCCCTCGAAGGCACCGTCCACGGCTTCTTCGGGCAGGGCTGCGCGCCCTACCTCGGGCCTCCCCATGGGGCCTCCCCAGGGTGCAACCGGGCCCTGGCGCGCGGGGGCTCCACGGACTTCGCGCTGCCCCCGGGGAGCTACACCGTCTACGCCCACGCGGGGCTCCATCGCACCCTCGGCCGAGGCGCCGTCACCGTCGCCGAAGGGGCCTCCGCCTCGGTGGACATCACCCTCCGCGACGTCGCGGTCTTCCCGACCGGATCGCTCATGGGAGACTTCCACGTCCATGGAGGGAGGAGCTTCGACACGGCGCTCCCCGACCGGGAGCGGGTGCTGTCCTTCATGACCTCCGGGGTCGACGTGGTGATCGCCACCGACCACGACGTCTGCACCTCCTACGACGCCACCCTTTGGGAGCTGGGGCTCTCCGATCGCGTCACGGTGATCTCGGGCTCCGAGGTGACGGGCCTCGTGCCCTTCCTCATCCGCCCTGGATCGACCGTGCCTCGCACCCTCGGCCACTGGAACTTCTGGCCATTGCGCCACGACCCCACGGAGCTCAACGACGGCTCTCCCTACGACGAGCGCCAGGAGCCCGGGCAGCTCTTCGATCGCATGAGGTCGAGGGTGGGCGAGCAGGGGGTGATCCAATGCAACCACCCGGTGGCGGAGATGAAGGTGGGGCGCGACGAGGGCTACCTCAGGGCGCTCGGCTACGACCCGAGACAGGCCTTCCCGATGTCCGAAGACGGGAGCGGCGCGGGGATGGTCTGGCGGCGCCCCGGCGGGCCGACGAGACATCGCAACATCGATTGGGACACCCAGGAGGCCATGAACGGCGCCGGGGTGGTGCTCAACCTGGGATACCGGGCGCTGTGGTTCCAGATGTTGTCGCAAGGGATCATCCGGGCGGCGACGGCCAACAGCGACTCGCACTCGCTCAACACGGAGACCATGGGCTATCCCCGCAACGTGGTGCTGGGGAGCTTTCCCAGGACGGGCTTCGACCGCGACGCCTTCAACGCCGCCGTGCGGGCCGGGCAGATGGTGGGCACCAACGGTCCCTTCATCGAGGCCACGGTGATGGGGATGGATGGCAGTCCGCGAGGTCCTGGGGTGACGCCCTTCGCTCCGGGGCGGCGGGAGCGGTGCTGAACGTGGAGGTGAGGGCCGCGCCGTGGGTGGGCGTCACCGAGGTGAGGGTGATCGTCAATGGAACGGTCGCCCGCACCATCACCGGCGCCGCCATCCAACAACCCATAGACCCTTATGGACACGAGGGGGTGCTGCGATGGCGGGGCTCGATTCCGCTGTCGGAGCTGACGGGCGGGCGAGACGCGTGGGTGGTGGTGGAGGCGGGGATGCCCATTCCCCGGGCTGCCGACATCGCGGACGAGGACGGATACGACGGCTACATCGACCACGTGGACGGCGACGGCGACGGGGCCATCGACGACACCGGGATGCTGCGACCGCCCCGAGCGACCCGAGATATCCATTGGACATCGTGGCGCCCGGGAGCCTTCCCTTCGCGTTCACCAATCCCTTCCTCGTCGACATGGACGGCGGCGGCTGGAGGGCTCCCCGATGAGCGCCCTCAACGCTGCGATGAGCGCCCTCCTCGGGCTTTCGCTGGTGACCACCCTCGCGGCGGCCCAGGGCTCGACGGTGTGTGAGCGAGGAGGGAGGAGCGGTCCACGGTTGCCGCTGGGGGTGACGCTGGGGGAGGCCGACCTCGGAATGACCCCATCGCCCTGCGGAGGTCGGGTGTTGTCCCTTGAAGGGAGAGGCACCGCGCTGCTGGAGCTCGATGACTTCTATGGCGCCATCGACGCCGGGGCGGTGATCTCCGGGAGCTATCCTTTGAGCGATCGATGGTGGCTCTCCGGGGCGATCGCTCCGTTGCAGTTTCGCTTTGTGCAGAACGCCAGCATCGCGGCGACCACGCTCGGCCTCGGGGCGACCACCCTGGGGCTCCACGCCTGGCTGGTGGACGGTGCGCGCTGGAGGGTGTCTGCGTATGGCCGGTTGAGGTTCCCGACGGAGACCGGGAGGCAGTACGCCGCGACCGTGGGGGTGGAGCCCGGCGTGGCGGCGCTATGGAGCCCGTCGCCGCGGGTCACCGTGGCCTTCGGGGCGTCGCTCCAGGGGCTGTTCACGGTGCTCGGGAGCCATACCGTGTCGCGTATGACCGCGCAGGTGACGGCCGACGTAGGGGTGCTGCTGCGCTGGTTCGAGCCGGTGCTGGGCGCCGAGCTGCGGGTGGGAACCGACGACGACGGGGCCTTCGAGTACATCGCCCCGAAGCTGGGGCTGCGCTTCCACCCGGGGCGTCGGTGGGTGATCGCCCTCGACGCGATGATGCCCCTGGGTGGCGTCGACCGGACGCTCGCCCGCGCGGCGCTCGGGGTCACCCGGGCCTGGTGAGCGGGAGGGGGCGGGGCGACCGACCACGCGATCCCAATGCGCCTCACCGGAGCGGAGCGACGGGGCGCGACCGACCACGCGATCCCAATGCGCCTCACCGCGAACAACGGGCGGGCGATCCCGCGGGGTTGTCGGGTCGCGGGGGGGGTGTGGGGGGCGGGGCGCCGGGGCCAGTAACGGCCCACGCTTTCGGGTGGTCGGTCGCCCCGTCGCTCCGGTGAGGCGCATTGGGGGACGTGGTCGGTCGCCCCGTCGCTCCGCTCCGGTGAGGCGCATTGGGGGACGTGGTCGGTCGCCCCGTCGGTCACTCCTTGCGTGGAGTCACCAGGCGATTCCGGGAGGAATCAGGGCCTTCGACGCGCGGACCCAGCGCGCTCAGTCCTCCCGCACGTAGCGGCTCGACGTGACCCGGGCGTCCTGCACCTCGATCGCGCAGAGGTACGTGGCGGTGAGCACCCCGGAGCGCGCCTCGACCCGTGAGCGCCCGGGGTCCAGCGGGCTCTCGTACACATGGAGCCCGAGCTCCCTCGCGCGGCGAGCGACGGCGCCGTCGGCGGCCGGAGCCCCGACGGTGAACTCCGCGCAGAACCCGCGGGCCAGCGCGGAGGCCGAGCGCATCCGCAGCCCGAGGTGGACGACGAGCCCGCCGAAGAGCACCAGCGGGAGCGCGATCAGCGCCACGAAGGCGATGACCCAGCGCCTGCGGGAATTCACCGGGGCGACGGGGGGCGTAGCGTCGTCGTGGTTCATCGGAGGTGCGCCGGGGATGCTATCAGAGGACCTGGTGATGGGGTGAGCGTGCGCGGGAGCAGGACAGCGTGAAGCACCAACAGTGGCAGCAGATCGTCGCGAGCATCGACGGAGGGAAGGTGGTCGGCGGCGCTCGCTACGTGCACGTCAGCGCCCTCGCGGAGAAGGTTCTGGACGCTGTCCGAGCGGGGGTCGCGGAGGTGGGTGGTCCGGCCGAGGGCTTCAACGTCGTCAAGGTGGTGCCCGACTCGACGAAGCTCTCGCTGTTGCACTATCCGTCGTTCTTCGAGCGCGCCTTTCCGCTCCTCGCGGAGTCGTGGACCATCGACCTCGCCGAGGGGCGCTGCGAGCGCCGTAGCTACGACCTCGCCCGCAATCCCCCGGTGCTCCACCGCAAGGAGCTGCTGCTCCGCGCCGATGATCCGCGGCGCGTGGAGTTCGCGAGCCTCACCGAGGAGGCCGAGCGCCACGGCCTCTTCGCCAACACCCTGATCATCGGCCACAAGAACCAGTGGGAGGAGATCGTTCGGGCGAAGGGCCTGCGCGTCGAGGGACACTCCCTCGTGGCCATCCCGAAGCCCGGCGAGAGCGACGCGGCGGCGGTGCTGCGCCACCGGACGGCGATGGCGCGGCGCGGGCTCTCGACGCCGATGCAGGCCCTGTGGAGGCACGGCTACGTCGGGGGATCGCTCACGGTGCTCGACTACGGCTGCGGGCGAGGCGACGACCTCGCGGCGCTCGAGGCAGCGGGTGTTGCGGCGCGCGGATGGGACCCGCACTTCCGGCCGGAGGGTACGCGCGAGGAGAGCGACGTCGTGAACCTCGGCTTCGTGCTCAACGTCATCGAAGACCCCGACGAGCGGGGCATGGCGCTCTCGCAGGCGTATGGGCTCGCGCGGAGGGTGCTCGCGGTGTCCGCCCTGCTCGGCGGGCGAGCGGCGGAGGAGCGGCATCGGGCCTTCGGCGACGGGGTGCTCACGTCACGCAATACCTTCCAGAAGTACTTCGGCCACGAGGAGCTCGGGGAGTACATCGCGACGGTGCTCGGGCGAGAGCCCGTGTCGGTAGGTCCGGGGCTGTACTTCGTGCTGCGGCGCGACGAGGACGAGCAGGAGTTTCTCGAAGGGCGACAGCGCTCCTCGGGGCGCTTCGGTGCGATGCCCAGGGCGCCGGCGAGGCCGATCGTCGAGCGGGCGCCGCGGGCAGCGAGGGCGAAGGCGCCGACGCGCTGGGAGAAGAGCGCCGAGGTGATCGAGGCGTTCTGGAGCGCGTGCATCGAGCTGGGGCGACCGCCGCGGGAGGGGGAGTTCGAGCGGCTCGCGGAGCTGACCCGGGAGGTGGCGTCGGCGCCGGTGGTGCTGCGACGGTTGAGCGAGGAGCGGGGCGTCGAGGCGCTGGAGGGCGCGCGGCAGCGGCGCATGGGGGACCTGTCGGTGTTCCTTGCGCTGAACCTCTTCGAGCGGAGGCGGTCGGCGGGGAGCTGGGGTCCGAGGGCCCGGGTAGACCTGAGGGAGTTCTGGGGCTCGTACCCGAAGGCGATGGAGGCGGGGCAGGCGCTGCTCTTCTCGCTGCGGGACGCGAAGGCCATCGGCGCGGCGTGCGCGACGGCGGCGGCGCAGGGGCTCGGGTGGCTGGTGGAGGGCGAGTCGCTGCAGCTGGACGCGCGGCTGGTGAACGAGCTGCCGCCCGCGCTGCGCGTGTACATCGGGTGCGCGGGCAAGCTGTACGGAGAGGTGCAGGAGGCCGACGTGGTGAAGGTGCATATCGCATCGGGCAAGGTGAGCCTGATGCGATATGACGACTACGAGGGGTGCGCGATTCCGCTGCTGGTGGAGCGGGTCAAGGTGGATCTGCGGCGGCAGCAGGTGAGCTACTACCGATATGAGGCTGGGGGGGAGTTCGAGCCGCAGCCGCTGTATATGAAGTCACGGTACATGCACCCCGCGATGGAGGGGTACGACGGGCAGCGGGTGTTCGATGAGGGGCTGCGGGCGGCGGTGGCGGGCGCGGCGGGGTTGGCGGTGGACTGGGAGGGGTACGGGCCGCCGCTGGAGGGGGTGGGCGCGGTGCTCGCGGGGATGACGGCGCCCGCGGGGATGCGGGTGGTGGGGGAGGGGGTAGCGGGATCGGGGGATCGGGGGATGGGCAGCGGGTAGCCGAGCGGCGGGCTTCGAGGGCGGCGTCCTGGAGAATGCGCTTGACAGACCGATGGGGGTGAGCGCCCCTGCGTCTCGCGCGATGCCCCGCTCGTTCAACACCGCAGGACCGTGCAGGCCTGAGCTCCACTACATGCTCCCGGTGTTGCGTCGGCTGCCGGGTGTCCGGCAGATCATCGAGGGAGAGGGGTACTTCGTCCTCCATGCTCCGCGGCAGGTGGGCAAGACCACGTCGCTCCTTGCGCTGGCCGATGAGCTCACGTCGCAGGGTCGATACGCCGCGGTGCTCGTCTCGATGGAGGTCGGGGCGGCGTTTGCGACGGACGTGGGCCTCGCCGAGCTCGCCATCTTGAGCGCGTGGCAGCGGGCGGCCCGCCATCGCCTCCCGGTCGAGCTCCAGCCGCCGCCGTGGCCCGACTCCGCGGTCGGCAGCCGCATCGGCGCCGCCCTCGAGGCCTGGGCGAGCGCCATCGGACGTCCGTTGGTGGTGTTCCTCGACGAGGTCGACTCTCTCCAAGGGGAGGTGCTCGTCTCCGTGCTGCGCCAGCTCCGCGACGGGTATCCGCAGCGCCCGAAGGGCTTCCCCTCGTCGCTCGCCCTGGTCGGTCTGCGTGACGTGCGCGACTACAAGGTCTCCTCCGGCGACCGCGACCGGCTCGGGACGGCCTCTCCGTTCAACATCAAGGTCGAGTCGTTCACGCTGCGCGATTTCACCGCCGCCGAGGTCGACACCCTGTACGCGCAGCACACGGCGGAGACGGGGCAGGTGTTCGAGCCGGGCGCGCTGACGCGGGCGTTCGCCCTCACGCGGGGGCAGCCCTGGCTCGTCAACGCCCTCGCGCGGCAGCTCGTCCAGGTGGTGGTGCCCGACACGGCGGTGCCGATCACCGCGGCGGACGTCGAGCGCGCGAAGGAGATCCTCATCGAGCGCCAGGACACGCACCTCGACTCGCTGGCCGAGCGGCTGCGGGAGCCGCGCGTGCGCGCCATCATCGAGCCGATGCTCGCGGGTACGACCCCCGGGACGCTCCCCGAGGACGACGTCCGCTTCGCGATCGACCTCGGGCTGGTGCGGCTCTCCGAGGGGGGTGGGCTCGAGGTGGCGAACCCGATCTATCGGGAGGTGATCGTCCGGCACCTGCTGGTGTCACCGCGCGCGGCGCTGCCGCAGATCGCGTCGACGTGGCTCGATGCAGATGGGCGCTTCGACCGGGGGCGGTTGCTCGATGCGTTCGTGGGGTTCTGGAGGCAGCACGGGGAGGTGCTGCAGGGGGCGGCGCCGTACCAGGAGGTGGCGCCGCACCTGGTGTTGATGGCCTTCCTGGCGAGGGTGGTAAACGGCGGCGGGAGCGTCGAGCGGGAGTACGCCATCGGGCGCGGGCGGATGGACCTGCGGGTGACATATCGGGGCGAGACGCTCGCCATCGAGATCAAGACCTGGCGCACGGGCGACAAGAAGAACCCCTTGAAGGCGGGGCTGGCGCAGATCGACGAGTACCTGGCGGGCACCGGGCTGGAGACGGGCTGGCTGGTGATCTTCGATCAGCGGAAGGGACAGGGCTCGGTCGCGAAGCGAACGCGGGTGGAGGCGGCGACGACGCCCGGCGGGCGTGGGGTCGCGGTGGTGTGGGGGTGAGGGGAAAGGGATGGAGCCTCGCCCGAGGGGGCGACTCCACTCACGTCAACCCAATGCGGTCTCGCCCGAAGGGGCGACTGCGCTCAGGTCGACGGAACCTGGTCCCTCCTCTTGCTGGTCCACGGGCGCCGCCCCATGAGCTTGACTCAATAGCTCCGCCGCGCTGACGTTCGCGCCCAGCGCCGTCAGGCCCTTGGCGACTCTGCAGCGCAGCTTCGCTCTATCAGAGCGCGAACACTCTCGCTCATATCGCCTGGACGAATCGCTTTGTCCTTACAGAACTCTTTGACCTCTCGTTCGATGTAGTGCGAAACCGCCTGACGCCGCACGACTCTCCGGTGCAGCTCCAGGAGCGCCGCCGCCTCGGGGTGGTTCGGGCGCCACAGCTCGTGCAATATCGCTCGAAACTTCGGCCATTCGTCGGGCTTCAGCTCGGTCGGAAGGAGGATCTTCTTGAGGTTGAAGTTGGTCGCGATCAGCGTGCCATCCGAGCGGAGCTCGCCATGGAAGACCGCTACGAGGTTTGCCAGACCCTCCAGCTTTTTCGGAAGGAAGAACCGGTTGATGTCGTCGAGGTAGCCCTCGAACAGCGACAACACCTCGTCCCTCATCAGCGATTCAACGGGAGTAGCAGACCTGGCACGCTCATTATTGAGCTGCTCAACAACCCCGAAGAAACTGAGGAAACAGAGCATTCTGAAAGGCAGCCGTCGTCAGCGTGTCCGCATAGACTCATCCGTCACCCAGTCGTGGATCTTGATACGCCCCGCGATCACCTTCGGCACTCCCGACAGGAGTCGTGCCGCGCGATCTCCCTGAAAGCCATCGATCTCATGCTCAAGGCTGGTCTGACGAGCACGAAATTCCTCGCGGCTCTGACGAAGCTCTGGAGTGTCGAATTCGCCCTCCTGCAACATCTCATCAATCTTCTTCTGGAACTCCGAGAACACCCGGTTCATCCCCTCCCCTTCGAAGAGGATCGCGCGGTAGAAGTCTGAGGTCGCGCCCGCCTTCAACTTGCTGTGCAGCATCGCCGCAGCCTCGTGATGCACGAGATAGGGGGCGAAGGCGTCCAGCCCTCGCACGATCACGGGGAGGTATACATCGTCAAACTCCTCCTCCAGAATGGTCATGCTCTCCCGGTCGCAAGAGTCCCGACGAATGACCTTTTCCGCTCCGGGCGGGAGCCTGCCGTGAACCCCGAGCCGCTCGAAAAAGCACGGGGCAAGTTGCTTCTTCAACCAGAGATTCTGCGTCCTGATCGTGAGCCCCGGAGCGGGCGCGTCGGCCAGCATCAGTCGCTCGACAAGGCCGTTGAGGTGGGTCACCCCGGTGATCGCGACCGGCGACTTCAAGACCGATCGGTCCTTGTCGTTGTCCAGCTCGATCGCCGACAGCCGGATGGCCTCCGGACTACCGATATTGAGATCCTTGATGTACCCGAGGACGCCGCGGAGAAACATTGCCACGAGGTCTCGATCATCGAGCAGGATGTTTCGCGATCGGGTGACCGGACGGGCGCTCTTGTTCAGTGCCAAAAGATCCGATCGGCGCTGCGCTGAAGGACCTTGGGGCCCGCATCCCCGGCTGCTGCCCGTCGAGCTGCGGAAACACGCAGAACATGATGGGCATCTTCGCGCGGTCGAGATCGAACTTCGCAATTCGATCTGGCGTCCAGATCCGGTAGTAGGGCTCGACGTTACGCGTATTCTCCGGCCACTTCTTGATGTTGCGATACAGCGCGAGCAGGCTCATCGCACGGTGCTGACCATCCACAATGACGAGCTTGCATCGGTTGGTGTTGATGCTCAGCTGCGCATAGTCGTGTGCCTGTACGACGCCGTCCACGAGCCACTGGCGCAGCTCGAACCCCTCTTGCCTGACGCTTTCAGGGCCTGTATCAGGTTGTACGGTACGCCATGCTCCTGGATCGTAGTCTCCTCTACCTTCGGATAGTAGGG
>JADJAE010000064.1 GCA_016704445.1 Deltaproteobacteria bacterium
AACGATGGCGGCGGAGCGCGACGGACGTGAAGAACGTGAGCAACGCCGTCGCGGGCGACGAAGTGGTTGGAGACAGCACGAGAAGAAGGTCACGCGCAGTAAGACGGGATCACCCGCCGCGCGCCGAAGAGGCGTCGGGTGACAGAGGCCCCACCGTAGCGACGAGGCGCCGTAATGGGCGCGGAGCGAGAGGGGCCAGGGAGATGGAACCGTGAAGGAAGCGACGAAGGAACCACGACCGCCGACAGTGCCGATCGCGGCTGGACAAGGCGGAGAGGCCCGCGCCCGCTGGACGTGGACCGAACCCTCGGTGTGGACGGAGCGGATGTTGGCAGCCCTGGAGAACGGGGTGAAAGGAGGGGTCTGGTTCAGTCTGATGGACAAGGTGATCGCACCGAAGAACCTCTCGGCCGCGGCGACGCGGGTCGAGCGGAACCGAGGAGCGGCCGGGGTCGACGGGCAACGGGTCGAGCACTTCTCGGCCGAGCGCACCGCGATCCTGGCGAAGCTTCACGAGGAGCTACGCGACGGGAGCTACCGACCGAAGGCCGTGCGACGCGTCTGGGTTCCGAAACCCGGAACGACCCAGCTGCGCGCGCTCGGCATTCCGACGGTGCGTGACCGCGTGGTGCAAGGCGCGCTGCGCGCCGTACTGGAGCCGATCTACGAGCGGCGCTTCACGGCGCACAGCTACGGGTTCCGCCCCGGTCGCGGCTGCAAGGACGCGCTCCGACGCGTCGATGAGCTTCTGCACGAGGGGTACACGCACGTCGTGGACGCCGACATCCAGAGCTACTTCGACCGCATCGACCACGACCTGCTGATGGCGGAGGTGCGCAAGGAGGTCGCGGACGGCAGCGTCCTGGACCTCGTGCGCGCGTTCCTCCAGCAGCGCGTGATGGACGGGTTGGAAGGATGGACGCCGGACGAGGGGTCGCCGCAAGGCGCGGTGATCTCCCCGTTGCTGTCGAACATCTTCCTGCACCCGGTCGACCTCGTGATGCGCGAGGCGGGCCTGGAGATGGTGCGCTACGCCGACGACCTGGTGATCCTGTGCAAGAGCGCCGCGGAGGCGGAAAGCGCCCTCGCGTTGCTCGAAGCACAGATGACCGCGCGCCGGCTGACGCTGCATCCGGACAAGACCCGCATCGTGGACACGACCCAACCCGGCGGCTTCGACTTCCTGGGGTACCACTTCGAGCTGGGGCGCAAGACGCCGCGGAAGAAGTCGCTCCAGAAGCTGCGCGACCGCATCCGAACGGTGACACCGCGGAACAGCGGGGAGTCGCTCAAGTGCATCGTGGCGGTGCTGAACCGCACGCTGCGGGGGTGGTTCGAGTACTTCAAGCACTGCACGAAACGGACGTTCCGAGGCGTCGATGGGTTCGTCCGTCGTCGCCTCCGAGCGCTCCTGATCCGCCGCCAGAAGCGCCGCGGCTTCGGCACCGGATTCGCCCATCGAGACTGGCCCAACGCCTACTTTGCGGAGCACGGGCTTCTCTTCCTCGCGGACGCCCATGCGCATGCTCGCCATGCTCGGTAGAGCTCATCAACTGGAGAGCCGGATGCGGGAGATCCGCCAGTCCGGTTCGGAAGGAGGGGGCCGCGTGAACCGCGGCTCCCTACCCTTATCGGTCGGCCGTCGCTGGGCTCACATCGCCCAGCGCCCTGCGATCCCGAAGGAGGACGTCGACGGTCGTCGCTCCGTCCTGGGCAAGCGATGTCCGACCGGAGCCCCGGGCAGTGCCCGGGGCGGCCATCGTGTTATTGCCTGGGGTGACGCGCCATCGCGCGGAACCCCAGCGATCCAGCGGGTTGCGACACCTTCCCGTCGCCCGAGATGAGGTCAACCATCAGCCCCGAGGCGGGGGGAGGGCGCGCGGCAGCGGGGAAGGGGGCAACACGGCCTCGCGCTCGTACTCCGATCTCCAGGGCCCTCCCGGCGCCGTTGACCCGCGCTCGTGCGCTGCGGGATCTTTCCTCCCCATGACCCTCCCCGCGCAGTCCGAGTGGCTCCGCCGCGTCGAGGCGGAGTACCGCTCGTCGGTGATCACCCAGCGCCTCACGCTCTGGCTCACCCAGGCCGGGGCCTCGCCCGACCTGCTCCACGCCGGCCTTCGCATCGCCGCCGACGAGCTCGACCACGCCGAGCTCTCCATGGCCGTGCACCGCGCGGCCGGGGGAAGCTCCACCCCGCAGCTCGACCGCGCCTCGCTGGAGCACCCGACCCGCTCGGGCGACCCGCTGGAGTGGGACATCGTTCGGGTGGGGGTGGACGTATTCTGTCTGGGCGAGACCGTCGCGGTGCCGCTCTTCCGATACCTCCGCGAGGGCTGCGAGGAGCCCTCCGCGAAGGCCGCGCTCCAGCGCATCCTGCGCGACGAGGTGCGCCACCGCGACTTCGGCTGGACCCTCCTCGACGCCATGCTCGACGGTCCCCTGGCGCCGGAGCTTAGGGCGCTGGTGGTGCGAGAGCTGCCCGGGTGGTTCGGGCGCATCCGGGCCAGCTATGCCCCGGCCTTCGCCGCGGCGCAGACGGCGGTCTCCGACGACGACCGCCGCTGGGGCCTGATGCCCGCCGCCCGCTACGCCGAGGTGGTGGCGAAGACCCTCACGCGCGACTGGGTGCCGCGCTTCCGGGAGCGGGGCATCGACGCCCGCGCCGCGTGGGATCGCGCTGCCACGTCCTAGCGCTTTGGTCGTGCGGTCTGCTACGTCCCCGGCCACTTATGCGCGTCATGAAGTTCGGCGGGACCTCCGTCGGTGATCCCACCCGCATCGCCAACCTCTGCGACATCGTGAGCCACTCGCTGCAGCGCCGACCCGTGGTGGTCGTCAGCGCGGCCTCCAAGGTCACGGACATGCTCCTCACCGCGGCGCGCCACGCCAGGGACGGCCGGGTCGACCCGTCGCCCATCGAGTCTCGGGTCACCGCCCTGCTCTCGGCCTTCGACCTCGACCCCTCCCTGGTGCACCGGGAGTTCGTCGGGCTGCGCGAGTCGCTGGAGGCCATCGCCGCGAGGGCGGAGGCCACCCCCGAGCTGCTCGACGCCGTGGCCTCCTACGGCGAGCGCATCTCCGTGAGGAGCACCGCGGCGATTCTGCGCAAGCGGGGGGTCGACGCGGTGCACGCCGACGCCTTCGACCTGGGGATGCTCACGGACGCCAACTTCGGCAGCGCCGAGCCGCTGCTGGAGAGCGCCGACCTGCTTCGGGCGGGCGTCGCGGCGCTGGTGGAGCAGGGGAAGGTGCCGGTGGTGACGGGCTTCATCGGGCGCACCCTCGACGGCCGGGTGACCACCCTCGGCCGCGGCGGCAGCGACTACTCCGCGGCCATCCTCGGCGCGGCCATCCACGCCGACGAGATCGAGATCTGGACCGACGTGCCCGGGGTGATGTCCGCCGACCCGAGGGTGGCGCCGGACGCGCGGACCATTCCGGTGCTGTCCTTCCGCGAGGCCGCCGAGCTCGCGTACTTCGGCGCCAAGGTGCTGCACCCCAAGACCATCCACCCCGCGGTGAAGCGGGGCATTCCCGTGCGGGTGAAGAACACCTTCGAGCCCGATCACCCCGGCACGGTGATCACCGCCGAGGGCGACTGCGACGCGCGGGGCGTACGGGCGCTCGCGCACAAGCGGGGCATCCGGAGCGTCAACGTGGTGTCCACCCGGATGCTCCTGGCGCACGGCTTCCTCGCGAAGATCTTCGAGGTGTTCGCGAGGCACCGGGTGGTGGTCGACCTGGTGAGCACCAGCGAGGTCTCGGTGAGCTGCACCGTCGACAAGGACGACGGCCTCGACGGCGCCGTGAGGGAGCTTCGCACCTACGGCGAGGTGACCGTCACCAACGACCTCGCGCTGGTGTGCGTCATCGCCGCGGGCCTGCTCGAAGACCCGAAGCCCTGCGCCCGCGTCTTCGCGGTGCTGGCCGAGGAGAACATCCCCGCGCAGCTCCTCTCCATGGGCGCGAGCGCCATCAACCTGAGCCTGCTGGTCCCTGATGCGCACGCCGAGCGCGCGGTGAAGGCCCTGCACCGGGCCCTCTTCTCGGAACACCCATGAACACTCCCCCCTGGCACTCCTGGCTCGGCCCCCGGCGCGCCCGTCGCCTCAGCGAGCGCTTCGGCACGCCCCTCTACGTCTACTCGGCTCCGGTGCTGCGCAACCGCTGCCGGGCCCTGCTCCGGGCCTTCCCCGGGGTCGGGCTCCGCTACGCCATGAAGGCCAACAGCAACCCGTCGCTGCTGCGCATGGTGCGCTCGATGGGCCTCGGGGTGGACACGGTCTCGCCCTGGGAGGTGCAGCTCGCGCTCGAGTGCGGCTTCCGCAAGGCCGACCTGATCTACTCGGGCAACAACCCCAGCGACGACGACCTGCGCGCCGTGCACCGCGCGGGGGTGCTCATCAACCTCGACTCCCTCTCGTCGCTGCACCGCTACGGCCGGATGTTTCGCGGGTCGCGCGTCTCCTTGCGGGTCAACCTGGAGGTCGGCGGAGGGCACCACCCGCACGTCATCACCTCCGGGCCCGACAGCAAGTTCGGCCTCGCGCCGGAGGATCTCCCGGAGGCCAAGTCCATCGCCGCGCGCCACGGGATGCGCATCGTCGGGCTGCACCAGCACATCGGCTCGGGGATCTTCGACCCGCAGCTCTTCCTCGACGCGCTCGACCCGCTGCTGGCCTTCAGCGAGGCGCTGCCCGACCTGGAGGTGCTCGACGCGGGCGGAGGCTTCGGCGTCCCGTACCGGCCCGAGGAGAGCCCCCTCGACCTCGCGGGCCTCGGATCGCGGGTGACGACCCGCTTCCGCGCGATGCAGAAGGGGCGCAAGAAGCCGCTGCAATTCCTGCTGGAACCCGGGCGCTACGTGGTGGCCGAGGCGGGGGCGCTGCTCACCCAGGTGACCACGCTCAAGCGCACGCGCGACCGGGTGTTCATTGGGGTCGACTCGGGGATGCACCACCTCATCCGACCGGCGCTCTACCAGTCGTATCACCCGGTGAGCATGGTGCCGGAGCGCGACGGGGCGGCGCTGCGGAGCTTCATCGTGGGGCCCATCTGCGAGAGCGGCGACGTGCTCGCCGAGGAGCGGATGATCCCGATGCCCGAGGAGGGCGACCTCGCCATCGTGGGCAACGCCGGGGCGTATGGGTTCGCGATGGCGTCGCACTACAACCTCCGCGCCCGCCCCGCGGAGGTGCTCATCGACAACGGCAAGGTCACGGTGATCCGCGCGAGGGAGAACTACCGCGACGTGATCCGCCGGCGCGACCTTCGGGCGAAGCGGTAGGCGCCGCCACCCGCCGCCATGGCGGCGGCGACGCACCACCCACGAGAAGCCCTTGAAATACAGGGGTTCCGTGACGGCACGGGCGCTGCGAAGGGGTGGTATCGTGAGCGACATGGCGACGAGGGCGAGCGGCGGCGTGGACGTGGTGTTCGAGGCCCCGCGGTGGTCCGAGCGGTGGGTGCTCGAGGACGGCGTGACCATGCCCGAGAGCGATCCGCACCGGCTGACCTGCGAGCTGCTGGAGGACGTGCTGCGCACATGGGTGAGGCGCACCGCGCGTGATGCGCGGGTGTTCGGCAACATCGCGCTGCGGTGGGCGGAGGAGCACCCCCGGGTCGGCGTCGACCCGGACGTGTGCCTGGTGGAGCCGGCGCCGCCGGGCCCCGAGGTGCGCAGCGTGCTGACCTGGGTCGAGGGTCACCGAGCACCGACCGTCGCCGCGGAGGTGGTGAGCCGCGACACCGCGCGCAAGGACTACCAGGAGGGCCCGGCGAAGTACGCCGCCAGCGGGACGGGCGAGCTGTGGATCTTCGACCCCGACCGCCGCGGTCGCGGGGTGACGGGCGAGCCCTGGGTGCTGCAGGTGTGGCGGCGCACGCGGTCCGGGGAGTTCCGGCGGGAGTACGCGGGCGACGGGCCGGCGTACTCCGAGTCGCTGGGCGCGTGGCTCGTGGTGACCGACGACGGAACGCGGCTGCGGGTCGCGGACGACGAGGGCGGAGAGCGGCTCTGGCCGACGGAGGCCGAGGCGGAGCGCGCGAGGGCCGAGGCGGAGCGCGCGAGGGCCGAGGCGGAGAAGGCCCGTGCGGACGCGCTCGCCGCGCAGGTCGAGGCGCTCACCGCGCAGGTCGAGGCGCTCAAGGGGAGGTAAAGCGTCACGGAGCGGGCGCCGGGGTCACCGCCGCCAGGTGCGACCTGCGGGGCCGGACTTGAGCCCGCGCTGCTCCAGTACGAGCGAGCGGTAGGTGGTCCCCCGCTCCCTGGGGAGGAGCTTGTAGAGCACCATGCCCGCGGCCTCGGCGTCGTCGGTGGCGCGGTGGGCGTTGGAGAGGTCGACCCCGAGGCGCGTCGAGACCTCGCCGAGCTTGAAGCCCTTTACCCCGGTCTGTAAGGCCCTGGCCCACACCAGCGGGTCGAGCCACTCGGTGCCTCGCAGGGCGGGCGGCGTGGCGGTGGTCTTGGTCACCTCCACCCCGGCGCGCACCAGCTCGGCGCGGATGAACCCCCGGTCGAAGCCCGCGTTGTAGGCCAGCGGGATGCGCCCCTGGAGAAGCTCCAGGATCTTCGGGGCCAGCTGCTCGAAGGTGGGCTGCCCCTTCACCTGGGCGTCGGTGATGCCGTGCACCGCCGCGGCGTCCGCGGGGATCGGGATGCCCGGGTTCACCAGCATCCCGTAGCGGCCCTCCACCACGCCGTCGCGGAAGTGCACCACCGCGATCTCCACGATGCGGTCGCCGCGGCCCGGGTCCCGCCCGGTGGTCTCCGTGTCGATCGCAGCCATCGGCAGCGTGTGCCACGGGGCGTCGGGGTCGAGCTCCTCCGCGAGGCCGAGCTGCGCGGGAGGCGCCGTCCGGAGGAAGGGCATGATCCCCGGGTATGGCAGCCCCGTGGGGAAGCATGAGTTCACCTTCGATCCGTGCGCCATAGGTCGCCATCGCAGCACGTCGCGGTGCCCGCTGCCAACTTGCGCGCGTCCCGATTGACCTTCGCGCCCGGTGCCACCACCGTCCCTGGCCCGATGGTTCCGCTGTCCGGCCCGCTGCTCTCACGCCTCGAAGCGCTCCCGCCCGAAGCCCTCGTCGCGATCACCGCCCCCTCCGACGCGACCACCGCCGCGGCCCCTTCGCTACACTGGTCCGCCGACGAGGACGGCACCACCGAGGCCTGGGGCGCAGCGGTCTCCCTCGACGGCGAGCACCTCGACGCGCTCGCCCCGAGGGTGCGCTCGACCCTCTCGTCGCTCACCGCGCTCAGCGACCACGACGACGCGCCCGCGCCACGGATGTTCGGCGGCCAGTGCTTCGACCCCGCCCGCTCCCACGCCCACGACCCGGCCTGGGGCAGAGCTCCCCGCGCCCTGATGGTGCTCCCCACCTGGAGCCGCATCTCCCTCGGCTGTCGCTCGTGGCTCCAGTGGGTCGGCCCCGCCTCCGCCGCCCGCTCGCTCGACTGGACCTTACCCGCCGGTGTAAGCGCCCCCGCCGCTCCTGCCGCCGTGCGCGCGCCCGACCCCGAGGCGCAGCCCCGCTGGGAGGCGCTGGTGCGCTCCGCCCTCGACGCGATGGCCGACGGCGTCATCGACAAGCTGGTGGGCGCCCGCCGGGTGCGATGGTCCCGCCCGGGGGGATGGTCCCTCGCGGAGGTGCTCTCCCGGCTCTCGGCGCAGGACGGGGCCCGCTTCGCCCTCCGCCTCGCGCCCGGCGTGGTCTTCGTCGGAGCGACGCCCGAGCGCCTCGTCCTTCGCCGCGGCGACACCGTGGAGGTCGACGCGCTCGCTGGCAGCATCCCCCGAGGCGTCGACGACCCCGCCGCCATCGCCGCGCTCCTCGCCAGCGCCAAGGACCGCCACGAGCACGCCCTCGTGGTCACCTTCATCGCCGACGCGCTGCGCTCCCTCGGTCTCCCGGTCTCCCACGCCGAGCTCCCCTCGGTGCGCTCGCTCCCCTCGGTGCACCACCTCTGGACGCCCATCCGCGCTCGCTCCGAGAGGGCCCCCGACGCGCTCACGCTCGCCTCGGCGCTGCACCCCACGCCCGCCGTCGCAGGCGCTCCCCGCGCCGACGCCCTCCGCTGGATCGCCCGCCATGAGCCCGACCCCCGCGGCTGGTACGCCGGGACGCTGGGCTGGTGCGACGCCCGCGGTGACGGGCGCTTCGTCGTGGCGCTGCGCTCGGCGGTGATCCACGGAGACGAGGCCTGGGCCTACGTGGGGGCGGGCCTGGTTCCTGGCTCCGATCCATCGGCCGAGTGGCGCGAGACCGAGGCCAAGCTCCGCACGGCGCGCGTCGCCCTCGAAGGACCCCCATGACCAGCAGCCCCTCCGACCTTCACAGCGCCTGGGCGCGGTGGTTCATCAGCGCCCTCGCGGACTCCGGCCTTCGCGACGTGATCGTCTCCCCGGGGTCGCGCTCCACCCCGCTGGCGCTGGCCGCCGCGGAGTGCCCGCGGGTGCGCTGCCTCCCCGTCGTCGACGAGCGCGTCGCGGCCTTCGTGGCGCTCGGCCAGGCGCGCATCACGGGCCTCCCCTCGATGCTCCTCTGCACCTCCGGAACCGCCGGGGCCCACTACCTCCCGGCCCTCATCGAGGCCTCGCAGGCCTTCATCCCCGTGCTGGTGGTCACCGCCGATCGCCCGTGGGAGGCCTACGACTGCGCCTCGCCGCAGACCATCGACCAGACCGACCTCTTCGGCCGCGTGGTGCGCCACCGCGCCGAGCTCGGGCTGCCCGACGCCTCCCCCGAGGCCCTCGCCGCCGTCGGCCGCATCGCCGCCCAGTGCCTCGCGCTCACCCGCTCCCCCACGCCCGGCCCGGTGCACCTCAACGCGCGCTTCCGAAAGCCGCTGGAGCCCGTGGAGGTCGCCGCTCCGGAGCCGTGGTCCGCCGAGCTCTCGCGGCGGGTGACCCTCGGCGCGCCCAGGACGTTTACCCCGGAGTGTATTCCTTCCTCCGAGGGGGTCGCCGCGCTCACCGACAGCCTCGCCCACGCGAGCCGACCGCTCTTCGTGTGCGGCCCGACGCTCAGCTGGGGGAGCACCGCCCACGAGGCCCTCTTCGCGCTGGCCGCGGCGGTGGGAGCGCCCGTGGTGGCCGAGTCGTCGAGCGGCTACCGCCACGTGGAGTCGACCGGCGCGGCGACGGTGTGCCCCGGCGTCGAGCTCGCGGCCCGCAGCGCGTCGTGGCGCGAGAGGCACCGCCCCGACCTGGTGGTCTCCTGGTCGCTGCCTCCCACCTCCCCCTCGCTCACCGCCTGGATCACCCACCCCGCGGTGGAGCGCTGGGTGGTGGCCCCGCACGGCTGGCCCGACCCGTCGGGGGACGCGAGGGCGGTGCTGTGGGGCGATCCCGAGGCGGTGGCGCACGCGGTGCGGCTGGCGCTCGGGGCGAGGGCGGTGGGCGCGGAGCCGTCGTGGTCGCGGTCGCTGCGGTCGGCCGACGCGCAGGCGTGGTCGGCGGTGCGGGCGGAGACCTTCGGCGAGGCGCTGGACGAGCTCACGGTGGCGCAGTCGCTCGTCGACGCGCTGCCGTCGGGGGCGTGCCTCGTGGCGGGCAACAGCATGCCGGTGCGCGACCTGGAGCTGGCCTCGCCGTGGCGCGCGCTGCGGGTGCTGCACCAGCGGGGCGGCAGCGGCATCGACGGGCTGATCGCGGGCGCCCTCGGGGCGAGGACGAAGCTGGGGGCCGCGGAGCCGGTGGCGGTGCTGCTGGGCGACGTGAGTGCGGCGCACGACCTCGGGGGGCTGAGCGCGGCGCAGGAGCTGGAGGGCGCGCTGGTGGTGCTGCTGGTGCAGAACGGCGGCGGTCGCATCTTCGCAGAGCTCCCACTGGGGAAGACGGCCCCGCCGGGGAGCGAGCGGGCTGCGGCCTTCGGGCGGTTCTTTCTTACGCCGCAGGGTATTCGCTGGGCGGAGGCGTCGGGGGCCTTCGGTCACCGCTACGCGCGGGTGGAGACGCCCTCGGCGCTGGCGGCGGCGCTCGACGAGGCGCTGGCGACCGACGGGGTGACGGTGATCGAGGCGGTGGTCCCGCCCGAGGACGCGGGCGCCCGTAGGCAGCGGGTGAGGGCGCGCGTCGAGCGGGGGCTCGCGGAGTGATCGGCTGGCTGCACGGCTTCCTCGGGGCGCCGGCGCAGTGGGAGCGGGTGCGGTCGGAGGGCGAGGCGTGGTGGATGCCGGGCCACGGGCCGGAGCCGCGGGTGCTGCCGGGCGCGGGCTTCGACGAGGTGGTCGACGCGTTGGCGCCGTGGACAACGGGTCGGCGGGTGCTGGTGGGCTACTCGCTGGGGGCGCGGCTGGCGCTCTCGCTGGCGCTGCGCCACCCGGGTGAGCTGCGGGCGGTGGTGCTGGTGGGAGGGACGCCCGGCATCGAGGACGCGAGCGAGCGGGCGGCGAGGGCGGCGGCGGACGACGCGCTGGCGGAGAGCATCGGGCGCGGGGGATTGGAGGCGTTTGTAGAGAGGTGGGAGGCGCTGCCGTTGTTCGCGACGCAGCAGGAGCTGGCCCCGGAGGCGCTGGCGGCGCAGCGTTCGTGGCGGACGCGGCATCGGCCCGAGGCGATCGCGTGGGCGCTCTCGACGCTGAGCACGGGGAGGATGCCGCCGCTGTGGGAGGCCTTGGCGGGCGCGCCCTTCACGGTGCACGCGGTGACGGGAGAGCGCGACGAGAAGTTCACCCGCATCGCGGAGGAGATGGTGCGACGCGGGGGAGGGAGGGTGGTGCACCATCGGGTCGCGGGGGTCGGGCACAACGTGGTGCTCGAAGACCCGGCGGCGGTGGCGAGGGTGGTCGGGGTGGCCGGGTGAAGAATGGACGTGGGCGGCCACGCAGGCCATCGGCGCTGCTGAGGGCGCCGATCAGTCGTCGCAGCGGGAGAGCCAGGCATCGAGCGCAGCGGCGGCATCCTCCCCGTGCTCAGCGTCGAGAGCGCCCACGCGATCGCCTCGGGCCGATGCCGCGTCCGCCACGTCCGCCACGACCGCCACGACCGCTGCGACTGCCCCGCTCCCGCCCTCAGCTCACCAGGGTACGTGCACCGCCGGCGTCGGCGGCGCGCAGCCCGCTCGCTCCAGCCCGTAGGCCGCCGCCAGCAGCGTCGCCTCGTCCCACGGCTTCGCCATCAGCTGCAGCCCGACGGGCAGCCGCGCCCCCTGCACGCCCACCGGCGCCGTCAGCGCCGGGAGCCCGGTGAGGTTACCCAGGAAGGTAAACCTCACCAGGTCGTTGGTGACCGCCTGGTCGGCCTCGCCCGCTCGCTCGGCGCGGTGTCGCACCCTCGGCGCGGCGATGGCCACGGTGGGCGTCGCGTAGAGGTCCACCTCGCCCAGCAGGGCGGCGAGCTGCAGCCGCAGCCGCCGTCGGAGGATCTGCGCCTTCTGGTGATCCGCCGCGGAGATCTGCTTCCCGATGGCGAGCGTGAGCCGCACGTCGAGGGCCATCTTGTCGCGGTGCTTGCGGTACTCCTCGGCGTGCCCGCGCGCCGACTCGGTCACCATCGTCACGAAGCCGATGGCGCCCGCGTGCCGCCCCAGCGGGAGCGACACGTCGCGCAGCACGGCGCCCTGCTTCTCCAGCGTGCGCAGCGCCTCCCGGCAGGTGAAGGCGATGGTCGGGTCGGCGTCGGCCCACTCGTCGGGATCGACCCCGATGCGAAGGCCCTTCAGGTCGCGAGAGCGGGCGTTGTCGAGGGCGGCGAGGTCGAGCGGAGGCGAGCCCTGGCTCACCGGGCACCTCCCGTCGTGCCCCGCGGTCACCCTCAAGAACTTCTCCATCGCCTCGACCGAGCGGGCGATGGGACCGAGGTGCCCGACGCTCCCGTCGAGGTTGCCGTCGCCGGTGTTGGGGATGCGACCGAAGGTGGGCTTGAGCCCCCACACGCCGCAGAGGGAGGCCGGGATGCGCACCGATCCGCCCCCGTCGGAGGCCACCGCGACGGGCACCGCGCCGAGCGCCACGGCCACCGCGCTGCCCGAGGACGACCCTCCGGGGGCGCAGTTGGGGTCGTGCGGGTTGCGAGGGGTGCGGGTCTCGTGGGGGGAGATGCCCGTCGCCCCGAGGCCGAGCTCGTGCTGCACGCTCTTGCCGACGATTACCGCCCCGGCGTCCCGCAGCCGGGCGACCGCGGTCGCGTCGCGCGCGGCCGGCACCGCCGGGAGATAGACGGTGCCCGATCGGGTCGGGAGCCCCGCGACGTCCACCTCGTCTTTTACCACCATGGGTATGCCGTCGAAGTCCCCGAGGGCCTGGCCGGAGGCGTAGCGCGCTGTGGCGGCGTCCGCGGCGCGGCGGGCCTGGTCGTCGTTGTAGTCGCGCACCGCGGCGTGGGCGGGGGTGCGGGCGGCGGCGTCGCGCAGCGCGGAGAGCACCCGGTCGAGGTGCTCCCGGGGCGTGAGCTCGCGGCGGGTGAAGAGCCCGTGGAGCGCGTCGAGGGTGATCACTTGGAGAGCTCCTCCGGGCCGATGGGGCGCTCGCTCAGGCTGGGGTGGTCCCCCGGCTCCAGCGGGAGCCCGAGGGCCCGGGTGATGCCCGACTCGGCGTACATCATGTGCAGTACTGCGCGGGCGGTCAGCGGGGATTCAGCAGCGCGGACGAGCGCGCGGAGGGTACGGTCGTCGAGGGGGGGGCTCTGCATGGCCGCGCACGATACGGACCGTGGACCCGGCTGGGAAGACCGCCGTCATTCGGAGCAGAAGAGGGGTTCGCGGCGGGGGGGAGGTCGGGCAAGATGCCCTCATGAGAGCGAGAGCGGGTCGTTGGCAGGTGGCAGTTCTGGCCCTGGTGGTGTCCGGGTGCGGCCTGGGATCCTCGGTGGTGGGCGGACCCGTCGACGCAGGGGTCGACGTCGGCGTGGTCATCGACGTGGTGAGCGACCTCGGGCCGATGGACGTCCCCCCGGCGGACGTGGTCACCGTGTGTCGCAACAGCTCCGAGTGCGTGGGCAACGCCGGCGGCCCGACCTGTGACGTCGCGAGCGGCCGCTGCGTCGCCTGTACCCCCACCGACGACCGCTGCGGCGTGGGGCGCCGCTGCGACCCGGCGACCTTCACCTGCCTCGCGGGCTGTCGCAACGACGACGCCTGCGCCACCGCCACCGTCGACGGCGGCGTCGGGGTGGCCGCGCCTCGCTGCGACCCGACGACGCGCGCCTGCGTGGCCTGCGTGGTGGACGACCACTGCACCCTGGGTCAGCGCTGCATGGGCAACCAGTGCGTGCCCGGCTGCGACGCCATGCGCGGCTGCCTCGCGGGGCAGACCTGCTGCGGCGGCGGCTGCGTCGACATCCGCACCAACACCGGCAACTGCGGCGGCTGCGGGATGAGCTGCACGATCAGCAACGGCTCCCCGGTGTGCAACGTCGGCGCGTGCTCCGTGGCCTCGTGCTCCGAGGGCTTCGGCAACTGCGACATGAGCGCGGCCAACGGCTGCGAGGTCGACACCCGCACCACCCTCGCGCACTGCGGGATGTGCGGCAACGCGTGCTCGACGCGCGCCAACGCGATGTCGACCTGCGCCGCCGGGGCCTGCGGCTTCACCTGCGAGCCGGGCTTCGCGGACTGCGACATGAGCGCGGCCAACGGCTGCGAGGCCGACACCCGGGTCAGCACCACCCACTGCGGGATGTGCGGCACCGCGTGCCCGACGCGCGCCAACGCCACGACGACCTGCGCGGCCGGGGCCTGCGGCTTCACCTGCGCGACGGGCTTCGCGGACTGCGACGGCGACGCCGCCAACGGCTGCGAGGTCGACACCCGCACCAGCCTCGCCCACTGCGGCGCCTGCGGCACCGCGTGCGGGGCGAGCGCCGGCGGCTCCTCGGTCTGCTCCGCGGGCATCTGCGGCGTGGCCTGCGAGGTCGGC
Organism: Deltaproteobacteria bacterium; assembly: GCA_016704445.1. Lineage (GTDB taxonomy): Bacteria > Myxococcota_A > Polyangia > Polyangiales > SCUS01. Next base: position 13,859 of record JADJAE010000064.1, read on the forward strand.
TTCGGCGACTGCGACCGGAGCGCGGCCAACGGCTGCGAGGTCGACACCCGCAGCAGCCTCACCCACTGCGGCACCTGCGGCACCGCCTGCCCCGCGCGCGCCAACGCGGCGGCGAGCTGCGCCTCGGGCACCTGCGGCTTCACCTGCAACGCGGGCTTCGCGGACTGCGACGGCAACGCGGCCAACGGCTGCGAGGTCGACACCCGCAGCAGCCTCACGCACTGCGGGATGTGCAACCGCGCCTGCGCCTTCGCCAACGCCGGGGCGACCTGCACGGCGGGGTCGTGCGGCCTCGGGGTATGCACCAGCGGATTCGACAACTGCAACGCGACCGCGGGCGACGGCTGCGAGGCGAACCTCGCCACCAACGCGTCCAACTGCGGCACCTGCGGCAACGTGTGCACGCTGCCCCACGCGACGGCGAGCTGCGAGGCGCGCCTCTGCGCGGTGGCCTCCTGCGAGGCGAACTTCGGCGACTGCGACGGCAGCGCGGCCACCGGCTGCGAGGCGGCGCTGCTCACCGACGCGAACAACTGCGGCGCCTGCGGCAACCGCTGCGGGAGCATGGCCTGCGTGGCGGGGCTCTGCAACCCCTTCCCGAGCACCGGGGGCGAGGGGATCTTCTCGCCGACGTCGAACGTCGCGCTGTCGCCCGGCATCCACAACTTCACCACCATCAACATCCCGATCGGGGTGCGCATCACCACCACGGGCACCGGGGTGCTCGACCTGCGGGCGACCGGCGCGGTGGTGATCAACGGGATCATCGACGTGAGCGGCAGCGTCGGCGGCGAGCAGGCGGCGGCGCTGGCCCGAGGGTCTAGCTGCGTCGACAACGGCAACGGGTCGCAGGGCGGGTTCACGGGCAACGTGGTCTTCAGCGCGACCGGCGGCGACGTGGTCGCGGGGACGGGCCAGTTCGGCGCGCTCGGCGGCGGCGGCACCGGGTCGGCGGGCACCGACGGCACCTCCCGCCTGGGCGTGGTGGTGGCGGGTCGGGGCAGCACCGGCGGCGGCTCGGGCGGCGGCTGGAGCTGCACGGCGGCGGCGGCGGCGGCGGCGGCGGCTTCGCGGGCGGCGGCGGCGGCTACGGCTACCAGAGCAACGAGTGCGGCTGCATGGGCACCGGCGGCGCGGGCGGCAACGGCGGCGGGGTGGGCCGGGGCGCGGGCGGCGCGAGCGTGGGGCAGGGCGGTCGCGGCGGCACCAGCGGCGGCAACGTGGCCTACGACGGCTCCAACGGGCTGACGCGCTCGCCCGCGGCGGCGAGCGGCTGCGGGTACCAGACGGCCCACGGCGGCGGCGGCGGCGGCGGCTCCATCGGCTCCGAGGCGGTGGTCGACCTGACGATGGCGACGACGTTCCGGCCGGGCTCGGCGGGCGGCGGCGGCGGCGGCGACGAGGGGGCGGGCGGCGGCGGCGGCGGCGGCGCGGTGCGCGTGGCCTCGCCGGTGAGCATCACCGTGGGCGCCTCCGGGCGCATCGCGGCGCAGGGCGGTCGCGGCGGCCGGCAGTCCTGCGGCGGCGGCCCGGGCGGCGGCGGCTCAGGCGGCGCGATCTACCTCGCCTCCCCGGTGCTCTCGGTGGCCACCGGGGCGGTGGTCTCCGCGAGCGGCGGCGCGGGCGGCGGCGACGTGAGCGTGCCCACGCAGTCGGCGGGCACCGGCGGCCTCGGGCGCATCCGCCTCTCCGCGGGCGTCGGCGCGACGGGCTGCACCCTCTCGGGCACCTTCACCCCGGCGCTGACGAGCGGCTGCGCGGTGAGCACCAGCCTGACCCCCGCGCGGGCCTACGTCTCGCGCTACCCGGAATAGTTTCGAGGCCCATAGAGGTACGAGGAGACCCGGCGGAGGGGGCATCGGCCCCCCCTTCCGCTGGGGCGGTGGTTTGCACTAGGGTCGCGCGGGATTTCTGGTTCGCTGGAGGGTTCAGTCCATGTCGAAGTTCGATACGTTGGTGGAGATCTTCTCGGAGAGCACCAAGCGCTACGCGCAGTCGCCGTTGTTCGGTGAGAAGCGCGACGGCGAGTGGCAGTGGATGACCTACGGGGCCTTCAAGGAGAAGGTCGACAACCTCCGCGGGGGCCTCGCGGGCCTCGGGGTGAAGTCCGGCGACCGGGTCGCGGTGATCTCCAACAACCGCGCGGAGTGGGCCATCGGCGCCTACGCGACGTACACCCTCGGCGCGGCCTACGTGCCCATGTACGAGTCGCAGCACGACGCCGAGTGGGCGTACATCCTCAACGACTGCGGCGCCGAGGTGTGCTTCGTCCCGAGCGAGAAGATCAAAGACCGGGTGCTCAAGGTGCGCGGCGACTGCCCGGCGCTCCAGCACGTGGTCACCTTCACGGGCAGCGAGACCGAGAGCGACACCATGGCCGCGCTGCTGCGCCGCGGCGCCGAGACGCCCGCGCCGCTGGTGAAGCCCGACAAGAGCGACCTCGCGGGGCTCATCTACACCTCCGGCACGACGGGCAAGCCCAAGGGCGTGAAGCTCTCGCACTCCAACATGGCCAACAACGTGAGCGCCATGCACGAGATGCTCGCCATCGGGCCGGGCGATCGGTCGCTGTCGTTCCTGCCGTGGGCGCACTCCTTCGGGCAGGTGGTCGAGCTCCACGGGCTCTTCTCCATGGGCGCCTCGCTGGCCATCGCGGAGAGCGTCGAGAAGCTCCTCGCGAACATGGCGGAGATCGCCCCGTCGCTGGTGTTCTCCGTGCCGCGCGTCTTCAACAAGCTCTACGCGGGGCTCAACAAGAAGATGGAGGCGATGCCTCCGATGCGCCGCAAGCTGCTCGTCGCGGCGATGGCCAACGCCTCCGAGCGGCGCGCGCTCCATGACAACGGCAAGAGCTCGGCCTTCGTCGAGCTCAAGCACAAGCTCTTCGACAAGGTGGTGCTCTCCAAGGTGCGCGGCACCTTCTTCGGCCCCAACCTGAAGTACGCGTTCTCCGGCGGCGCGGCGATCTCCCGCGAGGTGGCCGAGTTCATCGACAACATCGGGGTGACCGTCTACGAGGGCTACGGCCTCACCGAGACCTCGCCCATCGCGACCTGCAACTCCCCGAAGGGGCGGCGCATCGGCAGCGTGGGCAAGCCCATCCCGGGCACGCGGGTGAGCATCGACAAGGAGGCCGCGAGCGACCCGCTGCACGGCGAGGTCATCTGCTACGGCCACAACGTGATGCAGGGCTATTACAACCTGCCCGAGGAGAACGAGAAGGTCTTCACCCCGGACGGCGGCTTCCGCACCGGGGACATGGGCTACGTCGACGCCGACGGCTTCCTCTTCATCACCGGGCGCATCAAGGAGCAGTACAAGCTGGAGAACGGCAAGTACGTGGTCCCGGTGCCGATCGAGGAGGCCATCAAGCTGTCGCCGTGGGTGCTCAACGTGATGGTCCACGGGGCCAACCGCCCGTACAACGTCGCGATCATCGTGCCCGACGTGGAGAAGCTGAAGGCCTGGGCGACGGAGAAGGGCATCCCCACCGATCCGCTGCCCGCGCTGCTGCAGCACCCCGAGGTGATGGCCTTCTTCCGAGACGAGATCGGCAAGCACACCCACGAGATCAAGGGCTATGAGCGAGTGAGAAACTTCGCGCTGGTGGCCGAGGACTTCTCCATCGACAACGACCTGCTCACCCCGAAGATGTCGCTCAAGCGCCGCAACGTGGTGAACCGCTACGAGTCGACCATCAACACCCTCTACGAGGGCGCCTCTCCGGTCACCGCGGGCGACTGAGCCCTCGCTCCCCCCGATCTCCCTCCCTACGACCCCAGCAGCACCCGGAGCATCGAGACCAGCAGCTCTGGCTCGACCGGCTTGACCAGGCAGTCCGCGGCGCCCGCGGCGAGGCAGCTCTCCCGCTCGCCCGTCGTCGCCGTGAGCGCCACCACCGGAACCCCCGCCAGGTCTCCCCGCGCCCTGATCGTCCGGGTCGCCTCGTAGCCTTCCTGCTCCGGCCGGGTGACGTCCATGAACACCAGGTCGACGTCGCCCCGCTCGTCGAGGCGGTCGAGCGCCTCGCGGCCGCTCCTCGCGCAGGTCACCTTCACGCCGTAGCGCTCCAGCAGGCCGGTGAGGGCGAAGACGTCGTGGATGTCGTCGTCCACCAGCAGCACCTCGCGGCCGCCTAGCGTGGGGGCGCTCTCCAGCGAGCGCAGGAGCGTCTCTCGCTGCGCCGGAGGGAGCGAGGCGTGCGCCCGGTGGAGGAGCAGGGTGCTCTCGTCCAGCAGTCGCTCGGGGGTGCGCGCGGGCCTCAGCACCTGCGAGCGCCCGAGGCGCGAGAGCCTCGCCTCGTCCTCCGCGGGGAGCGCGTCGAGGGCGTAGGCGACCGCCGGGACGCGCCGCAGCTCGGGGCGCTGGGAGAGCGCCTCCAGCAGGTCGAGCCCCCCGCCACCGGCCTGGTCGAGGCCCACGATCATGGCGTCGTAGCGGCCCCTCGCGATCGCCTCCAGCGCCTCTCGCCCCGCCACCGCGGTGACCTCCACGCCGTCGCCCCCGACCACGGCGACGATGTCCTCCCGGCGGCCGCCGTCGTCCTCGACCACCAGCAGGAGTCGCATGCTGCGCTCGACCAGCGAGGCCGCGTCGTCGAGCGCCCGGGCGAGCGCGTCGTCGGCCACGGGCCTCGCGAGGAAGCCCAGGGCGCCGCTCGCCAGCGCGTGGTGGCCCTGCGCCTCGGCGCCGACCAGGTGCACCGGAACATGACGACTGCGAGGGTCGTGCTTCAGCCGATCGAGCAGCACCCACGGCTCGGCGTCGGGCACCGCAAGGTCGAGCACGACGGCGTCGGGATGAAGCTCATGGACGAGCGCGAGGCACCGGGCTCCTGGGGCGGAGACGACACGGTAGCCCCGGGGCTGGGCGATGTGGGTGAGTGCCCGGGAGAGGGCCTCGTCGTCCGAGACGAGCAGCAGCGCGTGCGTCGGGTGAGCGGCGGGCTCGGTCGGGGAGGCGTGGGCTGGCATCGCGTGGTGGTCCTTCGAGCAAGCTACAGCCGGGCCTGCCCGTCGCCATCCCCCTGTCGCGCAGCGGGGCGCTTGCGGGTCCATGCCCCCGGGCGGTAGATGCCTGCCATCGTGCTGCTCGGCCAACGGATCGCCGTGGTGATTCCTGCCTTCAATACCGGGGCGCGTGTGCGCCGGGTGGTGGACACCCTGCCGCCCTTCGTCGACCTCGCGGTGGTGATCGACGACGCCAGCACCGACGACACCGCGGAGGTGCTCGCCGCGATGGCCGGCCCCGCCGTGGTGGTGCTGCGCCACGAGGAGAACCGCGGCGTCGGAGGGGCGCTCGCCACGGGCTACCGCGAGGCGCTGGCCCGAGGGGCCGAGCTGGTGGCCGTGATGGCGGGCGACGCGCAGATGGACCCGTCGGACCTCGCGGCCCTGGCCGCGCCGGTGGCCGAAGGGAGGGCGGACTACGCCAAGGGCAACCGGCTGCGCCACGTTGACTGCGTCAGGGTGATGCCCGGGGTGCGCTACGCGGGCAACCGGGTGCTGTCCTGGCTCACGCGCCTCGCGACGGGGCTGCCGGGCGTCGGGGACTCGCAGTGCGGGTACACGGTGATCTCCGCGAGGGCGCTGAGGGCGCTCGACCTCGACGGGCTATGGCGGCGCTACGGCTACCCAAACCACCTGCTGGGCGCGCTGGCGCTGCAGCGGCGGAGGGTGGTCGACGTGGTGGTGCGGCCCGTCTACGCGGGCGAGACCAGCGGCGTGCGGTGGCGCGACGCGCTGGTGGTGATCCCGCGCATCCTGCTGGCGGTGGCGCTGGCGAGGCACGTGGGGCGCGCGAGGGTGTCGTGGCTGGGGCTGCCTGGCTCGGCGGCCCTGGAGCGCGGAGGGGAACTCGATGGCTGAAGACGAGGAGACGGGCGGGGCGGAGCTGAGCGCGAGGGCGATCGCGGCGTCGACGGGGGAGCTCAACGCGCTGCTCGGGCGGGGCACGCGCTTCGAGGGCAAGCTGACCTTCGAGGGGAGGGTGCGCATCGACGGGCACTTCGTCGGGGAGGTGTTCAGCGAAGGGGTGCTGGTGGTGGGCGAGGAGGCGGAGCTCACGGTCACCGCCCTCGACGTGGGTACCCTCATCGTCCGCGGAGGGACCATCCGCGGAGACATTACCGCGCGCGTAACCGTGGAAGTGTACGCCCCGTCGACGGTCCTCGGGAACATCTCCTCGCCGGAAGTTTTCATCGACAAGGGCGTGCGCTTCGAGGGCGGGGTAAAGATGCCTACGCCCGATCATTGAATCCCGCACCCCGTTACCCCCGTCAGGAGCTGCCGATGAAGCCCCTTGCCCCCAAGCACTCCGCAGGTCTCCTCGTCAGCCTGTCGCTGTCCCTGGGCTCGGCCTTCCCGGGCGCCGCGATGGCGCAGACGCCTCCCTCCACCGCGACGGCAGGCGACGCGGCCGTGGCCCAGCCCCCCCCAGCCGCTGCCGCAGCCGCAGCCACCCCTCCGGCGGCACCCGCGGCCCCCGACGTGGTGACGAGCTCCGAGGAGGTCCCGGGGATCACCGTGCGCCGCGGTCGCTCGGAGACCATCATCGACGCGCCCTTCGAGGTCGTGGCCCGAGCGGTCACCGACTTCCCGACCTACGACACCTTCATGCCGCACGTGCGCGACGTGCGCGTGGTGCGCCGCAACCGCGCCGACACGGACGTCTACATGCAGGTTCCGCTGCGGGGCTCGCTCGGGGTGATGTGGGCGCTGGTGCGGGTGAACGTGCGCCGCACCCCCGGGCGCCTCGAGCTGGTGGGCCGCGCCGTCGACGGCAACATGGAGCGCTTCGAGAGCACCACCACCCTGGAGCGCATCCCGGGCCCCACCCCTCGCACCCGGATGAGCTTCACCCTCCTGGCGCTCCCCCGACTGCCGTTTCCCTCCTCGGTGTTCTCCCGGGAGATGATCAACGCCGCCGGCACCGTCGCCAACAACCTCCGCGCCCGCATCGCCCGCGCCGAGGCCGCCCGCACCCAGGCCGCCGCCAGCCCGGGCATTGTCCGGACCGGCGGCTGACCTTACAGCCCTCACGTGCCTTGACCCTCGCGAAGTTGGGGTGATAGAAGCCGCGCGACCTCCGCCACGGGGGGCTAAGCACCGCGCGTCGTTTCCCTCCATTTCCTGCGGGATCGACGGCCGTCGCAGGAGCCGCGCATGCCGAACGTCCTCGCTCTGCTCGTCGCCAACGAACGTCCGCTCATCAACATCGACGTCACCCTCCTGCTCAACCTGGGCGTGTGGGTCGTTCTCTTCTTCTTCCTCCGGGCCACCCTCTGGAAGCCGATGCTGGCGCTCATCGACGCCCGCGAGGCCGGCACCGCCGGGGCCCGCGAGGAGGCCGCGCGGCTCGACACCGAGGCGAAGACCCTCAAGGGCTCCCTCGACGAGCAGCTCGCCGTCGCGCGCTCGTCCGCCTCCAAGGCCCGCGAGGCCCTCCGGGCGGAGGGCGTCCGCGCCGAGGCCGACCTGCTGGGCAAGGCCCGCGAGGAGGTCAACGCGGCCGTCGAGAAGCAGCGGGCGGACATCGCCGCGCAGCGGGTGAAGCTCCACGGAGAGGTGATGGCCCAGGTTCCGGAGCTGGCTCAGAGCATCGCAGCCAGGGTGCTGCGTCGGGAGGTGCGATCGTGAAGCGCTGGTTCGGAGTGACGCTGCTCGCAGCGGCGATGGCGATGGGCACCGCGGCCTTCGCGCAGGATCACGGCGGGGACGCGGTCCACGAGGGCGGCTTCCATATGCCCGACGGCATCAACTGGACCGGCGTCGGCGGCGAGGTCGTGCACACGGTCAACGGCCGCGAGGTGCGCTCCCCCCGCCCGCCGCCCTTCGTCGGGCCGATCATCAACTTCGCGATCCTGCTGGTGCTCGGCTACATGGCCGTGACCCGCTCGATCAACCCCTCGCTCCTGGCGCGGCGCGCGTCGGTGGAGAGCGAGATCGCCGAGGCGAAGCGCCTCCACGACGAGGCGCAGGCGATGCACTCGGAGATGACCTCGAAGCTGGGCTCGCTCGACGCGGAGATCGCGTCGCTCAAGGCGCAGTTCACCGCCGCGGGCGAGGCCGAGCGAGACCGCATCGTGGCCGAGGCGACGGCCCGGGTCGAGCGCATGCGCGCCGACGGCACGGCTACCATCGAGCAGGAGCTGAAGAACCTCCGCGAAGACCTCCGCCGCGAGGCGATCATCGCGGCGACGGCGGCGGCCGAGGCGACGGTGCGATCGAGCATCGGCGCGGATGACCAGCGCCGCCTGGCGGACGAGTACCTGTCGGGCCTCGAGGCCGCGGGCACGGAAGGAGCGAGGGCGTGAGTTCACCGACCGCACGGCGCTACGCCAAGGCGATCTTCATGATCGGCGTGGAGGAGGGCAAGCTCGACCTGCTCACCCGCGAGCTCAACGACCTGGCCGCGACGCTCAAGGGCTCCCCGGAGCTCCTCGGGCTGCTGGCCAACCCGGTGGTGCGGGAGGACTCGCGGCGCGCGGTGATGAACGACATCGCCGGGCGCATGGGGCTCTCGCCCACGGCGCGCAACGTCGCGATGCTCCTGTCCGACCGCCGCAAGGGGGCGCTGATCCCCGACGTGGCGGCGGCGCTCTCGGCGCTCGGCGACGAGAAGGCAGGCAAGGTCCAGGCGGAGGTCACCTCCGCGGTGCCGCTGAGCGACGCGCAGTACGCGCGGCTCACGGGCGTTCTGGAGCGGCTCACCGGGAAGTCCATTACGTTGTCGCGTAAGGTCGACCCGGGGCTCATCGGCGGGGTCGTGACCCGCATCGGCGACAAGGTCTACGACGGCAGCATCCGCACGCGGCTCGAAGAGCTGCGGACCACTGCGCTCCAGGCATAGAGAAATAAAACGGGCCCGCACTCCGGGCTTTCAGTCAGACAGAGGCGGACCATGCAACTGCGCGCGGAAGAAATCTCCCAGATCATCAAGAAGCAGATCCAGACCTACGAGAAGACCATCGAGGTCTCCGAGACTGGAACCGTCCTGACCATCGGCGACGGCATCGCCCGCATCTACGGGCTGTCGGGCGCGATGGCGGGCGAGCTCGTGGAGTTCCCCGACCAGCTCTACGGGCTGGTGCTCAACCTGGAAGAGGACAACGTCGGCGTCGCCATCTTCGGCGAGGCCAGCGCGGTCAAGGAAGGCGACGTCGTCAAGCGCACCGGGCGCATCATGGAAGTCCCCGTCGGCCCCGCCCTGGTGGGCCGCGTGGTCAACGCGCTCGGCCAGCCGGTCGACGGCAAGGGCGCCATCGAGAGCCCGCACCGCCGCCGCGTGGAGATCAAGGCCCCGGGCATCATCGCCCGCCAGACCGTGAACGAGCCGCTCCAGACGGGCTTGAAGTCCGTCGACGCGATGATCCCCATCGGCCGCGGTCAGCGCGAGCTCATCATCGGCGACCGCCAGACCGGCAAGACGGCCGTCGCCATCGACGCCATCGTCAACCAGAAGGGCAAGGGGGTCTTCTGCGTGTACGTGGCCATCGGCCAGAAGCAGTCGACCGTCGCCCAGGTGGTGGCCAAGCTCCAGGAGATGGGCGCGATGGAGTACACCACCGTCGTCGCCAGCAACGCCAGCGAGATGGCGCCGCTCCAGTTCATCTCGGCGTACACCGGCGTGACCATGGGCGAGTACTTCCGCGACAGCGGGCAGCACGCCCTGATCGTCTATGACGACCTCTCCAAGCAGGCCGTCGCGTACCGCCAGCTCTCGCTGCTGCTGCGCCGCCCGCCGGGCCGCGAGGCGTACCCCGGCGACGTGTTCTACCTCCACTCCCGCCTGCTCGAGCGCGCGGCCAAGATGGCCGACCAGTGGGTGCTCGTGAAGAAGGGCACCGCCGTCACCGACGCCACCAAGGGCGTCGACGGCAAGGTGCACCCCGGCGTGCTCGGCAAGGCCCACTGCGAGGAGCACCTCACCGATGACCTCGAGCTCGGCCGGCTGCCCAGCTCCGGGGGTTCGCTCACGGCGCTCCCGATCATCGAGACCCAGGCGGGCGACGTCTCGGCGTACATCCCGACCAACGTGATCTCCATCACCGACGGCCAGATCTTCCTCGAGTCCGACCTCTTCTTCGCGGGCGTGCGCCCCGCCATCAACGTGGGCATCTCCGTGTCCCGCGTGGGCGGCAACGCGCAGGTGCCCTTCATGAAGGCGATCGCGGGCACCCTCCGCCTCACCCTCGCGCAGTACCGCGAGATGGCCGCCTTCGCGCAGTTCGCGTCCGACCTCGACAAGGCCACGCAGGACCAGCTCGCCCGCGGCGAGCGCCTGGTGGAGATCCTGAAGCAGGGCCAGTACGTGCCGCTCGGGGTCGAGTACCAGATCGCGATCCTGTACGCCGCCAACCGCGGCTTCCTGGACAAGTACCCGGTCAACCAGGCGCGGCGCTTCGAGCGCGAGATGTACGCGCACCTCGACGCCAAGGCGAAGGACGTCCTCGACGCCCTGCGCAGCCCGAAGACCAAGCCCGGCAAGAAGGACGGCCAGCCCTTCTTCGAGCCCCTGGACAAGGCGCTCACCGAGTTCGCCGAGACCTTCGTCGCGGACGCGAAGTAACTTCTTCCACCCCTTTCCCCAAGCGCCTCCTGGAGCGTTGAAATGCCCTCGCTGAAGTCGATCCGCCGTCGGATCACGTCGGTCAAGAGTACGCAGAAGATCACCCGCGCCATGAAGATGGTCGCGGCCGCGCGCCTCAACCGCGCGCAGCTTCGCATCAAGGCGCTGCGCCCCTACGCCGTGAAGACGGCGGAGGTGCTGCGCTCCCTCGCGGGCCGCGCGGGCGGCGACGAGGAGGGGGCCCACCAGCTCCTCGCGCAGCGCCCGGTGAAGCGGGTGCTGCTGCTGGTCCTCACCAGCGACCGCGGCCTGGCGGGGGCCTTCAACAGCTCCATCCAGCGCGCGGCCGAGCGCAAGATCGCCGAGCTGCGCGGCGAGGGCTTCGAGGTGCTCCTCGGCGCCATCGGCCGCAAGGGCCGCGACTACCTGAAGCGCCGCGGCCTCGAAGCGCGGCACGACTGGTCGGGCATGGGCGAGCCCACCGCGGAGCTCGCGGCGGAGATCGCGCGCACCGTGTCGCGCGAGTTCGTGGAGGGCGAGGTCGACCGCGTGATCGTGCTCTTCAACGAGTTCAAGAGCGCGATGACCCAGAAGGTCACCTTCCTCCCGCTGCTGCCCATCGAGACGGCGGCGGAGCCCGCTCCTGCGGCCAACGCTCCCGCGAGCGGCAAGAACATGTCGGACTACATCTACGAGCCGTCGCAGGCCGCCCTGCTCGACCGGCTGCTGCCGATGTACGTCGAGGTCTCGGTCTTCCGCGCCATGCTCGACTCCAGCGCGAGCGAGCACGGGGCGCGCATGACCGCGATGGACAGCGCGACCAACAACGCGAAGAAGATGATCGGCGCCCTGACCCTCGAGTACAACCGCGCCCGCCAGGCGGCGATCACCAAGGAGCTCATGGAGATCATCGGCGGCGCCGAGGCCATCAAGGACTGAGCGTCCTCCCTCTCCTTCCCCGCGCGGCTGTGTACCCTCCGCGCATGCCTCCCTCCTCCTCGTCTCCGACCCACCAGCTCCGACGCCTCGCGGCCTTCGCGATGGTCCTGGCGCTCCCTTCGTACGCGTCGGCGCACACGCCTCCGCCGCGCTATCCGCGGCTGCGGCCGACCCTCGAGCTCTCGCCCTGGGTGGGGCTCGGCGGGGGCGTCCTCGTGGTCGACGGATCCTCCGCGGCGGTCTTCGACCTGCGGCTCGGAGGCGACGCCACCGTGGCCATCGGCCGGGAGGGAGACACCCGCCTCGGGCCCTTCATCGAGGCGGCGACCGCGACCTTCGCGAGCGTGCAGGCGGTGGGCGGGGTCGAGCTCTTCCTGGGCGCCGCGCCCCGGCCGCTGCGGATGTTCTATTACACGGGCGAAGGGGTGTTCACCGCGCGTTTGGGGGCGGGCTGGGCGTGGCGCGATCACGACGTCGCGGAGGCGCGCTCGACGCCCATCGCCTCGCTGACGCTGACCTACGGATACCGCGCTCCCTTCTCGCTGAGAGAGTATCGGGACGAGCTGGTCCCGGAGGACGAGCCGCGACCGGCGATGCGCTACATGACCGGGGCGAGGCTGTGGGTGGGCGCCACCGTCGACCTCCGCGAGGCGCCGGGGTGGCAGCTCTCCGGCGGCATCGAGTTCGAGCCCGTGGGGACCTTCCGCTACCTGCTGGGGCTCTACTGACCATCTGCACGGATGGCGGGTGCCACCGGACGACCATTGCATAAGGCGCTGCGATGGGGTTCAAGTCTGCGGCGATGGCATTCCAACGAGAGAAGCGGTTGACCCGCAAAGAGAAGCAGGCGCTCCACGGCGTCGGCCCGCGCCCCCCGGCGACCTCCACGAGCTTCGCGGCGCAGGGCATCGAGCTCGAGCCCGGGCTCAACGACCAGTCGCACGTGCACTGCGTCGCGTGCGGACGTCACCTCGACACCGTCGGCGAGCTCCGCGCCCGCAACGGCGCCATGCGCCCCGGCGGCACCCCGTGGACCACCGTGCGCTGCGCCCACGGCAGCGCCTTCCAGTCGTGCGTCGCGTGCGTGCCCCAGACGCGGGTGCTGCTCGCCGACCACGACCGCAACGGCTCGGACGTGCGCGCCGCCGCCGCCTGGCACTGACCTCAACCGTATCGACCCCTGTATCCCCTCCACTGCGCCGAAGGGTGCTGACCGGGGGGTAACGACCCCAAAGGCTTCATCGGGAGGCATTCACCCGTGAGCGATCCCGAAGAGAACGAGCCGGAGACGCAGCGGCGGCTGCTGGTGGTGGGCATCGGCGCCTCCGCGGGCGGGCTCGAGCCGCTCGGGACGCTCATCCGCAGCCTGGTCTGCGACGGCATGGCCTACGTCGTGCTGCAGCACATGGCCGCGGACCACGAGAGCGCGCTCGCGGAGATCCTGGCGCGCGGGGCGTCGGTGCGGGTGCTCACCGCTGCCCACGGGATGCCGCTCGAGGCCAGCACCGTCTACGTCACCCCGCCCGGCAAGGACATCACGGTGCAGGGCGGCGTGCTCCAGCTTCAAGCGCAGTCGGCGGAGGTGCCCCGGCACTCGATCGACAGCTTCCTCCGATCGCTCGCCGCCGATCAGGGGAGCGCCTCCGTCGCGGTCATCCTCTCCGGCTCCGGGGACGACGGCGCGCTCGGCGCAAGGGCCGTCCGCGAGGCGGGCGGGATCACCTTCGCGCAGGAGCCCTCGACCGCGCAGCACCCGTCGATGCCGCAGAGCGTGATCGACCTCGGCATGGCGGACTTCGCCCTCGCCCCGGCGGAGATCGGCGAGGAGCTCGCGCGGCTCTCGGCGCACCCCTTCGTCGCTCGACGTCGCCCGCAGCGGCTCTGGGGCCAAGGGCTGCTCGACCAGATCTTCGACCGGCTGCGGCGGGTCTTCGGGGTCGACTTCGCCGGGTACAAGCCGACCACCATCGAGCGCCGGCTGGGGCGCCGGCTGGCGCTGCGCAAGGTCGAGCGGGCGGAGGACTACCTGACCCTCCTCGACTCGGACGCCGAGGAGCTGAAGAGCCTCTACGGCGACCTGCTCATCGGGGTCACCGCGTTCTTCCGCGATCGCGAGACCTTCGAGCTGCTGGAGAGCACGGTGGTCCCTCGCCTCTTCGCGGGGCGCTCGCCCGACTCCCCGGTGCGCGTCTGGGTGCCCGGCTGCTCGTCCGGCGAGGAGGCCTACTCCATCGCGATGTGCGTGATCGAGCACCTCGACACGCTCGGGGTGCAGATCCCGGTGCAGATCTTCGCCACCGACATCGACGACCGCGCGCTGGCTCGCGCCCGGCTCGGGCTCTACCCCCTCGGCGTCGAGCTCGACATCTCCGCCGGTCGGCTGCAGCGCTTCTTCACCCGCCAGGGCGACGCCTGGCAGGTCTCGCAGCGGCTGCGCGCCATGGTGATCTTCGCCCACCACAACCTGGGCAAGGACCCGCCGTTCTCCCGGCTCGACCTCGTGAGCTGCCGCAACGTGCTGATCTACATGCAGCCGAGCCTCCAGAAGCGGGTGCTGCGGGTCTTCCACTACGCGCTCAAGCCCGACGGCTTCTTGCAGCTTGGCGCCTCGGAGTCGGTCGGCGACGCGGCGGAGCTCTTCTCGCTCGTCGACCGCCGGCTGAAGCTCTACTCGCGCAAGAGCGCGCCGCCGACGGGCGTCTTCGACCTCTCCGCCGGCTCCCGCGGGGGACCCTTCTCCCCGGGGGCGCGGCCCGCGCTGCCGACGGCCGAGCACCGCCCGATGGTGAGCACGCAGCAGCTCGCCGACCGCATGGTGCTGGAGAAGTTCGGGCCGCCCGGGATGCTGGTCGACGAGAAGCTCGACGTGATCCAGTTTCGCGGGCAGACCGGGCCCTACCTCGGGCCGAGCGCCGGGGTGGCCACGCTCAACGTGCTGAAGCTGGTGCGCCCGGAGCTGCTGCCCGAGCTGCGCCAGGCGCTGCAGACGGCCGCGATCCACGGGGTGGAGGTCACCTCGGGGCCGGTGGCCCTGCTGGGAGCGCCGGCCTCCGCCGCGGTGGTCGTCGACGTGATGCCGCTGCGCGACGGGCCCGGCCGGGAGCAGTGCCTGCTGGTGATGTTCCGCGACGCGCCGACCGCGACGGCGGCCGCGGCGGCGGTGACGAGCGAGGAGGCCGGGGCGACGCAGGTGCGCGCGCTGGAGACCGAGCTGCTGGTCACCAAGGAGTACCTCCAGACCAGCGTGCGCGAGCTGGAGGTGGCCAACGAAGAACTCCAGACCGCCAACGAGGAGCTTCAGTCGACCAACGAGGAGCTTCAGTCCACCAACGAGGAGCTCGAGACCTCGAAGGAAGAACTCCAGTCGACCAACGAGGAGCTGAGCACCATCAACGAGGAGCTGCAGAACCGCATCGGGCAGCTCAACGAGAGCAACGACGACCTGCAGAACGTGCTCGCGGACGTGAGCACCCCGCTGGTGCTCGTGGGCATGGACCTGCGCATCCGGCGCTTCTCCGCGGCGGCCGAGCAGCTCCTGCACCTGATCGCCGAGGACGTGGGGCGCCCGGTGGCCCGGCTCGAGGCCGCGCTCAACCCGCCCCCGATCGAGGCCCCGGGCGCCGAGGCCGATCGGACGCCGCTGGTCGAGCCCGCGGTCGCCGAGACGATCCGCTCGCTGCAGGAGTGCGCGCGGCGGGTGCGAGCCTCCGACGGCCACTGGTACACGATGCGGACGATCCCCTACCGCACCCTCGACCACGCGATTCGCGGGGCGGTGATCGAGTTCACCCGGGCTCCTCCGGCGAGGAAGGGCACGGAGTCCGTGGAGATCCACGAGATGGTCGGCAAGGTGTTGTCGACGCTGCCCCACGTGCTCATGTTGCTCGACGAGCACATGCGGCTGGTCTGGGTGAACAAGGCCTTCTTCGACGCCTTCCACGTGGGCGCCGAGGTGCTCGGCCGCACCCTCGACGAGGTGTGGCCGGCGAGGGCGTCGGAGCCCGTGCTGTGGTCTGCCTTCGAGGAGGCGGTGGCCCGTGGGAAGAGCTTCGCGGAGATGGTCGTCGAGCATCCCTTCGGCCGCGAGGGCGAGCGCCCGATGAAGTTCTCCGCGCGGGCGCTGGCTGCCACGGGTGACCGGCCGGCCCTCACGCTCGTGCTCATCGAGGAGACGCGATGAACCCCAAAGACACGAACCCGCGCCTGGGCGCCCGGGCGGAGCTCGACGACGGGGCGCGCGAGCTGCAGCTCCACCAGATCGAGCTCGAGGAGCAGAACCGCGCGCTGCGCGACGCCCAGTGCGCCCTCGAGGAGTCGCGCAACCGCTACGCCGACCTCTACGACTTCGCGCCCATCGCCTACTGCACCCTCGACGAGCGTGGATGCATCCGGGAGGTCAACTTCACCGGCGCCAGCCTGCTCGGCCGCGACCGCATGGCGCTCATCGGGGCGCCGCTGCTGTCCGTGGTGCGCATGGACGACCCGGCGCTCTTCTGGCGGCACATCGCGCAGTGCCGCAAGACCGGCGCGGCGGTGAGCAGCGAGCTCTCCTTCACGACCGCCGACGCCCGCTCGCTGTGCGTGCAGGCGATCAGCACGCCGGAGTTCGACCCGAAGGGCCGGCTCACCGGGCTGCGCACCGCGCTCTCCGACCTCAGCGCCCACAAGCTGGCGGAGCGCGATCGCGACCTGGCCTGGAGGGCGGAGTCGACCCTGCGCCAGCAGCTCGAGCGCATCGACCAGGCGATGATCGCTGTGACGACGGCGCTCGCCGGGCTGCGCGGCACCAGCAACCTTGATGCAGTGCTGCGGGTGATCGTGAAGCAGGCGCTCTCGGTCGTCGGCGCGCAGTACGCCGCCTTCGGGAGCGTCACGGCCGACGGGGCGGGCTTCGAGCCGAAGGTCGAGGTGGGCGTCGACCCGCGGGACGAAGGGCAGCTCAGCCTGCTGGTGCGCCACGGGGAGCAGACGCTCGGCGCGCTGCGCATCGCGGGCAAGCGCGGGGGCCCTGGCTTCGACGCGGACGACCGGCGCTGCGCGGAGATGCTGGCCCGGCGCGTAGGCGTCGCGCTGGAGATCGCGCGGCTCCACGACGCGGCGGAGGCGGCGGTCGAGTCGCGAGACCACCTGCTCGCGGTCGTCTCGCACGACCTGCGCAACCCGCTGTCGATCATCGCGATGCACGCCTCGCTCATCGCGCGCTCGGAGGGGGGTGACCCTCGGGCGCAGGCCAGGGTCATCGAGGACTCCGCCGCGCGGATGAGCCGGCTCATCAAGGACCTGCTGCAGGCGGCGACCATCGAGGCGGGCGAGTTCACCATCGAGGCGAGGGCGGAGAGCCCGCGACGCCTCGTCGAGGAGTGGACCGAGGCGGAGCGGGAGGTCGTCTCCGCGCGCGGTATCCGCCTGGAGGGCCAGGTAGCGCCGGGGCTCCCGAGGGTGCACTGCGACCGCGAGCGGGTGCGGCAGGTGCTCAGCAACCTCCTCGAGAACGCGATACGCTTCACCCCCGCGGGAGGCGAGGTGCGCGTCGGCGTGACGCCGCGCGGGCCGGACGTGTGCTTCTCGGTCTCGGACACGGGCTGCGGCATCCCGGAGTCCGAGCAGCCGAGGATCTTCGATCGCTACTGGAAGGGCAGGGGGCAGGGGGCTCAGGGCACCGGGCTCGGCCTCAGCATCGCGCAGGGCATCGTGCGAGCGCACGGCGGAGCGATCTGGCTGGAGAGCGCGCCCGGGGTCGGGACCACGTTCTTCTTCACGCTCCCTCCCTCCCTGGCCTCCGACCCGATCGTCCCTTCCGAACCGCCGCCGCAGCTCGACGAGGACCGGCTGCGGGGGCTGCGCGTGATGCTGGTCGACGACGAGGCGGCCGCGGTGAAGGCCCTGGGCTTCCTGCTGGGCAGCGAGGGGCTCGTGGTGTCGGAGGCGACCAGCGGGGAGCAGTGCCTCGGTCGCATCGAGCAGGAGCGCCCGGACGTTCTGGTGCTGGACATGGAGATGCCGGGCATGACGGGCCTCGAGCTTCTGGAGCGGGTGCGCGCCCTCCGGCCCGGGCTGCCCGCGGTGGTGATGTCGGGCTACACCTCCGAGCAGCGGGACATCCGGCAGGCGCTGCAGGCCGAGCGCGTGGCCTACGTCGACAAGCCCATCGACCTCGACCGGCTGCTCTCGGTGCTCGCCCGGGTCACCGACGCGTAGGCGCCCTGCGGGGCGGGGCTGCGGTCGCCGCGGGCTCGCGCACCATCCCTCGCAGGAGCTGGTAGCCGACGCGCAGCTGGAGGTCGCGCATCTCGCTCCCCGGCACCGGCGGCGGCGCGGCGTCCCCGCTCTCGCGGTGCGGCAGGTGCTGGTCCAGGTCGCGCTCTCGCTCCGGCGCGGAGGAGGAGCCCTCCTCGGGCTCGTCGGGCAGATCGACCTGCTCGACCTGCACGTCGGGCGCGATGCCCTGCGCCTGGATGCTCCGCCCCGACGGGGTGAAGTACCGCGCGATGGTGATCTTGAGCGCGCCGCCGTCGGAGAGGTCGATGACCGTCTGCACGCTCCCCTTGCCGAAGGTGCGCACGCCCACGAGCGTGGCGCGGCGGTGGTCCTGCAGCGCGCCCGCGACGATCTCCGCGGCGCTCGCGGTGTACTCGTTGACCAGCACCACCATCGGGAAGTTTGGGAGCGTCCCGGGGCCCTGCGCGCGCGCCTCGTCCTGCGCCGCGCCGTTGCGCCCTCGCGTCGTCACGATGAGCCCCTCCCGGAGAAACTCGTCCGTCACGCTGATGCCCTCGTCGAGCAACCCCCCGGGGTTGTTGCGCAGGTCGAGCACCAGGCCCCGGAGCGTTCCCCCGGCCTCGCGGGTGAGGCGCTCGATGGCGAGCTGGAGTTCCCACGACGCGTGGTCCTGGAAGCTCTTGAGGTTGACGTAGCCGATGCGCTCGGGGAGCAGCTCCGCGTCGACGCTGGTGACGTGCACGACCTCGCGCACCAGCTCGAGCCGTATCGGGTCGGCCGCCCCGCGCCGCCGCAGCACCACCCGCACCCGCGTGCCCGCCGCGCCGCGCATCCGACGCACCGCCTCGTCGACGGACATCCCGCGCGCGTCGCGCCCCTCGATGGACACGATCTCGTCCCCCGCGCGCACCCCCGCCCGCTCGGCCGGCGAGGTCGCGATGGGGGCGACCACCATCAGGTACTCGCCGCGCGCGTCGATCTCCACGCCGACCCCGCCGAAGTCGCCGCTCGTGTCGCTCTGCAGCAGCGCGTACTCCTCACGGTTGAGGTAGCTGCTGTGCGGGTCGAGCGCGCCGACCATCCCCCGTATCGCGCCGTCGAGCAGCCGGTCTTCGCTCACCGGGTCGACGTAGCTGTTCTCGACGTGCGCCAGCACCTCCGAGAGCACCCCCAGCCGGCGGTACGGCGAGGCCGACGGCGGGTCCGCGTGGGCCCCGCGCCCGCTCAGCGAGCCCGCCCCGAAGGCGCCCACCGCGAGCGCCGCCACCCCGAGGCCCCGCACCCAACGCTGTCTCGATCGCACCTGCACGCTCCGGTCTCCAGCGGCCCTGTCAGGGCGCCGCCGGACTTCTTACCCCGAACGCGCCCCCTTAGGGGCAGCACCAGTACGACGCCCGCCCCGCCCTACCCTTGACGCTTCCGCACAGTGTGAGAGAAGACGCGGCTGCTTCGGGCGTTCGAGCGCCCATTGGGAAAGTCCCTCCGCCGCCATTCACCCCCGGCGTTGGGCGTCAACGGAGGAATCCTTTCATGACACGTATGCGCAACCTCGCGATCGCGCTGCTGAGCGCCTCGCTCGGCGCCTGTGGCTCCGACCCCGTCGTCAACCCTCCGGCGGACGCCGGCACCGACACCGGCTCGCCGATGGACGTGCAGGCCGTCGACACCGGCGCCGACGCCGGCCCCGGCGACACGGGCCCGCGCGACACCGGCGCCGACCGCCCGGACGCCGGCCCCACCTGCGGAACCCTCCCGATCACCCCCGTCGCCCGCCCCACCTCGGGCGACACCGCGCGGGTGATGGGTGACACCACCGCCGCGTACATGGCCCAGAACCCCGGTCCCCGCCCGACGGCCAACTCGCCCGTGCGCCCGCCGTCGAGCAACACCACCTGCGTGCCCTCGCGCGGCCAGGTCGTCTACTCGTACACCACCGGCGCGATGCCGACGGCGCTGCGCATCTCGACCACCAACGCCGGCACCGGCCGCACCTTCGACACGGTGCTCTGGGTCACCAACCGCTGCCTCACCACGCTCACCGCGGCGGCCTGCAACGACGATGACCCCGAGTTCGCCGCCGCCGCCGACCGGCGCGTCTCGTCGAGCGTGACCACCCAGGTCTTCGCCCCCAACACCACCGTGTTCGTCGTCCTCGGCGGCTTCTATCCCCCGGCCACCGGCGGCGCGACCACCGACCGCGGTCCCTTCGAGCTCAGCATCCAGGAGCTGCCCCCGGTCGCCATGGGCGGGGCCTGCCGCATCGACGGCCGCACCCAGATCTGCGACTCCAGCGTGACCCCGGCTCTCACCTGCGTCGGCAACGACCCGGGCTCGGAGATGGGCACCTGCCGCGTGCGCGGCTCCGTCGCCGGCTCCGTCTGCCGCACCAGCGAGCCCGCGTGCGACACCGGCCTCACCTGCTCGGCGGGCAACATCTGCCAGACCACCGTCCCCTCGGGCATGCCCTGCGACGCCTTCCGCACCTGCGAGGCCGGCAACACCTGCCTCTCGTCGGTGTCCTTCTCCATCCGCGGCATCTGCACCCGCTCGGGCACCGCCATCGGCGCGGCCTGCCGCCCGGTGGGCGCCACCGGCGGCCGCTGCGACACGGGCCTCGTCTGCAGCGCCGACATCGACGCGACCGACACGACCCCGACCTGCGTCCAGCAGGCCGCTCCGGGCGGCGCCTGCGCTGCCAACCGCGTGATGTGCGCCGTCGGTGAGACCTGCATCACCGTCCACGGCGGCCTCATCGGCAACTGCCGCCCCAACGGCACCGTGGCCGGCGCCTCCTGCCGCTCCGGCGCGGGCATGATGCCCTGCGACGGCACGCTCCAGTGCCGCGCTCCCGGCGAGGGCGCCGCCACCCGCTGCATCAACGTCGTCGCCATGGGCGCGACCTGCGACGAGACCCACGACTGCGCCGACGGCTCTCGCTGCTTCCTCACCGACCTGAGCGACCGCTTCGTGGGTCGCTGCGGCGTCGACGGCGGCCTCGGCGGCGGCTGCAACGCCACCGGCGCGGCCTGCACCGGCACGCTCACCTGCAGCAGCACCGAGACGCCCGAGAACGGCCTCTGCCAGAACGTCGTCGCGGCCGGCATGCCCTGCAACCGCCCGGTCGACCGCTGCGCCGAGGGTCTGAACTGCGTGCTCAACGACGGCAGCCTCACCGCGGGCACCTGCCGCGCCGAGGGCTCCGTCGCCGGCTCCGAGTGCCGCGCGGGCGACATGCCCTGCGGCACCGGCCTCACCTGCTCCAGCTCCGCGCTCTCCGCGGGCTTCTGCCAGACCAACGCCGCCGCGGGCAGGATGTGCAACCCCCTCCAGGGCACCATCCGCTGCCCGATGGGCCAGGTCTGCGGCGCCACCGCGTACAACCGCGGCACCTGCGCGGCGCTCACCGGCATGGAGACCGAGCCCAACGACAGCCCCTCGGTCGTCATGGCGAGCCCGATCTCGACGACCACCACCCGCGGCGGCTCGCTGCCCTTCGGTGACGTGGACTGCGTGGCGGTCACCGTGCCCGCCAACGGCTCGGTCACCGCGCTCGTGAGCGACGGCAACGGCCGCTGCCCGGCGCCCTTCCCCGGCGGCATCGCGCTCGACATGTACGGCACCGACGGCACCACCTGGCGCGGCGCCTCGTCCAACTCCGCCCTCGGCCGCTGCGCCATGATCGACGGCACCCGCGCCGCGGTCTTCCCCTACGCCAACAACCTCCCGGCCGGCGTGTACTACGTCTGCGCCCGCGGGTTCCGCGACGCGACGACCACCACGGGCGCCATCGGCTCCTACGTGCTGAGCGTCTCCGCCAGCGCCGCTCCCTGATCGAGCGCGGCGCCCGTCGCCGCACCCGCTCTCTCTCTCTCCAAACTCCCCTCCGATCGTCGCCTCGCTCCCACCGCGGACCGCTCCCCCTCCATCGCTTCAGAGGGGGAGACGGACCCTGTGGCGGCGATGTGACATGCCCTGCGGACTTCCACCGCGCTTGACACCCCCCCGTCCGCCTCGGTATCGGCTTTATGGGTCCGTCATTTCATGTACGGACGAGGCTGCCAACCGCAGCGTCGGACCGCAAACCGCCGATCACGGCAACAGGTGCAACGATGTCGCAGAGCGACAAGCGCAAGCAGAGTCTCTACTTCCCCGAGTCGATGCTGCTGGAGATCCAGCAGGAGGCCATGCGGCTCGACCGCTCGCTCTCCTGGGTGATGCAGCGCGCGTGGAAGCTCTCGCGGCAGGACATCCGCAAGCTCCCGTCGGTCAATGACGTGCCCGACATGGAGGCCGCCGACGACCCCCGCGGCCGCGACGAGGACTGAGCCTCCGGCGCTCCCCGCCAACCCGCCAACGACCTCGACGACCCGCTGACCGCAACCGATGTCCTTCGCCGAAGGCCCTGACGGCACCCGTCTCTTCTACGAGTCCGACGGCGACGGGCCCGCGGTGGTCCTCTGCGACGGCATCGCGTGCGAGGGCTTCATCTGGCGCTACCTGCAGCCGGCCCTCACGCCCGCGCATCGGGTCATCCACTTCAACTACCGGGGCCACGGGCGCTCCGGGCCGCCGGTCGACCCCGAGCGCGTCGGCGTCGAGGACCACGCGCGCGACCTGCACTGCGTCCTCGCCCACGCGGGCGTCTCTCGCGCGGTGATCATCGCCCACTCGATGGGCACGCAGGTCGCCCTCGAGGCGTGGCGACAGAAGCACGACGCGGTCGCGGGCATGGTGCTCATCTGCGGCAGCTACGGGCTCATCACCCGCACCTTCCACGGCAGCGACCTGCTCTCGGTCGCGCTCCCCAAGGCCATGGAACTCCAGCAGCGCTTCCCCGGCCTCATGCGGGCCCTCTGGTCGCGCGGCCCGGTGGGGCTCTCGCTCTGGGTGGCCCGCGCGCTCGGCGAGGTCGACGCGCTGCGCCTCCGCCCGGAGGACCTCGCGCCGTACTTCGAGCACGTGGGTCGGCTGGAGCCCGGGATGTTCCTCCGCATGCTTGCCGCGGCCGGGGCGCACAACGCCGAGGACCTCCTCTCCGAAGTCACCGCCCCCACGCTGGTCATCGCGGGCGAGCGCGACACCTTCACCCCGGTCCGCTACGCCGAGCAGATGGCCCGACAGATCCGCGGCGCGACCTTCGTGCGCCTCGACGGCGCCTCGCACACCGCGCCCTCGAGCAGCCCGAGCGCCTGCAGGACGAGGTCCTCCGCTTCCTCTCGCGGGTCCATGCCGATGCGGGTTGACCCGCGCACCCGCCACGTCCTCACCGCCCTCGCGCTCCTCTATACCGCCCAGGGTATTCCCTTCGGCTTCGCCGCCGAGTACCTCCCGGTGGTGCTGCGCGAGATGGGCTACTCGCGCACCTTCATCGCCTCGATGTTCTGGCTCCAGCTCCCGTGGCAGCTCAAGCCGCTGTGGGCGCCGCTCGGGGACCACCCCAGGGTGCGCCCGTACGCCCGCCACATCCTGCTGGCGCTTCAGTGCGCGCTCGCGCTCGCCACGGCCTCCTACGCCTTCTTCCCGGTCGCCACGTCGCTGCCCTTCTGGTTCGCCCTCACCGCCCTCTCGGCGCTGCTCGCCTCGACGCAGGACATCTTCGTCGACGCCTTCGCCGTGCGCTCGCTCGACTCCCTCGGCCGCGGCTACGGCAACACCGCGCAGGTCGCCGGCTACCGCGTGGGGATCGTCCTCGGCGGCGTGGCGCTGCTGCACTACCAGACCCGCTGGGGCACCACGCCGACGCTGCTCGCCTGCGCGTCGATCATCCTCCTCGCGGGCCTCGGCGCCTTCGCGCTGCGCCACGACGCGCCCTCGCAGGAGCCCGGTCCCAGCGCGGCCCCGCGGCCCACGCTGCTGGTGGTGCTCGACCAGCTCCGCTCGGTGGTGGGCCCCGGCGTGTGGCGCGTCGCGGCGCTGGCGGTGACCTACAAGCTCGGGGCGCACACGGCCTCCGCGCTCATCAAGCCGATGCTGGTCGACCACGGGTGGACCCGCGAGGCCATCAAGGACGCCGTGGTGCTCTACGGCACCGGGGCCTCGATCTTCGGCGCGGCGCTCGGCGGCCTGCTGCATCGCAGGGTGAGGGAGGCCCGCGCGCTGGGCATCGCGGCGGTGGCGCAGGCGGCGTCGATGATACCGCTGGCGATGGCCGCCGCGCAGGGGGCGCCCCGGGACATCACCCTCGCGGCCATCATCGCCGAGCACCTCGCGAGCGGGCTCGGCACCACCGTGCTCTTCGCGGCGCTGATGAGCGCGACGAACCGCGAGCGCGCGGCCCTTCACTACACGGTGCTCACCAGCCTCAACGCGGTGGCCATCGCCTCGGGCGGCTACGCGGGGTCCATCACCGCCGACGTGGCCGGGCTGAGCGCCGCGGTGGCGCTGGCGATGGTCCTCAGCGTGGCGCCCTGCGCGCTGCTTTTCCGCTGGTCGGCGCACTCGGCGAGGAGCTCGGGAATGGAGGCCGCGGAAGTGGAAGATTCGTTGACGGTGCGCGGGGGTTCCCTCTAGGCTCTCGCGGCGCGGCGGGAGACGGCCCTGATACACGCTCTTGAAGGCCGACAAGTTCGATGGACCTCGATGTCGGTTATGTCTGCAGCCACTGTGACTCCTACGCTCCCCTCGGCGCGACGCAGTGCCCTCGCTGCGCAAGGCCGATGGGCTTCGACGAGAAGCCTCCCGCGCCGTTCAGGGTCCCCATGCCGGCGCCCGTGCCGGTCGTCGACGAGCCCGGCGACGAGCCCATCGAGGCCGAACCGCTGCCCTCGCCCGACCAGGCGCTCGAGCCCACCTTCCCCTCGTTGGGCGAGGCGATCCCTCCCCCTCGTCCCGAGCCCGCGGGTCCGCCCGTGGGTCCGCACCGCATCCCGCTCAGGTTCGTTCCCACGGAGGCGCTGATGGATCAGGCCCGAAGCTACGTCTGCAAGAAGTGTTATTCCCCGGTCCCTCAGGGCCACAAGTTCTGCGGGCGCTGCGGCGAGCCCGTGCCGCGCGAGGTGCTCGGCGCGCAGACGATCATGTTCAGCAGGATGCTCGAGCCCGGCAAGGCCAAGCTCGTGCTCATCAAGGGCGAAGGGTTCCAGAGCGATCCCTCCGACGAGACGGCCTACCTGCTGGGCGGCCGGCAGCACCCGTGCGGCCGCACCCAGGGGGACATCCTCTTCGAGCACGACCCGTGGGTCTCGCCCCTGCACGCGACCTTCTTCTACCGCGACGACGGCAAGCTGGTGATCCGCGACGACGGCTCCCTCAACGGGGTCTTCGTGCGCGTGCGCTCCCCCATGCCGGTGCAGCCGGGCGACACCTTCCTCGCGGGCGAGCAGGTGTTCCGCCTCGAGACCACGCCGCGGCCCTCCGACGGCAACGACGCCGAGGGGACGCAGTTCTACTCCTCGCCGAAGCGGGTCTCGCCCTTCCGCGTGGTGCAGATCCTCCGCAACGGCATCCTCGCCACGCAGGTGTGCGCCCGGGAGAACTCCCTCACCGTCGGCCGCGAGGGCTGCGACATGAACTTCCCCAACGACCCGTACATGTCCACCCGGCATGCGCGCGTCGAGCTCACCCCGCAGGGCGGCTTCGTGCTGCTCGACACGGGCAGCAAGAACGGCACGTACCTCTCGGTCCGCGGAGAGCGCGAGCTCAACCACGGGGACTACCTCTTCATCGGTCGCGAGCTGCTCCGTGTGGACATCTCTGCTTAGCCCGGTTCTTCAGTCTCGAATGGATGGAGGCGCGACGTGATCGTTTGTCCCAAGTGCAGCAAGGAGAACCAGGACCACTACAAGTTCTGTCTCGGGTGTGGCAACGAGCTGCCCCGCGATAGCGGCGGGGGGAGGCCCTTCCGCGCGCCGACCCCGACGGCCAACCCGATCGTCGACGTGGGTCGCGGCTCGGCCGTCCCCGGCGGCATTCCCCCGGTGGCCTCGCAGCCCGGGCCCTTCCCTCCCGCGCAGCAGCAGCCGCCCGGCTTCGCGCCGCAGCAGCCCTTCTCGACGCAGCAGCAGCAGCCGCCCGGCTTCGCGCCGCAGCAGCCGCCGCAGCAGCCCGCCTACGCGCAGCAGCCGCCCGGCTTCGCGCCGCAGCCTCCGCCCTTCGCGCAGCCGCAGCAGCCCATGCCTCCGCCCTTCGTGCCGCCGCAGCAGCAGGCGCCGGTCGCGCCGATGGTCCCGAGCGGTCCTTCCCCCATGGCCGCGGCGCCGATCAGCCGGCCGCCCGCGGCGATGCCCGCGACGTGTCCGCAGTGCGCGTCGCCCAACCCCCGCAGCAACCGCTTCTGCATCACCTGCGGCTTCGACATGGCCACCGTGGCCGTCGCCCAGGCCCCTGCGCCGGAGGTGATGTCCGAGGCTCCGACGCCCCCCATCGCGGCCCCGCAGCCGACGGCGCAGGCGCCTCGGCCCGCGGTCGAGCGCGCCCGGCTGGTGCTCATCCGCCCCGACGGAACCGAAGGCGGCCACCACTCGCTCATGGAGGGTGACAGCTCCGTCGGGCGCGACTCCGGGGGCGTGTTCTCCAACGACCCCTTCCTGTCGCCCCGTCACGCGTCCTTCACCGTCGCCAACGGCACGCTGACCGTGCGCGACGAGAGCTCCCTCAACGGGATCTACATCCGCATCGAGCGCCAGCAGCCGGTCGAGCTGCACGACGGGGACGTGTTCCGCATCGGGCAGGAGATCCTCCGCTTCGAGGCCTTCCACCCGATGCCCCGCCAGGCGGACGGCACCGAGCGCATCGGCGCCGAGTCCGAGGGGCTCGTCGGCAAGATCGTCCTGGTCACCGGCCGCGAGAGCTTCGCGAGCGCCTTCCCGGTGCCCGTCACCGGGCTCTACCTCGGCCGCGAGCGCGGCGACATCCTCTTCCCCGAGGATGGCTACGTCTCCGGGCTGCACTGCCAGCTCGCGGTCAACCAGGGGCGTCTCACGGTCACCGACGTGGGCAGCTCCAACGGGTCGTACGTCCGGCTCAACGGCCCCCGCGCCGTGCGCAACGGCGACTTCCTCCTGCTCGGCCAGCAGCTCTTCCGCGTCCACGTCCTCTGATCCAGACCCGCTCGCCCGGCGCACGGCCCTCGCGTGAAGGCGGTGCGCTCGGGTAGCATCGCGCCCCTCTATGCGCGCGCTGGTCTTCTCCGCCCTCTTCCTCTCCTCCGTGATGCTCCCGGTCGCGGCCTCCGCCCAGACCGGGTGCGGCGGCGACTACCTCGGGTGCACGAGCGCGCCCATTCGCTACCAGCACCGAGAGGGGCTGCCGGTGGAGTTCAACTTCGACACGGGATGGGTCCCCTCCGGCTCGCCGGTGCAGGTGCGCATCGAGACGGTGCTCGCGGGCAACACGCAGGTCTCCCTCGAGGGATCACTGGTGGGCGCGTGGCCCGAGCCCATGAGCCTGACCGTCGAGCCCACCGAGGGAGGGGGGCGCATCTCGGTCGACTACGGCATCGTGTTTCGGGCGCGCGCCCGGCTGGCGCTCGACGTGGGGGTGGGAGGGCCCATCCGCTGGGAGGGCAACCTGCCGTACCTGCCCATGATCGACTTCCGCGCGATGTCCGCCAACGCCTTCGAGCCCTGGGCGTGGAGCCGCGCTTCGACGCAGGGGCGCACCATGCGGCAGCACATCGCGGACGTCCCGATCACCGACGCCATCGTGCGCATCCCGGGCATCTCCGGCGGGTTCTCGCTCGACGCGATGGGCGAGGTCGAGGCGGGGTACCGCTCGACGCGCTTCACCTTCGGCGGCCAGGCCGACCCCATCACCCAGGGCATGCGGCGCGTGCAGGCGGTGTTCATGGCGGGCTCCTTCGTGGAGTACCAGCCGGCGCTCGAAGGGGTGCTGGACTACACCGTCGGAGTGAGGCTCTACCCCGGGCTCTACGTCTCCCTCGCGGGCCGCCGATGGACCATCGGGCTGCCGGAGATCCCCGTCGGGGTCGGTCCGCTGCCGCGCACCATCCGCTTCGACCCGTCGGTCGCTCGCCTCGGTCTGCCGGACGTCCTGGCCGAGCCCGCGATGGTGGACTTCGGCGAGGTGACGCTGGGCCGCGCGGCGGAGCGAGACGTCACGCTGCGCAACGTGGGCGAAGGGGACGGGCGGCTGCTCACCATCGCGGGCGACGGGCCCTTCAGCTCCCCGGCGAGCTCGCGCCCGCTGCCGGTGCGGTCGCGCTCGGTGGTGGTGGTGACCTTCACCCCCGTGCGCCCGGGGCCCGTCGAAGGAACCATGGTGGTGACCACCAACGACCCCGACAACCCCCGGGTGCGGGTGGCGGTGCGGGGCTTCGGCGTGGAGCCGCCGCCGGAGCTGCTCGACGCGGGGAGCGCCGTGCCGGTGGAGGCCGACGCGGGCGAGGTCGCGGAGGACGGCGGCGTTCCGTCGACGCTGACCGGGGTGGACGACGGCGGCTGCGGGTGCTCGGTGCCCGGGCAGACGCGCAAGGCGCCGGGGGGAATGGCCGCGCTGCTGGGGATTGGTGTATGGGGGGCCGCACGGAGGTCCCGACGAGGGGCCTCGAAGCGACGGAAGACGGAGGAGAGTCCATGAAGCTTGAGGTTCGTATCGAGCGCACCAGCGCCCCGAAGGCCCATCCCCCGGAGAGCGATCTCGGGTTCGGACGGCATTTCACCGACCACATGCTGCTCGTCGACTTCAACGAGTCTCAGGGGTGGAGCGACGCGCGCGTGCTCCCGTACGGTCCGCTCGCGCTCGACCCGGCGGCGGCGGTGCTGCACTACGGCCAGGCGATGTTCGAGGGCATCAAGGCCATCCGCGGCGACGACGGCGTCGTGCGGGTGTTTCGCCTCGAGCGCCACTGCCAGCGCATGGCCAGCGGAGCGCCGCGGCTCTGCATGCCCCCGCCCGACCCGGAGATGCTCGCCCACTGCATCACCGAGCTGCTGAAGGTCGAGTCCGACTGGGTGCCCCGCGCCCGCAACACGGCGCTCTACATCCGCCCCACGCTGGTCGCGACGGAGCCCTTCCTCGGCGTCCGCCCGGCGCACCAGTACCTGCTCTACGTGATCCTCTCGCCGGTGGGCTCGTACTACGGCGGCGACACGCTGAAGCCGGTGCGCATCTGGGTCGAGACGCACCAGACGCGCGCCGCCAAGGGGGGCCTCGGTGCCGTGAAGGCGGGCGCCAACTACGCGTCGAGCCTCCAGGCGGCGATGCGTGCCAAGAAGGAGGGCTACGACCAGGTGCTCTGGCTCGACGGCGCGAAGCACGAGTTCCTGGAGGAGGTCGGGACGATGAACCTCTTCCTGGTGCTGGGCGACGAGCTGGTGACCCCGGCGCTGGGCGACACCATCCTGTCGGGCGTCACGCGCGACAGCATCATCACGCTGGCGAAGGCCCGGGGGATGACCGTCACCGAGCGCCCGCTGAGCTTCTCGGAGATCGTCTCGGCGCACGAGAGCGGCAAGCTGAAGGAGGTCTTCGGCAGCGGCACCGCGGCGGTGGTGAGCCCCGTGTCCGAGCTGGTCACCGCCGACCGGCGAATGATCGTGGGCGAAGGCGTCGGGCCCATCGGGCAGTCGTTCTACGACGAGCTCACCGGCATCCAGCACGGCACGCGGCGCGACGCGCACGGCTGGCTCACCGCGATCTGAGCGGGCTGCGACGCCCCCCGGAGTTGTGCCGGCACAACTCAGCCCCGCCGCGCTCCCGGTATCAGCCCTTCGAGTACTTCTTCACGGTCGCGAGCGCCGCCCGCAGCGCAGGCGTCGCCTTTGACAGCGGGCTCGTCACCGCCAGCACCGGCACCCCGTCGCGCACCCGCACCGCCGCGTCCGCGTGCGCCCTCATCTTCCGGCCCACGGAAGCGTCCAGCGCCGCGTTCAGCTCCGCCGACAGCTCCGCCTGCCGCTCGCGCGTCATCGTCGCCTGGCGTCGCTTCGGCGTCGCCGTGGCCGCCGCTCGCTCCGCCGCCGTGGCGCTCCGCAGTTCGGCCACGGTGACCCGCTCGAAGGCCACCTCCCGCACGCTCCCGTCCTCCTGCGGGACCCGCACCTTCATCCCCGTGACGTCCCCCCGGCCCGTCGTCTTCGGGCGTCGCCGCGAGGTAGCGCAGCATCCGATCGAGCTTCTCGGTCCCGTGGTCCGTCGCGAAGTCCTCGCTGAAGGCCTGAGCGATGCGCATGCAGCGGTAGGCGTAGTCGCCGTCGATGGACAGCTCCTTCTCGGCGTAGTCGCGCATCGTGGCGTGCCCTCGGGCCGTGTGGAGCGCGAGCTCCGAGACCTGCGCGAACTGCTGCCCGATGCGCCACGCGTTGCGCGCGCCGTCGCGGCTGAGGTGCTTGATCGCTCGCGTCGCGCGGTCGAGCGCCGCCCGCGACGTCCGCTGGGTGAGCACGTCGCCCTTCGGGCGCTTCGCCCGGAGGCCAGGAGTCTTCTCGACGGAGGCAGCCTGCTTCTTCGTGCGCGGGGTGGCCATTCCTCCGACGCTACCTTCGCGGCCGCGCTGCGCTCAACCTCTGGTAAATTGCCCGGTCAGATGCCTGGCGACGAACAGAGCCTGACGGGCGACGGGACCGTGGCGCCGCCCGGCGAGGAGCGCGGCCCCGGCGGGCAGCGGCTCCTGGCCTTCGCTCGCACCCTCCAGGGGGCGGTGGACTTCTCGGCGCTGACGGCCATGGTGACCGCGGAGATTCGCGAGGCCCTCGGCTACAACAATTCGTGGTTGGCGGTCTTCGAGGACGAGCAACTGACCCAGATCCGGGTGCTGACGATCCAGGGCCCCAGCGAGGCGGACGTCTGGAAGCACGCGACGGTCGTCCCGGTCGAGGGCGACTGGATGATGGAGCAGATCGCGAAGGGCGACCGGGTCGTGGTGATCGACGACGCGCTCGTCGACCCGCGGGTCAACCACGCCATCGTCGACGAGCTCAAGAACCGCACGATCATCAACATCCCGCTGCGCTTCATCGACCGCCCCTTCGGCACCCTGGGCCTCGGAACCTTCGGCGACGAGGGCCCTCGCCCCCCGACGGAGCCCGAGGTCGAGTACCTCGTCGCGCTGGCGGCCCACGTCTCCGTGGCCGCGGCGCGCATCCGCCTCACCGAGGAGCGCGCCCTGGCCGCCGCCGACCGCCTCGACATCGAGCGCCGGCTCGCGCAGCGCCAGCGGCTGGAGAGCCTCGGGCTGCTCGCGGGGGGCGTGGCGCACGACTTCAACAACCTGCTGATGGTGATGCGCTCGACGGCGTCGGTCTTCGAGGCGGAGCGAGGGCTCAGCGAGCCCGGGCGCGCCAGCGTCGCCATGCTCCTCGACGCGGTGGAGCGCGCGAGGGACCTCACCCGCCAGCTCCTCGCCCTCGGCCGCAGGCAGGACCTCCGGCTCGCTCCGCTCGACCTCAACGCGCGCGCCCGCAAGCTCGTGGCGCTGCTGCGCCGGGTCGTCCCGGCGAGCATCACGGTCGACGTGATCGAGGGGCCGCGCCTGCCGCTCGTGTCCGCCGACGAGGTGCAGATCGACCAGATCCTGCTCAACCTCTGCCTCAACGCGCGCGACGCGATGCCGCACGGGGGCAGGATCACCCTCGAGACCGAGCAGGTGGTGATCAACGGCGAGTACGTGCGGGCGCACCCCTGGGCGAAGCCTGGCCGCTACGTGCTGCTGTCGGTGACCGACACGGGCACCGGCATCGCGCCGGAGCTGATCGACCGGGTCTTCGAGCCCTTCTTCACGACGAAGCCCGAGGGTCAGGGCTCCGGGCTCGGCCTCGCGATCGTCTACGGCGTGGTGCGCCAGCACGACGGGATGGTCCACTGCTACAGCGAGCCGGGCGTGGGCACGGCCTTCAAGGTCTACCTGCCGATCCTCGAGCGGGAGGCCGACGGGCAAGGGGGCGCGGGGGGCTGGTGGCCGACGCCGGGGGGGGGCGTGATGGTCGACCGCGCGCGGGCTACGGTCGTGGCCGCGAGGACGGCCTCTGGCCTCGGCCGCGCGCGCGGGCCTTCACCTGGGACCTCGACGCGGGGCCGGCGGGCGCGCGGCCGCACCGGGAGCTGCTGCCGGGCGCCCCTCTTCCGAGCGGCTACGGGCGAGAGCAGCTCACCGCCGAGGACGCCCGCGAGGTGCTGGCCAAGCCCACCGACCCTGACTCCTTCCTGCGCGCCGTGCGCCGCGCGCTCGACCGCCGCTGAGCCTCACTCCCCCCTCCACCGGGCGCGTGTAGACTCCCGCGCCATGGCGAGCATCTTCCGTAGCGATCTCCTGGCTGGGCGCGTGGCGCTGGTGACGGGCGGCGGGTCGGGCATCGGCCGCGGCATCGCGGAGGCCTTCGTGGCCCACGGCGCGCGGGTCGGCATCGTCGGCCGCAACGCCGAGCGCCTCGAGGGCGCGGCGGCGGCGATGGGCGGGTCGTGCCTCGCGGCGCAGGCGGACGTGCGCGACCCGAAGGCGGTCGAGGCCGCGCTCGACGCGGTGACGGCGCGCTTCGGGCCCATCGACATCGTGGTCAACAGCGCGGCGGGAAACTTCCTGGCGCCGGCCGCGGCCCTGTCGCCCAACGGCTTTCGCACGGTGATGGACATCGACGCCAACGGCACCTTCAACGTCTGCCGCGCGGCCTTCGACCGCTCGCTGCGCGACCGCGGGGGCGTGGTGCTCAACATCTCCGCCACGCTCCACTACGCGGCGACGCCGCTGCAGATCCACGCCTCCGCGGCGAAGGCGGCGGTGGACGCGATCACCCGCACCCTCGCGGTCGAGTGGGGCCCCCTCGGGGTGCGCGTGGTGGGCCTCGCCCCGGGGCCCATCGAGGGCACCGAAGGGATGAGCCGGCTCTCCTCGGACGAGACCCGCGAGCGGGTGATCGCGGCCATTCCCCTGCGGCGCTTCGGGCGCATCGACGAGATGGCCACGGCGGCGCTCTTCCTGGTGAGCGAGGGCGCCAGCTACGTGAGCGGAGAGACCCTGGTGGCCGACGGCGCAGCGTGGCTCGGCACCAGCGCCCAGTGGATGGGCGGCTGATTCAGTAGAGCGGGCCGAGCACCAGCCGGGGGTCGGGGTAGATCGCCAGCGCCGCCTCGCGGTCGGCGTCGCTCACGGCGCCCGGCAGGTCGGCCACCTCCGGGCGCACCAGCGAGAGCTGGAAGTGAAGGTGGGGGTTCCAGCCGCCGTTCTCGTGGCGGTCGCCGACCCAGGCGATGACCTCGCCTCGGGAGACGCGCTGGCCCTCGAAGCGCCCCTCGATGGAGCGCGCCGAGAGGTGGCCGTGCAGCGCCCACACGGGCCTCCCGCCGAGCTGGTGCTCGGTGATGAGCGTGTAGCCGTAGTCGCCGGCGGAGGGGTTGTTGCCGAAGCGGTGCACCGTCCCGTCGAAGAAGGCGTGGACGCCTTCGCCCACCGGGGCCGCGAGGTCGACGCCCACGTGGATGTCGCGCAGCCCCGCGAAGAGCTCGGTGGTGTACACGCCGCGGCGCTTCTCGTCGTAGCGGCCGACGCCGTAGGGGGAGGCCAGCTCCCGCCCCGGGTCATACCCACCGGTGAAGTCGTAGACCTCGTAGCCCTCCGGCATCCGGATCACCGGCGCGAATACATACCCTTGTAAATCGAGCGCTCGCATCAGCCCACCGTCCCGGAGAAGGCCCGCCGCGCGGGGCCGGTCATGGTCACCGCCCAGGTCCCTTCGGCCACGGTGATTACCAGCGGGCCGCCGTCGAGCCGCACCGTCACCGGCTCGCCCGCGCGCCACCGACCCTCGGCCACCGCCGCCGCGGCCACGGCGCAGGCGCCCGTCCCGCAGGCCTGCGTCCACCCGACGCCGCGCTCGTGCACCCGCACCCTGAACCCGCCCTGCTCCGGGGCCACGAGCTCGACGTTGACGCCCTTGGGAAACTCCGCGAGCGCCGTCACCGCGCGCACCAGCCCCGCCGCGTCGTCGCCCGGCGCGAACACCACCCCGTGGGGGTTGCCCATGTCCACCGCGCGCACGGCCACACGCTCGCCGCCCACGGTCACGGTCGAGGGCGCGCCCGCCACCGAGGCGGAGCCCATGGCGACCTCCACCTCCGCCACGCCGTCCTTCGTCGAGCGCACCCGCACGGGCCTCGGACCCGCGTCCGAGTCGACCACCAGGGAGCCCCCCACGGAGAGCTCGCCCCGGTCGAGCAGCCAGGCGGCCACGCAGCGCACGCCGTTGCCGCACATCTCCGGCCGCGACCCGTCGGCGTTGAGGATCACCAGGCGCACCCGCCCCGCGGCGAGGCCCGTCCGGTCGACCCAGAGGAGCCCGTCGCCCCCGACGCCGCGGTGCCGGTCGCAGAGGGCGCGGGCGAGCTCAGGGGTCACCGTCGCCTCGGGCCACACCTCGGCGTCCAGCACCAGGAAGTCGTTGCCGAGACCTTCATATTTCGCAAACGCAGCGGCCGTCATGGCGCGGGAGTATACGCACCGCCGCCGCGATGACCGATCCCACCGCGCGCGCTTGACCCGGGACCCGCGGGCGGGTGTCATCCCCGGCCTATGCGACGCTTGTCCTGCCCTTGTTTCGCGTCTTCGTGGCGGGCGCCTGGGTCGTCGCCGCGGGCTGCTCGGACACCACCACCGCCGCGGACTCGGGCCTCCCCGACGTCGACATCGTCGCGGACGCCGCCCCCTCGGCGGACGTTCCCGGCGAGCCCTGCGCCCCGCAGAACGACCCCGACGGCGACGGCATCTCCACCCGCTACGAGGGCAGCGGCGACGCCGACGGGGACGGCGTGGCCAACAGCAGCGACGCCGACTCGGACAACGACGGCGTGCCCGATCGCTTCGAGGGCGGCCACGGCCAGGCCTTCCGCTGCGACGCCCCGCCGGACGACAACGACAACGACGGGACGCCCGACTTCCTCGACACCGACGCCAACGGGGACGGCATCCGCGACGCCTTGCAGGTCGCGCCTTCGCCCGCGCAGCCCGGCGCCGGGGCGGCCCCCGCGCTCGACTGCTACCGCGCCAGCGACCGCGGGGTGAACCGCGACGCGGCCAACGGCTGGTCGTGCCACCCCTTCGACACCGACGGCGACAACGTCCCCGACTACGCCGACGCCGACGCCGACGGAGACCGCATCAGCAACAGCGCGGAGATCGCCCCTGGCACCGCCGCGGCGCCGACGGACACCGACATGGACGGCGTCCCCGACTGGCGAGACCGGGACAGCGACGGCGACACCATCACCGACTCGCAGGAGGGCACCAACGACCGCGACGGCGACATGCTGCCCAACTACCGCGACCTCGACAGCGACGGCGACAGCCCGATGGGCAGCGAGCAGGGCACCGACGCGGCGGAGGCCGGCGACAACGACCCGGCGACCGGCGCCAACGAGTGCCCCCGGGAGCTCGACGTGCGCACGCTCGACCTCGCGCGCCCGATGCCCGACGGCATCCCCGACTACCTCGACACCGACTCCGACAACGACGGCCTCGGCGACCGCGAGGAGTCCATCGCGGGCACCGACCGCTGCAACCCCGACACCGACGGCGACGGCCAGCTCGACTCCGCCGAGGTCGCCTGGTGCCGCAACCACATGCGCGAGCGCTGCGCCAGCGAGGCGTCGACCCGCATCCCCTCGACGGACTACTACCTCATCCTCCCGTGGATGGGCGCGCAGGTGGCGCGCGAGCTGGAGTTCGGCTCCAACCTCCGCGTGGCGGACGTGTACTTCATCAGCGACACCACCGGCTCGATGGGCGGCGTGCTGCGCAACGTGCAGTCGTCCATCGCGACCCCGCGCACCGGGCTCATCGACAGCATCACGGCGCTCATCCCCGACACCTGGTTCGGGGTCAACCACTACGACGACTTCCCCTCCGGCAGCTACGGCGGCGGCAACGACCGCGCGCTCTGGCCGGTGTGCTCCGGGCCTCCCGGCACGCCCCGGTGCATCGCCAACTCGGGCATCGGGATGCAGCCCGCGTCGCGCGCCATGGACGTGCAGGCGACGGCCAACGCGATCCGGCTGGGCAGCGGCGGCGACGGGCCCGAGTCGCAGGTCGAGGCGCTCTACCAGACCATCGTGGGCGACGGGCTCTTCGACCCCTCCAACCCGATGGCGTGCACCGGCGACCCCGGCGTCGCCCCGTGCTGGGTCGCCCCGCGCAACTGCGCCGACGGCACCTACGGCCACCCGTGCTTCCGCGTCGGGGCGCTGCCCATCGTGATCCATTTCACGGACGTGGATTTCCACAACGGGGCGCGCGACCCGGCGGTGCCCACGGGGCCCTTCGCCCACCCCTACACGGGCATCTCTCCGGCGCCGCACAACATCAACGACGTCATCAACGCCTACAACGCCCGCTCCGGGCGCATCATCAACCTCAACGCCTCGTCCGGGACTCGCTGCGAGGGCATGCGCCCGTCCGGCCGCACGTCGGGCCGCCCCTGCTACGACTTCCGCGTGCTCGCCGAGGGCACCGGCTCCGTCGACCTCGACGGCAACCCGCTGATCTTCGACCTGCCGGGCGGCGGCGCCACGGTCTCGCCGGCCTTCGTGAGCTCCGTGGTCGACGCGGTGAACACCATCGCCACGCGGGTTCCGCTCGACATCAACACCATCCCGCGCAACGACGGCGCCAACCCCTTCGGCGTCGACGCCACGCGCTTCATCCGCCGGCGCACCCCGTCGTGCCAGATCGCCCCGCCAACGACCGCTGCTGGACCGAGCCCGAGGGCGTGGCCCACGCCGACGCCGTCGCGCGCACCGACCTCAGCACCTTCTACCGGGTGGTGCCGGGCACGCGGGTGCGCTTCACCCTCTTCTTCCAGAACGACAACGTCTTCCAGGGCGCCTCGCAGGAGTCGACGCTCTTCCGCGCGTTCATCGACGTGGTGGGCGACGGGGTGACGGTGCTCGACACCCGCGAGGTGTACATCCTGGTGCCGGCCAACCAGCCGCCGCCGGGCTGACTGGGCGGCCCCGCGGCGGCGGGGCGGGGTCGCGGGCGTGGCGCGGGCCCCGGCGGCGGGGCGGGGGCGCGCGGCGTGGTTCGCCCCCCCCGGGGCCCGCTGGGCGCGCCCCCCCCGCCGCGCTTCTTGCCCTCCCGAGGCCCCCGCGTCGCGGGGCGCCGGCGCCCCCCCCCCGCCGGGGCCGGCCCGCCCGGCTCGCGGGCTCCTGTGCGGCGGGCGCCGCCCCCCGCGCGGGGTCGCTGCCCCGCGCCGTCGCCGGGTGGCCGCCGGGGTTCGCGGGCGCCGCGCGCGCTGTCGCGTGGTGCTCGCGGGGCCGGCGGCGGCCCCTGCGGTGGTGGGCGCGGGCTGCTGCGTCGGGCGTCTCGGCCCGGCGCCGCGCCGCGGTGCGCGCCGCCTCGGCGCCGGGGGGGTGGACCCCGCGCGGCGGCCGAGCGGAGGCGCGGGGAGCGCCGTTTGTCGGGGGCGCCGCCCGCCGGGCGGGGCGGCGGGGGGGCCGAGGGCCGCGCGGGGCGGGGCGCGGCTCGCGCCGTCCGCCGTCGAGCGTCGCCCCCGCCCGGGGTCGCCGCCCCCGACGGGGGGCCCGGCTGACCCGCGCGCTCGAAGCGTGGCTCGCCCGCGGCCTGAGCTGAGCCGCTCGCCTCCCCGCGCTGCTCGCTACGGCAGCGTCACCATCCGCACCCGACCCGACGCGCCCTCGGCCACGTAGAGCCGCCCCGCGGACCACGCCAGCGCCGTCGGTCGGGCCAGCGTCGCCGCCCTCGCCGGACCGTAGTCCCCGCTGGTCGTGGCCGTCGCCCCGCTCGCCGGACCGGAGCCCGCGAGCGTCGTCATGCGCCCGGTGCTGATGGTCACCGCGCGCACCCGGTTGGCCGAGGCGTCGGCGATGAAGAGGGTGTCGGCGCCGTCGAAGGCCAGCGCCACCGGCCGCGCGAGGCCGAGGCTCGTCGCGGGGTTGGGATCATCCCCGAGCGGCGACGGCCGATCGAGCACGCCCGCCGCGACGCGCGCCTGCTCCGCCCCGTCGATGGACCACACCACGTAGCGCTCCGGGTCGGCGACGTAGAGCGTCCCGGCGCGGCCGACGGCGAAGGCCACCGCGCTGCCGAAGGGGGCCGACCTCGCGGGCACCACGCCGCCGTCCGGCAGCTCTCCGGTCGCCCCGCTCCCGGCGATGACCGCCGCGCTGCCGGAGGTCACCCGCCACACCCTCGCCCTCGCGTCGCTGAACCAGGTCTGCCCGGTCTGCGTGAAGGGCCACGCCGGGAGCTCGAAGCCCATCTCCGTCGCCGCGCTCCCGGCGTCCGCGCCCGCGTCGACGCCGCCATCGAGCGCCGCGTCGGAGAAGCGCCCCGCCACGCGCCGCAGCCTCGGGGCCGTCGGCAGCCCGAGGAGGTCCGCGATCACCCCGCGCTCTGGCATCCCCAGCACCGCGTGGGTGCCATCTCCGCCGAGGCCCGCCACCCAGGTCGGAGGCAGCGTCGCAGGATCGATCGAGTCGCCCGTCGCGGTGGGGCTCACCGTCCCTGCGCCGAGCAGCACCCTCGAGCGGCCGTTTTCCACGCGGTACACCCGGCCCTCGGCCGAGCCCGAGAGCAGCATCGTGGCGCGGTCGTTGAGCAGCGCCAGCCCGGAGGGGCTCCCCGCGCGCAGCCCCGCGGCGTCCTCGTCCATCGAGGGGAAGGCGCCCGGAGCCAGCGCCACGACCACCCGGGGAGAGCCTCCCATGGCGGTGTTCTCGACGCGCAGCACCCGCTGCTGCTGCAGGTCGCTCACATAGACGGCGCTGCGGTCGGCGCTCATGGCGATGCCCCCGATGCGGCCGATGGTGATCCCCCCGGAGCCGGTGGGCTGGTTGCAGCCGTAGCGCGAGCCCAGCACGATGCGCGCGGTGGTGAGGGCCCTCGCCACCACCTGGAAGACCGCGCAGTGCGTGGCGTCGACGAAGTAGATCGAGCCGTCGACGCCGTAGCGCACGTCGGTGACGCGGCCGAGGCGCAGCGCCTCCCTCGGCACGAAGCCCGTGGTGGAGTCGCCCAACGGATCGCCGGTGAGGTCGCAGGTCGAGCCCGCGAAGGTCTCCACGCGGCGCATCGGGTCGTCGCGGCGGTAGCGCCGGACGCGGCAGTTGTCGCGGTCGGAGAAGTAGACGTAGGTGGTGTCCACGTCGACGCCGACGGGGTGCGCGAGCGCGGTGCCGGTGCCCTCTCGTCCGTCGCCGTTGAAGCCGGGGCACGCGCCGCCGCACAGCTGGCCGACGACGGTGCTCGCCGCGCCGACGCCGCCGTCCGCGTCGAGCGGAACCACATGGATCCGGTTGTCGCCGGTGACGAAGAGCTCCCGGGTGTCCGGCGCGTAGGCGAGGCCGAAGGGCCCCGCGGGGAGCGAGAGCGCCAGCGGCAGCGGCTCGACGCGCCCGTCGCGAAGGCGCAGCACCTGGTGCGCCTCCTGGTCGGCGAGCAGCACGGTGCCGCCGGGGAGCAGCACCATCGAGGCGATCGAGCTCAGCGGGGTGGAGCGCGCGGGGCCGCCCACGAGGGAGCTTCCCCCGACGCCGGTGCCCGCGAGCCGCACGGGGTCGATGGGCGAGACGCCGAGGTCGTAGGCCATCACCCGAGCGCCGCCCGGGTCGCTCACATAGAGCCGATCGGCGGTGACGGCGAGGGCGCCGGGAGTCACCAGCCGGGGCTCGTCGGGGCTCCATCGGTGGCCCGTCACGGGCTCGATGCAGGGCGTCCCCATCGCGAGGGTGGCGGAGCAGCTCGGGGGGACGTCCACGGGCACGTCGGGCACGTCGCGCCCGAGGTCCGAGGGGGCGTCCGAGCGGGCGTCGACGGAGGGGGCGTCCGAGCGGGCGTCGACGGAGGCGTCGACGGCGGCGTCCCGCGCCGCCGTCGGTGACGGCGGCGTCCATCGCGTCGGAGGGGGTTCGCGCGTCGGTGACGTCGCCGGGGCGGTCCGTCGCGAGGTCGCTCACGGGTCCGCGGTCGCTATTACCGTCCCGGGTAACATCCGCTGCCGCGTCGCGCCGGTCGAGGAGCGACGGGTCATAGACATTGCAACTGATGACGGCGAGGGCGGGGAGGACGAGCGCGAGCGGAACCCGTGGCTTCACACCGCGGGACGATGCCACCAGGAGCCGCGCGCTGTCACGGCGCGCTTGGGCCCGCGGAGGTCAGCGCTTCGGACTGTCGGACGATCCACGGTTGGCCTCCGCGGGAGATGGGCGCCACGCGGCAGCCGCCGCCGGGCAGCGGGAGCACGTCGGCGGCGATCCAGAAATCGTTGTCGTCGGGGCCGCCGCGGGAGCTGAGGGTGATCGGTCCGAGGCGGGCGACGGCCGTCGCGCCGTTGCAGTAGATGGTGAGCGTGGCGGCCTGCGGTCCCGCGCCGTGGTCGCTGTAGTAGTGCACCCCCACTCGGTAGAAGCGGGCGCTCGGTCGGAGGATGTTGATGTTCTCCGGGCCGTGGCCCGTGACGTCGTCGATGTCGAGGTGCGGGTCGTCGTCGACGGTCAGCGCGCCCCAGCGGAGGCCGCGGGTGCTGGTGCAGTTGCCGTAGTAGCAGTCGCTGTCGGTGCGCCAGTTGGGGTCGCCGACCCCTTGGAGCAGGTGCAGGTCGACGTCGCTGGAGTCGCACGCCGCGCCGGGGCTGGCGGGGCACGAGCGGCCCGGAGGATCCCACGACAGCTCGATGCGCAGCCCCTCTCGGGGCACGGCGTGGACGACGGTGACGCACTCGTCGCTGGCCCCGTCCGAGTCGACGGCGCGGAAGCGCAGACGGTGGTCGCCTGCGATGTCGGGGGTGAAGCGGGTGCGCGCCCGGTCGGTGGGTTCGGGCGGGCGGCGGGCGCTGCCGGAGGGGGCGCTGTCGATGGTCCATCCGACGCTGCGGATGGCGCGGTCACCCGCGACGCGGCCCTCGAGGTCGACGGGCTGCAGCGGGGTGACGGTGAGCTCCGCGGGGCAGGTGACGACCGGGCCCGCGGCGCGCACCTGCACGGTGAGGGTGCAGGAGAGCTCTGGCGCGGGGCCGCCGTCGCCCGCGTCGCGGTCGTCGGTGGAGGGCACGGTGACCCGGATGACGTAGCTCCCCTCGCGGTCGGAGCGGAAGGTCGCTCGCTCTCCGCCGTCGCTCTGGAGCGTCGGGGTCGAGCCGCTCGGGGAGGTCACCACCGACCAGCGGGCGAGGCCTCGCAGCGCGCGGGGAACGCCGGCGACCAGGGCGAGGTCGCGCGCCGGGCGGGCGACGAAGACCGCGTCGGTGCAATAGAGGGAGGCGGGCTCGTAGGCTTCGTCGCTGAGGCCTGTGCGGGCTCCGCAGGAGGTCACCGAGGCGAGCAGCGCGAGCAGCGCGGCCCGACGGATCACACCTCGTGGACCTCGACCACGATGGCGGTGATGTTGTCCTTGCCGCCGCGCGTGTTGGCGATGTCGATGAGGCGCTGGCAGACCTGCTCGACCGGCAGCGAGAGGATGGGGAGGATCTCGTCGGGCTCCTCGACGTAGCCGTGGAGGCCGTCGCTGCAGAGCAGGAAGCGGTCGCCGGGGATGGTCTCCACGACGCGGGTGTCGACCTCGACGTACTCGTGGCTGCCGACGGCGCGGGTGATCACGTTGCGGTGCGGCGCGTAGCGCGCCTCTTCCGGCGTGAGCATGCCCTCGCGAATCTGCGCGGCGATGAGGGTGTGGTCGTCGGTGATCTGGGCGATCTGTCCGTCGCGGGCGAGGTAGATGCGGCTGTCGCCGACCTGGCCGATGACGGCGACGCGGCCGAGGAGCATCAGCACCGAGGTGGTGGTGCCCATGCCGGCCTTGGTCTCGTCGAACTCGGCCATGGAGTGGATGAGGTACGTGGCGGCCTGGATGGCGCCGCGGAGGATCTGCTCGGCGACGTTCTGCTGGTCGACGTCGTAGGGGTCGGTGATGAGCGACTCGACCTTCGGTCGCTCGCGGCGCACCCAGCCGCGGATGTTGTACACGGCCTCTTCGCTCGCGACCTCGCCTGCGGCGTGTCCGCCGAGGCCGTCGGCGACCACGTAGAGTCCGAGGCTGTCGTCGATGATGAAGGCGTCTTCGTTGTGCTTGCGCACGCGGCCGACGTCGCTCTGTCCGAAGGAGGTATATCGGGGCATGGCTGTTGTCTGGAGCGGCACTCTATCAGAGAGCCGCCACCGGCTGAACACCACCAACGTACGTTCGACGAAGCCTGCTCAGCGACATGGACCCGATCGCCGGAGGAGGGTATTGTCGGGCCGTCGAACGAGATGACGCTTCCCGAGAAAATCGTCGAGGTGCACCTGTCGCGAGCCGCGCTGCGGGA
Source organism: Deltaproteobacteria bacterium (assembly GCA_016704445.1). Lineage (GTDB taxonomy): Bacteria > Myxococcota_A > Polyangia > Polyangiales > SCUS01. The sequence continues at coordinate 55,789 of JADJAE010000064.1, forward strand.
CGGTTTCCGCGAGGCCGGCGAGGAGGGGGCGGTGGTCATCCCGGGGTTGTACGACCTCTCGCTGGGCGCGGCGGTCGACCTGCGCATCGGCCTGGAGGGTCAGCCCTGCGGGATGTTTCTCGAGGGGGTGGTGCAGTCGCGTCGGTCCGCGGGGGGCGGGACTCGCAGCGGCCTCGGCGTGCGCTTCCTCCGATCGTCCGTCGAGGCGGGGCGCTTCGCGGCGCAGTGGGCCCAGGGGCAGCGCGAGGCCAACGGCCGGCACGAGTGGCGCTACCCGGTCGACCTCTCGGTCATCCTGGTGACGTCGCCGCGAGGCAGCACCCGTATCTATCCCTGCACCCTGGTCGACGTGTCGATGCGCGGCGCGCGGGCCTCGCTCAACCACCGCATCGAGCCCGACTCGGAGGTGCGCTGCGAGTGGAGGAGCGAGTTCGGCAGCGGGGCGGTGACCTCCCGCACCATCTGGAACGCCCACGGAGGCCTCGGCCTCAAGCACGTCTTCAACCGGCCCGAAGAGCGCGTCGCGTGGGAGCAGCTCCTGGCGAAGGTGCGCTCGACGCTCCGTGAGCGCGTGGTGCTGCCCCTCCCTGACACCACCCGCCTGTCCTCCGGCGCGATCCCGGTGCTGGGCCGGGAGCGAGGCTTCACTCCGACGCCCGGCGCGGTCTCGCCCGTGACGGTCGGGGTCAACAAGGTGATCCCGAAGCTGGTGGAGATCTCCGTCGCGGAGACCAAGGCCACGCGCAAGCGCCACGACCCCCGGAGCGAGTAGAGGGTCTCCTCAGCGCTCGCCCATCGAGGCGAGGTGGGCCCTCGCCCTGGGGTCGTTCGGCGCCAGCGCCACCGCGCGCTCGAAGGCCGCCCTCGCCCCGGCGCGATCACCCTGGCGCAGCAGCACGAGCCCGAGGTTGTCCTCGATGGTGGCGGTGCGGCCGGGCATGGCGGCGGCGCGTCGCAGCGTCGCGAGGGCCTCGGCGGGGCGGTCGCTGAGGCTGAGCGCGTAGCCGAGGTTGCCCAGCACCACGGGGTCGTCGGGCGCGGCGGCAGCGGCGGCCTCGAAGCTGGCGACGGCGTCCCGGGGAGCGCCCGCGGCGAGCTGCGCGGCGCCCAGGTCGGAGCGGAAGCGAGCGGTGGTGGGGGAGAGCTCGCACGCGCGCTGGAAGGCCTCGACGGCGGAGCGGGCGTCGCCGCGGGCGAGGCGCACGGCGCCGAGGTTGTTCCAGGGCTCCGGGTCTCGGCCCGAGCGCTCGGTCGCGAGGGTCAGCGAGCGCTCCGCCTCGGGCAGCCGGTGCAGCGCCACCAGGACCATGGCGCGGTCGTTCCAGGGGGTGGGGTCGCGAGGGTCGGCCTGGCCGGCGGACTCGAAGGCGCTCGCGGCGGCGTCGAGCGAGCCCAGCACCATGCGGAGCCGGCCGAGGGTGAGCGCCGCGAGGGCGTCGTCGGGGTGGGTATTACCGTGCCGAGTAAGAAGGGGCTCCATGACGGCGAGCTCGCGCTGCGCGGCGGGGCTCAGGGTGCGCGAGGAGGAGGGTTCGAGCGACGGGGCGAGGAGCTGGAAGCGGGCGATGGCGCGGGTGGCGGCGAGGTCTGGAGAGCGGCGCCAGGCGAGGCGCTGGCGGTCGAGGAGGGCGACGGCGGCGTCGGGCCGGGCCTCCCTCAGGAGGGCCCGGGCGGCGGCGACGGCCTCGACGGGAGTACTGAACGGGTGTACGGATGCCACCGGCTGAAGGCGACCGCGCGAGGGCTGTGCCCAGACCCCGCGGGGGACCAGAGAGCCGACCAGCACCGTGACCAACGCGAGGCGACGCACCCGATGGGATTAGCACGGCCACCCCGTGCCCAGAGCGCCGCTCGCGACATCTGACGAGAGCCCTCCAGCACCCCCACATCATGGAACCTACCCGTCTTCGCAACGCTCGCACCCACAACCTCCAGGGCATCGACCTCGACCTCCGCCCTGGGGAGCTGGTCACCATCGCGGGGGTGAGCGGCGCGGGCAAGAGCTCGCTCGCCATCGACACCCTCTACGCCGAGGGGCAGCGGCGCTTCGTCGAGAGCTTCTCTGCCTACGCGCGGCAGTTCCTGGAGCGCCGCGACAGGCCGCCGGTGGGCTCGCTCGACCCGGTCCCGCCCGCCATCGCGGTCGACCGCGGGGCTCCGGTGCGCACCTCGCGCTCCACCGTCGGCACCATGACCGAGCTCACGGACTACCTCCGGCTGCTCTGGGCGAGGGCTTCGACCATCGTGTGCGAGGGCTGCAACCGGGAGGTCCACCGGGGGACCGTCGCGGGAGCCACCGACGCCGTGCTCCTGGGCGACGGAGAGCGGGCGGTGGTCACCTGGCGGGTCTCGGTCGACGACGCCGAGCGCTACCTGGGCGTGAGAGAGCGGCTTCTGGAGGAGGGCTACCGACGCGCGCTCATCCTCGGCGAGGCGCGCGACCTCGACGAGGTGGCCCCCTCGGAGGTCATCGTGCACGGCGGCATCGACGTCATCGCCGACCGGCTGAAGGTGACCGGGGCGGAGCGCTCCCGCGTGGCCGAGGCGCTGAGCACCTCGATGGCGAAGGGCGGTCGCGCGGAGGTCCACTGGGTCGACCGGCAGGAGGTCGGCAGGCGCGTCGGGCGCTACAGCCGCGGGCTCGACTGCGCCCACTGCGGGCGCACCTACCCCGAGCCCTCGCCGGCGCTGTTCTCCTTCCAGTCGCCGCTCGGGGCCTGCGAGGGCTGCCGGGGCTTCGGGCGCATCATCGAGATCGACTGGGACAAGGTAGTCCCCGACGCGTCGCTCTCTCTCGACAAGGGAGCCATCAAGCCCTGGACGGGCAAGACCACGGCCTTCGAGCGCAAGGCCCTGGCGACGCTCTGCAAGGCGCAGAAGATCCCCACCGACAAGCCCTGGCGCGAGCTCACCGAGAAGCACCGCGACATGATCCTGGAGGGGACCAAGGGGTTCACCGGGGTGCGCGCGTGGTTCTCGTGGCTGGAGGGCAAGGCCTACCAGATGCACGTGAGGGTCTTCCTCTCGCGCTTCCGGAGCTACACCACCTGCCCTTCGTGCAACGGCTCCCGAGTGCGCTCCGAGGTCTCCCGATATCGGGTGTCGGGCTTGTCCATTGGAGACGCCGGGGCGCTGCCGGTGACCGAGCTCCGCGCGCGGCTGGAGTCGGTGCCCTCGGGGGACGAGGCGACCGATCGGGTGCTGAGGGAGATCCGTGCGAGGCTCGGATACCTCGATGACGTGGGCGTCGGGTACCTCTCCCTCGACCGCGCCTCTCGCACGCTCTCCGGCGGCGAGGTGCAGCGCGTGGCGCTCACCGCCGCACTGGGAACCTCCCTTACCGGGACGCTGATGGTGCTCGACGAGCCCACCGCGGGGCTTCACCCGAGGGACGCCGAGCGGCTCATCGGCGTGGCCCGGGGCATCGCCCAGCTCGGCAACGTGGCGCTGATCATCGAGCACGACCTCGACGTGATCGCCGCCAGCGACCGGGTGATCGAGCTCGGCCCCGAGGCGGGCGAGGCCGGCGGCTGCATCATCTTCGACGGCGACCCGGCGACGCTCACCCGCGCGGGGACGCCCACCGGAGAGGCGCTCCGCTCCGTCGGGCTGGCGCACCCGAAGCGCCGCAAGGGGAGGGGGACCCTCTCCCTCCTCGGAGCGCGAGGGCACAACCTCAAGGCAGTCGACCTGGTCATTCCCACCGGGGTGCTCACGGTCATCACGGGCGTCTCGGGCTCGGGCAAGAGCTCGCTCGTGGGCGAGACGCTGCACCCCGCGGTGACCCGCGCGCTCGCGGCGCGCGGGCTCGCGGTGCGCGCGGAGGAGTCGCTCCCCTACGACGCCCTCGAAGGCGTCGACGCCATCACCGACGTGGTGCACGTCGACCAGGGCCCGCTCGGGCGCACCACCCGCGGCAACCCCGCGACCTACCTCAAGATCTACGACCGCATCCGCGCGCGCTTCGCCACCTCGCCCGAGTCGAAGGAGCGGGGGTACTCCTCCCGCACCTTCTCCTTCAACGTCGAGGGAGGGCGCTGCCCCACCTGCGAGGGGGCGGGCTACGAGACCGTGGAGATGCAGTTCCTGGCGGACGTGAGCTTCCAGTGCCCCGACTGCCACGGTCGCCGCTTCAAGGACGAGGTGCTGGAGGTGCGGGTGCGCGGCGCATCCATCGCCGACGTGCTGGAGATGTCGGCCTTCGCGGTGGCCGATCACTTCCGCGAGGACGAGCACCTGGTCACGGCGCTGAAGCCCCTGCTCGACGTGGGCCTCGGCTACCTCTGCGTGGGCCAGGCCCTCTCGCACCTCTCGGGCGGCGAGGCGCAGCGGCTCAAGCTCGCCGCGGCCCTGTCCGAGGTGCGCCGCGGGAGCCTGGTGATCCTCGACGAGCCCACGACGGGGCTGCATCGCCGCGACGTGGCGCGGGTCTTCGACACCCTCGACGCGATGGTCGAGCGCGGGGCCACGGTGGTGGTGGTCGAGCACGAGCCCTACGTGGCCGCGAGGGCCGACCATGTGATCGACCTCGGCCCCGAGGCGGCGCACGCAGGCGGCGAGGTGGTGGCCCAGGGCACTCCCGAGCATGTCGCGAAGGTCAAGCGCTCCCGCTTCGCCCCGTACCTGCGCGACGCGCTCGACTCGACGCAGTCGCGCGGGGTCAACCGGGCGCGGGCGGTGCGTCCGCCGGCGACCATCACGGTGCCCGACTCGATCATTCTCGACGGGGCGCGCGAGCACAACCTCCACATCGGCCACCTGGAGATCCCGCGCGAGAAGCTCGTCGCGATGACCGGGCCGTCGGGCTCCGGCAAGAGCTCGCTGGCCTTCGACGTGATCTACGCCGAGGGGCAGCGGCGCTTCCTGGAGACGCTCTCGCCCTACGCGCGGCAGTACCTCCCCTCGCTCGGCCGCGCCGACGTCGACCGCGTGGTGGGCATCCCCCCCGCCATCTCGCTGGAGCAGCGCACGGCGCGCGCCGGGGCGATGAGCACCGTGGCGACGGTCACCGAGGTCGCCCACTACCTTCGATTGCTCTACGCGAAGGTGGCCACGCCCTTCTGCCCGAAGTGCGACCTCCCCATCGGGGCGCGCTCGCCGGAGGCCATCGTGGAGGAGCTGGCCACGCACTATCCGCCCAACGCCAACCTGTCGATCTGGGCGCCGGTGGTGCGGGCGCGCAAGGGGCTCCACGGCGAGGTCATCGAGCGCGCGCGCAAGTCGGGCATCGAGCAGGTGAGGGTCGACGGCGTCGACCATGAACCCGACAAGGTCCCGACGCTGAAGAAGACCAAGGTGCACGACGTGTGGCTCTGGATGGGCGCGGCGCACGCCAACGAGCCCGCGAAGCTGATGAAGATGATCCGCGCGGCGGTGTCGCTGGCGGAGGGCAACTGCGTCATCGAGCGCGACGAGCGCAGCGGTCGGGTGGGCGAACCGCAGGTGGTGAGCACCCGGCGGGCGTGCCCGAAGTGCGGCCTGGCATCCCCGAGCTCGACCCGCGGCACTTCTCCTTCAACACCCCGCAGGGGCAGTGCAAGTCGTGCGAGGGCCGCGGCGTCGACGCCGACGGGGTGCAGTGCCGGGCCTGCGCGGGCTCGCGCCTCGCGCCCATTCCGAGGGCCGTGCGCCTCGGGGGCAAGCGCTTCCACGAGGCCATGGCGATGACGCCGGAGGAGATGCGCGACGCGCTCACGGCGATGACGCTGACGGCGCGCGAGGCGCTCATCGCGGAGGCCCCGAAGTCGCAGCTGGAGGCGAAGCTCACCACGCTGCTGGAGCTCGGGCTCGACTACCTGACGCTCGACCGCCGGGCCAACACCCTCTCGGGCGGCGAGATGCAGCGGCTGCGGCTCGCGGCGCAGATCGGCGCGGGGCTCACCGGGGTGCTCTACGTGCTCGACGAGCCCACCATCGGGCTCCACGGGCGGGACACGCAGCGGCTGGTGAAGGCGATGCGCGCGCTGGTCGACCGGGGCGCCAGCGTGATCGTGGTGGAGCACGACGCGGAGGTGATCCAGAGCGCGGACTGGGTGGTCGACCTGGGGCCCGCGGGCGGCAAGGCGGGCGGTCACGTGGTGGCCAACGGCCCGGCGGCGGAGGTGCTGGCGGGCGACGGGCCTACGGCGAAGGCCTTGCGCATCGCCCTGGGCGAGGGGGCGCGCCGGCGGCCGATGAAGGGGGTCGAGGCGGTCACCGTGAAGGGCGCGCGCGGGCACAACCTGCAATCGACGACGGCGAGGTTCCCGCTGGGGAGGTTCGTCTGCGTGGCGGGCGTGTCGGGCTCGGGCAAGAGCACGCTGGTCGAGAAGATCCTGCTGCGGGCGGTGCGGAAGAAGCTCAAGCTCACCACCGACGAGCCCCTGGGCCCATCAGTCCATCGACGGGTGGAAGTCGCTCAAGCGCGCCGTCGCGATCGATCAGTCGCCCATCGGCCGCACGCCGCGCTCGGTGCCCGCGACCTACGTGGGCATGTGGGACGAGATCCGGAAGCTCTTCGCGCGCTCCCCGAGGCGAAGGCGCGCGGATGGGGCGTCGGGCGCTTCTCGTTCAACACCAGCGCCGAGAGCGGCGGCGGGCGCTGCGAGACCTGCGACGGCGCGGGGGTGAAGCACGTCGAGATGGCCTTCATGGCCGACGTGGTGGTGCCCTGCGAGGTGTGCGCCGGGGCGCGCTTCTCCCGCGAGACCCGCGACGTAAAGCTCCATGGGTACGACGCGGGCGAGGTGCTGGGGCTCACCGTCGAGGAGGCGCGGCAGGTGTTCTCCCAGGTCGCCAAGGTGAAGCGACCGTTGGACCTGCTGCACGACCTGGGTGTGGGGTACCTGGCGCTGGGCCAGGGGTCGCACACGCTGTCGGGCGGCGAGGCGCAGCGCATCAAGCTGGCGACCGAGCTGCAGACGGGCGGCGGCGGGACGCTCTACGTGCTCGACGAGCCCACCACGGGGCTGCACCTGTCGGACGTGATGCGGCTCGTGAGCGTGATGCAGAAGCTCGTCGACCGCGGCGACTCGCTGGTGGTGATCGAGCACCACCCGTCGGTGCTCGCGGGCGGCCGACTGGATCATCGAGCTCGGGCCCCGGCGGCGGGCGCGCGGGGGGCGGGTCGTGGCCGAGGGCACACCCGACGAGCTCGCGGCTATGGACACCGCGACGTCGTCAGTGCTGCGGGGGTGAACGGGCGAAGGGCTTGACCGGGACGCCGTCCGCGGGTCATCACCGCCCTCGCCGTGATGGAACAGCACTATGACATGGTCGTGATCGGGAGCGGCCCTGGCGGCGAAGGGGCCGCCATGAAGGCCACCAAGTCGGGGCTCTCGGTGGCCGTGGTCGAGCGCTACCACGACGTCGGCGGCGGGTGCACCCACTGGGGCACCATCCCCTCCAAGGCCCTTCGGCACACGGTCTCGCAGCTGGCCGAGTTCCGCAACAACCCGCTCTTCCTGCCGCTGTTGATGAACGACGACCCCATCCCCCTGGCGGGGATGCTGCGCTCGGCGGAGAGCGTGGTGCGCCGGCAGGTGGCGATGCGCCACGGGTTCTACGAGCGCAACCGGGTGCGGGTGGTGCACGGCACGGCGCGCTTCGTGGAGCCCAACGTGGTCGAGGTCGAGGCGCCCGGCGGGGCCTCGGAGAGGCTGCACGCGCGGGACTTCGTGATCGCCTCGGGCTCGCGGCCCTACCGCCCGGCCAACGTCGACTTCGCGCACTTCCGCATCTGCGACAGCGACACGGTGCTGCGCCTGAAGGAGACGCCGTCGACCATCACCATCTACGGCGCGGGGGTGATCGGCTGCGAGTACGCGTCGATGTTCCGCACGCTGGGCGTGAAGGTGAACCTCATCAACACGCGAGAGAAGCTGCTGTCGTTCCTCGACGACGAGATCATCGACGCGCTCTCGTACCACCTGCGCGACCAGGGCTGCGTCATCCGGCACAACGAGGAGATGGAGCGCATCGAGCCCGTCGAAGACGGCGTGGTGCTGCACCTGAAGAGCGGCAAGCGGGTGAAGAGCGACGTGCTGCTCTGGGCCAACGGGCGCACGGGCAACAGCCAGGGCATGGGCCTCGAGGCGCTCGGCGTGGTCACCGACGACCGCGGCCAGATCAAGGTCAACGACCAGTACCAGACCTCGCTCCCGCACATCTACGCGGTGGGCGACGTCATCGGGCAGCCCGCCCTCGCCAGCGCGGCCTACGACCAGGGGCGCTTCGCGGCCACGCACGTCGCCTGCGGCTCCTGCGACAACCGCCTCGCGCAGGACATCCCCGCGGGCATCTACACCACCCCCGAGATCAGCTCGCTCGGCCGCACGGAGCGCGAGCTCACGGCCGAGAAGGTCCCCTACGAGGTGGGGCCACTCGCTGTTCCGCAGCCTCGCGCGCGCGCAGATCACCGGGCAGACCGTCGGGATGCTCAAGCTGCTCTTCCACCGCGAGACCCTGGCCATCCTCGGCATCCACTGCTTCGGCCACCAGGCGAGCGAGATCATCCACATCGGCCAGGCGGTGATGAGCCAGCCCGAGGGCCGCAACACCATCAACTACTTCGTCAACACGACGTTCAACTACCCCACCATGGCCGAGGCCTACCGGGTGGCGGCGCTCAACGGGCTCAACCGACTCTTCTGAGGTTCGCGCGCGAGGGTCAGAAGGTGGCGACGGCGCCGAGGTGGAAGGCCCAGTCCTGGTCGGCGCCGCTGCGCATGCCCCACCAGGAGTAGTGCTCGGCCGAGGCCTTCAATCGATACCCGCGCTCGATGGCGTACTGGGCGCCGAGGGTCCAGCGCGAGACGCCCGCGTCGAAGTCGACGGCCGCGCCCGGGGCGACGTTGCCGCGGCGGCGCATGCCGTCCCAGCGCAGGATGACGTCGAGGTTGCGCAGCACAGGCTGCTCGATCTCCACGTACCAGCCGTCGCGCACCTGGAAGACCCGCTCGGGCAGCGATCCGTCGGCCAGGGTTGCAGGGCGTACTCGAAGCGCTCCTGCTCGGCGGCGTACATGTCCGTCCGCCGGATGAGGTACTCCGCGCGCACGTTGGTGCGCCCGGCGCGCAGGAAGAGGTCGGCGCCGAGCACGGTGTAGGTCATGCGCGCGCGGGTGTCGTAGGCGCCCCAGATGGCGGAGCCCCCGACGGTGAGGTCGACGCGGTCGGCGAGGCGGGCGGTGAGGCCCACGCGGCCGCCCACCGAGGGCTGCGAGTTGTTGTCGATGTAGTAGGGCGCGGCCGAGCGCGACGCGATGAAGTCGACGTCGTAGGGGGTGTCGGTGTTGGCGCGCAGCCCGGCGACGGCGTGGGCGGCGTAGTCGAGCTGGAGGCGCCGGCCGAAGAAGTGCGAGCCCGAGAGCTCGATGCCGTTGTCGACGTAGGGGGACGGGAGCACCGAGCGGCCGAACTCCATCATCCGGAGCATGCGGCCCATGTCGTAGGGGAGGGGCTTGTCGCTGAGGCGGTGGTTGCCCGGGTCGTGGCGCAGGCCGAACTCGCCGAAGGTGGGCGAGAAGCGCCCCGCGCGGATGTTGAACTCGTCGGCGAGGCGGAAGTCGACGTAGGCCATGCCGACCTCGAAGCCGTGGCAGCCGAAGCAGGCCTTCACGTTGGCCGAGGCGTGCGAGGAGATGTCGATGGCGAGCTTGAGGGACAGCTTTTCGGTGAAGCCGTCGAGGGTGTGGCTGGCGGGCCGTGGGTCGCTGCGCCCGAAGGGGGTGAAGAGGTAGTCGAGCTGGAGGGTGCCGGCGAGGTTGAGGTCGATGGACTGGGCCACGAAGGGGCTGAGCACCCCGACGAGGCAGATGAGAAGCATCAATGCCCGCGACTTCATCGCGCACCTCCCGCGCCGCCGTCGGGCGCGCGCCTTGCGGCGGAGTACCAGGTCAGGAAACGGAGCAGCGCGGGCACGTCGTCGGGTGAGATGCCCGAGCCGGGCATGCGACGCATGCGGGAGACGTACTCGGCCCAGTGTTCATCGGCGGTGATGCGCGCGTTGAGGGGCCGGGAGAGCGAGTGGCAGCGCGAGCAGCGGCGGGCGAAGAGCTCGTAGTCGGCGTGCAGCGCCGGCGGGACCGTCGCCACGTCGAGGCCCTCGCCGCGCTGGTACGCCCCGCACCCTGCGAGGACGGCGATGACCAACCACACCACCTGCCGCATCGCGGCGAGTGGGCCACAGCGCGGCGGGGCGAGGCAACGGGAATGTGCTGGCGGGCTCAGCGCCCGAGCACGTCGTCGAAGAAGCGGGCGAGGGCGCCGTAGGCGGCGACGCGGTTCTCGCGGCGGAAGATGCCGTGGCCCTCGTTGTCGAAGCGGAGGTACTCGACGCGCTGGTTGCGCGCGCGCAGGGCGGCGACGATCTGCTCGGCCTCGGTGACGGGCACGCGCGGGTCGTTGGCGCCGTGGATGACGAAGAGCGGCGCGCGGATGCGGTCGACCCGGTGGATGGGAGAGATGCGGTCGAGGACGGCGCCGTCGCGGGCGAGGGAGCCGTACTCGGCCTCGCGGAGGGCGCGGCGGTACGAGGCCGTGCGCTCGAGGAAGGTGCGGAAGTTGGCGATGCCCACGATGTCGCAGCCCGCGGCCCAGAGCTCGGGGTCGAGCGTGAGCGCCGCGAGGACCATGTATCCGCCGTACGACCCGCCGAGGACGGCGATGCGGTCGGGGTGCACGTCCGCGCGGGTGCGCAGCCAGCGGTTGACCATGGCGAGGTCGCGCACGCTGTCCTCGCGGCGCTCGACGTCGTCGAGGTGGGAGAAGCGCTTGCCGTAGCCGGTGGAGCCGCGGACGTTGGGCGCGGCGACCACGTAGCCGTGACCCACGAGAAACTGGATCACCGGGTTGAAGTACGGGTTGAACTGCGACTCCGGGCCGCCGTGCACCCAGACGACGGTGGGGGCGCGCTCGCCGGGGCGGAGCCCCCGCGGGGTGTAGAGGAAGACCGGCACGTCGAGGCCGTCGAAGCTGCGGACGTGCTCGAGGTGGGCTCGACGAGGGTCGGCCGGTCGAGGCCCGCGTGGTCGCTGGCGGTGACGGCGGAGACGGCGCCGGAGGGCGTCGCGACGCGGTAGACCTCGTCGGGCGAGGTGGCGCGGGAGAGGTCGACGACGAAGGCGCTGCCGTCGTGGGCGAAGGCGATGTGGGAGATGACGCCGGGCGGCAGCGCGGGGCGCGCGAGCTCGCGGGGGTGCTCCGGGTCGGCGGCGTCGTAGAGCCGGAGCTGGCTGTAGCCGTCGACGTTGAAGACGAGGGCGAGGGTGCTGCCGGAGAGCTCGACGAGCTCGATGTCGTGCTCGTCGGTGACCACGTACGTGGGCGCTCCGACGAGGGGGGTGTCGGCGGAGAGCAGGGCGAGGTTCATGGCCTCGCGGCCGTGGTCGGAGAGCACGAACACCCGGCGGCCGTCCCCGGTGAAGATCGGGTGTTGATAACGGACATCGCCCTCGTGGGCAGTGAGCAGGAGGGGCACGGGCGCGGCGACGGGAGCGGCCGCGGGCGCAGCGACCGGCGCAGCGGGGGCGCGGGGGGCACGTCGCCCGGCCGGGGCAGCGGGCGGCGCCGCGGGCGCTGCCACGGGCGCGGGCGCCGCGGCGAGGCTGACGACGAAGACGTCCTGGTCGAAGTTGGAGCGGTCGTGGGTGACGAGGAGGCGCTGCCCGTCGGGGGAGAAGCTGATGGCCTCGTGGTGTCCGCTGGCCTCGAAGACGCGGCGGGCGGCGCCCTCGTCGGTGGGTCGCACGTAGACGTCGAAGTCCCCGGCGGCGCGGCTGTTGGCGGCGTAGGCCACCTGGCGGCCGTCATCGGACAAGGCGCCGAAGAGGGTCTTCACGCGGGGCTCCGGGGTGAGCGACACCATCGAGGCGCCGTCGGGGAGCGAGCGGAAGATCTGGGTGTTCTCGTCGCCGCCGGTGTCGCGCCCGAGGAAGAGGAAGCGCCCGTCGGGGGCATAGGAGACGAACTGCACGCGCTCGGTGGCGGTGACGAGCCGTCGCCACGCGGTCTCGGCGACCGGGGCGTCGCCTACGGTGACGGCGTAGGGCTGCGGGAGCCCCGCGCTGTCCGACAGGAAGGCCACCGTGCGCCCATCGGGCGACGGCGACGGGGACCACGCGCGGTGCACGTTGAGCAGCTGGTCGAGCGTAGGCCCCGAGCGGGGCTGCCATCGTACGGTGGTGGGGCGCGCGGGGCGGGCGGCGCAGGCGGCGAGGGCGACGAGGCACAGGGCGAGTGGGCGGCGCATGGCGCGCTGGATATCACGGATCCG
>JADJAE010000065.1 GCA_016704445.1 Deltaproteobacteria bacterium
ACCCCAATACGCCCAGTTCTCGCAGCCCGAGTGCGGAGGCGCCGACACCACCGAGGTCCGTCACCGCGCCGAGGGCAGCGCGATCGAATACACGTTCGAACCGTGTGCAACACCACGCGGTCCCAGCCCGCGAAGATGCCCGTCCCGTAGGCCACCGTGATCGACGTCGACGGTGTCACCACCGCGCCCGTCAGCGCCCGTGGTGCCGTCAGTGCGATCAGCGTCGTCACCGTCGCCGCTGTTGGGGATGGGGGTCGGGCCGGTGCCCAGCAGAGTAAACCTGGCCCGTCCGCAGGTTGCTCGTCAGCGCGTCGTACTGGAAACCCGTCGACATCGGCGAGGGACGGGTCCAGCGCGAAGCCCCGTCGCGCTGTCGCCCGTGTAGAACACGCTCGCCGTCGGGACCGCGATGCCCCCCACGGTCGTCGCCCGTCACGAAGTTGTGCTCCGATCCGCGCACAACCCGTCGACCAAGCGAGGTGATCTGGAAGCTGTTGCTCGGCCACCTGGTCGAACACCGACCCATCAGCGTTCTGGATCCCGATCGTCGCGTTGCCGCCCGTCGCCCGAGTGCTCGGGCCCATCGACCCATAGATCACATCGACCGTGTTGCTCCCCTCGGAGAGCACCACCTCGAAGTTCAAGTGCGCCGTCGGATCGTCCGAGCAGCAGAACGACGCGTCCCGCCACTGCACCACGAACTGGCGGTTAGGCGCCATACCCACCGTGGCCACGCACGCGTTGCCCGTGGCCCGCAGGTAGAGGTCGTCCCAGTGCGGGAAGATCGTGTTGGGCAGCGCCCCGTTAGGCAGCGGCGTATGGCCATAGGCCGCGCTCCCCGAGCTGAACGAGAACGTGCCGTTGCTGTTCACCCACCCGCTGCTAAACAAGCCTCCGTAAAACGAGAAGCTGAAGGGAATCGGGACCGACTGCGACGCGTCGTCGACCGACGACCCCGGCCACAGCACCGTCGCGCCCGACGCACCGCATGCGTCGATAAAGCCCAGCGGCGAGGTCGTCCGCGAGTATCCGCCCGTCGCCAGCGGCACGAACCCGTCCGGCGGGCACGCCGCGCCCGTGCCGTCGCAGCTCTGCCACGTCGCACACGCCCGCCGCCCCGCGGCACACCGTCCCCGCGGCCACGTTGCTCCAGGCGGTCGGATTCGACACCGACGATGACGGCACCGTGCACACCTGGCAGCTGCTCGCCGGGTTCACCTGGCCGTTGGTGAAGCACAACCCGCCGATGCGGCAGAAGCCCTCGTCGATCAGGCCGTCGCAGTCGTTGTCCAGACCGTCGCAGACTTCGCCCGTGCCCGTGCCCGACGTGACCGAACACGTCGTGCCCGTGCCCGCCACGTTGCAAACCACCGTGCCCGTGTTCAGGCAGACGCCCACGCCCGCCGTGCACGAGTCGCCCAGGCCCGTGCCAGGACCGCCGCCCCGCCCGCCATGAAGGCAGCGGTGCAGTAGCCGATGGACTCGTCGCTCCCGCCGAACTGCGAGCCACCCTCGTGGTGCCAGTACCAGCGGCTGGTCGACGGCGACACCGTGAACGAGCACATGTCACTCAGCGAAGAGAACGTCGCCAGCACCGTGCGCACGCCCGACGGCACCGCCATCCGCTCGATCGCCGACGAATCACGCTACGTGAGTCGATGTAGAGCTGGCCGCCGAAGTACTCCGGCCACCCCAATACGCCCAGTTCTCGCAGCCCGAGTGCGGAGGCGCCGACACCACCCCGAGGTCCGTCACCGCGCCCAAGGCAGCGCGATCGAATACACGTTCGAACCCGTGTGCAACACCACGCGGTCCCAGCCCGCGAAGATGCCCGTCCCGTAGGCCACCGTGATCGACGTCGACAGTGTCACCACCGCGCCCGTCGGCACGCCCGTGGTGCCGTCCAGTGCGATCAGCGTCGTCACCGTCCCGCCGCTGTTGGGGATGGGGGTCGGGCCGGTGCCCAGCGAGTAAACCTGGCCCGTCCGCAGGTTGCTCGTCAGCGCGTCGTACTGGAAACCCGTCGACATCGGCGAAGACAGGTCCAGCGCGAAGCGGCCCGTCGCGCTGTCGCCCGTGTAGAACACGCTCGCCGTCGAGACCGCGATGCCCCCACGGTCGTCGCCCGTCACGAAGTTGTGCTCGATCCGCGCACAACCCGTCGACCCGAGCGAGGTGATCTGGAAGCTGTTGCTCAGGAACGGCTCGTCCACCCCCCCGTTGCAGTCGTCATCGATCCCGTTGCACCGCTCAGCGCTCGGCACCCGCGTGATCACGTCCGCCGGGCACATCGCGCTCGAGCCCGTGCAGGCCTCCGCCGGATCGCAGGTCGTCATTGACGTCGACGCGCGGCACTCCGTGCCCGGCGGCAGGAAACCGTCCGTCGGGCACCCCGCGCTCAAACCCGTGCAGCTCTCGGCTACGTCGCACACGCCCGCCGACGGGCGACACACCGTCCCCGACGACGGAGCCCAGCGGTACGACCGACCCGTCGTCGCGGCCGCCGCATCGTTGTACGCCACCTGGTCGAACACCGACCCATCAGCGTTCTGGATCCCGATCGTCGCGTTGCCGCCCGTCGCCCGAGTGCTCGGGCCCATCGACCCATAGATCACATCGACCGTGTTGCTCCCTCGGAAATGCCACCTCGAAGTTCAAGTGCGCCGTCGGATCGTCCGAGCAGCAGAACGACGCGTCCCGCCACTGCACCACGAACTGGCGGTTAGGCGCCATACCCACCGTGGCCACGCACGCGTTGCCCGTGGCCCGCAGGTAGAGGTCGTCCCAGTGCGGGAAGATCGTGTTGGGCAGCGCCCCGTTAGGCAGCGGCGTATGGCCATAGGCCGCGCTCCCCGAGCTGAACGAGAACGTGCCGTTGCTGTTCACCCACCCGCTGCTAAACAAGCCTCCGTAAAACGAGAAGCTGAAGGGAATCGGGACCGACTGCGACGCGTCGTCGACCGACGACCCCGGCCACAGCACCGTCGCGCCCGACGCACCGCATGCGTCGATGAAGCCCAGCGGCGAGGTCGTCCGCGAGTATCCGCCCGTCGCCAGCGGCACGAACCCGTCCGGCGGGCACGCCGCGCCCGTGCCGTCGCAGCTCTCTGCCACGTCGCACACGCCCGCCGCCCCGCGGCACACCGTCCCCGCGGCCACGTTGCTCCAGGCGGTCGGACCCGACACCGACGACGACGGCACCGTGCACACCTGGCAGCTGCTCGCCGGGTTCACCTGGCCGTTGGTGAAGCACAACCCGCCGATGCGGCAGAAGCCCTCGTCGATCAGGCCGTCGCAGTCGTTGTCCAGACCGTCGCAGACCTCCGTACCGCTCCCGCCAGGCACGCAAATCTGCGGCACCCCGCCAACGCATGCGGGCACTGTGCGCATGCACGGACCGATGCCGCAGCTCGTGGTGCCGAGGCCCTCATCGACCGTGCCGTCACAGTCGTCGTCGACGCCATTGCAGGTCTCGCTGATCGGACCGTTGTCCCGATTGCACACGATCGCACCCGCCGTGCACGCCGTCGTGCCCGCCGAGCAGCGGCCCTGTTCGCCCGTGCTGCACGCCACCCCGCCGCCCGGGTTGCCGTTGTTGATCACGCCGTCGCAGTCTTCGTCGACGCCGTCGCAGGTCTCCATGCCTGGCACGACCTGACCCACGCACGCGCCCCAGGCACCCGCGCTGCAGATCTGTACGCCCGCGCTGCAGACGCCGACGCCGCTGGTGCCCGACGGACCTGCGTAGCAGCCCTGCGTGAGGCCGTTGTCGATCACGCCGTCGCAGTCGTCGTCGACGCCGTTGCAGGTCTCGGCCGCAGGCGGCCGCGTCCCAGCGTTGGTGCACACCGGCGACCCGCTGGAGCAATCCAGCACGCCGATGACGCAGATACCCGGCAGCGAGCAGGGAGCGCCGTTGGCGCAAGGCACGCAGTCCGCCGTGGCGTTGCAGACGCTCGACGAGCCCGGCAGCCACCGGATCGAGCTGCCCGCCGAGGCGATCCCCGCGGTGTTGAAGCCGACCAGATCGAACGACGAGCCCGTGCCGCGCTGGATGCCGATGGTGGCGTCACCGCCGGTAGCGCGAGTCCCCTGGCCCTGCATGCGGTTGTAGAGCACGTCGATGGCGTTGGATCCCTCGGAGAGGCTGATCTCGAAGGTGACGTGCTCGCTCGCGTTGGACGAGCCCGGCGGATAGAAGAAGTTGTCCTCCCACTCCGCGATGTACCGGCGCAGCGGGGCCGTGCCGACCGTGGCCGTGCAGATGCCGTTGCGCTGGTAGATGTCGTCCCAGAAGCCGAAGATCGTGTTCTCGACGGCCGTCGTCGGCAGCGTGCTGTTCACCCACGCATACGTGGGCAGCACGAACGAGAACATGCCGTTCGAGGAGATGCCGACGTAGTTGTACGGGCTGCCGTAGAAGCGGAACGTGAACGGCAGGGTCTCCCCCGTCGTTCCGTCATCGGAGTTCGCCAGGAAGGTCCGGCTCCCTGCGAGAGAGCAGACGTCGACCCACGGCATCGGCGACGGACGGGTGCGGGTGTAGACGTCCGCAGTCCCGCCGCAGATGGTCCCGACCGGGAGCTGCGTGGCGATCGCGCAGGTCGGAGCGCCCGTCGCGCAGGAGATCCGCCCCGTGCTGCAAGCCTGACCGGTGCTGCAGGCCGCGCCCTCGTTGCAGGGCACGCACACGCCCGAGGCGTTGCAGACCGAGCCCACGCCGCAGACCGTTCCGGGGGGCTGCGCGCCCGCGTCCACGCAGGTCTCCACCGGCCGGCCGCCGGCGGAGTTGAGGCAGTTGATGACGCCGCGGCGGCACGGGTCGGAGGCGATGAAGCACGCCGCGCCCATGCGGCAGCTGATGTCCTCCGGTCGGCGCGCAGGTGAACTGCACCTCGGTCGAGATCAGCGTCGGCGCCAGCGTCCTGTCGGGCGACGGGATCAGCCTCGCCTGGAGCTCGAGGAAGGGGAAGTGGTCCGCGCCCACGGCGGTCGGCATCGCCGCGCGGATCGCCGCCCCGACATCGAGGGTCGAGGGCATCGTCGGGGTGCCGTTGGGGGCGTTGGGCAGCCGGGTCCAGGTGGCGCTCGTGAGGCCCGCGGAGGTCTGCGCCACACGCACGCGGAACTCGATGCTCGTCCCCTGCGGGACGATCGAGGAGAAGTTGAACTGGCCCCAGTACGGCGCGTCGATGCCGTCGCAGGTCGTTCCCTCGTAGATGCGACGGTAGGTGCCCGTGGCGCAGACCGTGGAGCCGCTCGACGGGGTCCAGCGGATGGTGCGCATGGCCGGGGCGACGCCCGCGGAGTTATTGCCCACCAGATCGAAGGACGAGCCGGTCCCCTGCTGGATGCCGATGGTGGCGCTGTTGCCGGTGGCGCGATCGCCCTGGCCCTCCATCTGGTTGTAGAGGACGTCGATGGTGTTGGTCGTCTCGGCCAGCACGACCTGGTAGGTCATGTGCTCGGTCGCGTTGCCCGCATTCGGCGGATAGAAGTACTGGTCGCTCCACTGGACGACGTACTCGCGGTTGGGCGAGCTGCCATAGACCGCGATGCACTCGCCGTTGCTGCGGTTGTAGACGTCGTCCCAGAACGCGAAGATCGTGTTGGCGACGTCCGCCGTGGGGAGCGAGCTGTTGACCCACCAGTAGGTCGGGTCGACGAAGGAGATCATCCCGTTGGTGGCGATGCCCGCGGTGACGTAGGGCGCCCCGTAGAAGCGGAAGGTGAACGGCAGCGGCAGCTGGGTGGTGCCGTCGTCGGAGTTCATCAGCACCGTCTGGCGACCCGGCGCCGCGCAGGCGTCGCGCCAGGACAGCGGCGAGGTCCCTCGGGTGTAGTTGCCCCCGGATGTGCTGGTGCAGGTCGAGGTGATGCCGCCTCGCAGGCCCGCGCCGCCCGGGCAGAAGACCGCGTGCGCGGCGTTGGCCGCGGCGATGTCCGTCGAGCCGGCGGGGATCGCGTCGGCCGCCTCGGGGCAGATCACCTGATGGCGGCACTGCGGCGAGCAGTTGCCCGGGCACTGCGACACCACGCCGATGAAGCGGGTCGGCGTGGGGTAGTCCGGGCGCCAGCGGCGGCACTCGGACCACCGCCCCGTCTCAGGGCTCCCGGGAACCGGGTCGCAGGTGCGCTGGCCGACGTTGCATGTCTCGGTGGCGCTGTAGGTGAGGTCGTTGTCGACGTCGCAGGGCCTCGGCTGGTCGCCGAGGCGGCACTCGCAGCCCGCCCGGGTGTTGGGAAGGCGGCCGCAGTAGCACTGGTCGGTGACGCTGGCGTTGTCGTCGTCGCAGTCGACGTTGATGCAGCCAAGGCCGAAGCCGTAGCGGTCGTTGTCGCGGTCGACGCAGTTGGTCGTAGGCTGCTCGGAAGTCTCGACGAGATCGGAGGCGCCGTCGTGGATGCCGAGGTCGTCGGTAGCATCCATGCCCGAGGGCGCGTCGAAGGCGATGGTGACCGACGCGTCCTCGAACCCAACGAGCGAGCCGCCGCCACCACAGCCCACGAGGGCCAGCAGTGCTGCAACCAGGATCGCTGTTGGTGTCCACCGGACCTTCATCAAACTCCCCGCTCCTCCAACGTAAATGTCGCGAGGATACCGGTGGATGCGCTCGTCGTTCGCCTGATGGATCTCACCGCAGAGTTCTCGACCTTGAGTTGAGATCCACCCTTAGGGGCCAGCAACCTGCATACCGACGATCGCCGGTCTGAGCTGGAGGCTATAACAAATCCACAGCGGACAATCTCAAGAAAACGTCGACAACCTATTCATAAGTCTTCGCAATCATACGTGTATTCTCTATCTCAAGCCTTCCGAAAGAGTCTCCGCCTTGCATGGTTTTCGACCACTTCTTTCTCCATTATTTCGTTTTTTATGAAGTACTTCTGGAAATAACAAACTTTTGCTGACTTGCCCTCTGGATGTTCGGCCCTGCCAGCGGACTTTCTTGCAGACCTACGCAACGGTTGCGGACTCGACCCCGAGGGTCGCTCGACAGCGGATCCCCCTCCGCTGGAGGCCGCCTTGTCGCCCCTCGGGGAGGGCGCGAATTGGCGGCTCTGGAATGGGAGTTGTTACGGTCCGCCTGCATCAGGAAGGCAACGCGACGGCATGACTGAGATCTCTCGGAGCGCACAGCCGCTCGCCGACCTGCAGGCCGAGCGCGCCGTGCTCGCGGCTGCGCTGCTCGACGGCGAAGGGCAGGAGCGGATCATCCCGCGGATCGCGACGATCCTGCGATCGGGGGACTTCTACGATCCGCGCCACGCGCTGCTCTGGGAGGTGCTGCTCGCGCTCCACACGCGGGGCGAGCCCGTGGACGTGCTCACCGTGGTCGCGGAGCTGCGGGCCCGGGACCGGCTGAACACCGTCGGCGGGGCGCAGTACGTCGGCGAGCTGACCGACGAGATCCCGACGCTCTCGCACTGCGAGTCGCACGCGCGGATCGTCTCGGACCTGGCAGAGCGCCGGCGCGCGCTGGAGGCGTACCAGTCCGCGACGCAGCGGCTGCTGAGCGGAGAGGCGCTGCCCGCGGTGCGCGTCGCCCTCGACCGCTCGCTGGGGACGACGCAGGACCAGCAGAGCGCCAACCGCGTCGGCCAGGACGTCGAGGGGCTGCTCGAGACGATGTGGGCGCGCAGGACGGGACAGGAGACCGCTCTGGGCACCCCGTGGCCCCCGGTGGACAACCTCCTCGGGGGCGGGCTCTGGCCGGGGATGTACGTGCTCGTCGGCGGAACCGGCTCGGGCAAGACCCAGTGGGCCGTGCAGGTCGCCGTGGAGGCCGCGCGGCGCGGTCAGGTCGTTCTCTACCTCGCGCTTGAGCTTTCACGGCAGGACCTCGCCGCGCGCGTGATGGGCACCCTCTCGGGGGTGGCCTGGAGCCGGATCCTGCGCGGCACCCTCGACGACGTCGAGGTCGCCCATGTGATGGAGGCCGCGCGCTCGGCCGAGCACATCCCGTTTCACACCGAGTGCGGCCCGCCCTTCGGGTACGGCGCCGAGACCCTAGCCGCGCGGGCGTGGGCGTTGAAGCCGGCGCTGATCGTGATCGACTACCTGCAGCTCTGCGCAGGGCGCTACGGAGAGGAGCCCCGCACCGCCGTCGGGCGCGTCTCCTACGTGGCGCGCGCCCTCGCCCGCGACCTGGGCGCGGTGGTGCTGGTGCTGTCCAGCACCGCCCGGGCGAACTACGCCGACCTGGTGAACGACCCCGCGCGCGACCCGGTCGACCTCGTGGGCCTGGGCAAGGAGTCCGGGGAGATCGAGTACGCGGCGGACGGGGTGATGGTGCTGGCTCGCAGCGCCGAAGGCGGGCGCAACCGGGTGCTGGTGCTCGCCAAGAACCGCCACGGCCCGGTCGGGCGCGCCGACCTGGAGTGGAACGGGCACACGTTCTCGTCGACCGACGGGCCGAGGGAGATCGGGCTGTGATCGCCTCGGCGGTGTTCCTGAACCGGCTGAACCGCATCGTCGCCCGCGCCCTGGCCTCCGACAGCGCCCCGTTGCGCGCCTGGGCCGCCGCGGCCTCGAAGGACAAGCGCCTGGAGGAGGCGTCCGTCCTCGCGATGAGCGCCCTCTCCGAGCAGATCGAGGCCTTCGCCATCGACCGGCGGACCCGACCCGCGGTGCTCGAGCGCGCGGCCGAGCGCTGGCTCTTCCGGCTGCTCTGGCACGGAGATGCGACGCGCTGGAAGACCCTTCCCCCGGCGGAGATCGCGCTGGCCCTGGCGGCCGAGCAGGACGACGTCACCTGGAGCTGGCCGGTGAACCTGGCGCTGCGCGACGTCGCGATGGTCCTCGACCAGACGAAGGACCCGCACGCGCGGCTGCTGGCGCGGGCCTTCCTCGACGGGACCCTGGTGCCGCTGCAGAGCGCGGAGGTGAGCGCGACGCAGGCGCTCATCGAGAGCGGGATCATCCAGGCCGATGAGGACCTGAAGGCCGCGCTGGCGCACTGGGACGTGCACGCGTGCGTGCTGCTGGCGAGCGCGGAGCTCGAGGTGCGCGAGGCCCAGCGCCGACAGATCATCGCGCTCGACGCGGGCGCGGTGCACCACGAGATGCTCTCCGGCATGCGCGACCTCCCGAAGGACCGGCGCGTGCGCAAGACGCCCGTGCGCGACGGGTGGGCGGAGATCCTCTACCCCGGCAAGCAGCTCGGGCTGCGCCTCAGCGTGCAGGACCTCCCGGAGCGCATCGTCCACGCGGTGCGCGAGTGGAAGCACTGGCAGGGGCTGCGGCACTGGGCCGCGCTGCAGCTGCTCTTCACCGACGCCGGCCGCACGGGCCGCATCCGCTGGCGGCTCGAGGATCATCTCTCCGCCCTGGGGTACGGCGACCGCTCGCGGCGCGACCCCAAGGTGCGCGCGATGGTGGCCGCGGAGGTCGAGGCCCTCACGCGGATGGAGCTGGCGATCTACCACCCGGACGGCACGGTGCGGCTGAGGGGGCCGGTGCTAGCGGTCACGCAGCGCGGTGAGGCCATGCAAGGCAGTGAGTGGGCGCTAGAGGGCATGGAGCTGGTGATCCACCCGGTGCTCTACGAGGGCGTGCGCAAGGCCAGCGGCGAGATCGGGCGGCTCTGGGCGCCGGCGCCCATGGAGCTCGCCCGCATCGATCACATCCGTCAGCCACACGCGCTGGCGCTGGGGCTCATCCTGCCGATCCGCTGGCGCTGGTCGCTCTCGAACGAGGTGGATTACGTGACCCTGACCGGAGCGAAGCTGCTAGAGGCCGCGGGCGTCGACGTGCGCGGTCGACCCGGCAAGGCCTGGACGACCCTGCGCCAGAGCATGGACGCCCTGCAGCGGGTGGGCGGGCTCGGGCGCTATGAATGGGAGAGCGAGCATCCCTGGAGCCTGGAGGGCCGCTGCCGACTCTACCAGTCGCAGTGGGCCCGCGAGCGGATGATCCACGGGATCATGCCGCCAGAGACGGTGGCGCCGCCGTCGATCCTCACTGGGGGCGAGTTCGCTACCTGGCGCAAGGCCAAGAATTGGACCCAGGAGCAGGCCGCCGAAATGCTGGGCGTCTCGCGCTGGACGGTCCTTCGCGCCGAGCGCGCCGCGGACGAGGAGCTCAAGCAGAGCCTGTTGGAGGCACTCAACAAGCTTCGCTGAGTCCGTGTCGCATCGTGTAGCAAGAACCCCAGACCCCCCCGTTGAAACTGTTGCATGGCTGCTCTGAACGGAGTGCTGATGTAGCAAATACCGGCAGACCCATGCAGTGCACCCCGGCTGCTGGAATGTGGCAAGAACCGGCAGACCCCGACACTGCCCCGGGGAGGAGGAATGTGGCAAGAACCGGCAGACCCTGACACCGAATGTGGCAAGAACCGGCAGACCCCCTACGCAAATGTAGCAAGAACCGGCAGACCCCCGCTGGCACGGATCTAGAACGATGCGTAATCACTCGGGAATTCGTCGAGAAATTCCCTCTTAAAAGGTTCCTTATAAGGAACCTTTTTTCCGGAGGCATCCGGTCGAGCCTAAGGGCTCTCCCGGCTGCCTCCTCGCAAGGTAAGAGGGAGCAGACCCGGCAACCCTCCGCGGTCGTAAACAAGGAAAGTAGTACACCCTCAGAGAGGGTTGGGTTTCTCGGCCGTGGACCTCGGCGGTCGGCTGCTAGGAGAAGCTTTTCGACCGGGATGTCAGTCGGCTTAGGATAAGTGCATGTTCGAACCCCATCGGTCTGCCGCCGTAATCTCCCGTCGCACGCTCGCGGTGGTTTTTGCGTTTGCCATGGTTGCGGCGCCGGGCTGTGACGGGTCCACGCCATCGACCGAGGACGCTGGTCCCCTTGTTGATCAGGCCGTGAGCGAGGTCGCAGTCATCGACACGGGCGCCAACGCAGGCGTCGTAGACGCGATGGTGGCCCCGGTAGACGCCCAGGACGCGACGGCGGCCCCGGTGGACGCCCAGGACGCGACGGCGGCCCCGGTAGACGCCCAGGACGCGACGGCGGCCCTGGTGGACGTCCAGGACGCGACGGCGGCCCTGGTGGACGTCCAGGACGCGACGGCGGCCCTGGTGGACGTCCAGGACGCGACGGCGGCCCTGGTGGACGCCCAGGACGCGACGGCGGCCCTGGTGGACGTCACCCTCCCGTCAACTGACGCACCTGCTGACACCAGTACCGACTCGCAGCTCGCTGATGCTCCGTGCCCCGCATCGCAGACCCTCTGCCGGACGACCTGCCGGAACATCGACATCGACCCCGAGAACTGCGGCGCGTGTGGGAACGTCTGCGCGACCGGACAAACCTGCGTCGGTGCGAGGTGCATGGCCCCCGTGTGTCCGGGGTCGCAGCAGCGCTGCAGCGGTGTGTGCTCCTACACCCTGTCCGACGTCCAGAACTGCGGGTCGTGCGGCCACGCGTGCACTTCCGGTCAGGGCTGCAACGGGGGATCGTGCGTGCTGGTCATGTGCCCCTCGCCGTCGGTCTTGTGCAACGGCCAGTGCAAAAATATCGAGACCGACCTGTCAAACTGCGGTTCGTGCGGTCACGCGTGTTCCGTGGGCCAGACGTGTCGGCTGGGGGTCTGCGGCGCCTGAGCGCGAGGCGGGTCAGCGCGCCCTGGTCGGCGCCGGACGCATGGGTGGCCTCGGGACTTCCACGCGTGCGACGTAGAGACCGATCTCGGAGTCTGGCGCCGAGCCCCGGTGGATGACGACTTTCCCCTGGTTGCACACGATGCGTGTCTCGCCTTCAAGCACCTCTGGAGGGGCGCACTGTGGGAGCGCGGCGGCAACCTCGGCGAGATCGCGTGGGGCGGCGGGTAGGTCGTGACCCAGGCAGCGAAGCCCTCCCGGAAAGCCGCGGATCGTGACCTCGACTTGTCGGACCGCGCCTGCCGCGTCAAGCGAGAGGAGGTACGGACCCAGTTGGATGGTGTCGGCCGTGGCGCCTGGCACGCCGTGTAGCGGGCTGACCTTGGCGATCATGTCGCTGGGCATTCCGATCAGCACTGGGCCGATGGAGGTGCCGGGGATGATCTCCATGCGTTCCGCGACCGGCGCCGTGGCTGCATCGGAGGGGCGCGGGGTCGCCGCCGGAACGTCGTGCCGAGCCAGTCGTCGCGGTTCGTCGCGGCAGGCGGCAGGAGCAAGGGCGATGGTGGTGAGAACGATCCAGAGCGGATTAGTCATGCCCGAGCGCAGCATAACCCATCGGTCGGAAGGAGCCGAAGCCCAATCCATGCGGTCAGATCGGGGCTCAAAGGAGGGGGACTCTAGTAATAGGCGGGCGGAAGTCAGCGAGCAGATTTTGGCCACTTTCCAGACAGGTGTGTCAGTCGAGTACCTTCGCTGGAGAGCCACTACAGTTGCCACCTGAAAGCGCAGACTGCTCCCATGTCACCGCGCCCGGCTTCGCTCGTCGTCCTGCTCCTCGGACTCGGCTGCTCGGTGGGGACCTCCCTCGTCGGTGGCGCCCCTCCGGACGCCATCGTCCCGATGGACGCTGCGCCCGATCTGCTCGTTCCGCGCGACATCGTCGACGCGACGCCGCCCGAGTGTCGGACCGACGCCGACTGCGACGATCGCGTGGCGTGCACCGTCGACACCTGCAGCGCGGGCCGCTGCCAGCGCACGCCCTCCAGCGCCCTGTGCTCCGCGGGATCAGCCTGCGACGCCCTGCACGGGTGCCGCCCGGTTCGCCCGTGCAGCGATGACTCTGGCTGTCGTGACGACGACCCCTGCACCGTCGCCGAGCGCTGCGACCTGACCCACCGCGTGTGCGTCTTCGACGAGCTCCCCGCGGAGACCCCGTGCGGGGCGTCGAACTCCGGGCGCGCCTGCCGGGGAGGCGCGTGTCAGTGCCCGTCCGATCGTGCGTCGATCTGCGCCGAGCGCTGCGTGGACACGCGCAGCGATCCCGCCCACTGCGGCGGCTGTGCGATCACCTGCGCCGCGGGTTCGTGGTGTCAGGACGGCGCGTGCGCGTGCCCGGCGCCGCAGGTCTACTGTTCGTCCGTTGGCTGCGTCGACACGGCGGTCGACCGCGCGCACTGCGGCGCCTGTGGTCACGGATGCCAGGTGGGCGATGCCGCGGTGGAGAGTTGCATCGAGGGCATGTGTCTCTTGCCGTGCGCAGGGGGAACCCACCGTTGTGGAACGGCGTGCGCTCCAGACACCTCCCCCGCGACGTGCGGGTCGTCGTGCACACCCTGCCCGACGTCGCTCCACAGCATCGCGGTGTGCTCCATGGGACGGTGCACGCTCGATTGCGCGCCCGGCTACCATGCCTGCCGCGGAGCATGCGTGGAGGCCGCGTCCCTCCAGGGCTGCGGGCCTTCGTGTGCGGTGTGCGTCCGGCCGGCCCACGGGTCCGTCGCGTGCGTAGCCGACGCGTGCCGGATCACCTGCGAGGCTGGCTACCACGCGTGTGGTGGGGGCTGCGTCAGTGACTTGTCGCCCCTCTCGTGCGGTGGGTCATGCGCTCCGTGTCCGGTGCCTCCCCATGGCGCCGCGACGTGCGCCGCGGGGGCCTGCGGTGTCACCTGCGAGGCCGGCTTCAGGGCCTGCGGCGGCACCTGCTCGGACGGCACCTCGCCCCTCGCGTGTGGAGACGCCTGCATCCGCTGCCCGTCGCCCGTGCGCGGGACGGCGACGTGCACGTCGGGCGCATGCGGGTTCACCTGCGAGGCCGGGTCTCATCGCTGTGACGCGGCATGTCTGGCCAACGCGTCCCCTCTCTCCTGCGGAACCGCCTGCTCGCCCTGCCCCGTCCCCGCAAACGGGGTGGCGACCTGTTCGATGGGTGCGTGCGGGTTCACGTGTGCCGTCGGGTTCCGGCAGGCGGCCTCGGGCTGCGTCGAACTCCTGCGGCTGCTGGCGCCTGGCTCGCTGTCCACGGTCACTGTTCGTCGCCCGACGCTGCGCTGGCGGCTTCCCCCAGGTCTCGCGAGCGTAACCGTCGACCTGTGCGGCGATCGGCGGTGCGAGACGGTGCTCGAGACGTTCTCGGTCACCGGGTCCACCGCCACGCCGACGCGCGATCTCCCCGTAGGGGTGGTGTTCTGGCGCGTGCGGGGGGACGGGGAAGCGGGCAACAGCACCACGTGGGAGTTCGTCGTGGGGGCCTCGAGCGCGCCCGTCGAGGCGTCATGGGGCTCCTTCACGGACGTGAACGGCGACGGTTACGGTGACGTTGTGGGCGCGTCCCCTGACAGCCGCGTCTTCCTCTTCCTGGGCGCGTCTACGGGGCTGGGAGAGACCCCCGCGGCGATGGTGTCTCCTCCGTCGCCCGCGCCCGGCTTCGGCCAGGCGATCGCGGCGGGTGACGTCAACGGCGACGGCTACGCCGATGTCGCGGTCACCGCCCCAATGGCAGACGGCGGCGCGGGCCGGGTGTTCGTCTTCGCGGGGAGGCCGAGCGGCTTTGGCGCGACGCTCATCGCGGTGCTGGTGAGCCCGGCCCCGGTCGGCGGGCTCTTCGGGGCCTCGACGGCCGTGGCGGGCGACGTCGACGGCGACGGCTACGGCGACCTTCTCGTGGGGGCACCGGGCGCCGCGGGCGCTGGTCGGGTGTACCTGTTCCGCGGCGGCGCGTCGGGGCTCGAAGAGACCCCTGGGGCAGTGCTGACGGGTCCCGACGGCGCGGGCAGCCGCTTCGGCGCGTCGGTCGCTGGCGCGGGAGACGTTGACGCGGACGGCTTCGCGGACGTGATCGTGGGCGCCGACGGGGTCGGCAGCGACGCGGGGCGTGTGTTTGTCTTCCACGGCTCGCACTCCCCGCTCGCGACCACTCCCCGGGCAGAACTCCGCTCGGCTGAGGGCGGCAGGTTTGGCGCATCGGTGGCGGGGATCGGGGACGTAGACGGCGACGGCTACCCGGACCTCGCCGTAGGCGCTCCAGAGTCGGAGTTCGTCGGTCGCGTGCTGGTATTCGCGGGGAGCGCGTTGGGCATCGTCGCTACGCCCGCGCGGGTGATCCGTTCGCCCGGAGGCATGCCCGGGCGCTTCGGCGCCGCGGTGGCCGCGGCGGGCGACTTCGACGGCGATGGCTATGCCGACCTCGTGGCGGGCTCTCCGAGCCTCTCAGGCTTCCTCGGAGGGATTCATCTCTTCCTCGGGAGCGCGACGGGCGTGCCGGTCACCCCCGCGGCGACGTGGATGGGAAGCCTGGGCGTCGGTTCGCTCTTCGGTGGGTCTCTCGCCAGCGGACGCGACATCGATGGCGATGGGTTCAGTGATCTGGTCGTCGGCGCCGAGTACGCAAACTTCTTCAGCGGTGCGGTCCTGCTCGTCCCCGGCGGGGCGCTGGGACGCATGCTGCGCGTGATCCCTACGCCTGCCTCGGCGGGCGGCTACTTCGGCCACGCGGTCGCGTCAGCGCCGCCCATTCCAGTCGGTGGGTCGACCTGCTCGACGGGGCGCCGAGGACGACCGAGAGGTGATGGGTGAGCGCTTTGCCGACGTCCCCGACGCCACGTTTCGGTCGGTGGTTCTCAGGAATCCTTCGGGTTGGCGTCGGGCTCCGCAGGAGGCGGCTCCAGACGGGCTCGCGGTGGCTCTTCCACCCGCACGGCGGGCCTCGGGGGCTCAGGCGGGGTCACCTCGTCGCCGTCCTTGAGGCCCTTCTTGAAGTTGCTCAAGCCCGACCCGAGACTGCGGCCGAGCTCAGGTAGCTTCGAGGCCCCGAACAACAACAAGACGATCACCAGGATGATCATCAGCTCAGATGCGCCCATACCGAACATCACGGTCCTCGTCGGCGCAGCGGAGGCAGCGCCTCGCTGGGTGGTAGCATTCCTGACCCGCGGCCAGCAACGCCGGAGCCCTCCGCCGTAGGGCTTTGCGCGCAGTGAACCCCCCTTAAGACTCCGGAGTTGCGCGGGCTCCCCATCGGGGCATTGATGATCTGAGCACTCAGTGCACTGATGCCTGAAGAGCTTGATCGCTGAGTGCTTTAGGTGCTAGGTGCCCTGGCTATGATCGTCGCTGTGGCTGGCCAGAAGGGAGGCGCCGGGAAGACCACCGTCGCCGTGAACGTCGCGGCGGAGGGCCTCGCGCGGGGTCTTCGGGTGCTGCTCGTAGACGCGGATCCTCAGGGGAGCGCCAGGACGTGGGCCGCCGTGGGCGAGGAAGGCGGCTATCCGGTACCGACCGTCGTCGTGGGAGATGCATCGATGCACACTACCCTCCCCACGAGGGCCAAGAGCTTCGACCTCGTCGTGGTGGACACCCCCCCGCGGGCGGGTGACGTCCAGCGCGCGGCCATCATCGTCGCGAACGTCACGGTCATCCCGTGCGGTCCCTCCGGGGTCGATGCCTGGGCACTGGCCACCACGTCGGACGTGCTCGCCCAGGCGCGGGCGGTGAAGCCGAAGCTCCGGGCGGCGGTGGTGATCACCAAACAGCGCCCGCGAACCCTCGTCGGTCGCACCGCCCGCGAGGTGTGCGAAGGGGCCGGGTTCCAGGTCCTTCGCACGGAGCTGACCGACCGGGTGGCGTACATCGAGGCGATGAACGCGGGTCGAGGCATCGGGGTCTATGCGCCGCGGGACCCGGGGGCTGAGGAGGTGCGCGCGATGTTCGACGAGTTGATCACCCTCGCAGGAGGCAAGGTCTGATGGCTTCATCAAAGGGTCGCAAATCTCCCGTCGTTGTCGTCCGTCGACCCCCCGAAATGCCGGGCCTCGACGTGCTGGATCCGTCAGCCACTGCAGCTTTCGTCGGAGGGGTCCCTGAGGAGGAGCTTAAGGCACCAGCGCCTCAGGTGCCTGAGGCTTCCAGCCACCAAGGCACTGAGGCATCGAGTCATCAGGGCGTGAAGTCACCCAACCTGCTCGCGTCGGACTCTTCACCGCAGGCCCAACCTGCGGCTCTCGCGGAGGACGAACCGACCGTGAACGAGGGCCCTGAAGCCTCAGAAAATGCGGGCACTGATGCGCCAAGAGCTCGAAGTACCAAGGCATCGAAGCATCAGGGCACCAAAGCACCGAAGACTCCCGCGAAGGGCCGGGGTCTGGTGGAGCGCGCCGGCGGAAAGGCTGCACGGAGGGTCGTGGCGTACCTGGATCCGGCCATAGCCAAGAAGCTGGCCATCCGGGCCCTACACGAGGACACCGACATGTCAGCCCTCATCAACGAGGCCGTGCGGCGATTCATGGCGGGCTAAGCGGGTGCCGACCCGGGCGGACCGCGTTCGGACGGTCGGGCCTGACGTGTCGGTCCGTCCTCCAGACGGACCGGACACAGAAGAGGTTCTCTTAGAGAACCTCTAAGAAGGCGTCGGAAAGTTGATTTCTCCCGATATTTCTAGCGTTTCGTGAGGGGCTGTTCCGCAACGTCTGCCGGATTCCTGCCGGTCCATCCGCAACGTCTGCCGGATTCCTGCCGGTCCGGTCCTGCCTGCTGGGAGTCCCGCAGGGTCTGCCGGATTTCTGCCGGTCACCTGCCGGTCAAGTCCAGCCAGGATCGCCCGGCCGAGCGGTTCGTCGGAGGCTGCCTCAGCGCCCCGGATGGTTCTCTCCCCCACGCCCAGCATCTTCGCCGCCTGGGCCTGCGTCCAGCCCCGCGCCTGACGCCAGGCGTGCAGTTCGCCGCCGGTCAGCAGCGACGGCGCCGCCGGTCGCTCTGTCGGTGCGATTCCGTGGACGAGGCGGTCGCGGACCCACTGCGGTGGGTACAGGTGGCAGCGCCCCGCGCGGGTCCGCGCTTCGTTCGGATTCCAACGGGCCAGCCCGAGCCCGCCCACGCGCTGCAGCTCGGCGAGGTTGCGGTCGAGTGCCACCCACGCCCGACCAGGGTCGTGCGCGGACACGGGAATCCCGGCCGTGTCGAGGAGCCTCTCGCCCGTGAGGGTCAGGTGGTCCAACCCGTCGGCAGTGTCCCAGCGCCACCGGATGGGCAGGATCAGCCCGAGGGCGAGCGCATACGGGAAGCGAGCGTGGTCGATCGTCGCGAGCTCGGTCGGGGCCGGCGCCCAGAGCCGCCCGATGGAGCCGTCGGCGCGGCGAACCCCCTCGTAGAGCGCCGGATGGATGACGAGCTCGAGCCCTTGGAGTGCCCACTCCGACCCGCGTAGGGCCTCGCCGCGCTGGGTCACAGCGAGCACCGGGCCGCGCAGTCGGAGGGTGCCGTCCGCGTGGTAGACGGCGACCTCCATGCGGGTCAGGGCCTCGACCTCCGCGGCGACCGTTGCGCGCAACTCGGGCGTGCGACGGGAGCGGTCGGCGTACCCGAGCGCGTCGAGGTGGTCCTCGAGGGACCAACGGATGCGTCCCGTGCGCCCGGCCTCGGTGAAGAGGCACTGCAGGGCGGCCCAGTGCCGGAGCCCCTGCCACGACCGCCAGGCCTTGATGGCGTGGACGATCCGCTCGGGCAGCTCCTGGACGTTGAGCCGCAGGCCGAGCTGCTTGCTCGGGTGGAGAATCTCGGCCCAGCCGTCGCGCTGGGTCGTCGTAAACGGGCGCCGGCGGTTCTTCGGCAGATCGCGCCAACGGTCGATCAGTGCGTGGTGGACGTTGCCAGCGTCGAGGGCCATGAAGGGCCGCGCGCGGTCGCGCTCGATCTCGCGCCACGCGAGGTACGCCCGGGCGGCAAGCGCGACGGAGACGGGCGGCTCGTCGTCTTCTGTGTCGCGGCCCCCGGATGCGAAGAGCCCGCGGATCCGGTCGCAGCAGGTAGCCGCGGCGGCGGTGTCCGGCGCGCGCTCGCCGAGCCAGGCGACCACGTCGGCGGGGGCGGCGGCGAGGGGCCAGAGCGGGAGGCCGGCGCTGCCCTCGACGCTGACCTCAATGGCCATCCAGGCGACCGGGTCTGCGCCGAGGTCGGCGCCCGCTGCCACCAGCGCGGCAAGGTGCGGCTCGGTGTCGGAGAGGCCTGAAGCGCGCACCCGCTCGACCACGGCCGCCCGCACGTCGTCGGCGACCAGCGGCCGGAGAGCACCGTCGAGCGTCGGGGTGTCGGAACGAACGAGAAGGGCACGGGCGTCAAAGCGACGCACCACAAGGAGGTTCATGAGGCTCCGATGGGAGAGTCGCTCAGGCGGTCCACGATCATCTGTCACTCACTGCCAGACGAACCACATCATCGAACCTCAGACCACCTTTTGAGGCGTCCATCAAGCCTTAGCCCCAGCTACGG
Organism: Deltaproteobacteria bacterium; assembly: GCA_016704445.1. GTDB lineage: Bacteria > Myxococcota_A > Polyangia > Polyangiales > SCUS01. The sequence goes on from JADJAE010000065.1 coordinate 19,099, forward strand.
AACCATTGCCAACGCATCAGTATCTCAGTTCGTTGAGGCATCAGGTTATCAGTGACCTGATGTTTTGGTAAACCAAAAACTTAGGTTGTCAAGTCACTGATGGCCTGGAGCACCGAGCTGGCAAGGGTCCGTCGGACGGCGTGAGCGTCCCTTCGAGCCTTCGGCGTCGAAGGGCTGACGATGCCTCGATCCGCCAGGGATCTACGCATCGTCAGTGAAGGCGAAGACCGAGCACGGCGTCCACCGCGCCCGAGGAGTCTGAGCTGGCCGGGCAGAGGACGCTCATCACGCGGCCCTTGACCCCGAAGAACACGATCGACTCAGGAAGTGCAGGGCCGCCCCGACTCCGAGCAGGGGGTAGGTAGGTCTCGGATTGCTCGGCCAGGCGCGCGTAGGTGTCCCCTCCAACAGGCGGCGGTCGAGCCCCCTCGCGAGACGGCTGCCGTCGGTTTTCGTGAGTGAATACTGCCCCCTCTCCCGCCCCCGTCAGCAACCCTCCTCCCCTCATCCCGTCGCTGTCCGCGCCCGTCTGACGGGGCCGCCGCCGTGGCGGTGCCGTCCGCGGCGACCTCGTGGGGCCGGGGCGCTCGAAGCCCCTGCTGGCAAGGGAATCCCGGCGAAGCGGCCCCAGGATTTACTCACGAGAATAGGGATTCTCAGCCGTAAGAGGCTTTCACGGCCGGGTCGGGGCGGACGACGGCCGAGCGCTGACGCTCATCGGCAAGCACTTACGGCCGTCCGGTCAGTATCAGCGGAGCTTCCAGCGCGCCGGCCGCCCCGCCGTGAAGGCCCGGGAGCGCCCCGCGCCGGGCCATGGCGCCCCCGCTGACCGCGGCGGACGCCTACCGATGGGCGCTGATGAGCGACAACTACCTCGCCGTCAACGCTCGCGAGAAATGGCTCTCCCGCACTTCGTGTCGAGGTCGGCCACGCGGAGGCGGCGGTGATCAGCCTTGCGCTCGGAAACGAGCTGTTGATGTTGGCGCCGCTGTGGACGGCAGGTGGTGATGCGCTCCTCCACACGAAGTGCGGGAGCCCCCTTTGCTGGTGAGCGCCGACAGGCGGACTCCCGAACGGTCCGCGGAGACCGGCTGACGCCGTGCGCCAGTTGCGGGACGAGAACATGGGTGGCGGCCTCGACAGCCACCCGACCGAGGATGGCTGTCGAGGCCGCCACCCATGTCATGAATCTAGCAATTTCAAGGGCTTGCAGCCAGCCATCTCGGGCCGCCACCTCGGGCCGCCACCTCGGTTGGATGGCGAGCAGAACTAGCTCCCATTTCGCAGCCATCTCGTCGCCACCCATCTCGCTCGCCGTAAGAACGCCAAAGGCCCAAAGGCACCCCGGCGACCGGGGACGCTCCTCGCGTCGGCCCTTCGTTCCTGAAGCCCCCCCCAGCTCGCCGAGGGTGGCGCGCAGCTCGAGTACCCCGGGGAGCAACCCGACGGGGGCATCGCGTGGCCCGCCCGGGATCCCGACCTGCGGCCACGGCTCGAAGCCAGGCCAGCGGGTCAGCCGAACGTCGGGACGGCCCGCAGCCTGGTAGGCCCGCAGCCTGGTAGGCCCGTAGGGGGGGGGCCGGCGGGGGCCCGGGCCGGGGGGGGCGCGGGGGGGGCCCGGGGGGGCGGGGGGGCCGGGGGGGCCGGGGGGGGGGGGGGGGGGCCGGGGGGGGCGGGCGGGCCCGCGGGGCGGGGGCGGGGGGGGGGGGGGGGCGGGCGGGGGGGGGGGGGGGGGGGGGGGGGGGGGGGGGGGGGCTGTGGGGGGTGGGGGGGGGGGGGGGGGGGGGGGGGGGGGGGGGGGGGGGGGGGGGGGGGGGGGGCGGGGGGGGGGGGGGGGGGGGCCCCGGCGGGGGGGGGGGGGGGGGGGGGGGGGGGGGGCCCGGGCCGGGGGGGGGGGGGGGGGGGCGGCGGGGGGGGGGGGGGGCCGGGGGGGGGGGGGGGGGCGGGGGGGGGGGGGGGGGGGGCGGGGGGGGGGGGGGGGGGCCGGGGGGGGCCCGGGGGGGGGGGGGGGGGGGGGGGGGGGGGGGGGGGGGGCGGGGGGGGGGGGGGGGGGGCGGGGGGGGGGGATCGTCCACGCTGCGACAAGAAGGTGCGAGGCAGCCACGTCGTGCCGCGGTTCGTCCTCGCCTCGAAGCTCCGGGACCACGCCCTCGCAACGGAGGGTGAGCGCATACCGCGGTAGCTCCACATCTCGCGTCGGCCGCACGGTCGAGCACCACACGATGCCCTGGGTGGCCCGCGCGCGTTGCAGGGCCTCGTAGAACGCCGCCAGAGCGACGCCGTGGACGTTCGACCCCCGTCAGCCTTCGGGGCACGGTGGCGCCCCTCCGAGTGTCCCAGCGCCAGGGTGTGAGTCGCGCCGGGTGCGTGATCCCGCTTGCCGCCACTTGCTGCCGTGCCGGATGCTGCGCCGCGATGATGGGGACCAACGCTTCCACGCCTGCTCCGTCGGCCTCATCCCGCGGGCTGCCCGAGTGCGGCAGCTTCGTCCGCGTTCGCCAGCGTCGCTGGCTCGTCGAGCAGTGCGAGCCCTTCGATACCCTGACCTCCCTCGACCTCGCCTGCGTCGAGGACGACGCCCAGGGCGAGCGCCTCGCCGTCGTGTGGGAGGCCGAGCCCGACGCCCGCGTCCTCCACGACGAGCGCACCGCGAAGCCCGCGCGGCGCCCCGATCCACCCGAGCGCTTCGCCGCCTACCTCCACGCGCTGCGGTGGGGCTGCGTCACGTCCACCGACCCGACGCTGTTCCAGGCGCCGCTGCGCGCGGGCATCATCCCCAAGACCTACCAGCTCGAGCCGCTGCGCAAGGCCCTGGCCCTCCCGCGCGTCAACCTCTTCATCGCCGACGACGTGGGCCTCGGCAAGACCATCGAGGCCGGGCTCATCCTCCACGAGCTCCTCCTGCGGCAGCGCATCCACCGCGCCGTGATCGCGGCGCCCCCGTCCGTCGTGCTCCAGTGGCGCGACGAGCTGCGCCAGCGCTTCGGCCTCGACTTCACCCTCTACGACCGCGCCTTCATCCTCGAGTGCCGGCGCACCCGCGGCTTCGGCGTCAACCCCTGGAAGACCGGCTCGTTCTTCGTCGTCTCGCACGCGCTCCTCCGCGACGAGGAGCACCTCACGGGCCTGCGCGAATGGCTCGGCGACTTCGCCTCGGGCTCGATGCTCATCCTCGACGAGGCCCACGTCGCCGCGCCCGCGTCGGCCAGCCGCTACGCCGTCGACACCCAGATCACCCGCGCCGTGCGCGACCTCGCGCAGCGCTTCGAGCACCGGCTGTTTCTCTCGGCCACGCCCCACAACGGGCACTCCAACAGCTTCTCGTCGCTCATGCACATCCTCGATCCGCAGCGCTTCACGCGCGGCATCGACATCAGCGGTCCGGGCCAGCTTGCGCCCGTCATGGTGCGGCGGCTCAAGGCCGACGTCCGCAAGCACGCCAGCGCCTCGCTCCCCGATCGCAAACTCGTTGAGGTCGCCCTCGACGACACGGCCGACACCGCGCCCGAGCTGCGCCTCGCGGCGCTCCTCGCTGCCTACGACGACGCGCTCTCGGCCCGCACCGAAGGCGCCAACAAAAGCGTCCGCGCTCTCGTCCGCATCTCGATCGAGGGCCTCCGCAAGCGGCTTCTCTCCTCGACGTACGCCTTCCAGCGAACCCTCCGCGCGCACCGTAAGAGCACCGCGAAGAAGATCCTGACGGCACTCCCACCGACGCCCAACGACGACGACGAGGCCTCCGAGCAACAGGAGCTCGCCCGCCTCGACGCCGAAACCGCGCGCGCGGCGCAGGCCGTCGAGCCCTTCACCGACGACGCGATCCGCGCGCTGCTCGGCGAGATGGCCGACGTCTCTGAGGCGGCCGCAGACGAGCCCGATGCGCGGGTGCGCGCCCTGGTGGCGTGGATCCGCGAGCACCAGTGCCCCACGCTTGCGTCGCGCGGCCACGCGAACCCCAAGGGCGCACCGTGGCTGCCGCGGCGTGTGCTGATCTTCACGGAGTTCGCCGACACGCGCGCGTGGCTCGTCGACCAGCTGCGCGCGGCCATCGACGGCACCGACCGCGACGACGATCGCATCGGGAGCCTCCATGGGTCGCAGGACGAGGATGACCGCGAGGCCGTGAAGCAGGCGTTCAACGCGTCGCCTGCCGAGCACCCGCTGCGCATCCTGGTGGCGACCGACGCCGCGCGCGAGGGCATCAACCTCCAGGCCGCCTGCGCCGACCTCTTCCACTTCGACCTGCCGTGGAACCCCGCGCGCATCGAGCAGCGCAACGGGCGCATCGACCGCATGCTCCAGCCCGAGCGCGAGGTGCGCTGCCACTACTTCCGCTACCGCAACCTCCCCGAGGACGCCGTGCTCGCGCGCCTCGCCACCAAGAGCCACGCCATCTCCTCGGAGCTCGGGAGCTTCGCGCCCGTCGTGTCCGACCGCATCCTCGCGGTGCTGAGCAAGGGGCTCTCGCGCCGTGAGCTCGCCCAGCGCATCGCGGAGATCGACGCCGCCGACGAGGCCCCGGACGCCACCCGCGCCGCCATCCGGCGCGAGCTCGATGACGCCCGCGAGAAGGACCTCACGCAAAGCCTCGCGGTCCTCGAGAAGCTCTACGACAAGGCCCGCGATCACCTCGACTGCCACCCTCAGCGGCTGCGCCAGGTCGTCTCCGAGGGGCTGCGGCTCTGCGGCGGGGATGGGCTCCGCCCGCGCACCTCCCCTGCGCGCTCGTACGACGTGCCGCGCATGGATGAGCGCAACGCCAACGACCCGACCTGGCTGCGCGCGATGGACGCGCTCCGTCCGCCGCGCCCGCCGAAGATGTCCGAAGGGGAGTGGCGGGCGCGCTTTGCGCCGCGTCCGGTGCGCCTCGAACCCGTCGACACCCTCGTGTCCGACGCGGTGCAGCTGCACCTCCAGCACCCGCTGGCGCAGCGGGCGGTGAGCCCGTTCCGGTCGCAGGCCTTCACCGAGGAGGGCCTCGCGCGGGTCACCGTCGTGGTCGACCGGTCGAGCGCGCGCAAGCGGGTGCTCGTGCTCGGGCGCCTCGCCGTCTTCGGGCACGGCGCCGCGCGGCTGCACGAGGAGATCCTCGGCCTCGCGGCGTACTGGTCCGAGGGGGACGACCCGACGCGCCTGGAGCCCTTCGTGACCGAGGAGGCCAACGACAAGGCGCTCGAGGCCTTCTTCCGCGTGCTCGATGACCCGGAGGTGCCCGCCCTCGACGACGAGATCGTCGCCCGCCTGCTACGCAGCGCCGCGGCCGATCAGCGCGCGCTCGAGACCCACCTCCGGCGCCGGGCGCTGGGGCGCACCGAGATCGCCCGCATGAAGCTCCAAGCGCGCGGCCGGGCCGAGGGCGACGCCATGCGCGCGGTGCTCCTGGCGCAGCAGGAGAGCATCCGCACGGCCCTCGCGGGGACGCAGCTCTCGCTCGGCCTCGAAGGCCCAGACCTCAACGAGGCCCAGAAGCAGCAGTGGAAGGACGACCGGGAGTTCTTGAAGCGCCGGCTCCCGCAGATCGACGAGGAGCTCGCCACCGAGCCCGAGCGCATCCGCGCGCTCTACGAGGACCGGCAGTACCACGTCGAAATCGTGGGCATCGTCTACCTCTGGCCGGCGACGTCGTGAGCGCCCGCGCCCGTCCCTCGGACCCCGATCAGGCCACCCGATGACCCTCGACCCCCGCGTTCGCACCCATCAAGAGTGGCTCGGCATGGTGCAGCCCACCGGGCTGTTCCTCGCGCCCAGCGTGCTCGCCGAGGCCGGGGCGGCCCCGACAGAGCCCGTCGTTGAGGTCCAGGCCGCCCTCGCCGAGCACGTGGCCGACGGCGCCCTGCGCGACCCCGTAGGGGCCTTGCGCGAGGTGTTTGGCTGGCCCGACGCGGCGCTCCTCCACGGGGACGCGCTCCCGCCCGACCTCGCGCTGTCCCTCGACGGCGGCGTGCGCGTCGAGGCCGACTTCGCCCTCCGCGACCTCGACGAGCCCGGGAACGTCCTCCTCGGGATGGTCGTCGCGCCCGACGTCTCCCTCGATGCCGCCTCCGAGGACCCCGCGTGGACCGCCTCGGCGCACCAGCGCTTCGAGCGCCTCCTGCGCGCCCGCGAGTGCCCCGTCGGCGTGCTCACCAACCACCGCGCGGTGCGCATCCTCTACGCGCCGAAGGGCGAGGCCACCGCCCACGCCACGTGGAAGGTCTCCGACCTGCTCGCCGTCGCCGGGCGGCCGATGCTCGCCGCGCTGCACATGTGCCTCAACGCGCGGCGGCTCCTCACGCTCGCCGACGACCAGCGGCTCCCCAAGCTCCTCGCCAAGAGCCGCGAGTTCCAGAACTCCGTCAGCAACCGGCTCCAGGGCCAGGTGCTCGACGCCCTGCAAGAACTCCTCGACGGGCTCCAGCGCGCCGACCGGGTGACCGACGGCAGGCTTCTCGCCCCGTGGCGCGGCGGCGACGACGACCGCCAGGTCATCTACCGCGGCCTCGTCACGGCCCTCATGCGCATGGTGTTCGTGCTCTTCGCCGAGGAGCGCCGGCTGCTCCCGCTCGACGCGCGGCGCTACCGCGAGAGCTACGCCCTCACCGACCTGCACGCCCGCCTCCAGGCCGACTACGATCGGCTCGGCGACCGCCTCGACGCCCGCTACGGCGCCTGGGCGCAGGTCGTCGCGCTCTTCCGACTGCTCCACGACGGCCTCGACGCGAAGGCCCTGCCCGAGGGGTTCGTGATCCCGCCGCGGCGCGGGGAGTTCTTCGACCCCGACCGCTTTCCCTTCCTCGAAGGACGGGCACCAGGGCCGCGCGCCCCCGGGCCCCTGGAGCTGCCGAAGATCTCGGATGGGTCGGTGCGCCGCGTGCTCGACAAGCTCCTCGTGCTCAAGGGCGAGCGGCTCAAGTACAGCGACCTCGCTGTCGAGCAGATCGGCTCCGTCTACGAAGGGATCATGGGCTACACCCTCGAGCTCGCCGAGGGCCGCGCGCTGCGCGTTCGGGTCGCGCGCGCCGACCGCTCGGGCATCCTCGACCTGGTCGTCGACCTCCAGCGCTTCGCCGACCTCGCGCGCAAGGACTTCCTCAAGCACCTCACCGACGACCTCGGGCTCAAGCTCTCCGACGGCACCGCGAAGGCCATCACGAAGGCCACCACCGAGGCCGAGGTCGCCGCCGCGCTCACCCAGCAGCGGTCCTTCGAGCGCACCACTGCCATCGAGCGGGGGTGGATGTTCCTCCAGCCCGGTGAGGAGCGCCGCCGCTCGGGCTCGCACTACACCCCGCGCTCGCTCACGCAGCCCATCGTCGAGCGCACCCTCGCTCCCGTGCTCGCGGCCCTCGGCGAGCACCCCACGCCCGAGGCCATCCTCGCGCTGCGGGTGTGCGACCCCGCCATGGGCTCCGGGGCCTTCCTCGTCGAGGCGTGTCGCCAGCTCGCCTCGCGCCTCGAAGCGGCGTGGCAGCACCACGACGCGATGCCCGCCATTCCGCCCGATGAGGACCCGCACCTGCATGCGCGGCGCCGCGTGGCCCAGCGGTGCCTCTACGGCGTCGATCGCAACCCGCTGGCCGTCGAGCTCGCGCGGCTGTCGCTGTGGCTGGAGACCTTCGCGCGCGACCACGCCTTCACCTTCGTCGACCACTGCCTGCGCCACGGCGACTCGCTCGTGGGCCTCTCCCTGGAGCAGATCGCGAGTGTGTCGCTCGCCACCGGGAAAGGCGCGCAGCTCGACCTCGTGCGCAAGGTCGTGAACGACACCCTGGTGCGGGTGCGCGGGCTGCGCCGGGAGATCCACGCGGCGGGCGACGGAGACCCGCCGGACAACGACGGGCAGCGGTCGCTGTGGCGCGAGGCGCAGGAGGCGCTGGTCGAGGCGCGCACCGTGGGCGACCTGGTGGTGGCGGGGTTCTTCTCGCAGAAGAGCGACAAAGACCGGGCGAAGTGGATCGCCGGGCAACACGTCGCCATCGGGCGCTGGCTGGCGAAGACCGACGACGGCGCGGGGCTACGCAGCGAGGTGCGGCGGGTGCTCGGCGCGCGGGGGGTGGTTCCGTTTCATTGGGAGCTGGAGTTTCCCGAGGTGTTCGAGGGGGAGCGGCGGGGGTTCGATGCGTTCGTGGGGAATCCGCCGTTCCTCGGAGGGACGATGATCTCCACGCACAACGGGGCGTCGTATCTGCAATGGCTCACGACCACCTTCGACGAGACCGGCAAACCGCCGACCTCGTCGCGGCTCACTTCTTCCGCCGCGCCTTCAACCTGCTGCGACGCGGCGGGGCCTTCGGTTTCATCGCCACCAACACCATCTCCCAGGGAGACACCCGACATGCTGGCTCCGCTGGATCTGCACGCACGGCGGCATGATCTACGAGGCGCCCCGGCGCTACGATTGGCCGGGCCTCGCGGCGGTCGTGGTGAGCGTCGTCCACATCATCCGAGGCGTGGGAAGGGCTCCGGCATCTAGACGAGAGCAGGTTTCGCTGATCACGGCGTTCCTCTTCCATCGCGGAGGGCACACGACCCCAGCCTGTTCTGGATGGCGAACAAAGTCATTCATTGGCTCTAAGATCTACGGCCAGGGCTTCCTCTTCGACGACCGAGAGAAGAAGCGATGGCGCAACAGCCTCGCAGAGATGCAGCGCTGATCGCGGAAAGACCCGCGCAATCAGGAGCGCATCTTCCCCTACCTCGGCGGCGAGGAGCTCAACGAAGATCCCGACCAGGTCCCCATCGACACGTCATCAACTTTGGGAATTGACAGGAGGCGGAGGCGCGTCGTGGCCTGACCTGATGGCGATCGTCGAGGCGAAGGTCAAGCCGCGCGACTTGAAGGAACCGCAGATCCTCGAACGGCGCTGGTGGTGGCAGTTCGGAGAGTAAGCGCGGAGCTTTACCGGGCGATCCAGGCAAGTCACGCGTCCTGGCGAACTCAATCGTGAGCAACATCGCTCGTTCGCGTGGCTGCCGTCGGATGGGTCTTCGATCAACTTGTCGTTTGCCAACGACCGCGACGCCTTTTTCGCGGTGATGCAGTCGCGTGTGCACGAGGTGTGGGCGCGCTTCTTCGGCTCGTCGATGAAGGACGACCTTCGCTACACGCCGTCAGACTGCTTCGAGACCTTCCCCTTCCCGCGGGGGTGGGAGGAGAGCGCGACGCTGGAGGACATCGGACGGCGCTACGACGCGCACCGGGCGGCGGTGATGAAGCGCACGATCGGCACGAAGCGCCCCGAGGGGCTGACGGCGACGTACAACCGCTTCCACGACGCCAACGAGCGGGCGCCCGAGATCGCGACGCTGCGCGCGCTGCACGCGGCGATGGACCGCGCGGTGCTCGACGCGTACGGCTGGGACGACCTGCGGCCGACGTACGACTTCCGCGCGCAGCTCGACGAGCGGGTGCGCTACACGTGGGACGACGACACGCGCGACGAGGTGCTGGCGCGTTTGCTGGAGGAGAACCGCCAGCGCGCGGGGGCGAGCGAGGCCGCGGCGGCGGTGCAGGCTGCGGCGGACGAGGGCGCGACGGCGGTGGCTGCGACGCCGACGAAGCGGGGACGGAAGAAGAAGGGCGACGACGCGGGGGGACCGGGTTTGCCGGGGGTGGCGTGAGCGGGGGGTGAGGCGCAACGGTTGGTCGGCGTGGTACGACTCAACGCCATCCCAACGTAGATTCGGCGCTCTCGTGAAAGGTCCGTGAACCGTGCTGACCATCGAAGCCGTTGCCACCATCGACGCAGAAGGAACGCTCACCGTCCGGGCACCCAAGCCGGTACCGGTCGGTCGTCATCGGGTGGTCGTGATCATCGATGAGGCGGCAGAGGTCTCCCCGACGCGGCGCCTTCCCAGCCTGGCCGACTTCCGCGCCAACCTCGGCGCGACGCCCCCGCCGGGAAACGCGGTGCTGGAAGCGCGCGAAATCGAGCGTTCGTGATCTACCTCGATACCTCCGTCCTGGTTCCCTACTACGCCCCGGAGGCTGGGAGCGCGAAGGCGGAGGCGATCGTCCGGGCCGCGCCCGCGCTGATCGTGAGCGACCTCGCCGTCGCCGAGTTTCACGCCACCATCGTCCGCAAGGTTCGGATGGGCGCGCTCGATGGCATCGCGGCGGACAAGATATGGGCGCTGTTCGAGTCTCATCTGGCGGACGGGTACTTCGACCGGATCTCGATGACGCGCTCTCACGCGACGGCGGTGCGTCTGCTGGCGACACGATCCCCAGCAATGATTCGCACGCTCGACGCGCTGCACCTCGCGATGGCGAGCGACGCGGGCGCCGATCTGGCGACCTTCGACCAACGGCTCGCCGAGGCGGCGAGAGCGCACGGTCTGTCGGTCCTTTCGTGACGATCGGTCCCCTCACCCCCGCGGGGGTGAGGGCGCGCGGCAGCGGGGTGAAAGGTCGAGACGCGCCGTGATGGTGATGACCCGCAAGGGCGCTGGGGTCGTGGTGGCCACCGAGGAGGAGGAGGGGCCATGAGCCGCAGCGAGCGTTGGAAGGCGGGGGTTCCCTTCGGTCGAAGGGCCGACGGGGAGATTCGACAGAGCCAGCTCGTGGGGACGTTTGGCCCCGGCGCGCTGGTCGACCTGGTCGATCACGCCGTGGTGGTGGCGGGGCTCTCGTAGTGGGCCAAGGGGACTCCTGTCTACGAGGAGCGCCTCGTGTCGATGCTCGCGCGCCAGGAGGGCTTCGGAGAGGTGAAGCTCCACGCGCCCCCCGCGGCCTCGCAAGACCGCGAGGACCCAAATCGCCGATGGATCAAGGCCTTCGAGTTCCCCGAGTGGTTCACCTGCCAGAACGAGAACTGCTGGGTCGACTACGGGCGCGAGCCGCGTCGCGAAGGCCTGCGACCACGACGACTGCTCCACGCGAGCGACCTCGACTCGGGCGGCCACCGTTGCGCGGGCAAGGGCAAGACGCGACCGAGCCCCGTGCAGCCGATCCGCTTCGTGCGCGCGTGCCGCTTCGGCCACATCGATGACCTCGACTGGAAGGAGCTCGTTCACGGCAAGGGCGAGAAGTGCGGCAAGGCCCGTCCGATGTACTGGATCGACGAGGCAGGCACCTCGGGCGACCTCGCCGACGTGCGGGTGAGCTGCGACTGCGGCAAGAGCCTGCGCATGTCCGTGGCCGCCGAGCGGTCGTACGACAACCACCCGCTCGGGTGGTGCGACGGCAAGCGCCCGTGGCTCGGTGACGTCGCCAGGGAGGCCTGCCCGGCCGAGCCGATGAAGCTGCTCCTGCGCTCGGCCAGCCACGCGTACTTCCCGCAGGTGGTGAGCGTGATCCACGTGCCCGAGAAGTCGGCGCGGCTGCGCGACGCCGTGGGGCGGCTCTGGGAGAAGCTCAAGGGCTTCCCCGACGCCGAGGTGTTCGCGGAGATCGAGCGTCGTCGCGGCGGCGCCCTAGTGGCGGGCAAGAAGTTGAAGGACGCCGAGGTCGAGGTGCTGCTCGACTGCCCGCCCGAGCTCGCCAAGGACGACCCCTCGGGGAGCTTCTACGCGCGCACGGCGAAGCCGCGAACGACGCGTGCCCACTCCCCGATGGCGAAGGTCGACAAGGTGGTGCTGGTCCACCGGCTCACGGAGGTGCGCGCGCTTGCGGGCTTCACGCGCTTCGAGCCGAAGATGACCGACGTCGATGGCGAGCTCGACCTCGGCGTCGGCACCGCGCGCATCGACCATCCCCTCACGTGGCTCCCGGCGATCGAGAACCATGGGGAGGGCGTGTTCTTCTCCCTCAAGGAGTCGGAACTTCAGCAGTGGGAGAGCAACCGCGCGGCGACCCGCGGACGGCAGTTCCTCACGGGGTTCAACCGCTGGAAGCAGCAACGCTCGGACCGGGCCGACGCGCGCGATGAGTTCGCTCGGCCGCGGTACGTGTTGATGCACTCGCTCGCGCACCTGCTGATCACGGCGGTGTCGCTGGAGTGCGGGTACCCCGCGAGCGCGATCCGCGAGCGCGTGTACGCCGGGGCCGCGGGTTCGGGGGTGCTGCTCTACACCGCCGCCCCGGGCGCGAGCGGATCGCTGGGGGGCCTCGTGCAGGTGGGCCGCGACTTCGAGCGCTTCCTCGACATCGCCCTCGACCTCGCGCGGCTGTGTTCGAACGATCCGGTATGCGCGGGGCACTCGCCCGACGACGCGCACGACGACCGCTACCTGGAGGGCGCCTCGTGCCACGGGTGCCTGCTCATCTCGGAGCCGAGCTGCGAGCGGATGAACTCGTACCTCGACCGCACGCTCGTGGTGCCTACGGCTGGACGGACCTGCGGCCCGAGTACGACTACCGGGTGCAGCTCGACGAGCGGGTTCGGTACACCTGGGACGACGACACGCGCGACGAGGTGCTCGCGCGGCTGCTCGAAGAGAACCGGCAGCGGGCCGCGGTGGGTGGCGCGACGGCGCGACGGCGCGCGGACGACGACGACGAGGGGGCCGAGGCGGGCGACGAGGAGGAGGGCGAGGCGACGGCGGCCGTGGAGGCGAAGGCGACGGGGAAGAGGAAGGCAGGGGCGGGCGCGCCGCCGACGCTGCCGGGGGTGGGGTGAAGGGATCCGCGCGCCGCCGCCATCGAGAGGAACTCCATGCCACAAGTGACGACCGACCTGAGGGAGCGCACCTTCCACTACGATGCCGACGAGCGGCAGCGATGGTGCGCCGGGGAGAAGGAGACCATCGACGAGATCCAGCGTGTGACCGGCGACCTGGGGCGAGGTCACGACACGTTTCGCAATCGGGCCATGCCGGGGCAGAACTTCCCGGAGGTCCGCTACGCGAAGGACCTCATCGAGAGACAGGGGATCTCACCGGGTGACGTGTTCTTCGAGAACTACCTGGTGTGCGCGTCGGAGTTGACCGAGCGTACGCCGTCGGGGGCTCGTCGGAGCGGGATCAAGTTCACGAACACGCGGACGGTCCTGAGCAAGGTCTTCGCGGGCGCGTTCTTCGAGGAGCCGAGCGGATCTTCGGGCTCAACCCGGAGGTCATGGAGGAGCGATCGCTCGCTCACGCGCACGTCGACCTGTGCGCGATCGACCGGAAGAATCATCGCTGCCACTTCGTGGAGACGAAGATCCACAAGGCCGCGACCGGCCAGCACGAGGGTTACGCGCGACACCAACTGCTGTTCCTGGCGTCGGTCGGGCACGCGGCGAAGGCGCTGGGTGCGCGGGCCTTCGTCGGCGAGCCCTACGAGGTGGTGCCGGAGCTCATCGTTTTCGTGGGGCCGAGCGAGGAGTACCGACCGGAGTCGCACTCCATTCCGCTCGTCGTGTAGCGCGAGGCGTCGAGAGGCTCCCCTCCTGCGGCGTCCGACGTTGTCAGTTCTCGGCGTCCTCGGCGTCCTCGGCGCTGTCGATCAGGTTCACGCGGGTTGCGACCACGAAGGGCGCGCGCCGTTCCCCGGCGAAGCGGGTCCCCTCGATGGCCACGTCGCGTCCGAGCATGGCGCTGAGCCCGTCGAACGCGCTCCCGCTGCCGAGCCAGACCTCGATCGAGGACTTCTTGTCGCCGTCAACCATGCGCAGGCGCACCCGGCCCTCGTCGAGGTCGACCATCCGCAGTGTCCCGGTCGCGCTGAACGCGATCGGTGTCTGTTGGTGTTGCAGCACACCGAGCAGGCGGCCTTGCGCCTGCGCCCGGAGCTTCACCGGGAGCTCGCGCTGGATCGCTCGCCCTCCGAGCTCCATGGCCTCGATGTCCCCAGTGATCGACGGTACGAGGCGCATCGCATCGAGCACCATGCGGGTCCTGGTCGCCTCCTCCGAGACCACCTGGATCAGGCTCTCGACGGGCTCCACGCCATCCGAAGCCCACGCGGCGACGTCGACGAAGCGTGCGAAGGTCCGGCGCACGGTGTCCTCCGCCGACTCACCGGCGATCAGTTGTCCCTGTGCGCCGGTAGGCCACGCGAACGGCATGACGATCTGCGCGCCGACGCCGTTCTCAGGCACGATCTCGAAGCCGCCCGCCGGCCGCACTGCGATGGCGTCCTCGTGGTCACGCGAGAGCTTCCCACGGCCGCCACCGTTGGGACGCACGACGGAGCGCATGACCTGGCCGACGAGGCCGTAGAGTGCTCCCACCTTTGCCGCGGGCGGCAGCGCCTTGCCCTTCTTCATCCGCACGGCGAGGGCAAGGTCGTAGGTTGCGAAGGGGTTGTCAGGTGTGAGCTCCCCGATGAGCTCGCGGCGAAAGTCCGCGAGGGCGGTGGCGAGCTCGCCATACTGCCGCTCGACATCCGCGGAATGCAGTCGCAGCAGGGCCGCAGCCAGCAGGGTGTTGCTTGCGCCAGGGTGCCCCTCACGGAGGTGCCCCTCGCGGAGGTGCCGTAGCCACGCCTCGAAGACGCGCCGGGGGTGCCTGGTCTCTGCCTCGGGCCTCGCGATGAACGCACGTAGCTCCAGCAGCAGCAACGCCTGAAGCTCGACGCCGTCAGGCGGGCCGTACATCTGCGGGGCGAGGAGCATGCCGTCGAGCACGGCGTCGATGCGCGCCTCGATCTGTTGCCGGAGGGGCGTCACAGGTCTTCCCGGTCGAGGTCGACATCCTCGATGACGTGGAGTTCGGGGCGGAGGAAGTGCCGGGTCAGATACGTCGCCGCGGGCTCGCCCGGCGACCGGGTAAGGCCATCGACGCAGTGCTCGGCGACGGCCACGGTGACGTGATGGGTCCAGAAGGGGTTCGGGGCGAACTCCCTGGGCAGCACATATCGTGCGCCAGGGAGCCTTGGTCCGATGCGGCGTCCCCGGCTCGCGACGTCGACCTCCCGCGCGACCACCACGACCTCTCGCGCGGCGTCTGCACAGCGATGGTCGCCCAGCGGGTGCTTTGTGAAGGCGCCCTCCACGCGGCCTCGTTGATCATCGCTCCAGGAAACCGTCATGTGCTTCTCCGGTGCTTGAAATCCCGCGCCACGCGCACTGAACCTACCGCGATTCCGAGGGTGTGTCGCCGCCGACACTGCCGGGTTCTGGGCGGACGGACGCCTCGCTACGGGTGCTCGCTCCACCAGGTGGGCTGATGCCTCTTGGACCCTGGTCGTGCGGTGGCTCGGAGCGGTCGATTGCGCGCCCCAACGTCCTCGCGGCACACTGCGCCCATGAGCGACTGGATCGTCTCCGACCCTGAAACCCTCGGCGGGAAGCCGCGGATTCGCGGGACTCGGATCAGCGTCGAGCATCTGCTCGAACTGGTCGCGAGCGGCGCCACGCGCGACGAGGTCCTGCGTGCCCACCCCCAGGTGACGGTCGAGGGCTTCCAGGCGGCGCTCGTCTTCGCGTCGCTGGCGGTGCGCGAGCAGGCGGTGTGGGATCTGAAGATCTCCGCGTGAAGCCTCTGGCCCTGCCGCTCCTGGCCGACGAGAACATGCACCCTGAGGTCGTCGCCGCCCTACGGGCGCAGGGCCGGGACGTCGTAACCGTCGTGGAGCTGGGCCTCGTCGGCGCCGCCGACCGCGTGGTCCTCCGTCACGCGGTGGCGGACGGTCGCGTGGTGCTCACCCACGACGCCGACTTCGGCGCGTTGGCGGTTCACGCCGGCGAGCGGATCGTGGGGATCGTCTACGTGCGCCCGGGTCATATCTCCCCGCAGTTCGTCCTCGAGGCGCTCGCGTCGGTCGACCGCGGCGCGGTGGAGGTCGAGGTCCCCTTCGTCGTCGTGGCCGAGCGGCACGGTGACTCCGTCCGGGTACGAGTGCGTCAGCTCCCGGTGCCCCCGTAGCGGCCACGACGCGCGCCGGGCGCGCGTCGGCGGCGTCAGAAGGTTGGCATCTTCGCCGGCAGATGGCCTGCGGTACCGTGCGCCCCGCCATGCACGCTGCGCCCGTTCGCGACCGGCTGATCCACGCGCTCCGCCTCGACCTGGTGGGCCCTGACCCCCTCGATCCGCGCGACCTGCGGCTCGCCGAGGAGGTGCTCGAGGTGCCGCCGACGCACTGGTACCTCACCGGCTTTCTCGTCCCCTCCGGCGCCGTCACCGAGCTCTTCGAAGACCCGAGCGCCGACGAGGTCATCACCTCCGCGGCGAGCAGCGACGAGGAGGGCGACGCCGACGAGGGCCCGGCGCGGCGGCCGGTGTTTCCGTCGTCGCTCGGCGTGACGGTGCTGGTGCGGGCCGAGGCGAAGCGGCTGCACGTCACGGCGCGCTGGGCCACCTACGCGCCCGAGGCCGTCGCCCCGAAGGCGGCCGACGCCGAGGCCGCGCCCGTCGAGCGGGGCGGCCTGCCGCTCTTGCGCTGGACGCGCGAGCCCCACGAGGCGCAGGTGGCGCTCGCGCTCGATTCAGCGGCGATGCGCAAGGGCGCGGTGCTCCCGGGCTCCGGCGGCCTGGTCGTGCGCGGCGTGATGCGCCCGCTGCGCGAGGACGAGCGCGCGCAAGTGCCCGCCGGGACCTGCGTGGTGACGGTGTTCCTGGTGAACCAGCGCCCGCCGATCGGCGCGGGGCCCGATCAGGACCGCGCCGTGATCTTCCAGGCCGAGCTCGAGGTGCACAGCAGCGAGGGCTTCGTGCAGCGCCCCAACGTCCGCGGCGCGCACCTCGACGACGAGCCCGACGAGCGCATGGGCGACCTCCAGTACCGCGACGCCTTCGAGTACGCCGTGGGCCACGGCGTCTCGACGCACGCGACCGTCACCGGGGCCAAGGGCCACGTGTTCTGCGACACCGTGCGCACCACGTGGACCCCGTCGGCGCAGGTCGAGCGCGTGATCCCCTCGGAGGTGCGCGGCTGCGAGCTGGGCATGGACGCGCTCGCCGCGATGGACGCGCCCGCGACGCTCCGCGCGGAGGTCGCGCCGATGGTGCACCACTACCGCGAGTGGATCGCGCAGCAGCGGCAGACGCCCCTCGACACCCCCGCGCGGGTCGACCTCTCGGGCTTCCTCCTCGACGAGGCCGCGCGCGCCTGCGACCGCATCGAGGCGGGCCTCGGGCTCACCGACGACCCGGCGGTGTTCGAGGCCTTCCGCCGCGCGAACCGCGCGATGGCCGACGCGGCCCGCCAGCGCAGCCCGGAGCGCTACCGCTCGAAGGACGAGGGGGGCGACGGCAAGGCGCCGACGTGGCGTCCGTTTCAGCTCGCGTTCGTGCTGATGAACGTCGCCTCGCTGGCAGTGCCCACCCACGCCGAGCGCGACGTGGTCGACCTCATCTTCTTCCCCACCGGCGGCGGCAAGACCGAGGCGTACCTCGGCCTCGCGGCCTTCGCCCTGGTGCTGCGCCGCCTGCGCAACCCCGGCCTCGGCTCGGCCGGCGTGGCCGTGCTCATGCGCTACACGCTGCGGCTGCTCACGCTCGACCAGCTCGGTCGCGCGGCGACCCTTGTGTGCGCGCTCGAACTCCAGCGCCGCGAGGACGTAGAGCGACTTGGTCCGCAGCGCTTCTCGATCGGGCTGTGGGTCGGCAAGGCCGTGAGCCCGCTCCGCTTCGGCACCGACAAGGACCACGACGAGAGCACCGCCCGCGAGCGCGTGATCGCCTACAACCGCGACCCCAACGGGAGCCCGAGCCCGCTGCCGCTCGACAAGTGCCCCTGGTGCCGCGAGCCCTTCGGGCAGGACACCTTCTTCCTCGCGCCCGACAACTACGCGCCGCGGCAGATGCGCGTACGCTGCCATGCCCCCGCCTGTGCCTTCCGGTGGTCGCGCGAGTGGCCCGAGGGGCTGCCGATCGTCACCGTCGACGAGGAGATCTACCGCGAGCTGCCGTGCTTCCTCATCGCGACGGTCGACAAGTTCGCGGCGCTGCCGTGGGTCGGCCGCGCGGGCCTGCTGCTCGGGCGCAACGTCACCCACCGCCTCCCCGACGGCTTCTCCGGCCCGGCGGACTCGACCGACGGCGCGACCCCGCTGGCGACCCCGCTGCTGCCACCCGACCTGATCATCCAGGACGAGTTGCACCTCATCAGCGGCCCGCTCGGGACGATGGTGGGCCTCTACGAGACGGCCATCGACGCGCTCTCCGCGCGCACGGTCGCGGGGAAGGTCGTGCGGCCCAAGATCGTCGCGTCGACCGCCACGGTGCGCAACGCGCAGGCCCAGGTGCGCGCCCTCTTCGCGCGCAGCAGCGTGCGGGTGTTTCCGCCGCCAGGGCCCAACCGCGCGACGTCGTTCTTCGCCGAGACCCTGCCGCTCAAGCAGACGAAGCTGGGGCACCCGCGCACCTACGTCGGCGTCGCTGCGCCCGGTCGCAGCATGAAGGTGCTGCTCCTGCGCTCGTACGTCGCGCTGCTCGGCGCCGCGCAGCAGGCGCACGCGGAGGACGCCGCGTCGAGCGACCCGTACATGACCCTCGTGGGCTACTTCAACAGCCTGCGCGAGCTCGGCGGCGCGCGGCGCATCGTCGAGGACGAGGTGCGCCAGAAAGTGGGTCGCGCCGACCGCCGGCGGCGCCTCGCCGGTCGATCGGGCGACGAGGAGCTCGCCGCGCGCACCATCGCGTACGACTGCGTCGAGCTCACCAGCCGCGAGACCACCGAGAGGATCAAGATCGCCAAGGAGCGGCTGGAGGTGCCCTTCGACGCGAGGGCCGCCGCGGGGGCGAAGGCGGCGAAGGGCCGCAAGCAGCGCCCGCCGGTCGACGTGGCGCTCGCGAGCAACATGATCTCCGTGGGCCTCGACATCGAGCGCCTCGGGCTGATGGTGGTGTGCGGGCAGCCGAAGACCGCCGCGGAGTACATCCAGGCGTCCAGCCGCGTCGGGCGGTCGGCCGATCGGCCGGGCCTCGTCGTGACGCTGCTCAACGCGCACCGCCCGCGCGACCGCTCGCACCTCGAGCACTTCGAGGCCTTTCACCAGTCGTTCTATCGCGCCGTCGAGGCGACCAGCGTGACGCCGTTCTCGCCGCGCGCGATCGACCGCGGACTGCCCGCGGTGGCCGTCGCGCTCGCCCGCCTCTCGGAGCCCGAGCTCACGTCCCCGGAGGGGGCGGGCTCGCTCGCCTCGGTGAAGGCGCGGGTCACGGAGTACGTGGCCGACACGCTCGTGCGCCGCGCGGAGGCCCACCGCACGGGCGCGCCCGCGGACGAGTCGCTCGACGAGCTCTCGCAGGGGCTCCGCGCGCGGGTGGCGACCCTCTTCGACGCGTGGGCGCACGTGATCGACGACGACCCGGGCTCGAAGGGCATCGCGTACCAGAAGTACGAAGACACGGGCCGCAGCGCCCGGCCGCTGCTGCACATGCCGCTCGACGAGGACCTCGCGGAGGCGAACCGGTACGAGCGGAAGTTCGTCGCGTCGAGGTCGATGCGCGACGTGGAGGCGTCGACCGACCTCATGGTGATGACGCGCAAGGGCGCCGCGGCCGTGGTCGCCGACGAGGAGGAGGGGAAGTGAGCCGCAACGAGCGCTGGAAGGCGGGCGTCCCGTTCGGCCGACGGGCCGACGGGGCGATCCGGCAGAGTCAGCTGGTGGGGACGTTCGGGCCGGGCGCGCTGGTCGACCTGGTCGACCACGCGGTGGTCGTGGCGGGCCTCTCCTGGTGGGCGAAGGGGGAGGTCGTCCACGAGGAGCGGCTCGTGTCGATGCTCGCGCGCCAGGAGGGATTCGGCAGCGTGCGCCTCCACGCCCCGCCCGCCGCCTCGCAAGACCGCGAGGACCTCAATCGTCGGTGGATCAAGGCGTTCCAGTTCCCCGAGTGGTTCACCTGCCAGAACGAGCGGTGCTGGGAGGACTTCGGGCGCGAGGCCCGGCGGGACGGCGGGCGCCCGCGCCGGCTGCTGCACGCGGGCGACCTCGACGCCGGCGGCCACCGCTGCGAGGGGAAGGGCAAGGCGAAGCCGAAGCCCGTGCAGCCGATCCGCTTCGTGCGCGCGTGCCGCTTCGGGCACCTCGACGACCTCGACTGGAAGAGGCTCGTCCACGGCACCGCGACGTGCACCAAGGCACGCCCGATCTATTGGATCGACGAGGCGGGCAGCTCGGGCGACCTCACGGACGTGCGGGTGAGCTGCGACTGCGGCCAGAGCCTGCGCATGTCCGTCGCGGCGGAGCGCCCGTCGGAGACCAACAAGGCCCCGGTGGGCTTCTGCGACGGCAAGCGCCCGTGGCTCGGCGACGTCCCCAACGAGGGCTGCTCGGGCGAGCCGATGAAGCTGCTCTTGCGCTCGGCGAGCCACGCGTACTTCCCGCAGGTGGCCAGCGTGATCCACGTGCCGGAGCAGTCGGCCCGCCTGCGCGACGCGGTCGGCCGCCTCTGGGACAAGCTCAAGGGCGCGAAGAGGGTCGGGAGCGTGACGCTCTACCGCGACGAGCAGGAGGACGTCGCCGAGGGGCTACAGGGCTTCGACGACGCCGAAGTGTTCGCGGAGATCGAGCGCCGACGGAGCGGCGCGCCCGCGGTCACGAAGAAGCTCAAGGACGCCGAGGTCGAGGTGCTCCTCGACTGCCCGCCGGAGCTCGCGAAGGACGACCCGACGGGGCTGTTCTACGCGCGCTCGGCGAGGCTCCCCGCGGCGCGCGCGGGCTCGCCGATGGCGAAGGTGGACCGGGTGGTGCTGGTGCATCGGATGACGGAGGTGCGCGCGCTCGCGGGCTTCACGCGCTTCGAGCCGAAGATGACCGACGTCGACGGCGAGCTCGACCTCGGCGTCGGGACGGCGCGCGTCGACGACCCGCTCACCTGGCTCCCGGCGATCGAGAACCACGGCGAAGGGGTCTTCTTCTCCCTGAAGGAAGAGGCGCTGGTCGAGTGGGAGCGCGGCCGCGCCGCGGCGCGGGGCAAGCAGTTCCTGCGCGGGTTCAACCGGTGGAAGAAGCAGCGCCCCGACCGGGCCGACGCCCGCGACGAGTTCGCGCGCCCGCGGTACGTGCTGATGCACTCGCTCGCGCACCTGCTCGTCACGGCCATGTCGCTGGAGTGCGGCTATCCCGCGAGCGCGATCCGCGAGCGCGTCTACGCCGGGGCGGCGGGCTCCGGCGTGCTGCTCTACACCGCGGCGCCGGGTGCCGGCGGATCGCTCGGCGGGCTGGTCCAGGCCGGCCGGGACTTCGGGCGCTTCCTCGACCTCGCGCTCGACCTCGCGCGCCTGTGCGCCAACGACCCCGTGTGCGCCGGGCACTCGCCCGACGACGCCCACGACGACCGCTACCTCGAGGGCGCGTCGTGCCACGGCTGCCTGCTCATCTCCGAGCCGAGCTGCGAACGGATGAACACGTACCTCGACCGCGCGCTGGTGGTGCCGACGGTCGAGAACGAGGACGCCGCGTTCTTCGACGAGGGGTGAGCCGTGGACGACTGGGCCTCGACGGCGAACCCGGCCGACCTCGACCTTGTGGCGCAGGCGCTCGAGGAGGGTCGGCTCTCGGTGGGCGGGGGGTCCGCGGCCGCGCTGCAGGCGCTCGGGCTCGGCGAACCCGCGCCGGTGCGCGCCTTCCTGGCGACCTCGCCCACGCACGACCCGCGGGCGGTCGCGTGGTGCCTGCGCCGCCTCGCGGGGGAGCGGCGGGCGGCGTCCGATCGCCTCGCGCGCAGCGCGCAACTGGTCTGGAGCGGGCACCGGGACGGGCCGCAGCCGCTGCGGGACACGCGGGCGGTGCTCGCGGAGGTTTGCGCGCGCGCCGAGCGCCACGTGATGCTGGCGACCTTCGTGGTCTACGACGGTCGGCGCAGCCTCGCGGCGCTCGCCCGGCGGATGCGCGAGGTGCCGGCGTTGCGGGTGGACTGCTACGTCGACCTGAAGTCGGCGCGGCACGGAACGCCCGACGAGGCGCGCGAGGTCGACGCCTGGGTGACGCGCTTCCGCGCGGAGCACTGGCCCGACGACGTGCGCCTGCCGACGATCTGGTACGACCCGGCGACGCTCGATCGGGCGGCGGGCACGTCGCTGCACGCGAAGTGCGTCGTGGTCGACGAGCGGTGGTCGTTCGTGACGTCGGCGAACTTCACCGAGGCCGCGCAGGAGCGGAACATCGAGGTGGGCTTGGTGCTCGACCACCCCGCGCTCGCGCAGGCGCTGAGCGCGCAGTTCCAGGGGCTGCGGGAGCGCGGCGGGTTTCGGCGGATGGTGGGGACATAGAGCGTCCGTGTCCCGGGAGGACGGGGCGCTCATCGCGCGTGACAGAGCTCACCCTTACGTCCCGCGCCCGCTCGCCTAACCCTCCTCCGTCGCCGGGGGTTAGGGATCGATGGGTACAGGTTCGCCAAACTCACCGGACCCTTGGGCTAGGAGTGGGTTCGGCGGGTTCGGCGTCGCGGGTTCAGCGAGTGCCCGGGAGCATCGGGTGATGGCGCCAGGGCGTGCGCGACGATCGCGTGTGCGGGAGAGCTGTCCGCACGCGCGGACGGCAGAACTCACAGCTCCCCTGGAGCGTGGTCGGGCGGTCGCGGCGCCCGGCCAGGGTGGCGAGGGTCGCGAGCCCAGCGCGCAGCGAGTGCCTGAACACCCGCGCTGATCCGCGACCCGACGCGACCTCGAGCTTCCCGGGCCCCCACCAAACCCCAGGAACCCCGACGGAACCCGGGCGTGCCCCCACGGGAGTCCGGAACTCCTTTCGCGCCCTCGGAGATCGACGCATAACCCGTCCATCAAGGTGCGAAAGGGCCGCCACGACAGCCCTTTGCTAGGGCGAAGGCGTGCGGGTGCTGTGAACCGAGAGAGCACCGACGGCTCTTCCCCACTTTTGCTGATGCGGTAGCGGCACCGCAGATCCGCCGCTCCCGCGGGGCTCGGCGACGCCACGACGGTCCTCGAGCCGAGGTAGCGCGACGGTGACAGGGGGCGTTCGCGACGCCAGGGCTTTCCTCGCGGCGTTGGGATGATCATTGATGGAGCTCCTGCCGCTCGGACTTTGTCGCGGCGGCCACTCCGACGATGACCAACGCCCAGCCGCTGACCCTCGTACCGTTCCTCGTCGCGCCTGAACCGGCGCTGCGGCCGACGTGCGTCGTTGTCGCCGATGATGGCGCCGTCGTTGTCGAGGCGCGTACCGTGGGACGCGAAGCGCGGTGCCCTGCGTGTCACCAGATGACCGCACGGGTGCAGAGTCGCTACCGGCGCACGCTGGCGGATCTCTCGGCGCAGGGCACGCCGGTGTGGGTGCGCGTGGAAGTCCGCCGCTTCCGCTGCGCGACGCACGGCTGTGCTCGCCGGATCTTCACCGAGCGCCTCGCGCCCTTCGCGGCCCCGTACGCCCGGCGCACGACACGTCTCACGACGGCGCTCACCCGCATCGGGATGCTCACCGGCGGCGAGGTGGGCGCGCGCCTGTTGCCCGCGCTCGGACTCTCGGCCAGCCCGACGACGCTGCTGCGGTTGGTCCATCGGGCGGTCGTGCCGGCGGCTCCGACGCCGCGAGTCCTCGGTGTGGACGACTGGGCCCGACGGCGCGGCCAGACCTACGGAACGATCCTCGTGGATCTCGAAGCGACGGGTCCCGGTCGATCTGCTCGACGATCGGACCTCGGAGACGCTCTCGACCTGGCTCCAGGCCCACCCCGGCGTCGAGATCATCTCCCGCGACCGAGCGGGTGCGTACGCGCTGGGCGCCCGCGACGGCGCGCCCGATGCGCTGCAGGTCGCGGATCGGTGGCACCTCCTCAAGAACGTCGGCGAGGTGCTCGAGCGCGTGCTCCACCAGCACCGCCGGGCGATCGACTACGCGGTGTCGCCCGACGATGGGGAGTCTGCGGAGGTGACGGCGACGGATCTCGCGATGGGTGTAGCCCCGGTCGAGGGAGACGCCGCGGACCGGACAACGGTGCCTCTCGCGAGTCCAACTCCCCCCGTGCTGTCATCGATCGACACGTCGTCGGCAGAGGTCGCCGCGGAAGGACCACGGACGGCGCGCGAGGTGGCCTTCGAGCAGGTCCATGCCCTCCGCGCCACGGGGCTCTCGATCCGGGAAGTGACGAAGCGCCTGGGCCTCTCGCGCATCACGGTGCGCAAGTACCTGCGGGCGGAGCAGTTTCCCCGAGCGGGCGGGACGTCGGAGTGCAAGCCCTTCGTTGGCGCGGTGGGACGGGCATCTCCGAACGCGGTGGGCCGAGGGCTGCACCAACGCGCGGGTGCTCTGGGAAGAGCTGACGGCGCTCGGATTCCACGGCTCCAAGCGGGCCGTGCGGGAGTACGTGAGTGACTGGCGCAAGACTTCTCGCGCAGCGACGGACCTCGCTCCGCCAGCGCGTTCACTGCCGCTGCGGCCGTCGTCCCAGCAGGTGCGGTGGTGGCTGACGCTGCCCGAGACGGAGCTGGAGCCGTCGCAGCGAAGGTTCGTCGCCCGCCTTGTCGAGACGTGCCCTGCGGCCCGCGAAGGCCAGCGGCTGACGCGCTCGTTCGTGAACCTGTTCGAAACGCGCGACCCCGCGCAACTGGTCCCCTGGCTGGAGGACGCCGAGGCGAGCGCGATGGCGTCGTTTCGCGACTTCGCGATCGGCTTGCGACGAGACTTCGAGGCGGTGCGAGCATCCCTGACGTCGCCGTGGAGCAACGGCCAGACCGAAGGGCAGGTCACCAAGGTGAAGCTCCTCAAACGTCAGATGTACGGCCGCGCGAGCCTTCATCTCCTCCGGCAGCGACTGCTCTGCTCGGCGTAGCCGCCGTGCGGCAACAGGGTCGAGGACGCGAGAGCACGGGGCTCACCCGGCCGCGATGGTGCGGACCTAGCTAGCACCTGGCGCGATGGCCATCGACCCGGACCGGTCATCGTCGCGGCGTGGCCGAGCTCCGCGAGATCAGCGGCTCCGCGGTGCCGCTACCGCATCAGCAAAAGTGGGGAAGAGCCGGCGCACAGGCCACCCTGCTCGGCCTCGTCCTGACGCAGGTGGATCGCCGCCCGAAGGTCACCGGGGAGGTCATCGACCTGATCCGTGGGCACTACGGCGACCGCGTCTTCAAGACGGAGATCCCGATCAACGTCCGCCTCTCGGAGGCCCCGAGCTTCGGGCGGACGATCTTCGGCCACGACCCATCGTCGAGCGGGGCCGACGCCTACCGCCGACTCGCCGCCGAGGTCTTGCAAAAATGCCGTCGAGACGGCAAGAAGTAAGGGCGGAATGCCGTCAAGATGGAAGTGAGGAAGTCATGAGTAAGCCGAGCAGGCTGGGCAAGACGAGCATTTTTGCAGCCACCGCAGCAGAGCCGACGCCCGCCGAGCGCGAGCCGGTAGTGGCGCCAGTTGCGGAACTGGCCCCGCCGACGCCGTCCGTCGTGAAGGCGACCCCGCCGACCCTGGGGCGGCCCGCCACCCACGAGGAGTGGACCAAGGTCACGGTAGTCCTCTTCAACCGGCAGATCGTGTTCCTCGACCGCCTGGCGAACGACATCCGGGCCAAGACGGGCGCCGCCATCCGTCGGGCCGAGATCCTGCGGGCGCTCGTCGATGCGCTCGAGAGCGAGGGCCTCGACCTGAGCGAGGCAAAGTCCGAGGCCGACCTGAAGGCCCTGCTGCGCGCCCGTCTCCGGGCCTGAGAAGAGCGCCCGTCCATGACTCTCCCCGGCCCCCCGCTCCGACCGCCGCCCGGTTGCTATCGCAGCCGACCGGGCACCCCGTGGCGGCGCGCGTGCGAGGCCTGGCCGGGCTCCGCGGCCGTGGAGGTCGCGAGGTGATGCTCCCCCTCCTCCTGCTACGGGCTGACGCCCAGGTGCTGCGGAACGCACTCCGACCGCTCGTGCCCGAGAAGGACCTCGGCCCGGTGATCGACCGTCTCCTGGCCAACGCGAGCGGCCCGGACGGCCTCGCCGATCTGCGCAGCGATCTGGAGGCGCGCGGCGAGGTGTTCAGCACCGTCCTCGCGCTCCAGGCCAACGGCGCGAACCGGCCTGCCGACCGGGGGACCAGTACCCCAAACAGACCGGCCCCCTCCCCCGGAGTCCGTCCCGCTGCGGACGGGGACGTCACCCAGGAGTGGACGGCGCGGGTGGTAGCGGAGCTGCACCGGCGGGCAACCATCGAGGGGTGGCATACGCCTGCGGGGGGTGAGCGGGGCATCGTGCTGCGCTGGCCGGGCGACGTGGCGCCGACGGACGTCGAGGAATGGCTAGGCGGCGCCCCCGACCAGCAGGAAGCTGAGCGCCTCCGGGAGACCATCCGGGGCGGCGCGGCCTTCGACTGGACGTGGGGAGCGGCATCGCTGGTCATGGCCGCCGAACAGGCGGTCGCGGGCGAGCAGGACTTCCTCGCGAGGGTCTGGGAGCTGGCCCGCGTCCTGGCGTTGTCGGCGCTCTCGGCCCACGCCTTCCGCGCGGTCCGCGCCGCCCAGCGCGACCGCGAGCGGCCCTTCATGGCGCTCGACGCGGGCCCAGCGCACCACGCGCTTCTCAACGGCTGGCGCGACCTGCCGAAGGACAGGCAGCCTCACAAGACGCCCGTCGTGGACGGGTGGGCCGAGATCCTCGCCCCCACCCAGCAGGTGCGCCTGCAGCTGGACGTGCGGGACCTCCCCGAGCGGATCATCCACGCCGTGAGGGCGTGGCGCGGGTGGCAGGGGCTCCGGCACTGGGCGGCGCTGCACCGGCTGCTCACCACGGAGGGCCGGACGGGGTTCGTGCGCTGGAAGCTCGAGGCCCACATGGACGCGCTCGGGTACTCCGACCGCGCGCGCCGCGACGACGCCGTGCGCAAGGTCGTCGCCGACGAGGTCGAGGCCCTCACGCGGCTCGAGCTGGCGATCTACCACCGCAGCGGGGAGCTGCGGATGCGCGGCCCGGTGCTCAGCATCACCCAGCGGGCCGAGGCGATCCACGACTCGGAGTGGGCGCTGGAGGGGCTCGTGCTGGCCATCCACCCCGCGCTCTACGAGGGGGTCCGGGACCGCGACGGCACCCTGGGGTCGCTGTGGGCGCCCGCCCCGGCGGACCTCGCGCGCATCGACCATGTGCGCCACCCCTACGCCCTCGCCCTGGGGCTGATCCTCCCGATCCGCTGGCGCTGGGACCTCGCGAAGGGCCGCGAGTGCGTCACGCTCACGGGCCAGGGCCTCCTCGAGACCGCGGGCATCAAGTTCGACCCCAACAAGCCGGGCCGCGCCTGGACGTCCCTCGAGCGCGACCTGATTGAACTCCAGCGCGTCGAGGGCCTGGGCGAGGTGCGTTGGGAGCAGGGCGGCGAGCGGACGCTCGCGGGCCGCTGTCACCTCTTCCCGCCCCAGTGGGTGCGCGACCGGCTGATCCACCATCTCCCGCCCGTCGAGCCCCCCCCGGCCCCCTCGATCCTCACGGGCAGCGAGTTGCGCGCGTGGCGCAGGTCCAAGGGGTGGACCCAGGTCCAGACGGCCCGGGCCCTTGGGGTCGGGACGCGGAGCGTGATCCGAGCCGAGGGGGACCCCGACGCGGAGCTCGGGCGGGCGATCGAAGAAGCCATCGCCCGGCTGAGCGGCCGGTAGCAGTAGCGGCCAGAGGGGTGGAAGAGCGACCGGCCAGATTCCGGCAGACCCCGGTGGAAGAGCGACCGGCCAGATTCCGGCAGACCCCGGTGGAAGAGCGACCGGCCAGATTCCGGCAGACCCCGGTGGAAGAGCGACCGGCCAGATTCCGGCAGACCCCGGTGAGAGATTCGGCCAGGTTCCGGCAGACCCCGGTGCCAGATCGGCCAAATTCCGGCAGACCCCGGTGATGTCGTGCCGATAACTTGCCTTAACTGTTGGACTTTTCGGCGTCAAACCCTCTTCTGTAGAGGTACTCTACAGGGCCGTCGGTTTCGCTTCGCTTCCCTCGGCCCTGGGGAGGGGGGGCCGGTCTGACAGATCGGACGGCTGCCGGATTCGCCTTCCGGCCGGCTTGGTCATGACGGGTTTACGGCAAGACGTCTGGGCGTCATGACGCCTTGCCATCATGACGTCCCGATATCTGAGCGCCTATGCGCCGCGGGCCTGATGACCTGGAATGGGTCACGCCATGGGCTCTTCGCCACTTTTGCTGATGCGGGGGCAGCACCGCGGGCCCGCCGCCCTTGCGGGAGCCCGACGACGACTCGCAGGTGCTCGACCGACGTCGGCCGTACGGCAGTGAGGCCCCCGCATCAGCAAAAGTGGCGAAGAGCCACGAAATGG
This sequence comes from Deltaproteobacteria bacterium, assembly GCA_016704445.1. Taxonomy (GTDB): domain Bacteria; phylum Myxococcota_A; class Polyangia; order Polyangiales; genus SCUS01. Next base: position 47,071 of record JADJAE010000065.1, read on the forward strand.
GCGCCGCCAAAGACGGCGAACGGCATCAACGTCAAGCACGTCCGCCAACTGCTCGTGTTCGACCGCCTCCTGGTGCGCCTGCACCAGGTCTTCGGCCCCCGGGTGCTGGTGAAGGGCGGCGTCGTCCTGGAGACGCGCACCGCGCTGGCGCGCACCACCGCCTCGCGTTCGAGCTGCGGGAACACCGCCGTCACCCCACGATTCGCGGTCCCGGCGTCCTCTACGGCGGGGTGCGCTTCACCGTCAATGCGTTCCTCAACGAGCGGCCCTACGGCGACCCCTTCGGCCTCGACGTGGTGTTCGGCTACCTCCAGTCCGGCGAGCCGGACCTGCTGCTCGGGCGGGCCTACCTGGAGTCGCTGGGCTTCCCGCCGCCGGTGCTCCGCGTGACCCACCGCGAGACCCACCTCGCCGAGAAGTTCCACGCCTACTCGATGCCCCAGGAGCGGACGAACTCTCGCGTGAAGGATCTTCCCGACATCGCCCTCCTGGCCTCGCTCGGGCCCCTGGAAGCCCACCGCGTGCAGGCCGCGCTGGAGCTGGTGTTCTCCGTGCGTCGGACGCACGAGCTGCCCCTTCAGGTGCCCGCGCCGCCCGGATCGTGGGCGGTGCCCTACGGCAAGATGGCGCAGGCCGATGGGCTGGCGTGGCCCACGCTCCAAGCGGTCACCGTGGCGGCGAGTGCGTTCCTTGATCCGGTGCTCGCGGGTGTCGTGGGGGTGTGGAACCCCGCGACCGGGGTCTGGGAAGTGGGCTGAACCACACGGGGCCAGCGAGCGTGCGATCGCAAGGCGCCTGGACGGAGAGAGGGCGTCCTTCCGTCAAGAAGGATTGCCGTCTTGATGTCCTACCGCCTTGCCGTCCTGCCATCCTACGCGGAAGGCCCCGGTGGGAGACCAACCGAGTCCCCGCCGGCCTCTCGCCACGCCTGCGCGTTTCGCAGCCACACCCGCCGCACCGTGTTGGGCAGCCACCGGCCTCCACGTTGCGAAGGGCGCCCGTCGGCGGCGAGCTGGCGGGCGATGGCCGCGTACGACTGCCCCTCCGCGCGGAGCGCCCGGATGCGCGCCACGGTCGCAAGTTCCTCTTCCACCACGCCGAGCACGCGACGCCCCGTCACCGGGTCGGTCGCCGGCGTGTGTCGCCACCCCAGGGCCGGTCGGCCGAGGGGCACGCCCTCCGCCTTCAGGTGGGCCAGGGCATCGGCCGTCCGCTCGCCGATGGCCTCCCGCTCCCACTGCGCGACCGTCATCAAGATGAACAAGGTCATGCGGCCGGCGGCGGTTCGGGTGTCGATCTGGTCGGCGACGGACACCAGCGCCCAGCGCCCCTCGGCGAAGTAGGTCTCGATGAGGTGGCCGAGGTCCACGACGCGGCGGGTGAGCCGGTCGAGCTTCGGCACGAGGAGCGCGTCGGCCCGGTGCTCGCGGAGCATCGTGAGGGCGCGCTGCAGGGCCGGCCGGTCGAGGGTCTTCGCGCTCACCCCCTCGTCGGCCTCAATGGCGACGAGCTCGAGGTCGAGGGCGGCGCAGTGGGCGCGGAGCTTCGCGCGCTGGGCGTCGAGGGAGACGCCCTCGTCGGCCTGACGCTCGGTGCTGACGCGGACGTAGCCCACCACCCGGGTCAGGACCCGACCGGCGGGGGAAGGGGGGCCGGCCGGTCGGACCTTCGATCGGCTCCCCGGGGGTCGTCCGCCACGCTTCGGGGGGGCCTCCACAGGCGTGACCCTACCTCAGGACGACCGCGGGGCGAAACCGAAAGGAGCGTTTCGGTTTCGAGCACCCGCAGTGTCCGTACGTGACGCACTGCATGATCGGACGCCACAAGGCCATCGCTTCCAAATTATGACGCATTGCGCAGCAACGGGTGCTGCGCGTCATTGGGCGTCGATGGCAGGACTGCCCTAATGAGACCGTCAGGGGAGATCAAGAGTGGAATCGAAACGGGGTTTTTGGCGGCACGAGGAGCGCCGCCGGACAACCACTGTAGTGTGATGGTGTGAAGCGAGAAAACTAGGGTTCACACTCTAACAGCAGGGCTTTCACACTGGCTTGATAGTGCTCTCGGGTGCCTCGGACGTCCCGGACGGCGCGTCCGACCCTCTTCGAGTGCCCCAACACCCTCGATCTGGCACCTCACCGTCATCTTCGCACTACTTTCACACAAGCATTTTCGCGCGGATGTACCTCGTCGGTACACGTGACCCATCCGGTGATCTTGTCCCCCTGCATCGGCACAGGGAGATAAGTGGTGCACCTCGGGGAGTGGGCTGCTCGCTGGATGAAACCCTGTGGGTTGTCCCGTAACCCTGCTCAAGCCGTCTACCGGACGGGTTTCTACCCCCCGCGGGACTCCTAGCGAAGGTTTCGATGATGTCCTTGGTCAGATGCCCATCACGTTCTTCTTCGCCAAGCTTTTCTGGCGCAAACTCAATCCTGCTCCTCAGGAGAGACACAGACACGGCTGCGGCAGACCATCGGACGCGTACAGACGTGCCCACACGAGCCGCAGTTGGCGTCGTCGATTGCCAGGTCGGTGCAGAGGGTTCCGCAGAGGGTTCCCGCACACGCGCCGCACACGCCGATCGAACAAATTTGCCCGGTAGCGCAGCGAATCCCGCAGCTGCCGCAGTTGGCCGCATCGCTTCGAACGTTGGTGCATACCCCGCTGCAAAGGGTTCCGAACACGCCGCACGCGCTGCCCGTCATACAGGTGCCCTCCACACAGGTCTGGCCAGTGGCGCAGACGCGACCGCACATTCCGCAGTTGGAAGGGTCGATCGCTGGGTTGACGCACAACGCACCGCAGGGAAGGGAAGTTCCCGGACACGAGCTGCCGGAGCAGGTGCCACTCATGCAGGTCTGACCGACGGCGCAGGCGTGGCCGCACGAGCCGCAGTTGCTGGTGTTGATCTGGAGGTTGGCGCAGATGTCGCGGCACAAGGTCAGACCCGTCCCGCAACTCATGCTCATGCAGTGCCCGGCGACGCAGAGCTGCCCGCTCGCGCAGACCGTGCCGCAACCGCCGCAATTGTTGGGGTCGTTCTGCGTATCACTGCAGCCCGCCCCGCATGGAACCGCAGGGAGCGTGCACGTCGTGCCCCCGCCGGTGCATGTACCGCTGCTGCACGACTGTCCGACGGCGCACGCCCGCCCGCATGCGCCGCAGTTGGAGCGATCGATCGAAAGGTTGGTGCAGACGGGCCCGCACGCGGTCGTGCCCGTTGGGCAGGTGCTATCGCTGCATACGCCGCCCGAGCACGACTGACCCGACGCGCATGCGTGACCGCATGCGCCGCAGTTGTTGATGTCGATCGAGAGGCTGGAGCAGACAGTCCCGCACGCGGTGGTTCCCGTCGGGCAGGTGATTCCTGCAGAGCAGACGCCGATCGAGCACACCTGTCCCGTCGAGCAGACGTGGCCACACATCCCACAGTTTGCGGGGTTGCTCGAAAGGTTGACGCACAACGACCCACACTGGTTCGTGCCGGGTAGACACCCCATGCAGATGCCTGCCGAGCAGGTCTGCCCCGCGGCGCAGGCACGGCCACACGCGCCGCAATTGAGGTTATCGGTGCTGAGGTTGGTGCACCCCGCGCCGCAAGCCATCGTGCCCGTCGCGCACCCCACGCAGACTCCGCTGGAACACGCCTGCCCGGTGGCGCAGGCGTGTCCGCACGTCCCGCAGTGAGCGGCGTTGCTCGCGAGGTTTACGCACGCTGCGCCGCAACTACTTGTGCCCGTGCCGCACCCCACGCAGGCGCCGCCCGAGCAGGCCTGGCCGGCTGCGCACGCGCGACCGCACATCCCGCAGTTGGCCGTGTCGGTGTTGAGATTGGCGCACGCCGTACCGCAGGGGCTTGTACCCGTGCCGCACCCCACACAGATGTTACCCGCGCAGGTCTGGCCTGGGGCGCAGGCGTGCCCGCACGTCCCGCAGTTGGCGCTGTTATTGGAGAGGTTCACGCACGTCGCGCCACACGCGGTTGTGCCCGTCGCACAACCCCCACACACACCGCTCGAACAGGTCTGCCCAGTGGCGCAGGCGCGGCCGCACGTTCCACAGTTGAGGGTATCGGTGCCAAGGTTGGCGCACGTCGCACCGCAATTGCTCGTGCCCGTCGCGCACCCGATACAGGCGCCGCCGGCACACGTCTGGCCCGAGACGCAAGCGTGCCCACAGGTGCCGCAGTTGGTGACATCCGTAGAGGCGCTGACGCATGCAGTGCCACAGCGGATTGTGCCCGTCGCACAGCCCACGTCTGCAAGTGCGACATCGGGCAAAGGGCCCGCGTCTACCAAATGAACATCCGTTACTAGGGACACATCCATTCCGACCGGAGCATCGGGGACACCCGTGTCGACCAGCGGCGTTACGTCCATTCCGGGCAGGGTGTCGGGGGGCTCCCCGGTGTCCGTCCGAGGCATGACATCCGTCGGCGCGGGGGCATCCGTCGGTGGGGTGTCCATCGGAGAGCGGTCAGTGATGACCACGTCAGTTCCGGTATCTCGCGTCGCGACGCCGTCGTTCATCGTCGGCTGATCGCTGACCGCCCCGTCGCTGTTGAACACAGCGGGCACGTCGCGCCCAGAGCAGTGGGCGAGCCAGGCGACCCATAGAAGGGAGGCGAGGATCGAGCGGTGCTTCAACGTGTTCTCTCGGAATGACATCCTTCGTGCTTCGTATGCTTTCTCACCAATACCAGTACGAAGAGCTTGTTCCGTTGTAGTAGAAGGTGCCGACATAATAGGCGCTGTACCGGCTACAATCGGTCGTTGAATCGGAATAGTAGTACGAACCGTTGCGGTAGCCGCCGGTCAAGGTGTTGCTGACGTAGGCGCCCACTGAGAAGGCGTTGTACCCGCCGTACCGTTGCGACCACGGGACCACACAAACGGTATAGCTGCCCGTGGTGGCCGCCGAGGTCCAGAAGGTGTTCTCGGGACCGATGCCCACTGTGTCGTCGTGGTCCTGTGTACCGCCGCAGCTACCACCCGGCGTGAGGCTGCCAAAGTAGATGTGGGAGCCGCAGGGCGTGACCACATGGAGGTCGAAGTCCGAGGGATGCGCCCACCCGAGGGTGAAGCGAAGTACGCCGCTTCCCACGCAGGTGCCCGAGGCGCAGACGCCCGTGGGAGTGCCTGAGGTGGTCGGGCTCCAGCGTAGCGAACCACTCGGGCCTACGGACATGGGCGTGTTGGTCGAGACATGGTCGACGGTTGGGCCCGTGCCGTTTTGAATGCCAATGGTGGCGCTGCCGCCCGAGGCTCGACCTGAGGTCGAGCTGTACATCGAGTGGTAGAGCACGTCGATCGTGTTGGTGCTCTCCGTGAGAGAGATCTGGAAGGTCAGCGCGCTGCTCGGATCCCCGAGGAACGAGTAGTTGTTCCACTGTGTGATGAACCGTCGGTTGGGTGCAGAGCCGACCGTGACGGTGCACACGGTACCTGAGTAGGGATAGAGGTCGTCCCAGAACGCGAAGATACCGTTGGAGATGCCGCTGTAGGGCAGCGCGTAGTTAGACCAGAGCCCCGAAGACGCGCTCGGGAACGACAGCCATCCGTTGGAGTTGATCCCGACGGTCGTGTACGTCGTGCCGTAGTAGTTGAAGCCGAACCCGATACCCACGGAGCCCGTCGCGCCGTCATCTCCGAGGGAGTAGTTCGTGCGCGCGCCGTTGGTGCACGCGTCGATCCAGGGGAGCGGCGAGGTGCCGCGGATGTATGTCACCGTCGCCCGGGCTGCCCGCCGGGGTGCAGGCCGTGCCGTTGTTGTATCCGCTGACCTGACACGACAACGAGCCCCCGACGCAGGTCATCGCGCCCGCGATGCAGACGTTGCCGGTCGAGCACGACGCGCCGCCGCCCGGGTTGCCCTCGTCGATCGAGCCGTTGCAGTTGTCATCGAGGCCGTTGCAGGCCTCGGC
>JADJAE010000066.1 GCA_016704445.1 Deltaproteobacteria bacterium
GCCCTGGGCGCAGGCGCCCATCTGCCCGGTGACGGTGCAGGGGAGGCCCGCGCCGACGCAGCCGCGCGCGATGTCGCCGCCGCGGATCTGGAAGCGGTAGAGCCCGGGCGAGCCGCCGGGGACGTTGGAGGTGCGGCACACCTCCTGGATCGCCATGGTGCGCGACATCGGGAGGGCGACGTAGTTCATGCGGTTGCCCGCGTCGAAGCCCACCTGGGCGGGCGTGCCGCCGAAGCCGTTCATGCCGCCGGAGGCGTCACCGGTGATCCACTCGCAGCGGTTGTAGCGAAACTCCACGTCGAAGTCGCCGATGCGGGTGCAGGTGCCGGAGGTGGAGAGCACCATCTGGAAGTCGTTGAGGTGGTCGTTGTGCGAGCTGAAGTACCCGACGTCGTGCCACGTGACGACGATGCGGTTGGGCTCGACGTGGAAGCAGATGGAGTTGTTGCTCGGCTGGCCTCCGCCGCGCGTGTCGACGTCGGCCCACCAGGGCGCGATCATCGGCTGGTCGGCCACCGGGAAGGGCTGCGGCGTGAAGGTGCCGAGGCCGCCGCGGAAGGTGATGTTGCCGTTGTTGTTGAGGTAGAAGTTCTGGTAGGTGCGGCCGAAGAAGGTGAGGCCCATCGGGAAGGCGGGCCGCAGGTCGATGGCCTCGGCCCCGCCGGTGCCGTCGGCGCCCACGTAGGAGCCGTCGTCGTTGGGGTGAACGCAGTGGTCGACCGTGCCGAAGCCGGTCGGGCCGCCGAACCCGTTGAGCAGCGGGATCGCTTCCGCGGAGGTCGCGACGAAGGTGGTCACGGCCATCGCGGCGCACGCATTGAGAAGGGTTCGGAGGTTGCCCGGGGCGGTCATGAACGATGCCTCACTTCTGCGTCGTAGAAAGCACTGAGCCCCAACAGGAATCCCCGGGAGCTGCGCGCAAGGGAAGACGACGTCGGTGTCCGTGATGTGAGCCACGGCGCCCGACGAGATTGGCGCGACCATAGCCCAGCGTCGCGGCTCCCGTCGAGGGACACAAGCCGCCGCGCAAGACCGCGATCAGGAGGTCTTAAGGGGTGAGAGGGTTCTGCGAGGGAGGAGCGGGGGAGCGGCTCAGCGGCGAGAGCGGCGTCGGCGGCGCGCCGCGAGGGCGGTGCCGAGGCACAGGGCGCCGAAGTACCAGCCCGGCTGATGCTCGGCGACGCCAGCGCGGCAGGTGCATCCGGTCGACCCCTGGGTCCAACGGAGGGGGCCGGCGTCGACGCGGGTCGAGCCGTCGGCGAGGCGTCCGGCGTCGCGCCCGGCGTCCGCGGGGCGGCCCGTGTCGGTCGCGGGGCGGCCGGTGTCCGTGGGGCGTCCCGCGTCGACCGGGGGCGCGACGCCTGCGTCGATGGGGGCGGGGGCGCCGCTCACGCACTCTCCGAGTCGGCACACCTCGCCCGCGGGGCAGAGCCGGGTGTCGGGGCCGACCTCGCAGGAGTCGCGGCAGGTGCCGGCCTCGCAGTGAGCGCCGGTGGGGCAGGTGACGCCGGTGCACGCGTCGACGGTGCAGTGCCCGTCGGGCTGGCAGGTCTGGCCCGCGGCGCAGGGGCGGCACTGGCAGCCCGCGACGCACTGGCCGAAGGTGGTGGAGCGGGGGTCGTCGTCGCAGACGTCGCGGCCGTCGCAGACCAGGTCGGCGCAGGGGTTGACGCATCGTCCCGCGCGGCAGCTCTGCGCCCACGGGCAGGTCACGCCGTCGCACACGCCAAGGCAGCGCCCGTCCGCGCAGCGCTGCCCCGCGGGGCAGGTCACGTTGAGGCACGAGGTCTCGACGCAGGTGCCGCGGTCGGAGCAGGAGCGGCCGGTGAGGCAGCCGAGCTCGGGCTGGCAGCGCTCGACGCACTGGCCGCGGTCGCACACCTGGTTGGTCGGGCAGAGGTCGTTGCCCTCGTCGATCATCCCGTCGCAGTCGTTGTCGAAGCCGTTGCAGGCGCGGGCGCGGGGGCGGTTGACCTGCTGGCAGGTGGTGCCCATGCCGGCGCAGATGGTCACGCCCATGCCGCAGGCGCCCATCTGGCCGGGGACGGTGCAGGGCATGCCCGCGCCGGTGCAGCCGCCGCCGACGATGCCGCCGCGGATCTGGAAGCGGTAGAGCCCGGGCGCACCGCCGTCGACGTTGGAGCTGCGGCACACGTTGAGGATCGCCGCGGTGCGCGACATCGGGAGGGCGACGAAGTTCATGCGGTTGCCCGCGTCGAAGCCCACCTGGGCGGGCGTGCCGCCGAGGCCGTTGGTGCCGCCGGAGGCGTCGCCGGTGGTCCACTCGCAGCGGTTGTAGCGAAACTCCACGTCGAAGTCGCCGCCCCGGGTGCAGGTGCCCGAGGTCGAGAGCACCATCTGGAAGTCGTTGAGGCGGTTGTTGTGCGAGCTGAAGTACCCGACGTTGTGCCAGGTCACGACGATGCGGTTGGGCTCGATGTGGAAGCAGATCGAGTTGTTGCTCGGCTGGCCTCCGCCGCGGGTGTCCACGTCGCCCCACCAGGGCGCGATCATGGGCTGATCGGCCACCGGGAAGGGCTGCGGGGTGTACGTGAAGAGCGCGGCGTTGAAGGTGATGTTGCCGTTGGTGTTGAGGTAGAAGCTGTTGAAGGTCCGGCCGAAGAAGCGCAGGCCGGTCGGGAAGGCGGGCCGCAGGTCGATGGCCACCGCGGCGCCGCTCCCGCCGGGACCGGCGTAGGAGCCGTCGTCGTTGGGGTGGACGCAGTGGTCGGCGGTGCCGTAGCCCGTTGGTCCGCCGAAGCCGTTGAGCAGGGGGATGGCCTGCGCCTCGGGGGAGGCCGCGACGAGCATGGCGGAGAACGCACAGACGGAGAGCAGCGGGCGCTGGAGTCGACCCAGGGCGATCATCGATGGGGCCTCTTCGTGATGGTTGAACGGACGCTCAGAAGAATCTCTGCCGTCGCGGCATCGGGGACGTTAGTGCATTCCCGCGGCCCCCGTCGAGAGCGCCCTTGACCGGGGACACGGTGGGAGCTCTCAGCCGGGCGCCGGGGCTGATCCCTCGTCGCGGACCTTCGACCAGTCGAGGCGGTCGTTGTCGGGTGCGCGGGGCAGGGCGCGCTGCAGGGCCGCGAGGAGCGAGGCGCGGGCCTGAGGGAGCTTCTTCGGGTCGCAGCGCGCGGAGAGCCGCCAGGTGACCTTCTCGCCGTTGAAGTCGAGGGGGCCTTCGAGCTCCACGGCGCCGCGGAGGTCGAACTTCGCGGGCTCGTCGACGAGGGGCTGCACCGCCGCCTGGAGGACGGCCCGGGCGCGCTCCACGGGGACGCTCCATGGGGAGGTCACGTCCACGATGGCGCGCTGCCAGGAGTGGGTGCGGTTGGTGACGGTGCCGATGCCGCCGTTGGGGATGAAGTGCAGCGGGCCGGCGGCGTCGCGGAGCACGGTGACCCGCATGGTCATCTCCTCGACGGTTCCGGTGATGGCGCCGATGGAGACGGTGTCGCCCACCGCGTACTGGTTCTCCATCAGGATGAAGAAGCCGCCGAAGAAGTCCTTCACGATGGTCTGCGCGCCGAAGCCGACGGCGACGCCCGCGATGCCCGCGCCGGCCAGCACCGGCGTCACGTCGAGGCCGATGCTCGCGAGCACGGTGACCGTGGCGATGGCGTAGACGATCGCCCGCGCCACGGAGCCGGAGACCCGCACCAGGGTCTCGATGCGCTGGCTGTGCTGGATCATCGAGGCGGTGGCGACGGTGTCCTTCGGCCCTCGCGCCGCGGCCCGCTGGGTGATGAAGCGCTCGAGCCGAGGCACCAGCGTCAGGAGCGCCCGGGCCACCAGGATCGTGACCGTGATGCGCAGGCCCGCGCCGAGGACCATCCGGACGACCTCCGGCAGCGCCGACCAGAACGGGAGCACGAACTCGCTCGCACCGCGCACCGAACCGTGGGTGTTCTGCATGGCGGCGGAAGATACTTCGCCCGGGGGACGGGCTGGTACACACTCTCCGGGGTGGAGCTGCTGATCACCGGGGCCACCGGTTTCCTTGGGCGGACGCTGGCCGCCCGGCTGGTGCGAGAGGGGCATCGGGTGCGGGCGCTGGTGCGGGCGGAGTCCGACCCCGCGGCGAGGGAGCGGCTGCGGGCGCTGGGCGCCGTGGAGCGCGTCGGCACGGTGACCGACGAGGCCTCCGTGCGCGCGGCGATGGCGGGCGTCGAGGCGGTGGTGCACTGCGCGCAGGTCGGGGCGCGGGCGCCGAGGGAGGTCGCGGAGGCGGTCAACCTCGTCGGCGCGGAGAACGTGCTGCACGCGTCGCGGGCGCTGGGCGTCCGCAGGCTGGTGTTCCGCTCGAGCGAGTCGGTCACCCGTGGGGGCGTCGCGCGCAGCTACGTCGACGAGGAGCATCCCTCGCCCCCGCGCTTCACGGACCGCTCGGCGGAGGCGCTCTCGCTCGCCGACGACCTCGTGGGGGCCGCGGGCAACGACGCCTTCTCGACGGTGGTGATCCGCCCGGGAATCCTCTGGGGCGCGGACGACACCCGATGGCTGCCGGCGGTGCTGCGCCGCGTGCTCGCCGGGCGCTGGCGCTGGGTCGACGGGGGGCGTTCGATGGTTCCGACGAGCCACGTCGACAGCGTGGTCGACGCGATGGTGCGCTCGCTGACGGTCGAGGCTGCGGCGGGGCGCACCTACTACGTGACCGACGACGAGCGGGTGACCGCGAGGGAGTTCGTGACGCGCTCGGTGGCCGCCGCGGGAGCGGGGAAGGTCTCCGCGGGGAGCCTGCCTTACTGGGCGGCGTATGCGCTGGGCTGGTGGGCCGAGCTCGGGGACGACCCGCTGGCGTGCCACCGCGCGGAGGTCTCGACCCTCGGGCAGGTCGCGTATTTCAACGTCCAGCGGGCGCGCAAAGAGCTCGGGTGGACGCCTGTGGCGAGCGTCGACGAGGGCATGCGCTCGCTCGCCGCGTGGGCCACGAAGCGGGGCGGAGCGGAGGTCGTCGCTCGGGGCGAGGTCGACCCGGCGTTGCCAGGCTGAGCGTCGGGCCTCTCCGGGCGTCGGGTCGCGGTCTCAGGGAGACCCTTGCGATCAGACGATCGGAAGAGGGAGAGGGTGGCCCGGCTGCACCGCGATCTACGCTGCCGTTGCTTCGTTTCCGACCTGGCGGGGTTCACGAGCCAAGGTCAGCCGGGCCATATGATCTTCAGGATCTCTCCCTCGGACGGCGCGGGGTGTAACCCAACCTCCTGGGGGAAGGCAACCCGAGAACGCGCGAATCATCCGCCGGGCCGTCGACTGGAGTCCGTGCGTCGATGGGGCTACAAGCCGCGCACCTATGGCAGAGATCGAGATCCGGGAGATTGCGGCGGGGAGTGATCCCCGTGAGTTCATCGACGCGTCGCACGCCGTGTTCGAGGGGGACCCGAACTTCATCGCGCCGCTGGAGATGTTCGACATCAAGCCCCGGCTCGACCCGAAGAAGAACCCCTTCTTCGAGCGCGGCGAGGCGGTGTACTTCGTCGCCCGCCGCAAGGGAAAGCTGGTGGGCCGCGTCTCGGCCTCCATCGACCGCGAGCACAACCGCGTCTGGAACGAGAAGAACGGCTTCTACGGCTTCTTCGACACCGTCGACGACGACGCGGTGGGCGCCGCGCTGCTCGAGCGCGCGGCCGCGTGGCTGAAGGCCAAGGGGATGACCCGCATGAGCGGCCCCTACGGCCTCTACGCCAACGAGGAGATCGGCACGCTGGTCGAGGGCTTCGACTCGCCGCCGGTGCTGATGATGGCGCACTCGCGCCCGTGGCAGGGGCGAGTGACCGAGGCCTGGGGGCTCACCAAGGAGAAGGACCTCTTCGCGTGGCGCTACGAGGTCTCGGAGTTTCCCAAGCGGGTGGAGAAGGCCTGGGCGGACATGAAGGCCCTGCCGGAGCTCAAGCTGCGGTCGGTCGACACGTCGAAGATGCACGATGAACTGAAGATCATCATGGACATCTACAACGACGCCTGGGAGGGCAAGTGGGGCTTCGTCCCGGCGCTCCCGAGCGAGGTCAAGAAGACCGCCGAGGACCTCAAGCTCATCATCGACCCTGACCTGGCGTTCATCGCCGAGATCGACGGCAAGCCGATGGGGATGTGCATCCTTCTGCCCAACATGAACGAGTGCATCCGGGACATCCGGGGCAAGGAGTTTCCCTTCGGCATCGTGAAGGCGCTCTGGCGGCTCAAGGTGTCCGGGCCGACGTCCTCGCGGCTGATGCTGCTCGGCATCCGCAAGGAGCTCCGGGGGGTGCGCAAGTACATGCCGCTCTCCGCGGCGATGTACGTCGAGGTCGCGAAGCGCGGCTCGGCGAAGGGCTACACCTGGGGCGAGCTCTCGTGGACCCGCGAGGACGACTCGCCCATCAACAGCGGCATCGCCGCCATGGGCGCGAAGATCTACAAGCGCTACCGGGTCTACACCAAGGACCTCTGACCCGCGCCGCGGGCTCGTTTGCAACTCCGCGCGGATCTCGGCCAGACTCCCGCGCCGTGCGCTCCCACTACATCCTCCTCGCGCTCTCCCTCGCGGTCGTCGGCTGCGCGAGCACCGTCGACGGCACCGCCGCGCTCGGTGATGGGGGGCTCCGCTCCGACGTGCTGCCGGGGCTCAACCCCGACGGCCTCGACCCCTTTCGCCCCATCGAGGCCGGGGTCATCACCGCCGACGCGGCCCCGGTCGACGCCGGCGAGCCTGGCTTCGCGGACGCCACGGTCTTCGACCAGCGCTACGGCACCCTCTACATCGGCAGCAACTCGTCGGGCGTCGAGGACACCACCTACGTCGGCGCGACCTTCCGGTACCTGCCCTACCCCGACGACCTCCGCTGCGGCCAGCGCTCCGCCGGCGCGTGGGACCTCAGCGTCTGCACCAGCGCGGGCGCCGCCCCGGTCGATCCGCACCCGCGCACCTTCCCCAACGCCGGGGTGATCAGCCTCTCCGGCGGCCTGCGCGCGGTCTCGCTCCGTCCGCAGTCCTCGGGCCAGTACAGCGCCTACTTCAACCAGGGGACGGAGTTTCCCGGGCCTCGCATGGTGAGGGTCCAGGCCCCCGGGACGAGGGACATCCCCGCCTTCGACCTCACCTTCTCCGTCCCGCCCTCCGTCGTCGTGACCTCCCCCGGCAACACCGAGGAGCTGGTCGTCGACCGGGGCCGAGACCTCGTCGTGGAGTGGATCCCCAACGCCGCGCGCGAGGTCTGGGTGGTGCTCTCGCTCGTCCAGTCGGTCGACGGCGAGACGCGCAGCTACCGGGCCGCCGTGCAGACCTACGGCGACGTGGGCCGAGCGGTGCTCCCGGCGCGCGCCCTCGCCGAGCTCCCCGCCAGCACCACCGGCCGGGTCGCGCTCACCATCCTCCCGTACAACGTCAGCACCGCGCGCGTCGGGTCGTGGCCGCTCACCGCCACCGTCGTCGGTCAGGGCCGCCGCTACACCGTCACGCTCCGATGAGCGACCGCCGCCGCGCCCTCGCGTGCGCCTCCGCGCTCGCGCTCGCTCTGCCCGCCCGCGCCCAGCTTCGCCCCGCGCCGCACGCCCGCTGCGTCGTCACCGCCCACGTCGCGGTCGCCCCCGACGACCCCGCCGACCCGCTCGCTCCTCCGGCGCTGCTCCCGCTCGACGGCATCACCGTCGTGGCCTGGCGTGACCGCGCAGGCGCACTCCTCGTCCAGCGCTTCGCCGCAGACCTGCGCGCCCTCGACGAGCCCCGGGTGCTCGCGCAGCCGGTGCGGATCTTTACCCTGGCACGTACTCCCACGGGCTTCGCGCTGGCCTACGTCGAGCGCGAGCGCGAGCTCGTCGTCGCCCGTCGCTCGGCCTCCATGGAGGCGCAGAACGTTCCGCGGGTCGTCGAGGCGCTCCGCTCGCCCGTGACCTCGCTGTCGCTCGTCCCGGTCGCGGGGGCTTCGCTCCTCGCGTGGTCGACCCCGGAGGCGGTGCGGGTGATGGCGCTCGATGCGCGCGGGGTCCCTCGGGCACCTGCGAGCGTGGCGCTCGAACAGCCCGGGGCGCGCTCGGTGGGCCTCGACCCGGCCGAGCGGGCGACCCTGCGCGTCGACGCGATCGACCCGTCGGTCGAGCCCTGGGTGCTCACGCTACAGCCCGACGGCGCGGTCGCGAGCCGGGCGCGCTGGCCCATCGGCGCCCTCGGCCCGGTGCGCCTCGGGGGCGTCGCCTTCACGGCGCAGATCAACCCCCTCGGGAGCCCGATGCTCCTGCGCAGCAGCGTCGCGGCCCCCCCGTCGGCCATCGCCGACCCGGCGGTCGCGCCGAGGGCCCGCCTCGACGCCCTCGCGGTCGACGGCGAGCTCGCCGTCGCGATGGTGAGCGACCCGGTCTCGGGGCGGCAGTCCCTCGCTCGCCTGCTCCCGGACGGCAGCGCCTCCTGGCTCACCGGCGTCCGAGGCGCCATCCCCGGACGGTCATCGATCGCCGTGCTGGCGCCGGGCACGGTGCTGCTGCTCACCCGGGACGCCGCGCACTCGCCGCCGCGCACGACGCTCCAGCGCTACGTCTGCACGCTGCCCTGAGACGCGCGGGTCACCGCGGCCGGAACTCCAGCGACGCCGAGTTGATGCAGTAGCGAAGCCCGGTGGGGGCGGGGCCGTCCTCGAAGACGTGACCCAGGTGGCCGTCGCAGCGGGCGCAGTGCACCTCGTCGCGCGCCATGCCCATCGAGGTGTCGAGCGTCCGGGCGACGCGGCCCGGGGCGACGGGCTGCGTGAAGCTCGGCCACCCGGTGCCCGACTCGAACTTGTCCTCCGAGCGGAAGAGCGGCGCCCCGCACGCGGCGCAGCGGTAGACGCCGTCAGCATGGTGGTCCCAGTAGCGCCCGGTGAACGCGCGCTCGGTGCCCTGCTCTCGCATCACATGGAAGCGCTCGGGCGTCAGCCGCCGCCGCCACTCGTCGTTGGAGAGCACGAGGCGATCGCCGATCGGGGGGTCGGCGCCCGCGTCGCCGGAGGTCACCGCCGCCACGGCGGGCGCTCGCGGCGATGCCCCAGGCCCCGTGGCTCCCGCGCGGCTGCACGCCGCCGTCGCCGTCACGCCCAGACACCCCTGCAGCCAGCTTCGTCGGTTCATGTCCGTGGCTACGTCTCGACCACGCGATCGGATACAGCGCCCCGCCGGGCTCACTGCTGGCGGCGTCGCAGCCACCACGCGCCGACGCCCACCAGCACCAGGACCGGCAGCACCTTCCAGATCCATGACCAGTCCTCCGGGGACTCTGGCACCTCCGGGGGAGACGGCGCGGTCACGGGCGGAGGGCGGTCGCGGATCAGCACGGCGGTGTCGCTCCACCCCAGGTGGCGGAGCGTCGCGCGGTCGATGGTGGTGCCGTCCAGCCGGAGCGCGGTGAACTCCACCTTCTCGCGCTCCACGTCGACGCGCACGTAGTGGTGCTCCGCGGCGAAGGCCCGCGACATCGCCCGGGCGCTGCGCCGTCGGTAGAGGGGCGCGCCGCCGCCGCCGGTGACGAGGTAGTGAAGGCCCTCGTCGTCGCCGCGCTCGTACGCGTGGTCGTGGCCCGAGATCACCAGGTCGACCCGGTGCCTCCGAAGGAGGGCGTCGATGCCCGCCTGGGCGGTGAGCTCGTTGTCGCCGTGCGGACCGGACGAGCGCGGCCCCCAGTGCATCACCACGAAGAGCCAGTCGTCGGGGCCCTCGCGGCGCTGCCGACCGAGCTCGCGGTCGAGCCAGTCGCGGGCGTCGCCGGACCAGTCCTCGTAGGAGTTGGCGAGGACGAAGCGGACGTTGCCGTAGCGCAGCACGGAGTCGAGCTCCGTGCTGGGGCCGCCCGGCGCGACGTGGACGTAGCGGCGGTAGTTGTCCGTGCCGTTGGAGAAGGGCTGCGCGATCTCGTGGTTGCCGATGACCGGCACGAAGGGCGCCACCCGCAGCAGCGGCGCCTCGATGGTGAAGAACTGCTGCCAGTCGTCCTCCTCGCGGCCGTCCTCCACGAGGTCGCCGGTGTGCACCACGAACTCCGGACCCTCGCGGCGGATGGCCTCCACCACGGCGGCGTGGGGCCGCGCCTGGCTGCGCGTGTCGCCGTAGATCACGAAGCGGAAGGGGACCGGCGTCGTCGGGGCGGTGCCGAAGGTCCCGGTGGCCGTCTCCAGGTCCGGTGCGGACACCTCGTAGCGGTAGCGGGTGCCTGGGCGCAGGCCGCTGAGGGTGAGCTCCTGGAGGGTCGCGTCGACGCCCGAGCGCGCGGTCACCACGCCCTCCGCGAGGTCGCCGCCGGGACCCTGCGGCACGGCCCGCACCTCGAGTCGCCCCGGCCGTCGGCGCTCGGCCATCACCACGACGCTGTCGGGGCGAAGGTCCATCAGCCACGGGCCCTTCTGCAGCCGGTCGAGCGCCCACGAAGGAGGGGCGATCGCGCACGCCGCCAGAAACCAAGCTGCTCGGGATGCTCTCGACACGGTGCTGGACACTAGCTTCAACCCGAGTCCGCGCTCCACCTCCGTCTCGCCGGTGGGACTCCGCCCACGGTCCGTGGTAGCGACGCCGCGGATCTCCCCGATGGCCGCCCCGCGCTCCACACCCCGCCGACGTCGCCTCCAGGTCGACCGCGCCCTCGTCGCCGTCGCGGCCTTCCACCGCCGCTTCGACCCGCGCGCCGCGCTCGCCGCCGACCCGCTGCGCTTCGCCCACCGCTACGCCGACCCCGACGACCGCGCCCTCGTCGCGCTGCTCTCCGCGCTCATGGCCTTCGGGCGCATCGCCACCATCGGACAGAAGCTCGAAGACCTCTGCGTGAGGCTCGGAGCCTCCCCCGCCGAGGTGATCCGCCGCGAGGACCGCGCGGCGCTCCAGGAGCGGATGCGCGGGTTTCGTCACCGTACCTTCCGCGGCGCCGACGTCGCCGACCTGCTCTTCGCCCTCGGAGAGAACCTCCGTCGCGACGGGCGCGTCCTCGCTACGCTGGAGCAGGCCTGGGAGTCCCACCGCGAGCTCCGCCCCGCGCTTACGGAGTGGGTGCACCAGCTCCGCGCCATCGCGTGGCCCGGAGGCGCCGACCGGGCGCAGTCGCACCTGCTCCCCGACCCCGCGGGGCCGAGCGCGTCCAAGCGCCTCATGCTCTTCCTTCGCTGGGTGGTGCGGCGCTCGGGCGTCGACCTCGGGCTCTCGACGATCCCCGCGTCGGCGCTGCTGATGCCCGTCGACGTGCATGTGCACCGCATCGCCCGCAACCTCGGCTTCACCTCCCGCGCCGACGCCTCGTGGCGCACCGCCGAGGAGATCACCGCCGCGCTCCGGCTGCTCAGCGCCGACGACCCGGTGCAGTACGACTTCGCGCTCTGCCACCTGGGCATCAGCGGACACTGCCCGTCCAGCCGCGACCTTCCAGAGCGCTGCGAGGGATGCGCGCTGCAGACCGTGTGCGTGCACTGGCGTTGAACCGCTCCGCCCGGGCTGGCAACGTACCCTCCATCCACCATGACGGACCTCGCTGAACACGTGATCATCGACCAACTACGCGAGGGCGCCCCCGTCCGCTGGACCGTCCGCGGCAGCAGCATGTGGCCCGCGGTCCGCGACGGCGCCACGGTGTCGGTGACGCCGGTCGATCCGCGTCGCTGCGCGCGGGCGAGCTCGTGGCCTTCGCTCGCGGCTCGACGGTGGTCGTCCATCGGGTGGTGGCGGTGGAGCCCGGCGGGCTCCGCTGCCGGGGCGACGCGCTCCCCCGGGAGGACGGCGTCGTGCCGTGGGCCGACGTGCTGGGCCGCGCGACGCTCGTTCGACCAGCGGTCGCTCGCCTGCGCTGGCCGCGGGCGCGCGAGCTGCGGCGCTGCTCCGCGCGGCGCTTGGTCGGGTCCGCGCGGTGCTCGCGTGAGGCTCGACGTCGCCGGCCTGCGCGTTCGGCTCGCGGTCACCGGTCCCTTCAACGCCCGCAACGTCCACGAGAGATTCGGGCGCTACCTGGCGCCCGACGACCTGCGCGCCGACGACCTGCGCCTCGAGGTCCGGGTCGACCCTCCTGGGCGCCGCCCCACCCGATCCGCAACCGCTACCTCGGCGTCGACGTCACGCGCGACCCCGACGGCAGCTTGCGCTTCCTCCGGCCCGAGGGCGAGACGCTGGTCCACCTGGGCCGGCACCACGCCACGGCCGTCGTGCGCCCCACCCTGGTCACCGACGACCCGATGGACGACATCACCCCCATCGACACGCCGCTGCGCCTACAGCTCGCGAGCGAGCTCCCGGGGCACCAGGGGGCGATGGTCCACGCCTGCGGCTACGCCGACGACCGCGGGTCCGTGCTCTTCATCGCGCGCTCGGGCGGCGGCAAGACCACCACCGCGCGCAAGCTCCCCGACGCGCACGTGCTCTCCGACGACCTCGTCGCCGTGCGCCGCACCGCCGACGGCTGGGACGCCCACGCGCTGCCCTTCGTCGGCGAGTGGCGCCGCCCGACGGTGCCGCGGCGCGGGCGGCTGCGGGCGCTGGTCTTCCTCCGCAAGTCCGATGACCTCTCGGTGTCGGTGTGCCCTCCGTCGGTCGCCTTCCCCGACATGCTCCAGGCCATGGTGTGGTTCGCGAAGGGCGACCCCGCCGCAGCCGCGCTGCTCGACCACGCGCACGACCTCATCCGCGCGGTGCCCGTGCGTCGCGCTCGCCATCCCGCGCGAGCTGCCGGTGATGCCCCTGATCGACCGCTGGCTCGCGTGAACACGGCGACCGACCTGCGCTTCGGCCCCGTCGCCCTTCGCGTCGAGGGCCCCGCGGTCCATCCCCTGCTGGACCCCTGGCGGGCGCCGGTCACGGCCGACGCCCGGCGGGTCGTGGTCACGGTCGCCGCGACGCTCCCGACCGGGACGAACCCGGCGACCGCCGCCGTGGGCTTCGCGCTCGCCGCCCACGCCGACCGCGACGACGTCACCCTGCGGGGAGATCCCGGACGGCCCACGCCCTGGCTCGCCGCGCTCTGCGAGATCGTCGCTCGCGATGCGCCCACCCACGGATGCCTGCTGCTGCACGCCGGCGCGGTGACCGTGCCCGGGGGTGTGGCCCTGCTCCTCGCGCCGCCCGGGGTCGGCAAGACTACGGCCGTCCGCGGCGCCGGGGGGAGAGCCTTCGCGTCCAACGCGGTGCTGGTCGACCTGACGGGTCGCCCGCGGCCTCCGATGGTGTGGGCGATGCCCTTCACCCGCGAGCCTGCGCCCGAGCTGGAGTCCGCCCGGTCGCTCCCGCTCGCGGCGGTGGCCTTCGTGCAGCGGTCACCCACCCGACCGTTGAATGGATCTCGGGTTCGCTGGCAACCATTCGCCTGATGCCGCACGTCACCCGCCCCAGGAGAGGCGATCCATACGCCCGAGCTCGCACCGACCTCGCCCTGTCGATGGGCAGCGGGGTGGCCACGCTGAGGCTGGGCTTGCCCTGGGGACCGGGCTATCTTGCCGCCCTCGACGCCGCCCTTCACCCGAAGACCAGCCCTGCATGAACGCCCAACAAACCATCCATCACGCCCGCGATGCGGTCTGGCGGCGCTACGACGATCAGGTCGCCGTGATCTCCCTCGACGCCAACCGGGTTCGGCTCTTCAACGCCGTCGGGAGCTTCCTCTGGGAGCGCTGCGACGGGGCGACTCTCGACCAGATGGTGGCCGCCGTCTGTGGGCGCTTCGTCGTCGACGAGGCCACCGCGCGCGCCGATGTCGAGAGCTTCCTCGACGACCTTATCACCCGCGGGCTCATCGCCCCCGGCAGCGGCGCACCATGAATGGCGCCGAGCTCCTCCGCTCCCTGGCGTTGGCCCACGGCCGCCCGATGGGGGTGCACCTCCAGGTGGCCGACCGGTGCAACCACGCCTGCCACCACTGCTACCAGGTGCAGGGGGAGAAGGGCGAGCTGACCCTCGAGCAGCTCCGGTCGGTGATCGACGGCATCGCCGACGCCGGGGTGTTCACCCTCAACGTGAGCGGTGGCGAGGCGACGCTTCGGCCTGACCTGCTCGACATCCTGCGCTACGCCCGGGGCGGGGCTTCGCGGTGCGGCTCTTCACCAATGGGTTCCTGATCGACGAGGCTTACGCTGACGCGCTCGCCCTCGTCGGTCTGCTCGAGGTGCACGTGAGCCTCTACTCCGGCGCGGCCGACGAGCACGACGCCGTGACCCGCGTGCCGGGCTCCTTCCAACGCACGATGGCCGCCGTCACGGCACTCCGCGCGCGGAGGGTGCGCGTCGTCCTCAAGACCCCAGCGACGACCCTGTCGGTCCTTGGGGCGCGTTCCGTCGAGGCACTCGCCGCGAGCCTCGGCTGCGAGCATCAGGCGTCCACCGACCTGACGGCGCGGGAAGACGGCGCGGAAGACCCCTGGGCGGTCCGGGTGACCCCACAAGAGCTGCTCCGCCAGGGAATGCTCACCCCATGGCAGCCCTCCGAAGACCCGGCGGAAGTTCGGGCCGAGAAGCTCTCGGAGTTCCCCTGCGGCGTGGGCAGGTCGGGCCTGGTGGTGCTCCCCGACGGGCGGCTCCAGGCCTGCACGGACACCCCCAACGTGTTGGGTGACATGACCCGGCAATCGCTGGCCGACGTCCTCAAGGCGCCCGACCGGGAGTTCTTCGATGGGCTCACCTGGTCGCGGGTGCACGGGTGTCGCGACTGCGACCTGCTCCCGGCCTGCTCGCGCTGCCACGCATCAGCCCTGCACGAGGGAGGCGACTACCTGGGTCCGTACCTGTCGGCGTGTGCGCGGGCGCGGGCGCGCTACGCCGCCGCGGCTGGGGCGCTGGAGGTGATTGCACCCTCGGAGGACTGCGAGGCCGGGCGCGACCCGGCGGTGGGTCCCTACGCCATCGTGGCGCCCGGGGTCATCCGACCGTCACGGCACGTGCGCACCGACGAAGACGAGGCGCTCGCGGCGAAGTTCGGGTGGCTGCGAGGAGAGGGAGCGAAGCCCGCCCCGTCGGGGCTTGTCACGATCAGGCGCAAACCTTCCCCCGCGCCTTTACAGTCGTCAGATGCGGAACCATGCAGCGTGCCGGAGGTTGATCGGGTGTGATAGACCCGCTCTCTCACCTAAGTTTCTGAACACACCTAATCTGGGGACTCACCATGGCGCATCGCATCCGGCTCGGACTATTGCTTCCGTTCATCGCATCCGCTGCTGTCGGCTGTTCCGACGATCCGGTCCCTCCTCCGGTCGATGCGGGCGCTGACGTCTCGGACACGGGGGCCGACTCCGGCACGGACGTGGGCACGGACGTGGGCACGGATGGCGGCATGTGCCCGTCGGTGGAGTTCATCCGCCCGACATCCTCGGCCGTCCTCGGCGTGGCCGACGACATGGACAACAACTGCAGCAACGGCTTCGCGTACGGGGTGCAGATCGCCACCAACGCGCCGATCGGTTCGCGCCTCGAGCTCCTCGTCAACGGCCGCAGCGTGGGCAACACCACCGTGAGCGGCCCGACGGTGCGCTTCGAGGGCGTGCAGTTCGACACCGGCGCCATGTCGACGCTGGAGATCCGCCGCTCCGGCTCGACCGTCACGTGCGGCACGGCCACCGTCTCCGTCGACTGCAACGTCCCTCGCTGCTCCATCACCGCCCCGGCGCGCAGCACGCTCAACCTCACCGACAGCACCGCGGGCGCAGGGATGCCTTTCGCCACCAGCTTCGTCGTCGGCACCGACATCGAAGACGGTCGCGAGGTCGAGCTCTCCATCACGGGCACCGCGACGCCGCTGCGCGCGGCCGTGATGTCCGGCATGGCGCGCTTCAACAACGTCCGGCTCAGCCCCGACGGCGAGTTCGTCACCCGCGCCACGTGCACCAACCGCGCGGGCAACGTCGGCCGCTCGGCGGAGAGCCGCTTCACCGTCGACTCCGTCGCGCCCACCCTCGCCGTGCAGAGCCCGGTGGCCAACGCCGTCATCGGCCTCTCCGGCGACGTCAACGCGGCGGTCCCCGGTGTGCAGTTCAACGTGTGCGCCCGCAGCGACGCCGCGGGCCGGCGGGTGTGCGCCAGCGTGATGGGCTCCACCCCGGCCGACCCGGCCGGCTGCGCCGACGTGCCCGCCTCCGCGACCACCGACGCCTGCGTGCAGGTGACCTGCCCCGACGGCAACGCGCCCTTTACCGTCGAGGTCTCGACGCAGGACGCTGCGGGCAACGTCGCCCGTGGCTCCATCGCCAACGTGCGCTGCCAGTCCTCGCTTCCCTCGGTGCGCGTGGTCGCCCCGGCCGCCTTCGACGCCACCACCCCGCGACCATCCTCAACATCTCGCGTGACACGGACACCGCGATGCCCGGCCTTCAGGTCGACGTGGTGGCTTGCACCGACCGCTCCGCGGGCTCCGCGGTGCTCCTTCGCGACATGGTGACGACGCCCCTCGGCACGGTGACCGTGATGCCCACCGCGGCGGGCGACCCCTGCGCCGCCCTGGGGATGGGCTTCGTCGGCATCGCCCGCTTCCTGGGCGTGACCCTGCCCGAGACCTTCCCGACGCGCACCGACCCGGCCGCCCCGGCTCCCGCCGGCCCGGTGCTGCAGGTGCAGGTCACCGACGGCGCGGGCGACCGTGGCTCGTCCGCCCCGGCGACGTTCTACGTCGACTCGACGCCGCCCGCGTTGAACATCTTCGCCTGCAACCGGCTCGTGCGACCGGGTACCGACGGCACCGGGCGCTCGTCGGTAGTGGTTAGCAGCGACGCCTATCCGGTGACGCTCACCCTCACGCGCACCGGCGACATGCCCCGCACGCTGACCCTCATGGTCCCGGGCATTGGCGGCATGTCCACCTTCGAGAACCTCCAGTTCTTCGCGGGCACCACGACTTTGCGTCTCAGCGCGACCGACCCCGCCGGAAACGCCAGCGCGACCAACGGGATGTGCACGGTCGAGGTGGGCAACCCCCCGATGCTGGCGTTTACCAGCCCGGTGGCCGGCGCCGTCTTCACCTTGCGCACCACCACCGTGACCCTGAGCACCGACGCCCCCAACGGCACCACCGTGAGCCTCAGCATCAACGGCGGGACTGCTGTCACGGCGACGGCGAACGCCGGCGCGGTCACCTTCGCGGGCGTGATGTTGCCGGAAGGCGACGCGGTCAGCCTCACGGCCACGACCGCCGACGTGGCGGGGCGTGGCGTCGGGATGGCGTCCGTGACGGTCGTGGTCGACTCGGGCATCCCCTCCGCGCCAACGGCCCTGGTCGCAACGATCCCGACGACGCCGCGCTCGGCGCGCCGCGCCGGCGCCGTCAGCCTGACCTGGAACGACGGCTCCGACCCCAGCCCCACGGGCACGGGTACCCGGGCGGTGGATCACTACGAGGTGCGCACCTCGAGCGCTGCCCTGACGGCGGCGACCTTCGCTACGGGCAGCCTCGCCGTGCTAACCACGACGCCCGGCGTCCCCGGCGCGGCCAACACCGGCAGCATCAGCGGCCTCCAGCTCGGTCGGTCCTACTTCGTGGCGATGCGGGCCTTCGACGCGGCGGGTAACGCGAGCCCGACGGTGATCTCCGCGGGTCCCGTGACCCCCGACATCGTGATCGACACCTTCCCCAGCGCGATGCCGCCGCTGCAGGGCAACAGCGTCTCGGGCGGTCAGGACTTCAACGGCGACGGCTTCGCCGACGTCCTCGTGGGCTCGGGCGCTTCGGCGACCGGCACCGGTGGCCTCGCGCGCATCTACTTTGGCTCGGCCACCGGCATCTCGGGGACGAATTTCACGGAGTTCCGCAACGCCTCGGACGGCCTCTTCGGCAACGCGGTCGCGGCGCTCGGCGACGTGAGCGGCGACGGCGTGGCCGACCTCGCGATCGCCGAGCCCGGGCCGCCCACGGCGGGTTCGACCCGCCGCCGGCATCGTGTACCTCTACTTCGGCCGCCCCGCGGCGATGTGGCGCATCGGCTCGGGGACGGCCTACCTCCCGTCGGACGCCAACGTGACCATCACGGGCGGCACTGGCGACTTCGCGACGGCGCGCCTCGGTGCGGCGCTCACGCGCGTGGGCGACTTCGACGGCGACGGCCTCAACGACGTCGCGATCGGCGCCCCCAACGCCCTCAACGGCGGCGCGGTGGTCGTGCTGCGCGGCCGCCGCGTCTGGCCGACGACGATCGCGCCCAACGCCGCCGACCTCATCATCCGCAACAACACCACCTCGACACTCTTCGGCATCCGCATCGCCGGGGCGGGTCGGCTGCTCGGCGGCGACACCCTCGAAGACCTCGCGATCGGCGGGGGCCTCTCCGGCTCCACGACCGGCATCGTACGCATCTTCGCGGGCCGGGCGCTCCCCACCGCCCGCACCCTCGACGCGACCGACTCCAACTTCTTCCGGGCAGGCGTCGCGGCGGGCGCCACCGGATCCACGGCGGCGACGGGGCAGTCCATCGTCGGCGGCGTGGGCGACCTTAACGGCGACGGCCGCAGCGATTTCGCGATCGGCACGGCTGGATCGGTCGGCGGCGCCGGTGAGGTGTACCTGTTCTTCGGCGGCGCCGACGGCAACCTGACGGAGGGCCCGACCCTCCGTTCGACCCCTCAGGGCGGCGTCGGCGACATCTTCGGACGGTCGATCGCCTCCGTCTACGACCCCGCGCAGCTCCACCCCTCGCTCCTGCAGATCCGGGCCCCGTCGGCCGACCTCCTGGTCAGCAGTACGGCGTATCGGACCAGCAACCCCGCCCGACTCTACATCTACCGCGGTCGGCGAACACGGCGTGGGCGGGTCTCACCACCGACACGGCCGATCGCGTCGTCGTCTCCCCGACGACCACGTCGACCGCCTTCCATCACCAACACCCAGTGGGTCGGCGACACGGACGGTGACGGCGCCGTCGACGCGTCGTTCGTGCAGTTCGCCACTGGAACGCTCTTTATCGTGCGATGAGCGGCCGAGACAACGCTCAGAAGGAGTCCCTTATGTCCCCCGAGAACAAGAGCCCGAACCCCCAGCCGCAGCTCCCCTACGAGGCGCCGCGCGTCGTGGAGGACCTTCCCCTGGAGACCTACAGCCTGGCCTGCGGCTCCGGGCCGGGCACGGCGAAGAGCGACAGCATCTGCGCCGGGGACGGCCTCGCAATCACCTCCTGATCCCCGCAGGCGGGGGGCCGGGCGCGTGCGCGTGTCATGGCCACCCGCCACCTGGCACCCCATCCATGAAGGCCCCGAAGGCGGGATCGCTCGACCGACGGAAGATCTGGGCCACCCAGATGCAAGCTGGGCGGATGGTGCGGCGCGTGGCCGAGGCTCTCGCGCCGCACGTCCGGGTGATGCCCGTGAAGGGCGTCCTCCTGGGCAGGACCTTCTACGACGACCTGGCCGATCGGACCCTCTCGGACTGCGACGTCGTGGTGGTGGGGGCGAGCGCCCGGGACGCGGCGGCGATGCTCGTCGATCGGGGCTTCCGGGTGGTGCGTTGGAGCAACGACCCCAACGTCGTCGACCTGCGACACCCCGACCTCCCGGGGATGTACCTCGACGTCCACGCCCGCCCACTCCCCGTCGGCTTTGGCCCCGTCACGTCCGCCTGGCTCGCGGAGGGAGCGCGCGAGGACGCGACCCTTTTCGCTGCGCCGGTGCTGATTCCCGACGACCGCCGGCTGCTCGTGCACCTGCTGGGCAACATCCAGCGCGACCACGTCTTCCGCGCCCACGCCCATACGGCCGAGGACGTCGCGCGCGTCCTCGCGCGTAGCCCCTACGCGATCGATGCGTTCGCGGAGGTCATCGGCGAGGCGCGCCTCCGCGTGGGGTCGTGGTCGGCGCTGCGCTGGGTCGAGGCGCGCACCGGCTCCGACCGCGCCGCGGCCCTGTGCGAGGCGCTGCGGCTCAGCGCGGGGGAGCGGCGGTGGGCGCGGGCGAGGGAGTCGGTCATGCGCCCCGCCGCCTCGGTCGCGCCCGCGCCGCTGCTCTCTCGCGTAGTGGCGCGCTGCGTGTCAGCCTCCCCTGGACCTTGCGCGGCCGCGACGTCGGGTCGCCATGGCGGTGCGCGCTGGTCGCGCTAGGGGCGGCGCCGTTCAGGCGCTGTTGGCCTTGTCGAGCGCGGCGCTGTCGTCGAGGCAGCCCACCAGCCACCAGCGGCGCGTCTGCTCCCAGCGCGAGAAGGCCATCTCGGCCTCCGCGAGGGCATCGAGGTCGCGGTCGCTGATGAGGTAACGGGTCCCCGCGGTGCTGAGCCCCTCGTCCTGATCGTCGTCGTGCATGGCGTCGTCCCTTCCTTCTACCTAATCCCCACCTGGGGCCTGAGGTGCAACGCTGCGATTCTGCTCAGTGCTGAACGGATGACTGAATTCCTGGCGGACAGGGAATGTCAGGGCTTCAACATCCCCAGGAATTCGTGGACGCACTGCTGGGTGCGGGCGATCGAGGAGGCGGTGGGGACGAGGTCGGCGAGCCCGCCGAAGGGCGCCCCGAGGTACTCCACCGGCGCCCCAACGGGCTCGACCCCCGCCCGGCGAAACTCCCTCAGCGACCTCCGCATGTGCACCGCGCTGGTCACCACCACGAAGCGGGCGACGCCTCGGGAGCGGCCGAGCTCCACGCTGTACCGCGCGTTCTCCCGGGTGTTGGTGGCGTTGGGTTCGAGCCAGATGCGCGCCCTCGGGACCCCGGCGCTCACCAGCGCGTCGGCCATCGCCTCCGCCGAGGCGCGCGGCTCGCCGCAGGACCGATGCCCGTCACGATCACCGCCGCGGGCTGCGTGAGTTGGAACCACCGCGCGGCCCCCTGGGTGCGGGCCCGCCCCGCGCTGTCGAGGCGCTCCCTCGGGGGAATGCCCTCGACGGACGGACCCACGTTGGAGCCCAGCACCACGAGCGCCGTCTGCTCTCGCAGCGCGGCCGGGACCACCGCCTCCGCCGTCGGCACCGCGGGCTCGAGCGAGCGCAGCAGCGCGGCGGAGACCGCCGGGGTCGCGGAGATCCAGAGCAGGGCCCAGCAGGCGAAGCCCAGCCGGAGGGCCCAGCGCGCCCGCCGCGACGGGATCAGGAGCTCCCGCTTGAGGACGACGAGCGATGCGCCGAGGAGGAGGAGGAGGAGCAGGCCGTGGTCGAGGAGGCGGGCGACGGACATCGCGGTCAGGCCGGGCGGCGCTCTTCGCGGAAGCGGATGCCGAGGGCCTCGAGCTCGTCGAGGATGGGGTTGTAGACCTCGGGGGTGACGGGCACGACGACGCCGCGGTCGCGGATGGTTCCGTCGAGCACGCGCAGCACGCCGATGGCCGCGGGCAGGCCCACGGTGCGGGACATGGCGCTCGGGCCGCCCGGCTCGCCGAAGTCGACCAGCGTCGAGCGGAGGAACTCCCGGCGGTCGCCGTAGTCCGCGATGAACTCGTGCTGGAGCACGATCATGTCGCGCTCGCCGGCCTTGTACTGGAGCCGCTCGACCATGCGGCTCACCAGCGCGTCGAGCGGCGAGGTGTCCGACTCCGGCAGCGCCGCGCCCTCGAACATACCCAGCCAGGTAAGCTTCTGGATGGGCGCGCTGTCCCGGGCGATGCCCGCCTTCGCCGCGACCGCGCCCTCGACGTCGCCGTCGACGGTCACGCCGCCGAGGGCCGCGAGCACGCCGCGGTACGACTCCGCGGCGTAGCGGCGCCGGGTGTCGTCGAAGAGCCCGATGTCCGCCATCGCCTTCCAGGTCTCGCAGTGGCCGAGGTTGCGGAGCGTACCGCGGAACATCGTCTTCACGCCGGTGAGGTCATACACGCCCACGTACGCGGTGGAGTCGCGGTTGGGGTAGCCCTCGAAGACCCCGGCGCCCTCGACGGTGACGAGCTCGGGCTTCGCGAAGAGCTCGGGGCCCGGGATCACCACCTCGACGCCGTCGCGGAGGTACTTCGCGGCGTTGCGGGCGGCGAGCACCACGCCCCGCGGCGACCAGGAGAACTTGTACCCGAAGGGGTTGTCGTTGGCCTCCGGCGCCGGCAGGCCGCCGCAGTAGGAGCGGAAGGAGGTGACGGTGCCGCCCGCGGCGCGGATTCCGTGGATGATCTTCATCGCGGACATGTGGTCGATGCCCGGGTCGAGTCCGAGCTCGTTGAGCAGCACCACGCCCGCGGCCTTGGCGCTGTCGTGCAGGGCGCGCATGGCGGGGGAGACGTAGGACGTCGTCACGAGGTGGTGGCCGTGGGCGATGCAGCGCTCGGCGACCTTCACGTGGTGCAGGTAGGGGAGCATCGAGACCATCACGTCGCTCTCGGCGGCGAGGCGGTCGAGCGCCGCCGCGTCGTCGATGTCGAAGGCGACGGCCTTGCCCCGCGGGTGCGCGCGCACCAGCTCGTTCGCCCGGTCGACGGACCGGGCCGCCACCGTGACGGTGTGCGAGGACGCTTCGAGAATGTGCCGGACCACGGGACCTGCCACGAGTCCGGCGCCCAACACGGTGACGTGCGCCATAGTCCGGTCGGTCTACCCCACCCCGGGCGTGGATGGGAAGCCGTCGAAGCAGGACACGCCCACGCGGCGCCCGTCGGGGTCGCGCACGTAGACCGTGAAGGCGGTGCGGTGCTCGACGGAGACGCCCATGCGGGCGCAGCGCTCCACGAAGGCGTCGCGCCCGGCGGCGGTCACCCGCAGCGCGAAGAACTCCATGGTTCCGGCGGGGATGCGGGGCTCCGAGGGGAGCGCGGGCTCGATCATCAGGGCGGCGTCGTCGAGCCCCAGCCAGATGGAGGGGCCGGGCTGCTCTCGCCACACCGCGAGGCCGAAGAGCGCGATGTACCAGCGGGCGAGGGCGGCCGGGTCGGCGGTGCGGAGGGCGAGGTGGTGGAGCTTCATCAGGTCGCTACCGGAGGGGGGATGGACCCGTCGTGGCGGGGGCGAGAGGATCGAAGGCTATGGGAATATGGGACGAGCTCATGCGCCAGCCGGTGTTCTCGCCCCTGCAGGCGGTGTTCGGGGCGGTGATGTACTTCGCGTGGACGGCGGCCTACGCGACCGTCATCTACCGGGGATTCAAGGACCGCACGTACGGCGTCCCGTGGCCCTGCATCGTGCTCAACGTGGCCTGGGAGGCGATCTTCTCCTTCGAGCTCACGGACGCGAAGCTCCATTGGTTCTTCCTCTATGGAAACCGGTTCTGGCTCGTCTTCGACGTCTTCATCCTCTACCAGCTCGCGCGATATGGGCGCGAGGCGCAGGTGGTGCCGTGGCTGAAGCGCTGGTTCTATCCCCTGTTCGCGCTCTCCGCGGTCGCGGCCTTCGGGGCGATCTACACCTTCACGCTCTACTTCCATGACCTGAAGGGCGTGGCCTCGTCCATGTCCATGAACCTCGTGATGAGCATCGCGTTTCCGGTCTTCCACCTGTCGCGGCCGGGGCGCGAGGGCCTCTCCACCAGCGCCGCCTGGCTCAAGATGGTCGGCACCCTCGCGGGCTCGGTCTTCCTGGCGACGTGGTGGCCCGCGCAGTTCGTCGACGGCCACCTGCGCACCCACCCGAGCGTCGACGAGCCGACCACCTACGGGTTCATGTACTTCCTCTACGGGGCGATCTTCGTCTTCGACTGCATCTACATCGGGCTCTGTCTGCGCGACGACCGCGAGCGCGCGTTGACCGTCAACCCTCGGGCCTCATAGCATCCGCGGCGATGTCCCTCCCCCTCCGGGCCTCCCTCGTCGCGGCGCTCGCCCTCGCGACGCCCGCCGTGGCCCTCGCGCAGTCCGGCGGCAACGTGCAGCTCGTGGCCGCCGGGCGGCAGCAGTTCGATGACCTCCGCTACGAGGAGGCCGTGCAGACCCTCTCGGCGGCGCTGCTCCGCCGGGGCAACACGCCCGCGCAGGAGGTCGCCATCTATGAGCTCCTCGGGCTCTCGTACCTGGCGCTCAACCGCGACGAGGAGAGCGAAGGGGCGTTTCGGCTGATGCTCGCGAGGGACCCGGAGCACGCCCTCGAAGCGGGCCAGGCGCCGCGGGTCAGGGACTTCTACCAGGGGGTCATGGATCGCTGGACGCGCGACGGCCGCCCCGGGCTCCTGAGGGCCAGCGACGGCGCCAGGGCCGAGCGGCCGGTCACCATCGACCACCGCTCGCCCGCGCAGCAGACCGCGGGCGTGGTGCTCACGCTCACCGCGCAGATCACCGACCCCGACCGGCGCGCGGAGGCCCTGGTGCTCGCCTACCGGCCGGGCTCGCGAGGGCTCTTCCGCAGGCTGCGCACCAGCCGCAGCGCCGGGGTGTTCTCGGCGTCGATTCCGCCGGAGGAGGTGCGCCCGCCGGTGGTGGAGTACTACCTGGAGGCGGTCGACCCTCGCGGCATCGCGGTGTCCTCGCGCGGCGACGCGTTCGCCCCGCTGCGGGTGGTGGTGCCGCGGGCCGAGGCGACGCCCATCACGTCGCGCTGGTGGTTCTGGACCGGCGCCGCCGCCGGTGCTCGCGGGCGTGGCGGTGGGGACCTACCTCGCCGTGTCGGGCTCCTCCGAGCCGGAGCCCGCGCGGCTCACCATCACCGTCCGCGGCGAGTGAGGGCCTTTCCCTGGTGACCTGCTCCGTGGGATGAAGCCGACCCCATGAGCGAACACACGAAGCACGGCGCAGGCGAGCAGGGCATGATCGACGTGAGCGAGCGGGGGGCCCCGAAGGACGGGGTTCCGCAGGTGAGCGACCGGAGGCTGTTCATGCAGCTCACGGTCTTCGAGCACCCGACCAGCTTCGACGCCGCGGTGACGGCCCTCCAGGCGAAGCTCACCCAGAGCCGGATTCCCTCGGTGCTCTACGCCGACGTCAACCACCCGCAGGGCCTCGGGCTGCTCACCTTCAGCGAAGACCCGAACCACTTCGTCTCTCGCGTCCACGACGCCGTGCGCGACTGCAACCGCGCGGCGGACAACGCTCCGTGGAAGGTCCGCCCCGAGTTCGCGATGTTCGGCCGCACGTACAGCACCGGGTACGAGAGCGACCTCCAGCACTGGCTCATCGACCGGCCGCGCGACACCGTCATGCACGAGGGCTGGGACTGGGTGGTGTGGTACCCGCTCAAGCGCACCGGGGCCTTCAGCCGCCTCGACCCGAAGGAGCAGGGCGCCATCCTCCGTGAGCACGGCACCATCGGCCGGCAGTACGGCGCGCAGGACCTCGCGCACGACATCCGCCTCGCCTGCCACGGCCTCGACACCAACGACAACGACTTCGTCATCGGCCTCATCGGCTCGTCGCTCTACCCGCTGTCGCACGTCGTTCAGTCCATGCGTAAGACCAAGCAGACCGGCGAGTACATGGATCACATGGGGCCCTTCTTCGTGGGCCGCGTGATCGCTCGCATCCCGGGCTGAACTACACCGCTGCGACGTCAAGGCAGAGGCCTGTGGCTCGGGCCCCCATCCCCGCTGCCGCGCGCCCTACCCCCGCCTCGGCTTCTCTTTACCCAAATCCGTCGTTTGATGTGGGCATGTGCCCGTTCGCTCGCAGCATCGCGACGACTTCTGCGGCGTCGGCGACGCGATCCATCCCTCGTCCGAACGTCTTGATCCCGGGAGGACCTCCGGAACTCTTCCCGATATAGCCGCCGAGTCGCGCGATGATGTCGACCATCGTGCCGAGCGACGGGGTCGATCCGAGGGCCGGGGCATCCTTGCGATGCTTCTTGAAGAGCAGCAGCGCTGCATCCATCTCGTCGCGCGCGAAGATCTCGTCTGCCGGCAGCTCGGGCTGCGTGCGTGAGAGATGCAGGATGTGCTGACGATGCGCGGCCACGCTCAAGTGCAGGGTAGCCCACTTGCACAGGGCGTCGAAGGACTCGAGCTGCGAACTCCTCCACCGCGTTCCGGTCTTCCACGTGTAGTGAAGCCGCTCGATCAGCCAGCGCTGCGTGTAGGCCCGTACGACGCGGATCGCGTCATCCAGCGTGTGCACCGGAAACGTCGTCAGCAGCAGCCAGTCGAGCGGCTCTTCTCCGTCGGGGCACGTGCCCGCCTCACGGGCCTGCACCGCCGTCACGTGAACCTCTCCGAGCCGCTTCTTGGACCACAGCGCTCGCAGCTCGAAGCCCACGCCCACGGTGCGCAACTCGAGACGGGCGATGCGGGGAGTTCTCTTGGGACCCCGGGGCACCTCGATGTAGATCGCCGCAAGATCGGGCGCCGACGCGATGGCTTCGCGGAGCTTGAGGTGCCCGCGACGGAGCGTGCGGGCGTTGACGAGGCGATGTCCTTGTTCGAGCGAACGGTCACCATCTGGCCGGGCTCGACGCCGCGCAGCAGAACGTGGCTGGCGTCCCCTTCGCGATCGATCTGATACCAGACCCGCGTGTCCGCGCCTTCGGCCCGAAGAACCGACTCGAACTCCTCTTGCAGCCCCGTCCAATGACGGCTCTCCTTCTCCGCGAGGGGGCGCAGAGCGTCCGACGTGCCGGCGGTGTCTGGCCTCGACCAGAGCACGTGCGCCCCGACGCCGAGCGGAACGCCGTCGAAGCTCGCCGCCAGCAGGATCATGCTCTTGATCCCGCGACCGCCCATGCGGCGTGAGCCGACGGACCCGACGCCGTCGTCACCGCGTCGATCGGTATGCGCGATGCTCGAACCGTCCACGATGCCGATCACCAGCGCGTGCCTGCTGCATCGGCGCGCGGTGGCGACGTGAACCGCTTCCGCGAGCGGCTCCCACCGAACCTTCGGCGATTCCAAGAAGCGGTATGCGCCCTTCCGCTCCGCCGGTACCTCGAAGACCGCCGATACGGTCCCGGACGGGTGGGACGACAAGCGCTCCCACATCTGCATCACGCGAGTCGTCCGGGTCCAATGCCCGAAGTGCGCGTGCGCGAACTCATGCCAGGCCAGCGAGACGGGAGCTTTCATCTTCGAAGGAGAGCTCTCCCCGCCGGAAACGCCACCGACCTACACTTTTGGGTAAAGAGAAGCCGCCTCGGGGGCAGGGCTCAGGCGACTGTCGACGGAGGCGGCGTACTGGAAGGCTTCTGTGGTGCCTGTTCGATCACGCGTTCTCGATCCCCTGAGCCCTGCCCCCGAGGCCTGATGGTTGACCTCATCTTCGCCGATGCGAAAGGGGCTCAAACCGCTGTGTTGCTGGGGTTCCGCGCGATGGCGCGTCACCCCAGGCAATAACGATGGCCGCCCCGGCACTGCCCAGGCTCGGTCGGCCGTCGCTGGGCTCACATCGCCCAGCGCCCTGCGATCCCGAAGAAGGACCTCGACGGGCGCTCGCCCGTTCCTGGGCAAGCGATGTCGACCGGGCCCCTGGGCAGTGCCCGGGGCGGCCATCGTCGTTATTGCCTGGGGTGACGCGCCATCGCGCGGAACCCCAGCGATCCACCGGGTTGCGACACCTTCCCGTCGCCCGAGATGAGGTCAACCATCAGCCCCGAGGCGGGGGCAGGGCGCGCGGCAGCGGGGATGGGGGCCGCGTGATCGCTCGCATCCCGGGCTGAACTACCGCTCTGACAGCGACCGGGCCCACGCGTCGGCGTCGGCCCGGGCCCTCGCGTCGGGGTGACGTCGCGCCACCCAGCGCAGCACCGGCGCCGCGCGCTCGCTCCCCAGCGCCGCGGCCCTCGTCGCGTGAAACCGCGCGCCCTCCACGTCGCCGAGCGTCGCCAGCACCGACGCGAGGTCGGCCCGCACCGGCGCCCCTCGGCGCAGAGCGCGGTGACGTCCTCGAGGGCCTCGTCGAGGCGACCCTGACGGACCGCGACCCTGGCGCGCAGCGGGCGCAGCCACGAGGGCAGCGGGCGAGTGGCCGCGGCCGCCGAGAGCAGCGGAGAGATCGCCGGGTCGAGGGGAGCGCCGCACGCGAGGGCGACCGAGGCGCGCACCATCACCGCCTCGTCGCGAGGAGCCTCGTGAGCTGCGCCGCGAGCTCGCGTAGAGCCTCCGGCGAGCACTGCGCACGCACCCAGCGAGGGCCGCACGGGGACAGCGCCGTGATCCTCGGACCGCCCGCGGCTTCGCCCTCGCGCACGAACACGCTCCATGCGCCAGCGAGCTGCACCGGCCTCCAGCGAGCGTCGCCGTCGAGCCAGGCGCAGAGGCCGGAGTCACGCTCGACCACGGCCGCCCGGACGCCGTAGCGCTGCAAGCCCGCGGAGGGGTCGACCGCGCGCTGCAGGTCGCGGCTCATGGCGAACTGCAGGTCGTCGAAGTGCATCGGCGTGCGGCTGTCGACCAGCGTGCGTACTCGCCCGTCGAGGGCGAAGCCGAGCGCCGCGGAGGAGTCCATCGAGGCGAACACCGCGCTCCCCGCAGGGAGCGAGCGCAGCGTCGGCACGGCCCCCATGGGCTGCGAGAGCGCGGGCACGCCGATCTCGCCGACGGGCCCCTGGCGGGACTCGAACCACATGGCGCCGCGAGCCAGGAGGCTGAGGGAGAGCGCCGCGACGGCGAAGGTCGCGCGGCGTCCCGAGCGGGCGTGGAGGGAGGTCCAGGGGGCGGAGGCTCCGGAGGCGGCGAGGGGGCAGGAGGAGCAGCGCGCCGGGAGCGAGGCCTCGCACCGCGGTCGAGGCGAGGAGGCAGCCGAGGGCGGCCCACCCCAGGCGGCGCGGCCAGCAGCGGCCGGCGTGGAGCATCCCGCCCAGGCCCAGCAGCAGCAGCGCCACGAAGGCGGGGCCCATCACCGCCGCGGTCGGGTCGAAGGACTCCCAGAGCGGGCGGTGCATGTCCGTGATGTGAGCGACGGCGTCGCCGCGGGAGTGGGCCCGCAGCGCGAGGAGTGCGCCCGGACCTTGAGCGCCGGTGAGGCGCGACGGTGACGCCCACGAGGAGGGCGGAGGAGGCGCGGTCGAGCGATCGTCGGCGGAGGTGGGCGAGCAGCGACGGGGCGATGGAGACCAGCACCATCGGGGCGAGCAGCGGGGCCGTCCCGTGCACCTGCGCCCAGAGCAGGCCCGCGGCGACCAGGGCGAGCCCGGTGCGGGGGCGGTTCTCCGGCGAGGCGCCCCAGCGGCGGAGCAGCAGCAGCGAGGCCAGCAGCAGGGCGAGGGCGACCACCTCGGGGCGCTCTCGAACACGGCCCACGAGCGCGGGCAGCGCGAGGGCGAGAGTGAGCGCGGCGGGAGGAAGGGAGACCGCAGGGTCGTGGCCGCGGAGCACGCGCCAGCCCAGGGAGGTGATGAGCCCGCCGAGCAGCGCCAGGAGGAGGGTGAGCGAGAGGGCGCCGCCGTGGTTCCAGAGGCCGTAGCAGGCGAGGTCCCAGAGCCACTCGGGCACCGCGCGGGTCTCGCCGAGGGCCGCCACGGACATGGGCTCGGGGACCACGCGTCGACCCGCTCGAAGCACCGCGCGACCCAGCGCCAGGTGCCAGAAGAGGTCGGACTCCCTCATGGGCTTGATCGCCGAGAGGGCGCCCAGCGCGCCGATGATCCAGCCCAGGAGGCGCCGGGTGCTCTGCTCGCTCACCGGCGCATCAACCGGGGAAGTAGGCGCGGGTGTTGGGGTGCACCGTCGGGTCGGCGCGGAGCTCGTCGGGGTGCATCCACTTCCAGCGGGCGTGCTGGGCGCCGGGGAGGGCGGCGAGGTGCAGGTCGAGCGAGACCCGGTGGGCGATGACCACGTAGTGGGTGGAGACGCCAGGCTCGCCCGCGAAGTTGTCCTCGTAGAGGTGCTCGTAGACGCCCATGGCGGAGGCGTCGGCGAGGCCGATGGGGTGGCCGAGCTCCTCGCCGGTGAGGCGACGGAAGGCGGCGTCGAGGCGCTCGTCCTTCTGGATGCGCCCGCCAGGGACGAACCAGTAGCCCTCCGCGGGGCGGTTGGTTCGGAGGCCCACCAGCACCTCCCCTCGGGGGTTGATCACCACGAGGTCGAGGGAGACCAGCGGCGCGAGGCGCACCACGGTGAGGAAGTCCTGCGTCGAGAGTCGATGGCCGCTCATGGAGATTGTTGGGGAGTCTTATCTCAATCGGGCGACTGCTCGGCGGCCATCTCGGGGTGCCAGCGAACGGTGCGGCGCAGGGCCTCCGGGAGGCTGGTGCAGCGCGCCCCGGGGAGGGGGAGCGAGGTAGCGGTCGAGCCGACGATAGACCAGCAGGAGGTAGTGACCGCCGACGCTGGCGACGCACTCGGGGACGTAGCGCTCGGCGAAGGAGGGCAGCGCCAGAAGGCGGCGCTCCACCGGCCACTGGACCCGTAGCCGGGGTTCGGGGCGATTGGGCAGAGCCACCGGGAGCGCGTTGGCGAGCACCACGTCGGGGTCGCGGGTGCGCAGCCAGGAATCGTCGATCTGCTTGCGACCGAGGCTCCGGGGCGCGAGGCGAGCTCGCGGTCGGTGAGCCGCCGAGGTCGGCGATGCGCATCGTGGGGACGGCGTAGCCGAAGACGCCGATGTCGTAGAGGGCGGCGGAGCGCGCGCCGCGGAGAGGGCTCCCTGGCGAGCGAGGCGCGGGAGACGTCCTGCGCGCCGAGGAGCTCGTTGGAGTCGCGGATGAGGGCGCCGGCGCGGAGGTTCTGGGCGGTCCAGAGGGCGAGGGCGGCGAGGGCGGCGAGGGCGGCGGCGGCGCGGGGGAGACGCCAGCGAGGCGGAGGGAGGAGGGGGCGAGGGGCGTCGAGGGCCATCGCGAGGCAGGGCAGCGACGGCAGCAGGCGGTGGCCGAACATCCAGTCGCCCCCTTCGAGGACCACCGCCAGCGTGTGGAGGGCGACCAGGGAGAGCAGCGCCCTCGCGGCGCGGGACATCGACGGCAGCGCCCAGAGGGCGACGAGGACGAGCCCTCCTGCGAGGGTCGACCAGCCGAGGAGGTAGCGCAGCCCGAAGGCGCGATCGGGGACCTTCGCCCTCAGGGTGTTGGGGAGCACGTCGCCGAAGTACGAGACCTTCCAGGACAGGTAGACGAGGAGCGCGAGGGCGAGCGAGGTGCCTGCGCGCAGCACGTCGCGGCGAGGCGCAGGGGAGTAGAGCAGGAACGTGACGGCGCCCCAGCCGAGGAGGAGGCCCGCCTCGGGGCGCAGCAGGAAGGCCGCGGCGCCGGAGAGGGCGAAGGCCCACGGGCGGCCGCGGACGGCGGAGAGGGCGGCGAGGGTCCAGGCGAGGGCGAAGGGGACCGTCTCCAGGCCCGCGAAGGAGTGGTAGGCGAGGCCCGAGGAGGCGGCCACGACGAGGCCCGCGAAGAGGCCTGCGAGGGGGTGCGGGGCGGTGGTGTCGGGGGCGATGGAGCGGGCGCCTCGGACGGTGACGAGAGCCAGCGCGGAGAAGCAGGCGAGGGAGACCAGCGGGAGGACGAGCGGGGCTGGGAGATGGAGGCGGAGGGAGAGGGCGGCGAGGACGGTCCAGAGGAAGTTGGTGTAGCCCTCGACGCGCTCGCCGGGGTTGAAGACGAGGCCCGCGCCGCGGGCGAGGTGGAGCGCGTAGCGATACGAGATGTACGCGTCGTCGACGTTGCAGCCGCTGAAGGTCAGGGCGTGGGTGAGGGCCGCGCCGGTGGCGGCGAGCGCGACCAGGGCGGGGGTTCGTACGGCGCGCTCGGGCTGCAACCTCGGTCTCCGCCCCTCAGGCTTGTCCTCTGGTCTCATTTCTGACGGTGGGGGCCGTTGGATTCTCGGCCCCCTTCCCCGCTGCCGCGCGCCCTCCCCCCGCCTCGGGGAGGGCTCCGAAGTCAGCGAAAGTGGAGTCGTATTGGTGGGCTTCCGCGGTGCCTGTTCGAGCACCAGGCGTCGATCCCCAAAGCCCTCCCCCCGAGGCGGGGGGAGGGCGCGCGGCAGCGGGGAAGGGGGCCGAGAAGCCAACGGCCCCACCGTTAGAATTGAGTCCAGGGGATCAGCCCTCAGGTCGCGGCTTCGCCGAGGAGGATGCGGCCGTGCTCCTCGCGCAGCTTCGTCTTCAGGAACTTCCCCGTCGAGGTGCGCGGGATCTGCGACACCACCACGTAGGCGTCGGGCAGCCAGAACTTCGCGAAGCGCCCCTCGATGTGCGCCCGCAGCTCGTCGGGCGTGGCGCTCTGCCCCGGCTTGAAGGCCACCGCGGCGACCGGGCGCTCGCTCCAGGTCGGGTGCTGCGCGGCGAACACCGCGGCCTCCAGCACCGCGGGGTGGCTCATCAGGGCGTTCTCCAGGGCGACGCTGCTGATCCACTCGCCGCCGGACTTGATGACGTCCTTCGCGCGGTCGGTGATGCGCATGTAGCCCTCGCCGTCGAGGGTGACCACGTCGCCGGTCTTGAACCACCCGTCGGCGGTGAAGCGGTCGGCGCCGTCGCCGCCGTAGTAGCTCGACGCGACCCACGGGCCGCGCACCTCCAGCTCGCCGAAGGTCTCCCCGTCGCGGGGCAGCGGGCTCCCCTGGTCGTTGACGTGGCGGGTCTCGACGAAGGGCACCGCGTAGCCCTGGCTCGCTCTCAGGCTCAGCAGCTCCTCGGGGCTGCGGTCGCGGAGGGAGTGCTTGATGTTGGCGACGGTTCCGAGGGGGCTCATCTCGGTCATGCCCCAGGCGTGCACGACCTGTAGCGCGTGGCGCGTAGAGAAGCCCTCGATCATCGACGCGGGCGCGGCCGCTCCGCCGATGACCATGGCGCGCACGGAGCGCAGGTCCCAGCGCTTGGGCTCGTTGTCGAGGGCCGCGAGGATGCCCAGCCAGATGGTGGGGACGCCCGCCGCGAGGGTGACCTTCTCGGCGGCCATGAGGTCGAGCAGGGAGACCGCGTCGAGGTGCGGCCCCGGCATGACCAGCTTCGCGCCCGCGAGCACGGCGCTGTACGGCAGCCCCCACGCCGCCGCGTGGAACATCGGCACCACGGGAAGCACCGTGTCGCCCTGCGAGACGCTGAGGGTGTCGGTCATGCAGGACACGATCGCGTGCAGCGCCGTCGAGCGGTGAGAGAGCAGCACGCCCTTGGGGTTGCCCGTGGTGCCGGAGGTGTAACAGAGCATCGCGGCGGCGTTCTCTTCGAGCGCGGGCCACTCGTACTCGTCGCGCTCGGCGGAGAGGAGGGCCTCGTAGTCGTGGGTTCCTTCGGGGGCGGGGCCCGCGTCGGGGACCACGATGACGTGCCGGACGCTCCGGACCTCCGGGCCGAAGGCCTCGTAGAGCTTCCAGAGGGAGCGGTCGACGATGAGGACGGAGTCCTCGGCGTTCATGGCGATGTAGAGCAGCTCGCTCGGGTGGAGCCGGATGTTGAGCGTGTGGACCACCGCGCCCATCATCGGGACGGCGTAGTAGGCCTCGAGGTGCTGACGGTGGTTCCAGCAGAGGGTGGCGACGCGGTCGCCGGGGCCGACGCCGAGCTTCTTCAGCGCGTTGGCGAGGCGGGCGGTGCGCGCCGCGAAGTCCGCGTAGGTCTGCCGGTGCAGGCTCTTGTCGGGCAGTCGGGAGACCACCTCCTGCCGGGGGAAGAACTCCCTCGCGCGCTGCCAGAGGTGAGTGATCGTGAGCGGGAAGGCCATCATCCGTCCGGTCAACATCGGCGTCGTGCTCCCTCGTAGCGAGTGGGTGTGAAGGCGGGCGCGATGGTGCCGGGTGTTGGGGGGGCGGGGGAAGGGGGGAGAGCGTGGGGGGCGCTCGCTTCGTCTGGCACACAACTCACGACTTGCCTTCAATTCAAGCCGATGCGTGCGATGGATGGTGGCGCCCGCTGTGCCCGCGTGCCCCACCTCAGCCGCGCCGGGGCGGTTCCGGGGTGAGGGCCACGCACCTCCAACGATGTGTAGAAGGGAAAGGGTTGGAAACCCGCGGCAACGATGAGGTCGGTGAAGCGGACACCGGAAGTCCGCGAGCGGACTTCTCTTCGCTCGTGAGCGTCGACGCAACGCCCTCGCGGGAAAGGCCTCACTTGGAGATGGCACGACTCTCCAGAGCAGTCCGCATGCGGACTTCCGGGTCCGCTTCACCGCCCTCATCGTTGCCGCGGGTTTCCAACCCGCGGGCACAGCGGGCGCCGCCATCCATCGCACGCATCGGCTTGAATTGAAGGCGAATCGTGACTCGTGTGCCGAACGGAGCCGCTCGCGGTGCAGGGCGCGCGGCAGCGGTGAGGGGGCCATGAGGTCGGGCGCCGCGTCAGCTCGTCGGGGCGACGGGCTTCTCGGCGGGCTTCTTCGTGCGCTTCTTCGCCACGTAGCGCGCCTGGAGACGCGGGACGTGCGCCCCGAGGTCGCGGCCCCAGCGCGCCCCGGCGATGCGCTCGAAGTACTCGTTGGTCTGCACGAGCAGCGTCCACAGGCGGTCGCGCAGGGCCAGCATGGCCTCCTGTCCGCTCGTGCGGGTTCGCGCGCGGCTGGCGGTCGCGGGGCGGATCTTCTTCAGCAGGTCGGTTCCGAGCGCCTTGGCGCGCTTGAGCTGCGCCGCGGTGACGGCGCTGCCGGTGCCGAGGAGGTCGCGGTCGGTGTGGAGCACGGCGAGGTCGACGAGGTCGGTGGCGGCGTCGACGGAGCCGAGGCCCCGCTCGATGCGGGCGACCTCCGCGGGCGAGCACCGGCCGATGAGCGAGAGCGTGCGGGCGTTGGACAGGAGCAGCGCGCGCAGCGGCCTCGCCTCGCGCAGCATCGCGCGCACCTCGCCGGTGATGCGCGGATCCGCCGACACGCGGCTGGCGGCGTAGACCACCGCGAGCGCGAGCGACTCGACGCCCTCGACGCGGGCCCAGTCGACGCGGAAGCCGGTGGCGTCGATCTCCGCGCGGGCTTCGAGGAGCGCCGCGCGACCGGACATGGCGTTGTGATAGGCGAGGTGCGGATCGGCGTGGCAGCGCAGCACGTCGGCGGGGCGCAGCGCGTCCGCGCGGGTGCGGAAGAGCTCGACGGCGTCGGCGGAGCCCTCGACCTCGGGGGCGTCGGGCTCGGCGTCGATGACCGACGCGACGCGACGCTTCGGGGCAACGGGTGACTTCTTCCTGGTGGATGTGACCGGTCTTGCCATGAATGGACCCTCCTGGGTGTCGATCGTAGATCCGGCCGCGCGACGGTCGGGAGAACGAAATGCACGGGCATGCAAGCATTCTGGGTGCTCCCCGGAGGGTGGATGTACGTCCGGGGAGCACTCGGTGGGCTCCGCGACGGGTACGAGATGCGTGCGGGAGTAGTCCGTGGGCTCCGCGACGGGCGCGAGATGCGCTGGGGAGCATTCCGTGGGCTCCGCGACGGGCGCGAGAT
Source organism: Deltaproteobacteria bacterium (assembly GCA_016704445.1). Lineage (GTDB taxonomy): Bacteria > Myxococcota_A > Polyangia > Polyangiales > SCUS01. The sequence goes on from JADJAE010000066.1 coordinate 34,982, forward strand.
GCGTTGGGGAGCAACCGGGATGCTCCGCAACGGGCGAGAGATGCGCTGAGGAGAATCTGGTGAGCTCACAGGCGGGCGAGAGATGCGCTGCGGAGCACTCGGAGAGCTCGCAGGCGGGCGCGAGATGCGCTGCGGAGTGCTCGGAGAGCTCGCAGGCGGGTCAATCCTCGGGGAACCCAGGCGAGGGGGCGCCCGCTCACGTCGTCAGTCTCCGCCCTCACCCGGAGCGAAGCGGAGGGGGCGCCCGCTCACGTCGTCAGTCTCCGCCCTCTCCGCCCTCGCCCGGAGCGAAGCGGAGGGGGCGCCCGTCCACGTTTCGGCCGAGTCGTTCGAGAGCAAGCCGACCGCGCTCCCTCGGTAGACCTTCCGAACGTGGGTGACTGGCGACCTGGGTGGTCGCCCCCTCCGCTTCGCTCCGGGTGAGGGCGGTGACTGACGACGTGAGCTGGCGCTGCGATACCCTCCGCGGCCATGACCGCAGTCCTCCCAAGCGACGTCGACCGCCTCGAAGCCCACGAGATCCCCGCCGAGTACTCCCAGAAGCGGATGCGGGCCTTCGTCGAGAAGACCCGCCACGCCCAGGGGGCCGAGCTCGCCAACGCGCAGACGGTGTTCAACCTGCTCTGCGAGGCGCTCCAGGTGACGGCGCCGTCGCTGAAGAAGGCCGGGGCCGACAACCCCTACTGCTTCGAGGCCGACGTGCTCGACGGCAAGGCCGCGCGGCGCATGGACGTCTACAAGCGCGGGCACTTCATCTTCGAGTCGAAGCAGGGCATCGCCCCGTGGGACCCAGCCGCGAAGGAAGGCTTCCAGACCTCCACGAAGGGGCACTCCAAGAACCCGAAGGGCGCCGGCGTGCGCGACACCAGCGCGTGGCGCGACGCCATGAGCAGCGGGCGCGTGCAGGTCGGGCGCTACGCCGTCGCCGTCACGAAGCGCGGCGATCCGAAGCCGCCCTTCATCGTGCTCGCCGACCTCGGCTACCGGCTCTGGATCTGGTCGAGCTTCTCCCCCGACGCCGCCGACGACTACGGCGACTTCGAGGAGCTCGCCGCCTTCACCTGGGACCAGCTCGCCGAGCCCCACGTGTTCCGCTACCTCCGCACCATCTTCACCGAGCCGCAGGCGCTCGACGAGGACGCCCTCGGGCAGCGCATCACCGCGGAGATCGCCGACCTCGTGAGCACCCTCGCGGTCACCCTGGAGAAGCGCGCGAAGGGCGACGCCGTCGGCGACTTCCTCATGAAGTGCGTCTTCACCATGTTCGCCGAGGACGTCGGGCTGCTCCCCAAGGGGCTCTTCTCGCAGCGCCTCGACAAGTGGATCGCCGACAAGAAGTCCGGCAAGCCCGACACCTTCGTGCGGGGGCTGCGGGCGCTCTGGGCGAAGATGGACGCGGGCGGCGACCTCGACTCCGGCGAGCGCCTGCGCCAGTTCAACGGCTACCTCTTCAAGCAGCACGAGCCGATCGACCTCACGCTCCCCGAGCTCGAAGCCCTCAAGCTCGCCGCCGAGGCCAACTGGCGGAAGGTGTCGCCTGCGATCTTCGGCACCCTGCTGGAGCGCGCGCTCACCCCCGCGGAGCGCCACCGGCTGGGCGCGCACTACACCCCGGAGCCGTACATCCGACGGCTCGTCGACCGCACCATGATGGCCCCGCTGCGCCAGGAGTGGACCCTCGTGCGCGCGGAGATGGAACTCCTCCAGCGCACCGCGAAGAAGCCCTCCGAAGGGAAGAAGAAGGCCGCGAGTCTCGGGGCGGCATACCGGAAGAAGCTCGCCACGGTGCGGGTGCTCGACCCGGCGTGCGGGAGCGGGAACTTCCTCTACGTGGCGCTCAAGGAGTTGAAGCGGTTGGAGGGCGAGGTCGAGCGCGCGCTGGTGGTGGTGGGCGGATACCAGGCGCCGATGGACTTCCAGGGGGAGTCCGTCCACCCGGTGCAGTTTCATGGGATCGAGGTGAAGCCGTGGGCGGCCAAGATCGCCGAGCTGGTGCTCTGGATCGGCTACCTCCAGTGGCAGACCTCCGCGGGGAGGCTCGGGCGGATGCCGGACCCGTTGATCCAGGACCTGCACCACATCGAGGCGCGGGACGCGCTGGTGACGTGGAAGAAGAAGGAGCCCCTGCTCGATGAGAGCGGCGTGCAGGTGATGCGCGCGGTGGGCGTCACGGACAAGAAGGCCGAGCGGAAGATGGTCCCGGTGGAGCGCTACGTGGGCGTGAAGCAGGCGGCCTGGCCGGAGGTCGAGTACGTGGTGGGCAATCCGCCGTTCCTCGGGAACAAGCGGCTGATGGACGTGCTGGGGCCGGGGTACATCGAGGCCATCAAGGAGGCGTACCCGGGCGTTCCGGGGACGGCGGACTTCGTGATGTGGTGGTGGTGGCGCGCGGCCGAGCTGGTGGCCACGGGGAAGGTGAAGGCCTTCGGCTTCGTGACGACCAACAGCATCACGCAGACCTTCAACCGGGCCGTGGTGACCGAGGCCGTGGACGAGAAGAAGCTGCGGCTGGGATACGCCATCGCGGATCACCCCTGGTACGACGAGGGCGCCGCGGTGCGCATCGCCATGACCATGGCGACGAAGGAAGCGGGCGCGTCGGTCAAGGGGACGGTCGTCGACGAGCGGAAGACCAAGGCCGCGGAGCTGGAGGCGGTGCGCGTGGAGGAGCGCGAAGTGGTCGCGGTGCACCCGGACCTGTCGAGCGGCGCGAGGGTCACGGAGGCCGTGGCGCTGCGGGCCAACGAGGGGCTGTGCTTCCAGGGGATGAACCTCGTGGGAGAGGGGTTCCGGCTGAGTCGGGAGGAGGTCGTCGCGTATGGGTATGACCCGGCGGCGCTACCCACCGTACTGCGTCTTTATCTCATCGGGCGCGATCTGGTTCGGCGCTTTGAAGAGCGATATGTGATCGACTTCTGAGGGTCGCTCACGATGAGGCTCCGACGGCAGCATCCGGCGCTTTGGAATCATCTCGTCAAGCATGTGAAGCCGTCAGCGATGAAGCAGAACGAAGCGCTAGACAGGACCAATGGTGGTTGTTCGGAGAGTGGCCAGGGAGCCGGTAATGCTCTCTCAGCTTCCGATCTATATCGCGACCTGCCGAACGGCGAGGCACCGACTGTTCGCGACGCTCGATGGAGACGGTCCCAGACACTGAAGTTGGTCGCGATTGCGCTCGAGGGAAGTGAATACCTTTCGCGGTCCTCTCCAGCCGCGTTCACCTTGTGGGCCAACGCAAGAAGGGCTTCCTCGGTGTTGGATCGACCGCGATTACATAACCACAGCGACATCTTCGAGACGTTCCCTTCCCCGAGATGACCCCCGGGGTGCGGACGACGCTGCGCGCGCTCGGCGAGTCCATCGAGCAGCACCGCCGCGCCCGCCAGCAGGAACACCCCACGCTCGGGCTCACGGACATCTACAACGTGGTGGTGAAACTCCAGCGCAAGGCGGCGCTCACCGCCGAGGAGGAGACCCTCGCCGACCGCGCCCTCGCGCACACGCTGGTGGACCTGCACGCGCAGCTCGATCGGGCGGTGCTGGATGCGTACGGGTGGCCCCACGAGGCGACGGACGACGAGCTGCTCGGGCGGCTGGTGACGCTCAACCTGGAGCGCGCGGCGGAGGAGGAGGCGGGGAAGGTGCGGTGGCTGCGGCCGGAGTTCCAGGCGGCGGGCGAGGCGGCGCAGGGGGCGCTGGCGACGACGGGCGCGACGACCGGGAAGAAGGCCGCGAAGGTGAAGGCCGCGGGCGCGGCGAAGTGGCCGACGGACCTGCCGGGACAGATCGGGGCGGTGCTCGCGGCGATGACGGCCGCGGGCGAGGACGTCACGACGGACGCGGTGGCCGAGGGGTTCAGCGGCGCGACGACGGAGGGCGTGGCGATGGTGCTGGAGTGCCTCCAGGTGGCTCAGCGGGTGGCGCGGGTGGTGGAGGACGACGGGTCGGAGCGCTGGGTGCTGCGGGCGTGATAGGGAGGTGCGAGATGGCTGCGATGAAGAGCCCGGGCGAGCCTTCGAGGAATCTGGACTGGTTCCATGTGCAGGGGTTCAAGTCATAGAGCCGGGAGCCGGGTGGATCTCCGCGCCCTGACGCTGCTCGCAGGTGCGAACAGCTCGGGCAAGTCGAGCGTGATGCAGCCGCTGTTGCTGTTGAAGCAGACCCTGCACGAGGATCGATATGACCCGGGGCCCCTCAAGCTCGACGGGCCGAACGTGGTGTTCACGGACGCGGGGCAGTTCATCTCCCAGGTTGCAGTCGGACAACGGCCGCGCTTCGAAGTCAGCCTCGGGGTGGGGAAGGATCGAGGGCGACTGCTCTACGAGCCGAGCGCTGCCGGAGTGACGCTCTCGGAAACCGGCGTGTCGGTGGGACAGGCGCCCGAGATCATCATGCGAGACGGGTCGGTGGTCTCCGCCCGAGAGACCGCGGTCTTGCTGGAACTCCCCGGACTGGAGGCCGAGGGGAAGAATTCGATAGCGTCTCGACATGGCATCGCCCACGAGATTCCTCTTGTGCCCTGGGTGAGCATCGCGGTCGTCGATGGGGTGCTCTTGAAGGGGAGCGTGGAGTTCCCGGCGGTTGGATGGAAGACGCATCTCTCCAATGATCTGATGCGATTGATCCACCTCGGCGGTCATCGCGGGAACCCGTCGCGTCGCTATCCGCGCTCAGTCAGCTCATCGGACCTGCGTCCCGGCGTCTTCCACGAACAAGCCGCGGGAGTCATCGCCCACTGGAAGCAGCACGACCCCGCGTCTCTCGACGCCCTGCAGTCGGCCATGCGCACCGTCGGTCTCGGTTGGAGCATCGAGCCCGTGGACCTCGACGCCACGGCCATCGACCTGCGTATCGGCCGCACCCGCGAGACCAGCCGCGCAGCCAGGGACCTCGTCAGCATCGCCGACGTCGGCTTCGGCGTCTCCCAGTCCCTCCCCGTGCTCGTCGCCCTGATCGACGCGAAGCCCGGCCAGCTCGTCTACATCGAGCAGCCCGAGATCCATCTGCACCCGCGCGCCCAGGTCGGTGTGGCCGACCTCATCGTGGAGGCCTCCAGGCGCGGCGCCCGCGTGGTCATCGAGACCCACAGCGAGATCATCCTGACGCGCATCCAGTACCACGTGGCCAAGGGCACTCTTCCCCCGAAGGACGTCCTCGTTCACTGGTTCGCTTGCGACCCGAAGACCGGCGACACCACTGTCACTGCGGTGGAGCCCGATGCCGCCGGTGCCTTCGGCGACTGGCCGGTGGACTTCGCGGAGGTGGGCGAGCGCGTCGACCGGGAGTACATCGAGGCGGCCTGGAAGCGTCAGTCTGGAGAGGCGGGGTAGCGCGCCGTGACGCGCAAGGTCGTGGTCGACGCCTCGGTGGCGCGCTCCTGCTCGACGTCGCAGAGCCCGCCCGCGCCCGAGTGCTTCACCGCGCTCGGAGCGATCCGCGAGGGGGCGCTGCTGGTGTCGGTGAGCGCGGAGCTGGACGCCGAGTGGAGGCGCCACGCCAGCCGCTTCTTCTGGCAGTGGCTGCGCGACATGACGTCGCGGCGGCGGGTGAGCGTCGACGCGCTGGTGCGTGTGCAGGAGATCGGCGGACGCCTGCGTCGGCTCGCCGGTCCCGCCGAGGCGGAGGCCGTCGAGAAGGACGCCCACCTCGCGGCGGCGGGCGTCGAGCAGGACGGCCGGGTGCTCTCCCTCGACGGGAGGATGCGCGACAAGCTCGCTCGCATCGCGACCGCAGACGTCCAGTGGCACGAGCTCGGGCTCGTGCACTGGGCTGATCCATCCATCGATGACAGCGATGCGCTGTGCGCGTGGCTCCGCTCGAACGCGCCCGATGAGAAGGCGCGGCAGCTACGGGAGTGGCCTCGCTCGGGCCGACCGCGTCCCGCGAGGTAGCGGCGCCCCTCGTGGCCACCGCGGCGTCCCTCGTCGCCATGACGCCCGCGTCATGACCCGACGCGGAAGCCCGCCCCGACGTCGGCGCTCCAGCGGGTCGGGCCCATCAGCCCGAGCTCCCCGGAGGCCGTCAGGAAGAACCACCGGCGCAGGTCGACGCGCAGCCCAGCGCGGCCGGTGAAGCCGAAGCGCAGGGCCTCGTAGTCGAGCGCCCGCCCGTCGACGTGCACCGTGGTGGTGACCCGCTGCACCGAGCCCAGCAGGTCGACGAAGGGGGTCACCGGGCCGAAGCTGTACTCGCCGCCGAGGCCGAAGCGCACCGCCCAGCTCCACATCGAGCGGGGGGTGACGTCGTGCCCGTCGAGGCGCGTCGAGGCGGCGCTCTCGAAGCTGGTGAAGGGCAGGTCGAGCCCGGCGGTCATGCGCACGTGGGAGAGCACCGCGCGGGTCTCGTAGCGCAGCCCGAGGCCCAAGCGAGCGGTCGTAGGGAGACCCCTGGAAGGACTGCGAGAGCGCAGGGGCGGAGCTGTTGGCGAAGCCGGTGGCGCGGTGGTCCTGCGAGGTGACGAGGAAGCCCATGGTGGCCTCGAAGTGGTCGCCGCTCGCCGCGGGATCAGCCGACGCGGTGGAGGCGGCGAGCGAGGCGGCCAGGGTGAAGGGGACGGCGAAGCGAGGAAGTGAGTTCATGCGTTGGGGGCAGTGCATGGTCGATGCCCGCCCGATGGCGTCGTGCGCTAGGGTGCCTTCGATGTGGTTCAACTGGCTCACCCGGCGAAGACGCGCGCACATGCTGGAGACGCCCTTCCCGGAGGAGTGGGAGGCGATCGTCCGGCGCAACGTCTCGCACTGGTCGCTGCTCGACGACGAGGAGCGGGCGAGGCTGCGCGACCTGGTGAGAGTCTTCGTCGAGGAGAAGCACTGGGAGGGCTGCGGGGGCCTTGAGATGACCGACGAGGTGCGGGTGACCGTGGCCGCGGAGGCGTGCCTGCTGCTGCTGGGCCGCGACCACGATCTGTACGACGACGTCGAGAGCATCCTGGTGTACCCGAGCACGGTCATCGCGGCCGAGCGGCAGCAGGGGGTGTTCGAGCGCGGCGGGGCGGTGATCGAGGAGTCCGAGGCGATCCTCGGTCAGGCGCACAAGGGCGGCCCGGTGATCCTGGTGTGGGACGCGGTGAAGCGCGGGGCGCGCGACCCGAACGACGGGCGCAACGTGGTGTTCCACGAGTTCGCGCACAAGATCGACATGGTGGACGGGCCGGTGGACGGCACGCCGCCGCTGCCCGACGGCGAGGCGCTGCGGAGCTGGGCGGAGGTCTGCTCGGAGGTCTTCCTGGCGCTCAAGCGCCACGAGCCGGAGGTGCAGCGGGTGCTCGACCCCTACGGGGCGCGCAACGAGGCGGAGTTCTTCGCGGTGGCGACGGAGTCCTTCTTCGAGCGGCCCGTCGCTCTCCAGGAGGCGCTGCCCGAGCTCTACGCGCTGCTCTCGGGCTTCTATCGGCAGGACCCGGCGGCCAGGGAGCGCCGGGCGTGAGGTGATCGGGGGAGTGCGTGGCCGCTGTCAGCCCCCGAGGCCCGCGCGGAAGCCGCAGTACGAGGGCCAGGTCGTCGGGAGCGCCGCGGCCCACGGGGAGGCGGCGACGCCGCGGGGGTGCGCCGCGAAGAACTGCACCACCTGCCGGCCGAGCAGCGCGCGGGGGACGGTGTGGCCGCCGTTGTGGTTGCAGTAGACGACGTCGTGGCGGCGGGCGTTGAGGTAGCCCACGTCGTTGCCCGCGAAGACGTCGAAGTGCGCCATCGCGATGAAGAGGTTGAACGAGTCGCTCTCGCCCCCGAACATCATCAGCTGCGCGTAGCGGGCGCTGCTAGGGAGCGCGGGCCACGCGGGGTAGGTGCGCAGCGGGCCGAGCGTGGGAGGGTTCTCGGGGTTGGAGAAGTAGCCCCCGGAGTAGCTCGCGATGGCGGCGAGCTGCGATCCGCGCAGCACGCCCAGCAGGTCGGACATGATCGCGCCCGCGGAAAGTAGCGGTGTAGACGCGGTCTCGGTCGACGCCCCAGCGCTGGTCGAGGCAGCGAAGCACGGCGTCGAAGAGGCGGGCCTCGCGGTTGGGCGTGGTCGCCCGGAGGTTCTCCCACTCCAGGCCGAGCGGCGAGGTCGTCGGGCCGAGGCGCGTCGACACGGGCGTCACCAGGATGAAGGGCATCGCGGCGTTGCCCACCTCGCCCGCGAAGAGCGGGTTCATGTTGGGCGCGCTGTCGCCGAGCCCGTGCCAGTTGAAGACCACCGCCCAGCGGCCTCCCGGCGCCGTCGCCCCCGGAGGCAGCGTCAGGATGAACGAGCGGTCGAGGAGTCGACGCGGAACCAGTGACCATCCCAGGGCGAGCGCGTCGCAGGCGCCCACCAACGGAGGCTCGGCGACGTCCGGGTCGGGGACGTCGTCGATCACCATCGGGGGGACGTCCTCCGGGGGCGCCTCACCGGCGTCGACCGCCGCGGGGACGTCCGTCACGGTGACGGCGGTCGCGGCGTCGGCCGCGGGCTGCGGCGTGACGGCGGACTCTCCGCAGCCTGGTGTGGCAGCGGCGAGCAGCATCGGGACGACGAGCGTGTGCAGCAGGCTTCGCAGGGCGGTCGACGACATCGGGAGGGGACTCCTTCGGTGGATCTAAGGCGCGGAGGGAGGCGGCGCGATCATAGCGGGTCGCCGCGCGAAGGCGGCCGTCAGCAGCACCGGGGCCAGCACGTAGGCCAGCGAGATGACGAGGTAGCGGTCGTCGTAGAACCACCCCACCGCGGGCATCACCATCAGCACCTGCACCGCCGCGGCGAAGCCCAGCAGCCAGCGCTCGAGCGCCGCGCGCGCCGAGGCCAGCACCGCGGCCACGACGAAGAGCATGAGGTAGTAGCCCGAGAGCTCCGTGGCGACGGGGGCGGCCAGGATCGCGAGGGTGAGCCCGATCCAGGGGCGTCGGGCGCGGACGAGCGCCAGGAGGAGCAGCGCTCCGAAGGCGAGCTGCAAGCCGCGGAGCCAGAGGTGGCGCGCCTCGCGGGTGGCCTTCACCTCGTCGGCCCAGCGCTGCATCCACACCTCCCGTCGGGGCGCCCGGGAGGCGGGCCTGCACGCGCTCGACGCGGTGCTCCGGGTCGAAGGACACCAGGGTGCCGAGGCCGGCCTTGTTGGAGGAGGCCACCGCGGCGTGGCGGCGGATGTGCTGGGTCCACTCGGTCCAGGAGGAGGGGCCGACCACGGCGGCCCCGAGGGCGACGAGCGCCGCCGCGGTGAGCAGGAAGCCCGCGGCGAAGCGCCGACGGTCGACGGCGTAGCGGGCCCGCAGCGCAGGGGAGGCGACGCCCGAGAGGAGCACCCCGACGAGGCCGAGCGCCGGGAAGCCGCGCATGGCGGCGGCCCACCCGAGGGCCGCGCCCGCGAGTCCGGGGCGTCCCCGGCGAAGGGCCACCAGCGAGAGTATTAGCAGGAAGAACCAGTCGAAGCGCAGCATGGAGAAGGCGACCCAGGTGAAGCGCCCGGGCTCCTGGGTTCCCCAGAGGACGAGGGCCAGGGCGGCGACGCGCCAGCCGAAGGAGGCCGCCAGCGCTGCCACGCAGAGCGCGATGAGCGCGAGGTCGAGCGAGGCCAGGAAGCGCAGCCCGAGCTCTGTCGAGGGGACCACCCGGGAGAGCGCCCCGCTGGTGACCGTCCAGGCGGGCGTGGGGTTGTACCCGTGGTCGATCTGGCTCTGTCGCCACGCGGGCTCGTTGAGCCCGGTGCGGAGGTTGCGCACGTCCTCGCGGAAGCTCCGCCAGCGCTCCGGGCTGAAGCGGGAGCGGCACACCGAGGGGTCATCCAGGGCCACGCTCGCGGGCACCAGCCGGTCGGTCACCAGGTCGCGGAACATCCGCTGCCTCACCAGCGCCTCTCCCCCGGTCTCGGCCTCCGCGAGCGCGGCGCAGCGGTAGATGAGCCCGTAGCCGAGCTCCCGGTGGTACTTGCTGCCGACGTAGTAGTGGAAGACGTCGTGGCGGTGCACTCCCCCGGTCGCGATCACCGCGCCGAAGTTGAACCACGACGCCGCGGCGCAGAGAGCCACCGCCCCGGCGACGCCATGGGCGACGGGCACGGACACCGGTCGCCCCTCTCGTCGGCGAGCGCGGAGGTAGACCGCCCAGCCCAGGGCCGCGAGGGCCACCAGCGCACGCGCCCGAGCGCCGCCCCACTCGTCCAGGCCGCCGAGGCAGATCCACCATCCGAGCGCGATGCCGAGCGCGCCGAGGCCCAGCGCGATCGCCGCGCGCCTCAAGGCGACTCCCCCGGTCGGGGCTGAGGGAGCGAGTACCCGGTGGCCTCGCGAAAGTCCTGGCCGAAGCGAGGATCGGGGTCGCCGAGGACAGCTCCAGCGAGGCCGCTCGCAGCGCCCTGCGGTCATCGAGGCCCGCCGCCCATCGACGGAGGAGCGTCACCGCCGAGCGATGGTCGCCCCTCGACGAGGCCACCGCCCCGAGGCAGCCGTCGGCGCGCCCGGTGTCAGGCTGGGAGAGCGCGTAGCGGAGGCACCACGGCGCGGCGGCGGACAGCCGGTGCTGGCGAAGCTCGAGGCGGGCGAGGGCGAGCGAGGCCTCCGGGTCCGACGGGTCGCGGCGGGCGATGGCGCGGAGCACGGCGACGTCGTCGGTCCACCCTCGCACCCGGTGCGCGGTGAGCGCCGCAGGGAGCGCGAAGCCGACCAGCATCCACGGCCTGGCCAGGCGCGCCGTGGACGGGCCGAGAGCGCGCAGCAGCCCGAGGGTCGAGAGCACGAGCCCGAGGTGCAGCCCGAGGGAGGCGCCGCCTACGGTCACCAGCGCGGAGCCAGCGAGGCCGGAGGCCAGCGTCGAGGCCAGCAGGGCGGCCGCTCCGGCGCGCAGCAGCGAGGCGTCCCCGGGCTCGCTGGCGCGGGTGGAGAGCGAGGCCGAGAGGGCGGAGAGCAGTAGGGGAAGAACCCAGGCCGCGCTGGCCACGGAGCTGGTGGTCGCGGCGACGAAGGGCGAGGGGGAGGGGATCCAGGCGAGGAGGCTCGCGGTGCCTCCACCGCTCAGGGCGGCGGCGCTGGGGAAGAGGGAACCGACGCCTCGGGTGATGGCGAGCGCGGCGAGGGTCGAGAGCGAGGCCGCGGCGAGGGCGACCCGGCGATGCGCGCGGGGGCGGACGAAGCTCGCCGGGAGCAGACCGAAGAGGCCGTAGCCGGGGGCGCAGAGGCCCGCGAGGAGGGCGGCCGAGGCGCTCCAGGCGATGCCCGCGACGGGAGGGGAGCCGAGGGAGCGACGGGCGGCGAGGAGCGAGAGCGCGAGGGCGAGGAGGGCGTCGCGACCGGCGAGGGGGCGCTCAGGTCGGCGGCGCAGGGGTGGAGCGAGAGGGCGAGCGAGGCGACGGCGGCGACGGGCGCAGACACCTTCGAGGCGCGTAGCAGGGAGAAGAGCGAGGCGACGAGCGCGAGGAGCAGGGCGGGCCCGATCGCGTGCTGCACCAGCGGCGCGGCGCGAAACCACTCCCAGGAGAGCCACGACGAGAAGGCCCCGAGTGGGGCGTGGTCGCGCACCTGTAGCCCAGCGCCACGGAGCAGCACCCGGCCCTCGGAGAGCATCGCGGCCAGGCCCGAGAAGGAGTGGAGCCGGGGGTTGCGGACGAGCAGCAGCCGGTCGCCGTCGAGCAGGCTCCCGCCCAGCGCAGCGGCGTGGGCGAGCGCGGTGACCGAGAGCGCGAGCCCACGCCACGCGCGGTCTGCGCCCGCTTCGAGCGGGGGCGCCATCGGCGCGATGGGAGACCACCGCCGCGGACGGCGTCAAGCGTCATCGTGGCGCGAGGAGGGCGATCAGCCGGCGCGCTGGACGCCGCAGCGGCCGCCCAGGCAGACGCAGCGCGCCTGGCCGCAGTCGAGGGTCCCGGGGGCGCAATTCATGGTGCACATCGTGCCCGCGCAGCTCGGGGCGTTCGCGCGCGCGGTGCACGCCGCGGGGTGGCAGCACGCGTCGGGGACGCAGTCGGCGTCGGTGCGGCACGAGGGCTGGGAGTTCTGGTCGCGGCCAGGGTTGGGGGGGAGGTTGTTGCCCAGCGGCCCCACCATGGGAGGGATCTCCGACTGCCGCCCGGTGCCGGGGGAGGGCTGGAGCGGCTGGCCCGACTGCACGCTCGAAGGCGACGGGGGATTGGCCGAGGCCGACGCGGGACCGGGCTCGGCGTAGCCGCCGCGTGACGCACAGCCCGCCGAGAGCACCAACAACAGCAGCATCACGGACCGGTGGACCTTCATCGGGGCTCTCTCTTTCGGGGCGCGCGGTGGCCCACGCGGGTGTCTACCGCCGATGCGACGCCGCCGCCAAGCCGACGCTCGGATGAGCCCTGCCGCCACAGTGTGGCGAGCCGACGCCGATGCCTCCGCGTCGGTTGCTGCGCTCTCCGCTGCAGTGCAGGCACCCGTGCGTGGCTGGCACGCGGACTGCTCTCCTCAACCGCGGTCGGGTTCACCGCCATGAGGGCGGTTGGATCATCGAGGAGAGTCGGACAACCCATCATCGCCGCCACCTGCAAGGGTTCAGGGGCGTCACGGAAGGGGGAATGGTCCCCATGGACATCCTGACTGTCATGAAGCTGGCCCACGATCGAACCGCCACGCTCCTCCGTCGGGTGAACACCACCGCGGAGGAGGACGGTGAACTCGCGATCACGGCCTATGAAGTCCTGACCGAACCCGTGCCTCCGCCTCCGATGGAGACTCCCGGCTCCAGCGTCCGCGCTCGCAGCGGGCAGTGGCAGACCGGGCCCACCCGAGGCGGGCGTGCGGCCTGAGCGGCGGAGCGCCGGGGGGCGCCCCGAAGGGCACTCGATCAGCGGGCGCCAGCCAGGATCGTTACCGACGTGATGCGCGTGGGCGTGGCGGGGGGTTCGCCGCGGGCGATGCGGTCGAGGACGTCGAGGTCGGCGACGCCCAGCACCCGACCGAAGACGGTGTACTGGCCGTCGAGGCTGGGGGTCGGGGCGAGCGTCAGATAGAACTGCGAGCCGTTGCTGTTGGGGCTGGCGGAGCGCGCCATCCCGATGACGCCGGGGGCGTCGAAGCGCAGCGCGTCGGTGACCTCCAGGCCGAAGTTGTAGCCGGGGCCCCCGCGGCCCCAGGTGGCGCGGCCGCCGTCGACGGTGTTGGGGTCGCCGCCCTGCGCGACGAAGCCCTCGATCACCCGGTGGAAGGCGATGCCGTCGAAGAAGTGGTTGCGCGCCAGCCAGACGAAGGAGTTCACCGTGATGGGCGTGGCCTCCTCGAAGAGGTCGATGGTGAGGGTGCCGATGTCGGTCACGACGAGCGCGCGGTAGTCGTAGCCCGGCATGAGCGAGGGCTCCGGGGCGGCGGCGAAGCGGCGGATGGGCGTCGGGGAGAGCGCCGGGAGCTCGCGGTAGTCGAGCGGAGGAACGTCCACCGCGGGGGGACGGTCCTGGGCGATGGGGGCGTCGACGGTCGCGGGGCGGTCGGGGGGCGGGGCCGTCGCGTCGATGGGGGCGCCGAGGTCCTGTGCGGCGCGGGCGTCGGCGGGGACCAGCGGGGCGGACGACGAGGAGCACGCCGAGAGCGCAAGGGACAGGAGCAGGGCAGAGGTGGGTCGCATCGGCGCGGAGCGGAGCATGAACGCGCGGTCGCGTCGACGATCGGGCAGCTTCCGCGCATCGGGTCGGGGCACCATAGCTTCTGCGATGAAGCCGACCGACACCACCGCCGCCACCCGGCGGGAGAGCGACTCCATGGGCGATATCGACGTGCCCGCGGACCGCTACTGGGGCGCCCAGACGCAGCGCTCCCTCGACAACTTCCGCATCGGGGGGCACCGCTTTCCGCCGTCGATGGTGCGCGCCTTCGGGGTGGTGAAGAAGGCCGCCGCGCTGGCCAACCGGGAGCTTGGGCTGCTCGACGAGGGCAAGTGCGCGCTCATCGTGCGCGCCGCCGACGAGGTCATCGACGGTCGCCTGGACGAGCACTTCCCCCTGGTGGTCTGGCAGACCGGCAGCGGCACCCAGTCGAACATGAACGCCAACGAGGTGATCGCCAACCGCGCCATCGAGCTCGCCGGGGGCGTCATCGGGTCGAAGCGCCCGGTGCACCCCAACGACGACGTCAACCGCTCGCAGTCCTCCAACGACGTCTTCCCCACGGTGATGCACGTGGCCGCGGCGACGGAGGTCACCCGCCGTCTCCAGCCCGCCCTCGCGGCCCTGCGCGCGGCCTTCGAGGAGCGCTCGCTCGCCTTCCGCGACGTCGTGAAGATCGGCCGCACCCACCTGATGGACGCGACGCCGCTCACCCTCGGCCAGGAGTTCTCCGGCTACGCCGCGCAGCTCGCCTTCGCCGAGCGGTGCATCTCCCAGGCGCTCGACCCGGTGTACGAGCTCGCCCTCGGCGGCAGCGCGGTGGGCACCGGGCTCAACACCCACCCCCGCTACGCCGAGGTCGTGGCCGCCGAGGTCGCCGCGCTCACCGCGCTGCCCTTCCGCACCGCGCCCAACAAGTTCGCCGCGCTCGCCTCGCACGACGCCCTCGTGGCGCTGAGCGGCGCGCTGAGGGTGCTCGCGGTCGCCTGCATGAAGATCGCCAACGACATCCGCCTGCTCGCGAGCGGCCCCCGCTGCGGCCTCGGCGAGCTGGTGCTCCCGGCCAACGAGCCGGGCAGCTCGATCATGCCCGGCAAGGTCAACCCCACGCAGGCCGAGGCGCTCACCATGGTGTGCGCGCAGGTCATGGGCAACGACGTCGCCATCGCCGTCGGGGGTAGCGGCGGCCACCTCGAGCTCAACGTCTACAAGCCGGTGATCATCCACAACCTGCTGGAGTCCATCGCCCTGCTCTCGGACGCGTGCGCCAGCTTCCGAGAGCACTGCGTCGAGGGCATCGAGGCCGACCGCGAGGTGATCGCCCGCCACCTGCGCGACTCGCTGATGCTGGTGACCGCGCTCAACCCGGTGATCGGCTACGACAACGCCGCGCGCGTCGCGAAGTCGGCACTCGCCCGGCGCGTCACCCTCCGCGAGGCGGCCGTCGACCTCGGGCTGCTCAGCGGGGAGGAGTTCGACCTGCACGTGCGGCCCGAAGCCATGATCGGCCCCGACGGGGAGAGCTGATGCAGGGCGACGGGCATCGGTAGCCGCCGGGACCGGGCGGGCGGTAGCATCGCGGGATCCATGGCGTTGCCGCAGCTTGTTCCGGGGATGATCTTCGCGAGGGACTACCGCGTCCTGGGCACCGAGCGCCGAGGGCATGGGCGCGGTCTACGTCGTCAGGCAGGTGAGCACGCAGCGCCAGCCGGAGCGCTCAAGATCATGCTGCCCGACACGGTGCGCGACCCGAAGAACCGCGGCGCTTCCACCCAGGAGAGGCGACCGTGGGCGCGCGCATCCGCAGCGACCGTCTTGTGAAGGTCGTCGCGGCGGGCATCGACGAGGCGACCGAGACCCATGGATGGCGATGGAGCTCCTGGAGGGCGACGAGGCTCGCGAAGGTGCTGGAGCAGCGGGCGCTCTCGCCGGGAGAGCTGCTGGAGGTGTTCACGCCAGCTCTGCCACGGGCTCGGGAGCGGCGCACCGCGGCGGGCTCGTGCACCGCGACCTCAAGCCAGGGAACATCTTCCTCGCGCACGCCCGCCGGGA
>JADJAE010000067.1 GCA_016704445.1 Deltaproteobacteria bacterium
CAGGACGTCGGCCACCGCAACGCGCAGACCCCGGATGGTGGGCCGACCGCCACAGACGCCGAGGACGAGGGTGATGCAGAACTCAGACATGGGCGATCTCTCCGGGACGCGGGCCGTCCGTGACGCTCGCAGGCTACCACCCGGACCGACGTGGCGCGTACGCGAAGCGTCACCGCGCTTCCAGTACCATCGGTACTCGACGGCCAGCGTCACGGGCCTCACGTTCCGACACCCCGCTGCCGTCCTCGGCACGGCGCCGCCAGCCCCCACTTTGCCCCCCCTCGAAGACGTAACGGCGGGAACGACCGGGTACGCCTCAGAAACAGGTCGTGCCGTCATCGAAACGGGAAGTGACGCCTCGAAACGCTTTCCGGGCCGGCTTCACAAGCTGAACGTCGCCGGTTCGGTCCCGGTCGCCCGCTCAAGAAAGTGCTGTAATCAGGCCCGGTTGGCGAAACGTCGCCTCCCGGGCCTGGGTCATTTCAGGGCCCTGGGGAGGCGATGCATACCACCATGCGCAAACATACCACCGGGCCCTCGGGCCCCGCCGCCGTCGGCCTCGTCGGCGACGACGGGCGCTTGCGCTTCGGAGGGCTCGGAGAGGCCCGCCAGGAGGCGACGATCCGGGCGAGTCCGTCGTGGATCTCCTCCTGATGGACCGTCGGTAGTGGTGCTGCATCGTCTCGGTGGCGTGCCCCGACACGGCGCGCGTGACGATGTCCTCGACCTTCGCCTTGCGGGCGAGGTCCTGGAAGGTGCGGCGCATCGCGCGCGGCGTGATGTGCTTCCGCAAGCCGATCGCCTTCGCGACGGCCGCGAAGGGCTTGTCGAGCGCGGAGGGCGCGCGGAAGCTGCCCGTCTCCGACGGGAAGAGCAGCTCCGACTCCGTCATCAGCCCCTCCGGCAGCATGTCGATGTGCCACCGCAGGACCGCCACCAACGCCTTCGGGAGCGTGATGTGCTGCGGCACGCCGGTCTTGGTCGTGCCCATGACCTCGTCGCTCACCGTGTGGGAGCGACGGACGTAGAGAAGCCCCTCCTCGAGGTGCAGGTCGGCCGTCTTTCCGCTGCGCCGGAACGCGCGCAACGACGACGGACGGAGGCCGGTCGCGAACCCGAGCGCGACCATCGCGTAGTGCTCGGGAACAGCTCCGCATCTTTCGTCAGAAGCGCACCGTCTCCTCGGCCGTGAGGAGTTCGGCTCCTCCTCGTGTAGGTGGGGTGCTCGCGCGTGTCGAACTTCACCACCGTCCGCTTCGGGCTCGCGCGGTCGATCTCGCACTCCTCGAACGCCGCGTTGGTCACGACCGCGAAGATCGCCAGCCAGTCGTTGACCGTGTGCGGCGAGTACTCGCTCTACGCCTTGATCTTCATGGCGACCGTGTCGCGCGCCACTGGAGTAAAGATCCGCCGCGTCATCTCATCCACGCGCAGGTGGCCGAACGCCGGGATGAGATGGCACTTCAGCACCGAGATCCACTGCACGCTGGTCTTGGCCGAGAGGATCGTCCCCTCGTTGACCTTTCGCTCGAGGAGCGAGACGGCGTAATCGCTCCAGAAGGGCAGGGTCGATGGTGCGAGCACCACCTCCGCCTCGGTGGGACCGCCGTGATTGCCGTCACCTGCTGGACGGACGGCGTTTCGGTCGTGAGATCTTGAGGCCGTCCCGGACCCTCTGCAGTTCGACCTGCAGCGTCTGGTACGCCTCGAGCGCGTCGGCACCGGGCAGGGCCTGTCTCACTTCCCGCAGCTTTCCCGTTGTCGGATCCAACGCGCGGCCCCGGATGAGGAAGCCGCCCTCCTTCCTGCGCCAAACCCCGGGCTTCGTGGGCTTCGGCGCAATCCAACTGTTCCACTTCCTGATCCACTTCCGGATCGCTCATCTCTGCCTCCCGATGGAGGCACACGCGGACGTCCCGCGACCTCCGTAGCATGCGGCTTTCCCCGCGCATGAACCGGTCGAGCTCCTCGCGGAGGAAGATGTGGGAGCCGTGACCGCCCCGAGGGCCAACGGATCGTAGACGTCCCTCCTTGACCGCCTTGCCGGATCGCGCCGGTCGTGCGGAAGCGGCAGAACTCGGCGGCTTCCGCGGTCGTGTAGGAAGTGCGCTCGGTCGTCATCGGCGACGACCTCCGGCGAGCAGTACAGGGACGCACGGCAGCCCCGCGGCGGGTCGGCCGCGGACCTGATCCGCTCACGTCATGGAGGAACACCATGACGCCGGGGTGCCATCGCCCGCCGAGAGTTCAGGCAGATTCCGTTTCTCCCGAAGAAGCGGAAGTCGCGCCGGAACGAGGTGATGCCGCCGGTGCCCGTCTCCTTCCACGGCCGGTGATCGAAGTAGTGCTTCACCTTCTCCTCATCGACGCCGAACATGCGGAGGGCGGTACGGGCCACCCACTCCGCTCCGGGTTGGACCGGCAACGGAGCTCTCGGCGAGCTTCTCCGCGATCCGGCCCCTGCCCGACCCGGTGTTGGGGAAGTCAGGCGCCTTGGCCTCCCGAATCTCGGCCTGTCGGACGGCCTCGGGGTGCAGCCGCTCGATGTCCCAGCTCAACTCGTCGGCGGCCTCGGCGAAGTCGGTGTCTTTGCTCAGCTCGTCGCAGAACCGAGACGCCCTGACGAGGCGGCGGTTCCTCCCGACGCGACGCGCCTCGTCACCCTTCAGATCGAGAGCCCCTCGCCGTCGGCGACCGGCACGAACTCGGGCCGACGGGCCCGGATCTTGCCGGAGCGCCTCGCGCCCCATCGCCGCCAACGCTTCACCGTCACCGTTCCCAAGTGCGAGCGCGAGCGCCCTCAACACCAGGTGCGACACCAGCGCGTTGGCATCGCCTGACTCCGCGCCGTGTTCGTAGCGCTCGGCGAGATAGGCCATGCTCACGCTCGGCGCGACAGACCCCATCTGGTGCAGCCCGTGGATGAGCCCATCCCGCAGCCGCACGACGGCGTTCGGGTCGAGCTGCAAGCCCGCGGAACGATCCCAGACCCATCGACCATCCGATCGGCGTCGCGCTCGCCGAAGCGTCCACTCCTCCATGCTTGGGAACGTCTTACCCAGCACGCAAATCCGCTCGTCTGGACCGAGAGGAATCCGAAAGAGGACCCGGGGCTCGCCATCGGGATCCTCCGGCTTCACGAGCCCTTGAGCGACGAGATGCATGGGCTCGGCCCGGAACCGCGTCGTCGTTTCCTTCGCGTCCCCGCTCCTGGACTTGTTGGTAGGCATGCTGTCGCGACGCTAGCCCGCGCGCGAGGGTCGCGCACGATCGGCGCAACCGCGCGTACCTCCCGGCGATGAAAGGGCCGCGCTGCCCCAGGGGGAGGAGGTCGCGGCAGAACCTGGCGGCGCGCCGAGCGGAGGCGCATGCGCCCGAGGCGCAGGTGGAGATCGCGCTGAGTCGCGTGACAACAGCCCACCTCTTCGCCTGTCGGGACGCCGGCTTCGCCGAGGCTGTGCGGCGACTTACTGGGTGGCGACAAGCTGGCTGTCAGGTGGAAGCTAGTTCCTGGTCGCCATCCTCGAGAGGTGGCGACCAGAGGTGGCGACGAGAGATGGCTACCTGCAACTTCTTGAATTGTTGGGATCTGGTTCGGATGGCGACCTGGACAGCCATCCGACCGGTGTCGGGGGGAGCCCGTGCGGAGGCGGCCTCCGGGAGCACTCCACGCCCGGGGGTGGGTCATGATCCGCACGCCGCCGCGACACCGCGCGAGCGCCGCACGCCCTGTCCTCAACCCTACAGACACGCTCCGAAGTTGCCAGGGTATCCCTGGACCTGTCGGCAGATACGCCCCCCCGCGCAATCCATCAGGCGGGGGTCACAGATCAGCGCACACCGCCGAGATGATGGTGAACCCGACGGCGCCGCACAGAACAGTCCGCGAACGCACGCGTTCCCCTCGACGCAGGGCTGTCCGAGCAGGCCTTCGCCCGCTGGCGCGCAACGACCGTCACCGAAGGGGGTGGACGGCAGGCAGATCTGGTTGGATCCGCATCCCTGCTGGGTGAGCCAGTCGCAGATGCCGGTCGCCGTGCAAGCGCGGAACGACACGCCGCCGGCGGTCGTCTCGAGGGAGATCCCGCACGCCGAAGACGACGAGCCGGGGCTCGTCCGACAGGTCGCATCGTCGCTTCGGGTGCAGCACAACCGGAGGCACCGGGAGGAGATGCACTGCAGCCCCGATTCGCAGTCTGCCGGCCCCACACATGCGGCGCCCGGAGCGCCAGCACCGTCGTCGATGCAGGAGACGGCGAGGGAGGTCACGCCGCTGATCGCGCAGTGCTGCCCAGGAGGACAGCCGGTTCCCGCGACCGGATCGCACTCCCCCAGCCCGGAGCCGCAGATCGGCCGTGGTCCGTCCCATGACGTCGCCTCGGAGACGACATCCTGCGCCGCGTCCGAGGTCGAGGTCTCGCCATTGTCGGCGTCCCGAGTCGTACCGATCTGGCTCCTGCCGACGTAGCTGCTGCACGCCATCACTCCGGCGACGACAATCCCGAACGTCCCGCTCAGCCGCATTGAATTCCCCTAGAATTGGCCAGTACAGCTCGCACCGGCGGGCACGAGTTGGGGGCCGCAGACCCACGCGCGAGCAGGTGCCTCTGCGCCGCGCGAAGGTGGCGCAGCGACGAACAAGACGACCGCAGCGATCGTCGCCGCGCCGCCGACGATGAAGCCGCTGAGCATCACCGAGGACAGCGTGCTGCCGGTGTCGATCCGCGACTGGCACACCGCCGACAACGAGCCCGTGGGTCCTGCCGGGCACTCACGATTGAACGCCGCGGCGCTCTCCTCGCGAAGGCCCAGCGCCAGGCCGCCTACGCCGACGCCCACCACAGCTGTGCCGATGCCGATCCAGCCGAGCGTCCGCAGCGCGCGCCCGCTCGCCGACTCTCGCACGGTCGGCGGGACCGCCGCCGCGGGGACCCCCGTGACCGTCATCGGCGGCCTGTTGAGCGGCTCTGGAGGGAGTCGTGCGAGGTCCAGCGTCGTCTCGCTGACCTCGCCCGCGACAACCGAGATCTCGTTGCGAACGCTCGCGTGATCGGGGGCGGTCGCTTCCATGCGCACGACACCGGGCAGCACCGGGTAGGCGACCCCCCACAGCGCCGGGGGAAGAACTGCACCGGCGATGCGAACCTGCAACCCTGTCGGCGCCGGATCTCGAACCCGCAGGATCAGGCGGCCCACGCGGTGTTCGAGGCTGTTGGCAACACCGCGACAGGCCCCGACCACGCGGTCGCGGTTGCGCATCTCAGCATCGGCTTCAGCTTCGCGGGAGCACGTCAGCGCCATGCCGTAGGCGTCGAGCAGATGGCCGACCGCGTTGTGCTCCTGAGCCGCGAGCAACCGAAGCGACGGCGTCCATCGCACGGCCCCCGCCCGCAGCGCGAGGTCGAGAGCGCGCGTGTGGTCACCCTCCTGCCGGGCACGCTCTGCCTGCGCGATCAGCTCCCGTCTCGCGATCTCGGCAGGGTTCTCCTGCGCCTGCGCCCCGCCCACCGCCGCCATGGAGACGAGCGCCATCACGAGAAGAGATCGGGTTCTCACGAATGCTCTACTCCGCCGGGATCTCGTCGGCGCCGCCGGGCGCTGCCGGCGGGCGCGTCGGGAGGATGACCGTGGAAGAGGGTCGCCTCACCGACGGAGTTCCCACGGTGGGCCGACGCCCGCGGGGCACTGGGGCGCTCATGCGATCGGCCCGCGCTTGCACCACCGCGGCATCCCGGCCAGCCGCGACCACGGCGCTCGGACTTCCCGCATCCCGCGTCACCACCAAGGGGCTTGCCTGGCTCGCTCCGGCCTGAGCGACGGGACTGACCGTAGGTCTCACGGACGCCGACATCGACGGGGCGACCCCAGCCATCCCGGGGTTCGACCGTGTCCCGTGCCGCAGGCTCCAGAGACCCAGTGCGACGATCGAGAGACTCACCAGCCCACCGGCCGCAACCCGCCACGTCGTCGCGGACGCAGGCCGGGGCGCCGTTCGACGCACGGTCGTCCAGGGGATCGTGACGGCGAAGTCGCCCTCCCGCGGCGGCGCCTCCCTCGTCAGCGAGCCCTTGGTCTGCGCTGGCACCTCCGCCCTCAACGCGTCGAACAACGCGCCCGCATCGGGGAACCGATCCGCCGGCCGGAACGCCACCGCACGCGCGAGCACCGCCTCCAGCAGCCGACGTCGATCCCTGCCCTCGCCGGCGTGGGGCGTTGGGGCGAGAGCACCGCGGCGTAGAGCTCCGCGGTGTCGGCGGCTCCGTAGGGAGCGACCCCGGTCAACAGCTCGGTGATGATCAGGCCGAGCGCGTGGACGTCGGTCCAGGGCCCCGTGCGCGTCGCCGAGATCTGTTCCGGTGCGGCGTACTGCGGCGAGAACGCCTGCAGCTTCGTCTGGGTGGCCGTCGCCCCGGACCCACCGCTCTCCTCCGGCGTCATCACCTTCGCGATCCCGAAGTCGAGCACCCGCAACAGCCTCTCGGTGCGGCGCACGGTGGTGAGCATGAGGTTGCCCGGCTTGAGGTCGCGATGCGCGATGCCTTCGCCGTGCGCGTAGGCCAGCGCCTCCATCACGGGGCGCATCAGCTCCAGGCACTCGACCGGCGTGCGACCGGCGCCACCGCGGCGTGCGTCGAGGTCCGCCTCGAGGGTGATGCCCTCGATCCACTCCAGGACCATCCACGGCGCCGCCTCGCCCTCCGGCATCGGCGATGCCCCGAAGTCCAGCACCCGGACGATCGCCGGGTGGTCGAGCCGGGCGATGGTCTGGGCCTCCAGTTCGAACTTCTGGAGGAACTGCTTCCGCGTCGCCCCCCGCCAGGTCCGCAGGGACCTTGAGCACCTTCACCGCGACAGGCTTCCGCAGCGTCCGGTGGTCGGCCCGGTACACAACGCCGAATCCGCCCTCCGCAACGACCGCCCGGATCTCGTACTTGCCGTCCAGCCGTTCGCCGACGAGTCGGAAGGGATCGCCCCCGTTCGTTGCGCCGGGGGGATGCGAAGATCGCCGACGGGCGTTTCGCTCATCTCGGCGCTGTTCCCCGGCACGACGGACTCCGACGCACTGTCACCCCGCCTCAACATGGACGTTCGTCATACTATATTTTTTGACGATCGTCTCTGTCAACGCCGCGGGCGACATGGCTTCCACTGGGCGTGGCTGATCCGAAGGAACGACAAGCCCGCGACGAGGCGCAGGAGACGTTCGGAAAGCACATCCGCACTCTTCGCGAGCAGCGTCAGTGGACCCAGGCGCAGCTCGCCGAGCACAGTGGCCTGGATGTTTCTTACATCAGCCAGATCGAACGGGGCCGGCGTGACCCGTCGCTCACGTCGCTGCGATCGCTCGCCCGCGCCTTCACCCTGCGCCTCCCGGAGTTCTTCGGCGACAGCGGCGACGGCCCAACGCCCCACGAGACGACCGCGCGGGCGCTTGCCGCCGAGCTCGATGGTCTCCCGGCCGAGGTGTTGTCCACGGTGATCGAGCTGGTCCGGGTGGTCCGCCGACTCCGCCCACCGCCATAGGCCGTTGCTATCGTCGGCGTGTTTTCGGTGCACCTGCGCGCGGGGCGCCGCTGCCGGGCCTCGATCCGCGATGCTCATCGTCCGTGCTCACGTGCGGCTTCGCATCGCGGGGGTTCCCCGGCGAGTTCAGGCCCTTCTGGCGCTGCGCGGCCGCGTGGTCGGCCCGCATCTTCAGGTGCGCCAGCCCTGACACGAATGCAGCGGTCACCTCCGGGGAGTCGGGGGGAAGGACCACGCCGCCGGCCCAGACCACGGCTTCGATCGACACAACGAAGTCGTTCGCCAACACCTCGCTGAGCAGGGCCCGCCAGTCCGGCCTATCGGCGAGCGGCGCGCCCTCACGATGCGCGTCGTCGTGCCCGATCGGCCTGCCGATGCCTGTGACCAACCAGTGGAAGCCCACCTTCCCGCCCTCCGCGAGGCGCGACAGCGTCGAGAGTTCGACGCCCAGGGGGTTGTCCTCCAGTCGGCGGAGAATCACCCCGAGCTGCGTCTCGGCCATCCCGGCGCGGCGACACAGTTCGCGCTGCGTCATCTCACGGTAGCGGAGGATCCACCGCAGGCGCCTGGCGATTGTGTCCACGCCGCCAGCATCCGCCACCTGGAGCTGCCAGGGCAAGCGCTACCCTCGTGTCAGCGTCCCGCGCCATCCGCGGAAGTTCGGTGTCTGAAAGTCCCAGGGAATGCCTCGCCGAATCCTGGGCAAAGCCTAGGGTGAACCCTAGCGGGAAGCCTACGGGCAGGCCTGGAGTGCTCCCTGGGAGGGATGCCTGGGGATGGGCCTGCCTTCCGGTGGTGCCAGGACGTCCGCCAGCGGGGACCGGCCACCCACGCGGCGATGCGACACTTGCACGCACTCAACGACATCGTATGCTGTCACTATGTCGAAGCCGACCAAGCCGACCCAGGCGCCCCCAAAGGTAAAGTTTCCGACGGCGACCGAGGTCTTCGTGTACTGGTGCGACGCCCCGACCGCGAAGGGCATGACCCGTCACCTGATCGGCAATTTCATCCGGGGCAGCTCGATCCACCGGGTCATGCGCGACAGTGGTCCGGGCCGCTACCGCATCGAGTACCGCTGCCCGAAGCGCCTGATCGTGGGGGTCGAGCTCTACGGGGTCGATCGCGACGGAGAGGTCTACCGCGCGAAGCCCTTGAAGAAGCCCGACAAGGTTCCGCCGCCCGTCTATGTTCCGGCCGAGGCGCAGGGTTCGTATCGGTAGCGGCGCCACAGATCAGGCAGAGCGCCCGGTCATCCCCCGCGAAACACTCGCGTGCGATGCCACGCCAGGTAGGCGCGGTGCTGCTGGTCAAGCCACGCCACTCGGCGCCCCTCATTCAGGCCCAGCAGCTCGCGCGCGTCGGTCCCGAGCTCGGCTGCCACCACCACGCGACCGTCGTCGGCCACCGTGACGAACCCCTGGTCGAAGACCGCGTCGATCCGCGCCTCCAGCAGGAATCCGTTGAACACGTCGAGGCGCTCGGCGTCGGTCTCGCACTCCGCCCACGGCTTGATGTGACTGGCCCGCAGGAGCTCGCGGACACCGAGGCCTGTCACGGCGCAGCGGCCCTCCCAGTAGTCCAGGAGACCCTCGCGGAAGAGGTCCTGCCCCACGCGCTGCACCACGAGGCGCTCGGCCTCGGTGCTCCTTGGAAGCGCCCGGGTTCTCCGCTCGAACGCGTGCAGTAGCTCGTTGGGTAGGGTGCGCGAGAGCTGCCATGCACGGCGCAGCGCGCGTTGCAGTGCCGGCCGATCATCGACGACCCGGGCGCCGACCGCCCCCGCCGGCAGGGTGGTCGTCACCGGGCGGCCGAGTGCTTCGGTGTCGAGGGCGCCGAGGACGCTGCGCATCGAGAGCGCCATGACCAGACCGGCGTCCCCCGCGTGCAACCACACCCGCAGCGGGGCGTGCGTGCTGCCGAAGCCCATCCAGCCCGCCGGGGCGGCGAGATCGACGTCAAATCCGCTGTGGGTCGCCGCGAGTTCGAGCAACGCCGCCATCGGAACCTGGGTCATCGCGAGCCTCCAGGCCGTCCGGTGATCAACGCCGCTTCGGGCGCGTCACCGCCGGACTCGTAGCGCGCTGGGCCGACGCCGCGCCTGGCGTGTCGTCGATGCCCCGACGTCCGCCCTGCGCCGCGGTCACCGCGGGAGGAACCTCCAGCTCCTGCTCGATCTGCTCGATGCTGGGAAGGCTCGTCTCGAGACGCTCGGGCAGCGCCTGGACGAGCTCGTACTCCGCCACACCGATGGGCTTGTTCGCGTCCCGCAGCGCGTACTCCGCGATCACGCGGTTGCGGGTCTTGCAGAGCAGGATGCCGATCGTGGGGTTGTCGTGCTCGGCCTTCATCAGCGAGTCCACGGCGCTGAGGTAGAAGTTGAGCTTGCCCGCGTGCTCGGGCTTGAAGGCACCGGCCTTGAGCTCGACGACGACGTAGCAGCGGAGCTTCAGGTGATAGAAGAGCAGGTCGAGGTAGAAGTCCTCGTCGCCGACCTCGACGTGCACCTGCCTGCCGACGAACGCGAAGCCCGCCCCGAGCTCGAGGAGGAACCGGGTGATGTGGGCCATCAGCGCGTCCTCGACGTCTCGCTCCTGGGCCGCCTCCGTCAGACCGAGGAAGTCGAAACGGTAGGGATCCTTCAGCGACTCCCGCGCGAGGTCGGACTGCAGCGGCGGGAGGCTCGCCTCGAAGTTGGTCATCGCGCGCCCGGAGCGCTCCAGGGCGCGCGTCTCAATCTGCAAGGTCAGGACGCTCCGGGACCACCCGTGCTCTACCGCCTTCGCGAGGTACCACGCTCGCTCCTCCTGCGTGCGCAGCTTGTCGAGCAGCGTACACAGGTGAAACCATGGCAATCGTGCAGCAACCTGCTGCACGATTTCAGCGTCGGGCCACGCCTCGGCGAAGGACCGCATGTAGCTGAGGTTCCGCGACGAGAACCCCTTCATCTCGGGGAACGCCGTCTGCAGGTCGTGGGCGAGGCGGTCGATCACCCTCGCCCCCCAGCCCTCCCGCGTCTGCCGGACCAGGATGTCCCGGCCGATCTGCCAGTAGAGGCACACGAGCTCGCGGTTCACGGCGAGCGAGGCGCGAAGCTGCGCGGTGCGGATCCGGTCCTTCAGCTCGCCGAGCCATTGGGCGTAACCGCTCGGGGTCGGTGCGAGCGCCGGCGGCGTCCCCTCGGGCGCGGCGGAGGGAGGGAGCGCGCGGGACGTCGTGGAGCGCGGGCGCGGGGCGGGCTTCTTCGTCATGGCGTTGGACCTCGCGGGTCGGCAGCCCGGCCTGCACATGGGGTTGATCTGGAGGCGCGGCTCCGGCCGGTAGCGGGCCTGGCATACATGCCCGAAGGTCACGGTCCAAAGGAGTGGCGGCTCATGCCCCCACTCGCCCGGCGTCGGGACCCATCAAAACCTCGCTTCGTCACCGACGACACCAGCCAGTACCCGACTCGCCCGCCAGCGGAACCCACCAGTACAGCGCGCGAGGACCCACAAAACTGCGGTTTCCTCGCGTTTCACGTCTCGCCAGCCGACTCACCAGCCGACTTGCCAGCGCCTCACCAGCGTTGAGCCGAGCGCTGGCGAGTCGGCTGGCGAGTCGGCTGGCGACATCGACGAAGGCCACCACGGCGGTCCTGGACTCCGCGACGATCGTCTCTCGCGTCGCCTGGCGCCACGCGGCGAAACAGCTCCGGGACAAGGCCGATTCTACGCTGGCGATGCCGGCGAGGAGGCTCGCACCGCCCACCGGTTGCCTTGGTTTCCGCTGCCGGCCAGTACCAGTGATCGACCCTCATGGACCTCGTGGCGATGGCGGCGGAGGCTTCGACCGAGTCTCGTGGCAGTCCCCTGCTCATCGAGCGGCCCGGGAGCGAACACCTCGACCGCCGCACGCAGGCGAGGGTACCGCTCCTTCGGGGCCTGCTGGAGCGCATCGAGAGCTTGTCTCGCCGTGGCCCCACCGGGAATGTCCGCGGCCAGTTCCGACCAGCCGACGACCAGGTCTGCGGCCGCGGCATCGGTCGCATTCGTCGGCTCGAGCGTCTGCCCGAGCGACGTCACCGGATCGGGCAAACCGCACCAGACGACGGCCGCGCGGACCACCGCGGACCACCGCTCGAAGCCCGCCCAACGGGTCAGCCGCATGTCCGGCCGTCCGGCGACCTGGTACGCACGCAGGATGGTCAGTCCTGCGACGAGCAGGTCGGAGGTCGTGCGGTCGCGGATGAACGCGTCGCCGTCGTGGGCCGTCATGCACCCGCCCTCGCACCGCGCGGTGAGCGCGAAGCGGTTCAGCTCTGCGTCGCGCAGCGCACGGGTCGTCGATGCGAACCACACGAATCCGTTGGTGGCGCGCGTTCGTTGCAGCACCTCGTGGAGGCGCCGCCAGACGATCGCCGATCTCGTCGTCCCGTTGGTGATCCGGGCGATGGACTCTCCGTTCTCGCGCAGGGCGTCGATCGAACGACGGGGCGAGGGCACGAGGTCGTCGGCGTCGATGGCCGCGGGCGGACCGGCGCCGATGAGGTTCGCGATGTCCGTGATGACGTCGTCGGACCACCGCGAGCGCGGGGAGTCCTCGACGACGCACAGCGGCAGCCCGGCGGCGACGGCGAAGCGGGCGAGCGGCGTCAGGACCATCGCGAGCCACGCCGCCTGGTCCATCGGCGCGGCGAAGGGGACATGCTCAACGGACTCGAGCAGGGTCTCGGCGGCGTCCCGCGCGTCGCCCTGGGTCGGGCTGTCGTCCAGGGTGGGAAGCGCCTCGCGTGGCGCGAAGTACAGGCCGGTCGCCGCGTCGTACCCCGGCGTCGCAAGGATACTCCCGTCGGGCCGAAGCACCGGCGCGGTGACGACGGCCGTGAGCGATCTCAAGCCTGGCCAGTGATGGCGGGAGGCGATGCCGGAGACGACCCACTTCGGTACGTGGCTGACAACGTGCTGAGCGCCGTCGCCAGACTGCGGAACGAGCCAGCGCGCCGAGCGGCTGAGCAGTTCGCGCAGCCGTGGGGACGGGAGCAGCTCGATGCGAAGCGTTGGCACCACGCTGGCGAGAGCCAGCCCGGGATGGGCTCGCGGCACGAGTGTCACGAGCTGGGCGTCGTGGACGAAAAGTTCGGGACAGGCAGCAAGCGCGGCGATGCCCTCGTTGGCGACGGCCTCCTCATCGAAGCCAACGATGATCTCCGGGATGGCCGGACGCCCGGCATTCGCGGTGGGTGCAGGTGGCGGAAGTCGAGGCCGGGGCAGCGCACGGGCAGATCGTGACGCGGGCTGGGCCTTCGGAATCCGAGCAGCTGGTTTTTGAGCGGCTTTCGAAGTGGTCACCATGTCGGCTCCTAGTGAGGAACGTGCCAACAGTGACAATAGTGACGTTGCATTCTCAGAATTGCAACTGGTTGATTCCCGAGCGACGACGGTTTGGAAGCCGGTCACGGCCTCCGAACGACCCGCTCGTGATGCCTCGCGAAGTGGCGGCGGTGCTGCCGGCCAACGCGCCCGAGATGCACGGCGCGGACAAGCTGCGCTGCCAGATCGCCGTCTTCGGGGTCGTGACGAGCCTCTTCGTGGACTGCGCGTTCGTGTCGAGTGAGCTGTTCGCGGAGGTGCGCGCGCGAGCCGGCGGCGAGGTCGTCTGTCGGGCGCTGCGCCCGGCCCGGCGGGGCGTCTACGTGAAGACGGACTTCACCATCGATCTGGCCGCCGGCGTGGTGCGCTGCCCGGCCGGGCGGCTCGCGGTGATCCAGTCGACTCACGCACGCTTCGCGACGGCGGAGTGCGCCGCGTGTCCGTCGCGCGGGAGGTGCCAGCCCGCGACCGCGAAGGAGTGCCGCACCATCGCCGTCCACCCGGACGAGGCGCTGCAACAGGGGTTTCGCGCCGCGCAGAAGACGCCCGAGGGCCGCGCCCGGCTGCGGGAGCGAGTGCCCGTCGAGCATGGTCTGTCGCATCAACGCGCGCCCCACAGTCGCTTCGCGCGCTATCGCAGCGTCGCGAAGAACGACTTCGATTCGCAGCGCATCGCGGCGATGAACAACCTCCTGACGATCGATCGACGCGTGCGACGGTCGGGCGTCGAGGCCCAACGCCCAGGAGGCCTCGCGTACGTCAACGTGAACTAACCCGAGGGATGTTCTAGAACCCGGCGTCTGGGCGTGAAAGGCAGCTCCCGAGCGCGACGACCCGCGGACAGCCGTGCTCGTCGGTCTCCATGCGCAGCGGCGGCGCGGCGTCGCTCACGCGCGGGCAGACATCGAGCGACGCCGCCCACCCGCCGAACCGAAACCCGTCGCAGTTGCCTGGATCAATCGGACAACACAGCCCACCCGCGCCCGCCTCGGCGTCGACCCCAAGACCGGCGTCGGTGCCGACGTCGGTGCCGACGTCTGTGCCGACGTCTGTGCCGACGTCCGCCCCTGCGTCGGCGGCGACGTCCGCGGCGACGTCCGCGGCGACGTCCACGGCGACGTCAGCCCCTGCGTCGGCGGGCGTCGCGTTCGGCCCACAGGCTGCGAGCGCAACAACGAGCACGGACCACGCCGAGCCGACGAATGAATACCAGGAGCGATAGGGCATAAGAGGCTCTCCAAGTGGATAGGGGCTACAATGCCCTGCCGCTGTCAAGCCCGCGATTCCCGCCCCAGTCAGTGCGAGCCGATGCGGTAGGCGAGAGCCGCGATGGCGATGAAGGCGAGCACAAACCCCATCACCAGCACCACCACCGTCAAACTGGATGGAGCCGTGGGAATCGGGAGCGGCGGGGTCGGCGGCGGGGTCGGCGACGCGGGCGGCGGCGCGGACCGCAGCAGCGCCGCCGTCGCGGCGGCGTGACCCCGCGACGGGCCGGCGATGAGGGTGCCCTGGGGCGGCGACACCCGTGATGTGCCAGGCGGAGCGGCGAGGAGGGTCTCGTCTGCTCGGGCGCCGGCCGACGGGGTCGCGGAGCCCGTCCCCCCGGTGGCGTCGAGCGGTGACGGACCCGCGCGCGACGCCGCCGACACCTGCGCGAACGCCCGGGGACCGGGGGCGATGAGGGTCATCCCCTCGTCCGACATCTGGGGGACCATCCCCTCCACGATCGTCTGCTCGAGCGACGCCTCGGCGTCGCGGGCTGGCGGCGCCCTGCCCTGAATCATCGCCGTCGCCCAGGGGTTCTCCCAGTCCGCGGGGCGGGGCAGCGCTGGCGCCATGGATGGCACCGTCACCGGCCGGACGCTCTCGACCGGCGTCAACGTGGGCATCCGCCCAAGGAGAGGCGCCGCTGCGGGTTCCGGCGCCGGGCGCGGCGGCGCGGCGACGACCGGACCGCCTTTCTCGACCGGAAACATCGTCTCCAGCAACGATCCGGTCGCAGGGGTCACAGGGTGCGCGACCGCCGCGGGGGCGACGGCTGCGCGCTCCGACGGACGCTCCGCCCACGCCGCTGCGAGCGCGCCGACCAGCTCGGCGACGGTGCGGAAGCGGCCTTCCGGCGCCGGGGCCGTCGCCCGTTCGAGTGCCTTCCAGACGCCCGCCGGGACGTCCGCGCGGCGGCGTTTCTGCGTCACCGCGAGCATGGTCTCGCCGAGCGGCGCGGGCAGCGCCAGCATCTCCGTGAGGAGCGCGCCAAGTCCGAAGACATCCGTCGCGCTCGAGGCGCGCCCACCGTGCAGGAGCTCGGGCGGCGGCGCGGTGAGGTGGCGGGCGCTGCGGGCGGGCGCATCGGTCGGCGGGTCGAGCCACGGAGCCAGGCCCAGGTCGAGCAGCACCGCGAGGGTTGCGCGGGGGGTCTTCGGGAGGACGATGACGGAGCCCGGCGTGAGGGCGCCGTGGAGCACGGGCAGCGGGGCGCCGTGGGCGGCGGTGAGGGCCGCGGCCACGGCGTCGAAGACCTCGCGCAGGATGGCGAGGCCGAGGAGCTCATTCCGCTCGCGCGCCCGGTCAAGCAACGTTCCCACGGAGTCGCCGCGCACGTCATCGAAGACGATGAAGGGGCGGCCGTCGTGGAGACCCTGGTTCACCACCGACGGGACTGCCGGGTGCCGCAGCGCCCGCACCGCCCGGATGGCCTTGAGGGTCTCGGGCGCGATCTCCGGGCCGCCCGCCGCGCGGAGGAACTTCACCTGCACCAGGGCATCGCCATGGCGCTGGTCGCGGGCGCGCCAGGTCTCGCCGAGGCCACGGTCGGGCACCGGGTCAGTCAGGGCGTAGCGGTCGGCGAGGAGGCTGCCGGGGGTGAGCGGGGGCATCACGTCGTCTCAGCGTGAGCGGTCATGGGCTAACCCCGACCGGGGACGCCAGTCCAAGCGGTGGTGGGAAGAAGTTCGAGGCCCACGAGTCCGGCGGCCTCCAAGGCGTCCTTCAGGGGTTCGTCGATTACGATGAGAATTGGGCACTCGTCCAGGCGGAAGAGGCGCAGGTCGCGCGCTGCCCTCGGGTTGACGATGAAGTCCAGCAGCGCGCCGCGAATCGCCCCCGTCGGCGCTTCGAAGCGGCTCGCACCGATATCCACTGCGCGCACCCGACCCAGCACGTTGGCGACGAAGTAGCGGTCATCCACGACGTGACCGCTGGGGTGGAGGAGACGCGCTTCGATGTACTGAATGTTGTCCACGCCGGCCCGGTCGAGCATGGCGCGGAGGCGCGCCGAGAAGAGCGGTAGCAGAGAGAGGACGATGTCGGGTCGGGCGTCCCCGCTGGCCTCGGAGAGTTCGATGTCCACCGGGACCGGGCCCGGGTCCAGGCTGGCCCCCGCCAGCACGTCCATCGGATCGAGCTCGTCCGGGCCCGAAGACACCCCAGGTGCCGTCGAGGTAGAGGTCCTGCTCCAGGAGGTAGTACACTGGCACGCCGGGAATCCCGATCCTACTCGTGCTTCTTCGCGTAGAGGTAGGCACGCCTCGACACGAAGAACGGCCGGCTCTTCCACGGGTCCTGCCTGCCAAATTCGTTCAGGGCGTCGGCGACTTTCGTGCTCAACTGATTCATCCGGCTGATGAAATCAGTGGATTCGGTCTTCGACTCGCAAACGGGCGAAGCCGTCACGTCATTGCAGAGCTCGAGCAGCAGGCGGATGACGCTCGACTCGTAGGACACCTCGTGGCCAAGCTCCTTGTCGCCCCCCTCGACTGGTGAGCTCTCGTCGGCGGGCTGCTTGTAGTTGTGCGAGCCGACGTGCCACTGCTTCCCGGTGGCGACCATCACCCCCTCCGCGATGGCCTGCTTCGTGCGCTTGTTTTCCGGGTTGGCCAGGTCGTCGTCGGGCAGATCGCCGTAGGCCCGGTTGTCATGATAGGGGTTCAGGCAGGTCGGAAGCGGGAGTCCGTTGGGCTTCGCGTTGATGTCATATCCCACGGCCTGTCCCATTCGCACGATCCGGTGCACACGATTGTAGGCCTGCAGCGCCGGGATGAGATGGTGGGCCGCGGTGGTGTACGGCGGAGCCCCTGCCACGATCGGGATCCGTTGGCAATTGAGCTGCTCCGGGCGGCTGACGACCTCCTCGAGATCCTTGGTCTTCTTGAGCTTGTTGTGACCGTCGAGGCCCTTGTAACACAACGGACAAAGGTCCTTGTTCTTCGTGTCCGCCCGGTTCGAAACCGCGACCGCCTCCCCGATCTCCATGGTCAGTCTCCTTCTCCATTGGACACGTCATCCCACACCGCGCCCGCCGCCCGGCCCACCAGCGCCAGGCCCGCCAGGCACCACCGCCGCGGCCGCGGCCCCAGCGTCTCCGCCACCCCCGTCATCCCCTCCGCCGTCGCGGCCGCCCCCCACCGCCACGCTCCCTCATCCGCCATCCCCATCCGCTCGCGCAGCGCCGCGTCCTCCGCCGCCCGCTGCACCCGGTCTTCGGGCTCCTCGGCCATGTCGTCGCGCACTACCACCGGCGGCGCCTCGCCCCCTAGCACCACGTACGCCGCCTCCCGCAGCGCGTTGCTCACCGCCAGTTCCGCCGCCCCCGCCCACAGCCCGTCGAGTCTCTGGTGCTCCCCCGCCAGGGCCAGCGCCGCCGGCAGGGCCCCCTTCACCCCGTGCTGCCCCAGGGCCTCCATCAGCCGCGCGCGATCGTCCGCCGCGCCCGTCAGCCCGAGCAGCACCCACCCGAGGTCGATCCTCCCCCCGTCCCACTTGCGCGCCACCGCCAGCGCCAGCGCCGGCGCTGCGTGCACCATCGCGTCCAGAACCTCCTCCCCCACGCTGCGT
Organism: Deltaproteobacteria bacterium; assembly: GCA_016704445.1. GTDB lineage: Bacteria > Myxococcota_A > Polyangia > Polyangiales > SCUS01. Next base: position 17,709 of record JADJAE010000067.1, read on the forward strand.
CCTTCGGGCACCCCCGCATCACCTCGCTCACCGTCTCCGCCGCGACCGTCTCCCCTGCCCGCCCCAGCGCGCACACCCCGGCCGCGCGCAGCGGTCCGCTTCCTCGCTCCACCGCCCGCATCGCCACCTTCACCGCCCGCGGATCACCCCACCGCGCCAGCAGCTCCACCCCGACGCCCCGCGCCGCATCGCCGCCCTCTGCCAGCCACCCGTTGACGACCGCCCGTCCCTTCGGCGTCGCGTACCGCAGCAGCGCGTCCCGCACCGCGACGTGCCCCTCGTACCCGAAGGCCGTGCCTCCCAGTGCCGCGAGCCCCTCGCCCCCCGCTGCCGCCACCGCCGTCGCAACGAAGCGCTCGCCCAAGTCCGTCGCCGCCTCCGGGAGCGCGAGCACGCCACTCACCTCCCCCGCGAAGAGCGTCAGCGCGTCGACGTGCGCGTCGATGCGGGCGAGCAGCGAGCGCGTCTGCCGCGCGTTGCCGTCGAGCAGCCGACGCGACCGCCGCAGCCGTCGGTATAGGAACGCCGCCTCCTCGGCGTGCTGCTCCAGGATGTCGACCCGCGCCCCCACCGCTCGCCGTCTCAGCCCACTGCGTTCTTGCGGTTGTGCAGCAGGGGGTCGCCGAGCCGACACACGTTCTGCCCGTCGAACTTCACGTCGAAGCTGTAGAGCATGAACTCCGCCGCCCCCTTGTTGCAGCCCGAGGCCACGCCCCCCGCGGAGCCCGCCTCGTCGCCCGAGCTCTTGCTGTACTTCGCGCCCTTCGTCGCGGGCATCGCCCCGTCGACCTTCACGGACGTCGGGCCATCGCTCACGTCCGAGCTCTGCGCGATGTTGGGATAGGGAATGGGCATCGGCCCCGCCGGCGACGGCGTCAGGCACACGTCCGGAAACGCGATGCTCATGCCCCCGCCGTCCTGTGGGCGACTCCCCGAGCGTTGGCGAACACCGTCTGGGCCATCTCCTACTCCCTCTCCACACACCGTCACGCCGGCTCGAGCCGCGCCGCGCCGCCCGACCCGGTCTCCGCGAGGCCCCACACCAGGCTGGGACCTCGCGATATCCCACGGTACAACCCCACGGCCGCGAGCGTCAGCAGCATCGCGCCTGACGCCGCGCCCGGGTCGCCGAAATACTCCGCCGGGTGCACCACGGCCGCCTCGGGCGCCATCCACCGGTGGCTGCGCCGCGCCGCGAGGCCCCACTCCCGCCCCGACCACGACTCCCCGTTGAGGTCGGCCCAGACTTCCCGCACCGGCGCCGTCGCGTCCGCCAGCGCCGTCTGCACCGCGGTCGTGAGCCCGTCGCCCGTCAGCGGGCCTTCGCCGTCGAGCCGAAACCCGTCGCTCCCCGCCCCGAGGCCCGCCACCGTCGCCAACGCCCCCGGCCCGGCGGCGGTCACCACCAGCGCCGCCGCCCCCTCCCCCGGGATGAACCCGTTCATCACGCCGTCGACCAGCAGCCGCCCTGCCTGCTGGAGCGCGTCGAGGCGCCGCAGGTCGAGCAGGCTGTCGGCCCCCACCACCAGCGCCGCCGCGATTTCCCCTCGCGCGATGCGGTGCCGCGCGTCGAGCAGCGCCAGGAACACCCCCGCCGAACCCGACGGGAAGTGACGGCTGGTGGCGCGGTCGACCCGGTCGCCCACGAGCACCGCCAGGTCGTCGAGCAGCGGCCCGGTCTGTTGGTCGAGGTCACTGGTCACCAGCGAGAGCGGCAGCGGCGTCACCCCCCACGCGTCGCTCGCCTCAACAATCGCCGCGTGCGCCAGCCGCAGGATGCGCCGGTGCCGGGTCGTCCGCAGCGCCGCATCCACCACGGGGAGTTCATGCAACGCCTCGGGCGGCACGAGCCCCAATCGCAGGGGTGATCCCCGGCGGCTCAGCACCGCCGTCGTGGCGATGCGCGCGACGCCCGCCCGCACCGACGCGCTGCACTCCAGGGCGCTGTTGCCGACGCTGCTCACCATCCCGACGGCGCGAATCGACAGCGGGATCATCGCCCCCCCTCCGCCGCGATCTCCACCACCGCGACGTCGAGCAGGCGGTGCCCGCAGCGCAGCGTGGCGCGCACGAGCAGCGTCCCCACCCCTTCGTCAGGGTGGAGGTGCAACGTCTCGGCGTGGGCCGGCAGCTCCACCACCTCGCCGCGATAGCGCGCCCGCACCCGCAGTCCGAGCGTGGGCACCCGGCTCTCCACCACCGGCGCCTCGGCGAGGTGGTACAGGGCGATGGGCTCCGCGCCCCGCAGCCTCGTCGGCAGCCACATCGCCTCCGACGCGGTCTGCAGGAAGCGCGGATCGAAGTCCTTCGGCAGGAAGGGAGCGCGGGTCCGATCCCAGGCGTCGTCGTAGGTTCCGGCGCGGGCGGCGCGGGGCTGCCACGCGGCGCTCACGGGGGTCACCAGCGCGGGCGTGGGCCGGTCACCGGGGCGCTGGAGCAAGGCCGCCGGGTCTTCTACGTTGGGCAGCCCTACGCCCCGCAGCACCCGCAGATCGCGCCACCCCTCGGGCACGAACCCCGTCCCTACGGGGTTGCGTGCGTCGGTCTCGCCGGTCGCCCCGAAGCTCCCCCCGAAGGCTCGCGTCGCCGTGAGCGGCATCCGGGCGAAGGGCTCCGGGTCGGTGCCGAAGGGCGCCGCGAGCCCGGTGTACCGGCGGTCTCCCCAGACGCGCAGCGACCGCCGCCACGCGCCCACGCCCAGCGCGACGTCGAGCGCCCCCACCGCGCGCCCGCCCGGCGCCACCGCGTGGGCGTCGAGCAGCACCTCCGTCGCCGGCTTCGCCGGGTGCACCGCCGACGGCACCCGCAGCCACGCGCCCGCCCCCTCCCCGGCGATCACGTCGGCCAGAGCGATCGGGCGCTGCGCCGACACCAGCGGCGCGCTTGGGGTGAGCGCAAAGGTCGCCTGCACGATGACGTGCAACGCGTCGACGCCGTCCGGGTCGGGGATCGCCAGCAGCCTCGTCGGCAGCGCGGTGCGGTTGACCAGCTGGAGCACGTCAGTTGATCCGCACCACGGCCCCTTGGATGCGCTGTTGCTCGCTGGCCACGGACACGACGTTGACGCCGCGGGTCACCACCCGGCCGTCGGCGTGGAGCGTCAGGCTGGCCTCGCCGCACACCAGGGTGATCGACCCCTCGGCGCGAAACACCCGGTCGCGCCCGCCTTCCGTAGAGGCGGGCTCTTCCGGGGCCGCCGAGGAAAGCAAGTCCGCCGGGTCTTCCAACAGACCGACGATCACGGGCCGCGCGGGATCGTTCTCTTCCCCACAGGACCAGCACCTGCCGGCCCGCGGCGGCGCGTTCGCAGCTCCGCGCGCCACCGTCGAGAGCACCCGCGCGCGGGCCTCGGCGTGCCCGAAAGCGCCACCCGCACCGACCCGTCGCGCTCGACCCCGAGCAGCGTGCCCACCCTCGGCCCCGCCGCGACCGACGCCGTCCCCGGGTCCCCCCGCAGTTCCTCATGCGCGCGCTTCATGGCCTCCTCCTCAACCGTTGTGGGTGACGTTGGAGCCCTTGATGCTCACCGGACCGTCGGTCTTTACGGTGACCTTGTCGCCCTTCAATTCCACCTTCGCGCCGCTCTTCGTCTGGAGCACGATGCCGTCCTCGGTGATCTCGATGCGCGTGTCGCCGCAGACCAGCGCGAGGCCCTTCGGGGCCTTCACGGCGAAGCGCTCGGGGTCATCTCCTGGACGGTCTCGTCGCCGACCGTCACCCGGTGCTTCTTGGGCACCAGCACCGTCACCGCTTCGGGCGACAGCTCGGCCGAGGTGCCCGAGTTGCCTCCCACCGCGACGGTGATGCCCTCATCGACGGTCACCTGCGAGGTCTGGTCGACGTGCAGCGTGTGGACCTTGTGCACCAGCACCGTGTGGTTGCCGGTGACGTCTCGCAGGGAGTCGCCGCCGACGGTGCGCTGGTAGTTGCCCTCCACCGCGTGCTGCTCGTCGCCCGTCACGTCGACCGAGCGGTTGCGCCCCACGTAGAGCGACTCGTCGCGACCCGTCTCGGCGCGGGTGTCGCGCCCCACCCCGAGCGCGCGGTCGTGTAGCACCTCGATGCGCTGATCGCGCTGGGCGCGCAGGTAGACCTCCTCGCTGTCGGCGAGGTCCTCGAAGCGCAGCTCGTTGTAGCCGCCGCCGCCGGGCGAGCTCTGGGTGCGAATCGCGCTCTGCGTCCGGCGCTGCGGGAGCTCGACGACCGGGAGGTTCACCGCGTTGGGCAGGCACCCGGCGACGTAGGGCCGGTCGGGGTCGCCGTCGATGAAGTGCACGACGACCTCCATCCCCACCCGCGGGGTGAAGTGGAAGCCCCAGTTGGCGCCCGACCAGGGCTGCATCACCCGCAGCCAGCACGAGGTCTGCGTGCCCGCCTGGCCCGCGCGCCGCGCCTCGGTCCGATCCCAGGGGAAGCGCACGAGGACGCGCCCGTAGTGGTCGGTGCAGATCTCCTCGTCGCTGCCCGGCAGTGCGCTCACCACGGCGACCTGGGGGTGATCCGCCCGCGGGCGGGGCACCGGCGGCGCCGCCCACGCGCGCGCCACCGGGACGCACTCAAAGGTGTTGCGGTACCGATCCGCGCCAGACGCTCCGGCCCCGTCCGAGAGGGACGCTTCCGGGGCGTGTCCGACGTGCAGCACCGCCGTGAGCAGGAACTTCCCCTCCAGCCCGCGCTCGCCCGTCTCGGCCACCTCGAAGGTGGTCCCGGGGCGCATGCCCGTGACGTTGCCTTCGCCCCGCACGACCTCGGACTCGGCGGTGTGCTGCTGGAGTTCGACGCGCGCGGCTCGCCGCAGGTTGGCCGCCCCGTAGGTGTGCTCGCCGTCGTCGTAGGAGCCGAGCACGAAGCGGGCGGGGTACCGTTCGACCGAGCGCGCCGATTGCGGCTCGCCCGCCGAGAGCGGCACCTGGGGGTGCGTGAAATCGTAGTCGCGGAGGGCGACCTGGGCGGTGGTCACCGCGGCGACGACGTCGAGTCGTCGGATGCCTTCGTCCCGGGCGGTTCCATGGCCGGCGCCGAGGACGGCGAGCGGCCCCGGCGTGGCGGCGGGCACGGCGGGCCGGCGCGACGCGGCGCGGGCGTCGAAGAGCTCGAGCGCGTCGCCCCGTCCGGGCCGCCGAAGGTGAAGAGCACGCCCTCCTCGGCCCGCAGCCGACGCACGAAGTCCAGGTCGGTCTCGCCGACCTGTACGCAGTACTCGCGCGGGGCCGGCGCATCGGCCCCGGCCGCGAGGGAGGCGTCGTAGTGGTCGCCGGCGTAGAGCTTCGCGGCGTCGAGCACGTCGCGGACCAGACGCAGCGCGTCGGCGCCCTGCCACACGCGGTAGCGCGCGCTCAGGCCGAGCAGCGCGAGCGACGGGGCGAAGCCCACCTCGAACACGCGGCCCTCGCGGTCGACACCGCGGTCATCGACCGACGTGACCACCCCCGCGAAGTCCCGGGTGAGCGTGTCGCGCTGGAGGGTGAGGGCGCAGCCCTTGCCGAGGAGGGAAGCGGGCGTGGTGCCCGGCGGGGCGCTCACGGTCACGGCAGCCTCGAAGGGTGCCGAGAGCCGCTCGCGCACCACGGCGTGGGCGACGATCCAGGCGCCGTCGACGCCCGTGACCTCGAAGGAGAACGAGACCTCCGGGAGTACGGGGTGGCCGGCGAGGCTGTGATCGTGGGGCATTGAGCGCGTCCTCCCAGGTCGAATGTCCGACGGATGCCGTCCCGGCACGATCGAACGGACCACAGCTACCACGGGCCGGGACGGCCTGTAGCGCCACCCCCCAGAACGGCGCCTGAAGTTCGGGTAGGCGTCCCCGGGCTCGAAGCGAGAGGCCTGACGGGGGGGAGGCGCGGCAGATGCCTCCCGGTGGCCAGGACATCGGCGCCGCCCCGCTCTGGGCGTCCGATGGGTTGAGCGTTCGGGAGCTCACATCGCCCCTCGTGGGGGCGCTCGTCCGAGGGTGCACCGCAGCGCGAGCACCCGGCGCGCATTGACCCGACGCAAGCGCATCACCCCGCGCGATGCCACGCGCGGCTGTCGAGATCCGGAAAGCTGACCTCGCACTCACCGGGGTCGATTCCCGCGTAGTGAGCGATCCCATCGGCGTTCAACCTGCCCTCGCGGACCGACTGGTCCGGCAATCGGATGCGGTACCGCGCGAAGGGCACCGGCCGCGGTGGGTCGTCCTCGTCCACCAGCTGAATGGTGACCCAGGTCTTGACCTCCCGTTCGGTGCTCGTCGGCGCGGCGACCTCCTCGCGAGTCGCCGGCGCAGCCCCGGCGGTCCGCTCGCCGCCGGACTCGCCGCGCAAGAGGAGCACCCGCCTCTCCCGAAGCGCCCGCACCACCCGCGCGCGCCCTGCCGCGGCGTCCTCGCTCAGACTACCGCCCAGGGCGACCGAGACCTGCGCGACCGTCGCGCGGACGAGCCCGCGCGCAAGCGCCTCCGGGCACCACGCATCGAAGAGCCCCAGCGCCAGGCGCCCGGGCAGAGCCCGCGCCTGCTCACCCGCGCTCACGTGCGCGGCGAGCACGAAGCTCACGCCGCCGTCCACGTCCGGGCCGGGCCATCGCCGGGCGCTCATCGCGACCTCCCCGCGGCATCACTACGATCAAGACCGCCGCAAACCTCGATGGCCACTGCCATGGTCCTCCGCCTCCCGCAGCTTCGCGCGCCACAAGCACGCGCCTTCAGTTTCACCATGCCACGCGTCGCTCAGTCTCGCGGCTCCCGCCGCCAACGGAGCCGCGATCACTCGTCGAGGTTGCGATCCTTGCCCGCCGTCGCGGACTTACTCACGTGTCCGTGAATCTCGTCGCCCTTCAGGCTGACCACCGTGCCGGCAGACAAACTGCTTAGCCAGCGCCCGTCCGACGCGCTTACATCCAACCAGTCAAAGTACGCCGGCGTCGTCTGGCGCCCCCACCGCAGCTGCACGCAGCACGCGCCCGTCGGCCAGGCCATCGAGTCTGGATGGTCCACGCGGACGCTGATGAACGTCAGTCGGCCCTCTTCGTCTCTCGTCATCGAGAACGGACTGGCAGACTGCAGCGCGTCGCCGCGAATGACGACTTCATCGGTCGCAAGATCAATGAAGAGGTGCGTGCGCTTGTGGCCGACGTCGCGGTAGTGGAAATCGAGCAGGACGTGGAGCTGCGCCTCCTCGGGCAAGAGGCCCGGATGCACCCAGAGGCTGGTCCCACCGACCATCTTCACCAACTGCGCGGCGAAGTTCGTCAGCAGTTCGCGCACGACACGCGCCTCCTGCACGTGATCGACCGCTCCGATCGAGCGGGTCGCCCACCAGGGCGCGATCCGCTCGATCGCCGGACTGCTCGGCGACGCGCGAGAGCTGCCGAGAAAGCAGCGCTCCGCGAAGTCCTCAAAGGGATTTCGCGCGGCGAGGCTCGCCACGATGACGGCCGCGGCGCCACCGACGCCGAGCACCCCACCTATCGCCGCGCCGACGGGCCCCCCCCATCCCCCAAAGACCGCAGCCGTCGTACCCGCGGTGAGCACCTCCAACAGGATGCCAACGCCCAGGACCGAACTCGCGACCGCGCAGAGCGCGGCGGTAATGTTCGCGTTCGCTGCCCACGGATTGCCACGCTCCCAGCCCTCGGCAATCGCCTTGTTGCCGCGGTCAAGGATCTCGATCGTCCCGGTCACAAACGACGCCGCGCCTCCGAAGCCCTTTGCGAAGCCCAGCGCGCCCGGCCCCAGCAGCCCCTCCTCCTTGGCGAACCCGGCCGACGCGGTGGATAACTCCAGCCCCGGCTTGATGACCCTGGTGAGCAGGTCCGAACTCACCTGCAAGATCCCGAATGGCCCAACCGTCCACTTCGGCGTCTTCCCGCTGTCTCGGTCGGCGACGAACTGCGAAAGCGACCAGGCGAAGTTCACGGCGACGAACATCAGGCTCACGTCGCCGACAAAGCTCTTCGTGAAGCGCCGGACTCCGATCGGAACGCGACTGCGCAGCTCCGTCACCTTGCGGTCGAGCGCTCTGAACCGCTCGCCCGCGCGAGTCACGCGCGTCTCCTCCCTTGTGGCATTGAACTCCAGCTCGAGAATCCGATAGACGTTCTTGTACCGTTGGGCCTCGATGGCATTGGCCGGGCTCACGCCCGCAAGCGGCGCCTTGCCGGTCACGACGTTCTTGTGGATGACCGCAGACATCCCGCCCCGGGCAGCGACGTCGTTTTCGCGGAACCACGCCCGAAGCTCGGTCTCCAGAAGAGCCTTGCCCGTCTGGTGGATCATTGATGGGACGAGGTCGGCGAAGAGCGTCTGGGCAGCTACCTTCACCACGCGCCGCGTCACATCGAAACCGTCCTTGTCCGACCTGCCGTGCGTGACATCGTCCAGCCACTGGTGGGACTCGCGCCACGCGCCCTCCCCATCGGGCGGATGCTGATTCACGAAGACATGTGTCCGCGGAAAGCGGTCTGTCTGCGTGCAGAGCGTCCTGGCGAGGGCGATGCCCGGTGGCGTCGTCAGCACCCGGTCACAGATGACGGCGTAGTGCAGATAGACCTGCGCGAGGGCGCTTCCGCCCGCTTCCTGCGCGGACGCCTCCACGGCCTGGTGCCAGGGCGAGTCGACCCAGCAAGCCAGGTACGCGTGTGCGAGCGACGCGGCGTCGGCGCGCCGCGCCTCCTCCTGGTCCTGCGCGTGCAGCCATTTTGCCGGCGCGTCGGCGCTGCGAAGGTTGTTCGAGATACCCGGCCCATCGCCACCGTCGATGACCCCTTTCAACACACGCGCGACAAAGCGCTGGGCCTGGCGCTCGGGCGAAGTCAGCTCACTATTCCAGTCTTCCAGTGCAGGAACAAAGTACTGCTCGTGCGCATCCTCCGACCACGCAAAGGGGTCGGGCACAGCCACCAGTTCGGCGCCGTCTTCGCCGCTGAGCCCCGTACGATACGGCCGCACGACGACGACACAGGTCTGCCGGGCATGGGCCTCGATGTGGCGCATACCGCGCGTGGTCAGCCGGCACGGGCTCACGAAGAAGCCCAGGTCGGCCCGGCAGCCGGCGGGGACCTCGAAGCCACGCGGGGATTTGCGACCGGGCCGGCGCCTCGGGTCGCCGGCGGCGCCGATGTCCCATCGCCCGTCGACGCCCACGTACGCCTCGGCGAGCCACGTGACGGACTCGCCGCTCAGGGACACCATATAGACCCACTTGCCCAGGGGCTCGCGCGCCCCGCCGTTCCCGCCGGGATACACCAGTTCGCGCACGTCGATGACCCGCCGGGTGTCGTACGTGGCCCCCATCGACTCGCCCTTGCCGCGCTCGTCCCGCGCGACGACGAAGCGGCGCCGATTGGCTGCGATCTCGCTCGACAGCGCGCCGACGTAATATGCCTCCCAGACGTGCTGCGGCGTGATCAGCTTCTGGGTCGCGCGCCCGCGCGGCGCGAGCGCTGGCTCGATGAATACTTCGGTCACGGCGCAGACCTCGCAGTTCCTTCGTCGTGGGCGCGGGCCAGCCGGGCGAGAAGGTCTGAGTCGACCTCTCCGGTCGGCGCCAACCCTTCTCGCTGCTGGAACAGGGCAATTGCGTCACTGGTGGGATCGTCGAGCGTGCCGGACTGCGGGCAGGAAAATCCGAGGTTCAGCAGGCGCTGTTGGACTCCGCTGATTTCATCGCTCGGGTCGAGATGGCCCACTTGCAGTTCGAACTCACGCGGCCCGTCCGCGGTCTGGACGATCAGCAGCGCGACGAGCGCCTGCGGCGGAACCGCCGCGACCACCCAGCCGTCCGGGTCCGTCGTCCCTTCGACCACCCGGCCGGCGACCTCGAGGCGGTACGGCAGGCTGGCCAGCGCCTCGCCGCGCTCGAGGAGCCGGAGCCGAAGCCGCGACGGCACGCCGATGCGCTTGAAGCGATGGACCTGGCCCGTCGCGACCGACTCCTTGCGTTCGTCGAGGGGAGGCACCCAGACGCGGTCACCCGGCGACAGCGTATTGGGATTCTTCCGACGCTCTCTCAGCTCCTGGTTGCGCGCGTCGTGCCAGACTGTCTGCCAGAAGTGCCCGCGCGCGTCGGCAATTGACGCCACGCACTCTCCCGGCCGAACGGTATGCCAGCTGTTTGGGTCATCTGCTCTCACCTCCATCCCCGAAACAGATCTACCAGTCCGCCGGCCGGTGCGCGCAATCGCCGGCGGAGTGAAGAGGCCGCGACCAGCAACGGAGCAGGGCGAGACATCTTCCCAACCGGGAACTTACATCATTTTACCCAACGCGCGTCGATGGCGATCGGAGCTCGCTCGCGCAAGTTCCGGCCAGCGCGCCCGGTCGCGCGATCTCCGCAGGTCAGCCGGGCAAGGCACATAGGACATGCAACGAGCGGAGCCTGAGCAGGGTTCCGCGGGTCGCTCCTGAAGCCCTCGATTCGTAGGGGGCGAAACCGTCACGGTTCGAGGGCCGTGGGCCCGGAGCTCTCGCGGCGGTAGAGTCCGCGGTGCCATGGCGTTGCCCGAGACCTTCGAGTGGTCGCAGTTGACGAATGATCAGTCCGAGATCCTGGAGGCGTACTTCGCGCTGTTCCGGGAGCGGGAGCCGACGAGCATCGGCTCGGGCGAGATCCTCCAGTGGTTCCGCGATCGCGGACGCACGGCGCCCTCCGAGTCGCTCGTCCGCACCGTGCTCGCCGCCGTCGATGTCCCGCGACGCGGCGGCGGACGCCCCTCCAACGAGAGTCGCGCGGCCACCGTCTCCCCCCCTTTGACCACCGTGCGCCCGCAGACCCCTCGCGGACGCAAGTCGCCGCGCGGGTAGCCTCCGTCCTGCTCCCCGCGCTGGTCGAGCGAGAGCTACGCGAGGTCGCAGCCGCGCACCACCGCGCGCGTCTCGACGGCGCGTCTGTCGATCGTATCGTCGGCTGGCTCGGGGCGTTGATCCCGCGGGTGATGTCCCCGAGCAGCCTGACCGCCGCGGCGCGACACGCGGGCGCCGAGCCGCTCTGGACGGGACGGCCCCGCGCCTACGCCGAGAGCACCCTGCGCCAGGCCGCCGATCGTCTCGACGCGGAGGGCGCGTGGGCCCACGTCGCGCACGCCGTCCGGGCGCAGGTCGAGGGCGCGGTGGCCAAGGTCGACGGCGAGGTGATCGCTCACACGGACATGCTCGACCAGCCGTACTTCACCAAGAAGCTCGCGCACGCGGCGCCCATCGGGCGACTGGGCAATCGCCTCCTGGGCTGCGCCTACTTCGGCCTCACGACCGTGGCCCTGCCGGGCGGGCCGACGCTCTTCGCCCACCTCTCCTGGCACAAGCCCGCCGCGCCCCTGCGCGACGCCCTGGAAGATCTGTTCGACGACGAGGCGCGCCTCGGCTGGTGGCACGAGCACGTGCGGCTCCACATCGTCGATCGCGGCGCCAACGGGGACCCGGTGCTGCGGTGGCTGTGGAGCTGGGAGGTGCCGTACCTGACGATCGGGCACCGGGGCGCCGAGCTGTGGCGCTTCCACGCGCCGACGCTGCGCAACGCGCACGCGCTCCCGATCGTGGTGCGCCCCGATCGGCGCCTGGGCGGCGACGCGGCCGACGGCCCGTGGGAGGTGATCGTCCCCGCCCAGCCGGACGACCCGGACGCGACGCGGGGGATCCGCTTCCGCTCGGCGGTGGCCTTCACGGAGGCGGAGCTGCTCTCGCTCAACGCGCTCTACAAGTCGCGCTGGCCGTCGATGGAGAATGAGCTCAAGGCGCTGCAATCGCAGGGCTTCGGCCGCAACCGCACCCGGCGCCTGGAGCTCGTCGTCAGCCGCGGCACCGACGGGGAGGTGACGCGACTGCGAGAGCGCGAGGCGCGATGGCGCGGAAAGGTCCGTGAGCTGGAGGCCGAGCCACTCTCGGGCAAGGCCGTCGGTCGCCTGATCGCGGCCGCCGGGAAGGTCGAGCAGGCGCGGGCCAAGCAGGCGGCCGTCGTGGCAGCCGCGCCGCTCAAGCACGCGCGGGTCGAGGGCGGCGCGGAGCGGCTGGGCAAGTGGCTGCACCTGCTGGTGCACAACGCGATGGCACTCGCGCTGGCGACGAGCCCGGACGAGGAAGTGCGGGTGATGGCGCCGACGACCGTGGGCGAACTGCTGCTCGGGCAGTCGGCGCTCACGGTCGTCGAGACCGAGCGGCTGACGATGTGGGTCGATGCGCTCGACGCGGCCGAAGACCGGAGGCGACAGGCCGCACTCGTCGAGGTCTTCAACAATCTCGGACTGCGATGTCGGGGGAGCGCCGTCCTGATCCACCTGCACCAACGTCCCGCAGAAAGGACCTCATGACGGTATCGACTCCGATCCGCGGATCCCTGCTCAGGGGTTCAGTGGACAATGTTACAACCCGGGGATGGGCATGGTCGGCGAACTCCCCCCGGTCTCGCCAGAGGCGTTGTAGCCCCAGCACCGGACCGTGCTGTCGGCAGTCCTCGCGCAGGTATGCACGTTGGTCGCGCTGATTTCGGCGACCCCGTTGAGCCCAGCGATGGGCGTGGTCGGAGAACTCCCCGCCGACTGTCCACCGGCGTTGCCGCCCCAACAGCGAACAGTGCCGTCGAGCATCCGCGCGCAGGTGTGGTCGGAGCCTGCGCTGATCTCGGCGACGCCGCTGAGTCCAGCGATGCGCGTGGTCGGCGAACTCCCCGCCGTCTGGCCAGCGGTGTTGCTACCCCAGCACCGGACAGTGCCGTCGCTCATCCGTGCGCACGAGTAGAAGGTGCCCACACTGAATCTCCGCGACGCCGCTGCGCCCGGCCGCGGCGACGGGCGCGAGGCGTTGTGTGGTGGTGCCATCGCCGAGCTGGCGCTGGGATCGACCACCCGGCCCCCGCGCAGCACAGTCCTTGTCACGGGCGGGGATGCGACACGTACGCGGCGGGGCGGTGCAACCCAGGGATGCGACGGGAGTTCGGAGCGCAACCGAAACGCCGTCGTACTCCAAGCGCCAGCTACATGGGCGGGCGCACGCAGCGGAAGCCGACGTCGGTCTCGCGGTAGCTCGGAGGGTTGTTGCCCTGGCGAAAAACACCGACAAGACGTAGAGCGCCGCGGAACTGAACCAGGATCCGCCCCGGTGCAGGTAGTAGCTGCCGGTCGCGGGACCCGTGGGATCCTGGACGTAGGAGCTGGTGTTCCCGGTGTAGGGCCCGTCCCCAGTCCGACACCCACTCCTTGACGTTGCCGGCCATGTCGACCAAGCCGAAGGGCGGGTTGCCGCCGGGAACGAGCCCACCGCGCAGGTGGTCGATCGACTCCCGTTTCCGCTCCAGCAGAGCTGCGAACCCGGCGCGTCGGAGCCCCAGGGGTAGAGCCGTCCGTCCGTGCCTCGCGCCGCGTACTCCCACTGGGCCTCCGTCGGGAGGGTGGCCCCGCGCCACTGGCAGAACGCCTGCGACTGAGCCCGGTCGACGCAGTTGATCGGGTGCTGCTCCCGGCCCGACGCGGCCCAGTTGCAGACACCCACCGTGGACGGCGCCGTGCATCGCGCCGCCGATGCACAGCCCCGGTAGGCCGCCACCGTCACCTCCGTGTCGTCCATGCAGAAGGCGCTCAGTCGCACGTTGTGCATGGGTTGAAACGAAGCGTTCCCCATCGTGAACATCCCCGCGGGGATCAGCCGCATCCCCACGGGGCAGGGCGGCGGGGTGCAGACACCCGCGTTGCAGGAGTTCCCGGCCGGGCACGCTCGGCCGCACAACCCGCAGTGTGAGACGTTCGAGTTGGTGTCGGTCTCGCAGCCGTCCGTCTGCTTGTTGCCGTTGCAGTCGCCGAAGCCGCCCGCGCAGGTGCCCGCGGCGCAGCTACCGCTCGAGCAGGCGCGCGTGACGTGGTTGGTCGAGCACGTCAGGCCGCAGCCCCCGCAGTGGGTGACCGACGCGCTGAGGTCGATCTCGCACCCCGTGGTGTCGGAGCCGTCGCAATTGCCGAAGCCCGAGAAGCAGGCGGGCCTGCACGACGAGCTCGCACAGGTGGCGGTCGCGTTGGCGGGCGCCGGGCAGGCGTTGCCGCACGCCCCGCAGTGGGCCGTCGAGGTCGCCGTGCTGGTCTCGCAGCCGTCCGTCTGCTTGTTGCCGTTGCAGTCGCCGAAGCCGGCCTCGCAGGTGCCCGCGGCGCAGCTGCCGCCCGAGCAGGCGCGCGCGACGTGGTTGGTCGAGCACACCAAGCCGCAGCCGCCGCAATGGGTGACCGTCGTCCTGAAGTCGACCTCGCACCCGTTGGCCGCGTTGCCGTCGCAGTTGCCGAACCCGGCGTTGCACGCGATGCCGCATGTCGAACCCGCGCAGGTGGCCGTCGCGTTGGCGCGCGCCGGGCAGGCGTTGCCGCAGGCCCGGAATGGGCCGTCGACGTCGTGGCGGTCTCGCACCCGTTGGCCGCGCTGCCGTCGCAATTGCCCAGTCCCGCGCTGCACGCGATGGTGCACGCGCCCGCCGCACAGCCCGGGGTGCCGCCGGTGGACGAGCACCGCACCCCGCAGCCGCACCAGTTCCTCGTCCCGCCTGCACCGCGGTCTCGCACCCGTCACCCGCCAGTGTGTTGCAGTCTCGGCGGTCGGCGGGGCAGGTGAGCATCGAGAGCCCGCAGACGGAGCCGGCGCACACCGCCGTGGCGCCCACCGGCGGCGTCGGGCAGGCCATCCCGCACCGCCCGCAGTTCGCCACGTCGCCTGTCGTCGTGTTCACCTC
>JADJAE010000068.1 GCA_016704445.1 Deltaproteobacteria bacterium
GTTCTGCCGTCCGCCCTCGATGCGCTGGAGGTTGCGTGTGGCCATGCCGAGACGCTCAGCCAGCACCTCCTGGCTCACGCCGCACGCGGTCCGGGCCGCGGCGATGCGTCGCGCGACCTGTGTCGCCAACGCCTCGTGCTCGGTACGCCGCGCTTTCATTGCGGCGAGTCATCGCGCGAGGCCGCCTTCAGGCCGACACGATCGTATGCAAGTCGATCGTAGTCAGGCGCCCATGGTAGGTCGGGGGAGGGTGGCTGTTTTCGTCTGCTGCGCACTGCGCCGCTGGTCGCGGCGATCTCGGTGAGCATTGGGCTCGCGACGGCCTCACCGGCCGCGCAGGCGCAGCCCGTGAGTCGCCCGGCGGCGCGTCCGCGTAGGGCGACTGTGCATGTGCATCCGGTGTGCGTGCCCGGCGCGCAGGTTCGATGCGACTGCCCGGGTGGCGATCTCGGCGCGCAACAGTGCAACACCGTGGGGACCGGCTTCGAGGCTTGTCAGTGCCTTGCGCGGGTCCAGCCCGCGGTCACGCCCACGGGGCTCGCGTACGTCGCCGCACCTCCGCCGCGTGGGGCACCGACGGCCGAACAACCGACCCACTGGTACGGCTGGCAGATCCTCATCGTTGATCTTGCGGCGATCACGCTCGCAAGCGCATCGCTCGGGGTCGGCTCCACGACGGGCTACTACACCGCCGGGGGATTACAGCTACTCGGGGGGCCGATCGTGCACTGGTCGCACGGCCGCGTCGGAGCAGGGTTCGGATCGCTCGGGCTCCGTCTGCTGGTGCCGGTCGCTGCCGGGGTGCTCGGTTCCATGAAGGGCACCACCGGACTGCTCGTGGGTGCGTCGCTCGGCAGTCTCGCCGCGATCGTCGTCGACATCGCGGCCCTCGCCAACGAGCCGGCTCAGGCCCGTCCTGCCGCACGGGTCGGCGCCTGGTCGCCGACGATCGCGCTTACGCCGCGAGAGTTCGGACTCGGTGTCGTGGGTACCTTCTGATCGACTCGGGCGGACCAGTCATACGACTGGCCGCGCTGCCGCTCTGTCTCCATTCGCCTTCCGGGGGGCTCAGTATGTTGATAAAAAAGCTCGTCGCATTGGGTGCGGTTCTGATGCTTGTCGGCTGTCCGAGCGACCCCGCACAACTGTCTGTTTCGTGTTCGTCGCCGCGCTCGACCTGCGACACGGCTTGCGTCGACCTTCAGAGCAACGCGCTCAACTGCGGCGCCTGCGGGCGCGAGTGTGCGAGCGCCGAGTCGTGCGTGATGGGCGCGTGCAGGGTGAGCTGCTCGGCGGGTCAGACCGCGTGTGGCACCACCTGCGTCGACCTCCAGAGCAACGCGCGCAACTGCGGTGACTGCGCGAACCCATGTCCGTCGGGCCAGGGATGCATGAGTGGGGTGTGCGTCGCGGGATGCGCCTCGCCGCGGACGATCTGCGAGGGCGTTTGTGTTGACCCGCGCAGCGACGGAGCTCACTGCGGCGGGTGTGGCCGCGCGTGCGCTGCGGGCGAGAGCTGCGCAGGCGACGGCTGCGAGGTGACCTGTCCGCCGGGCCAGCTTGTCTGTGCGCGGCGATGCGTCGATCCGCAGCGCGACGCGGCGCACTGCGGCGCTTGCGGGAGCGCCTGTGCGGGCGGGCAGATGTGCTCGTCGGGAGTGTGCGTCGGTGGCGGATTGCAGGATGCGGGGCGCGATGTTCCGGTGCTGGACGTCGGCGGAAGTGCCGCGTGCTCCGCGACCAACCTGGGGTCCGCCCTCGGGACCAGTGTGGCGAGCGGAACGACCGCAGGCCGCTCCTCGCAGCACACGCCACCGGCCACGTGCACCGACATGGCCGCTGCGGTGTCGCCGGATGCTGTCTACTCGTGGACGGCGCCGTACGGGGGCGTTCACCTTCGACACCACGGGGTCTGCATTCGACACGATGCTCACGATCCGCAGCGGCTCTTGCACCGGTGCGGTGCTCGGCTGCAACGACGACATCGTCGCCGGGGCTGAACAGGCGTCGCGACTCACGGTGACGCTGGCCGCGGGACAGACCGTGGCGATCGTGGTCGAGGGCTACGGGACGAACAGCGGCTCGTTCGTGCTCAACGCGAGCGCGGGCGGCGTTGACGCGGGCGGTGCCGGCGGCGTTGACGCGGGCGGTGCCGATCCCTGCGGCGGAGTGACCATCGACGGACGGTGCGCGAGCACGACCCTGCTCGAGTACTGCAGCATCGCGACGGGGGGAGGCAGTCAGGCAAGACTCGAGCGGATCTCGTGCGGCGCGGGCGAGCGATGCGCCGTGACCGCCGACGGGATCGCCACGTGCCAGCTGGCCGTGACATGCCGCGAGGGAGACGAGCAGTGCGTTGGTACCACGCAGCTTCGGCGCTGCGTGGGCGGAGCGTGGGTCACACAGACCTGCCCCCGCGAGTGCCTCAGCACGCCCATCGGCGATCTCTGCTCCCCGAACGTTGCGGTGCGAAGCGTGACCGGCCGGGTCACCTACGTCGCGCGGGGCCCCAACGGCGCAACGCGACCGACCGACTGGTCAGCGACAACGTTCATCGCCCCCGCACAGTCGTTCCTGATCTTGTCGACGCGGCAGAACGTCGACGGAACGGCGTCGATCGTTGATGCGACCACGAGCTCGATCGGCAACGCCGATGGGGGGCGATTCTCGATCCGAGTCCCGACCATCGTGACGAGCTCTGACTACATCATCGTCGTGGCGGCCGCGGGTGACGGCGCCGGGGGACTGCGATACATCGTCGCGAATCCGTCCTTCGCATCGCCCGGCCTGCAGGCCGTCGGCACGAGGCCCCAACTCCACAGCGTGGAAGTGGGCCTGGCCGACGAACACCTTCGTCCCGGGCGACACGCTCACGATCACCGAGGCCATGGGATCGGGCGCCGCACGCATCTTCGACTACCTGCGTTTCGCCTATCAGTTCGCTCGCGATCGGTTCGGGGGCGACGGCTTGCCGCTGGTGGCGTGGTTTCAATACGGAACTTCCTGGGATTGTGGAAAGTGCATGTGGCGAAGCCCTACGACGCTCTTCGGCTCTGCAACCTCTCCGGGTGAGCGCTTCGCCATGCAGGGCTTCTTCGACGGCTCGAACTCGCAGGCCTACTGGGCCGACCCGGTGACCGCGCACGAGCTCGGACACTGGGTGATGAGCAGCTACAGCGCACCGCCCACGGAGGGCGGAGCGCACCGGATGGGCGGTCGCGTCTACCCGGGGATGGCCTGGTCTGAGGGCTTTGCGACGTGGTTCAGTTCTGACGTTCGCAGCAGTTCGCTCTACTACGACAAGCAGATGTCGTCGTTCTTCTGGATCGATATCGGGGCGCGGCAGTACCCCGGATTGGGCTGGGCTCGGCCCGTCGCCAGCGCAGGTCTCCAGCAGACGATCGACGAGAACGAGGTCGCCTCGATGCTCTGGACGCTGCGCAACTCCAGTCTGTCTGCCTCTGGTCAAATGTATGCGGCGTTGGCGTCTACGCGCATGCGGGGTCCGTCCTTCGCCCGCGGCTATCGTGCATGGTCATGGAGCAGCTACGACCCAGCGACCGGCAACCCGGTCGGCGCGATCCGCACGACGACCCCCGCCCCGTACCTCGCGGACTTCCTCGACGCGCTCAACTGCAACGGCTTCAGCCGCAGTGCGCTCGACGCCGCGACGCAGCCCACTCTCTTCTTCCCGTACCCGAGCGCGTCGGCGCTCTGCTTCTGACGATGGAGACCCACTGATGAACCGTTCGCACCTCCCTGGCCTGGTTCTCGGTCTGCTCGGCGCTTGCGGCGAGCCGCGATCCGTCGAACCGACATTCGCCCCGTCGTCGCAGATCGTCGTCGCGCCCGCCGCCCCGGTCGCACCCGTCGCAGCTACCGTGCCCAGCACGCAACCTGCTCCCGCCCACGACGGCATGCGGAGCCCCCTCGATGTCTCGTGGGTGACGGTGGCATCCGATGACCACCACGCAGTGCTTCTCGCCCACGTCGAGCGCGCACCTCGCCTCGACGTGCCGCTGCAACTCACCGTCACGGTGCCCGCGGGCGTAACCATCGCGCGGGGTGCTCCCTCGTTCGCCCTTCCTCCGGCGTCCCAGCAGGCGACGGCCGACTACGAGTACGAGCTCACCTATCCGCGCGTCCCCAGCGAAGACGTGCTGCTTGCCGTGGATGGGGACTCCGAGACGATGGGGGTCCACGGTCGCGCGTGGTTCCGCTTCGGGCGCCCCGAGCCGCTTGGCCCTCGTCCAGTCGCCAACGGTCCCGTTCTCAACATCGGCGGACGCAACTTCGGACCCGCAGTGTCTGCACAGCAGCCTGGGCAGTAGCGCTCCTCGACTCACCGCAGCCGCACGACGGGCTCTGCTTCGTGCCGGTCTCGAGTACCCACCTCCCGTGCCTCGCCGAAGACGAGCGCTCGTCATCGAAGACGAGCGCTCGACATCCACCATCGGCTACGGCGCCTTCTTCTTGAGCTTCTTCGCGTACCCCCTGGGCGCCTCGCCAAGGTCGGCGAACTGCTGTCGCATTCTCGATGTGTTCGAGGCTCCACCGCTCGCCCCTGCACTGCACCGCCACGTTGCCGAGTCAGCAGGGGATGCTACGTCGGTCGCTGGGGCGGTGGGAGATGACGACGCGAACGCGCGTGTCCCCCGCCGCCACCCGCCGCCACCGCCGCCACCCGCTTCTCGCGGTGATCTTCGACGATTCTCCATGGCGTCTCGCGCTCTGTCACGGGTCGCCGTGTCGTCGCTCTTTGATCAGTTCGCCAAGGACGTCGCTCGACCTGCTGCTCTCCGCGCACGGCCACGTCGAGACCGAGTTCGAGTGCCAGCGCTCAGAGTCAGCGCGCCGACGTGCTGTTCAGGCCCGACCCGTCGCGGCTCGGCCGCCGGTCGCTGGGCCTGCTGGGGCGCATGAAGGCGACCGCTGCTGCCTCTTCGAGCCCCCTCCGAGGCGCCCGGCGCCGCGGAGGTCACCGCGTGCCTGCGCAAGCTGCTCAACCACCAGGCCACCGGCACGCCCGGGCGCTCGCCCACCGGCCCGCAGCGGAGCGAGCCTGGCTGCTCTGCGCGGGGCGACCTGACGGGGGCACTGTTGATCGCTCGCGCGCTGGCCTCGGGGGGGTGGCCCGGAAGAGGTTCTACGACCTGGGCAGTCGCTGCCGTGGTGGATCGTGGTGCTCTCCGGAGCTGGTAGAGGACGAGGACGCTCGCGCTGCGGCTGATGGGCGCCGGGCGACGCTGCGGCGCGCGCTGCTCGACCTGCAACAGACACCACGGCCGGGAGGTGCGCGGCGCGCTGGTGCGCCGGGTAGTAGAACTGCACATCGCTCGCGACCGCGGAACGCTGAACGAACAGGGAAGAGGATGAGCTCGATGAGACAGCTCCCGTTTGTCGGGGAACTCGAAGCGCGCTGCCGCGCCGAGGGCCTTTCGCGGGGCCTTTCGCAGGGTCTTTCCGCGGGGCCGCACGGAGGGCACGCTCTTCGCGCTCTCCACATCGTCGAACGTCGCCTCCGTCGCGAACTCTCGACAATCAGACGCAGGCCCTCCGCGAGCGCCTCGCCCGGCTCGGTGATCGCGCCCTCGGCGACGCCCTCGACCTCGACGACCACGTCCTCGAAAAGCTGGCTCGCCCGCTACGGGCTGATCCCTCGTCGCGACGCCCGCTTCTTCTTCGCTGCTGCCGGGCTTCATGAGCCCGCGGGACACTCCGCGGCGATGCGCGCCTTCGAGGCCGCCCAGGAGCAGATCCGGACACTTCGTGAGGTCGTGCCGCAGCGCAGGGCGGTGCGAGCGGCCGAAGTAGATGATCTGGAGGTGGAGCTTGTTCCAGGAGGAGTGGGCGAAGACTCGCTTGAGGGTCGGCGGAGACCTCGTCGGGAGTGCGCCCCTTCGAGCCCCAGCGGTGCGCGGGCCGGAGGATGTGCTGTACCGGGAAGGTCTCTCCTCCCCGAAGGCCTGACCCATCCACCACACTGGCGGTCTTGTTGCCAGGCCCCGGCGCCACTTACCGGCCTCGAAGCTCAGCCGGCACCACGCCCCGTGCTCGTCGCAGAGGATCTCCGCCGTGCGACTATAAGCGCCTTCGCCTTGGATTTCCGGCGAAGTTCCTGGCAGATGAACGCGTGGATCTCCTCAACGGAAGCCTCCTCATCGCCTGCAGGGTGGGCGCCTGGCTTGAAGAGCGCGGGGGTCACCTGGTTGACCTTCTTGTCCGTGGTCTGCGCCGGGAAGCGCGACCGCCACCAACAGCGTGAACGGGTCGACGTGGTCGAGCGGAATCCCAGCACAGGGGTGGAAGCTCGTCGAGGATCGCCTCGATGCGCCGGAGCCTTGTCGGAGAGGGCAGTCTCATCAAGCGCTAGGGGTCGCGCGGGAGGGCAGTCGGAGGCCACGCGCAGCCCAGGTCTCGCGGGAGGTAGCGCTCAGGGCAAGGTGAGGTCGTCGTGCAGGCCCGGCACTCGGCGGGCGATCGCTGCGGGCGTGGCGGGTGGCCGCTTCGTCGAGGTCAGGTGAGGTCGAGGGGCGAGGGGCGGCGTCGAGGGCGGCCATGTCCGGGGAAGCGGTCGGCAGGCAGCCGCGGAGGCGAGCAGCGGAACTTCCACAGCGTCGAGGGTAGGAGAGACCGCCGGGGCGCAGGGAGACGAGGCAGGTCGGGCGTGGAGCCGCTCACGGCCCCGACGAGCGCGAGGCCCGTAGGAGCCCTCGAAGGGGCGGAGTCCCGGTGAGAAGGTAGGCGTGAGCGCCGAGGCCGTAGGAGTCGCCGCGCGTCCGGAAGAGTCGTCGCCCAACAGGACTCCGGGGCGATGAAGTGGGGCGTGCCGATGGCGTCGCCGATCGCGATGAGGCGGGGTTCAGGGGCGTCCGCGCGGCGGGCGATGCCGAGAATCGATCACCGTGGGGTGGTCGCCCCGCTCGCCCATGCTCCGGGAAGAGGTTGGAGGGCTTCACGTCGCGGTGAACGATGCCCGCGCGGTGGGCCTCGCCCAGGGAAGCTGCCCGCCTGCCGGGCGAGGTGCACCGCGCCCATCGCCAGGGGCATCGGTCCGCCTTCGCGCACCAGGCGATCGAGGTCGATGCCCACCAGGCGCTCCATCGCCAGGAAGCGCACGCCGTAATCGCTGGCGCCGAAGTCCAGCACCCGAACCGTATGCGGCGAGAGAGAGCGCCCGCAGCGCCTCGGCCTCCGCGCTCGAAGCGCCGGGCGACCGCCTCGGAGGACGGTCGTGCAGTATCTTCAGCGCCACGTCGCGCTCGTGGGCGTCGTCCCAGGCGAGCCACACCTCGTTCATGCCCCCAGCGCCGAGAGCGCGCCTGCAGCCAATGGCCCGCGGTAAAGCGGGCCTCACTTTACCCAGCTCGCGACGGAGCGCAGCGATCTCCCGCGTGGCCTCCATCTTAAGCGACGTAGGTGAAGAAGCGCGAGGAAGAGCCACTGGCCCAGGTAGAGGTGAGCGCCGGGTCGTCGGACCACTGCCGCGCGATGGCGGGGTGG
>JADJAE010000069.1 GCA_016704445.1 Deltaproteobacteria bacterium
CATCAGCCTGAATTACAGGCAAGCCGAGAGTTGTGTCCCGAGGTGAAGCGCGCCGCGCTGAGCCGTGGAGTGTGAAGAAGTGCAAAGGCCGATAGGAGCGCAGGGAAATCGTGAGGGGGCTGCGTAGGGGCGGCGGCGGTCGCGGCGTCGATGTTCACGTACCCACTGCCTGTAGGAGGCACACGATGAACAAGTCACGCTTCAATCGCATCACCCTTGGCAGCACGCTCCTCGCGGTCCTCGTCACCGTCGGCGCGGCGTCCGTCGCCTTCGCCCAGAACACCCCCGCCCCCGGCGCTCCCGGCGCCTGCGAGGGGCACCGCGGCGGCCACGGCGGTCGCGGCGGCCGCGGCCACGGGCCGATGGACCCGGCGGCCTTCACCCGCTTCATGGACCGCAACGGCGACGGCCGCGTCGAGGTGAGCGAGCTGCCGCCGCGCGCCCAGACCCGGATGGCCGCCGCCGACACCAACCGCGACGGCGTGCTCTCCGCGCAGGAGATCACGGCGCACATGGAGGCCCAGCGCGCCGTCCGCTTCGCCCGGATGGACAGCAACTCCGACGGCGCCGTCACCGCCGACGAGGTGGGCCCGCGGTGGGAGCACCTGCAGGCCGCGGACGCCGACCACAACGGGCGCGTCTCCCGCGACGAGCTCCAGGCGGCCCACGCCTCGGGCGCCCTGCGCGGCGGGCACGGCCACGGTCGGGGCCGGGGCGAGGGAGGCCCTGGCGACGGAGCGGGCTTCGTGCAGCGCTTCGATCGCAACGGCAACGGCTCCATCGAGGTGAGCGAGCTGCCCCCGAGGATGGCCGAGCACCTCGGCGCCGCGGACACCAACCGCGACGGGACGCTCAGCGCCGACGAGCTCCGCATCCACCGGGAGCAGCGCCGCGCCGCCCGCGAGGCCGGTGAGCGCGGTCCGCAGGCGCCCCGCAAGCACTGATCGGGGCCTGAGGGGTGCGCGGGGGGGAAACCCGGGTTATGCAGGCTCCCGCCATGGTGGTGAGCGAGCGACCGCGTAGCCTCCTCGCGTCGGTGCTGCTGCACCTGGGCGTCGCGCTCCTCGCGGTCGCCAGCACCCGATCGCTCCCCCGCTCCCCGACCTCGACGCCCTCCATGGCGAGCTCCCCACCGGTCGAGATCGACTTCCCTCCTCCCGCGCCACCCTCAGCCCCAGCCCCAGCACCCACGGAGCCTGCGCCCGGCCCTGCGCCGGTGGTGGCCGCGAGCGCCGCGCGTCCTTCGGGGCACCGCATCGCAGCGGCTTCCCCGGAGCCCGCAGCGCCCTCGCCTGGGGTTGCGGCTCCGAGCGCCGCGGCGCCGGAGGTCGCTCCGCCCGCTCTCACCGCGCCGCCCTCGATGCGCGCCGCCGACCTGATGAGGGTGCGTCCCTCGGAGGCCTTCGCGGTGTGGGGGGCGGCGCCCTCCGTCGCCCAGGTTCAGGGTGAGCGAGCCCGCGCCCGCTCGCTGGTCGACCAGGCCGTCGGTACGCCCGAGTCGAGGGCGATCGCGGCGGCCAGCCAGGGCTACGTCGACCAGCGCATGGCGGAGACTCACCAGCACGAGGCCGCCGGGGTGCGCGGCTACTACTGGTCGCTGCGGCGGCGGATGCTGGAGACGTGGCGGCCGGGCATCTCCCGGATGCCCTCGCTGGGGGAGACCCTCCTCGCGACCCTGGCGATGCCCGCCGCGGGCCTGGCCGAAGTGGCGAGGAGCGCCAACGGCGCGGCGGTGCAGCCCGGGCGGCAGGGCTCGACCATCGACTCGCTGGAGTCGCGCAACACCGCCCGGAGCAACAACCCGGCGGAGCGCACCCAGGCGCCGTTTCAGGGGATCGTCGACCAGTCGCGAGGCAACACCCGCACGACCCGCGCGGAGGTCGAGGTGCTGCAGGGCGAGGACGGCCGGGTGATCGAGGTGAGGGTGCTGCGCTCCTCGCATATCGCGGGCTTCGACCGGGCGGCCGAGGCGGCGGTGCGCGACGCGCTGCCCTTGCAGACGCCAGTGGCGATGCCGGGCGGGAGGCGGTCGCGGTGGTCCTTCGAGGTGGTGGCGTCGCGAGACCCCTTCGTGCCGGGGGTGGGCTTCGCCTTCGATGAGAGCACCGGGTGGTTCGAGCTGCACTGGCCGGGGAGGGCCCACGTGCGCAGCCGGGTGTGGCTGGAGGACGCCTCGCCCCTGTCGAGGGGCGCCCGCCCTTCTCCGCGAGGGTGACCGCTACCGCTTGCCCAGCACCACGACGTGCTCGCGCTTGGGCCGCCGCGCGAAGGCCTCGATGCTGTCGTCGTCGAAGACCGCGCGCACCTGAGAGGCCCTCGCGACCACCTTGAGGTCGGCTCCCTTCGCGGCGTCGGCCAGCATCTCGTCGGCGTACATGGGCTCGATGCCCGCGGCGCCGTCGGCCATCACCACCGCGGCGCGTCCGCCCTTCTTCAGCACCCTCGCCAGCGCCCTGCACATCAGCCCCAGCTCGCGACCGAAGCGGAACACCCCCATCTCGGGCTCGTCCTTGAACCACCGGGCGGCGCCCACCTCGCGCTCGATCATTCGCTTGTCGTCGAGGTTGAGCCACACATAGCGGCGCTCGTGCTGCGCGGCGTAGTCGTAGGTGTTGGCGTAGGGAGGCGAGGTCACCACGCCGTCGATGGAGTCGCTGGCGATGGTCTCGAGCGCCGTCGCGTCGTCGGCGAGCACCTCCGCGGAGACCCCCGACGGGACCGCGGCTTCGAGCGCCGCGAGGCACCGGTCGAGCTCGTTGGCCTTGTCCGCGAACCACCGGATCGCCGCACGGATGGGCACGTCCTTGCGCACCTTGCGGGGGTCGGAGTCCGAGGCCTGGAGGGAGACCTTCACCAGGATGGACGAGAACAGCATCCGCAGCGCCGCCTGGGTGAGCCCCTTGGTGCGATGGAGTTCTTGGGAGAGCGCCGACAGCTCCGCGAGGGTGTGTGGGTAGAACCACTTCTGCTCGCCGCGAGGGATGTGCGCGTGCCATCGCATCCGCACGCCCTGCTCGGCGCGCATGGCCACCGTGTTGGCGGCGGCCACGATGCGCTGCCGGTCGCCCACGGAGGTGACGCGGGTCTTGAGCGAGGCGAGCTCCACCGCGAAGGGCGACAGGTCGCGGCCCACCGCGCGGAGGCCCATGGCCATGGCCTCGATGAGCACCGTCCCGGAGCCGCAGAAGGGGTCGAGCAGCGTGGCGCCGGCCGGAAGCGAGAGGCTCTGGAGCAGCGAGCGGGCGACCGCAGGGTGCAGCCGCGCGGGGTAGGCGTGGAAGGGGTGGGTGAGCGTGGCGTCGCGCTCTCCGGGCCGGATGGTGAGCGCGTCGGTGAGCCTCGCGCAGAGCACCTCGTCGCCGACGGCCTCGACGGCGCCGCCGACGTTGACCAGCGCGCGGCGGGCGTGCGGGCGACGCATCAGCGGACGGTGGGCGGTGGTGGCGTCGCGGCGGTCTTTCATGGCAGTTCGTATAGCGCCCTTCGGACGCCCGCACACATCACAATGACCGGTCAGAACCAGGTGGTCACGCCGAGCGTGAGCGTGTCCTGCGACCTGGCGTTGGAGACGAAGGCGCCGGTCATCGCGTCGGTCGCCACCGCGCCGCGGAAGTACGTCGCGCCCTCGGCCGCGTCGTGGCGGTACTCCAGGCGGATCGACACGTTGTCGTGGGGCCGGGCGTCGAGGGTGGCGGTGCCCGAGCTCACCCAGCGCCCGGGCCAGAAGATGCTCGACGCGGTGCCCGTGGCGTTGCTCGCGGCGGTCTCGTGGAAGAAGTCTCCGCGCGCCGCGAGGTAGAGCCACGGGCGGAGTCGAACCCGCGCGTAGAGGGCGCCCGCCGCCCACCACGAGGTGCCGAAGGCGTTGGGCTCGACCCCGACGTTGCCGTGCACCATCAGCGACAGCCACGGGCGCGGATAGACCGCGAGGTAGCTGTCCAGGACGTGGCGCCAGGGGGTCGATCCCTGGCGCTCCGCCGAGTCGTGCGAGCGCTCGACGCCGCCGAAGTAGAGCGCGTGGAAGGTCACCCGGTCGGTCACCACGTAGTCGAGCGCGGCGGACACCGACTTCTCGTCGTTGTTGTCGACGACGCTGTTCCAGCCGTTGTAGCCCGCGACGCTGAGCGTGAGGGTGTCGGTGAGGCCGTACGAGGCGCGCATCCCCGTGTGGTAGAAGGGCAGCCCGAAGAAGAGGTTGGAGCGCGACCAGTTCCACTGGTCCTTCACGGCCATGCCCTCGGGGCCGATCGGCGAGAGGAACAACCCCGCCTCCAGCAGCAGGCCCCGGCCCAGCGGCGCGCGCCACGCGACGACGGCCTGCTGGATGTACTTCCAGACGTCGAGGTTGGAGGCGCCCGCGCCGCCCGCGCTGCCGCGGTCGGGCTCGGCGAGGTAGTAGGTCTCGGGGGTCGAGCCGACCTGCAGCGCGAGCCGCACCGACACGGGGCCGAGCACTCCCGTGGCGTCGAGCACCACGTTCGACAGGGTGAAGGTGTTGTGGCGCGTGTCGAAGCCGCGGAAGTTCGTGATCCCGTTCGAGGGGTTGTTGAAGTTCCACTGGTAGAGCGCCTCGACGTAGCCCGCGAGCGTGACCGTGGCGCGGGTTCCGGTGCGGGACGTCCCCTCCGAGGCGCTGGCGATCGGGCGGGGCGGGGCGGGGCCGCGGGGGGGGGTCTGCGCGGACACGACGCGGCCAGACAAGGAGAGAATCAACCCCGCCACCGCGGGGACATACCGATCCGACTTCATGGGGAGTTTCCTCATCGCGCGTCGAGCGCGAGGTTGAGTTCGAGCACGTTAACCCGGGCCGCGCCGAGCAGGGCGAGCGTCGAGCCCTGGGTGTGCGCGGCGACCAGCGAGCGCACCGCGGCTTCGGACATGGAGCGGGCGCGGGCGACGCGGGGCACCTGGATCTGCGCCGCGGCGGGGGAGATGTGGGGGTCGAGCCCGCTCGCGCTCCTGGTGACGAGGTCGACCGGAATCGGGCCGGTGACGCCGGTCGCGCGGAGCGCCTCGACGCGCTGGCGCACCTCATCGTGCAGCGCGGGGTTGAGCGGCCCGTAGTTGCTGCCCGACGAGTAGGTCACGCCCGTCGCGCTGTCGACGCTCGCGCCCGAGGGCCGACCCCAGAAGTACCCGGGGTGCGCGGCGTTGTCGGCGAAGGTCTGCCCGAGGAGGGAGGAGCCGCGGACGCGCCCGCCCTGGGTGATGAGGCTGCCGTTGGCCTGGCGGGGAACACGGCCTGCGCGACGCCGGTGACCGCGGCCGGGTAGGCCAGGCAGCACACCAGCAGCAGGAAGGCGGTGATGACCAGACACAGGGACGAACGATCTTCCTTGAATGAAACCTCGCTCAGGCCAGGCGAGAGGCCGCTGACCACCACGTCGATGGCCTTGATCGCGACGAAGGGGGCGACCACGCCGCCGAGCCCGTAGACCAGCAGGTTGCGCCGCAGCAGCGCCGCGGCGCCCAGCGGGCGGTAGCTCACCCCGCGGAGGGCGAGCGGGATCAGCGCGACGATGACCAGCGCGTTGAAGATCACCGCGGAGAGGATCGCGCTCTGCGGCGAGCCGAGGCGCATCACGTTGAGCGCCCAGAAGTGCGAGCTGTGCGCGTCGCCGCGCGTCGTCTGAAAGGCGGCGAGGCCCGTGAACATCGCCGGCAGGATCGAGAAGTACTTGGCCACGTCGTTGGCCACCGAGAAGGTGGTCAGCGCGCCGCGGGTCATCAGGAGCTGCTTGCCGATCTCGACGATCTCGATGAGCTTGGTCGGGTCGCTGTCGAGGTCGACCATGTTGCCGGCCTCCTTGGCGGCCTGGGTGCCGGTGTTCATCGCGACGCCGACGTCGGCGCGGGCGAGCGCGGGCGCGTCGTTGGTGCCGTCGCCGGTCATGGCCACCAGGCGCCCGCCCTCCTGCATCTTGTGGATGTAGGCGAGCTTCGCCTCGGGGGTGGCCTCGGCGAGGAAGTCGTCCACGCCCGCCTCGGCGGCGATGGACTTCGCGGTCAGGGGGTTGTCGCCGGTGACCATCACGGTCTTGATGCCCATGGCGCGCAGCCGCTCGAAGCGCTCGCGCATGCCGGGCTTCACCGTGTCCTTGAGGTAGACCACGCCCAGCACGAGCGCCCCGTCCACGACCACGAGGGGCGTGCCGCCCGCGTTGGCGATCTTGTCCACCATGGCCTGGAGGTCGCCGGGGACGCTGCCGTTGCGCCCGCGGACGTGGGCCAGCACCGCGTCGCCGGCGCCCTTGCGCACGACGCGCTCGCCGGCGTCCACGCCGCTCATCCGGGTGCGGGCGGTGAAGGGCACGAAGGTGGCGCCGGCCGGGAGCACCGGGACGATGCCCATCGTCTCCGCGAGCGCGACGATGCTCTTGCCCTCCGGGGTCTCGTCGGGGAGCGACGAGAGCGCCGCGACGGCCGCGAGCTCGCGCAGCTCGACGCCCTTCACCGGGAAAAACTCCGCCGCCTGGCGGTTGCCGTAGGTGATGGTGCCGGTCTTGTCGAGCATCAGCACGTCGATGTCGCCCGCGGCCTCGACCGCACGCCCGGAGGTGGCGAGCACGTTGTGCTGGACGAGGCGGTCCATGCCCGCGATGCCGATGGCCGAGAGCAGGCCGCCGATGGTCGTGGGGATGAGGCACACCAGCAGCGCGACCAGCACGCCGATGCCGAGCGAGCCGCCGAAGTAGCGGGCGAGGGGCTCGAGCGTCACCGTCGCCACGAGGAAGATCAGCGTGAGGCCCGCGAGCAGGATCGTGAGCGCGATCTCGTTGGGGGTCTTCTGCCGCTCGGAGCCCTTCGACGAGGGCGATCATCCGGTCGACGAAGCCGCCGCCCGGGTCCTGCCGGATCTCGATCTTGAGCCAGTCGGACGCCACGCGGGTGCCGCCGGTGACGGCGCTGCGGTCGCCGCCCGCCTCGCGCACCACCGGGGCGCTCTCGCCCGTGATGGCGCTCTCGTCGACCGAGGCGATGCCCTCGATGATCTCGCCGTCGGCCGGCACGAGCCCGCCCGCCGCGACGTACACCACGTCGCCGCGCTTCAGCAGGTTGGCGGACACCTCCTCGCCGATCGCGGGCGTCGGTCCCGCGGTGAGCGCGGACTCGTCGCCCGCGCACCGGATGCGCCGTGCGGTGGTGGTCGTGCGCATCTTGCGCAGCGTGGCCGCCTGGGCCTTGCCGCGCCCCTCGGCCATCGCCTCGGCGAAGTTGGCGAAGAGCACCGTGAACCACAGCCACGCGATGAGCTGCACGTTGAACTTCACGTCGACGTGCTGACCCCGCGCGAGGTCGTAGAAGAACAAGACGGTGACGAGGATGCTGCCGACCTCGACGACGAACATCACCGGGTTCTTCGCCATGGTGCGGGGGTTCAGCTTCCTGAACGCGTCGCCGATGGCGGGCCGGACGATGGCCGGGTCCCAGATCGAGCTGGACTTGTGGACTTGATGCCTGGTCATGGGTTGCCGCTTCGGTAGGGCCGCTAGCGCTGCATGAAGTGTTCGACGATCGGGCCCAGCGAGAGCGCCGGGAAGAAGGTCAGCGCGCCCACGATCAGGATCACGCCGACGAGGAGGCCGACGAAGAGCGCGCCGTCGACGGGGAAGCTGCCGGGGCCGGGCGGCACGGGGCGCTTCTTCGCCATGTTCCCGGCGATGGCGAGCACCGCCACGATGAGGGGGAAGCGCCCGACGAACATCGCGAGCGCGAGCGTCAGCGAGTAGAAGACCGGGTGCGCCGCGGAGTACGCCGTGAGCCCCGCGAAGGCGCTGCCGTTGTTGCCCGTGGCGGAGCTGTACGCGTAGAGCACCTCCGAGAGCCCGTGCGGGTGCGGGTGCCACGGGGCGCCGGGGACGTCGGCGGCGGAGGCGTTCATGATCCCCGCGCGGCCCACGTCGGTGAGCGCCGCGACGGCGCTGAAGAGCAGGATCGAGAAGGCCGGGATGAGGATGTAGATCGACGCCATGCGCACGTCGCGGCTGTCGATCTTCTTGCCGAGGTACTCGGGCGTGCGGCCCACCATGAGCCCCGCGAGAAAGACCGCGATGAGGACGTAGACGAGCGCGCCGTACATCCCCGCGCCGACGCCGCCGAAGACCACCTCGCCGAGCTGGATGTTGAGCATCGGGACGAGGCCCCCCATCGGGGTGAAGCTGTCGTGCATGCCGTTGACGGCGCCGCACGAGGCGTCCGTGGTGACGGTCGCGAAGAGGGCGGTGTCGGCGATGCCGAAGCGCGCCTCCTTGCCCTCCATGTTGCCGCCGCACTGGAGCGCGCTCGAGACCTGGTCGGCGCCCGCGCGGGTGAGCGCGGGGTTGCCGGCCTGCTCGAAGTGACCGAGCACCGCGACGCCCAGCACCGCGATGAGGGTCATCGTCGCGAAGACCGCCCAGCCGTGACGGCGGTTCTTCACCATCTCGCCGAGCGTCACGCAGAGCGCGCCGGGGATGGCGAAGATCGAGACCATCTGGACGAGGTTCGACAGCGGCGTGGGGTTCTCCCAGGGGTGCGCGCTGTTGGCGTTGAAGTACCCGCCGCCGTTGGTGCCGAGCATCTTGATGGCCTCCTGCGAGGCCACCGGGCCGCGGAGGATCGACTGCGCCACGCCGTCGAGGGTGGTCCAGTGCGCCGGGCCGGACCAGGTCTGGATGACACCCTGGGAGACCAGGAAGAGCGCGTAGACGACGCTGATGGGCACGAGCACGTAGAGGTGCGCGCGCACCAGGTCGACCCAGAAGTTGCCGAGCTTCGTGGTCTCGCGGCGGGCGATGCCGCGGATCAGCGCGATGGCGACGCAGAGCCCGACCGCGGTGGAGAAGAAGTTCTGGCTGGTGAGCGCGACGGCCTGCGAGGCGTAGCTCAGGGTCGTCTCGCCGCCGTAGCTCTGCCAGTTGGTGTTGGTCGTGAAGCTCGTGGCGGTGTTGAAGGCCAGCCACGGGGGCACGTTGGCGAGGCGCGTCGGGTTCGCCGGCAGCGAGGACTGGAGGCGCAGCACGCCGTAGCTCACCAGCATCGTGACGCCGGAGAAGAGCAGCGTCGCGCCGGCGTACTGCTTCCAGTCGTGCTCCTCGGCGGGGTTGACGCCGGCGAGGCGGTAGATGAGGCGCTCGACGGGGCCGAGCAGGCGCGCCGTGCGGTGGTTCTCCCCCGCGAAGACGCGGGCGAGGTAGCGGCCGAGCGGCACGGCGATCGCGCCGATCAGGCCGAAGAAGAGGATGACGAGGACGGCGAGTCGCGGGGTCATGTCAGAACCTGTCCGGGCGGGCGAGCACGTAGAACAGATAGGCGATGAGCCCCGCGCTCGAGGCGAGGCCCAGGATCACGTCGAGTTGCATGGCGTCACATCCGGTCGAAGAGGGTGACGAGCCCGGCCGAGGCCGCGAACAGCGCCACCGTGAGCGCGAGAATCAACAGGTCGGTCATGACCAGAGACCCTCTTCACCCGGCGTGCCGAGGCGGGTTTCGCGGCGCCCCGGCAAGCGTCTCCGCGGGCGTCATGCGCGGCTGCACGACAGGGCTCCGGCCCGCCGCGCGCCCGCGCACGAGCGGCGTCAGGGAGCGGGGGCGGTCTCGTGCGGGATCACCACGGTGAACGCGCTCCCCCGGCCCGGCGCGCTCGACGCGCTGAGCTCGCCGCCGTGCTGGAGCACGATCTCCTGGGCGATGGTCAGGCCGAGGCCCCGCCAGGTCCCCTCGTGGCCGGCGTTTCGGGCGCTCGCGCGCTCCATCAGGTGTGTCAGGTCGGACGGCGCCACCCCCTCGCCGGTGTCGCGCACGGTGATGCGCAGCGCCGCGGCGTCGGCCTCGGCGGCCAGGGCGACCCGGCCCCCCGCGGGCGTGTGCCGGATGGCGTTGGAGACCAGGTTGGCCAGCACGATGCCGAGCTTCTCGGGGTCGACCCGCGCCCGAGGCAGCGCGCCGGGGCTCTCGACGACGAGCGCGATGCCCTTGTCCGCCGCGATGGCGCGGTGGCCGTCGACCACGGCGCGCATGAGCTCGTCGACCTCGACGGGCACGCGGTGCAGCGCGCCGGCCTCGGACTCGATGCGCACCAGGTCGAGCAGCTCGTCGACCAGCAGCGCAGGCGCTCGGTGTCGTCGCGGGCCGTCGTCACGACCTCGCGCTGCGCCTCCGTGAGCGGGCCGGTCCCGGGCTCCAGCAGCAGGTGCGTCGCCATGCGGAGCGACGTGAGCGGCGTCTTGAACTCGTGGCTCACCGTCGCGACCATGTCGCTCTTCAGGCGGTCGATGCGGCGCAGGCGCGTGACGTCCTGGGCGACGACGATCACCCGGCCGTCGTCCGACTCGGCCCGCAGCGGCGCCGCGCGCACCTGGAAGTAGCGCTCGCCCAGGCGGTCGCGCCAGCGCGTCGCGCCCGCGAGGTTGCCCGGCGCGACGACCGCGCCCGTCGCGATCGCCCGCGCGCGCGCCGCGCCGAAGACGTGGCCCAGCGCCCCGTCCCCGGGCGTCGCGGGCCCGTCGCCGGGCTCGACGCCGAAGACCCGCGTCGCGGCCTCGTTGGTGAGGAGCACCGTGCCGTCGCGCTCGAAGACCACCAGCGGGTCGAGGAGGCACTGCACCGTGGCGTTGGCGAGGTCGCGGGCGGCGAGGAGCTCGCCGAGCGAGCTCTGCCGGTACGCTCGCAGCTTCTCGACCATCCGGCGGAAGGCCTCCGCGAGCGGCGCGAGCTCCCGCACGCCCGGGTCGGCGATGGTCACGTCGAGGTCGCCGCCGCCGATGGCCCGCGCCGCGTCGGCCAGGCGCTGCACCGGCCGGACGACCATCCGCGGAAGCCACCAGGTGAAGGCGATGAGGAGCAGCAGCGCCAGCGCGCCCACGCCGACGGTGAGCGCGACGCCGCGCCGGGCGGCCGCCTTGGCCGAGCGGTCGGCGGACTCCATGCTGGCCTGGTTCATCCGCAGCACCCGCTCGGTCGCGAGCTTGAGCCGGGTGAAGCGCGGCAGAAGCTCGCGGAAGTACGCCTCGGAGCGCGCGGGTCCCTGGGGGGCGGTGAGCGCGCGGTCGACGGCGGCGACGTAGTCGCGGTAGAGCGCGTCGATCTCGCGCACGGCGGCCCCCTCGTCGGGCAGCGTGATGTTGTTCCGCTCGACCGTGTAGGCCCGCGCGAAGGCCGCGCGCTGCTCGGCGAGGAGCGGCCGCGCGATGTCGTCGTGGCCCGTCGACGCGAACAGCGCCGCCGAGTCCTGGCGCTCGAGCGCCTCCTTCATGTCCACGCAGGCGATGACCGAGCGGTAGTTCTCCCGCAGGATCGTCTCGATCTCCCCGCCCAGCCGTCGCAGCGTGGTGATCGCGACCGCCGACACCAGCAGCAGCGTGAGCATGATCGCGAGGACCCCGAGGGTGACGCGCGCTCGTAGCGAGTTGTACATCGTCGGCGGCTCCCCTTACTCAGAGCCCTTAGCGAAGCCCGTAGCGCTCGCGCTTGCGGTAGAGCGTCGAGGGGTCGACGCCGAGCGCGCGGGCCGCGGCGTCGAGGGTGGGCGCGCGGGCCAGCACGGCGGCGATGTGCCTGCGCTCCGCGGCCTCGAGCGTGTCCCCATCGGGCGCGACCGGCGCCGGCGCCGCCGCGCGCACCTCCTCGGGGAGCAGGTCGGGCGTGAGCGACGGGGCCCTCGGCGAGGATCACCGCGCGCTCGAGGACGTTCACCAGCTCGCGCTGGTTGCCCGGCCACGCGTAGGCCGACAGCGCCGCCAGGGTCGCCGGGGCGAGCGAGAAGGGGCCGCGCTGATGCTGCGCCGCCAGGTCGGCGACGATGCCCTCCGCGAGGTCGGCGAGGTCTTCGCGCCGCTCGCGGAGGGGAGGGAGCGTCGCGGTGACCACGTTGAGCCGGTAGAAGAGGTCCTCCCGGAAGGTGCCGGTCGCGACGGCCGCGCGCAGGTCGCGGTGCGTCGCGGCGATGACCCGCGCCTCGGAGCGCCGGGGCTCGGTCTCCCCGACGCGCACGTACTCGTGCTCCTCCAGCAGGCGCAGCAGCTTGCCCTGCGCCTCCCTCGGCAGGTCGCCGACCTCGTCGAGGAACAGCGTCCCGCCGCCCGCCGCCTCGACGTGCCCCGCGCGCGCCCGGTCGGCGCCGGTGTAGGCCCCCTTCGCGTGCCCGAAGAGCTCGCTCTCGATCAGCGACGGGGCGATCACCGCGCAGTTGACCGTGACGAAGGCCCGGTCGCGCCGCGGCGAGTTCGCGTGGATGTGCCGCGCCAGGTAGCCCTTGCCGGTGCCCGTCTCGCCGAGCAGCAGGATCGTCGCGTCGGTGCGCGCGGCGCGCAGCACGAAGGCCAGCGCCTGCTGCATCGCGGGGCTCTTCGTGTCGAAGCGCGCGTGCACCCCGCGGCCCCCGGCGCGCTTGAGCTCGCTGAGCTCCTGCTGCAGCCGCGCCTGCCCGAGCACCTTGCCGACGGTGTGCAGCACCTGCGCCGGGGTGAAGGGCTTCGGGAGGAAGTCCACCGCGCCCGCGCGCATCGCGTCGACCGCGTTGTCGATCGTGGCGTAGGCCGTGATGAGCACCACCGCCGCGGTGGACGCCTCCTGGGCGAGCGCTCGGGTGAGCGCGAGGCCGTCCATCGCGCCGAGCCGCAGGTCGACGAAGGCCAGGTCGGGCGGCGACCGCCGGGCCGCCGCCACGGCCGCCTCGCCGCTCGCCGCGAGGGTGACGTCGTACCCGGCGCCCTCCAGGCACACCCGCAGCAGCGTGCGGATGTTCGGCTCGTCGTCGACGACCAGGATCCTCGCCTTGCCGCTGGTTCCCATCGCGTGGCTCACATTCTCCCCGCCGCGGGCGCGGAGGGGCGTTCGACCTTCTCGCCGGGGATCGGCCGCGCCGAGGCCCCGCTCCGTGCCTCATCGCGCGCGAGCGCCAGCCGCGCAAGGTCCAGCTCGACGCCGGGGCCCGACGGATGCGCCACGAGGGGCCCCGCGCCGATCCGCGCCAGCAGGGGGCCTGCCTGCTCCGGCCGGAGGTCCGTCGGGAGCAGGGCGAACGCGCGGTCGCCCCGCTCGCGCAGGTGGGGCACCGCCGCCGTCGCCACGGCACCGAGGGCCAGCGAGAGCACGACGACCGCCTCGCCGGCCCCCTCGGGCGGCGCGCCGACCAGCTCTCGCGCGGGGTCGGTAACGATCCAGAGCGGCGCTGCCCGGAAGCGCGGGCTCAGCGCCGCGACCGGTCGGGCCGCCCCGTAGCCTGCCAGGCGCGCGAGGCCCTCGTGGGGGTCGGGGAACTCTGTGCCCTCATCGTGGCGCAGCGCGAGCGCCGCCCGGTACCCCCTCGCGGCGTCCGCGTCGTCTCCTCCGAGCTCGGCGCGCAGCGCCTGGAGCGCGGCGACCTCCGCGTCGAGGGGCGCGTGGGCGTAGGCCCGAGCCAGCGCCCGACCTGCGCGGGCGAGGTCCCCCGCCGCGAGGCCGTCGAGCGCGGCCGCCACCGCGGCGCCGTAGTCGAGGGCCTCGGCGCGACCCGGCGCGCTGTGGATCAGGGCGCGAGCGACTGCGCCGCGCAGCTCCTCCGGGGTGAAGGGCTTGGGCAGCGCGTCCGCGACGCCCATGCGCACGAGGTTGAGGAGCACCGAGGCGTTCAGCATCGTGCCCATCACCACGACGGGCAGCCTCGGGTAGTGCGTCCGGAGGAAGCGCACCTCCCCGAGCACCGCGTCGGCGCCGGCGAACTCGTCGACGACCGCGAGGTCGAACACCGCGTCGTCGAGGAGGATGCGCGCGTCGTGCACCGAGGCGAACTCCTCGGCGGTGTAGCCCGCCGCGGTCAGCACCCGGTCGAGCATGGCGCGGCCGGACGCGTCGGGCTCCGCTACCAGGAGGCGGCGGCTCATGGCGCCTCGCTCCCCGGCTTCGCGTCCCCGTCCCGCGCCCCGACGACCAGCACGTCGACCTCGGGCGCGAGGCGCATGAAGCGGTCGAGCAGCGAGCCGAGCAGGCGCTCTCGCCACACGGGCTGGCGGGTGCGCCCGAAGACCGCGTGGGTGATCCCGCGCTCCTTCGCGAATGCCGCGAGGGTGTCCGCGACGTCGTTTCCTTCGAGGCGCACGACCTCCGCGCCGAGCTCGCGCGCGATGCGGATGTTCTCGGTGAGCGAGCGCAGCACCGGCGACGCGATGCGCTCGGGCGCCTCCCCGGGCGTGCGAACGTAGACGACGAACCAGCGGCTGTTGATCCCTCCGGCGAGGCGCGCCCCGTGGCGCATCAGGCGCTGCGTGGCGCTCGGGATGGACGACATGGAGACCATCACCCGCTCGGCGTCGGCCACGCCGTCGTCGGGTTCCAGGGCCGGGGCGTCCAGCGCGCGGTTCGCCCGGAGGCGGGCGCGCGCCCGGAGCTCGACGGCGTTGGCGACCTCGCGCAGCGCGATCTGCCGCAGGGCGGTGAGGTTCTCGGCCCGGAAGAAGCTCTGCAGCGCGCGCTCGACCTTCGCGGGCGCGTAGATCTTGCCCGCCCGCAGCCGCTCCTGGAGCTCGCCGGGGGCGACGTCCACCACCACGATCTCGTCCGCCCGATGCAGGATCCGGTCGGGCACCCGCTCGCGCACGTCGATGCCCGTCGCGCGGAGCACCATGTCGTGGAGGCTCTCGAGGTGCTGGACGTTCAGGGCGGAGAGCACGCTGATCCCTGCGTCGAGCAGGGTTTCTACGTCCTGGTAGCGCTTGCCGTGGCGGCTCCCGGGCACGTTGGTGTGGGCGAGCTCGTCGACCAGGACCACGTCGGGGCGGCGCGCCAGCACGGCGTCGAGGTCGAGCTCCTCGAAGGGCACCTCGCGGTAGACGACGGTCCGTCGGGGCACGACGGGCAGATCGCCCAGCTCCGCGACGGTCTCGGCGCGACCGTGCGTCTCGACGAAGCCGCAGACCACGTCGATGCCCTCGTCCCGCAGCCGGCGAGCGTCTCGCAGCATCGCCACGGTCTTGCCGACCCCCGCGGCCATGCCGAGGAAGATCTTCAGCCGCCCCTGCTGGGCGATGCGCAGGTCTGCAAGGAAGGTGTCCGTCACGCGTCGACCCAGCACGCACGCGCGATACCAGACGGCGTCGGAGGCGGGACCATCGCTCCCTTCGCTCCGACGGTCGGGCGGAGGCGCCCGACGGCGAGCTCGCGGCTCATGCGTCGCTGCACGATCGACCGCCGCGGGATCACCGCCCCGCCCGCATCACAACGCCTGATTGATCGGCGCCCCGAGCACCAGGTCGGGGTGCATCTCGCAGAGCGACTGGGCGCCCTGCGACACGGCCGGACCGGCTCCCCGGCGGGCGAGCTGCGCGGCGCGGGTGAGGAGTCCCCCGCAGACCGACTCCCAGCGGGCGCGCAGCCTGGCGCGCTGGCTGAGGATCCCCGGCATCCGAGGGTCGGTCGGGGCCTCCGGACGGGCCGCGAGGGCGCCTGCGGTGTTCTCGTGGCGCATGAACACCGCGCGGGCGGTGCGAGCGCGAACCCACAGCCGGGCGAAGGTCTCGTCGTAGACGTAGGGCTGCGTCACCGGCGCGCGGGCCGGGGCCGCGGGCACCATCGTCGCTCGGGGGAGGGAGAGGGTGGTGAGCTCCGGGCGGCCGAGGATCCAGGCGCGCACCGGGCCGCTCCAGACGCCTTCGCGGGAGAGCACGATCGCGGGCTCGCCCGGGAGCAGGGTGACGGACGCGAAGCCCGCCGCGCTGGTGGCGAGCACCATGGAGCGCTCCCGGTCGCGCACCGCGAGGGAGCGCCCGGCGCGGTCGATGGCGGCGGCGTGGACGGTGTCCGAGACCAGCGCCCTGGGCGCCGAGAAGGGATCGGCCGCGGAGAGATCGGGCGGCGCGACGGGCTGCTCGACGAGGGGCGGCTCGAAGCCCGGCGGGGGATGCACCCTGGGCGTGAGGTCGGGCGGCTGGAGCGTGGGGGCGGGGCCCTGGGAGAGCGCGGCGACGCGTCGCATCGGGGGCAGCGGGGCGTCGTGGGCGAAGGTGCTCTCGTAGATCCCGGGCGGGTCGCAGGCCACGGGCGGACCTTCGATCTCTCGCAGTGGCTGCTGGGGCATGAGCGAGCGGTTGGGGGCCTCGACGCGGGCCGAGGCGTCGGTGGTGAGCACCGGGGGAGGGGGCTCGGCGGTGAGCGAGCGGCACGCCGAGCCGCTGGCGCGCAGGGTGACCGAGCGGTCGGCGCGGACGCTGAGCGAGAGAAGGTCGCCGACCTCGCCGATGAGCCCGGCGTGGAGGGCCATCGGGGTGGTGGGCGTGAGTTCGTCGTCGAGGCGCAGCGCGCGGACGGTCTCGCGCACCTCGTCCTCGGTGACGACCGCCCCGGCCCAGGCGAGCACGGCCGAGCGGCCGTCGAGGGCGACGGCGACGCGGGTGAGCCGGCTGTTCTCATGGAAGACCACCCTCGCGGGGCCCTCGGGGCGCCCTTCGGCGTCGAGGCGCTGCACCACGATGTCGCCGCCGGAGCGGTCTCTCAGGCCCAGGGTCTCGTCCACCGAGGGCGCCGAGGGGGCGCGGCGTCGAGCGACCGGAGCGGCCCCGGGGGCGGGACGGGGCGGAGGCGGAGGCGGGGGGACGACCCAGGCGAGGACGCCGTGCTGGCCGTTCCAGGCGAGGACGGGGGAGCGGACCGAGGGGGCCAGCGGGGCGTCGGGGCGAGCGCGCACCAGGGCGTCGGCGCCGTCGCGGCGGAGCAGCGTGGTGCGGAGCTGGCTGCCGCCGTTGGGGGTGTGGTCGATCCAGGCGACGAGGACCCGGTCTCCGTCGCGGGCGGCGGCGAGGTCGCGGGCGAAGGCGACGACCTCGCCGTGGGCGACGCGCTCCGGGGAGGGCGAAGGGCGCGCGTACTCCATCGGGCGGGTCTGCGCGGAGGCGAGCGAGGGCAGGGCGAGAAGGGCGAGGGCGAGGCGCAGCGGTCGCATCGGTAGAGGCCGATGCTGTGGGCGGTGGGAGCGGGGCGTGTCAAGCGAGGGGCCCAATCTCCATCGGGCGCCGGTGTACCGTCGCGGCCATGAGCCGACGCACCGAGCCGGGGACCATCGTGACGCTGCGACGCGCCGAGCCGGGCGAGTCGACGTACCTCGCGCACACGAGCCACCGGGCCTTCCACTCGAGCACGGTGGAGGGTTGGGAGGGCTGGTTTCGGGAGCACACCGGGGTGCAGCGGGGCGACACGGTGGTGGCCGAGGTGGAGGGTCGGCGCGCTGGCAACGCGACGGCGCTGGCGCTCACCATGGCCCTCGCGGGGAGGGACATCCCGATGTGGGGCGTCGCGGGGGTGAGCGTGCCGCCGGAGTTTCGTCAGCGGGGCGTGGCCGACGCGATGATGCGGGAGCTTCTCTCGTGGATGCGCTCCCGGGGGGAGGCCCTCTCGATGCTCTACGCCTTCAAGCTCGGGTACTACCGGCGCTTCGGGTACGGGCTCTGCGAGCGCGTCGAGCAGCTGCGGGTGCACCCCTCGCAGCTCCCCGGGTCGAGGCTGCGCACCCACGTGACGGAGATGGTCCCCGGGAGGGACATGGACACGCTGCGCTCGCTCTACGAGCGCTCCCGGGAGGCGATGACCGGGCCGCTCGCCCGCGACGACTACTGGTGGGAGACGAGGGCGCTGGGGGGCGCTCCTGCGGGGGTGGTGTACCGCGATCCAGGCACCGGCGAGGCGCAGGGCTATGCGCTCTGGAGGGTTCCCGCGCAGCCGGAGTTCCCGAAGCAGGAGATGCACGTGAGGGAGCTGGTGGCCCTCTCCCCAGAGGCGCACGAGGGCTTACTGGGCTTCCTCGCCGCGCAGGGAGAGCAGTACGCCATGGTCACCCTCTGGACCGCCCCGGGTCAGTCGCTCCCCTGGCTGGTCGAGCACGGCGTGGTCGACGCTCCTGCCCCGTGGCTCCGCTACGACCCGATGGGCGCGGTCTACGCCGGGGCGATGGCCCGCGTGGTGGACGTGGCCGCTGCGCTGCGGCTGCACCCCTCGGCCTCGCGCACGGGGCAGCGGGCGACCTTCGGGCTCGACGTGACCGACCCCACGCTCGACGACGTCTTACACCTCGACGTAAACCTCACCCCCGACGCCGTGGAGGTGAGCCCCGGGGCCCTCGCCGCCGAGCGCCTCTCGCTGGGCATCGAAGGCCTCTCGCAGGTCTACCTCGCGGCCACCACGACCGCGGCGCTGAGGGCGAGCGGTCGGCTCCACGGCTCGGCGAAGGCCGGGGCCCTGCTGGAGCGGGCCTGCGAGGGCTCTCCCCTCTTCGTCGGCGCGCTCAACGCCTTCTGAACCACAGCACCCAGACTCGCCATCCGATCAGCGGGTGGTCACTGCGCTGATGTCCATGTGTTCCTGAATCGTAGGAATATTCCTCCGAGGGGAGAACCAAAGGACTCGGCCGGCGTCAGAGTCGGACAGCAGGTCGGCGGGTGTTCGAGGAGGTGGATCGATGAGCCAGCAGCAGCAGAAGGAAGACTCGGTGATGTTCTCGCTCCGGAGCCTGATGTCCATCGAGGACGATCGGGTGCGGCAGGAGGAGGAGGGCCGCCGCCGTGCCGAGGAGGCGGCGGTGCTGAGGGTGGAGGAGGAGCGTCGTCGGGAGGTGGCCGAGCGCCAGCAGCGGGCGCAGTCCGAGGAGGCGGCGAGGGCGGCCGACGAGCGGGCGCGCCGGGAGGCGGAGGCGCAGGCCACGAGGGAGCGCGAGGAGGCGGCGCTGAGGATCAGGCTGGAGGCGGAGTCGAAGCTGCGAGAGCGGGAGCTGTCGCTGCGCATGGAGCAGGAGCAGAAGCTGGCGACGATCGCGTCGCAGCGGCGGACGGGGATGCACCCGGGCGCGGTGGCCGTCGGGGTGCTGGCGCTGGTGGGCGCCCTGGGCGCGGGGGCCTTCTTCGGGGTGGTGAAGCCGCAGCAGGAGGCGAGCGCGGAGGAGACGCGGCGCGCGGAGTCGGCGCGGAGGGACTCGGACGAGCGGCGGATGGTGGCCGAGCGCGCGGCGGACGACGCGCGACGGAGGGCCGCGGAGGCGGACGCCGAGCGGCAGCGGCAGGCGGCGGCGGCGCTCCTGGCGAGGCAGGACGCCGATCGGCTGGCGGCGCTGGCGAGCGGACCTCGCGGCGCGGCGGGGGCATCGCGGCCGAGGGTGAGCCACGCGACGCCGGGGACCACGGCCAACCGGGAGCCGGAGATCATCGGGGCGATCGGCGACGAGCTGCCCGTCGGGGAGTGACCAGAGGGCGAGTGACCTGAGAGGGGCCGAGCGCGCCTCGACGACTGGCATGGCGCTCGCTCACCGCGAGGTGAGGAGCATCGAAGGCCATGCAACATCCCCATGTCGGTTGGACGGTCGTTCCCATCCTCGCGGCGCTGGCTGTCGGCTGCGAAGACAGCGTCCCGAGCGCTGCCACGGTGACCGAGGTGCGCTCGTCGCACGCCCGGGTGACGGCCTCTCCCGGGGCGGCCGATCTCTCCGCGGTGATCCGCGGCAACGCGAGCTTTGCGCTCGACCTGCACCGGGCGGTCGCCGTCGAGGGGCGCAACGTCGTGACCTCGCCGCACAGCGTGTCGACCGCGCTCGCCATGACCTGGGTCGGCGCCCGCGGCGCGAGCGAGACCCGGATGCGCGCCGCCATGCGGCTCCCGTCGCTGGAGTCCGCGAGCGTGCACGCGTCCTTCAACGCCATCGACCGGGCGCTCGCCGAGCAGTCGACGCAGCCCGTCTCGCAGGAGAACCCCCGCCCGGCGCGCATCAAGCTGGCCAACGCGCTCTGGGCCCAGCGGGGATACTCGTTTCAGACGCCCTTCCTCGACACCCTCGCGGAGCACTACGGCGCGGGCGTCTGGCTCACGGACTTCTCGACCTATCCAGAACCCTCGCGGCTCAGCATCAACAACTGGGTGAGCGAGCGCACCGAGGGGCGCATCCCCTCGCTCCTCGCCCAGGGGACCATCACCCCGGCCACGGTGTTCGTGCTCACCAACGCGATCCATTTCATCGCGGGGTGGCGTCGGGTGTTCGACCCCGCGCGCACGGCCCCGGCGGACTTCCGCGTCAACGCCGAGACGGTGGTGCGGGTGCCCACGATGTCCATCATGGCGCGCTACCCCTACGCCGAGGGCCCCGGGTGGAAGGCCGTCTCGCTGGCCTACCAGGGGAGCGACCTCGCGATGCTGGTGATGGTCCCCGACGCCGGCGGCTTCGCGACCTTCGAGCGCGAGCTCACGGCCGAGCGCCTGGAGATGATCGCCTCCGCCACCACCGATCACATCGTGACGCTGTCGATGCCGCGCTTCTCCTTCCGCAGCCAGCTCTCGCTGCGGCCGGGCCTCGGCGCGATGGGCATGGCCGAGGAGTTTCGCCCCGGCGCCCCCGACTTCTCGGGCATCGACGGCACGCGGCGCATCTTCCTGAAGGACGTCATCCACGAGGGCTTCATCGCCGTCGACGAGAACGGCACCGAGGCCGCCGCCGCCACCGCCGTGATCGGCGACGTCGTGAGCGCGCC
This sequence comes from Deltaproteobacteria bacterium, assembly GCA_016704445.1. Lineage (GTDB taxonomy): Bacteria > Myxococcota_A > Polyangia > Polyangiales > SCUS01. The sequence goes on from JADJAE010000069.1 coordinate 20,454, forward strand.
TCCGCCCGCGACGCTCTCCATCGACCGGCCGTTCATGTTCGTGATCCGCTCTCGCAACGGGACGCTGCTCTTCCTCGGCCGGGTGATGAACCCCTCCGTGAGCTAAAGGGCCCTCGCGCTCCCCGCGGCGGGTGCCCTATCGTCGCGCGCACCCCCAATGCCCATCGCCGACGTGACCCTCATCGGTGCGCCCGACGTCCCCGACGACGCCCTCGCGCAGCGCCTCGCCGACGCCCTCTCCTCCGCCCTCGACGCCCCCCGCGGAACCACCTGGGTCCGCCTCCACCGCGTCGACGCGAGCGACTACGCCGAGGACGGCGGCGTCCCGGAGGGGGTGCGCCCGGTCTTCGTCGACCTGCTGCGCCGGGGATGGCCCGCGGCCGTGGAGGAGCGTGGGGCATCGCTGCGCGCGGTGGCCGAGGCCGTGGCGCGGGTGTGCGGCCGCCCGGTGGCGCAGGTGCATGTGCTCGCGGAGGCTCCGGCCGCGGGGCGGGTGGCCTTCGGCGGCGAGCTCGCGGCGGGGATGGCGCGCGAGCGGGCGTCGTCGGGCGCGAAGTGGGAGGCCATCGTGGGGTACAGCCGCGCGGTGCGCGTGGGCGAGCTGGTCTTCGTCACCGGCACCACGGGGTTCACGGCCGACGGCGGGCACGCGGACGCCGACGACGCCTACGCGCAGGCGAGGCAGGCGATCGAGAACGTCGGCCGCGCGCTGGCGCAGCTCGGGGTGGGCTTCGAGCAGGTGGTGCGCACGAGGATGTTCGTGACGGACATCGCGCGCGACTGGGAGGCGATCGGCCGGGCCCACGCGGAGGCCTTCGGGGGAGCGCGGCCGGCGACGTCGATGATCGAGGCCCGCGCGCTGATCGAGCCGTGGATGCGGGTGGAGATCGAGGTCGACGCCGTCGCGGGCTGAGAGGGAGCTCAGCGCTCTTCCGATCAGCGCACCGCCACGATGAACAACCGGGGGAAGCGCAGCAGCACCTTGCGTTGGCGAAGACCACGTCGGTGCCCGCCTCGGGCAGCATCGCCGACGAGGTGTCGAACCCGACGACCTCCGCCGAAGGAAAGCGCTCCACCAGCAGCTCGGTCGAGTTGCCAGGGCCGCACCCCACGTTTACCCGAAGCGCTGCACCCGTCGCCGGGCGTCGTCGAGCGTGCGGGCGTAGGACTCGGCCTCCAGGGCGTGGCCGTGGATGCCCCAGCGCTCCCAGGATCCCTCGTCGGCGGCGGTGGCGAGCCCCTCTCTCGCGCGCTTCGGGAGGCCCGAGAGGGCGCCGTTGAGGGCGTGGAGGACGGGCGCTCCGCCCTCGGCGACGCACCACTCGACCACGTCCCAGCCGTGCGCGGCGTGGCGTCCCTCGTCGGCGGCGATGGTCTTGAGCGCGTCGCGAAACGCGCCCTCCTCGCAGCGCAGCGCGACGGTGGCGGCGAGGCGCGCGGAGACCCCTTCGTTGATGGCTCCGTCGATGAGCGAGTCGACCGCGAGGGAGGCGAGGGCGACGACGCGCACCCTCGACAGGGACGGCAGGTGCGCGGCCTCGGGGAAGGCTCCGGGGCTGACGGTGCGGCCGTCGATGGCGCGGGCGAGGGCGAAGCAGGTCTCCGCGTGGCGCACCTCGTCGAGCGCGTCGCGCTGCGCGGCGGCGACGAGGGCGGGCGGTGCTCCGAGGCCCAGCAGGTCGAGCGTGAGCCGGGCGAAGGCTGCGACGGAGGCGTGCTCGGTGCGGCCGTTCTCCCTCCAGCGGGCGGCGAGGCCCTCGCGCGAGGCGGGGTCGACGTGGAGGACGATGGGCTGCGAGGCCCACTCCCCATCGGGCTGGAGGGGAGGGAGCGCGGGGCGGCCGAGGTGGCGCACCTGGCGGCCCCGGCCGATGACAGGCAGCACGAGGCACGCGAAGAGGAAGCCGAAGAGCTGCATCGCCACGCCGAGGATGCCGAGGGGGATGGCGGCGGTCGCAAGGGAGCGGCCGCGCTCGGCGACGGGGTGCGACGGGACCTCGCGGCGCACATCGAGCCCCGAGCGGGCGCCGCGGTAGCCGAGGTAGAGCGAGGCCAGCGAGGCGAGGGCGATCATGGCCACAGCGAGGAGCGCGATCTCCCGCGACAGGTTGCGTGCGCGATGGATGAGGGGCATCAGCAGCAGGAGCGCCGGGACGAGCAGCACCGAGGCGAGCGAGAGCTTGAACGCGAGGACGGCGCGTGGGTTCCACGGAGCGGAGGCCGTGGGCGGGGAGGGTTCGCGGTAGCCGGGGGGGTCGGGCTGCTTCATGGGAAGTGCACTCCTCGCGGCCGAGTATGCGCGAGGACCGTCAGCGCAAGTGCACCGACGCAGTACGAGCGCGCGTCGTCGCCGGAGCGGGCGTCGCAACTCCCCAGAAACGCGGCACAGCGAATGCTGCCACGACGGTAGTGCCGACGACGCGCACTGCGTCCCTCGGCGCTGAGGAGGCGATGACTCCATGAAGACGAACCAGATCGTGCGCGCGGTACTCATTCTTGCGCTGACGAGCTGCGGTGACTCGACGCCCAGCGGGACGGGACCGGGTCCGGTCGCGGTCGCGGGCTCGGTGGCGGGGAGGGTGCGCGTGGCGGGAGGCGACGAGGCGCTCGGTGGCGTGACGCTGACTCTCGGCGGGAGGACCGTCACGGCCAACGAGCAGGGGTGGTTCTCCTTCGGCGAGGTGCCGCCCGGGGAGGGAGTGTCCCTGGTGGCGCGGCACGACGGATACGCCGAGGGGGTGATGGCGCTGACCGTGCGCGTGGGAGCGATCACCTCGGCGGACGTGGCGCTGGTGCGGATGCAGCCGGCGCAGCCGATCGACACGGCGGCCGGGGGGACGATCACGGGCGCGTCGGGGGTGAGCGTGAGGTTCCCCGCGGGCGCGCTGGTGACGGCGGACGGTCGGGCGGCGACGGGCATGGCGACCGTCGCGCTGGCCTACCTCGACGCGTCGAGCATGGCGATGAGGGTGGCCTTCCCGGCGAGCTTCACGGGTCGACGCACCGACGGGACGACGGTGCCCTTCGAGAGCTTCGGCGTGGTGGCGGTGGACGTGCGGCAGGGCTCGCAGGCCCTCTCCCTCGCTGCCGGGATGAGCGCCGAGCTGACCCTCCCGGTGGTGCCCTCCCAGGCCGCGGCTGCGCCCGCGACGGTGCCGCTCTGGAGCCTGGACGCCGCCAACGCGCGCTGGGCCGAAGAGGGAACCGCCACCCGCCAGACCGTCGCCGGGCGTGACGTGTGGGTCGCCTCGGTGCCGCACCTGAGCTGGTGGAACGTCGACCTGCCCTACGAGACCACGTGCGTCCGGGCGTGCGTGCGCGACCCGCAGGGCGCGACGGTCCCCAACGTCGAGGTGGTCCTCAACGGGGTGGACTACAGCGGCTCGTCGAGGGCGTGGACGGGCGCCGACGGCTGCTTCGCGGCGGACGTGAAGCGGGCCTCGCAGGTGAGCGTGTTCGCCCGGCAGGGCGTGCTCGCCACCGAGCCGAGGACGGCCTCCACGCCCTCGACCGCGATGCGCGCCGCGTCCAACCCGCAGGCCTGCGGCGACCTCGGCACCCTCACCATGGTGCAGGCGGTGGCGCAGATCACCCTCACCTGGGGAGCCGCCCCGCGCGACCTCGACTCCCACTTCACCGGGCCGACGCTCGGGAGCCCGGCCACGCGCTTCCACGTCTACTACGGCGGGCGCGGCGACCTCGGCCAGGCTCCCTTCGCCGCCCTCGACACCGATGACACCAGCTCCTACGGCCCTGAGGTGATCACCGTCAGCCGCATGACCGCGGGGCGATACCGCTACTCGGTGCACAACTACTCGGGGCAGGCGAGCGGCGCCATCGAGCGCTCGGGCGCCACCGTCGGACTGATCGTCCCCCGCCAGGGGATCGTGCGCCGCTACGACGTCCCCGCGGTCAACCCGGGCAGCGACAACGTCTGGCGGGTCTTCGACCTCGTGGTCGACGGCGCCGGAACGATCAGCGTCGAGACCATCGGGGCCTTCGCGGCCTCGGGCGCCGGCTACAACCCGTAGCCCGAGCGTCACCCCCCGCGGGCCGGGCGGTCGAGCACGTCGCGAACCCGCTCCGCCAGCTCATCGGGCGAGAACGGCTTCTTCAGCACCTCGAAGCGCCACGCCTGCGTGCCGTCGCTCTCGTAGCCGGACATGCACAGCACCTTCAGCTCGGGTCGTCGCTCCCTCAGCCGCGCGGCGAGCTCGGGCCCGCTCATCCGCGGCATCACCACGTCGGTGAGCAGCAGGTCGATGCGCGCGACGCCCGGCTTCTCCAGCAGCGCGAGCGCCGCCTCGCCCTCGCGGGCCTCGAGGACGGTGTACCCGCGGTCGCGCAGGATGCCCGAGACCACGGTGGCGACGCTCGCGTCGTCCTCCACGACCAGGATGGTCTCTCCCCCCGAGCGCGACGGTCGTACCTCGGGCAGCCGAGACTCGCGATCGGGCACCTGCTCGGCGACCGCGGGGAGGTAGACGGTGAAGGTCGCCCCGCGGCCCGGCTCGCTCCGGACGGCGACGGCCCCGCCGCTCTGCTTCACGATGCCGTAGACCATGGACAGCCCGAGCCCGGTGCCCTTGCCGACCTCCTTGGTCGTGAAGAAGGGCTCGAAGATCCGCCCCAGCAGCTCTGGCGGAATCCCCACGCCGGTGTCGGTGACCTCGATCGTCGCGTAGCGCCCGGGGGCGAGGTCGGTGGGGCGCTCCGGGTCGTCGGCCCGGAGGGTGCTGTAGCCGGTCTCGATGCGCAGGGTGCCGCCGCCCGGCATCGCATCGCGCGCGTTGGTGCAGAGGTTGACCACGACCTGCCCGATCTGGCCGCGGTCGGCGCGGGTCATCACCCGCCCTCCCGCCAGTCCGGTCTGGAGGTCCACGTCCTCGCCGATCAGGCGCACGACGAGCTGCGTGACCTCCGCGATGACCTCGTTGAGGTCGATGACCTTCGGCTGCATCACCTGCTTGCGGCTGAAGGCCAGCAGCTGCCGGGTCAGGTCCGCGGCCCGGCGCGCCGCCTCGACCACCGCCTGGATCTGGCCCTGAAGCGGGTGCTCCTTCCCCAGCGTGCTGCCCACCATCGAGCTGCCGGCCTGGATGACCACGAGCAGGTTGTTGAAGTCGTGGGCGATGCCTCCGGCCAGCGTGCCGATCGCCTGCATCTTCACCGCCTGCCGGAGCTGCTCCTCGAGCTGACGGCGCCCGGTCATGTCGGTGAGGCTCACCCGGATCAGGCGCCGGGAGACGCCCGGCAGGCGGATCATCCGCACCTCGCAGTCGGCCTTCGCTCCTCCCGCGTCGCGGCAGCTCCACTCGGTGACGAGGACCTCGCCGGCCAGGGTCCGGGCGACGGCCTCGTCGACGACCTCCGCGGCGCGGCGCTCGTCGGTCGGATCGTCCTGGCAGACGTCGATCAGGCCGAGCTCGCACAGCTCCTCCGGGCTCCGCTTGAAGAGCGCGGCGGCCTTGGAGTTGCCCCGGATGAAGCGACCGGCGTCGCAGTCGAAGACCAGGATCGCCTCGGGCGCGTGCTCGACGAGGGTGCGCAGCCGCTCCTCGCTCTCGCGCAGGTCGCGCAGGTAGAGCGCGCCGCTGATCGCGTCGGACATGCGGCGCCCGATCTCGCGGAAGATCCGCGCCTCCTCGGTGGTCCAGACCCTCGGGCGCTCGCAGTGGTGCATGCCGAAGACCCAGGGCGGACCGTTCTTCGGGTGCAGCGCCGTGAGCATCTGCGACTGGACCCCGAAGCGGCGGGCGGTGGGCTCGACGGGCGTGCCCGACTCCGGGTCGCAGCGGATCGGGTCGTCCGAGGAGAGCGCCAGCCTGAAGGTCTCGATCACCTCCGGGTTCGTCGGGATGTCGCCCTCGAGCCCGGCGAGCGCCCCCGGCCACTGCGGCCGCGTCGCCTCCCTCATGATCCGGAAGGTGGGCGCGCTGGGATCGCACGGAAAGATCAGCCAGGCCCGATCGCACACGAAGAGCGAGAGCATCTCCTCCAGCACGTCGCCCATCAGCCGGTCGAGGTCGGGCGCGCCTCGGATGGCGAGGTTGATCCGCTCCATCGCGTCGAGGAAGCGCAGGTGCTCCAGCCGCTGCTCCACCGCGGCGATGCGCCCTGAGACGTCCTCGACGGCGGACCAGACGTAGCGCTCCCCCTCGTGCTCGATGATCCGGCCCTGGAGCCGCACCAGGACCAGCCGCCCGTCCTTGTGGATGTAGTGCTTCTCGTAGGGGCCGTAGTGGCCGGTGTGCTCCAGGTTCTCGAGCTGCCGCTGCTCGTCGGCCGCGTAGCGTTCGGCGGTGATGTCCCAGTAGCTGAGCCGCAGGATCTCCTCGACGGTGCGGCCGATGATCCGCGCGAAGGCCGGGTTCACCTCGACGAAGGACCCGTCCAGCCGGCAGAGCGCCAGCCCGATGGGCGCGCTGTCGAGGAGGCGTCGGCTGAGGGACTCGCTCTCTCCCCCCGCGCGCACAAGAGCCGACTGACCTGAAGCGTCAGGTTCGCCGGGAAGACCCCGTTCAACCGCCATGTCCCGAACCATAGACCCGATCCCCGCGTCCGCCCGATCAGAACTCGGCAGAAAGCGCGATCCAGCGTTGCAGAAACACCCGCATCGACGGCCTGCGCTGCGGGTCCATCCTCGTGGCGTCCTGGAGCAGCTTCACCAGCGCGGCGCGCCCGCTCATCTCCGGCAGCTCGGACCACGGCAGCGCCACGGAGCCGTGCCTCACCAGCACCGTCTCCAGGTCGGGCTCGCCCGCGAGGAAGGGGTTGGTCCCGCAGAGCATCTCGAAGACCACCACCGCGAGCGCGTAGACGTCCACCGCCGGTCCGAAGGGCTCGATGCCCCGCACGACCTCCGGGGCGATGTACCCGGGCGTCCCGGTGATGCCCTCGTGGGCGCCTGCCCGAGAGGTCTCCGTGGCGATGCCGAAGTCGATGAGCACCGCGCGGATGAGCTCCGCTTGAGCGAGCGTCTCGGCGGTGAGCTCGGCCCCGTCGGGCAGCTCGAACTGCGCCAGCAGGTTGCCGGGCTTCACGTCGCGGTGCAGCACCCCCCGCTGGTGCAGGTGCGCCAGCGCCCTGGCCACGTCGCGGATGATGGGAGCGAGCGCCACCGGCGTCATGCGACCGAGGCGGGTGAGCAGCGTCTCCAGCGAGGCGCCCGGGATGTACTCCAGCGCGAGGTAGGCGCCCTCGTCGACGAAGCCCGCGTCCACGATGCCCACCACGTTGGGGTGCACCACGCGGGCGAGGCGCTCCATCTCGCCCTCGAAGAGCGCGCGCGAGGTCTCCGCGGAGGTGCCGCGCATGCCCGCCCACGGGAGCAGCTTCACCACCACGCGCTTGCCCGGCGCCGGGCCCTCCGCGAGGAAGGTCGACGCCATGCCGCCCTCGTGGGCGCTCGACAGCTCGCCGAGCACCCGCAGCCGGCCGATGTGTCGGGCGCCGGTGGTCTCGGCGCGCACCGCGAGCGCCGCCATGGTGCGCACGGCCACCATCGCCCTCGCCAGCGCGCTGCGGACCAGCGTCGAGAGCAGCGGGCCGCACCCGATGGCGATCGCCTCGCAGAGGGCTCCGAGCTCGCCGATGTAGTGCTCCACCACCTCGGCGCGGCGGGCGGCGTCGACGAACTTCAGCGAGGTCGAGGTGAGCAGCCGGTCGAGCTGCGCCGCGCGGTCGCTGAGGGAGGTGGTCGAGGGGCGCGCCGTGCGGGCGACCTGCGCGGCCCGCTCGCGGTCGAGGGTGAGCGCGTAGGTGGCGTCGAGGGTGAGCCGCGTGAAGGTGTCGGCGACGCGGGCGAGGTCCGTGAGGTCGAAGCGGGGGAGGCCGGACCAGTGGTCCTCCGGGCGGCGGGTGGTGAGCGAGGTGCAGCACGCCGCGAGCTCGCCCAGCGTAACCCCCAGCCGGCACTGGTCGCCCACCATCACCTGAAGCGAGTCGAGGTCCGCGGCCGGGTCGCGACCCGACCGGGTCATCAGCTCCACCAGCCTGAACCACCGCTGCAACCGGTCGCCAGCCACCTCGTCGACGATCCATCGCCGCAGCCGCACCTGCGTCGGGCCCAGCACCCCGCGCATCGCCATCCAGGTCATCACGGCGCCGATGGCCCCGGCGCCCAGCGAGGGGGAGAGCGCCGCCGCGAGCTCGACCAGCGTCGCCGCCACGTGGCGCTCCAGCGCCCGCTGTCCCACCAGCGGGTCCTCCGCGACGCGCTCCAGGGTCTCCAGCACCTGGTCGCGCACCGTCTCCGCCGCCACGTGCCGGTTGGTCGGCGGAACCCTCGGCAGCACCGTCGCCGACCGCAGCAGCCACCGCCGCCACGCCGCCGCCGCGGGCGTCGAGCGCCGCAGCCCCGACCAGACCATCTTCAAGAGCCGGTCGCGCAGCGCGTCCACCAGCGCCAGCGCCGCGGTGCGCGCGGACACCTCGCCCAGGTGATGCGCCAGCACCTCCAGGTCACCGTCGACCACGAGGTCGACCACCTCCTCCAGCGCGAGGCTCCCCTGCGCGGCGTCGCGGCTGTCCTCCCGAGCGAGCGAGCGCACCGCGCGGGAGATGATCGCGTCGAGCTCGGACCCGCAGCCGTCGACCAGCGAGCGCACGTCCGGCGCCGCGGGGTTCTGGCCCACCGCGTGCGCGAGCTCCGCGAGCAGCGCCTGCGGGGCGCGCGGGGCCTCCGGGTGAACCAGCCGCACGGTGATGGCCTCGGCCCGCTCGGCGCGCTCGTTGTCGGCGCTCGAGGAGCGCACCCCGATGGCCTTCGATTGCACGCTCGCGGCCACCGAGCGCGCGGCCTCCAGCGCGTTGGGCTGGCGCAGCGCCACCTCCTGCATCGCCCGGGCGACCGCGAGCCAGGCGTCCGGCCCGCCGCGCTCGGCGAAGGCCGTGGCCAGCGCGCTCCAGCGGGGGTCTCCGTGCGCCACGTGGTCGGGGAGCGAGACCGCGAAGGCCGCCACCTGCGAGGCGAGCGAGAGCGACCAGGCGCCGGTCTCCACGGTGTGCACCGAGGTCGAGGCGTCGCCCGCCACCACCGGCCGCTCGACCGCGGCGATCACCGCGTCGCGGTGCGCCCGCAGCGCAGGATCACCGCTGGAACCCACGTTGCCCAGCGCCGCGAAGGCCCGCCGCCGGAGCAGCGTCGCGCCCTCCTGCGCCAGCAGCGACCCCAGCGCGGCCTGCACCGCCGGGAGCGCTCCAGCGAGCCTCCCCATCGCGCGCGCGGCCAGCGACCACACCCGGAAGCGAGGGTGCTCCAGGCCCGCGACCAGGGCCTCGGCGGCCACCGCGGCGGTCTCCGAAGGGAGCGCCCGGGCGAGCTGGTCGTGCTGCGCCAGCGCGGCGAGCAGGCGCATCGAGCGCAGCGTGTCGCGGGGGGCGTCGCGCCGGGCGAGCAGGTCGCGCCACACCGCGGGGGCCACGAAGGGCAGCCGCGCCAGCGCCGGAACATAATGGCCGCGGAGGTCGCCCGCGAGCAGCGCGAACTCCAGGTTCATCGCGGCCCACGAGGGCATCGTCGCTGGCGGATCGGCCCGGAGGTACACCGCCAGCAGCTCGACGCACTCCTCGGTGGGCGCGCGCTCCATCCGCCGGCGCAGCGACGACAGCAGCATCGGGATCGACACCGGGTTGGCCCCCGCCGCGCCGCCCGGGTTGCTCTCCCTCAGGGTCTCCGAGGCCTGCACGATGGAGAGCGCCGCCCCGAGCACCACCCCCGGCTGCGCCTCTCGCGCGCGCATCCAGCCCAGCAGCGCGCGGGTCACCGGGGCCAGGTCGAGCGGGTCGAGCTCCAGCACCCGGTCGGCGTCCGCGACCAGCATCCCGAGCTCGCCGATCAGCCGACCGACGGCCTTCACCAGGTCGCGCAGCTTTACCCCGAGGGGTATGGCGACGCCGGCCCAGTCGATCCACCGCAGCAGCGCGGCCTCGCGGGCCTGCGGGTCTTCCACGGCGCTCAGCCCCGACCAGAGGGTCACCGCGCGCTCGTCGTCGAGGTCCTCGGTCCAGCGGAGCAGCACGCTCAGCGCCTCCTGGGAGCGCTGCCTCGGCGGGGCGTTGCCCGAGGGCAGCTCCGACGAGGGGTGCGACGACCAGCGGAATATCCCCGTGCGCGGCGCGCGGGTGGACACCACCGTGGGCCGCTCCGTGGTGGCCGCCTCCGGGGCTTCGCCTTCCTCTGTTGTTCTGCTGCGCTCCTTCACGCTGCGCTCACCCGAGCGATCTTAGGTCAGCCGATCCGGGCCGCGGCAGTCAATCGACTGAGGGCTTTCCCAGATCAGGCCCGGAGCCCTTGGCTTCCTCATCGAGAGCCCCGTGCGCGGGCCTGCCCGCTGCTGGCCGCCCCGAGCACGGCGTTGCGCCCGCCGGTGCCGCCGGTGCCCGCGCGACCCAGCACGCAGGTCGTCCCGGTGATCGAGACCGAGGTCGCCGACGATGGCGACGCAGACCGACGGACCGCCCGCGCCCGCCCGCGCCGCTGCCCGCCGCGCCGCCGCTGCCGCCTCGCGCGCCGCCCGATGCCGGTGCACTCGCAGCCCGAGTCGCCCCCCGCGCCGCCGACGCCCGCGGAGCCGCCGGTGCCTCCGTTGCCGCCGCGCCCTCCGCGCCCTCCGGTGCCGGTCTGAAGGCGGCAGCCCTCCAGGCGCACCTGCGAGGCGAGGCTGATGATCGCGAAGCTTCCTCCGCCTCCGGTGCCTCCGGTGCCCGCGGTGCCCGCGCAGCCACCGCCGCCGCCGCCGCCGCCGCCGCCGCCCGAGCGGGAGGGGCACGGGCTGAGGAACGAGCCGCCGCAGCTGCGGGTGACCCCGGTGCCGCCGCCGCCGCCGCCGCCGCCGCCGCCGCCGGAGGCCCCGTCCGAGCCGCCGCGCTGGCGCGCGGGGCGTAGACCCTCGCCACGCTGACCTGCCCGACGGCGCCGACCGGGGACGCCGTTGATGCCGTTGCCCCCCGCGAGCCCGGTGCCGCCCACAGCGCCGTTGTTGCGCCGGCAGCTGTCGGTGCACGAGCTCCCGCCGCCGCCGCCGCCGCCGCCTCCGGCCGCTCCTCCGCCGGAGACCTGCGCCCCAGGACCGCCCGCAGTGCCCGCGTGGTTGCCGCTGCCGCCGCCGCCGCCGCCGTTGCCGCCGGGCGCCGCGGCCGGCCGCCGGCGCCGAGGTCCCGCTGCGCCCCGCCGATCTGGCGCTCGCGCCGTCGCCGCCGCCCCTGCCGCGCCGCCGTCGGAGCCCTCAGCGATCGGCAGCCGCGGAAGAGCAGCGGGCCGGTGCTGCCGATGATCCGCACTCCGTAGGAGCTCCCCTCGCCGTCGCGGCCTCCGCGAGCGGATCGGTGAAGAGCTGCAGCTCCGTCGCCACGAGCACGTCGCGCCGTGGCGCCCGCGCTGGAGACGCGGATCTCGGTGGATGTTCTCCCGCGCGGGCCCAGCCGTCCGCGTCGTCGTAGCCGCCGTACAGGTTCACCCCGGGGGCGAGCGTGACGCTCTCCCCGTAGGTTCCGAGGGCCGCGTAGACGGACCTCACCGGGGTCGCCATGCGGGCGGCGGCGATGCCCGCGCCGAGGGTGCGCTTGGGCATCATCATCGATCCGTCGTTGCTGTCGTTGCCGCGCGGCGACACGAAGATCGCCCGCGCCGGGTCGCCGTCGATGCCGTCGCAGTTGGCGTCGCGGAACATCACGTCCGGGTCGTCGGCCGCGGAGCTGTTGCACTCGCAGCCGTTGGCCGCCATGCGGTCGGCGTCCACGAAGCCCGGGTTGCACGAGGCCGTGCAGGCGCCCGCGGTGCACGCCGCGGTCTGGTTCGCCCCCGCGGTGCAGGCGCGGCCGCACATGCCGCAGTTGGCCAGGTCGGTCATGTAGTTCGGGCCGTTGTGCACGCACATCGGGGCGGTGCCCGAGAGCATGCAGAGGTCCATGGTGCATGTGTCCATGTCGGCGCAGTTGTACGGAGCGCTGCGGACGCAGCGGAGCCGGGCCGGGTCGCAGCTCCAGGTGCCCGTACAGGGGTCGCCGTTGAGCCGCGCGCAGGTGGCGTCGCCGATCTCGCAGGGCAGCTCTCGCACGCAGCCGGTCTCGCCCGCGCAGAAGGTGTCGCTCGGGCAGCGCATGTCGTTGGGCGCGTGGACGCAGCGCCCCGCGGTCGCGTCGCAGCTGTCGTCGGTGCACGCCACGCTGTCGTCGCAGCTCGGGGTGCCGCCCACGACCACGCAGCGGTTGAAGCGGCAGACCTGGCCGTTGCTACAGAGGTCGGGCGCGGTGCAGTCGTCGTTGGTGCGGCACACCCGGCCCGCGGGCACGTCGGGCGCGTCGGCCGCGTCGGAGGCATCGAGGCCGACATCCTCGCCGGTGTCCAGGGGCTTGCCGAGGTCGACGCTCGCATCGTCCTTCGGGGTGATGACGGTGCCGTCGCCCGACGAGGCGCACCCACCAAGCAGCAGACCCAAGGGCAGGAGCCACCGAACGTCTCGCAAGCGCATAGGGGGCCATCGTGCGCTGGCCGCGCGGGGTAGATCAAGCCCGCAGGAGCGCAGCCACGAAGAGCATCAGCCCCACCGCGACGGCCGCGCCGGTGGCCGCGAGCGTTCGAGCGCGAGGGCGGTCCGCGTCATCCCACCCATGACGCGCAGCGTAGAAGGCGCCGCCGATCCAGAGGGCGAGGGCGACGCCGAGCACGAGCACCCACGCGGGCTCCGGCGCGCGGTCTTCGAGCAGCAGCGCGTAGTGCAGCTCCTCGCGGCGCGCGACGGGCGTGTCGCGCTCCTCGGGCGTCGGCGGGAGCAGGGCCATCAGCCGCGCGATGCGGCGGTTGGCGCGGTCGAGGCGCTCCCGGTGGGGGATGACGATCCAGCGGGTGGCGAGGGCGCTGGAGCGCACTGCGCGCCAGGCGAGGAGGGCGTGGTCCTGGTGGCCGAGGGTCTCCTGGTCGCGGGCGAAGCGCTCGAGGGCGTCGTAGGCGTCGGCGTTGTAGGGGTTGCCCGGGAGGTAGAGGTGCGCGGCGCGGCGGAGGGCGCGCACGCCGGGGTCGACGGCGCCTCGGGCGAGCTGCGAGCGGCCCTCGTCGAGCGCGGCGCGGGACTCGACGAGGACGCGCGCGGAGGCGACGCCGAACACCAGGGCGACGGCGGCGGCGTAGCGGGCGGCGGCGGGGTGGAGCTTCACACGAGGTCGCGACGGCGGAAGAGGAGCGACGAGGCGGCGAGGAGCCCGGCGGCCCAGAGGACGGCGTAGCCGGTGGCGAGGGCGACGTAGCGGACGAGGGGGTGGTTGGGGTCGTCGTTGAGCAGCACCGCGCGCTCGGGGACGAAGAGGTGGAGGTTGGGCACGACCCTGGCGATGCCGTCGAGGGCGGCGCGCGCGGCGGCGGGGAAGTTGCGGCGAGGGAGGTGCTGCATGAGCCAGGTGCTGCGCGAGATGGCGAAGACCCCGAAGGAGAGGATCGCCGTGACGAAGGGCGTGCTGAAGGACGAGAACAGCATGGAGACGGCGGCGGTGACGGTGACCTCGGCGAAGACGAGCAGCGCGCCGACGAGGACGAAGACGGCCTCGGAGGGGGCGACGACGTAGGCGAGGGCGGCGAAGCCCGCGAGCAGCGCGGAGGCGACGGGCAGGACGGCGGCGAGGGAGAGCGCGCGCCGCAGCCGTGGGAAGACGAGCAGCGCGGGGGCGGCGGCGAGGATGAGCGCGAGGGCGGCGAGGCGCAGCCCGCGGGAGCGCACGAGCTGCATCGCGGGGCCGACCGCGGCCTCGAAGCGCTGCGCGGCGGCGTAGCTGTCCTCGGTGGCGATGAGGGTGACCACGGCGAGGAGCAGCGCCGCGGTGACGATGATGAACACCGCGACGGTGAAGAGGATGCCGAGGTACTTGCCGAGCACCAGCTCGTGCCGCGCGACGGGCTTGGCGAGCAGCACGTAGAGGGTGCGGAGCTCGAGCTCCTTGTAGAGGAAGTTGGCGCCCAGGAAGATCGCGATGAGGTTGGCGAGGAGGGAGATGGTCACGAGCCCGTGGTCGACGACGATGCGCACCGACTCGGCGTAGGAGAGCGACCCCAGGCCGAGGCCGAAGAGCACCGAGGCGGCGCCGAGGCCCAGCACCGCGAAGAGGATGCGGTCGCGCAGGGCCTCGCGGAAGGACGTGAGCGCGATGGCGAAGGTGCGGGCGTTCACTGCGCGTCGCCCCCCACGGCTGCGTCCGCCACGTCCTTCGACGGAGGCGTCACCCAGGTAGGCGGCGGGGATCTCCCCGCGGGCCCGCGCCCGCTCGGCCTCCATGACGTTGCGGCGCATCGCGTAGGCCTGCGCCCCGAAGAGGAACTCCCCCACGCAGGGGTGCGACGGCAGCTCGTGGCTGCTGCCGTTGGCCTCCACGGTGACGCCGACGTCGGGGCGGATGCGGCGGATGGTCCCGGTCTGCCAGAAGGAGACGTGCACCCGGACGTTGCCCTCGGGGCCGGTGAAGGCCATCGAAGGGAGGTTGCCGTACTCGCTGCGGAGGAGCTGGTCGAAGCGCAGGCGGTCCTCTCGGCTGGTGATGAGGTAGGTGCCCTCGCCGAGCTCGACGTGCCGCAGGCGGCCGTTCTCGTCAGGCTCCCGCTCGGCGGTCTCCGTGGACTGCTCGTCGACCACCCGGAAGGGAGGCGCGTTGCTGGCGTTGCGGTGGTCGTACCAGCTCTGCAGATGGCAGAGGTCCTCGTAGGTGATGTGCCGCTGGTCGTTGGTGGCGAGCGTGTGGCGGATCGTCGGACCGCAGCCGAGCGCGAGCACACAGAGCAGGGCGACCGGCGGTCGCAGCGGAGCGGAAGGGGACAGGGCGCTCATCGGCGCGATGATGCCATGGACCGCCCCGGCGGGCTGACCAGCATCGGCGCCGGGAGCTCCCCCCCGGTGGAGCCGACGAGGCCCGCGACGGTGGCGCCTCTAGGGAGCGGATCCCCATGGAGCTCCAGGTCGATGGGATGGGTATCGCAGCCGCCGTCCGAGGCGCCTGCGAGAAACTTGTCATCCGGGGCCGATGGCCCGGTGTGGGGGGCCGCGGGAGAAATCCCTGCAACTGCCAGAGGGCGAGGCGCGTGCCGAGGTCGGAAGGGGCCGTGAACTGGCGACCGGGCTCTGGGTGGGTGCATGGTGATCCTCCCCTCCCTTCAGCGCCACCCGACCTCGTCGCCCAACTGCTGGACGACGGGTGAGGGCCGTGGGGAGGCTTCACCACGCCACACCCAACAGGGAGAGATCGCTTGAGCATCGACGGACCGATCCAGGGGAAGACCAACGGCAGGACGAAGCCCGCCGCCGCCGCCGCGACTCCGGCGAAGTCCAAGGCCTCGCCGCGGGTCAGCCGCGCAGCGTCCGACCTGGTGCTGCGCCGCTACACGCAGCCCGGCAGCGACCCGCTGGCCTCGGTCGAGTACGACCGCCGTGACAGCGTCATCAGCAACCCCGACGGCTCGGTGGTCGCCGCCACGCGCGGGGCCGAGGTGCCGAAGGCCTGGTCGCAGCTCGCGACGGACATCGTGGTGTCCAAGTACTTCCGCCGCGCGGGCCTTCACGGCGACGCGAAGCAGGGCGAGACCAGCGTGAAGCAGGTGGTCTACCGCATCGCCCACTCGATCCGCGAGGCGGGCGAGTCGCGCGGGTACTTCGCCGACCGGGCGCAGGCGGACACCTTCGAGGCCGAGCTGTCGTTCCTGCTGGTGAACCAGTACGGCGCGTTCAACTCGCCGGTGTGGTTCAACTGCGGGCTCTTCCAGCGCTACGGCATCACCGGCCAGGGCGGCAACTGGGCCTACGGCGAGGCGACCGCCACGGTGGCCGAGACGGCCAACGCGTACGAGGCTCCGCAGTGCTCGGCGTGCTTCATCCAGAGCGCCCAGGACGACCTGATGGCGATCTTCGAGCTGGTGAAGAACGAGGCGAGGCTCTTCAAGTACGGCTCCGGCACGGGCTCGAACTTCAGCGCCCTGCGCGGCCGTCAGGAGAAGCTCTCCGGCGGCGGAACCTCCTCCGGGCTCATGTCCTTCCTCGAGGTCTTCGACCGCGCCGCGGGGAGCACCAAGTCGGGCGGCACCACGCGCCGCGCGGCCAAGATGGTCTGCCTCGACATGGACCACCCCGAGATCGTCGACTTCATCGAGTGGAAGATGAAGGAGGAGAAGAAGGCCATGGCGCTCATCGCGCAGGGCTACCCCTCCGACTTCAACGGCGAGGCCTACCACACGGTCTCCGGGCAGAACTCGAACAACTCCGTACGCGTGACCAACGAGTTCATGCGCGCGGTCGAGATCGACGGCGAGTGGCAGACCAAGGGCCGCACCAACGGCAAGGTGATCGACACCTACCGCGCCAAGGACCTCTGGAAGAAGGTCGCCCTCAGCGCCTGGTCGTGCGCCGACCCCGGGGTGCAGTACGACAGCACCATCAACGACTGGCACACCTGCAAGGTCAGCGGGCGCATCAACGCGAGTAATCCCTGCTCGAGTACATGTTCCTCGACGACACGGCGTGCAACCTGTCGTCGCTCAACCTCACGAAGTTCTTGAGCGAGGACGCCGACGGCACGCAGCACTTCGACATCGAGGGCTACCGCCACGCGGCGCGGGTGTTCTTCCTCGCGCAGGAGATCCTCGTCGATTACTCGTCCTACCCGACGAAGCAGATCGCGCAGAACTCCCACGACTACCGCCCGCTCGGCCTCGGCTACGCCAACCTCGGCACGCTGCTCATGCTCATGGGCGTCGCCTACGACTCCGACGAGGGCCGGGCCATCGCCGCCTCGCTCACGGCCATCCTCACCGGGCACGCGTACCGGGTGAGCGCCGAGGTCGCCTCGGTGAAGGGCACCTTCGCGGGCTTCGCCAAGAACCGCGACTCCATGCTCGACGTGATGGGCAAGCACCGTAAGGCCGCGTACGCCATCAGCGACCGCGCGTGCCCGAAGAACCTCGCCGCCGCGGCGCGCGAGGACTGGGACGAGGCCGTTCGCCTCGGCGCGCAGCACGGCTACCGCAACGCCCAGGCGACGGTGCTCGCGCCCACCGGGACCATCGGGCTCCTCATGGACTGCGACACCACCGGCATCGAGCCGGATTTCGCGCTGGTGAAGTTCAAGAAGCTCGCGGGCGGCGGGTACTTCAAGATCGTCAACGCCTCGGTCGAGCGCGCCCTGGTGTGCCTCGGGTACTCCAAGGGTCAGATCGCGGAGATCCTCGCCTACGTCAGCGGCACCAACACCTTCCTCAACGCGCCGGTGGTCAACCGCGAGTACCTGAAGGGCAAGGGCTTCACCTCCGACGACATCACCCGCGTCGAGGCGGCGCTGCGCGGGGCCTTCTCCATCGAGCAGGCGCTCTCGCCCTTCACGCTCGGGGCCGACCTGGTGAAGCGCCTCGGCGTCGAGGAGGCGTCGCGCTCTCCGACCTTCTCGCTGCTCTCCCACTGGGGGATTCCGCGCTCGGAGATCGAGACCCTGGGCGACCACGTGCTGGGCCGCTCGACGGTCGAGGGCGCGCCGCACGTGCGCGAGGAGCACCTCCCGGTCTTCGACTGCGCCAACCGCTGCGGACGCCACGGGCGGCGCTTCCTGGCGCCGATGGCGCACGTGAAGATGATGGCCGCGACGCAGCCCTTCCTGTCGGGCGCGATCTCCAAGACGGTCAACCTCCCCAACGACGCGACGGTCGACGAGGTGGCGGACATCTACTACCAGGGCTGGAAGCTCGGGTTGAAGGCGGTGGCGCTCTACCGCGACGGGTGCAAGGCGTCGCAGCCGCTCTCGTCGACGAGCGCGGAGGAGAAGAAGGACGACGCGAAGCCCGCGTCGAAGGCCATCGAGGCGAAGGCCGAGTCCACGTCGACGCCGGCGCCGGTGGTCACCGGGACGGCGGACACCACGTCGGAGTTCGGTCCGCTCTTCTCGAAGAGCCCGGTGCTGGCGCCGCCGCGCAAGTCGGTGCGCTACCGGCTGCCGAAGAAGCGCAGCGGGTTCACCCAGGAGGCGCGCATCGGCGGGCACAAGGTGTTCTTGCGCACCGGCGAGTACCAGGACGGGCAGCTCGGCGAGATCTTCATCGATATGCACAAGGAGGGGGCGGCCTTCAGGTCGCTGATGAACTCCTTCGCCATCGCGGTGTCGATGGGTCTGCAGCACGGGGTGTCGCTGGCCGAGTACGTCGACCAGTTCACCTTCACGCGCTTCGAGCCGCAGGGCTCGGTGGTGGGCCACGCGAACGTGAAGTTCGCGACGAGCATCATCGACTACGTGTTCCGCGTGCTGGGGGTGGAGTACCTGAAGCGCTACGACCTGGCGCACGTCCCGCCCACCGACGAGGAGAAGGCCGAGGCGGATCAGTCGCCGATGACGCCGTCGGCGGCCCTCCGGAGAGCGCGTACACCGCGACGCTCACCGAGTACGAGAGCAGCAGCGGCAACGCGCTCGACAAGCAGCTCAGCAAGATGATGGGCGACGCGCCGATGTGCAGCGTGTGCGGGCACATCACCGTGCGCAACGGGGCGTGCTACCGCTGCCTGAACTGCGGCAACTCGATGGGCTGCTCG
>JADJAE010000070.1 GCA_016704445.1 Deltaproteobacteria bacterium
AGGTCGCCGATCTTGAGCAGCCCCGTGTCGCCCGAGGCGTCGATGGTCTGCTGGTAGCCGAGGCGCAGCCGCAGGGTGTTCTCGAAGGTGTACCGCGGCTGCTCGGCGTCGACGTGGCCCTCGGCGTCGAGCTGGATCGCCGTGCCCTGGGAGCGCACCAGCTGCGGGTCCTGGTAGTTGGGGTTGTTGGCGATGGTGGTGTTGGAGAGGCTCGCGTCGATGAAGCCGCGGAAGGTCCAGCGGGTGCGCTGCGCCGGGTCGATGGGCGCGCGGGTGATGTCCCCGCGGCGAGGGATCGCCAGCCACGAGAGCAGCGTCTCCCGGGGAGCGCCCACCGGGTCGGGCTCGTAGGTCACCTCGTCCTCCTCGGCGAAGCCTCCGTCGCCGCCGTCAGCGACGAAGCCGCTGGTCACCACCCGGTAGTACTGGTCCTCCGCGAGGGGGCGGCCGTTGACCAGCAGCGAGTCTCCGTCGCGGGTCACCCCCCGCATCCGGAAGCGCGCGCTGCGCACCGAGCGAACGAAGGTCGCCAGCGCGTCGCCCTTGATGCGACCGACGCGGAGCACGTCGTCGAAGGGCAGCGCGCCCAGCACGTCGACGCGGGAGATGCGCCCGCGCAGGGGGAAGTTGGCGATGGGGCGCACGGCGCCGCGGTTGATCACCGCGATCTCCGAGCGCGTAGACTCGCGCGCCACGTCGAGCAGCAGCGAGGTGAAGCCCTCGCGGTCGAGCGGGGCCGTGAGCGCGCCGCCAGGGAGCACCTCCGTGGCGATGCGGCAGAGCTGCTCCCCGATGGCGTCGCCCAGCGCCGACACCGCGGGCGGGACCTCCCCCTCGGGCTCGACCAGCGCCGGGGTTCCCGGGGCCGGGAGGCTGGTCTCCACCACGCGGGCGGGCTCCGTGGCGAAGACCCTCATCGCCGCCCCTTTCGGACTCTCCAGCGTGGCGTGGGCGGCTATTTCTGAGCAAGAAGACCACGTCGGGCCGCTGGGCGCGAGGAGCGCCACCGCCAGCGCACCGTGTCCAGAGCGTCGCGGCTCCGGGTCGAAAGGCCACCACGAAGCGCGCCCCCGCCACCCGCGCCGCAAGCACCGCGCGACCGAGGGCCTCCTCCGGGACGGAGAGGGTGATCCCCTCGGAGCGGTCGTGCGCCACGGCGCTGAGCTCACCGGGAGCGATCAGCGCCACCACGCCGACGCCTCCCGCCGGGGTCGCCAGCACCAGCGGCTCGTCGCCGCCGTCCACCAGGGCGTCGCAGAGGTCCTGGGCCTCGGGCTCGCAGCTCAGGTTGCTGAGCACCGTGCGAACGCCCCTCGCGGAGAGCGCCCTGGCCCTGGCGATGACGTCCGCGCGAGGGCCCGCGAGCCCGAGGAGCGCTCCCCCGCGGGCACGCACGCGATGCGGGCGATGTCGCCCTGCAGCCCGGAGGAGACCACCAGACGCAGGGGCGGGGTCTGGGCGCGCGCCGCGCGGGTCGCGAGGAGCCCGACGAGGCAGAGGCAGGCGAGGCGCAGGGGTGGCGCATGGTCAGCGAGGGCGGATATCCGAAGGGCGGTGCGCCGCGCAAGCGGTGGGGGGGAAACTGGAGTTTGGAGTACGAGCGCGAGGCCGTCGGCGAGGAGTCCCCGGTACGACCGCGAGGCCGTCAGCGAGGAGTCCCCGGCGACCGCAGCGTCAACACGGGCAGACCCTGAGCGTTAGCGGGGAGAGCCGCTACCGCCGCCGCTGGAGTTCCGAACGCTGCGGTTTCCGCGGGAATCATCGGAGATTCCGGACGCGTACTGACGACGGTAGAGGGCTCTCCCCCCTCGCTAACGCTCGGGGTCTGGCTCTGGTCGCTGACGGCCTCGCGGTCGCACCGGGGACTCCTCGCTGACGGCCTCGCTCGTACTCCGAACGTCAGGGGGAAAGCTCCATCGCGGAGGGTTTTGCCGACGCGGGGCCCGTGCGATTCTCAGGCGCATGGCAGCCTCCAAGACGACGCGCGCGAGAAGAAGGTCGAGCTCACTGTCGACCCCGAGCTCAAGGAGAAGTGGGACGCGCTCGACGCGGCGATGCACAAGGCGCGCATCGCCGAGGGCGGGAGCTTCGACACCTACTGGGAGCACGCCGCGACGGTGATCGACCACGAGCCGCCGCTGTACCTCGCGGGCGGGTACGCGTCCGCGAAGGCGTTCGTGGAGGAGCACCTCCACGAGAAGGAGCGCACCGCCGGCGATGGATGCGGGTCGCGCGCTACGCCTCGCCGAACGAGATCAGCCACCACGGTCCGAGCAAGCTCGACGCGGCGCTCTCGCTTCTCGAAGCGGGGGGCAATGACCTCTCGTCGGGCAAGCTGCCGGTCGACTTCGGTCGCGTCCGCGTGAGCGTCGAGCGCGACGGCAAGACCAGCCGCGTCGCCCTCGACGATGCGTCGGTCGACGAGATCGCCGCCGCCGTGAAGGCCGCGCTGCGAGCGAACAAGAAGGCCCCCGGCACGCATCCGATGGTGAAGGCCGTCACGAAGGCGCTGGCCGCCGACAAGACGCTCCGCGGCGTCACGGTGCGCCGGGTGGGGCAGCGAACCTCGCTGGCGAACATCGACGACGCGGCGTGGCCCGCCCTGAAGCGGGCGCTGCGGGGGTTGAAGCTGCCGGTGGGGTGAGCCCGGCCAACGCTGGCCGGTCGGGCGGCCAACGTTGGCCGGTCGGGCGCTGTGGGGGTTGCGCGACGGGGCGGGTCAGCGTCGGCGGCGCCTGGAACTCTCCGTAGAGCCGCGGTCGTCTTCATCGCGCTCTTGGTCATCACCCGGCGCGACGCGCACGCCGGTGCCCCCGGGCTCTCCCTCCTCGCGCGCCCGCTCGATCTCAGCGCGCTTCTTCCGCACCGTGAGCGCCGCCCCGATGATCGTCCCGACGACGCTGACGATGGCGGCGATGGCGGCACCGGCCGTGGGTGCCTGCGCTGCCACGAACAGGTACGCGACGACGAGCAGGGCTGCCACGAGCACGAGAGCGCCGACCGACACCGCGAAGCGCACCGTGAACCCGTCGCTCCTGTGCCGGTTGTCCACCGACTCAATCCGGCGCATCTCGCGCAGGTGCCTCTCCCGGGCGTCGAGCCCCTCAAACTCCAGCGCGCGGCTCTCTTGCGCCCGCTGGTGCTCGTCGCCCCTGGCCTGTCGGTCGCGCTGGAAGAGGATCTCCGCGCGGTAGTCCTGCACCATCTCCGCAGGGAATGGAGTTTCCTTCGGTGAGGTCGTGGAAGGCGTCGGATCCGCCGTCCCCTCCGTCACGGACGTGCCGGAAGACTTCAGCTCCTCGCTCGGCAGCTAAGCTTGCGGGCGGCTTCGATGGCTGCGGATCGGGCGGAGTAGACGGCGGTCCCTCGGGCGGTTCCATGCGCGTCAGGATCGTAGACGACCCCATGGCGCGCAAGCGTCCGCGCGGTCGAGCGCTCCAGGTCGCGACACACTGCGCCGAAGTCATCGCGCATCAGCTGCCCCGCGAGGACGGTCGTCGGGACCGGGAGCCGCTCGTGCGGCGCCTGGGTGGCCTCGCGCCCAGGGTTGCGAGCACGGGGGAGATCCCCCGCCTCGGCGAGGCGCCGGAGTTCGGCCTCCTCCCGGATCAACGTGACCCGTCCGGTCGTTCGATCGAGCAGGACGCGAGCCCCGCTCGTCGCGCCGTGGCGAGCCAGGTGAGCCTCGCGATTGGTCGCAAGAAGATCAGACCGATGCGCGCCCGAGCCGACCACGTCGCGCAGCTCACGAGCGATCAGCGCGATAAGACGCGCTTCCACCGAAGCGAGGGCATCTGCGCGGGTCTTGGAGACAGGCTTCGTCACGCCCCGGAGCCTAACACCGGGCGGTGCCAGAGGCACCCATCCCACGGGTGGGCGGGTGCCTACGTGATCAACGCCGGAACACGCCGCGCAGCGCGGCAGCGGAGTCGGTGAGCGCCTTGCCGACGCGGCCCTTGACGCCTCGCGCGGTCTCACTCGCGATCTCCTGGGCCTGCATCACCCCGGGGATCGATTCCATGCCGCGGTACGCGCGCGCGATGGCATCGACCGATACGATGAAGGGCCCGCGGAGCGCGCTGGGAAACGTCGCGCCGCTGAACTGTTCATATGAGGCGACGACCGATCGTCCCGAGAAGATGTCGTCCGTGATCTCCGCCCACCGACCCGCGAACGAGCGCGCATCGGAGAGGTCGGTCAGCCTGGGGTCCCGAGCGCAGCGGATGGCGAGCTGCCCGGTGGCATAGAGCTCAAAGACCTGGGCGCTCGTGCCGAGCCACGGGGCGTAGGAGACCATGTTCAGGAAGAACAGCTTCGAGCGGAGGAAGTCGAAGATCGCGTCGACCTCGTCGTCCGATCCGGCGCGCCGGAATTCATGGAGCACGGCGCGGATGAGCGCGCGCTGCGCCTGGTCGCAGGCGGCCCCGCTGATCACCGGGAGGTACCACATCGCGAGGCTGGCACCGATGGCGACGCCGACGAGCCGCTGGGCGCGCTGGAGACGGATTGATTCGTCCATTGGGCTACTTACGGGGGACTTTCTTGGAGTCGTGGTCGGGAGGTGTGGCGGGGTTTGGGGCGTTCGACCGCTGACGTCGCATCTCGTCAGCTACTTCCCCCACAGCGACGACACCTCCAGCCACTACAGCCATCGTCGCGGCGACCGTCGCGGCCACGATGGCCCTCCCTCCACTCTCATCGCTACTTTGTCGCAACGCACGATAAACCTCACTACCAGTCTCATTAGCTGCCGCGATGGCCTTTGTCGTGATCTTGGCCAGGCGTCCGCCCCCCGCCGTCACCGTGGACGCGAGTCCCCGCTCGGCGGTGGCGGGCGCTCCCCCGGCGGCGGTCGCGTGGCGATGAAGAGTCCCAGCGCAGTCAGCGCCAGGATCCCCACTCCGATCCATAGGGTCCAATTGATCCCAGGTTCCGATCGCGCGCTGTCGGCCGGGATCGCCTGCGGCTCCACCTCGGGCTTTTTTTCGCGGTGCGCCCCCCCACGATCGATGGCCATCCACGATCGGTCGCGGAGCGCGATGTCCGTCGCGAGTCCGGCCGCGTCGCGGCTCGACGACACGAGCAGTACATCGTGCTCGCGCTCCGAGATCGTGGTGATCGCATGGAGGAACAGCTTCACTTCGTCGGCACCGACAGCGGCCCCACCTACGACCTCCCATCCCGTATCGAGCCGCTCGCCTCTTCCAGGTCCTTGAAGAAGGCGTCGAGAGGGCGTCCTCGCACGTCCGACTGATCCGGCGCCCCATCGGGCTCGAGCCACTGCTCCAGTTCGGCCTCGGAAAACCTTCTCGTCGAGCGCCGCCGCCAGCTTCGAGCGCCCGCCCGGCGCGAGCCAGGCCGCGACCAGACGACGCAATCCTGCTGCGTCGTCCGCGCCCCCCTCTAGCACGAGGCTGTAGCG
The DNA here is from genome assembly GCA_016704445.1 of Deltaproteobacteria bacterium. Taxonomy (GTDB): domain Bacteria; phylum Myxococcota_A; class Polyangia; order Polyangiales; genus SCUS01. The sequence continues at coordinate 5,423 of JADJAE010000070.1, forward strand.
GATCAGTGTCCCGACGCGATCACTGCGCGTCGACTGCATTGCGGTCACATACGCGCGCCACGTCGAAGCCGACAGGGCCTCGACAAGGATCGATGGCCGCTCGAAGTTGGTCACGGTGCTGAACGCGGTCCACCACCGTCCATTGGGCTGTTCACCCACAAACTGATAGTCAGAGGCTCGTGAACGGGTCAGTAGAAGTCTCTTCATACTACACCTTCAGAGTTGGGACGAACCGCGGTCCGGGCGTGCGCTGCCCGAGCTTCTCCACCGCCGCGGCGATCGCCGACAGGTCCGTCAGCTTCCGCTTCACGTCGGCATCGTGCTCGCCGGCCACCTTGCGGTCGCGCTCGGCGGCGCCGGACAGCGATCGCCAAAACGACGAGAACACGTTACGTGGCCGCTCTACCTCCCATCGCGCGCTTGCCGCCGTCCGCCGGGCCGACTCCGCTTCTGCCTCCTGCTCCGACTTGCGATGCGCGATCATCAGCTTGCACATGGAGGCAAGTACGCCCTCCGCTCCGCGAGGCGCGTGGCGCATCGTCGAGCGAACGCGGAAGTTCGCCTTGACGGAGTCCACCACGCCCTTCGAGTTCTTCTCCCATCGCACGCGAGTCAACTCCACCGCGCCGACGGTGTCCACCGGGTGATACTCGATGCGCGTGGCGGCGCTTCGCGGTCCTCCTGGCGCACGGCGTCGAGCACGGCGCATACATCGCTCGCGTCGCCTGAACGAGCCGCTCGGCCACGTCGCGCTGGCCACCGTTGTCATTGGCTAGCTCGCACTTCACTGGCGCGAGCACCAGTAGCCCCGCGCTGCCTCGGAGACCCGCTGTTGCGCCCACAGACGAGCGCGACGTCGGCGACCTGCTGAATGCACAGGATACGATTCGCGGCGCCCTTGTGCTCTGGCAGAACGGCCTCCATCGCGACGATGGAGTCAATCGGCACGAGCAGCGTCGACGAGGCCCGGCACCAGTCCTCGCACTCCCTCCACTCCTCAGAATCCTCGCCATCCAACCGCCGGGATAGTCCTGAATCGCGAAGGGGAGCTGTGACCGACCCACGAGCAATGAGATGTTGTACAAACGACGATCGACGCCGCCCAGTGAGTTCGGCGAGAACTCACCCGCCGAGAGGTTGCCCCGGATCTCCGCCAGGTTGTCCAGGATGACCTGCCGCGTGTCGTCAGTCGGGGCGAGCGTCACGCCGGAGCCAGCGAGGGCCTCCTTGCCGTTCTCTCGATGACCGCGTTGAGCAGCGACGTCTTGCCCACCCGCGACGGGCCGAGCATCGCCACCCTCGAAACTGAATATCCTGCGATTCGCTCACGCCACGCCTCCACTTCGAAGGGCCTTCACGCCCTCGGCCAGACCGTTGAGTTCGCGACGGATCTTCGCGCTCCGGGCGCTGTGAAGGTCGATGTCGCGGAAGACCTCTGGCCAGATCTCGTGGCGGTACGCCCGGGCGAAGCGCCGGAGCTCGTCCTCCGAGGTTCGCGAGCGGCACACGGAGTCATCGAACTGCTCTGCGGCCGCGTGAAGAATCGCCCGGTGGATCGCGGCTTCACCGAGGAGCGCCTTCTGCACCTCGTAGGCGCCCTGCTCGGCCAGCTCGCACACCCGGCGGTAGAGGAGTTCGGCCCCGGCGTCGGTCACCGGAACCAGCAACTGCGCCGACGGCCCGTGGGTGACCGGGTCTTCGGCCCATGACGTGAGCTGATCGAGCGCCCGACGCACGCGCGGGTGCAGCTGAGCCCGGTAGCGGATCTCCAGTCGCAGCAGGTCGTCGACGGCGCTGAGGAGCCCATCGCAGCCACCGGGCACCTCAGCGAGCGTCGACTTGAGCGCCTCCAGCGCCTCGCGTCCCTGCTTGTCGCCGAGGAGGCCACCCAGGCCCGACGACAGGAAGCAGCGGCCGACGGCTTCCTGGAGGCGCTGCACCTCGGCGTCGAAGAACACATCAATCTCACAGAAGCGCTTACCGATCTCGACGCGGATGTGGTTGAGCTCGTCGACGGCAAACTTCGCTACGGTCTTGTTCGTCCGCATGCTTCGGTAGGCCTCGGAGCACCACTTCTCCTGGCCGCGACCGAAGCCCCCTTCGATCCACGCGAGGATGTCCTGGTACACCCGCTCGACGCAGCCGACGAAGGCCGAGTCGACCGACGACTCGCGGGCGGTCGACCAGAGATCCTGCACCACGTCGTGCAGGGCGACTGCGAGGTCTTCGCGCAGCGCGTTGGCGCGCTTGTACACCTCGTCTTCGGGACCAGTCACCTGGGGCACCTGGTCGAGCGCCCGCTTCAGATCGGCGTGCGCGCGATCGAGGCCATCCGCGAGGTTGCGCGACAGCACCATGGCGTCGTCGAAGACGTTGTCATCCATCGCACCGAGGCGCCGGGCCAGGTGCTCCAGCGCGGGGCCGAGGATCTTGCCGCGCAGATCGTCTGGACTGCACGCGTCGCCGTGCAGCACCGTGAAGTGCCGGCCGTCGATGCCCTCGTTCACCTGACGCCGGATGTCGTCCCGGAGCGACCGCACCAGCTCGGGCGCGTCGTGCGGCGCCGCGTTGACCACCAGCAGGACGAAGTCGCCGCGCACCTTGATCGCGCCCCGCGCCTTGTCGAGCAGGTTGAGCGCCTTGACGTCCTTGTCGCCCCAGAACGCGAGGCCCTGCACCGGCCGCTTCACCACCAGCACCAGATCGACTTCGTGCTTCAGCCCCTGGACGTGGTGATCCTCGGCCGAGGGCGACGCCTCGCCCAGGCCGGGCAGATCGACGAGCGCGATGCGCTCGGCGTCGAGGCGCGGAAAGGGGCACTCGATACGAACATCCTCGACGGCCAGGTACACTCGGCGACAGCCTGGGTCGTTCTGCTCCTCGTTGGTGGGATATGCCACGTACGAGCGGAGATCGGCGAGCGCGACCATGCGCGTCTCTCCCGTGAGAAGCGCCTCGTAGCTCGGGAGCGCGCGGTGGATCGCGCGAAGCCTCCCGGTCAGCTCCACGTTCTTCGAGACCTCACCCTCCGTCGGGTATTTCTGCCGACGAAAGTCCTCGAGCGTGCCCGGCGCGGGACCCCGTTCGAGCGCATGGTGCAGCGGTGCGATCACCTGCTGCGCGAAGGTCTGTAATGCAGCGCAGCTTCACGACGGCGCGCTCGTGCGCCGAGTGAACGATGCGGCTTCGTACGGCCGTCACCGGCACGCCCGAGCCCGTCGGCACCTGGCTCTCCCCGAGGCCCGAGATGCCCTGCAGGAGCGAGCTTTTGCCCACTCGCGCCTGGCCGCTGACACCGATGTTGACCGCGTCGCGGCTCATGCGGCCTTTCACCGCCTGCAGGACCTCGACGCTGCGGGCAACCGCGGCCCGATGAGACGCGTTGCGGAACGTCGAGACCTCGCTCTTCACATCGCCGGGAACGCCCTCGACCGCGACGAACTCGTCGAGCGCCACCTCCAGTTGTGTGATGTGACGGTCCACCGCGCGGAGCTGCTCCAGCTGGTGCTCTACGCGAGGCACACGCGCGCGACGCGCTTCCAGGATCTGCCCGATTTGAGATGCGATCGAGTTCTGCACGGCGCTCTCCCCTTCCGTCATGACCACCCCGCCGTGACCATGGCCACGAGCCCGCCGCGCTGCCGCGGACGGCCGCGGTCGATGCGATGTCCGGGGTGCGCACCGTCCGCGAAGGCGTCGGCAGCCCCACCCGAGATCGACGGCCCGAAATTCCGCACAATCCCCCAAGAAAACCCATCGATGAGCTGCCCTACACGATCATATACGATCGTGTCAACCGCAGCCGCGGCGCGCGGGGTGCCTAACAGATCCTGGCGTTCGGGAGTCTGGTAGGGGCTGACGACGGCGCGCGCTCGAATTCTGGATGCGCCAGAGCTCTCGATGCGGTTCACCCGCCGGGTGAAGCAACGGCACCCAGGATCACAGCGCGAAGCGGCGCCCGTCCGCTCGGCGGGACATCGCCGCTCGAAGACGCCCAAGGCCCACGAGCCCGGTCCGGTGCCCGAGCACCCAACCCTCCCGCCGGAGCCACCGCGATTCCTGCAGATGGAGCGTCAGGTCGTGGCGGACTTCCGTCCCCAGATGCTCGGCGAGCTGAGCCGGCGAGTCGAGGTGGAGACGGAGCAGCTCCGGCGACAGCCTCCGATCTGCCCGAAGGCGGGCTGCGGGAGGACGATGCATCGACGGGGTTCGACCTCCACGACCCAGCTCACGCTCTGCGGTCTGCTGACGATTCGCGCCGACACGTTTCGTTGTGAACCCTGCAAGACACGGGTTCGCCCGCTCTTCGATCGACTCGGCATCGAGTCCGGGCGCATCAGCGGAGGCCTCGCCCGACTGATGGCGTTGCTCGGTGTCGTCGTGCCCTACGAGCTCGCGGCGCAGTTGGTGTGGATCCTCCTCGGGTTCGAGGTGAATGCGATGGCGGTGTGGCGCGAGGTGCAGCGCCTCGGCGCGGCCTACGAGGCCCACGACCAGGCGCGGTGTCGCTACCACAATGACGCTCGAACACCCTGCCCCGAGCCCGAGTCGGCCCCCGACGTGGTCCTGCTCGAACCCGATGGCGCCGCGCTCGGAATGCAGCGCAAGAAGCGCAAGAAGCGCACGGGCTCGGCGGCCGAAACCGCGCGCACGACCACCCCGCAGCCGAGCGAGTTCCGGGAGGTCAAGACGGGTGTGTTGATGTTGCCCGCGGAGCGAACCGAGACCTCCCCGGGCCGACGCTCCGTGTTGCGACGCGTGGTGGTGACCTGCCTGGGCGACGCCGACACGCTGTTCGCGCGGCTGTGGTCCGCGATGTGCGAACTGGGCTGGAAGAGCGAGGGGACGATCGTCGTGATCGTCGGCGATGGTGCCGAGTGGATCTGGAACCGCGCGAGCATGTTCCCTCGCCGCTGCGAGATCCTCGACTTCTGGCACGCGGTCGAACGCGCGTGGGAGTTCGCACGCCTCCACTTCGGCGCGGACTCCAAGGCGACTGCCGACTGGGCTCACGCGTTGGCCGTTGATCTCCGTGCGGGCAAGGTGGTCGACGTCATCACGCAGCTCCGAGGCCTCCAGTGCGGCCAAAAGGAGACACGCGAACTGCTCGAGAAGCTCATCTCCTACTACACCGCCAACGCAAGCCGGATGCAGTACGACCAGTACCTTCGCCTGGGCTACGGCATCGGCAGTGGGGCGGTGGAGAGCGCGCACAAACAGGTCCTGCAAGCGCGGCTTCGGCAAGCGGGGATGCGTTGGAGCGTGCGGGGGGCGACGCACCTGCTCGCGCTGCGCGTCTTGCTCCTCAATGGCCGTTGGGAGGACCTGGATCGACTGGGTCGTCCGTCCCTCGCGACGTAACGGTGCCCGAGCGCACGACGCTCTGCGATGGTCTCCGAGACGCAGGTTGCGGCACACTCGCGACGTGTCTCGCAAACTCCCCGCCGCCGTGCCCCCGACGCTTCGCTCACGTCTGGAGACTGCGCGCCTCGACACCCTGGCGTTGATGCGCGCGCTGGACCATCTGCACCTCGCGGGCGACCTGCTCGCGCACCCCATGCTGCGTGGCCTCTTCGAGCTCGATGCCGACTGCGCCGAGGCGCTGTCCGTGCTGCTTCGCCCACCTGGCTTCGCGATCGACTGGCGGGCGATGGTCCGAGATACCGAGGCCACGCTGCGACGCCTCCCCGCCGCGCGGGAGAAGGTCCGGCTGTTGATGGGACCCGACGACCTCGCGCAGCTCCTCACCCACGAGCCCGCCCTGCGCGAGTCGCTCGATGCCGCCGAGGCGTACAACGGCATCCAAGGCCCGACCGCCAGGATTCGTTAGGCACCCCCGCGGCGCGTCAGCACGGCGCGTATGACCCGCAGGTCCGCGCATGAGCCGTTGGCGCCGCAGGTCGCGCGGCGCATCGCGGCAGCGCGGACCGCTCGGCGATTGAGCCAGGAGGTGTTGGCCGAGCGCCTCGGCATGGCGACACGCAACCTGCAGCGCATCGAAGGAGGCAGCCAGAACCTCACGCTCGGCACCATCGAGCGGATCGCGGCCGCCCTCGCGACCTCACCGAACTCTCTACTCCCCGCACCTTCTCCGGGATTGGTCCCAACGGGCCCCAGCGGTGTTCCGCCGCACGTTGTTCCGGTCATCGCCCTGGACGCCGCGGCTGGACTTGTCCGCGATGCCCGCACGGTCACCGTCGACAACTGGTGGCTCCTGACCGACGACACCGGCCCCGGAACACACTTCGTCGCCCAGGTCTTCGGCGACTCGATGGAGCCGCTCATCCCCTCCGGCGCGTATGTCCTCTTCCGCGTGTCCGCCGGGCCGACGCGCGAAGGGGCGGTGATGCTCTGGCAGCTTCGCGAGCCCAGCGCGCCCGACGACGGCGGAAGCTTCCTCGTCAAGCGCCTCGCCGCTCACGACGAACGAGACGACGGCACAACCTGGGTGACCCTCGCGTCCCTCAACCCCACGTACCCGCCAGAGACGATCGTCGTCGACGCCACCGATCGACTTCGCGCGGTCGCCCGATTCGTCCGCGTCGTCGGGTGATCGCCTCCTGTCCTCCGACGGTCGCTCAACGCTCGTCGACCATGCCGAATATCCCCAACGCGGGCCGCGGGCCGACGATCTCTACTCCCCGACTGTTGCGGGTGCGACGCGGCGTGGCCCGCCCTGAAGCGGGCGCTGCGGGGGTTGAAGCTGCCGGTGGGGTGAGCCCGGCCACGCCGGCCGGCCGCAGGCGGCCAACTAGCCGCCCGCTCAGGCGCGGCGCAGCACGCCCAGCGCGACGAGCTCTCCCAGCAGCATCGCGGCGTCGTCCCAGGGGAGATCCGGGGCCCACGCGGCGGCGTCCTTCGCGGCGAAGCGGGCGCTCGCGCGGAGCCCTTCGAGGAAGCCCTCCGCCTCGGCCGACAGGGTGGCGAGCACCGCGTCGCCGTCCATCACCTGCACCAGCTCGTCGCCGTCGGGGCTCTTCGCGCGCCGCCACGTCACGGGCATCGCGTGGGCGAGCACATCGTCTCGCCCCACGGGCATGGCCTCGTCGCTCTCCGCCTCGGACTGCGCGCTCCAGGCGTCGGCGAGGGCGGCGGGGGTGAGGCGCTCGACGGCCTTGCGGAGCGCGTCGAGGCGCGCGGCGAACCAGGCCTCGGTGCGGGCCCGTCCGGTCGGGTCGGTGGGGTGCGGACCGGGGCGCTCGGGGAGCGAACGGCCGCGGACCTCGGAGAGAAGGTCGTCGAGGAGGAGGTCCCGCGAGAGGTCGAGCACGTTCACCGGGCGGAGGGTGAGGCAGACGTGGAGCGACTCGCTGGTGGCCTTCACGTGGTGCCAGGCGCCGGCGGGGAGGTAGAGGACGTCGCCGGGGGAGAGTTCCTGCACGAGGAGGGCGGACTCGTCGTAGCCGTGGATGCGGGCGTCCCTCGCGGCGGCGTCGGGGATCACGTTGCTCACCGGGCGCGCCACCGCCGGGGTGGGCGCGTAGTGCCAGCGCTTGGTGCCCGCGAGCTGGAGCACGAACATCGAGGTGGTGTCGAAGTGCAGCCCGTAACCTGATCCTACGGGCGAGAGGAAGGCCGCCACGTCGAGCTCGACGGGCACCGCGAGCGAGCGGCGCACGTCGTCGACGAAGGCCGCGATGCCGGGGTCGGTCTCGTGCACCCACTCGGCCTGGACGGTCATGTTCGCGGCGAGCAGCGACTCCACCTGCGAGGCCGTGATGGAAAGCTCCGCGTGCTCGCCCCGCTGGTCGCGGAAGCCCGCCTTCAGCCGCCGAGGGTCGCCCGAGTGCGCTCCCTTCGGGCGGCGGGCCACGTCGAGGAGGCGCTCCCGGTCGAAGAGGCCGTCGAAGCGCTCGCGCGGCCCCGGGGCGTAGAGCGATCGGCGCTCCCAGTGGCGCTTGACGAAGTCGGTGAAGGAGAGCGGGGCGAAGAGGGTGGTGATGTCGAGGGTGGTCATCGGTAGAGGGGGGGCCGCGGCGACGGCCGCGGGGGCGCCGACTCTACACGGGTCACTCCCCCACGCTGCGAGAGCGCAGGCTGAACAGCTCGTTGCACGGGGCGAGGCTGCGGGAGACGCCGTCGCGCACCTCCGTCTGCACCATCGGGCGGGCGGCCTGCGTGGCGCGGCCGGCCCACTGGTAGGCGCTGTCCGTGAAGCCGAACCAGATGCACATCTCCTGGTCGCCGATGCCGTAGCGCACGGTGGTCGAGCGGGTGTTGTCGAACGCGCACGTCAGCCGCAGCGCGCGGGCGCCGCTCACGTCCACCGGCGGGTCCATGGTGCGCGCCCAGGTCTCGCCCTGGCGCACGTCGGTCTCGTAGAGCGAGCGGCCGTCCATCGCGCCGCCGAGCACGGTCACCCGCATCAGGCTCCCCAGCTCGTGGTAGTGCGCGAGGCCGTAGTAGAAGCGCATGTCGAGGGGTGACCCGGTGAGCGAGCGAGCCCTCTCGTCGAGCGCGCACTCCACCGTGAATTCCGAGCGCCCCCCGGGGAGGAATCTCCAGCGGACCGTACTCCAGGTAGAAGGGCGCGAGCCAGGTGCGCACCGCCGAGCGGGCGAGGTGCGCACGCTGAAGTCGATGCCGATCTGCCGCGGCGTCGCGCTCGCGTTGAGCATGTGCAGCGCGCCGATGATGCGGGAGTGCGGAGGGATCACCACCGCCGTGCCCGGCGGAAACTGCTGCGTCTCGCGCTGCACCTGGGTGCTCTGCGCGAAGAACACCCCGCCCAGGAAGGACGCGACCCCCTGGTCGAAGTTGCGCGACCGGCACGCCCACGTCCCGTCAGGCCCCTCGTAGCGGTCGTCCGGAACGAAGAACCAGTTGGAGTGGTGCATCCCCGCCGTCGCGGTCATCTCCACCGTGCTCAGGTAGAGGGGCTCCTCGTTGTGGAGCGTCCACGACTCGCAGTCCGCCGCGCGCTCTCCCCCCGCGGGCACCATCCACGGACCCATCCGGTGCGTCAGCGTCTGCGGCCGGGTGTCCGGCCCTCCGTCCCCCGCGGGCTCACCGGAGTCCGCGGTCAACGCTCCCGCGTCCGCCACCGCGGCGCTGTCGGTCAACGCTCCCGAGTCCGTTGGCGCGCTCGACGAGGGCGCTCCCTCCGAGCAGCCCCAGAGCGAGATCAGGCACAGCACACCGCGAGCACGGGACGACATCGGGAGACCTCCGTAGCCGCCGATGGGATGGCAGCTCGCGGCGCGGCGTCAACCCGCGAAGGGGTCATCCGCGCAGCAGGAGGGAGGAGGAGGGAGGAGGGAGGAGGGAGGAGGGAGGAGGGAGCGAGCGGCGCTCAGCGCCAGGCGTCGGAGGCCGGGGTGTAGGCCTCCACGCGGGTCAGGTACATGCTGGAGGTGTTCGAGCCGGCGATGGCGAGGATGCGTCCGTCGCCGAGCGCCGCGAGCTGCGTGTAGCCGTGAGAGACGTTGAGCGACCCGATGGGGGCGTAGATCCCGGTGGCGGGCACGAGCGCCACCGCGGTGGCCTGGTAGTTGGAGCCGGTGTAGCCGCCCGCGAGGTAGATGCGCCCGTCGGTGCCGAGGCGCGCCGCCCGCGTAGGCGCGCGAGGGGACATCACCGGACCAGCCGACCAGGTGTTGGCCACCGGGTCGTAGATCTCCACGGTGCTGGTCGCCGTGGTGCTGCTGGTGCTGGTCGATCCGCCGAAGAGGTAGATCCGCCCGTTCGGCGCGGTGACCGCGACGGCCCCCATGCGCGCCGTCGTGGGCGCGCGCACCGACGTCCAGGTGTTGGTCGCCGGGTTGTACGCCTCGGCCGTGGTCGCCATCCCCACGCTGTTGCGTCCGCCGAACAGGTAGACCCTTCCGTCGGCGCCCCGCCGCCGCCGCGTAGTAGCGCGCGGAGAGCACCGGCGCGACCGCCGCCCAGGTGTTGGTCGCCGGGTTGTACGCGTTGACCGCGGAGGTGTAGCTCCCGACACGACCCGCTGATCGACAGGATGCGCCCGTCCGCCAGCGGCGCGGCCGCCACCGCCCACGGGCCGTTGGGCATCGTGGCGCGGTTGGTCCAGACGTTGGTGGCCGGGTCGTACTCCTCCAGGCTGTTGAGGTACGCGCCGTTGTAGCCGCCGAAGACGTACACGCGCCCGTTGGTGCCCGTGGCCGCGCCGAAGCCGTAGCGGCCCCGGATGAGCGAGCCCGGCGCCGCCAGGGTGCACGCCCGCGCCACGCAGCTCTGCCCCGACGGGCACGCGTTGCCGCAGGCGCCGCAGTTGCGCGCGTCCGCCGCGAGGTTGGCCTCGCAGCCGTTGGCGGCGTTGGCGTCGCAGTCGCTGTAGCCCGTCACGCAGGCCGAGCCGCAGACGCCCGCGGTGCAGGTCACCATGGTGCCGGCGGTTCCGGCGCCGGGGCAGATGGTGCCGCAGGTGCCGCAGTTGGAGAGGTTGGTCTGGAGGTTGGTCTCGCAGCCGTTGGAGGTGCTGCCGTCGCAGTTGCCGAAGCCAGCGCTGCACGCCACCAGGGAGCAGGCGCTCGCCACGCAGGCGCCGGTGGCGTTGGCCGGGGCGCAGCGCACGCCGCAGCCGCCGCAGTTGTTGTTGTCCGTGGAGGTGACCGCCTCGCAGCCCGTGGCGTTGACCCCGTCGCAGTTGGAGAAGCCCGGGGTGCACGCGAAGGTGCACGTCCCGCTGGAGCAGGTCACCTGGGCGTTGGGCCCCGTCGGGCAGGCGTTGTCGCAGCGGCCGCAGTGCGCCGCGTCGGTGCCGAGCACCCGCTCGCAGCCGTTGGCCGGGTTGCCGTCGCAGTCGCCGTAGCCGCTCAGGCAGACGTAGCCGCAGCGGCCCACGGTGCACGAGGCCACGCTGTTGGGCCGGGCGGCGCAGGCCGCGCCGCAGGCGCCGCAGTTGCGCACGTCGCTGGCGGTGAACGACTCGCAGCCGTTGGTGGTGTTGCCGTCGCAGTCGCCGTAGTTGGGGCTGCACATCACCTGGCAGGCTCCGGCCACGCAGGAGCTGACCGACCCGACGCCGGAGCGGCACGCCACGCCGCAGGTTCCGCAGGAGGAGGGGTTGGTGGTGAGGTCGGTCTCGCAGCCGTTGGAGGCCGCGCCGTCGCAGTTGCCCCATCCCGCCTGGCAGGTGAAGCCGCAGGAGCCGGCGGAGCAGGTGGTGGCCGTCGCGTGCGCGGGCAGGGTGCAGGGCGCGGGGGCGTAGCCGAGGCCGTCGCTGTTGCAGATGCGGCGCTCGGTGGGGGAGGAGCAGTCATAGACGCCGGGGGTGCAGACCCAGGACGAGCAGCGGTTGCGGTGCAGCTCGACCCGGAGGGGCAGGACGAGGCGCGGGTGCCGAGGCCGTCGGCGTTGCAGACGCTCACGGTCGAGGCCGACTGGCAGGTGGTGGCGCCGGGGTGCAGCTCCAAGAGCGGCAGGTGCCGACGGAGCAGGACTCCATGGCGGCGCACTCGGTGGGGGTGTACCCGAGGCCGTCGGGGTTGCAGACGCGGCGCTGGGTCATGGAGCCGCAGCTCGTGGAGCCCGGGGTGCAGATCTGGGCCTGGCAGCGCGCGTCGACGCACGAAGCGCCGAAGCCGCAGGGGGACTCGTTCCAGCCGCTGCCGTTGGCGTTGCAGACGCGGAGGCGCTGGAGGCTGAGGCACTCGCGGGTGCCGGGGACGCAGACCTGCGGCACGCAGGTGCGGTCGGTGGTGCAGAACTGGCCCATGGGGCAGTCGGGGTCGGCGACGCAGTCGACGCAGACGCCGCGGGAGGCGTCGCACACCTGGTCGAGGGGGCCGCACTCCCGGGACGAGCGGCACGCCATCGGGGCGGGGAGGCAGTTGTTGCTGACGCAGACGTTGGTGCCGGAGCAGTCGGGGTTGCTGACGCAGTCGACGCAGCGGCCCGCGGCGGCGTCGCAGACCTGGCCCGGGCACTGGCGCGACGAGGCGCAGGCGACGGCGGCGACGCAGCGGTTGGTCCTGGCAGACGGGGGTCGCGCCGGAGCACTGCGCGGCGGAGACGCACTCGACGCAGACGCTGGTGACGCGGTCGCAGACGCCGCGGGCGCAGTCGCGGCTGGAGCGGCAGGCCGTGGGGGTGATGGGCACGTCGGCCGGGGGGACGTCGGCCGAGGGAACATCGGCCGAGGGGGAATCCCCGGGGACGACGGGGGTGTCATCGGGGTTGACCGGGGTGTCGCTGGGGACGACGGGCTGGTCGATGCCCGGCGGGACGTCGGAGGCCGGAACGTCCGAGCCCGGCGGGACGTCGGGGAAGGTGTTGTTGTTGACCGCGTTGGGGGTGCAGGCCACCGCCAGGGTCGAGCAAAGAAGGATGAGTAAGGGCGTCTTCATGGTTTTCAGGTTCCTCGGCGGGCGGAACCTATACGCGGACCCGGGGAGAGGTCCAAGCGGGGGGCCGACGGGGCGTCGGGGGGGTGCTTGACGGGCGTTGGTCAGGGGCGAGGCGCGTGGTGTAGAGGGGCGCCCTGATGAGCGTAGACGACACGATCGCGGTGACGCTGGCCGGGGCCACGGAGCTGCTCCGGGCGCCGCGCGAGGTGGTGGGGGTGGACTTCACCGGGCTCGACCTGCGGCGCGCGCTGCCGAAGGACGCGGAGGGGTTTTTCGTCTTCCGCGGGTGCGTGTTTCGCGACGTGAGCGTGGAGGGCTGCGACCTGTCGGGTGCGACCTTCGACGGAGGGGTGTTCGACGAGGCGGACTTCAGCGAGGCCCGGCTGGAGGACACGGTGTGGTTGGGGGTCACGGCGGTGAAGTTCCAGGCGGTGAAGGCGGTGGCGACGAGGGCGCGCTTCGAGCGCTGCTCGCTCATCGGCGCGGACTTCTCCGGGGCGTCGCTCTCGAGGCGTCGTTCAAGAGCACGCGGCTCACGGGCGCGAGCTTCTCCAAGGCGAAGATGCGCGACACGCGCTTCGCCGACTGCCACCTGGTGGCGGCCGACCTGCGCGGGGTGTCGCTTCACAAGCAGACGCTGCGTCACGTCGACCTGTCGGAGGCGAACCTTTCGGGGGCCGACCTGCGCGACGCCGTGCTGGAGGGATGCCGGCTGCGCGACGCGAGGATGGTCGACGCGCGCTTCGCCGGGGCCGACCTGCGGCGGTGCGACCTGGGGTGCTCACGCCGCTGGCGTGCGGCGCCCTGCGCGGGGCGGTGATCTCCTCGGCGCAGGCGGCCGACCTGGTGCGAGGCCTCGGGCTGCAGGTGGTGTGAGGGGGTCTGTGGGGCGGGGCGACGGCCTCGCGGTCCATGTTGAGCCCGTTACATGTCCATCTTGACGGAGCGCGGCGGTCCGACCTTGCCCCGCGGCCGCGGCCGTTGCGATGCTCCATCGGCGATGCTGACCTCCGGCTCTGGTGACGTGTTCGTGCCCCGCTTCGGGGCGTCGTGGCTGCTGCTGGTTCACCTGCTGGTCACGCTCCCGCTCGCGTCGATCGTCGATCGCTCGGAGGGAAGCGTCGCAGCGATCGGGGTGGTCGCCCTCGCGGTCGCGTCGTTCGCATTCTTCTCGCGCCGGGGCGTCGCGGTGGTGAGCGGCGGCTACGAGCGACGCACGCTCTTCGGGCGCGAGCGCTACAGCCTCGACGCGATTCGCTCGGTGCGGCGCTATCGGGTTCGCGGGCTCCGGGATCGTGGGCCGACGGGCTCCGCGGCCGCCGAGCTGGTCTTCACCGACGGGCGCTCGCTGCGGGTGAGCCATCACCCCTACAGCGAGGTCTCGCGGCTGGCCGACCCGGCGGTCGCACGCCTGGCGGCCCGGGCCGAGGCCGCGATGGCGAGCGGCGAGACCGTGCTCCTCCCGCACGGGCGTTCGAGCCTGCGACCGGGGCTCGCGATGCTCCTCGCGGGGCTCGCCGGGTGCGTGCTGGCGATCGCCGTGCCCATCGCGCTACAGGCAGGCTCTGCGCCGTTTCCGGTCTTCCTCGCCGGGCTGGGGCTCACCTTCGCGGGGGCTCGAACGCTCCTCGACCGCTTCAAGGAGCGAGGCACGAAGAGCCTTGCGCTCTCGCGTCACGGGTTTCGCCTCGTCGACGAACGCGAGCCGGTCGGAACACCGGACACGTCCCACTTCCGCCAGGCACCTGGGGAGCGCCATGACTGGATCGCCTGGGAGGCCATCACCGCGGTCGACGCCGACGCCGACGCGCTGCGGGTCGGCCTCTCGGGCGCGTCGGGGTGGTTCACGCTCCCTCGCATCCACGGGTCGTTTGCGCTCGCCCAGCGGCTCTTCTTCGACCGCTACGCCCGCAGGGCGAGCGACCCGGCGGCCGACGACCTGACCCGCTGACGAGCGCGCTCGCCCTCGTCGCCCTCCTGCGGCGAGCTCCTACACGAAGGCGATCCACTGCGTCACGACCGCGGCGAAGGCCGCTCTCTGTGACTCGATGTCGGCGGGCTCGGCGAAGCGCACGATCGCCCGGTCCTTCCCGAGCCACCGAAGCAACCCGGTCGGGTCTGCGATGACAGGCGGGGCGCCGTATCTCGCCCTGGCGCCCAGGTGCAGGATGACGCTGAAGCCAACCTTCTCCCGGAGGTGGAAGGTCGCGAAGTACTCGACCGTACGGAAGCTCGGCGCGTTCCACTTGATTCCTCGGCGATGGAGGGATGGACGCCGAGGATGATCCTGCGGACGGCCTCCATCTCTGTCTTGAAGGGGTGATCCAGGGACACCATGAAGGCGTCGACGGCCTCTGTCGTGTCCGCAGCGGTTCTGCGAGGTGATGCGCTGGCCTTCCGTGGTGACACTTGCCTTCTCCTGGGGCGCCGTTGTCAGACCGGTTCGTATGCCACATCGAAGCCCTCATCGTCGCGATAGCTGAAGCGCCCAGGAATGTGCGCTTCGATGAGACGGAAGGTCCATGATTGAGCGAGCGCTTCTCCCAACGCCCGGAAGACCGCGGGATCACGATCTGCGGCCGCATCGTGATGAAGGAGATCGACATGAACACAGTCGAGAGGCATCTCTTCCTTCTCGGATGCGAACGTCCCCACCGGGCAAGCGCCCTCCATCCGGATCTCCGGGCTGAACAGTGCCGCGTATGCCAGCGCCAGCCCGAAGTCACCAAGACAAGCACGTAGATCGCCCAGGGTGGCCTGTTCAAGGCGGCCCGACACGGGAATACGCTCGCGATCCATCGTCGCGAATGCAGCTTCGATGACCTCATTGGGCATGTGATCGGTCTCCGGGTAACGCACCGTGTGGACCCGTCGCGCGCTCGACGTCATGGGGTCGAAGGGCCCTTCGCGGCGAGGCCGAGGCGCGCGGCCACGGCGGGAGCGTGTCCCACGGAGACGCCCCCGCCGACCGCGGAGGCTCAGAACCACTCGTAGCCGAGGTGCAGGTCGAGGAACTGGAACACCCCCGACCCGATGAAGCTGGTGTGGCTGCTCACGCCGATGCGGAAGCCGTAGCGCCGGGTGTCCTGGCCGGAGGAGGCGGCGACGAGGGTGAGGTTGAGGCGCGCCTGGATGCCGAAGTAGGCCCCGACGCCGCCGACGCAGTTCAGGCGCGCGGAGCCCGAACAGATCTCGCCCGCGGCGTAGTCGACGGACGGGCCGATGGCGGCGCTGAACAGGTCGGAGAAGTGCCACTCGCCCATGAGTCCGCTGCCGTAGACGACCGTGGCGCCGCTGGTCTCGACGCCGCCGAGGGTGCCGGCCGCGAAGCCGATGGGGAGCGTGCCCTGGTAGTAGATCGCGAGCTGGTCGTTGAGCTGTCCGCCGAGCCTGAACGAGCCGACGATGGAAGCGCCGCGCAGGCCGCCCGCGAACATATACCCGGCGCCCAGGTCGAAGCCGTAGCGCAGGCGCCCCATGCGCACGGGCCTTTGCTGGACGTACTGGGGCTGCTGCTGGACGTACTGGGGCTGCTGCTGGACGTACGTGGGCTGCTGCTGGACGTACGTGGGCTGGGCCTGCACGCCCACCTGCACGCCGCCGTAGAACTGAGCGCTGGCGTCGTCGGCGTGCAGGGCGAGCGCGCTCGCGGCGGCGCAGGCGAGAACAAGGGAGCTGGTGCGGTTTTTCATCGGGGTTGAGTCCTCCTGAAGAGCAGTTTCGCAGGGGAGGGCCGACCGATGCCTGGACGACGCCCATGGATCCCGCGCGGACCAATGGTACGCGCAAGTCGGCGGAGATCTTCGGAGGAAACCTGCCGCCGCCGTTGCTCTGCCGTCGCCGTGCCCATCGACATGACGAGCCAGAGAGGGGTTACGTGTTCACGGTGCGGGGCGAGCACCCCGCTGCCCGACGACCTTCGCACTCCGACCACGCGGGGGTGGCCGCCGTCTCGGCCGACGCGCTGCTCGGGCACGTGAAGGCCGCCGTGGCGCTGCCGGGCCGGTGGAGGTTCCGCTCGACCTCTACCAGAACCAGTTCACCTGTCCGGGCTGCCACGCCGTGCAACAGGTCAACGCCTACGTCTCCGACAAGGAGCGCCTCGAGCTCGACATGGCCCGCCAGGTGGCCGGCAACGAGGCCTGGCGACGCCTGCTCGCCGACGGGGTCGCGTGCGGTCGCTGCGGCGGCGTCAACGCCGTGCCCGACGACGGGAGCGTCCAGCTCGCCTGCTCGTTCTGCGGCGCGGCGGTGCTGCTCTCGGACCACGTCGACGCGGGAGCCGTCGCCCGGCATCGGCTCAAGCACGGGGTCTTCGCGATGCGCGACGAGGCCCTGCGCGCGAACGCCGCGCACGCCCGGAAGGTCAACACGGTGGTGGCCGTCGTGGTGGCGCTGGTCGTCGCGGGCCTCGTCGTCGCCAACCTCGTCGCCACGCGGCACTGAACCCTCGACGCCCCGGCGCGCTACCGGATGAATCCCCGGTGCCAGGGCGCGGGGGGCTGCGGGGTCCACGAGAGCTCGACGCAGGGGCCGTCGACGCGGAGCTGGTCGGGCGGGCCGAGGCGCGCCGGAGTCTCGGCGGTGGGTATGCCGTCGCGGGTGATCGTAGCGCCGCCGTCGGGCCGAGGGAGCGCGAGGACGAAGGCGCCGTCGGTCGAGCAGCCTACCCCCACGGGCGCGCCGGGGTGCAGCGCGGCGCGGTCGAGGCTGGCCAGCAGGTCGAGGGCCTCGCTCGCGCCCGTCGCGGGGTCCCAGAGGAAGGCGTGCGCGGCGCGGGCCGAGGCCACCCAGGCGACGAAGCGCCCGTCGTCGAGGTCGAGGCCGTTGGCAGAGGCGCCCGGCGCGAGGAGCAGGTCGGTGTCGTCGGGGCGCCAGGTGATCACCCGCCCGTCGCGGTGCACCCGCCTCCGCGCGAAGGGCATGGCGCGGTAGGGCGGCGGGCCGGTGGCGACGCCGAGGTAGCCCGCGAGCGTGTCGGGCGAGCGCCAGCCCAGGGTCCACCCCTCCAGCGGCGCGGCCCAGCGGGCGAGGGTGTCCTCGGGGGCCTGGAGGTCGAAGGTGAAGGCGTGGGACCAGGAGGCCTCGTCGAGGTCGCCGACCGACCACCGCCGCGGCTGCCGGGCGGGGGTCTCGAAGGACAGCGCGACGCGGTCGCCGTCGGGCGAGAGGACCCCCCAGGGGACGAGCTCCTCCGCGCTGGTCGGGAGCCGCGCGAGCTCGTCGACGAAGGTCGAGAGCGCCGCGGCGAAGCGCTCGCCATCGACGGCCGCGACGCGCCGCCCGGAGCGCAGGTCGACCGCATGGCAGAGGGTGGCCCCCGAGGCGCAGCGCACGCGGCCGTCGTCGCCCACCCGCAGCACCGCCTCGCCCCAGAGGAGCAGCGTCTCCGGGGTGTGGCCGGCGAGGGCCCACGCGCCGGGGAGCGGAAGCTCCGCGACGCAGCCGCCGTCGGGGAGCGCGAAGGCGCGCAGCGTGCCGGAGGGGTCGAGCGCGACGAGGGTGTCCTCGTCGGTCATCGCCTCGCACCGGCCGCCCGAGGGCAGCGGGATCCAGGTCACGACGCGGGCCTCGTCGAGGTCGATCACCCACGCGCCGTCGTCGACGGCGAGCGCGCAGCGCCGCCCCGCGGGCGAGCGGGTCACCCGGTCGGTGGGCGCGAACTGGCGCACCAGCGTGATCGCGCCCTCGCGGGTGACGGTGGGCTCGACGCGGACCATGTGCAGGAGGCTACACTCCCCGCTGCGCCGCGGCGCGATCCGCCCGTGTCGCCTCCCTGCGCCGGGCGACCCCGACGTCATCGAGGACCCGAACCCCTCCCTCAGGGCTGATGGTTGACCTCATCTTGGGGAGCGACCGCGACGCCAGCCCAATGCGCCTCACCGTCGCGAAGCGACGGGGCTACCGCGACGCCAGCTCAATGCGTCCTAGTACCTTTCCACAGGGGATCTGAAGGGTTGAGACGGTCGCGCTCCGTGCGCGGTGAGAGAAGAACCGCAAGGGCGCAACGGTCGCAAGGGCTCGAAGGCATGGGCCGTGGGACGCTCGCGTTCTTCGCCGCGTCGCCCCTTCAGGGCCCGACGATCTCCTCCTCCTTTGCGGCCCTTTGCGCCCTTGCGGTTCTTCTCTCGCCGCGCACGGAGTCCTCGGCCACCCAACCCTTCAAGTCCCATGTGGAAAGGTACTAGGACGCATTGAGCTGGCGTCGCGGTAGCCCCGTCGCTTCGCGACGGTGAGGCGCATTGGGCTGGCGTCGCGGTCGCTCCCCAAGATGAGGTCAACCATCAGCCCTCAGGGGCGTCGCCTCCCTGCGCCTTGCTGCGCCCCGCGGGGCTCCCGATACTCCCTTCGATGCCCCCGCACCGCCTCACCGCCGCCACCATCGGGTCCGAGGCCGCGCTCCGCGAGCTCCTCGGCGAACCCACCGCGCTCGTGCGGGCCAAGCTCTCCGATCGGCTGAACGCCTTCACCCGGCCCTTCATCGAGCGCTCCCCCTTCCTCTGCCTCGCGACCGCCGACGCCGACGGTCGCTGCGACGTGAGCCCCCGCGGCGACCCCCGGGGCTTCGTCCGCATCCTCGACGACGTCACGCTGCTGGTGCCCGAGCGGCCCGGCAACCGCCTCGCCGACTCCCTCCGCAACATCCTCCAGAACCCCTACGTGGGCCTGCTCTTCGTGATCCCCGGGGTGAGCGACACCTTCCGCGTCAACGGCCGCGCGACGCTCACCACCGACGCCGGGCTCCTCGCGCCGTGCGCCGTCGAGGGGAAGGTCCCGCGGCTCGGCATCCTGGTCGACATCGAGGCCGCCTACACGCAGTGCTCCAAGGCCTTCCTCCGCTCGCAGCTCTGGGACCCGACCGGGTACATCGACCGCGCCGAGCTTCCGAGCAACGGCCAGATCCTCCGCGCGCTGCAGGGCGACCAGGTCGACGCCGCGACCTACGACGCCGAGCGGGCCGAGCGGTACGCGCGGCGCGAGGGCTTCTACTGACGGCGCGCACGGCCGTCCGGGTCGTGCGCACGGCCGTCCGGGTCGTGCGCACGGCCGTCCGGGTCGTGCGCACGGCCGTCCGGGTCGTGCGCACGGGCGTCGGGCTCGCGCGGGTCACGCTGGGTACGGAGCGCTGGGCGCCGGTGGATCTATCGGGGATCGGCGCCGCCCTCGACCGCGTGGAGGCGATCTGGAAGATGGACGTGCAGCCCTTCCTGCTGGTGGCGTCGGAGCCCGTCGTGGTCGTGGAGGGCACGCCAGCGGCGGCGCGCCGGTTGGGCTAACGTGCGGGCATGTCTGGCGACGATGCTCGCACCCTCGACCCGGACTTTCCCAACCTCGCGCCCGAGGTGGTGGCGGGCTACCGCAACGCCCCGGAGCACCTCGTGGCGGAGATCATCGACGGGGAGCTGTCGCTCATGCCACGGCCGCGACTGCGGCACGCTCGCGGGGCGACCCGCCTGGTCGGGAAGCTCGTCGGCTTCGACGACCCGGGCGAGGGTGACCCGGGCGGGTGGATCATCCTCGTCGAGCCGGAGCTTCACCTCGGGCCGCGGCCTGACGTCGTAGTGCCCGACCTTGCCGGGTGGCGGCGCGAGAGGGCGCCCGCGGGCTTCATGGACGACGCCGCGGCGACCCTCGCGCCGGACTGGTGCTGCGAGGTGCTCTCCCCCTCGACCGAGGAGGTCGACCGCGGCCGCAAGCTGGACGTCTACCGCCGCGAGGGCGTCGCGCACGTCTGGCTGGTGTCCCCGACGCTGCGCAGCGTCGAGGTGCTGCGCCGCCACGACCTGGGGTGGCTGCTGGTGGCGACCTTCCGCGGCGACGCCGTGGTGCGCGCGGAGCCCTTCGACGCGGTGGAGCTCGGCCTCGCGGGACTCTGGGCGCCGTAGCGACCGCAGGGCCACGAAGAGCCGCTGAACCTCGCCGCCGTCCCATAAGCGCCTATGCCCCCCCCCCCGGGGTTTCACGCGGGCCTGTCGTCAGCCCGGCTCTCTCGCGCGATCTGCCGCGGGCGCCAGCGTGAGCCTCGCCACGGGCGAAGCGTCCGCAACCACCACGGGCGCAGGCGCACCGCAACCCGCGATCACGACGCGATCACGCCCCGCGCGCTTCGCCTCGTACATCGCGCGATCGGCGTTGAGGATCAAATCGTCGATCGACATGTCGCCATGGACCGAGGTCGCGACGCCCACGCTCACGGTGAACGTCGGCCCCAGGGCGCGCGCACACGACGCAGCGAGCGCCTGACGCACGCGGTCGAGCGCGACGAGAGCGTTCTGCTCGTTGCAGTCGGGCAGCACGGCCGCGAACTCCTCGCCACCATAGCGCGCGATCACATCCGTCGGGCGCAGAGTCCTGGTGATCACCTGAGCGAAGCGACGCAGCGCCTGGTCGCCGACCTCGTGGCCGGCCGTGTCATTCAAGCGCTTGAAGTGATCGAGATCGAGCATCGCGAACGAGAACGTCCTGCCGGCCGCCATGATCTCGGTCACCCGCGCCGTGAGGGTGCGGCGGTTCAAGAGCCCGGTGAGCGGATCGCGCTCGGCCTGCAGCTGCGCGGTCTCGAGCGTGCGAATCATGCCGATTCGGACGCCGAGGTGGCGCGTCAAGACCTCGAGCGGCAAGAGCTCGGAGACAGGCGGCGCGCCGTCTTCCCCGACGACGTGCAAGACGCCCACGGCGTGACCCATGATCGTGACGGGAACGCACGCGGCGGAGCACGGTCCGCCGGGGCGTCCTTGAAGACGCGGACACGCGTCGAGGTCGCTCGACGACGGATAGATCACGGTGCGGCCGGCGCGTACGGCAGGACAACGAGACGGAGACTCGACGGGGCACACGCCGCAGGGGTCGGACGGCGAGATGATGGTGTGCATGTGCGCGCGGCTGGAATCGGCGAGGAGCAGAGAGCCCCGCGCCGTTGCGACGCCGCGTTCGAGCACGCGCTCGGTCACGGCCAGCACCTCGGCCTCCGACTCGCTCATCGCGAGGGCCTGCTGGATCTGCGCGCCGAGCTGCTGGTGCCGTGTCTCGGATTCGAGCCGCCGCCTGCGCTCGCGGATCTCGCCGCCCAGCTCCTCGAGCTTCTGCTCGAGACGATCGAGCGGATCTCGGATGGGTAGATCGCGAACGTCGACCTCTTCTTCCCCGGTGAGAATGCGCTGGGCGCGCGCGGCGGCGCGAGTGATGCGCCGCGAGAACCGGCGGTACGCCAGGACCTGGATGACGAGGGTCGCCGAGCCGACCACCCAGAACAAGCCGAGGCCGGTCAGCCAGCGCACGGTCGCGCGAGCGGCAAAGCTCGCGATGACGGCGCGCTCCGCGTGGCTCTGGGCCACTGCCGAGGCGACCTGGTCGAGATCCGCGTGAACCTGCCGAAGGACCGTGAAGGTGCCGAGCCCAAACGCCGCCGCCAGGAGCGCCATCGGAGCGAGGCTCGCAAGGAAGATGATCTGCAAGCGGGTTCCGCGAGGGTCCATCACCTACCAAAACGGCTACTCGCACGGATTCCTGAGCCTGCTCCCGTAAATGTCGTATTCGGGCGAAGAGGCCTCTCCCGGTGCCTGCGAATCCGTTGGGCCCGAGTGATCCAGGACCCCCCTGCGACTTGATCACGCTCAAGCACGCGGCAAGGGCCTCCAGTGGGGGACAAGCCATCCACCGGGTCGGGCGCGCCTGAAGACGCGGTGCTCACGGTTGCCTCCCACGCGCCAGGGCCAGGGCGTCGTCGAGGAGCTCGGCGAGCGGCCCCGGGGCGAGGCGGTAGTAGATGAGGCGTCCCTCGCGGCGCGGCGTGGCGAGCCCCAGCTGCCGGAGCACGCTGAGCTGGTGGCTCACCATCGACTGCGACGCCCCCGTGATCGCGACGAGGTCGCAGACGCAGAGTTCCGGTCGCTCCCGCCCGAGCGCGGAGCGGAGCGCCACGAGGAGCGCAAGGCGCGTCGCGTTCGCGAAGGCCGCGAAGAGGCCGACGAGCCTCTCCCCCTCGGCAGCCGAAGGGAGCGCCGCGCGCGCCACCTTCACCGCGTCCGCCTGGATGACCTCGACGTCGCAGACCTCCCCGCACGCGTCAGCGCGGGCGCGCTTCGCTTGCGGCCGGCGGGTCGAAGCCCTAACGTATGAATCCCCCTTCATATGTCTCCAACCTACCCCACCCCTTTGAAGACGCAACCGTGTTGCGAGGGCAACGCCTGCGCGGGCAGCCCGACGCCCGCATCCCCCGTCCGCCCTGAGGCCGGTCGCTCGGACCTTCTGCGGCGCGGCCGCGCGCTCGAGTACCTGACCGTCGGGTACAACAGCCTGGAGGGCGTGATCGCGGTCGCGTCGGGCCTCGCCGCGGGGTCCATCGCGCTCTTCGGCTTCGGCTTCGACAGCGCGATCGAGGTCATCTCCGGGCTCGCGCTCCTGTGGCGGCTGCGGCCCGGCGTCGACGCCGAGCGCCGGGAGGAGGCAGAGCGTACGGCGCTCCGGATCGTGGGGGCGAGCTTCGTCCTCCTCGCGCTCTACGTCGCGTTCGACGCCGGCAAGAGCCTGCTCCGCCACGAGGCGCCCGAGGAGAGCGTGCCGGGCATCGTGCTCGCGGCCGCCTCGCTCGTCGCGATGCCGCTCCTCACGCGCGCCAAGCGGCGGGTCGCGCGGCAGCTCAAGAGCGCGGCGCTCCACGCGGACGCGAAGCAGACCGAGCTCTGCACCTGGCTCTCGGCGATCCTGCTCGTCGGGCTCGCGCTGAACGCGCTCGTGGGTTGGTGGTGGGCAGACCCCGTGGCCGCGCTCGTCATGGTGCCGATCATCGCGAAGGAGGGCGTCGAGGCTCTCCAGGGCAAGTCGTGCTGCGAAGACGCTGCGTGCGAAGCCGAGGTCTGACCGTGGGAGAGGCGCTCGCGTTCGGTCTGCGCGCGTAGCAGCACCTGCGCGCGACCGGCAGGACGGGGTTCCAAGGCTGTTACCGAGCGCGTGAGTTGAGGCTTCGCGAGCGTCGACGCCGCGGCGTGATCGACGGGCGCGATCGCGCGGTACGATCGCGGCGTGAGCACGGTCACCGAGATGCAACGAAGCGCCCTCCGCCCTCGCGCATGGGTGTGGCTCGCCGCGCTGTCGTCGGCCTGCGACGACGGGGCGAGCACGCCCTGGGACGCCACCGTCGACATTGCGCGAGATGCGCTTCCGCGGACGGACGCGCTCGTCGACGCGCCCCGCCGGGACGAGGCCGTGATCGACGGGGGCGCGCCCGTCGACGCGACCGACGCGATCGACGCGCGCGAGAGCGCGGGGCCCGTGGAGCTCGGGACGGGGCGAGACCGCTTCGAGGCTCTCCCTCGCGCGGGGGGGCGCGTGGAGCTGGTGATGGGGCCGCAGGGGGGATGGCACGTCTACGGCCGCGTGCGGCTGCGGGGGATCACGCCCGACGTGTACCTCACCTTCGCGTTGATCCCCGAGGGCGGAGGGGCGCCGGTCAACTTCGCGAACGAGACCGTGCGCCGTCAGGAGCGCCGCGGGCTCACCGCGGTGGGAGATCTCTACGAGTCGAGCTACGGGGAGCTGGTGATCCTCGCCGACGGGGTGCGCCCTCCCGACGTGGTGGGGCGACGCTTCAGGTTCGGCGTGCGGATCGAGCGACCCGACGCGACGATGGTGAGGGTGCTGGTGGGTAGCGACGAGCGCGCGGTGACGGTGATCGACGAGGTGCCCTGACAGCTCAGCGCGGCAGCGACGACTTGGGCAAGCGGTAGATTCGGTTGGTCGAGTAGTTGGTGAAGAACACCCAGTCGGCGTCGACGCAGACGCCGTCGGTGTACCCCGCGCTCGACGCGATCACGGTCGCCGCGCCGCCCGAGAGCGACCTGCGCGCGATCGTGCTGGCCCCGCCGTTGGCCCAGTAGAGCCACGACCCGTCGACCTGCGCCTGCACGGGGTAGCTCTGCCCCGTCGCGAGCGTCGTCAGGGCGCCGCCGCCGATCGGCATGGCGTAGACGCTGTTCGTGTTGGCGCTCGTGAGGTAGAGCGAGGTCGCGTCGTGTCCGATGCCGCCCAGGCGACCGGGCAGCCCCGAGGCTACGGTGGTCACCGCGCCGCCCGCGATGGGCATGCGTCGCACGGTGCCAGTGTCGCCGTTGAAGATCGTCCAATAGAGATGGTCGTCGATCGCGGCGATGCTCGCGCCGCCGCCCTCGCCCGTCGCGATCACGGACACCGGACCGCCCGAGGTCGAGACGCGGTTGACCGTGCCCGCTCCGTAGACGGTGAAGTAGACCCATCCCCCGCGGACGTCGAGCTGGGAGGGGAGCG
Source organism: Deltaproteobacteria bacterium (assembly GCA_016704445.1). GTDB lineage: Bacteria > Myxococcota_A > Polyangia > Polyangiales > SCUS01. Next base: position 30,013 of record JADJAE010000070.1, read on the forward strand.
AGTAGCCCGAGGCCAGCACCACGGCGCCGGTGCCGTCACGGTTGGCGCTCATGACGGTGCCCCCGGCCTGGTTCGTCCAGTAGATCCTGGCGCCGTCGGACGCGATGCCGGTGGGGCCGCTCCCGATCGCCGGGAGCGCCGCTACGACGTTGCTCGCGCACCTGCCTTCAGCGCAGGAGTAGCCCGCCTCACAGGTGGCTCCGCACGCGCCGCAGTTGCGCGAGTCGCGCAGCGGGTCGACGCACGCGCCGCCGCACAGCGTCTGCCCCGCCGGGCAGGTGGGCGCGCACGCGCCCGCGACGCACGATGAGCCCGGGCCGCAGGCGGCGCCGCACGCGCCGCAGTTCGAAGCCGAGGTCGCGAGGTCGACCTCGCAGCCGTTGGAGGCGTCGCCGTCGCAGTCGGCGCGGCCGATGCGGCACACCATGGAGGGCTTGGCCGTGCGGCCGATGCGACCGTTGTTGTAGTCCGCCCAGTAGATGTAGCGGTCGTCGACGCCGACGCCCTCGGCGTTGCCGCCCGGAACCGTCGCGGCGACCGTGGGCGTCCCGCCCGCCAGGGGCATGCGCATCACGGTATTGTTACCGGCGTTGGCCCAGTAGATGTACTGCGCGTCGATGGCGGTCGCCCACGAGTAGCTCCCGCCCGTGGCGATCGTCGTGGCCGCGCCGCCAGCAAGCGGCACGCGCGAGACCACGCCTTGACCCGCTCCGCCGCCCTCACCCGCGGCCATGTAGAGGTACGTGCCGTCGGTGCTGAGGCCGCCGAGGCGGATGGGCAGGCCCGTCGCGATCACGCTCCTCGCGCCGGTGCTGAGCGACTGTCGCGTGATGGTCCCGCCGGTGAAGCTCGACCAGTAGACGTTGTCGCCCCAGAGGCCTACCGCCGTGGGGCTGTTCTGGCCGGATGCGAGCACCGTCACGGGGCCTCCGGTCTTCGGGCAACGCGCGACGGTCCCCCCGCCGAAGGTCGCCCAGTACACGTACGCGCCATCGACCTCGACGCCCGAGACCGTGCTCCCCTGGCCCGTCGCGAGCACCGTCGCGCCGGTGCCATCCGCGCGTGCGCGCCAGATCGATCCGCCGGACAGTCCCCGGCTGCTCCAATAGATGAAGTCGCCGTCGGAGGCCACGTCGATGACCATGGACTGAGACCCGACGAGCACCTCGGGCGAGGGCGTCGCGCTCACGCACGCCCCCGCGGTGCAGGTCTGCCCCGCGGCGCACGCGCGACCGCACGCGCCACAGTTCGCGGACGTCGAGAGCGACGCCTCGCAGCCGTTGGCGAAGCCGCCGTCGCAGTCCGCCGTGCCCGGCGCGCACGCCGGCGCGACGGTGAAGCTCACGGCGGGCGACACGACGGTGCGGGCGCCGCCGTTCACCACGGCCACGATGGCCGCGTAGTACGTCGTCGGCGCGCTCACCGACGGGAGCGTGATCGAGTCCATGAAACCCGACGGCCCGGGCGCGCTGCGCGTCGCGGTCTGCGCCGACGAGCTCGCGTACGCGGGCGACGGAGCGGTGCCCCAGCGCACGAAGGTCTGGGTCACGTCGGTCACGTTCGAGAGCGTCCACGCGAGGGGACGGGCCGCCCCCGCGAAGCCCGGCGCGGGGGGCGCCGTCCACGCGGCCGACGGGGTCGGCGCGGGGTTGACCGTCACGGCGGCGACGGCGCTGTGGTAGGTGGCGCCGTCGACCGCGGCGTCGGCGACGAAGTAGTACGTCGCCGAACGATCGACCGCGGGGGCCGTCCAGCTCTGGGTGAACAGGCCCGGCGCGCCGGTGAGGTTGTCGGTGATCTGCTGCGGGTCGAAGACCGGGTCGGGCGAGGTGCTCACCAGCATGCCCGTGGCGCTCACCGCAGCGCCGCCGCGGACGCGCCAGGAGAAGCTCCCCGAGGCCCCCGAGGTCACCGACGCCGGGACGCTCTCGAAGCGCGCGCACACGGGCGTCACGCGGAAGGTCGAGCGCCAGCCCGAGGGCGGCGCGAAGCGGGTGCCGCGTGCGCTGCGGACGGTCGAGGCCACCGCGAGGCCGTAGACCCCATCGGGCAGCGCGGGAGCGGGCGCGAAGGCCGCGACGGTGCCGCTGAGCGACACCGCGCCGGGGGCGACGGAGGCTCCGTCGAGCACGCGCACGGAGGCGCTGTTGACCGTCGCGGCGTCGAGGGGCTGCGAGAAGAAGACGCTCACGTTCCCTTCGCCGCAGTGGCCCGCGCGGCCGTCGCAGGGCGACGCGGCGACCACGTACGGCGGGATATCGAGCAGCGTCGCGCGACGGCCGTAGCCGCACCACGCGTAGCCGCGGCGGGTGATGGCGACGAGCGTGGGCACCGTGTCAGCGAAGCTGTCCGTGAGGAAGTAGGGCGCGCGGGGATTGGCCACCGAGCAGGTGCGGTAGCGACGGTTGCCGTAGATGCACGCGAGGGTGGTGCCGCGCACGGCGACGCCGAGGGCGGCGGAGCCCCCGTCGGTCCAGAGGAGCTCCGGGGCGGTCGGGTCGCGCAGGTCGACGATGCGCAGCCCCGCGCCGTTGTAGGTGCAGTACCCGATTCCGTTCTGCACCACGAGGTCGGTGGCCTCGTTGGGGCCCGACCACGCGCCCAGGAGGCTCGGCGAGAACGCGCCGCCTCCGCCAGCTCCACTTGAGGCCACGAGGCGGCCCGAGCGATAGATGCAGTAGATCCTTCGGCCGTCGACGTACACGCGGATGACGGGCGTGGCTGACCCCGCGCCGAGGGAGCCTCTCCGCGAGGGCACCGCGCGGGGGTCCGTGAGGTCATAGATGAACACCTCGTTGCCCGCGCCCACATAGAGGGCGTTGTCGAGGCGCGCGCAGCTGACCGCCGGCCCCTCGGGCAGCGTGAAGCTGTAGAGGTAGGTGGGGCTCGCCGGATCGGAGACGTCGAGGCACACCATGCCTGCCTCGCCGCACGCGAGGTAGACGAGGTCGCCGACCTTCACCAGGTCGGTGCAGTCGGCGCTGAAGGGCGGCGTCCAGCCGCCGACGCGCCGGGGCGCGGCGGGGTCGCTCGCGTCGAGGCACTCCATGCCGCCGGGGCCGAGGGCGATGTACGAGTAGTCGTCGTCGTCGATGGCGCGCGTGGCGACGCCGCTGTCGGGGCCAAACGTGACGCCGCCGAGGGGCTGCGACGCGAGGGTCCCCTCGCACGCTCCGGCGCGGCACGACGAGAGATCGGTGCCGGGGTCGCCGTCGTCGCAGGCGGTGTCGTCGGCAGCGCTGGGGTTGGAGCACGCGCCCGACGCGGGGTCGCACGCGCCCGCGACGTGACACTGGTCGCTCGCGGCGCAGGTCACGGGGTTCGCGCCGACGCACGCGCCGGCGGAGCAGCTGTCGCTGCGGGTGCAGGCGTTGGCGTCGTCGCAGGCGGTGTCGTCGGCAGCGCTGGGGTTGGAGCACGCGCCCGACGCGGGGTCGCACACGCCCGCGACGTGGCACTGGTCGCTCGCGGTGCAGGTCACGGGGTTCGCGCCGACGCACGCGCCGGCGGAGCAGCTGTCGCTGCGGGTGCAGGCGTTGGCGTCGTCGCAGGCGGAGCCCTCCGGCGCCACGGGGTCGGTGCACGCCCCCGTCTCGGGCTGGCAGACGCCCGCAACGTGGCACTGGTCGCGCTTGCGGCAGACGACGCCCGCGCACTCGCACTCGTCGCCGACGCCGTCGCCGTCGGTGTCGCGCTGGTCGGCGTTCGCGCTCGTGGGGCAGTTGTCGTCGTAGTCGAAGCGGTCGTCGCCATCGCGGTCGACGAGGCCGCGCTCGATGCGGAACTTGATAGGCAGCGTCTGCCCGTCGAGCAGGGCCACGTACTGCTGGCTGTCGACGTTGCGCAGCTCGCTCCCGCGGCCCACGAGGTCGACGTCCGCGAAGCCGAGCTCACAGCCGCCGGGGGCGGACCCGTTGGCGGCGACGGCGCTGCCGACGAGGCACGCCCCGCGCTGCGGCATGAGCACCCGGATTCGGTAGGTCTGCGAGGGGTCGACATCGAAATTGGGCGTGTGCCAGTTGACCAGGTAGTGAGCGCCCGAGTTCGCGACGCGCAGCGTCTCGCCGCCGGGCCCCGTGTCCATGGTGAAGGCGGCCACCGTGCGGACGACCGACGCGCTCGATCCGCTCACCTGATCGATGCGCACCAGGGGTCGGAGCCGCGCCTCGAAGACGCCTCGCACCCTCGGCTCGGCCACCATCGGCGGCAGAAAGTAGAACCCCTCGACGCCTCCGTGCGCACCGTCGCTGATCGTCGCCGCGCGCGTCTGGCCGGTACCCGACGAGTCGTTGCAGCCTACGGTCGCTCCCAGCGCCACCAGCGCTATCCAGCCATGCCGTTTGATCATCACACCACACCTCTCTTGTGCGGTCGCTACGATGAGCCGGACGAAGCGCTGCACCCCGCGCGGATCGAGACCGCACCCGACGGTAAAAAGTGCGTTCTGGCGGCACTTGACTGATGTCAGGTAGCAGCGAAGAGGCCTGGAGTTCGTCGCTGGGCTTCGAAGGGCGACACGCCCCGCTCGCCGGACACCGCTGGTGCGCTTCGCCACCAACGTCCTCACCGCCCTCGACTCGTACACCCTCACGCCCGTCGACGACGGCGCCTCCGTCGACGTGAAGAAGCTCGTCAAGCGCCTCGAACCCGCCCCTCGGCGCGTCGCTCGGGCGTCACGTAGACCGAAGAGGAAGATCCGCCGGTCGGACCGACGCCGACCGCCTGACGCGAGAACGACCCCCGCTCAACCCCGTCGACCGCCCGATAAGACAAGAACGACCGCCGTTCAGGCCACTGACCTCCCCAGAGTGCCGTCCGCGGCCGCCGTTCTTTCGTTTTTCGACGGAAACCTTCCGCGACGGGGGTCGCGATCGCATCGGGTGCGCCCTCGTCAGGCGCGGATCACCCTCCCCACGTGCTCGACGTCGAGGTCCCGTCGGCGCTCAGGGCCACGCTGCGGGTCCAGTGCTGGCGATAGCCACGGCCGGGGAGGGCGATGAGCTCCACCGGGCCGCCCGTGGGCAGGTGCTGCCCCGCCGCGACGCGGAAGCGCACCAGGCGGTTGGTGCACCCCACGTAGAGCCACCCGTCAGGGTGAAACGCGAGCCCGAAGGGCAGCTCGAGGTCGCGAGCGAAGACCTCCCTGCGCCCATCGGCGACGCCGTCGTGGTCGTCGTCGCGCAGCACCGTCACCCGCCCCGCGCCCGCCTCGCTGACGAAGACCGAGCCGTCGGGCGCGAGGGCCATCGAGCGCGCGTTCTGGAAGCCCTGCGCCCAGCGGGTCACGCGCAGCCCTCCAGCGACGCGGGGGGCGGTCCCAGCGGGGCGATCGACCTCCTCGGCGGGGTTGCGCGCGGAGGGCGTGTGGAAGGGCGGCGGCAGCGTCGCCTCCCCGGCGGTAGACGGGGCGCGGACGGCGGGGTGGTCGACGAGCGACGCCCTCGGCGCCGCGCGAGGGGAGCGGGAGCAGGCGAGCGGGATCAACCCGAGGGCGAGGAGTGTGGCGCGCATGGCGACGTACGAAAGCGTAACAGCCCCGGTGCTCGAAGAAGGCCGCCCACGGGGTCACGAGAAGAGCTCGGCCTCCCGGATGGCCGCGACGCCGGGGTGCTGGAGCTGGGCCTCGGTGGTGATGGCGTAGAAGCGCTCTCGCAGCTTCTCGGAGCGCCCGACGACGGCCACGGCGTGCTCCTGGCAGACCTCCTCGGCGACCACCGAGGGGGCGGGGAAGACCCCCACGCCGGCGCGCCCGAAGGAGGCCATGGTGGCGCCGTCGTCGAACTCGGCCACCACCACGGGGTGGATGCGCAGCGACTCGAACCAGAGGTTGAGCGAGCGGCGCATCGCGGTGTGCTCGGTGGGGAGCAGCATCGGCGCGCCGTCGAGCGAGCGGGGGAAGCCCCGGCGGTAGCGCTCGGCCAGCGCCGCGGTGGCGAAGAAGGTGACGCCCGACTCGCCGAGCAGGTGGTGGTAGCCGCGGAGGTGCATCGCCGTGCCCATGGGGCTGTCGCTGAGCACCACGTCGAAGCGCCGCGCCGCGAGGTCTTCGAGCAGCCGCTCTCCCTTGTCTTCACGGCAGATCAGCCTCACCGGCTGAGGCAGGCGAAGCGCCGGAGCGAGCAGCCGGTACACCACGGACTTGGGGAGCGCGTCGACGATGCCCACGGAGAGCCGCAGCGCCCGCTCGGCGGGCTGGTGCTCGACGGCGTCGACGAGCGCCTGGCCGAGGGAGAAGATCTCCTGGGCGTAGCTGTAGACGACGTGCCCGGCGGCGGTGAGCGTGAGGCTGCGACCGGAGCGCTCGAGGAGCTTGCGGTCGAGCGAGCGCTCGAGCTCCTTGAGCTGGAGGCTGATCGTGGGTTGGGACACGTGCAGCTCGGCGGCGGCGGCCACGATGCTGCCCTTGCGGGCCACGACCCAGAAGTAATGGAGGTGGTGGTAGTTGAAGTTCATCGTGGCCGTCCCATAGGCAAAACCTATGGGTGTCGTAGAAACTTTGTCATGGTCTAAGTGCCTGGGGTGCCCATGATTGGCTTTGAAACGGAGGCCACGAACCATGAACCTGGATACGAGGACGATCGGTTTCGCGCTGACGGAGGCGCTTGAGCAGCGGGTGGGTGATCATGTGGGAATGGCGCTGGGGCCGGTGGCTGGGAGCGTCACCCGGGTGCAGGTCTGGCTGAGCGACGTGAACGGCGATCGAGGCGGCATCGACAAGCGGTGCCGCGTGGTGGCGACGCTGGGGCATCACCGCTCGGCGGTCGCCGAGGCGACCACGGACGACCTCTATACCGCCATCGACGAGGCCGCCCGGAAGGTGGGGCGCGCGGCGCAGCGGCTGGCGACCCGGCGTCTGGCGCACGAGCGCAAGGACGCGCAGCGGCCCGGGGCCCTCGTGAGGCCGTAGCCTCGGCTCAGCGCGGCGGCAGGTACCAGATCGGCGAGGTCCAGGCGCGCTCCTGCACCGTGTCGGGCAGCGAGCCGTCGCAGCAGGCCACCAGCGGCGACCCCCGAGGCACCCTGGCGCAGTCGACGCGCAGCTCGTTGCAGAGCCGTCGGCTCCAGCGGCACGTCGGGTCTTCCAACACCCTCGCGTACCAGAACGCCGCCGCCGCCGGATCGAAGTCCGGATCCCTCCACACGCCGCAGCGCGTAGCCGCGCCCGGGGTCCCTCTGGCGGCGCAGGTCGCCGGGTCGACGGTGGCCCCGGAGGCCTCGCCGTCCACGCGGTAGACCCGCTCGTGGGTGCCGCTCGCGTCGGCCCAGCCCTTCACGATCTCGATGCGCTGCAGCGGCGACCCCATGGCGTCTCTCAGCGCGCTCACCACGAAGGCCGGCGCCCCTGACCCGCCCGGCCTCGCCGGCAGGTCGGAGCCCATCGGAACCCCCAGTGCATAGCCCTGCTCCGCCAGGTCTCTCGCGTCGCAGAGGCCCTCCGGGAGCGACCATCCGCCGAAGAAGCGCACCACCACGCGCGTTCCGCTGGTGGCGTAGGCCTCTCGTCGGCGCATCGCCCCGAAGAGGGAGTCCCGGGTGTTCTCCTCGGCCCAGAGCACCGCGAGCCCTCCTGGGCTGTTGAGCCTGATCGTGATGGGCCGCCCCATGCCCTCCGGGGTGAGCCTTCCCTCGGCGGTGTCGTCGCCTCGCGCGGCGTGCCCGGGCCACGAGTCCTCCTCCACCAGGCCCGGCGTGGCGTTGTGGGTGTCGGTGCTCGCGATGAACCCCAGGTGGAAGGGATCGGCCCCGATGCGCAGGTACTCCGCGAGCCCCCGGCGCAGGGCGGGGCGAACGAAGTCCGCGGGTTCGATGCAGGCTCCGGCGAGCCCGAAGCCGCCCGCCACCGAGCAGAGCGGGGTGCACCCGACCGGGTTGCCGGGGGCCACGCAGGGGACGCCCGTGAGCTGCTCGAAGCGGCACGCCTCGTCCTCGCTGGCGAGCAGGCTCGCGGCGCCGGGGATGCACTCCGACGAGCCCTTGTGCTGATAGATCTCGACCAGGGGTTCGAGCCGGGCGCGTCGTGCCGCGAAGGCGGCGTCGTAGGGGCGGCCGTCCTCGGTGGTCAGCGCGAACATCAGCCCCGCGGACTGGTTGCTGTTGTGCGGGATGGCGAGCGCGTCGCAGGGCGTCCCGGTGGCGAGGCAGTCGCGGTCGAGGGCGCGCCAGAGCTGGTCGGGCGTCGGGGCCTCGATGTAGCTGGTGGGCGATCGGGGGACGCTGGCGTTGCGGAAGATGATGTTGCGGTGGAGGTTGTTGGCGCCGGGTGAGCCGGTCCACTCGTAGCCGACGAAGCTGGTGAAGCGGCACTCGTCGCTGCGGTCGTAGGCCTCCTCGGCGGCCTGCTGGGTCTCCTCCCAGACGGTGCGTAGCCTCGCGGCGCAGAGCTCGGCGTTCTCGTTGCGGCAGATGGCGGGGCGCGCGGGCATGCGGGACGAGAGGGGCAGCGCGTAGTCGGTGGCGGCCACGAGGCGGGTCTCTCGCTGCTCGCGGCAGGTGCGGGTGTCGTAGAGGGCCGATCCGGCGGTGGTGCAGAGGTCGGTCTCCGCGAGAAACTCCGAGTGGTCGGTGACCGCGGTGAAGTCGAGCGGGCGGGTGAGGCGCGCGGTGCGGGTGGCGCGGCCCTCGGCGTCGTAGGGGGCGAGGCCCACGCTCTCTCCGCGGGCGAAGCGGTAGGCGTCCGAGGGGCGGGCTCGGGTGCCCCAGCTCGCGGCGTCGAAGGAGAGCCCGGTGTGCACGTGGAGGTCGCCGAAGAAGGGCTCCCGCAGCGGGTTGCGACGCCTGCACGCGACGTGGGTGTCGGGGCGCACCAGCACCCTCGAGACATCCCCGCCGGCGACATCGGCCGCGCCCGCGTCGGTCACCGAGGGGGTGGTGGACTCGCACGCGGCGAGCGCGACCGACACGGAGAGCGCGATCCACTTGTCGGACACGGCCGGGGCACCATAGCGTGCGCGCCGGTGCAGGAGCGAAGGGAAACCGCGGCGATCCGGGTGTGGAGGGCTCACCCGCTGGTGCGCTTCGCGGTGCTGGGCGCGGCGCTCTTCGCGCTCGACCGATGGCGCACCGCGACCCGGGCGCCCGCCCCGAGCGGCCGGGACATCGTCCTGTCGAGGGACTTCGTCGCCGGGCTGCGCGCTGGCCTGTGGAGGGAGCGGGGCAGGGAGCCCGGGGAGGCGGAGTTCGAGGCCAGGCTGGCGGAGCACGTGCGCGACGAGGTGCTCTACCGCAGCGCCCTGGCGCGAGGGCTCGACCGCGGCGACGGGATCATCCGGCGCCGGCTGGTGCAGAAGGAGACCTACCTGCTCGAAGCGGAGGCCGAGCCGGGGCCGCCCTCCGAGGCGGCGCTGCGGTCGTGGTACGAGGCCCACCGTGAGCGCTACCGCACGAGCTCGCGCATCGACCTGGAGCACCGCTTCTTCTCGGTCGACCGACGGGGGGCCCGCGCCTCCGCCGACGCCGCGCGGTCGCTGTCGAGCGGCGCTCCGGGGGACCCCTTCCTGCGGGGAGAGCGCTTCGCGGACGCGACCTCGTCGGAGCTCGCGGGGGTCTTCGGCGAGGCCTTCGCGGCGGCGGTGGAGGCGCTGCCCGTGGGGCCGTGGAGCGGTCCGGTCGCGAGCGCGCTGGGGCAGCACCTGGTGAGGGTGAGGTCGAGGCGCGAGGGGGCCGTGGCGCCCTTCGAGGAGGCGCGCGAGTCGGTGGCGAGAGAGTGGCGGGAGGCCGAGCGCACGCGCCGGGTGGAGGCCGCGACGAGGGCGCTGCTGGGCGGGTACAGGGTGGTGCGGGAGTGAGGCGGGGCGTCCTCCTCTTCCTCCTGCTCACGCTGCTCCCGTCGATGGCGCTGGGGCACCCGCTGGCGCTCGGGCTCATCGAGCTCACCGAGCGGGGCGACGGCTGCGTCTCCGTGTCCCTCCGCGTCTCCGGAACCGAGCAGCAGGGCCACTCCGTCACGCTGCCTCCGCCCGCCGGATGCGCCCTCTCTGCGCCGATGACCGAGCGCCTGGGCAGCGACGCCTCGGAGTCCACCGGGGAGTGGCGCTGCCCTCGCGGGCTGCGCGGCGCGGCGATGACGGCGCGCGGCCTGGAGGGCTCGGAGGTGCAGCTCATCGTGCGGGCGCGACTCGCGGACGGCACGCTCGCCGAGGCGAGGCTCGACGACCACCAGCGGCGCTTCGTGGTTGCGCCGAGGGCGCGCACGTCAGCGGTGGCGTGGTCGTACCTTCGCATGGGCGCGGCGCACATCGCCGAGGGCCTCGACCACCTGGCCTTCGTGGCCTGCCTCGCGCTCTGGATCTCCTCCCTCCGAGGCATCCTCCTGGCCGTGACGGGCTTCACCGTGGGCCACTCGGTGACGCTGGCGCTGGCGGCGACGGAGGCGGTGCGCATCCCGTCGAGGCCGGTGGAGGCCTGCGTGGCGCTGAGCGTGCTGCTGCTGGCGCTGGAGGTGGCGCGCGGTCGCCCGGCGCCGAAGGGCGCATGGTGGATGGCCGCGGGCTTCGGGCTGCTGCACGGGCTCGGCTTCGCGAGCGCGCTGCGGGACATCGGCCTGCCGGGAGGGGCGACGGCGGCGGCGCTGGTGTCCTTCAACGCGGGCGTGGAGCTGGGGCAGGTGGCCTTCGTGGCGCTCTCGCTCGGGGCGGCGTGGGCGGTGCGTCGCGCGGGGCTGGATGGGTCGCGGGCGCGGCGGTGGGTGGCCGACCTCGCGGGGGCGTGGGCGGTGATGCTGCTGCTCCAGCGGGTGTGATCAGAGCGGGCCTACGGATCAACGGGGAGGCGAGGCCGGGCGAGCAGACACACCGGCTCTCCATAGCCTCCACCGCCGACATCGCTGGCGCGAGTGTGGATGACATCCGCCTCGTCTCCGAGCTTGCTTACCCAGCGACCGTCGAGGAGCTGTCTCGCGGCGTGGGTCGCGGTCTCACCGATCGCGAAGAGCGCGACCTTGACCAGGGCGGGGTCGCACGAGTCATCGGCGCAAGGAGCGAATCCGACCGTCGCCAGCGCCGCGCTCCAGGCGCTCACGGTGTTGTCTGGTTCGACAGCGGTTGGCCAGTAGACGCCCGGGATCGTCGGCGGGACGACGTACGGCTCCCACCACCGACCCTGGTCGTTCGCAGCGAACGCGAGGCAGTTGTAGTCCTCCGTCGGGTCGCTGTGCGCTTCGCAGGTGGCGGGAGAGAGCCTCGGAGCGAAGGAGCACCACGATGGGTCGAACTCACGAGACGTCACGGCGGTCTCCGCGGTCGATGAGGCCTGAGGCTCGCCCCCACTCGACCCAGGCCGCGTGCACCTGCGACAGGGTCACCTCGCCCTCCGGGAGAGTCGGTTGAGCGCCAGTGAGCTGCTTCAACGCCGTGTCCCAGTGCCCCCGCCGACCCTCCACTAGCCACCGGAGGATCTCCGGGACGACGTCCGCGCCCATCGCCAGGATCTCGGCGTAGGCAAGATGCTTGAACTTCTCGGCTCTCGATGAGAGGTGCCTGGTCTCTGTCTGCCAACGATGGGCGAGCTGTTCGAAGCGCACCGCGCGCACGACGGCGGTCCAGGCATCGAGCGGACGATTGCCGCCCCGCTGCGTGGCGTCGACGCTGGCGAGCCACGTTCCATCGTCGTGGTAGCGGAGCGAACACCTCCCCATCGCGGTGAGCGTGACCGCGGGAACACCCGGCGCCCACAAGCGCTGCGACGTCCACCCCCGATCGAGCTGCGAGAGCAGTCGTCCCTCATGCAACCCCTGGAGAGCGAGCGCGGAAGGCGCGTTGGACCACACCACCAGGGCTGCGATCAGGTGACCGCGTGACATCAACCGCCAGACCGAGCGATGGAGCAGGTACTTCGCGCTGCCCTCGTCGTCGACGGATTGCGCCCAGGCGCGACGCAGGCGAACCAGCGCCTCCTCCTCCCGCTCCGCGATGAACAACGCCCGGATGAGACGAGCCGCGAAGAGGACGTTCTCCGGCCACGCCGTCGCGGCGTTGCGATAGGCGACGAGAGTGTCGTCGAGCGGCTCCAGCGGCGTCGGGGCGCGATATCGGTTGTAGTGGAGGTAGTGCTCCACATAGGCACGTAGCTGTCGATCAACTCCGGGGACCGGCGCGAGCATCCGCTGGACGTGCTCATAGGTGATCGCCGCTCCGCCGTGATCGCCGCTCCGCGACTGATCCAGCGCCATCGACAGCAGCACGCCCCCTCCGTACCGGGCCAGGGCGATCGCCTTCGGGGGATCGGGCACCGCCGCGAAGTGTCGGTGCGCCTCGATGAGGGCCGTGGGCTGGTCGATGTCCGCGTGCGCCCCACGCGAGAAGCCCTCGAAGGCCTCGGCCCAACGGCGGTGGCGGATCGAGCCGACGGAAGCGGGGCTGTTGTTCAACGTCGCGAACGGCAACGGGAGCACCACCTGATCGCGTCGGCGGTTGACGAGGTGACACTCGATGGCCTCGTCGAGGAGGCCCGGCTGCACGAGGCCCAGGGCACGTAGGTGGTTCATCGCGATCGGGCGACCGTGCACCTGCAACAGGCCGATCAGCTCTTGGAGTTCCTCGGGAAGCCCGCCCAGCAATCGCTCCGCGAATAGAGCGGAGTCGCGGAGTGCCTCGGGCGGAGGCGAGCCGTCCAGACAGAGGGACCACGCGACCGCGAGGAGGTAGCGGTCCGGGTCGCGCTCGACCCCATGCCACAGCACGTCAGACGCCCAGCGGCGGTCGGGGCGCGGACGCAACGGGTGAGCGCCTCGGGCGACTCCCGTCTTGATCACGAGCGAGTGCCCGCGGAGGCCGGGTTGCTCCCAGGGCCACGGCTCCTGGAGAACCTCCGACAGCACCCCAGGACCAGGAAGGCGCTCGTGCGTGGGAAGTTCGATGAGCACGGAGCGAGCGTCCATGTGCCGGGCCAACGCGTCGCACCATGCCGCCGACGAGGTCGAGGCGTCGAGTGATGCTGACACGGCGGCGAGCGCCTCCGGGCCGCACTGGCGAGCGAGCGTCGTGACGATGTACGCGCTCCGGTCCATGTCCGCCGGAACCTGGACGTACAGCGCTCCCGCTCCGAGCGCCCCGAGCGCGACGTCGATCATCGCCGACGGCCGCACCGCCGCCCCGGGCTCGCGCAGCCCGTCGAGGAGGTCGGTGGGCACTTCAAACAACGGCTCGATGTTCATCTCGCGCTCACGTCACCGATCCTACTGACTCTGATACCCCATCGCCCGGCGCCGCGCCGCTCACGCTGCCTTGTATGTCTGCGAGAACACCGCGTCGGAGACGAAGCGCTTGAAGCTCGGGTTGTCCGAGAACTGCTTGAACAGCTCCGTGTGGTCCGTCAGCAGGTCGAGCACCGCCTGCTCCAGGGCCTTGTCGCACTCGATGCGGGCGTTCTGCGGGTCGGAGTTCTTGATCGCCGCCTGCACCGCCGGGTCGGCGGCGACCTTCTGCGGGAGCTCGACCGCGATCACCCTGGCGATGAGGTCGCGGTCCTCGAAGGGGATGTTGGCGAAGAGCTCGTTGAAGCGCTGCACGATCACCGACAGCCTCTCGACCTCCGCGTCCTTCTTGAACCCCGCCGCACCGGCCGAGTCCGGGACGAGAATCCCGTCCGCGTCGGGCAGCTTCACCGCGAGCTGCGCGCGCACCTCGATGCGGTACGTCTCCATGTCGATGGTGTCGAGAATCCCCTTGGCGAGATCCTCCTCTTTCGGCGCCGGGAGCTTGGGCAGCAGGAAGTTCAGGAAGATGGTGAGCTTCTCCCAGCCCGTGTTGCCGTACGGCAGAACCGTCGCGAGAAACTCGTAGGTCCGAACGAAGGCCTTCGCGTTTCCCTTGAACCCCACCTGGCCGTCCTCGTCGAGGGCGAGGTACGCAGGCACGCAGGCGTCCACGATGGCGTCGAGCTTCTCGCGGCTCGCTCCTCCGAGAAACAGCGCCACCAGGGTCTCCACGTCAGCCTGTTCGTACACCTGCCAGGCGTCGAGCTCCGCCTTCAGGTCATGGAGCTTGTTCGGGTCGGTCTCTCCCGACAGGATCGTCGTCCGGTAGTAGTCCGCGAACGACTCCTGGATGGTCTTCTCGTCATTGACGAAGTCCAGAACGAAGCAGTCGTCCTTCTTGGGGTGCGCGCGGTTGAGCCGCGACAGCGTCTGCACCGCCTTCGGTCCCCCCAGAGGCTTGTCGACGTACATCGTGTGCAGCAGCGGCTCGTCGAAGCCCGTCTGGTACTTGTCCGCCACGATCAGGAAGCGGTACGGCTCGCTCTTGAAGCGCTCCGGGATGTCCGCGCTGGGGAAGCCGTTCATGGCAGCCTCGTCGACATGCTTCCCTCCCACCTCGTGCTCGCCCGAGAAGGCCACGATGGACTTGAATGGGCTCTTGATCTTTGCGAGGTAGGCGTCGAAGGCCAGCTTGTACTCGATGGCCCGCGCGATGCCCGACGAGACCACCATCGCCCTCGCCTGCCCGCCGATCTTCTTCGCCGCGATCACCCGTTCGAGGAAGTGGTCGATCATCACCTCGGCCTTCCTCGCGATCGCCTCCGGCTTGTCCTCCACGAACTTCCGCAGCTTCTTGTGCGCGCGGTTGACGTCGAAGGCCGGGTCGTCCTCGATCGTCTTCACCAGCCGGTAGCTGTCCACCGGCGTGTAGGTCCGCAGCACGTCCAGGATAAACCCCTCCTGGATGGCCTGCTTCATCGTGTAGCTGTGGAAGGGCCGGTAATCCGGCTCGGGGCCGTCGCTGACCTTCTCACCGAACAGCCGCAGGGTCTTCTTCTTCGGGGTCGCGGTGAACGCGAAATAGCTCCCGTTCTTGAGTTGCCGGCGCGACTCGATGATGGCGTTGACCTTGTCCTCGGTGTCGCTCTCGTCCGACTCTGCCCCTTCGCCCGTCTCCGCCTTTGGTTTTCGCTTTCTGCGCGGTCGGGTCGCCCAGGGCGACGTGCATCGCCGTCGATGCTTTCCCGCCCTGGCTGGAGTGCGCCTCGTCGATCACGATCGCGAAGCGCCTGCCATTGTGCTCCTCGGCCATCTCTTCGAGCACGAAGGGAAACTTCTGCACCGTCGTCACGATGACCTTCTTGCCCTCCTGCAAGAACTTCTTGAGATCCCCAGAGCGCAGCGCCGCGCCCACCGCCGAGGCCTCGTGCATGAAGCGGCGGAGGTTGTCCCGGAGCTGCTTGTCGAGCACCCGGCGGTCGGTCACCACCAGGATCGAATCAAACAAGGCCTTGTCGCCGTGTCGCACCTCGATGAGCTGATGCGCCAGCCAGGTGATGGAGTTGCTCTTGCCCGATCCCGCCGAGTGCTGGATCAGGTAGCGCTGCCCCACCCCCTTCGCGCGTGCGTCGGCCAACAGCCTGCGCACCACCTCCAGCTGGTGGTAGCGGGGGAAGACCACCTTGCGCTTCTTCTTCCCGTTCTCGCCCTCCTCCTCGATGATCTGGGCGAAGTTCTCGATGATGTCGGCGAGGCTCGCGCGCGGGAGCACCGACTTCCAGAGGGTAGTCCGTGGCGATGCCCGCGGGTTCGGGGGTTGCCCGCGCCGTCGTTGAATCCCTTGTTGAATGGGAGAAACCAGCTCTGCGGTCCGCGGAGCTCGGCGCACATGGCGACCTGGGTGTCGTCCACCGCGAAGTGCACCGCGCAGCGACCGCGCTGGAAGATCAGCTCGTTGGGGTCGCGGTCGTTCTTGTACTGGCTGATGGCGTGCGCGAGCGTCTGGTTGGTGAACCTGTTCTTCAGCTCGAAGGTGGCGATCGGGAGTCCGTTGACGAAGATCACCAGGTCGAGCGAGCGGTGCGCCGCGTCGGCGCTGAAGTGCACCTGTCGGGTGACGGTGAAGCGGTTGGCGGCGTGGCGCTCGGCGGCCTTGAGGTTCCCCGGAGAGGACGCCGCAATAGAGGGAGACGTCGAGGGGCCGTGCCCGATGCCCTTGCGCAGCACCTCGATGACGCCGCGCTTCGTGATCTCCGATTGGATACGCGAGAGAAACTTCTCCCGCGTGGGGCTCTGCGGGGTGTCGAGGTCCGCCGCGGCCAGGGCCTCGGGCTGGGTCGCGGCGAGGAAGGCGCGGAGCTGGGTGACGTCGAGCGCGGGCGCGGTCGTAGTCCTTCGGGGTGCCCGCGAGGTAGCCCCGTCGGTCACGAGGCTCTCGACGATCAGCGACTCGAAGCCCAGCTCCGAGACGTCGGTGGGCGGCGTGTCATGGGGCGCTCCGGTCGGCGGCGCGGAGAGTCTTGCGGCCGGTGACCACGTCCGCGATGAGGGCGGTGCGGTACTCCTGCATCACGGCGATCTCACGTTCGAACGTGGCAACGGCGGCGAGGAGCGGGTCAAGGCGTGCTTTGAGCTGAGCCACGATCTCGCGCTGTTCTTCGATCGGGCACTACAGCACAGGAAAGTCATAGACCTGTCCCAACTTGAGATGCTTCCCACCGTGCTGCCAAAGCAGTGAACATCAACATATCGCTGACCCACTGGGCCGAGGATCGTATAGAGCAAATACTCCGGATCGAGAACCGCGGGGTCTGGGCGGAAGTACATCATCCGCTGGCCCATGCATAGATTGTCGTTCTCGGGCACAAGACACGCTTCTCCGGCCGGCGCCTCTCGTGTGAAGAACACATCACCCTGCCGGGGCGGACCACGCATGGTCCATGTGCGATAGTTCGCCTCGTCGGTGAGGGTGGGCTCCGAGAGGTCCAACATGCCATCCCCGCACGTTCGATGTGCGAACGACAACGAAGCGTCCGTTCCTTCGACGATGGTTGGAGTGCGGTTCTTGCAGTCGATGATGGCTAGACAGATCTGCTATTTTCTTCATGGCTCGCCACGTCTTGGGAAACCTTCCAAGCCACGGCGAGTCGCCATCTTGTAGCCTGTGTTCGATTGAGACCGCGCGTCGCGAAGCGATGGATCAGCGCAGTGCGTTGCTCTGTAGCGACGATGATCATCCGCTGCTTCGTGGCGATGTATTCCGAGATCTCGCGCTCCTTCTGGTCGAGGAAGGTGACGATAGCGTCTTGCTCGGACCGAGGAGGCAAGTATGCCGGGACCCTTCTAAAGTCCTCGTATCGCATATCCCATTGGTCCGTACGGACACCGTAGGAAATTCGCCGCCATGCGTGGACGTGGTGATGTGAGCGGAGGAGGTAGTGAATGAAGCGAGGGGGGTGATCGCCGTGCAGTCGGCAAATGATGTATTCCGGGCTCACCATGCCATCGATGGACGACACGCTGAGTGACCCCTGCCACGTATTCATCTTGTTGAAGCCCGCCTGGCCGGCCGCCACCACCTTGTAGTTGCTGAGCTCTTCTGGAATCGCGTTGTGATTGTCGGCGGTGCTCACTTCGCTCGATCACTCCGAGGTCTCGAACTACTGAAAGAAGCGGTAGCTCAGCTCGATTGCGCAAGCTCACCGTCTCGGTGAAGTGTCCGATAAGCGAGCGAGGCCAATGGCTCGGAGCGTCTGCCAGCCACGAGTCCACCGGATCTGACGCGATGCGGGCGTTCACGCCACCCCTCCCAGCACGGTCGCCAGCAGCCCGTCGCTCCGCTTCTCCAGTTCGAGCAGCTCCTTCGCGATGTCCTCCAGCGACCGGAGCGCCTGGTACTTGTAGAAATGCCGCGTGAACGGGATCTCATACCCCTTCACCGTCTTCTCCTCATCGATCCACGCGTCCGGCACGTGCGGCAGCACCTCCCGCGCGAAGTACGCCTCGATGGTGTCCGTCATCGGGACATTCTCATGGTCCCGCAGCTCCGGGTCCGCCTCGCGGATCAGCGTTCCGTCGTCCTCCACCCAGACCACCGCATCCGCCGTCGGGTCGACCGTCGTGAGGCTCGCGCGCCACTGCTTCCACCGCTTGTCGGTCAGCTTTGTCCCCGCCTTCTTCGCTGCCGCCGCCACGGACTTCCGCACGGCGTTGAAGTCCCGGTGCGGCCCCGCTCCCAGCTTCGCCGCCACCGTCGCCGTCACGGCCATCAGCGCGTCATCCCCGTTGGACGCCTTCCGCAGCGCGTCGAGGTTCTCCTTCCCGAGATCCACCCGCAGCCGCAGCGGTCGCTCGACGGTGATCTGCCAGTAGCCGAACTCGCGGTTGTCGAAGATCTTCGACTGCTCGCCCGGCTTGAAGTCCACGAAGGTCGCGAGGATCTGGTCGATCTGCGCGGGCGAGAACTCGCAGTTCTTCTTCCCGAGGTTGCGCCGCAGCTTCGTGAACCACTGCGTCGCGTCGATGAGCTGCACCTTGCCCTTGCGGTGCGCGGGCTTCCGGTTGGAGAGCACCCAGATGTAGGTCGCGATGCCGGTGTTGTAGAAGAGGTTCTCGGGCAGCCCGATGACGGCTTCGAGCCAGTCATTCTCGATGATCCACTGGCGGATGTTGCTCTCGCCCTGGCCCGCGTCGCCGGTCATGATGGATGAGCCGTTGTGGATGGTGGCCACCCGGCTGCCGAGCCCCGTCGCGGCCCCCTTCATCTTGCTCAGCATGTTCACCAGGAACATCAGCTGACCGTCGCTCGACCGGGTCACCAGCGAGAACTCGGGGTTGCCGTCATGCGAGACGACGAAGCGCGGGTCGCTCACGCCCTTCTTGCCGTCGCCGCTGCCCAGCTTCTCCAGGTCGGCCTTCCAGCTCTTCCCGTACGGGGGATTGGCCAGCATGAAGTCGAACTCCACCCGCTTGAACTGGTCGTCGCTCAGGGTCGACGCGAATCGGATGTTCTTCTCGTCTTCCCCTTTGATCATCAGGTCGGCCTTGCAGATGGCGTAGGTCTCGTCGCTCACCTCCTGGCCGTAGAGGTGCGTCGAGAGCTTCTTGCGGTGCGCCTCGGCGAGCTCGTGGAGCATGCCGTCGGCCTCGGTGAGCATGCCGCCCGTCCCGCAGGCGCAGTCGTAGACCAGCCAGGTGCCGTCGGTGATCTGGTCCTTGATAGGGACGAAGAGGAGGCTGGCCATGAGGCGCACCACCTCGCGCGGCGTGAAGTGCTCGCCGGCCTCTTCGTTGTTCTCTTCGTTGAAGCGCCGGATGAGCTCCTCGAAGACGTAGCCCATGCCGAGGTTGGAGTCCGGGTCCTGCTCCGCCCTTGAGGTCGAGCACCGGCTCCGGGCTGAGGTTGATGTCTGGAGAGACGAAGCGCTGGATGAGCATGCCGAGCCGGTCGGCCTTGAAGAGCTTCGGGAGCTGACCCCGGAAGTTGAACTTTTCCATGATCTCGACGACGTTTTCGGAGAAGCCGTCGAGGTAGGCCTCGAAGTTGGCCACCATCTGCTTGGGGTGATCGAGCAGCGAGCGCAGGGTGTACGGCGAGGCGTTGTAGAACGCGAAGCCCGACTCCTTGGCGAGCGCCACGCCCTGGGTGGTGATCTTCTTCTCGTCGAGGAAAGCCTTCATCTTCAGCACCTTCGCCTTGGTGGGTTCGAGCAGGGCGTCGATGCGGCGAAGCACGGTCATCGGAAGGATCACGTCGCGGTACTTGCCGCGCACATAGACGTCGCGGAGCACGTCGTCGGCGATGAGCCAGATGAAGTTGGCGAGCTTGTTGTGCTGGGTGTGATCCATGGACGTATGCGAACCTTCTATTGAGTCCTGGCGTGTCGACAGAGTGGTCGGACATCGCAGTATCGGCAGCCGTCGCCAGGCTGCGCGGGGAAGCTCCGGTCGCGCACCCCGCGGGCGAGCGCCGTGAGGGCCTGCGTCGCGATCAGGACCACATCGGGCGTGCTCGCGACGGTCACCCGGGCGGCGGCCTTCGGGGCGGTGAGGTCGTGGAGCCACGCGGCCCGCACGTCGTAGCCCTCTCCCCTCGCGGCGGCCGTGTACACCTGGAGTTGTAGCGCCATGGCCTCATCGACCTTCGCGACGCTGCGGGTCTTGTAGTCGACGAGAGCGAGGCCGCCGGGGAGGCCGTCTTCGCGGTCGAGGATCACATCGGCGCGGCCGACCACGTTGGCGGAGTCGAGGTGCAGCTCGAACGAGCGCTCGACCTCCCAGACGCGATCGAGGTCGGCGCGGAAGTGGGTGAGGTAGTGGGTGACGACCGTGCGGGCGCGGGCCTCCATGGTCTCCCACGCGGAGCGGTCGGCGTAGGGGAGGTAGAACTCGCGGTCGAAGAGCTGCTCGAAGCCCAGCAGCGAGGGGACGTCGCCGTGCTGGCGCACGTGCTCGGCGAGGCGTCGCAGGACGTGGTGCACCGCGCGCCCGTAGCCCAGCTCCTTCGCGGCCTGCGGCTGGAAGCCGAGGTTCTGGCGGAAGCGATACTGGAGCGGGCAGGACTGGTACTGCGCGAGCTCGGAGAACGAGAACGTGGGCTTGTCGCCAGCCCCGTGCGGGTGCGCCGGGAGCTGCGTGGGCGTCCACGGCGCGGCGGTGACCAGCGGCGCCGAGGGGCCTGCGGCGAGGGTGAAGTAGGGTGAGGGCGCGGCGCTCTGCGAGGTGACCCGCTGGTGGGTCGAGAGGTAGAGGTGATCGCGGGCGCGGGTGATGGCGACGGAAAGGCCGCCGCTCGTCCTCATCGGTGCCCTCGTAACGGCTGGCGGGGAAGAGCGAGCGCGGCACGAGCCAGGGCTGCTGCTTGCCGGTGAAGTAGCTCGGGAAGCGGTTGGCCGAGAGGCACGGAACGAACACCACCGGCCATTCGAGCCCCTTGGCGGCGTGGATGGTGGAGAGCGTGACGGCGTCCTGGTCGAAGTCGGGCTCGCCGGTGAAGTCCTGGTATTCGCTGCGGGCGTAGTAGTCGATGTAGTCGACGAGCTTGTCGATGAAGCGCTCGCCGCCCGCGAAGCCCGGGTGCACCGACCGCGCGCCGTCGGGGTCGACCTCGCGGTAGGCCCGACGGGTGACGCTCTCGTAGTCTGCGAGGAGCTCGCTGAAGCGACCGAGCACGCCGAGTCGGCGCGTGACCTCGGGGTCGTCGGTGTCCCAGGTGTGGACGTTGAAGACGTTGAGGAGCCGGTAGTAGGTGCCGACGAGGTCTGCCTCTTCGAGCTTCGGCAGCGCCTTCTGGAAGACGAAGAGCAGCTTGCCGACGCCGTCGAGGCGGTGCGCGTCGAGCCCGAAGAGGCTCTGGAGGCGCGGCAGGAGGGCGTCGAGGGTGAGCGGCTTCTCGACCTCGTCACGGGCGGTCCAAAACGTCGTCCGACCGGCGAGCCAGGCGAAGACCTCGGCGAGCAGCTCGGCCTCGGGTTGCCGGAAGAGCCCGGAGCGCCCCTCGCAGCGGTAGGGAATCCCCCGCGCCTCGAAGGCCTGGAGGAAGGGCGTGGTGGAGGTCATCGCGCGGAAGAGCAGCGCGACCTGCCGGTACGGAACGCCCGCGGCGCGCAGGGTCACGATCGCGTCGGCGATGTGCTCGGCCTCCCGGCGCGCGTCCTTCGCGACGAAGGCGGTGACGGCGTGGGGGTCGTCGTCGCGGGAGGCGGTGACGACCTTGTCGATGCGATGCGGGATGGTGTCCGCGAACTTCGCGGCGGTCGTGACGATGGAGGCGCGCGAGCGTCGGTTGACGCCGAGCGTCTCGCGGTGCGCGGCGAACTCCGTCTGGAAGGTGCGGATGTAGTCCACGGACGACCCGCGCCACTGGTAGATGGCCTGGTCGTCGTCGCCGACGACGCAGACGGAGACGGGCCCAGCCCCGAGGCGTCGGATGAGCGCGGCCTGCGCGGGGTTGATGTCCTGGAACTCATCGACGATGAGGTGACGCAGGTCGTGGTGGACGTTGTGGAGGACGTCAGCCTTCGCGAGCTCGGCAACGGCGAGGGCGGTGGCCTGGTTGAACGTGAGGATGTGGTAGCGGTCGAGGAGAGCGAGGTAGCGCTCGAACACGTCGCGGAACGGTCCGGCGGGGAGTGCCTCCGACGGCAGCATCTCGTTCTCGACGACGTCGGCGGTCTTGATAAACGACTGGATCGCGCCGACCTTCGACTCGATGCCGAGCTGTGCGAGGCCGACGACGTCGTACTCACGGGTGAGCAGACCGACGAGGCGGTGCTCGTTGGCGAGGTCGAAGGTGGCGTACCGCGCGACGCGCTCCTGGAGGAACCGCAGGCACCATGCGTGGAGGGTCCCGACGAACATCGGGGAGAGCTCGTCGAGGTTGCGGGTGGGAGAGAGCTGCTGGACCTTGCGGAGGATGCGGGTCTTGAGGCCCTCCGCTGCGAGCCGCGTGAAGGTGAAGGCGATGATGGCTCGCGGCGCAACACCCTCGGAGAGGAGCGTGGCCACCCGCATGGCGACGGTCTCCGTCTTGCCCGAGCCAGCGCAGGCGACGACCTGGAGGTGTCCCTCGCGGTGCGCGATGACGCGTTGCTGCTCGGGGGAATAGACGGTTGGCTGCGGAGCCGCGACACAACCTTCAGTGGGCGAGGGATCCAAGTGACAGCCTCTCGATCGTCATGCTTGCGGGGGAGTCATAGCTCTCCCCGACGAGCACGATTGCAGAGGGACCCAAGGGAGGGCAACGGGCAACTGCGCCGCAGGTCGTGGTGGTTCCGTCAGAGCGCCGGGGCGACGAGCACCACGGTGTCGCCTCGGATGTGGTCGAGCGCGTAGCCCGTGGACCAGAGCTCGATCATCGTGGCGGTGGGGTCGGGCAGCTCCCGGTACGGCGTGCCGTCGGGGCGCTGGAGGTCTCGCGCGGCGGCCTCCCTCCAGAGCACGCACGCGGCGACGTCGTCGGCCACCCGCAGGGCGTAGGCCTTCCCGGTGACGTCGAGCACCGCCCGCACCTCGCGCACGCTGAGGAAGTCCGTGGAGCGCGCGTCGAGCACGCGCATCAGCTCCTGCAGGATCTTCGTCATGCGATACCGATCGAGGTAATGCTGGAACCACCGCTCGGCGGCGACGACCTTCCACGCCACCCGGGTGGCCGCGACGCGCGGCTCCGAGGGCGCCTCCCACGCCGCGCTCTGCGCCGCGAAGCTCAGCGCCAGCGACCCCGCCTGGGCGATGCCCCGAGGGTCGCACGCGAGCACCACCGCGGCGTCGATGGACTCCGGCAGCGCGGGCTCGTGGGCCCCTGCGGACTCCTCGCGGAGGGGCTGCCAGCGGGGCTCATCGACGGGGGCGGCGAGCTCCCGGAAGGCGCCTCGGGCCTCGCGCTCCGGTCCAGGGACGAGCCCCCGCGCGATGAGCGCCTCCCAGGCCTCGCGGACGTCCGTCATGCCGATGACCACGGTGCGCGCCTCGGGCAGCCGCGGCCGCCCGGGGAGCAGCACGCGGCGGGCGAACTCGGTCCACTCGTGGGTCATGGGCGCCGACGGAGTGTAGCGACGCCCGCGCGACGGGCACACGCCAAGCGCCCCGCGCTGAGGGTCTGTTTGATGAAGACCCCCCCCCCCCCCGGGGCCGGCTTCCCGCCCCCCCCCGGGCTTCCGCGTTTTCCTTCGGCCCCCCTCCCCCCTCCCCGCCCCCCCTTCCCCCGGCGGGGGGGGGGGGGGCCGGGCGCAGCACCACCGACTCCGTCAGCGCGCTAGAACCGCCCCGCCCCCACGATGCCGCCCCCACCGGGCCACGGCTCCACCCGCAGGCTCGTCACCGCCGCCCCCGACGGCGCGCTCTCCCCTCGGGCCATCATCACCAGCGCCGTCACGCCCGCGCCCAGCGCGCCCAGCGCCATCACGTCCGTCGCCACCGCCAGCGAGCGCCCTCGCGTGGCGAGCCGGTCGACGTCCCCGTCCGTCTGCGTCCTCGTCCGGAACTCATCGTGCGCCTCGACCGCCAGCACCCCGGTGATCGTCGCCCCGAGCGCCAGCGCCCCGCCCGTGACGCCCCACACCCAGGCCCTCGTGAACCACGGCTGCGGCGGCGACCTCATCGCCCTCGGCGCCACCGCGGTCACCACCGGCGCGCTCACCACCGGCGCGCTCACCACCGGCGGGCTCACCACCGGCGCGCTCACCTCGGGCAGCACCAGCCGCAGCGAGGGCGCGTCGCCCGACGCCACGGTCACCTCCACCCGCTGCGTCACCCGACCCGGCGAGCTCGCCTCGATCACGTGCCGCCCGGGGCCCACGCTCAGCACGTCGCCGCTCGCCGTGCGCCCGTCGAGGGTCACCGTCGCCGTCGGGGGATCGCACTCCACGCGCACCCTCGCCATCAGCGGCAGCAGCTCCCGTAGGGTGCGCTCCGCCTCGGTTCTCTGCCGCGACCGCTGCCCCTCCGTCGCCGCCAGGAACCTCCTCAGCGCATCGATCGCCTCGGGGTACTCGTGCAGCGCCTGGTGCGTCGCGCCGAGGTTGAACAGCAGCGACGGCCGCGCCGAGAGCGCGTAGGCCCGCTCGAACTCCACCAGCGCCGCGCGGAGGTCCCCCGCCTCGAAGAACCCTACGGCCCGCTCGAAGTGCACCCGCGCCTCCTCCATCGGACCGGTCTGCGCCTCCGCGCTGCGCGCCGCGCCGTGCAGCCCCACGGCCAGCGCGACGATCGCCCACCCTCGAAGCCCATATCCCATCCGCTAGAACTCTCGGGAGATGTGGAGCGTCCCCCGACCGGCCGGGGCGCGGGGCGAGGGAGCGCGAGGCGGGCGGGGCGATGGGGCGTCGAAGGAGGCCGCGTCGAAGGAGTGCGCCCGCGTCGATGGGGCGTGCGATCGATGGTGACGACGGCCGTGGCGTCGAGGGCGGAGCGCGGCGATCGCAGGCACCTGCTCCGCGGCAGGCGCAGGCGCAGGTGCAGGTGCAGGTGCAGCGGGCTCCAGAGGTGCTGGCGGGGGAGGCGCGGGTGCGGCGGGCAGGGTGGCCGTCATGGCCGCGGAGGCGACGGGATCCGGGCGCGGTGCTCGGGACGACGCGCCCACGCGGGTGCCGGCGACCACCACCAGGCCGAGCACCACGAAGGAGAGCAGCAGCGACAGCACGGTGATCTGTCGACCGGAGACCCTGGCGCCGTCGAGGGTGGCGGCGGTGCGGCGCAGCACCCGACGAGGCGAGGTGGAGCTGGCGTCGAGCGACTCCTGCACCGGGAGGTCGTCGCAGACGGCGATGCGCTCGGCGCCGAAGGGGCGCAGCGCGTCGAGGAATTCTCTCGCCGACTGGAAGCGCTCCTCGCGCTCTCGCCGCAGTGCCCGCAGCACCACGACGTCGATGGCGCGCGGCACCCCCGGGGCGATGCTGCTCGGCAGCGGCGGCGCCTCCGACCCCCGCACGATCTCCAGAAACAGCTCCCCCTGGCTCGCCCCCTCGTAGGGGAACCCCCCGGTGAGCATCTCGAAGAGCATCACCCCCACGGCGAACAGGTCGGCCCGGTGGTCGATGTCCCGCCGGCCCATCCACTGCTCCGGGGCCATGTACGCCGGGGTGCCCACGGGCAGGCCCTCCTGGGTGGTCTCGAAGAGCGTGCCGGCCTCGTGGCGAAACTTCGACACCCCGAAGTCCAGGAGCTTCACCGTGGTCGTCCCGCCGTACTCCGCGAGGAAGACGTTCTCCGGCTTCAGGTCGCGGTGCACGATGCCCTTGGCGTGCGCCGACGCGAGCGCCGAGAGGATGCTCCCGATCACCCCGCAGACCTCCCTCGTGGTGATCGCCGTCGCCCTCGCGAGGCGCTCGGCGAGCGTCTCCCCGCGCAGCAGCTCCATCACCATGTACGGCTCGGAGCGGTGCACCCCGGTGTCGATCACCTCGACGATGTTCGGGTGCCCGATGGCCGCCGCGGCCCTCGCCTCCCGGGCGAAGCGCTTCACCGCCTCGGGCTGCCGCGCGTAGTGGGCGTGAAGCATCTTGATCGCGAGGCGCTTGCCGACGCCGAGGTGCTCGACCTCGTAGACCGCGCCCATGCCTCCCTCCCCGAGGAGGCGTATCACCCGGTAGCGCGCGTCGATCTCCGTGCCTGGGTCGATCACTTCAGCGCCTCCTCAGTTGCAACGCGAGCGGCAGTTGCCCTGGCAGCAGTTGGGGGTCGATCCGTTGCAGCGCGTCGAGCAGTTGCCGCAGTGCTGCGTGGCCGTGAGCAGGTCGTAGCAGGTGTTGGTTCCGCAGAGTGAATACGGCGACCGGCATGGTGCACAGACGCCCGCAATGCAGGCCATCATACTGCAGCGTCGGCCGCAGGCGCCGCAGTTCAGCGGGTCGCGCGCGAGGTCGGCGTCGCACGAGGGCCCCGCGTCGCGGACATCGGGGGCGTCGCGGACGTCAGGAGCATCGCGGACATCGGGGGCGTCGAAGGCGTCGGGGGCGTCCATCGCCTCCAGGGCATCCGCCGCATCCGTCGCATCGACGACGTCCTCCACGTCCATCGCCTCGGAGGCATCGACGACGTCCGTCGCGTCGGGGGCATCTGTCGCGTCGGGGGCATCGGGGGCATCGGGGGCATCGGGGGCATCCGTCGCATCGGGGGCGTCCGAGGCATCCATCACCTCGGAGGCGTCCGTCGCGTCCATGCCGACGGGGACGTCGCTCGCGTCGGGCGGCGTCGGCGAGTCCATCGCCTCGGAGGCGTCCGACGGGAGATCGCTGAGCGCGGGCACGTCCATCAGTGCGCCGCCGTCGCGCGAGGCCGGCAGGTTGGACCTGCTGAAATCGAGCGCGATGGAGCACCCGACCGAGGCGATCGCAGCGAGGCCGATGAGGCTTTCACGAACGCGGCGCACCCGGAGCCCAGGCCCTTCTACTCCCCGTGCCCGCTGACCGGGCGCGGCTTCAGTCCGTGGCGCTCCATCTTGTAGATCAATCCCCGGCGGGAGATGCCGAGGTTCTGCGCGGCGCGAGACTGGTTCCACCCCGCGGCGTCGAGGGCCGCCAGGATGGAGCGCCGCTCCAGGTCATCGACCTTGGTGCGCAGCCCCGAGGGCTCGTCGCTCGTCGCCGGCTCCGCGTCTCCGCGCACCGCCGGGGGCAGGTGCTCGACGCGCAGCTCGGACCCCTCCGCCAGCGCGATGGCGCACTCGATGGCGTTGCGGAGCTCGCGCACGTTGCCGGGCCAGCGGTACGACTGCAGCACCGCCGCGACGCCCTGCCCGAGGTGCCACCCGCCGCCCCGCTCGGCCAGCACGCGCTCGGCCATCGGGACGATGTCCCTCGGTCGCGACCGCAGCGGCGGCACCGCCACCGTCACGCCGTTGAGCCGGAAATAGAGGTCCTCCCGGAAGCGCCCCTTGGCCACGTCGATCAGCAGGTCGCGGTTGGTCGCGGCCACCACGCGCACGTCCACCGGGACCGCCCTCGTCCCCCCGACGCGGGTGAGCGTCCGCTCCTGGAGCACCCTCAGCAGCCTCGCCTGGTTGGGAGGAGAGAGCTCGCCCACCTCGTCGAGCAGCAGCGTGCCCCCGTCGGCCCGCTCGAACACCCCACCCTTGCGGGCGTCTGCGCCGGTGAAGCTCCCCCGCTCGTGGCCGAAGAGCTCGCTCTCCGCCAGCGACTCCGGCAGCGCCGCGCAGTTGACCCCCAGAAACGACCGCCCCGCCCTCCGGCTGTGCCGGTGCAGCAGCCTCGCGACGACCTCCTTGCCGCACCCGGTCTCGCCCTGCACCAGCACCGGCAGGTCGCTCGCGGCGAGGCGTCGCACCAGCGCCAGCAGGCTCACCATCGCCGGGTCGACCGCCACCACGTCGCTGCCGCTGGCGACGGTGCCCACCACCGGGCCGTGGGTCTCCGGGCGCACGCTGTCGCGGCTCGACGCCACCACCACGATGCGCGTGCTGCCGATCATGATCACGGCGCCCGCCTCGGCCGCGCGCGTGCCGGTGATGCGCACGCCGTCGACGAAGGTGCCGTTGCTGCTGGCCTCGTCGCGCACCAGCACCGCGCGCCCGTCGAAGCGGATCACCGCGTGCTCGCGCGACACCCTCGTGTCGTCGAGCGAGACCTCGACCGTCGCCGAGCGGCCCACCCGCACCTCCGCCCCGATCGGGACCACCACCACCCGCGGCGGCCGCCCGGTCTCCTCCACCAGGAGCCTCGCGGTGGTGGCGCTGCCCGGCTGCGTTCCATCGAGGACGGAGGTGTCGGTGCGGAGGGGATCCAAGATGCGCGCATCATAGCCTCGCGAGGGGGCCGTGCGCACTGCCGCTACACTGCGCAGTGACGGCACGCCCTACTGAACAAACACAGCGCGATGTGACCTCGGTCAGGCCGACGCAGCGGGGATACGATCGCCCGATGCCGCTCCCTTCGATGGACAACCTCCGGTGCTTCGTGGCCGCCGCGGAGACCCTGAACTTCCGCGCCGCGGCGCGGTCCGTGGCGCTCACCCCTGCGGCGCTGGGGCAGCGCATCCGCCAGCTCGAGGACGAGGTGGGCCACGCGCTCTTCGCCCGCACCACGCGCTCGGTGGCGCTCACCGCCGCGGGGCTCGCGATGCTTCCAGAGGCGCGGCGCACCCTCTCGGCGGCGGACACCTGCCTGCGCGCGGCGCGGGGCGAGCTGGGCCCGACGCCCTCGGAGCTGGTGCTCGGGACGCGGCACGAGCTCGGGATGAGCTGGCTGCTGCCGCAGCTCCCACGCCTCGCGAGGCAGCGGCCCGACCTGACGCTGCACCTCTACGTGAGCTACTCGGCCGACCTGCTGCTGCGGGTGCGGACGCGCGAGGTCGACTGCGCGGTGCTCTCGGCGCGCTTCAGCGACCCGGCGCTCGACGCGATCGCGCTGCACCGGGAGGACTACGTCTTCGTGGCCTCGCGGGCGCTGCTCGAGCGGAGCCCGCTGTCGAGGCCCGAGCACGCCGCGGCGCACACCCTGGTGGACATCTCGCCGGAGCTGCCGCTCTTCCGCTACTGGCGCGAGGAGGCCGGGGCCATGGGCGCGTCGATGCGCTTCGCCCGCGTGCTGCGCATGGGCACCATCGCGGCCATGGAGCACCTGGTGCTGCGCGGCGAAGGGGTGGCCGTGCTGCCCGAGTACCTGGTGCAGAAGCGGGTGGAGTCCGGGGCGCTGAAGGTGGTGTTCCCGAGGGTGAAGCCGGGCTTCGACCACTTCCGGCTGGTGTTTCGGGGAGACGACCCGCGCCGCGCCAACTACGAGGCGCTGGCGGCGATGCTGCTGGAGACGCCGCTGCGCTGAGCGGGCGTCACATCCCCGTCGGGGTCGTCGCCGCCCCGTACTGCCGGGTGAAATACTCCACGTAGGCCGCCGCCGCCGAGGGGTCGCGGATCCACAGGCTGTTCTCGTTGTTGGCCCACGCCGCCGCGGACCAGTTGGCCGAGCCGGTGATCACCGTCTGCCCGTCGATGATGAGCAGCTTGCTGTGCACGTTGCCCGCGCGCACCGGCACCCCCGCGGCGAGCAGCGCCATCGCGGGCGCGTCGTTGAGGTACATGTGCGAGACGATGCCCCGCACCGCCACGCCCCGCATCCTCGCGGCGATCATCGCGTCGGAGAGCTCGGTGCGCGTCCAGGCGGAGATCACGAAGTCCACCGAGGTGCGCGCCTCGGCGATGGCCCCGACCATGTCCGTGAACCACCGCGCCGGGCTCGACGTGGGGGAGCGGGGGCTGAAGTACGCCGCGTAGCGCCCCGCGGTCACCGGCGACGACGCCACGATCGGCCCGAAGGCGTGGTCGCGAAACATCCGCTGGAACTCCCCCTCGAAGGCCCCGACGATCGCCGGCTCGCCGAGGACGACGGCGTCGTTGGCGTCGCGGCAGTACGACTGCTCGCTGCCGTTGGCCGACCCGACCCACACGTGCTCGCCGTCGACGATGAAGAACTTGTGGTGCATCAGCGCGCTGCGCGCGTCGGGCAGCAGGCTCACCCTGGGGTGGCCGTCGAGGCGGGCCAGCGGGCACATCAGCGTCCCCCCCACGCGGGGGCAGGTCTCGTCGTCGTACACGAGCTGCACGGTGAGCGTCGGGGCGGCCGCGAGGCGAGCGAGGATGGCGTCGGGAAGGCAGGTCCAGAGCGTCTCGTAGAGGGCGGCGTGGAGGCTCGTGTCGGCGCAGGAGAGCAGCCCCATGAGCTGCCCCAGCAGCGCCCC
>JADJAE010000071.1 GCA_016704445.1 Deltaproteobacteria bacterium
TTCGCTTTGAGCGGGGCAACCTGCTCCCCGGTCGTCGCTCCTCGACAGCGCTCCCCGCTCTCTACCGCGACGGTCACCTCACGCCGCCCCACCCTTCAGTGGGTTCTCGCCGCGGGTACGAACGGCGCTCGCGTACAGGTCTGCCGCGACCGCAGCTGCTTGATGCTGGAGCAGCAGGAAGATGTGAGCGGGAGCCGCGTGACCGTGCGGGACCTCCCTCCCGGCGCGCATTTCTGGCGCCTCTTCGGGCGGTCAGGTGCCAGCACCGGCTCAGCGGCAGGACCCACCTGGGAGTTCTTTGTAGGGCAGCGCTCGGCCGCGATCGAGACGAGTTGGGGGACGGTGCCGGACTTCAACGGGGACGGTCTGGGCGACCTGGTTGTTGGAGCCCCGCTCAGCGGCACCGGGCAGACGGGTCGGGTGTATGCATACTACGGTGTGAGGGGCGGCCTGCCGTCGGTTCTCACGTTCCGGATCGGTTCACCCTTCACCACGGACCCTTCGTTCGGTAGCACGGTCGCCAGTGCAGGCGACGTCAACGGCGACGGGTACGCGGATCTCGCCGTGGGTGCGCTCGCCCATGCGTACGTGTACTACGGCTCCGCTAGGGGAATCCTGACGACTCCCGGGATCGTACTCGATGCTCCGGTCAGCGGTGATCGTGAGTTTGGCGGGTCGGGATTTGCCAGTATGGGTGATCTGAACAACGACGGTTTCGCGGACTTCGCAATCGGCTCGTCAAGTCAGCGACGCGTCTACATCTATCGCGGCGGACCGGCGGGGCTCGGCACGCTCCCGAATCAGACCCTCGCCAATCCGGATGGAACATCGTTCTACGGGTTCGGAACCACGATCGCAGCGCTGGGCGACATCGACGGAAACGGATATTCAGATCTGGCCGTGGGCGCGGACTCCAGGATGTACGTCTATCAGAACGGGGTCGGCGGAGTCCCGATGAATCCCACGTTCCGGGCCCCGAGGGGAGGTACAGTCTCCGGACCCGGGGACTACAACGGCGATGGTTACGGCGACCTCGTCGCGGGGAGTGACGTCTATTGGGGAGGCATGTTCGGGTTCTTCGGCTCGCCCGGTCAATCGTTGTCGCGAATCGACGGGACCTATCCGAACTACGAGTTCAAGAGTGCAGGAGACGTCAATGGCGATGGTTATTCCGACATCGCGGCGGGGAACATCGTCTATTATGGTGGATCGTCAGGGTTTCGGGTGCCGATCGTTTCAAGCAGTACGGTCCTCTATGAACCCAGTGGTGGCGCTCTGGGCCAACCTGTCTCCTGTGTCGGAGACGTCAATGGCGACGGTCTCGCCGACCTTCTCTATCCCGTCGGCGATCGGAACGTCCTGCTTTTTCAGGGCGCGACCGGCGGGGTTGCGACCCGACCGGCACTGACCCTGACGTGCCCGGACGTCTCCATGCGGTACGGTCACTCGATCGCTGCACGAGGACGTACCGGGGGTTTCATTGATCTTGTGGGACGCACCGTGAGGATCTGCCCGAGGGCCTGGGTTGATCCATGCCCGGGAGTGGAGAACCTTGATGGGGTCTGCCTACTCAAAGCTTGCACGTGAGCGATGTTGACGATGTCGGACACCGTCATCGCCTCCCGCTACGCTCTCGTCCGCCTCCTCGGTGAGGGCGGGATGGGCGCCGTCTACGAGGCCGAGCACCTCGTCACCCGCCGCCGCGTCGCGCTCAAGGTCCTCCATCCCGGCCAGCAGTGGACCCCCGCTGCGGTGGAGCGCTTCATCCGCGAGGCGCAGATCGCAGCTGCCATCGGCCACCCCAACATCATCGACGTACTCGACGCCGGCCACGACGAGCAGGGCGCCCCGTTCCTAGTATTCGAGTACCTCCTGGGGAGCAGCGTCGGCGGGCTCATCGAGCTGCCGGGCGGCTCCCGCTCGATCAGGCGCTCGCGGTCACCGCCGACGTGCTCGACGCGCTCGTCGCGGCCCACGCGCGCGGTGTGCTTCACCGCGACATCAAGCCAGACAACGTCTTCCTGGCGGGCGACGGGCGGGGGCGTACGGTCGTCAAGCTGCTGGACTTCGGCATCGCCCGCGCGACGTCCGAGCTCGGCTTGTCGCCCCACGAGCGTACCCAGACCGGCGTCATGATGGGAACCCCCGCGTACATGTCCCCGGAGCAGATCCGTGGCCTCGGCGACATCGACGCCCGCGCCGATGTCTGGTCGGTCGGCGCGATGCTCTACGAGATGCTGTCGGGGGCGCTCCCATTCCAGGCCGACAACCTCAACGCGTTGATGTTCGCGATCGCCACGGAGCCCATGCAACCCCTGGCCTCGGTCGCCCCCGAGGTCCCGGTCGCCGTGGCCGAACTCGTGGCGCGCTCGCTGGTTCAGGACCGCAGCGCCCGCACGCCCTCCGCCGCGGCGATGCTGGAAGAGGTCCAACGCGCCCGGGCCGACCTGGGCCTGATCGACACGTCGTCACCGCGTCCCTCCGTCCCTTCCCGCCTCTCCAGCGCGGCCCCCGCAGAGATCGGCCTCCTAGCGACGATGCCGAACACCCCAACGGCAGCGACCGGGGAGAAGTCCACGCTCGATCCCCAGGAGACCGTTCGCCCGGCGCGTCGCGTGCCCGCGACCAGCCTCCTGCTGGTCGTCGTTCTGGTGCTCGTGGCGGCGGTCGCGGGCGTGGTCGCCCTGCTCCGGCGGCAGACAGTTCCTGCCGTGGCGAACCCCGTCATGCGGCGATCGCTGTCCGCACCTACGCGCGCGGCTGCGCCAGCACCCTTGGCCTCCACGGCCGCCGACGACGCGGCGGAGTTCCCGATCACTCGCGTGTCAGGCTCCGCCGCCGAGGTGTCCCCGCCCTCTGATCGAGGGGCCTCTGTACGTGGAGGCTCCGGGCGTGCACACCGGGTACGGCGCCCTGCCGGGAGTCCGACTCCGGCGCGATCCCGTCACTCGCCCGCGGGTACTCTGATCCGGCCGGCGACGAGATTCGACGAGCTCTGACGGCCTGGGTAGTCGAGTGGCATCATGCGTGAACGTGGTCGGGTGAGGGCGTCGGGATCCTCGACCTTGGAGCCTCGGCGGCGCCCTACCGGCAGCACCAAGTGCAGCCTCTGCCCGGAGGATCAGCCGTCGCGCGGCACGCCCGCGTCGGAACCCGCCAGGCACGACCGCACGCCCCCGAGGGCGCGGCATTGCCTCGAACGCAGCAGGCAGCAGGCCCCTCGGCCTGGGTGCAGTGGCGCCTATCCGCGGCGCTGATCGCCCTCACCCTGGTGCCGATGGCAGGCGGGGCCATCCGGCTGTCCGGACTGACCGGCGGCGCGGCGGTCACGCCAGCGAACGCGCGGTTCGTCGCCTCACCGGCGCCCGTGGTGCTGCACATCGTCAGTGCGATCGTGTACTGCCTGCTGGGAGCGCTCCAGTTCGCACCGACGTTCCGCCGCAGACGGCCCGGATGGCACCGTGTCGTGGGGCGAGCGCTGATCCCTCTCGGGCTCGTCGCGGCGCTCTCGGGCCTGTGGATGACCGTGTTCTACCCGAACGCCCCCGGCGACGGAGAGCTCCTGGCGGGCATCCGGCTCGTCGTGGGCGCGGGCATGGCGCTGTCCCTCGTCCTCGGCTTTGCCGCGATCCGGCGGCGGGACATCGCCCGACACCGCGCGTGGATGATTCGCGGCTATGCGATCGGTCAGGGGGCGGGGACACAGGTGGTGACCGGCATGCTCTGGGCGCTGTTCGTCGGTGTTCCCGGCGAGGTGGCCAGAGCGCTGCTGCTCATGGGCGGCAGCTGGGCGATCAATCTCGTGGTGGCGGAGTGGTTCATTCGCAAGCGTGGTTAGAGCGGTTCCCGCTCGGATCTGGGCCGCCCACGTCCTCAGTCACCGCCTCACCCGGAGCGAAGCGGAGGGGCGAGACCGCCCACGTCGTCAATCCGTGCCTCCGATCGTTGCGGGCTCCGACCGAAACGCCGGGGAGTGACGACGTGGGTGGTCTCGCCCCTCCGCTTCGCTCCGGTGACTGAGGACGTGGGCGGTCTCGGCCCAAGCTCGAGTGAGAACCGCTCTGGCGCCGCCCGTGACACCCGAGGCCGCGAGGGGGCGTCGATCGGCCGTGGCGAGAGACGCGCGGATGAGCAGCATCTGCTCGTCAATGATGCACTTGCGCGCGGGCGGCGTTTTCGAGAGAGAGCATGGGATGGCCCACGTGGAGATGTCCGCAATGATCGGCGCGATGATCGTTCATGCCGCCGCGGCGCGGGGGGCGGCCCCGGCGGCGATGCGGGAGGCGACGGGCTTCGACCCCGCGCGCGGCCTCGACCCCGACGCGCGCATCTCGCTCGCGGAGGAGACGTCGATCTGGGAGGAGGCCGTGCGGCAGACCGGAGACGACGCCTTCGGCCTGCACGCCGCGGAGATGCTGCGCCCCGGCGCGTTCGACGTGCTGGACTACGCCGTCCGCACGGCGCCCACGCTGCGCGCTTCGGTGGAGCGCCTCGCGCGCTACAACCGGCTCGTGCACGACGTCGCGGTGTTCTCGATCCGTGATCGCGGTGACGTGATGCGCATCGAGCACGGGTTTCGGGTGACGGGTCCGTCGCAGTGTCGGCACTCCGCGGAGTTCACCATCGCGTCGCTCGTGGTGATCGGGACACAGCTCCTGGGGGAGCCCCTGCGCCCACGCGCGGTGGAGTTTCGTCACAGCCCGCCGGCGTCTCCGGAGGCGGAAGCGGAGCACCGGCGGGTGTTCGGCGTCGCGCCGCGCTTCTCGATGCCCGCCAACGCGCTGGAGATCGACCGCGCGCTGTCGCTCCGGCCCCTCGTGGTGGACGCGGCGCTCTCGCGGCTGATCGAGCGCCACGCGGAGTCGCTCCTCGCCGCCCTCCCCCGCCGTCGGCGTCGACCGCGGACCGCGTGCGGCGCGCGCTCACGGCGGCGCTCGACGAGGGGAACATGACCCTCAAGCGGGTCGCGGCGCAGCTCCGGATGAGCGAGCGGAGCCTCCAGCGCAGGCTCGCGGACGAGGGCGAGAGCTTCGATGCTATCGTCGACGCGCTCCGCCGCGACCTCGCGCTGCGCTACCTCGCGGACCCCAAGATCGCCGTCGCGGAGGTCGCGTACCTGCTGGGGTACTCTGAGCCGAGCCCCTTCCACCGAGCGTTCAAGCGATGGACCGGGCGCACGCCTGCCGAGGCGCGGCGAGGCGCGAGCGTGCCCCTCACATGAAGCGGTATCCGATGTGCACCGCGGGGAACACCGTAATGGGGTTGTTGGCATAGGTGCGGTTCGCGAGGGTCACGTCCTGGGCGTTGAACGAATAGCTCACGCCGATCCATGGGGTGACGTAGAGGCCCGCGATGATGGGAAAGCGCCAGCCGACGTGCGCGCCGACGCTGACCTGGAGGCCGCAGCGGGCGAGGTCCGTCTCGCGGCGCTGCACGAGCGGCCTCGCGAGGCCGGTGTCGATGCCGACGAAGAGTCCGCGCTGCTCCGCGAGGGGGAAGAGCTGCGCCTTGACCCCGAAGCCGTGAAACGAGACGTCGAAGTCGGGGTTGCCGTGCATGAACTCCGGCATCGCCATCGCGTAGGCGCCGAGGTCCACGCGCAGCCGACGCCAGCCGATGCCGACGTGCAGCGAGTACCCGCGGAGGATGTACGCGGTCGGGTCGATCTCGACGTCGAGGTGCAGCCGCGAGGGCTGCGCGGCGGGCGCTGCGGCCGCCGTGGGGGAGCGGTCCTGGGCCTGCGCGGAGGCGGCGGTGATGGTGGTGAGGGCGAGGGCGGCGGTGACGACGAGGGCGCGGGGGGTGTGCTTCATGGTGTCCTCCTGACGAGGACGAATCTGCGTCAGCTCCCGTCACGGCACCGTGACCGCACGCGCCGGAACGGATGACCGAAGCCGCCATCGCGGGGACGCTGGCAGCTCGCCGTCGCGCGCGACTCGGCCCATGCTTCGCACGCGACCACCTCCAACGTCTCCCAGGAATTCGCCATGAAGAAAGTCGACGTTTCGCCCGATCCCGAGGCCGCGCGACTCGCGGCGGCGTATGCCACCAGGCCCAGGGCCATCGACTACGTCATGGGGAAGCTCGCGGCGGTGGACGGCGAAAGGGCCGACCTCGCCTTCATCGCGGCCCGCGAAGTGAGTGCATTCTGCGCGGCCCTCGGCTTCGAAAAGACATGGTCAGGCCGGACCATCGAAGAGATCGCGCGCAAGCGTTCGCCGAAGGTCGAGGCAGACGACTTCGGACCTGCGGTGATCGTGGCGAGCGAGGCGACGGCAATCCTCGAGGCCCTCAAGCGGATGATTGCGAAGGACCACTTCGTCGGCACGCCGGAGAGCCGCTTCGACAAGACCATCCTCAATGACTTTCTCCCCAGGTCGCGCGCCGGGTTCGAAGGGGAGCCGACGCTCGGACACCTGTGGGAGTTCCAGTACGCGCTTCAGGTCGAGCTCGAGCACGGCCGCACTCGGGGCGCCAACGTCACGAACAATCACCCGATCCTCACAGGCCTCGTCGTGATGGCGCACCTGTCGGAGGACACGCTCTACTACGCACGCCTCTGGGTGATGGAGAGCGAAGGCGAGCTCGCAGCGCAGATCGCCAGAGGAAAGAAGGCCGACGAGATCGCGAAGACCGCCAAGGAGCACAACGTGGCGCGCCTCTACCTCGCCAAGCGGCTGCTCGAGAAGGCCGAGCTCGAAGGGACGAAGCTCCCCCGCTGATCGCTCGGGAAGCGCAGCAGGTTCAGGCGGACCTTCTCGCGGGCGATCTCCGCGATGCGCGCCACGAGGTCGAGGTTCTTCTGGAAGTTCTCGCCCTGGAAGCGCGGGCTCTGGCGCCGGTAGTCGTCCTCGGCGAGGTCTTCGTAGCGCTTGATCTGCCCGGTGAGGAAGCCGCGCCCGAGCGGGCTGTACGCG
The DNA here is from genome assembly GCA_016704445.1 of Deltaproteobacteria bacterium. Classification (GTDB taxonomy): domain Bacteria; phylum Myxococcota_A; class Polyangia; order Polyangiales; genus SCUS01. The sequence continues at coordinate 6,918 of JADJAE010000071.1, forward strand.
ACGAAGCCGATGCCGAGTCGGCGGCAGGCGGCGAGCACGCCGTCCTCGGGGTCGCGGCTCCAGAGCGAGTACTCGGTCTGCACGGCGGCGATGGGGTGCACCTTCGCGGCGCGCTCGAGGGTCTCGGGCCCGGCCTCGGAGAGCCCGAGGTGGCGCACCTTCCTCTCGGCGACGAGCTGCGCCATCGCGCCCACCACGGCGCACACGCGCGGGCCGTAGCACCGCGCCGCACGCGCTCCCGCGCACGGAGACCCGCCCCATGACCGACGAAGAGAAGCAGGCCGCTGAAGCGACCGCCGCGGAGCTCGACGCTCGCATCGCCTCCCTCCTCGACGCGAAGCTCAACCGCGCCCTGAAGAGCCGCGACAAGCGCCTCCAGGCCGCCATCGGCAAGACCCTCGAGGAGCAGCTCGCGAAGCCCGCCCCTGCGGTCGCCGAGAAGCCCGGTGACAAGCCCAGCGATGGCGTCCCGGCCAGGGCGGACCCGGCGTTCCTGACGATGGAGCAGCAGCTCGACCGCGTGACGCGCGAGCTCGCCGAGTCCAACAAGGCCGCGCCGGAGATCCCGCGCCCTGCGGTTGCGCCAGCTCTGCGCAACTGCGCCCGAGGGGGAGAGGGCGGATCGCGCCGATCCTGCTCAACGCGGTGACACCCGGCGCTGCGGAGCCGCGGCGTCGCGCGAATGGCACCCTCGCTGCACAGGGGCCGTCGCATGAAGACACAATGGAAGAGGGTCGCGCTCGCCCTTGCGGCGGCGGTGGTGGCGGTGCCCGCGGGCCTGGCGGCGACGATCCGGCTGCGGCCGGTGAAGACCTCGCCAGTGTGGACCGAGCGCATCGAGTCGACGCCCGAGCGGCTGGCGCGCGGCCGCTACCTGGCCGACCACGTGGCGGTCTGCGCCGACTGTCACAGCGAGCGCGACTGGACGAGCTTCGCCGGCCCGATCATCCGCGGCACTCGCGGCGCGGGGGGCACGCGCTTCGGCCACGACATCGGGTTCCCAGGCGAGGTGGTGAGCCGCAACATCACGTCGCACCCCGTCGACGGCGTGGGGGCGTGGAGCGACGGCGAGCTGGTGCGCGCCATCCGCGAGGGCGTCGACCGCGGCGGCAGGCCGCTCGCGCCCATCATGCCGTACGAGCACTTCCGCTCCATGGGCGACGACGACGTGCGCGCGGTCGTGACCTGGGTGCGCTCGCTGCCGCCCGTGGCGCGCCGGCAGGCCGAGCCGCAGATGGACTTCCCCCTGTCGCTGCTGGTGCGCACCATCCCCGCCCCGGCGGGGGCGCGTGGCGACGGCCGCGTGACCACCCCGGCGCCCCGCGTCGACGCGGCGTACGGGCGCTACCTGGTGACCCTCGCGAGCTGCGCCGACTGCCACACGCCGAGCGTGCGCGGCGAGGCGATCGCGGGGCGCGAGTTCGCGGGGGGCCAGGAGTTCCAGCTCCCGGGCTACGTGCTTCGCTCGGCGAACATCACCCCCGACCCGACGGGCATCGGGGCGATGAGCGAGGACGCCTTCGTGGCGCGCTTCCACAGCTACCGGACTCCGCCCGAGCAGGCCGAGGTGCCGCCGCAGTGCGCAACACCTTCCTCCGCGGCAACACGCTCATGCCCTGGCGCATGTACGCGGGCATGAGCGAGGGCGACCTGCGCGCCATCTACCGCTACCTCCGCACGCTCCGCCCCGTGCACAACGTGGTGCCGCGTGGCTGAGCGCCGGGTCCGTTCAGGGGCTCATCGAAGCGGCCACTACCACACCTCCGCGGGCTCCTTTCGCGGCCTGGTGCTCCTGGCCGTTCCATCCCGAGCAGGCGACGTGCGTTGGGCAGCTCCGCCCGCGCCCGCTGGAGAGATCGCTGGGGGCGATCGGGTCGTGGGCCCCCTTCGCCGGGCAACGACCGGGACCGCGTGAATCAGGCGTCAGCCGTGAGCGCGGCGCCTTCGCAGCTGCACGATGGCGAAGCCGAGGAGGGGCAGCACCGCGAGCGCCACGAAGATCCCGCCGGCGATGCGCAGCCCCGACGAGCCCGATCGGAGGTCCCTTACGCCGTCGGCCTGGGAGCCTCGGAACACGTCGACCCGCCCTAGCCCGCGGTGCGGGGCGAGCCGCAGCCGGCCGTCGCGCTCCTCCACGTGGCCGACGACGAACACCCGCTCGCCGCCGGTCAGCCGCCACTCGTCGGCGCTGAAGTGCGTGAAGGTGCCGCGGGCGCTCGCCCTCGCGCTCGCCACGTCGGCCGCGGGCACCGCCAGCCGCGCAGGCAGCTCCGCGAACCTCTCGCTCACGTCGGCGGACTTCGCCGTCGGCGGCCGCCACAGCTCCAGCGGGAGCTCGATCCGCTCGGCGCCGACGACGATGCCGACCGCCTCCGGGCCCGGCGGGTCGCGATGCGCAGGGCGCCCTGCTGCCGCTCTCCCTGGCCGTCGTAATACCAGGTGCCGTAATAGACGTGGGTCAGCGCGGCGCGCAGGGCCGCTGCGAGAGCGGCGCCGTGACCGGGTTGCGGCCATCGACGACGCCCTCGAAGCGGACGTCCGCGCCGCGCACGAGCCCGGTGGCCGGCAGCGCCCACTGCGCGGCCTGCGCGGACTGCGCGCGCGAGCCCTTGAAGAAGAGCACGCTCCCCATGCCCCAGAGGCCGAGCCAGACCACCGCGAGGACGAGGAAGATACGCGCGCCCCTGGTCATGGGGATCTTCTACCCCAAAGGGACCGTGCCGCCTGCACCCCGCAATCCCCTCTCGCGGCGCCGCGGCACCCTCGCACGATGACCCGCTGGCGCTCTGGGCGACGCTCGCGCCACCGCCGCGCTGATCACCGGGCCCGTGATCGCGGTCACCGGCCCGGTGATCGGATCGATCCCCCTCAACGCCCTCCTCCCGCTGAAGCACTGACGCTCGTTCAACTCCCCTATCGCGCCTGCGGAGGCCCTTCCGGTAGCATCCGCGCACGATGCGACACACCCACCGTTGGTTCTCTCGCGGACTGGGCCTCGCGCTCGGTCTCGGGGCTTTGTTCAACTCCCCAAGACCCGCCGAGGCCATCTGGCCGCCCCGTCCTGAGATGACCTCGGCGGACCTCGCGATGATGGCCAACTGGCCCAACGACCCGGGCTACGCGGGCCAGTGGGAGCACTGGTCGTGGGTGCCTGGGATGAACCTCACGGTGCCCAACTTCCGCACCGAGGAGGCCGCGCTCGGCGCGGGCAACAACACCGACCGCGCCTGGGCCATCTCCACCGGCGACCCGCGGGTGATCATCGCGGTGCTCGACTCGGGCATCAACTGGGACAACGACGACATCGTCAACAAGATCGCCCTCAACACCGCCGAGCTGCCGCTCCCGGAGGGCGCGACGATCTACGACGCCAACGGCGACGGCGTCGTGAACATCGTCGACTACCTGCGCGACTCGCGGGTCACCTGCGGCACCGGCCCGGCGAGCGCGCGCAACCCCCGGCAGTGCCGCGGCGCCGACGGGATGCCCAACGACCCCAACGGCAACGGGGTCTTCGACCCGGGCGACCTGATCAGGGTCTTCTCCGACCGCACCGACGCCGACCGCAACGGCTACGTCGACGACATCGCCGGCTGGGACTTCTTCCAGGACGACAACGACCCCGCGGACGCCACGCGCTTCGGCCACGGCACCGGCGAGATGCGCTGGAGCGCCGCGGAGACCAACAACGGCATCGGCGACGCCGGCGACTGCCCCCGCTGCATGCTGCTCCCCATCCGCGCGGCGGACAGCTTCATCGGCGAGGTCGACGACTTCGCGCAGGGCGTCGTGTACTCCGTCGACCGCGGCGCCCGCGTGGTGCAGGAGGCCCTCGGCACGCTCGACAACAGCACCTTCGCGCGCCGCGCCATCGACTACGCCTACGCGCACAACGTGCCCGTCATCGCCAGCGCCGCGGACGAGAACTCCCGGCACCACAACGTCCCCGGCACCAACAACCACACGCTGACGGTGCACGCGATCCGCTACGACACCGAGACGCTCACCAGCAGCACGACCTTCCTCAACTTCAACAACTGCACCAACTTCGGCGCGCAGCTCGTGCTCTCCGTCTCCGGCACCGGGTGCTCCTCCGAGGCCACGGGCCACACCGCGGGCCACGCCGGGCTGATGCAGTCCTACGCGCTCGAGCACTCGCTCACCCCGGCGCTCACCGCCGAGGAGATCTACCAGCTCCTCGCCCGCACCACCGACGACATCAACGTGCCCGAGAGCCAGCCCGGGCACCCGAGGTTCGACGACACCAAGTACCCGTCGCTGCCGGGCTGGGACCAGCGCTTCGGCTACGGCCGCACCAACGCCCGCCGCGCCATCGAGTGGCTGCGCGACGGGAAGATTCCCCCGGAGGTCGACGTCACCTCGCCGCGCTGGTTCACGGTGCTCAACCCCGACCGCCCGGCGCAGCAGACCCTTCGCATCGAGGGCCGCATCGCCGCCGCCCGCGCGCCGCGCTTCGATTACACCGTCGAGTATGCGACCGGCGTCGAGCCCGCGGACACCGCCTGGGTGATGGTGCGCCGCGAGACCAACGTCACCGCCGCGGTCACCGACCGCCTGGCCGACATCGACCTGCGCACGCTCCAGGTCAACAACCCCGGCGAGCGCGCCAACCGCTACACGCTCACCGTGCGCATCCGCGCGGTCGCCCACTACGACGCCCCGGTCGGAGACGTCCCGGGCGAGGTGCGGCGCGCCTTCTACGTGCACCGCGACGAGAGCGTGCTCCCGAACTTCCCCATCGACGTGGGCGGCTCCGGGGAGAGCTCGGCCAAGACCGTCGACCTCGACGGCGACGGGTCGAGGGAGATCATCTACGGCACCGCCGACGGCGACCTGCACGCCTACCGCGCCAACGGCACCGAGATGCCGGGCTTCCCGGCGCACACGGTTCCGCTCTACGGGATGCGCTCGGCGCACGCGACCAGCTACGTAGGGAGCGCGGCCTACTCGGGCGAGTCGCCCGCCATCGACCCGGGGCGCGTCTTCGACCCCATCGTCGCAACCCCCGCCGTGGCCGACCTCGACGGCGACGGCCGCCCGGAGATCGTCGTCAACAGCTACCACGGCACCGTGCACGTCTTCCGCGCCGACGGCAGCAACTACGGCCACGGCTTCCCCTACGCGCTGCCCGACGTCCCCAGCGCCATGACCGCCCCGGACCGCATCCTCCAGCGGGGCCTCTTCTGCTCCCCGGTGCTCGCCGACCTCGACGGCGACACGCGCCTGGAGATCATCTTCGGCGCCATGGACGGCAAGCTCTACGCGCTCGACTCCATGACCGGCATGGTGAAGCCGGGCTATCCCGTGGTGATCCACTTCCCCGAGGCGGGCACCGAGTACAACCGGGTGTTCGGCAACGTGGGCGTCGGCAACTTCAATGGAGACACCATCCCCGACGTGGTGGTGGTCTCCAATGAGAAGCTCCGAGGGGACAACAACACCGGCGCCATCTACCTGGTGCACGGCGACGGAAACAACCACGCGGGCGGGGCCTTCCACCCCAACTGGCCCATCGCGGTGACCTCGTTCAACTTCTTCCCCCTGGTGGGCGAAGGGGTCTCCGGCGCGCCGCCCATCGCCGACCTCGACGGCGACGGCCGAGACGAGATCGCCTTCACCGGCAACGCGCTCCCGACCATCGCCTTCGTGCGAGGCGAGCAGTCGGCCATGGGCCGCCGCCCGGCGCTCAACACCCTCAACCGGGTGGCCCTGGCGCAGACCTCGCGGCGCGGCCCGCTCACCAACAACACCACGCAGATCGTGTCGTTCGCCAACGTGTTCAGCATGGGCGCCTGGGGCGACATGGACGGCGACCGCACCCCCGACTACGTGATCTCCGGCGCCGAGCTCAACCTGGCCATCAACCTCGGCGGCGGCGGTCGGGCGCGGCCCTTCTACCACCTGGTCGGGGCCTTCAGCGGCCGCGACGGCTATCCCCTCCCGGGCTATCCGCAGCTCCTGGAGGACTACACGTTCTTCATGAACCCCGCGATCGCCTCGGTGGACGGCGACCCCTTCCCCGAGCTCATCGTCGGCACCGGGGGCTACTTCCTCGAGGCCTTCGACGCCTGCGGCCGCACCCCGGCGGGCTGGCCCAAGTTCACCGGCCAGTGGATCATCCCGTCGCCCGCCCTGGGCGACCTCGACGGCGACCACCGGATGGAGGTCGTCAGCGGCACCCGCGGCGGCCAGCTCTGGGCGTGGCGCACCCGCGGCGACGACCGCACCGCCAACGTGCAGTGGGAGAGCTTCCGCCACGACAACCGCAACACCGGCAACTACGGCACTCCCCTCACCCAGGGCGTGCGCACCACCGGCGACGCGGGGACCATCCAGTGCCCCGTCCCCCCGGAGCCCGACGCCGGGACCTCCCCGGAGGACGGCGGCGTCGTCGCCGATGGCGGCCCGACCGCTCCCCCGGCCACCGACGACGGCTGCGGCTGCCGCGCGACCGGTAGCGCGCCCACGGGAGCCCGCGGCCTCGCGCTGCTGGGCCTCGGGCTCGCCGCCTCGCTGCGCCGCCGCCGCCGCCGCGCCGACTGATCCCCTCCCGACTCCCGATATCCCCCTCTCAGCTCATCCGACCGACCGCTCCCCAGCAGAGCGACCGGCCTCCCTTGTGCCCAATGGGAACGAGCTCGAAGTAGCCATTTCCCCAACGCACAATCCATCCATACATGGAAAGACCGCCAAGCTGTCCCGACTCTGCACAGCCGCTGTGTAGCCCTCGCACATGACCCGGCGCAGCCCCCTCCCGGCGGCTGCCGGGCGGGCTCTGCCGCCCCCGAAATTCTCATCATTCCCCATGAAATCAAGGCTCATGGGAGGCCATGGCTCCGGAGCAGGGAGAGCGGGGCCCGGGTGTACAGACGCGCACACCTCGGCGGCTTGTCGTATGAAAAATATCGATTGAAGACGTGACTTATCCAAGTCGCATGGGATATCGCTTGAGATGTCGACAATGACTGGTAACTGCGACGTATCTGGAGTGATGAATGCAGCGACCATGTAGGTTCTCATGTCTGTTGGTGCTCGCCGCCGGCTGTTCCGACGGTGTGGACACTTCATTGATCTCCAATGACGGCGGGGCCCTGGACGCCCCGGCCGCCGCTGACTCAGGCCTCGTCGCCGACGCCCCCGCGGCCGATCAGCCTCCCTCCCCGGACACCGGGACCATCGCGCTCGACGCTCCTCCGGTCGCCGCCGCCGACGCCTCGGGGGTCGACGCGCTCTCTCCGCCCGACGTGACTCTCCCCGATGTCGCTCGGCCCGACGCCGCGACCCCCGACCGTCCCAGCGCGGACGCGGGTCCGACCGACAGCGGCGCATCGTGCGATGGCCCGACGCCCACGGTGACGGTGACCTCGCCCGCCCCAGACGCGATGATCGAGACCTGCTCGGCCTCGGAAGCGGCGGTCTTCTACGACTTCGTCGCCTCGGTCGCCCCCGGCTCCAGCGTGCAGCAGGTCTCCGCCCGCTGGATCACCCCCGACGGCGCCGCGGCCCCGCCTGCCGCGGCCCTCAGCGCCGCGCCCTTCACCTTCCGCCGCCAGGTCGGCGGCCCCACCACCGGCGCTCCCCCGCTCGCGGTCTTCGGCATCCGCGGAACCTGGCGCTTCGAGGTCACCGCGACCGACCGCTGCGGTCGGATGACCACCGCCTCCCGCAACTTTACCCTGGTGTTCACGGCCCGGAGGTGCCCCAACCCATGAGTCTCTCCCATCGCTCCGCGCTCGTCCGACCCTTCATCCTCGCCGCCTCGCTCCTGCTCTCGCTGCTCGCCCTGCCCTCGGCCTCGGCCGCCCAGGGACGCTGCTCGTGCAACAGCGGCTGTCACCAGTACCCGGGGCAGTGCGTCCAGCGAGGCGCCTCCGGCTGCGACCCGGGCTTCGCTCCCTTCTGCGGCACCCGCGCGGCGACCTGCCCCAACTCGGCCTGGGTCTCCTGCAGCGGTGACTGCACCTGCGTCCGCGTCCCTGGCGGCGGCGACGGGGGCGTGCTCGACGCCTCGACCGGCGACCTCGGCGGCGCCGACGTCTCCGCCCCGCCGATGGACGCACGCCCCGCGGACGTCACCATCGGGCTCGACCGACCCGTCGCCTCGGACGCCGACCCACGCGTCGACGCGCCGCTGATGTCCCTCGACGCGCCCTCGTCGGACGTCGTCTCCCCGGATGCACCAGCCACCCCCGACGCTGGCGTCCGTCCCGATGCCGCTGCGGTCGATCGCCCCCTCGCGACCGACGCGCCTCCCCCGGGCACCGACGCCGGCTGCGAGTGTCCCGGCGGGGTGTGCATCGCCGGTGTCTGCGTGACCGAGCGCTGCACCTACCACCCCGAGCTGGGCTTCATCTGCGGCAGCGCGGGCACCAGCTGCCAGCTCATCGACAGCGAGCCCTTCTGCGTCCCGCTCTGCCTGGGGCAGAGCTGCGCGGAGGGAGATTTCTGCGACGAGAGCTCGGCGGGGCGCTGCGTGCGCGACGAGTGCGCGACCCGAACCTGCCCGGCGGGGACCACCTGCTATCGCAACCAGTGCGGCGCCTACGACGGCGGGGTGACCAGCTCCGCCGACGCCGGGGCACGGGGTGGTGCTATGACCGCGGAGGAGAGCGGCTGCGGCTGCCGGGCGGCGGGCCCGACGCGCTCGATGTCGACCGCATGGTGGGGAGTCGCAGCGCTCCTGTTCGCGATTCGAAGGAGGAAGAAGTAGGCAATGAAGACGATGATTCGATCCTGGAAGGCCGCGGCGTTCTTTCTCGGCTGCTCGCTCCTCGCGGGGTGCACGGCGGGCCTCGGCGACGACTGCCGAAGCGACACCAACGGCTGCGGCGGCGGGCTCTACTGCTGCACCGAGGGCAAGTGCGGCCGGGGGATGTGCACCGCCGGCTGCGCGAGCGACCGCGACTGCCCCGGAGACACCTACTGCGAGGGCCGCATCTGCTGGCAGCCGTGCAGCGTGGACGGCGACTGCTCCGACCACCTGCTCTGCAAGACCAAGGACGGCCGCCGGATGTGCCGCGGGGACTGAGCTTCGCTTCCCTGCGCGCTCAGCCCCAGAGCGCCCGCTCGATGCCCTCGGCCTGAGCCTCCCATCGCCACGGGGTCGCCCGCTCCCTCGCGGAGGGCGACCCGGTGGGGTGCGCGTCCCACGCCGCCCTCACCGCCTCCGCGATCTCCGCCGCGCCAGCCTCTCCGTCCAGCACCGCGCCGGCCTCACCGACCATCCAGCCCACGGCTCCGCTCGCGGTCGCGACCACCGCGGCGCCCGCGCCCATCGCCTCCATCAAGGCCACCGGAGCGCCCTCGCCCCTCCCCCCGGCGACGCGCCCGGCGGTGTGAAGGAACACCCTCGCCCTACGCAGCCACGCGTCCCTGGTCGCCGCGTCGACGACGCCCTCGAAGCGCGCGTCGAGCCCGTGCGCCGACGCCATCGCCTCCAGGCGCGCCCTCTCCGGACCGTCGCCCAGCACCACCCACGGGACCGGTCGCCCCTGCGCCTTCAGCACCGCGAGCGCCGACAGCGCCCGGTCGAGCCGCTTCACCGGCACCAGGCGCCCGACGCTCAGCACCACGTCGCGCGTCACGTCAGCCGCCTCCGCGGGCCAGTAGCCCATCGGAGCCACCTCCGGCGGGCGCGCCAGACGCACCCCCGCGGCCGCTGGAAGCATACCGTCCCAGGTAAAGCGCCACCGCGTCGCGCTCGCGAACACCGCGCGACGAAGCGGCCCCGGCAGGCGCTCCAGCAGCCACCCGTCGGTGCCGTGGACGATCGCCAGGTGGGGCCGCGATCCCCGCACCGACCCGGCGATGAGCGCCGAGGGCAGCGCGAAGTGGCTCACCCACCCGTCGACCCCGCGCGAGTGACGCGCCGCCAGCGAGGCCAGCGAGGCCGTCGTGCGGGCAGCCCGGGCCCACACCCGAGGCCGCGCTCTCCCCTCCCCCAGGGCGAGGCGCTCGGGCGCTCCTCCGCCTGCGAAGACCCCGCCGTCCACGTCCTCGACCGAGGCGATGCGCACGCCCTCCGCGGGCAGCGCGACGCGCCCCCGGGGGACGCTCCCCAGCAGCTTCACCCGCACGCCCCGTCGCGCCAGGGCGATGGCCATCTCCCGACACCGACAGGAGAGTCTCCCCGATGGCAAACGATCATCTGCACCTTCAGGCCGATCAGCTCTATCCCTTCGACGCGCGCGGCGTGGCCCGGCGCTTTCGTCACTCCGCCATCTTCGGCGCCCTCGACTCGCTCCGCCCCGGCGAGACCATGCGCTTCTGCAACGACCACGACCCGCTGCCGCTGCTCGAGCAGCTCCGGACGCGCTACGGCGCGGGCGTCGAGATCAGCTACGTCTCCCGCACCCCCGGCGAGATCGTCATCGACTTCGCCCGCAAGGGCTGAGAAGCCTGCTGCCGAGCCCGCACACCGAGCAGGTCTCGGGTTCGCGGTTCGTGGTGTCCCAAAATGGAACACGGGGAACACCCCCGGGAGGGCACTCCAGGGCGCTCCGCCGGTCCATCGAGGTTGCCTCTCCCAGCGCGCGGCGGCTGCGTTTATATAGCCGCCATGTTCACCAGGATCCTCATCGCCAACCGGGGCGAGATCGCCGCGTGCATTGCCCGCACCTGTCGCCGCCTCGGCGTCGCCACCGTCGGCATCCACTCCGAGGCTGACGCCGACGCGCTGCACCCCTCGGCCATGGACGAGAGCCACCTCGTGGGCCCCGCCGCCGTGCGGGAGAGCTACATGAACGTCGCCGCGATCCTCGAGGTGGCGAAGCGCACGGGCGCCCAGGCGGTGCACCCCGGCTACGGGCTCCTCAGCGAGAAGTCGCACTTCGCCCGCGCCGTCATCGACGCGGGCCTCGTGTGGATCGGCCCCTCCCCGGAGGCCCTCGAGGCGCTCGGCGACAAGATGCTGTCGCGCGCCACGGCCATCGGCGCGGGCGTCTCTCCGGTGCCCGGGGCCAACGCGCCGGTGGAGTCCGTGGCCGAGGCCGAGTCGATCCTGGCGCGCATCGGCTACCCCGCGCTGGTGAAGCCCGTCGGCGGCGGCGGCGGCATCGGGATGCAGGTGGTGCGCGACCCCTCGGGCATCGAGCGGGCGATGAAGTCCGCGAGCGACCGCGCGGCGCAGTCCTTCGGCGACGCGCGGGTCTACATCGAGCGCTTCGTCGAGCGCCCGCGGCACATCGAGGTGCAGATCTTCGGCGACACGCACGGCGAGGTGGTGGCCCTCGGGGAGCGGGAGTGCTCGCTCCAGCGGCGGCACCAGAAGATCGTCGAGGAGTCGCCCGCTCCGGCCTTCCACGGCGACGAGGGACAGGTGTACCGCGAGCGCATCCTCGACGCCGCGGTGCGCATCGGGCGCGCGGCGAAGTACGTGGGCGCGGGCACCTGCGAGTTCATCTGGGACGAGTCTCGCAAGGAGTTCTACTTCCTGGAGGTCAACTGCCGCATCCAGGTGGAGCACCCGGTGACCGAGATGGTGACGGGCCTCGACCTCGTGGAGTGGCAGCTCCGGGTGGCGCTCGGAGAGCCGCTGCCGCAGTCGATGCGAGCGGTGTCGCTGAACGGTCACGCCATCGAGGCCAGGCTCTACGCGGAGGACCCTGCCAAGGGCTTCATCCCGAAGCCCGGAGACGTCACTACGCTCAACTGGCCCGCCGAGCAGGAGGGCTCGCTGCGCATCGACGCAGGCGTGCGCGCCCCGGGGAAGGTGACGCCCTACTACGACCCGATGATCGCGAAGCTCATCGCCCACGCCCCGACGCGCGCCGAGGCGATCGCGAAGCTGGGCGAAGGCCTCGACCGGGTGGAGGTCGCCCCGCTGGTCACCAACCTGGCCTTCCTCAAGGCGGTGCTGCGGTCCGAGGAGTTCGCGGCGGGGGCCTACGACACGACCTTCGCCGAGGCCTTCGCGAAGCGGAAGTGACCCGGGCGGGGGCTCAGCCGCGAGGCTCCCTCGGACGGGAGAGCACCCGCTCGGCCACCAGCCAGTAGACCACCCCGAAGACCGCCCACGCCGCGACGAGCGAGTAGTGGGCGGTCTCCATCATCCATGAATACGCGCCCTCGTAATCGTCGGCCGGCATGAGGTGCCCCTCGGAGGGCGAAGGCACCGCGGTGAAGAGCCTCACGAAGCCGAGGCTGGTCAGCGTGAGGGCGAGCGCGCTGCCCGGCGCCCGGCGATGGAGCGTCGAGAGCGCGAGGGTGAGCGCCACCGGAGCGGCCTGCCAGGCGAAGCGGGAGAGGTCGCTGCCGGAGATGAAGGTGACGCCGATCCAGAGGGCGAGCCAGAGCAGGAGGTGGCCGTCGTCGAGGTCGTCGTCGGAGGAGGCCACGGGAGCGACGGAGGGCCTCGCGGAGAGCGCCGCGAGCGGGACGAGGAGCCAGCCGCCGTAGGCGTTCACGAAGGTCGAGAGCAGCCGCACGAGCTGGAGGGGATGGTCGGCGCGGGTCTGGATCCATCGGGCGAGCGTGGCGGCGGCGGACTCGGTGACCAGCAGGCGCGGGGTGATGAGCGAGCCGGCGAGGGTCTTGGCGAGGAGGGCCGCGAGCACGGCGGCGAGCAGCAGCGGAAGGCGGCGGCGGAGGGCGTCGCGGCGAGGTCCTTCGCGGACGACGGAGAGGATGGCGGTGGAGGCGAGCCAGAGGCCGGCGGTGAGGAGCGCGGACTCCTTGAAGAGCGCGGCGACGAGCGCGACCAGCGGGAGCAGCCGGACCAGGCGCGGCGACCAGAGCATCGCGAAGAACGCGGCGTCGAAGAAGAGGGTCGAGGCGTCGATGTTGATCGGGTAGCAGACGCCCGCGCGGAGGGGGGAGATCCAGTGGAGGCAGAGCCAGCCGCAGGCGGCGAAGACGAGGTCGGCGCGCAGGCTGCGGCGCACGAGCCAGAAGCGGGCGAGCAGGCCGAGCGCCGCGGCGTAGAAGGCGAAGCCCAGGACGAGGAAGGCCGAGCGCTCGGGGAGCGGGAGGAAGGACGCGATGGCGGGCACGCCGAGGCGCTGATGGAAGGGGAAGATCGGGCGCTGGGTGAACTCCCCGGTGCCGATGAACTGGTAGATCGCGTGGTACTGGAGGCCGTCCCAGCCGTAGCCGTCGTTGACGGTGACCGTCGGCTGCGAGTGCCAGGCGGTGAAGAAGGTCGTCGCGGCCAGCAGCAGCACCGCCGCGAGGGGAGAGCGGGCGGGAGGCTCGACGCCGTCAGGGTCGGGCCGAGACCACCAGACGCCGAGCGCCCACGCGAGCCCGAGGGCGATGGAGGCCATGGGCCAGCCCTTGGGGCCTCGGAGGGAGGCGATGGTTGCGGCGGAGAGGAGCGCGGCGACGAAGAGCCCGAGGCCCGCGGTACGACCCGAGAAGCGCGCCAACCAGGGAGTCTGCATCGTGGGCGGAGCAGAACCCCCGCGAGCGGGGTTCGTCCAGGGTGATGTGCTGGGGTCAGTGCTGGACGGAGTGCGCCACGGCCTGGAGGGCCGGGGTCGACAGCTCCTCGCAGCGGGCGCGGATCGGCGAGGCGCTCGGGGCGGTCGCGGCGAGTTCCCTCACCAGGCGGCCGTCGAGGTCGACGACGCGCACCGGCCCGAAGCCGCGGAGCACCTCCTGGAGGGGCTGCGCCTCACGGGGCGGGGCGCCCTCGGCGCGGGCCTGGCAGGCCTGGAGCTGCTGGGCGAAGGTAGCGTCCGCCGGGAGCGCCGCGGAGGCTGCGCAGCGGGGCCCGACCTCGACGGGCGCGGAGGCCGTGCCGACGACCACGACCAGCGAGCGGTCGGGGCGGATGTAGCGCCTCGCGGTGGCGAGCGAGGCGGCGGCGTCGACCGCGGTCACCCGGGCGCGGAGGGTGTCGTAGTAGTCCGACGGGAGGCCGAAGATGCGCATCCCCGAGATGAGGTCGGCGACGTTGCCGGGGGTCTCGATGGAGAGCGCGAAGCTGTCGGTGAGGTACGAGCGGGTCATGGCCAGCTCGGGCTCCGGCGCGGGCTCGGTGGTGAGGCACTCGAGGTGGCGGAAGAGGGCGTGGAGGGCGTCGCCGGTGACGGCGGTGCGCACCTGGCCGCCGGCGAACCACTGGCTCTCGCCGACGTTCTCGCCCATGCGGGCGTAGACGCCGTAGGAGAGCGAGCGGAGCTCGCGGAGGTCCATGAAGAGCCGAGAGGAGACGCCGCCGCCGAGGAGCTGGTTGGCCACCGTGAAGGGCACCCAGTCGGGGTCGGCGCGGCGCAGCGACACGTTGCCGATGCGGATCACGCTCTGCGCGGACTCGGGCCGGTCGACCAGCACGATCTGTCGCGCGGTGGCGGCGGGGGCGGCCGCGATGGGGGTTGCCGGAGCGGTGCCGCGGCGGAGGGTTCCGAGGGTGCGGCCGAGCAGCGTGTCGAAGGCCGCGGGCTGCACGTCGCCCACCACCGTCAGGAACATGTTGCCCGACACATAGCGGGCGCGGTGGTACGCGACGAGGTCGGCGCGCGTGAGGCGGGCCAGCGCCTGCGTCGTGGTGTCGATGCGTCCGTACGGGTGACCCTCTCCGTAGAGGCCCTGGTAGAAGGCCCGCCGGGTGAGCCATCCGGGGTCGTTGCGCGACTGCTGCAGCCGGTCGGTCTCGCGGCGCTTGAGCTTGTTGATCTCGACCTGTGGGAAGGTCGGTCGCCCGACCACGTCCGCGAGGAGGTTGAGGGCCGTCTCCGCGTGGTCGCGGAGCACCGAGACGGAGAGCACCGTCACATCGGCGCTGGTCGACACGCTGATGCTGCCGCCGACGAACTCGATGGCCTCCGCGATCTGGGCGCTCGACCGGGTGGTCGTGCCCTCGCGGAGCATGTCGCCGGTGAGCGACGCGAGGCCCGGCAGGTTGGCCGGGTCGGTGGCCGAGCCTGCGCCCACCACGAGCCGAAGGTGGAGCACCGGCAGCGTGTGGTACTCGACGAGCTGCACCGCGAGCCCGTTGGCCAGCGTGGTGGCGCGCACCGGCGGGAGGTGGACGTCGCGCGCGGGGCCCGGAGTGGGCACGGCGACGCGCGGGGCGACGGTCTCCGGGGCGCCCGCATCGGCCGCGGCGACGGGCGTGGGGGTCGGGGCGACGGGCGCGGGGGTCGGGGTGCTGCGGCAGGCGGCGAGCACGAGGGCGAGGGCGAAGGGAAGTCGGCGCATCGGGTGGTTCCTCGTTCGATCAGCGGCGGGCGGGCGTGGTGGCGGGCGCGGCGGGGGTGGCGGCGGGGCCGGGGGGCGCGGCCGGGGCGGCGCGACGAGGGATCACGTCGAGCACGGTGCGGTTCTCCGGGCGGAAGTACTGCCCGGCGACGCGCTGCACGTCGGCGGCGCTCACCGCGAGGTAGCGGTCGAGCTCGGTGCGCAGCAGCGCGGCGTTGCCGTCGTAGAGCTCATACTCGGCGAGCCGGCGGGCGCGGGCGAGGTTGCTCTGAAGGCCGAAGACGAAGGCGCGGCGGAAGAGGTTGCGGGCCTTGTCGAGCTCCTGCGCCGTGATGCCCTGACGAGCGATGGACTCGAGCTGGCGATAGATCACCTCGCGGGCCTCGGCGGGCTGATGGCCGCTGGCCAGCACGCACCACACGGTCAAGACGTCGGGACCCCGGCGGTCTTCGGTGTCGACGGAGATCTCGCTGGCGATCTCGCGGGTCTTCACCAGCTCCTGGTAGAGCCGCGAGCTCTCGCCGCTGGCGAGCACCGTCGCGAGGATGTCGAGGGGGTAGTGGTCCGGCGTGCGGCGCGGAGGGATGTGATAGGCGATGTGGAAGGCGGGCAGCGGGGCGAGGCGGTCGTCGACGCTGCCGGTGCGCTCGGCGGTCTGCGGGGTGAAGCCGGGGTCGACCCAGGGGCTCGCGTGCCGCGCGGGGATCGCTCCGAAGTGCTGCCTCACCAGGGCCAGCGCCTGCGCGGGCTCGAAGTCTCCGGCGAGGGAGATCACCGCGTTGTCGGGGGCGTAGTAGCGGTCGTGGAAGGCCCGGACGTCGTCCAGCGACGCCCGCTGGAGGTCGGCCATGTCGCCGATGACGCTGTGCTCGTAGGGCCAGTAGCCCTGGAAGGTGAGCGCGTCGCGCTCGATGAAGGAGAGCGCGTAGGGGCGGTTCTCGTAGGACTGACGCCGCTCCTCCATCACCGTCTGCCGCTGGTTCTCGAAGTTCTCGCGGGTGATGGCGAGCGAGCGCATGCGGTCGGCCTCGAGGAAGATCCCCACCTCCAGCGCGTTGGACGGCAGCGTCTCGAAGTAGTTGGTGCGGTCTTCCGAGGTGGTGCCGTTGAGCGAGCCGCCCTGCGTGCTGATGAGCCGGAAGTGCTCGCCCTTGCCCACGTTGGCGCTGCCCTCGAACATCATGTGCTCGAAGAGGTGCGCGAAGCCCGAGCGGCCCCGCTCCTCCACCCGCGCGCCCACGTCGTAGTAGACCGCGACCGCCACCGTCGGGGAGGTGTGGTCGGGGCTCATCACCACCCGCAGCCCGTTCTCCAGCCGCTCGACCTGCACCGGGACCGGGAGCTCTTGCGCCGTCGCGGCTCCGGTGAAGGCGATCACCCCGGCGGCCAGGCCCGTCACGACCCTCGTGCGAATTCGTCGATTGACCACCGCTGCTCCCTCTCTCAAGACCGCGCGCCTGCCGCGCGAGACCCGCGGGATAGCACCGGCGGGTGAGAACCTTCAAGCGCGACGGGGCTCCCGCGACGCCGGAAGCGCCGCCCCGTATGAGGCGCTGAACAAACTCCAGCCGACGGCGGAGATCTTCGGGGCGGGCTGCAACCGATCCCAACAGCCGAGCATCTACAAACCATCTTCAAACAGCTTGATGAGCGCGTAGCGCCGTGTGGCTGGGAGAGACCACGTCCCGCGAAGGAGGTAGTTCGATGGCGAACGGTGAGATGACAGGCGGCGGTTCGATGAGCCAGGGCGCTGCGGCAGGCGCCGTCGTAGAGGCAGCGCCGCGGAAGAAGCAGCGCCGCGGATTCGCGGCGATGGACGCCTCGAAGCAGAAGGCGATCGCCAGCAAGGGGGGGAAGGCCTCGCACGCTCACGGCACCGGGCACGAGTGGACCGCCACGAGCGCTCGCGAGGCGGGTCGCAAGGGAGGCCTCGCCTCGCACGGCGGCCGGGGCAAGAAGGCTTAAGACCCCGTAGTCGAGCCCGAGTGGGGGCTCAGCCCCGCCGGGTGATCTCCGCGATCGCCCACTCCGCCGCCTCGCGCGAGCTGCCCGAGACCCGCTCCGCGTGCGCCTGCAACACCGGCAGGTGCCTTCGCCCCCCCACGTTGCCGAGCACCACCGCGGCGTTGCGGGCCATGCGCTCCCACCCTGGTCGCGCGAGGGGCGAGCCCTGCGCCAGGGACTCCCAGCGCTCGGGCTCCATGGCGAGGATCGCCTCCGGGGACACATCCCTCCAGCGAGGATCGGGCGCGAAACCGGCGGTCTCCTCCGGAGGCGGGGGCGCCGTGCGGTTGAAGGGACAGACGTCCTGGCAGTCGTCGCAGCCGAAGAGCCGATCGCCCATGCCAGAGCGGAGCCCCTCGTCGATGGGCCCCGGGTGCTCGATGGTCAGGTAGCTCACGCAGCGCCGGGCATCGAGCACGTGCGAGGCGACGAAGGCCTGCGTCGGGCATGCGGCGAGGCAGCGGACGCAGCTCCCGCAGCGCTCCTCCATGGGCTCGTCGGGGGGGAGCGCGAGGTCGGTCACGATCTCGCCCAGCAGCAGGTAGCTGCCCAGTCCCGGGGCGATGATGCACCCGTTGCGGCCGACGAAGCCGACGCCCGCGCGGCGGGCCCAGGCGCGCTCCAGCATCGGGGCGGTGTCGACCAGGGGCCTGGCCTCGGCGCCGAGCTCGCGGCGCATCCACGCGGCGAGCCGACGGAGCTTCTTGCGGAAGAAGTTGTGGTAGTCGCCGCCGCGCGCGTAGCGGGCGACCGCGGCGCCGCGCATCGGGGAGCCCTCCGGCCCGCGGTGGTAGGAGAGCGCGCAGACGATGACCGAGCGGGCCTCGTCGAGGATGCCCGGGCCGCGCGCGTCGCGGCGCACGTCGGTATTGTCCGCGAGCCAGCCCATCTCTCCGTGGTGGCCCTGGGCGATCCAGTCGAGGTAGCGACGGTGATCGTCGTCGAGGGGCCCGACCTGGGTGAACCCGACCCGATGGAAGCCGAGGGAGAGGGCCTTCGCCCGTAGCTCGGCGGGCCCGGTCAACGCCCGCGGCCGGCCACGGCGCGCACCACCGTCGGCTCGTCGTCGTCGAAGACCGCGACGCGCGGGGCCGCGAGGGAGGTGGTCTCGTCGTGCGGGTCTTCGGTGCCGTCGCGCACCAGCGAGAGCGCGCCGGCGCTGGTCACGGTCTCGACCTCATCGAGGAACTGATCGACCCTCGCCTCGCCCAGCGCGCTCGCCGAGAGAAGCTCGTTGCGCAGCGTGGAGTTGCCCTTGACCATCGACGCGAGGGCGTTGATGGACTCGAAGGTGCGGTGCAGGTCGTTAACCGCGCCGGCCATGCTCCGCTCCATGCGCGACATGCGGCGGCGCAGGTCGTCGGTCTCGTTCTGTATCGCGACGAGCTCGCTGGTCGCGCGCTCGACGTGGTGGATGAAGGTGTCGCGCTCTCGCCGCAGGTCGAGCACCTCGCGCACGAGCACCTCCGGGGCCTGGGCGTCGGCGAGCGCGGCCTCGCGCGGCAGCCAGACGGTGACCGTGTCGGCTTCGAATTCCGCGGAGCCGCCGAGGTGCGCGGTCTCCTGGGCGATCCAGCGGCGCTCCTCTTCGAGCACCGCGAGGCTGGTCGTGTCGTCGTCCCAGGGAGACTCCAGGCCGATGCGCTCGGCCTCGATGTGCACCCGCAGCGTGACCCGCCCGTCGGTCTGGGCCGCCGCGGCGCGCTCGATGATGAAGCAGAGCACACTGCGGAGGCGCCCGCCCTCGACCAGCACCATCGCCGACGGCACCCGGCAGTCGACCCGCAGCCGGATGGCCCCGTCGACGTACTCGTCGGCGAGCTTCCAGGCGAGGGCGACGGCGTCGATGGAGGTGGGCTGCGCGGCGGACGGGGAGAGCACGCCGCCGTAGAGCGCGTGCAGGTGGAAGAGGGCGGTGTGGAGCGAGCGCACGGCCTCGCGCAGCGAGCCGAAGGAGGAGCCGTGATCGCCGCCCATCGCGCGCACCTCCGAGGAGATGCGGTCGGCAGCCCCATGGGCGGCCGAGAGAAGCGGGCGTGTCATCTGCGCTCGAACGTCGAGCTCCACGGAGTCCCGGTCATGGGGGTCTTTGGGAGACATGGCGTGCGCTCCAGTGCCGCTATGATTCACGAACTGGCTCGCAAACGCCAACGGCTTCCCTGCCACCAAATCCAATGACCCGCCGCGTCGTACCCCCTTCCCCGATCGCCCGCTGGCGCCTTGGCCGGACGGCGCTTCTCGCGCTCGCGCTCTCGCTCTGGGCCTCCGTCGCGGCGGCTCATCCGCTGGGGATGGCGTCGATCAACCGCTACGCCGGGGTGCGCCTTCACGCCGGCGCGCTAGAGCTCGACTACCTCCTGGACTTCGCCGAGCTGCCCGCCTGGCGGGAGATCGAGACCCTCGACGGGGACCACGACGAGAGGGTCACGCTCGCCGAGCGGGACCGCTACCTCGCGCAGGTGGTGGCGCAGGTGCTGGCCGCTGCGGAGGTGACCGTCGACGGCGCGGCGGTGACGCTCACGCCCGCCGGGCAGAACCTGGAGGCCCCGCCGGGGCAGAGCGGGCTGAGCACCCTGCGGGTGGCACTGGAGTTCCGGGCGCCGCTTCCGACGGTGCGGGGGCCGGTGAATACCACGGTGCGTATTCGGGACGGCCTCTTCGCGGGGCGCGATGGGTGGCGTGAGCTCGGCGCCCTGCCCTCGGACGCCGCCACGCTGCGCTCCTCGTCGCTGCCGACCTCCGCCGCGAGGGCGGGGCCGGGCCTGGCCTACCCGGTCGATCCATCGGACCCGCTCACCGCGCGCGCCCGGATGCTACGGCAGGACGAGGCGACCTTCGTCTTCGAGCGCCACCCCCCGACCGGCGGCGCGACCGCAGGGGGTGGGGCTCCTCGCGCCCTCGAGGCGGCGGGCGACCCGAGCGGACGGAGGCTCTCGGAGCTGCTTCGCTCGGTCGATCGCTCGTGGGGCTTCGTGCTC
The DNA here is from genome assembly GCA_016704445.1 of Deltaproteobacteria bacterium. Classification (GTDB taxonomy): domain Bacteria; phylum Myxococcota_A; class Polyangia; order Polyangiales; genus SCUS01. Next base: position 27,062 of record JADJAE010000071.1, read on the forward strand.
TTCGCGCTCGCGCTCGCCTTCGCCCTCGGCGCCGGCCACGCGCTCTCCCCGGGGCACGGCAAGACCCTCGTCGCGGCCTGGATGGTCGGCGACCGGGGCCGCCCCCGAGACGCCGTGGTGCTGGGCTTCACCATGGCCGCCACGCACACGCTCTCGGTCTTCCTGCTCGGCGTCTTCGTGCTGCCGCTGGAGGCGACCATCGGCAGCGACAAGCTGCTGCGCACGCTGGAGCTCGTCGCCGGCTCGCTGGTGCTGGGCCTCGCGCTCACCCAGCTCCCTGGCCGCTGGCGCCGCTGGAGGCAGGGGCCCGTCGCCCCGGAGCCCGCAGCCGTGCCGTCGCTCCCGGTGGCCCCCTCGGCGCGCTCGATCGTGGCGATGGGCGTGAGCGGCGGCATCGTCCCCTGCCCCGGCGCGCTCGTGGTGCTGCTCACGGCCGTGGCGCTCCACCGGGTGGCCTTCGGGCTCGCGCTGCTGGTGGCCTTCTCGCTCGGCCTCGCCTCGGTGCTCACCGCGATCGGCCTGGGCATCGCCTACGCCCACCGGCGGGTCTCCCGCGACCTTCGGGCCCCGCGCCTGCTGCTGCTCGCGCCGGTGCTGTCGTCGGTGCTGGTGCTGTCTCTCGGGGCGCTGCTGGTGGCGCGAGCGCTCGCTCGCTGAGGCGTCGGGGGGCCAAGAGTCAGGCCGCCGAGGGGGCGGCCGCGGGGAGCGGTGACCCGGGCTGGATCACCTTCCGAAGGAGCACGATGAGGATGGGTCCGACGAGGGTGGAGAGGCCGATGACGGCCCAGAGGGTCTGCGGGTGGCGCGGCCCCACGGCGGGGCACCACGCGGCGAGCATCGCGCCGGAGAGCGTCCCCACCACGGGCTTGGCGAGGAACATCGGGAGCTGCGAGAGGCCCATGTACGAGGCCTCGCGGCCTCGCGGGGCGATGGTCGCCGTGTACTCGTAGAGCCTCGGCGACCAGAGCGCCTCGCTGAGCGAGAGGGTCACGATGAAGGCCACGCTCGCCGCGGGGGTGGTCGAGGCCGCCATGAAGAACACCGACCCCGCGCTGAGCAGGGAGCCCCAGACGATGCACTGGAAGGCCGAGCGGTTGCGGGTGAGCGCGGTGACCAGCGGGGTGAGCACGATGATCATCGCGGGGTTGATCGCCCAGTAGTCCGCGAAGGGGAACGACTCGCCGAAGACCCGCAGCGTGTACTTGGGCCAGGTGAGGTGGGCGTGCTGGAAGATCAGCTTGACCAGCACGAGCAGCGACACGAAGAGCATGAAGCGCCAGAAGGTCGACTCGGCGACGACCTCCTTGAGGGCGCTCCAGGGGGTGGTTCGGCCCGAGGGCTCAGGCGCGGGCTCGTCGGCGCCCTCGGCCGCGGGGACGAGGTGGTCGGGGCGCATCGTGGCCACGAGCCCGAGCGCGACCACGGTGGCGACGACGCCGACGGCGAACACGAGGCGGCTGGAGGAGAAGGCCGTCGGACCGAGCAGCGGGAGGGGCAGCGTGGCGCCGTGGGCGAGGTGCCTGCGAAACCAGCCGATGGTGAGCGGCGCGACCAGGGCGCCGACGTTCATCGTCACGTAGAAGAGGCTGAACCCGAAGGAGACCGTCCGGCGGCTGGTGTAGCGGCGCACCGCGGCGGTCATCGTGGGCATCATCGAGGCGACGCCCCAGGACATCACCCCGAAGGCGAGGAGCGCGATGGGGCGCGCCGTGGAGACCGAGAGGAGGACGCGACCGACCGTGCAGGAGATGACGCTCACCAGCAGCGCGCGGCGGATGGAGAGGGCGTCGGCGACGAAGCCCGAGAAGAAGGTCATGACGGAGATCACCGTCAGCCAGACCCCGGCGACGGTGCCCGCCTCGACGTCGCTGTAGCCGAGGTCGGCGGACAGGTAGACCGCGATGAGGTTGTAGATCGCGAAGTAGGCGAGGCTCTCCAGGAACTTCACCGCGAAGACGATCCAGAGCTCGCGGGGCGCGCCGCGGAGCGCGCGGAAGTCATCGAGGGTTTCCCCCCAGGAGCGGGTCGTGCCGGTAGACGCTGTCGCCATGAAACCTCGGCGCGAGGATGCCCCATCTCCCTCCCACCCTGCGCGACCTTCGGGCCTTACCTTGCGGAGGCGGTCGCGAACCAGCATCGTCGCCCCGAATCGGAGAGCCGATCCCCATTACCCCTATGAACCCGTCGAGACTCCTCCCAGGCCTGGCGCTCCTCCTCCTCGTCGTCGGCTGCGCCGTACAGGACGCCGCAAGCGGCTACGGCGACGAGGACGCCGACGTCTTCAAGGAAGAACCCCCCGCGGAGGACGCCGGCGTCCCCACCTTCGACCTCCCGGTCGATCCGCCCGACGAGGGCGTGGCGGTCGCGGACAGCGGGCCCGGCCCCGTCGAGCCGGACGTCGGGATGTCCCCGCTCGACACCGGCCCCGTCACCCAGACCGACGTGGGCTTCTCCCGCGACCTCGGCGTCGTGCCCACCGACCGAGGCGTGTTGCCCACCGACCGCGGCATCCCGACGACGCTCAACTGCGCCTCGCAGACCTCCTGCGCCTCGTGCACGGCGCAGGCGACCTGCGGCTGGTGCGGCCTCACCGCCCGCTGCTTCGATGGCACCTCGACGGGCCCCCTCGGCGGCGCGACCTGCGCGCTCGGATGGGCCTGGACCTCCAGCGCCTGCGTCTCGGTCGACCCCTGCAGCGCCTCGACCTCGTGCGGCGCCTGCGCCGGGCAGGCGGGCTGCGGCTGGTGCGGCGCCTCGAACCGCTGCGTCACCGCCAACACCGCCCGCACCGGCCCCGCCTCTGGGGTGTGCCTCTCGGCCTGGTCGGGCAGCGTCGCGGCCTGCACCGCGGCGCCTCCTGATCCGTGCGCCATCCACACCGACTGCGGCGCCTGCTCGGCGGTGCTGTCGTGCGGGTGGTGCCGATCGACCCGACGCTGCATGACCGGCGCCTCGACGGGCCCCAACCCCACCTACGGGACGTGCGATAGCTGGGCCTATCTGGGCACCCAATGCACAGCACTGCCCACGGACCCGTGCCGCAGCAGTTCGAGCTGCAGCGGCTGCGTCGGTCGCGGTGCATGCGGCTGGTGTCGCGACTCGGGCACCTGCCACACCGGTAGCTCTAGCGGCCCCACCGACCGCGCCTGCCGCTCGGGCCGCTGGTACTGGGATCCCTTCCTCGGCATCTGCTTCTGACTTCGTAGACCCGATCGCCCGGCTCGCGCGTCTCCAGCGGCAACCACACCCCCGCTGGAGGCGTCTCCCATGGCCCGATCGTCCACCCTGCTGCTCGCCCTCTCCCTCGTCGCGCCCGCGTGCGCCTCCGTCGCGACCCCTCGCGAGGCCGTGCTCGTCGGCCGCCGCGCCACCGTCGCCACCACCCACGAGGTCGCCATGACCGCCGCCGGAGCGGAGTGGCTGCAGGCCGCCCCGGTGCGCTCCCGGGTGGTCGTCGGAGCCGACGGCGAGACCTACGTCGGCCTCTGGATCGACGCGCCCCCGGTCGAGCCCAACGGCCATCGGCTGCCCCTCGACGTGGCCCTGGTGGTCGACACGTCGGGCTCCATGAGCGGCGCGAAGATCGAGTCCGCCCGCATGGCCGCCGCGAGCTTCATCGACAACCTCGCCCAGGGGGACATCGTCTCGCTCTACGCCTTCTCCGGCGACGTGCGCGAGCTCTCTCCCCCGGTGGTCGTCGACGACCAGACCCGCGCCGCCCTCATCGACCGCGTGCGCCGCCTCTACGCCTCCGGCGGAACCAACCTCTGGGGAGGCCTCCGCGCGGGTCAGTCGGCCACCGCCTCGGCGCCCGCCTCGCACCCCGTCCGCCGCGTGGTGGTCATCTCCGACGGCCGCGCCAACGTCGGCCCCTCGTCGGTCGCGGAGTTCGGCGACCTGGCCGCCGCGTCGACGGAGAACGGCACGCAGATCACCGCCATCGGCGTCGGCCTCGACTACGACGAGAACACCCTCGGGGCGCTCGCGGTGCGCAGCGCCGGTCGCCTCTACCACCTGGAGCAGCCCGAGCAGATGGCGGCCATCCTCCAGGGCGAGCTCCAGATGCTCTCTCGCACGGTGGCCACCAACGCCGTGATTGAGTTTGTTCCTGCGGAGGGCGTGGTGGTGGAGGGCACCGACCAGCTACGGCTCGACCGCTCGGGCGATCGGGTGCGCATCCCCGTCGGCAGCCTCTACTCCGCCCAACACCGCGAGGTGCTGCTCCGAGCGAGGGTGAGCAACGCCGCCGAGGGCAACCGCTCGCTGGGCCGGGTGCAGCTCGTCTACCAGAGCCCGGGCCACGTGGATGCGCCGGTGCGCTCGCGGGAGGTCGCGCTGCAGGTCGAGTACGTGAGCGACGAGGCGCGCTCGGCCGCGAGCGCCCACGAGCGGGTGCAGGCGATGGTCACCCGCTTCGAGGCCGCGCAGTCGCAGATGCGCGCCGCGCAGATGATCAACGAGGGCCAGGCCGAGCGCGCCGAGGCCGAGCTCCAGCGCGCCGAGGAGCGGCTGCGCGCCGCCGCCAGCGTGCAGTTCAGCGACGAGCGGGTGCAGGGCCAGCTGCTCCGCCAGGCCGCCGGGGTCTCCGCCGGTCGCAGCGCAGCCCGCCGCGCGGTCTCAGCCCCCTCCGCCGCTGCGGTGCGAGGCGCCTCGCTCCAGAACCGCTCGTCCGCCATGGACGCCTACGGGTACTGACTCAGCTCGAAGCGATCGACCGCCGCCGCGTGGTCGATGTCCGCTCTCCGCTCTCCCCGCCCGCCGCTGACCATCTCGCGGTTCGCCCGCTCGTCGGAGAGTCCGACAGAGCGCCCGCAGCCCTCTCGTCATGACAATCGTCGCTGCCTTTGACCATGGTCAGTTGGGCCCCGATGAGGCGGACCTACACCCGCCGCAATGGCGATAGGGCCAGAAGATATCGAACACCGTTGTCCTGATTGACTGCGCGGGATCTGCCAGACCCCAAAAAGGGGCCGGGCAGTCCGTGCGTAGTCGCACGCACGGGGTGCACGTCGCGCACAGTTTAGTGCGCCCCTTGCGCCACGTCGCCTGACGAGGTGCGAGCCCGAATGCTCAGGGGATGCGGCCCCAGCCACTGAGGCGAGACGGCACGACTCATGCGCAGGGGCGGCAACGGCGGAGGGTTTTCGAAGGTTCAATGAAGCTGAGCCCCCGAGGGTGCGGACTCCATCGAAAGACGCGCGCCCGTCAGGCTTTGCGGGCGACCGATCGGTCGACCCGCGGGAAGGATTCATGATGAAGATTGCGACGCGAAACATCATTGCGGTTCTCGCCCTCGCCGTGGCGCCCGTCCTCGGTTGTAAGGACCGCGCTCCGAGCGGCACTGCCGCCCCGGCGGCCAGCGGTTCGGCGACCATCACCGCGGAGGCTCGCACCGAGGCCACGCAGATCTTCTCGCTGCGGTGCACGCCCTGCCACGGCCCGACGGGCAGCGGCGACGGGCCCGCGTCGGCAAGTCTGAGCCCGAGGCCTCGCAACTTCCACGACGCCACCTGGCAGAGCTCGGTCACCGACGAGCACATCGAGCGGATCATCCAGTACGGCGGCGCCGCGGTGGGCAAGAGCCCCACGATGCCGGCCAACCCCGACCTCAACGAGCGCCCCGCCGTGGTGGCCGCGCTGAGGGAGCACGTGCGCTCGCTGCGACAGTAGCAGCGAGGTGACGGGCGGCGGGTGCGAGAGGTCGGAGCGCCACCATTGAGCGCTCCGCGAAGCAGAGGTCCGCCCCGTTGAAAGGGGGCGGCGAAGGAGGAGGTGACTGCGATGAGTTCCCGGTTGAAGAAATTGATCCTGGGGGCGGCGATGCTCGTCATGGGCGCCGTCGTGATCGGCCCCGCCTGTAAGAAGGAGGGGGCCGGCGGTACCGCGCCCTCGGTCGCGCAGCTCATGAGGGCGCGCAACCTGACGGAGCGCGACGTGAGCGCGGCGCTGAGAACGTACACGCCGACCGGGCGCACCGACCCGTACCTCCTGTTCGGCTCGGGCGGTCACGGAGGCAACCTGCTCGTGATCGGCGTGCCGAGCATGCGCATCCTGAAGTACGTGGCCGTCTTCACCCCGGAGCCCTGGCAGGGCTACGGCTACGGTGATCAGACCAACGCGCTGCTCGCCAGCGGCAACCGCGGCGGTCAGACCCAGACCTGGGGTGACATGCACCACCCGGCGCTCAGCGAGACCAACGGCTCGTACGACGGGCAGTTCATCTTCGTGGGCGACAAGGCCAACGCGCGCATCGCGGTGGTCAACCTCCGGGACTTCGTCACCACGCAGATGGTCCACACCGGCCTGATGCGATCGGACCACGGCGGCTGTTTCGTGACGCCCAACACCGACTACATCATCGAGAGCTCGCAGTACCCGATGCCCCTCAACGGGCAGTACTCCGACCTCTCCCGCTACAACGAGGACTACCGCGGCGTCGTGGTGCTCTGGAAGTTCGACCGCCAGCGCGGCCGCATCGACGAGGCGCAGTCCTTCGCCATGGAGCTCCCTCCGTACATGCAAGACCTCGCCGACGCTGGGAAGCTCGTCTCCGACGGCTGGCTCTTCATCAATTCCTTCAACTCCGAGCGGGCGTACGGCGGCAACGCCGAGGGTCGGCCGCCGCTGGAGTCGGGCGCGTCTCGCAACGACACCGACTACCTGCACGTGATCAACTGGAGGCGCGCGGCGGAGGTCGCAGCCGCCGGACGCACCGAGACCATCTCGGGGATGCGCACGATCCGACTCCAGACGGCCATCGACGAGGGGCTGCTGTACTTCGTCCCCGAGCCCAAGAGCCCGCACGGGGTCGACGTCACCCCCGACGGCGCGGACCTCGCGGTCGGCGGCAAGCTCGACACGCACGTCACGGTCTACAGCTTCGCGAACATCCAGCGGCTCATCAACGCGCGCCGCTTCGACGGACGCGATCCGTACGGCGTGCCCATCCTGCCGTTTCGCGAGGCGATTCGCGGCCAGGTGGAGCTCGGTCTGGGCCCCCTGCACACGCAGTTCGACAACCAGGGCAACGCCTACACCTCGCTCTTCCTCGAGTCGCGCGTAGCCCGCTGGTCGGTGCGCGACCTGCGCCTGCGCGACAAGATCTCGGTGCACTACAACATCGGTCACCTCGCCACCGTCGAGGGCGACACCGTCACCCCGCAGGGCAACTTCCTGGTCGCCATGAACAAGTGGTCCATCGACCGCTTCGCCCGCGTCGGCCCGCTGCTGCCGCAGAACTTCCAGCTCATCGACATCGCCACGCCGAACATGGAGCTGCTCTACGACCTGCCCATTCCCCTGGGCGAGCCGCACTACACCCAGATGATCCGCTCGTCGCTGCTGCACCCGATCGACGTGTACACCCCGGCGGGGCACGACCCGCTCACCGGCCACCACGATCCCAACGCGGTCGAGGGCGGTCGAGAGCGCGTCGAGCGCCGCGCCGACGGCGTGCACATCTACATGACCGCGGTGCGCAGCCACTTCACTCCGGACACCCTCCGGGTGCGAGAGGGCGAGCACGTGCACCTGCACATCACCAACATCGAGCAGGCCCGCGACGCCACCCACGGCTTCGCGATCTCCGAGTACAACATCGCCCTCTCGCTGGAGCCCGGTGAGCACGCCAACGTGGACTTCGTGGCCTCCCACCCGGGCGTCTTCCCGGTGTACTGCACCGAGTTCTGCTCGGCGCTGCACCTCGAGATGGCAGGCTACCTCCTGGTAGAGCCCGCCAACGCGCCCGCCGTTGCACCCGCCGCGGCTGCACCCGCAGCACCCGCCGCACCCGTAGCGCCCGCTGCTGCACCCGCCGCGCCTGCACCCGCGCACTGAGCCAGTCGCCGCCGCAGCCCACGGAGAGCACCCATGCGCCCCACCGCCCAGAGAGCCACGGTCATCGCCGTCGTCGCGGGCGCGATCGCCGCGGGCGGCGTGGTGGGCCCCCGGGTGTGCGGCGGCGCCAGGATCTCCCCCGTCGATGTCCCGCTGCCCGTCGCGCGACCCCAGCGCTGCGAGCAGGTCAACTCAGGCGCCGACCTCCAGGCCGCGGTCGATCGCGTGCCCGACGGCGGCGCGCTCTGCCTCGGCGACGGCACCTACTTCGGACCGCTCCGCGTGCCCCGCGCGATCACCGTGTGGGGCAGCGGGCGCGCGGTGATCCGCTCTCGCGGCGAGGGGACCACCGTGCGCCTATCTGGCCGCGGCGCGGCGCTCCTCGGCCTCACCGTCGACGGCTCCGGCGGGCGCTACGACCTCGAGGACGCGGCCGTGGCCGTCGAGGCCGACGACGTGCGCGTCGAGGGCCTTCACATCCTCCGGGCGGTCTACGGCGTCCTGGTCTCCAGGGCGCGCCGCGTGCTGGTTCGCGGCAACGTGGTGGTCGGAACCGGGGAGCCGGCGCTCGGGCTCCGCGGCGACGGGATACGGCTGTGGGAGACGCGCGACTCTCGGGTCGAGGGCAACTCCGTGAGCGCGAGCCGCGACGTGGTGATCTGGTACTCGCCGGACAACGTCGTGGTCGGCAACCGGGTAGCGCACGGGCGCTACGGCACGCACCTCATGTACAGCTCCAACTGTACGGTCGAGCGCAACCGCTACGTCGACAACATGGTGGGGGTGTTCGTGATGTACACCCACGACGTGCTGCTGCGCGGCAACGTCATCGCGGAGTCGACCGGCGCCGCGGGCATGGGCCTCGGGCTCAAGGACTCGGGGAACATCACCGCGCGCGGCAACACCTTCGCTCGCGTCACCGCGGGCGTGTACCTCGACGGCAGCCCCAACGGCGACGACGAGGCCAACACCTTCGAGGACAACGACTTCCGGCTGGCGCAGACCGCGGTGGTCTTCCACGCGAGCCAGCGCAACAACTCGTTTCTGCGCAACCGCTTCCGCGACAACCGGGTGCAGGTGGCCGTCGAGGGCGGCGGCGACGCGCTCGGCACCCGCTGGGAGTCGAACTCCTTCGACGACTACCGCGGCTACGACCTCGACGGCGACGGCGTGGGCGACGTCCCCTACGAGGTGCGCAGCTTCTCGAGCGACCTCACCTCGCGGCACCCGGCGCTGGCCTTCTTCGCGTCGACCCCGGTGCTCGCGCTGGTCGACGCGGTGAGCCACATCGCGCCCCTCTTCTCCCCTCAGACCATCCTGGTCGACCGCCGCCCCCGCGTCCGCGCGCAGGAGAGACACTGACATGCGCATCGAGCTCCGAGACGTGGCCCGAAGCTTCGGCAACGTCGCCGCGCTCCGGGGAGTGACGATCGAGATCCCGCAGGGCGCCCGCGTGGGCCTGGTGGGCCCCAACGGCTCGGGCAAGTCGACCCTGCTCCGGGTGGTGATGGGTCTCGTGGCCTGCGAGGGCGAGGTGCTCCTCGACGGCGCATCGCCCTTCGAGCGCCGCGACGAGGTCGCGCGACGCCTCGCCTACGTGCCGCAGTTCGCGCCCCAGTGGGGGGCCGCCGTCGCCGACGTGGTGGGCGCGGTCGCGTCGCTTCGGGACCTCGACCCCGGCGCCGTGGCGGCCATGGCGAGGCGCCTCGACCTCGACCTCGACGCGCTGGGGCCGCGGTCGTTCCGCGAGCTGTCCGGGGGGACCAAGCAGAAGCTCCTGATCGCGGTGGCGCTGTCCACGGGCGCGTCGCTCTTCGTGCTCGACGAGCCGACCGCGAGCCTCGACGCCGCCGCCCGGGAGCGCTTCTTCGCGCTGCTCGACGAGGTGGCCGGGAGCGCCACGCGGCTGTTCTGCTCGCACCGCATCGACGAGGTGCGCGGCCTCGTCGACCGCGTCGTCGTGCTGAGAGACGGCGTCGTGGACTACGACGGCCCGACCGCGGGCTACGTCGAAGCGACCGCGCGGGCGACCGGACCGGAGGCGCGGAGCTGATGGCCGACGCGGTGCGAGGGAGGGTCTCCAGGTGGGGCGTCGCGGCCGTCGCGGCGGTCGCGCTCGCCGCGATCGGGGCGCTCCTGGCGAGCGCGCAGAAGCCCCCGTCGGGCGTGGAGCCCGTCGCGTGGGACCGCGCGGCGTGCGCCCACTGCCGGATGCACGTGGGAGATCCGCGCTTCGCGGCGCAGCTCCAGACCGAGGAGGGCGATGTGCTGAACTTCGACGACCCGGGGTGCCTGCTGCGCTACGCGCAGGAGCGGCGACCGCGGGTGCGGGCGATGTACTTCCACGACGTGCGCGAGGGCCGCTGGTGGGCGCGCGACGAGGTGGGCTTCGTGCCGATGACGCCGACGCCGATGGGCTACGGCATCGCGGCGACGCGGCGCGGGGCGCCCGGGGCGATGAGCTACGAGGAGGCCTTCGCGCGGGTGACGGCGGGAGGGGAGGCGCCGCGATGATCCGATGGAAGCAGGTGGCGGCGGTGGCGAGGCTCGACCTGGCGGAGGTGCGGCGCTCGCGCTGGCTGACCTTCGCCTCGGTGGTCTACGGGCTGCTGGCGGTGGTGTTCGTGATCGCCGCGCTGCGCGAGTCGTCCGTGGTGGAGTTCACGGGCATGGACCGGGTGCTCCTCTCGTTGAGCCACGCGCTGCTGCTGGTGCTGCCGCTGCTCGCGCTGAGCGCCACCTGCCAGGTGGTCAACCGGGCGCGCGACGACGGGACGCTCGAGCTGCTGTTCAGCCACCCCCTCTCTCGCGCCAACTACCTCGTGGGGGTGACCGTCACGCGCTTTCTGGTGCTGCTGGCGCCGCTCGCGGGCCTCATCGCCGTGATGGTCGTCGCGGGCGCGTGGCTCTCCGAGCCAACGGCCGCGCTGCGCTTCGGGCTGCGGGCGCTGGCGGTGTGCTCGGCGCTGCTCTGGGCGAGCGTGGGCGCGGGCATGGCCGTCTCGGCGGCCACGAGGGACCAGGCGCGCGCGCTGGTCTACGGGCTCGTGCTGTGGGCGCTCGGCGTGGCGCTGCTCGACTTCGCGCTCGTGGGGGCGATGCTCCAGTGGCAGCTCAACCCTCGGGCGGTGTTCGTGCTGGCGGCGATGAACCCGGTGCAGGCCGCCCGCCTGGGGCTGCTCTCTGGCCTTGAGCCCGAGCTCGGCACGCTCGGCCCCGTAGGCTTCTATCTCGCGACGCGGCTGGGGCCCGCGAAGCTGTTCGCGGTGGGCGTCGCGTGGCCGCTGACCGTGGGCGTCGGGGCGTGGGCCTTCGCGCTCCAGAGCTTCCGCCGCGGCGACGTCGTCTAGGAGACCATCGATGAAGAACCCGATCCAGAAGTTCTACGAGTTCCTCGACCGGCCGCTATTTCCGTGGGGGCGCGTATTGCTGGCGCTCGCGGTGGTGCCGCTCGTCCTCGCCTTCACCGCGCCGCTCTGGCGCATCTCCCTCATCGCGCCGCAGTACCCCGACGGGCTCTGGGTGGACATCTTCGCCTACACCGTCGAGGGCGGTAACCACGGCCAGCACCTCACCGAGATCAACACCATCAACCACTACATCGGCATGCACCGCATCGACCGCGAGGCCCTGTCCGACCTGGACTGGATGCCCTTCGCGCTCGGCGTGCTGGCGATGCTCACGCTCCGCGTGGCGGCCATCGGGAGCGTTCGCTCGCTGGTCGACCTCACGGTGCTGATGACCTACGTGCTGGGCTTCGCCTTCGGGCGCTTCTATTTCAAGCTCTACCAGATGGGTCACAACCTCGACCCGACGGCCCCGATGCGCGTGCGCGCCTTCACCCCGGTGGTCTTCGGTCGGGGCGAGATCGCCAACTTCACCATCACGAGCTACCCCCGGCCGGCGGCGTACTACGTCGCCCTCTTCGCCGCGACGGTGATGGGCGTGGTGGTCTGGCACCTCATCGCCGGCCGTCGCAAGGCCGCGCTCTACGAGAAGACCCACCCCGACGAGACACCCGCGGAGCCGCCCGCGCAGCCCGCGACCTGAGGCGCGGCCCCTTCTCCCTACAGCCGCCTCGGGAGCGTGAACCAGAACGCGCTCCCCTCCCCCTCGCGAGCCTCCACCCCGACCTCGCCGCCGTGGGTCTCCACGATGGCCCTCACGATCGCCAGCCCGAGTCCCGTGCCGCCGGTCGAGCGGGCCGTGGTGAAGAAGCGCTCCCAGACCTTCGCCCGGCCGGCCTCGGAGATGCCCGCGCCCCGGTCGCTCACCGTCGTGTGGAAGCCGTGCGCGTCGCCCTCCACCCTCACCGCGATGGCGCCTCCCTCCGGGGAGAAGCGCACCGCGTTGTCGAGCAGGTTGGTGAGCACCGTCTCGACCTGCTCGGGGGAGGCGCGGAGGTGGTCGAAGGCGGCGTTCCAGGTGAGGGCCGCCGTGGGGTAGCGCGCCACCACCGAGGCCACCAGGGCGCGGTAGTCGAGGGGACCCGCGCCTCCACCCTCGACTCGATGCGCGACAGCTCCAGCAGCCGGGTGACCAGTCTGGAGAGCCGCTCTGCGTCCTCCAGGATGTTGCCCAGGAAGCGCCGCCTGGCCTCTGGCTCGTCGGCCGCCCCGTCGCGCAGCAGCTCGGCCGCCCCTCGCATCGACGCGATGGGCGTCTTGAACTCATGCGACACGTTGGCCGCCAGCTCGGAGATGTACGCGAGGCGGGCGTCGAGGGCGCGGGCCATGGCGTCGAAGTCCCTCGCGAGTCGGCCGATCTCGTCGCGGCCACCGAGGTTGAGCGACACCCCACGCTCGCCCGCCGCGATGCGACCCGCGGCCTCGGCGAGCCTACGCAGCGGGCGGGAGATGGTGAGCGCGAGGAAGATCGCCACGAGGGTTCCGACCACGAGCGATCCGAGGGCGACCTTGATGAGCGCGTTGCGGGCCCAGTAGAGCGAGAGCAGCACGGGGTAGGTGCTGCGGGTGACGTACACCGCACCCACCACGGGGCCGCCGGGGCGGGGTCGGATGGGCTCGGCCACGAAGAGCCGGAACCCCCGGAGGTTGGTCACCGCGCGGGCGAAGCGGCCTGGGCGACCGGCGAGCGCGGAGGCCACCTCGGGGCGGGAGGAGTAACGCTCCCCCGAAGGGGGAGGGTCGTCGACGGCCACCCGGCGAGGGGCGCGGCGGTCGAGCGAGGCAGGGATCAGCCGTCGACCGCGGGTGCGCAGGTCGACCACCTCGGGGCCGGTGTCGAAGACCACCCGGCCGGACGGGTCGAGCACCCTCACCTGGGCGCGCTGCTGGGCGGCCGCGGCGCGAGACGCGGAGGCCAGCGCGGGGGGAGCGAGCACCACCGGGTCGCCGTCGGAGACGGTCGCCGCGAGGGTGGTGGCGAGAGCGATGATGCCCTCCTCCTCGCTGCGCAGCAGCTCGCGCTCGTAGGTGCGCGCGAAGGAGATGCCCGCGATGGGCACGATCACCAGGAAGGCGTTGACCAGCAGCAGCCGCGCGCGGATGGAGTGCAGCTCCCGCCGCCAGCGGGGCGCCCGGGCGTCGTCGGCGCTCATGCCTCGCGGAGCTTGTAGCCGACGCCGTGCACGGTCTCGATCGGGTCGTGGCCCGCGTCGCGAAACTTCCGTCGCACGCGCTTCACGTGCGTGTCGATGGTGCGCTCGGTGATGAGGTTGTCGTAGGCGTACGCGCGCTCCATGAGCTGCGCGCGGGAGAGCACCACGCCGGGGCGCTCCATCAGCACCGCGAGGAGGCCGAACTCCGTCACCGTGAGCTTGAGTGCGGCGTCGTGGCAGCGCACCTCGTGGCGCGAGAGGTCGAGCACCACCGGCCCCACGCGCAGCGGGCGCGGGGCGTCGGGGGGCGGCTGCGAGGCCATCGAGGCGACGGCGTCGGCGCGGCGCAGGACGGCCTTCACCCGCGCGGCGAGCTCGCGCGGGGAGAAGGGCTTGGTGACGTAGTCGTCGCCGCCGAGCTCCAGGCCCAGCACCTTGTCGATCTCCTCGTCGCGCGACGACAGGAACACCACCGGCACGTGGCCCCGCTCGGAGGCCCGCAGCCGACGGCAGACCTCCAGCCCGTCGACCTCGGGCATCAGGATGTCGAGCACCACCAGGTCGAAGGTCTTCGGGCTGGGAGGGAGCAGCGCCGCCAGCGCCTCGCGGCCGTCGTGCGCGGTGGTCACCCCGTGGCCCTCGCGCTGCAGCGTGTAGACCACCACGTCGCGGAGGTGCGGGTCGTCGTCCACCACCAGGATCTGCTTCACGGCGCGGACGCTACCGCAGGTTCGAGCGCCTCCCCAACGCCCTCGATGCGCGCCAGGATCTCGCCCACCAGCTCGCCCAGGTTCTCGCCGGGCGCCCCTTCGGTGAAGCGCAGCACGGTCACCTGCATCCGCAGCCGCGCGCAGAGGCCGAGCAGCTCGTCGCGCTCCCTCGCCGCGCGCTCCCGCAGGGCCGCCAGCCTGCGCGCCCTCCGCCGCCGCGGTCGCCGACCCGACGCCGGCGCGGTCGCTCTCGCGAAGCCGCCGCTCGGCCCGGGCGGGGTCGAACTCCTCGCCCGAGAGCACCTCGTCGAGCTCCTGCACCTTGGCGTCGAGGTGCGCGAGGTGCGCCATGAGCGTCGCGAGCTGCGCGCCCGTCGGCAGCAGCGAGCTGAGCGCCCCGGGGGCCATGCGGTCCTGCGCCGCCTCGATGGCCGCCTGGAGCAGCGCCCGCTCGCGCTCGATGCGAGGCGACGCGGAGCGGGCCGCGGACGGTCGGTCGGTGCGCGAGGGGCCCAGCAGCACCGGCACGTAGAGCGGCCAGAGCGTGAGGGTGAGCAGGGCGTCGGCGAGGCCCCTGGCGGCCTGCTCGGAGCGCCGCGACCGAAGCGCCCACGCGCAGCCAGCGCCCACGACGAGGTAGGCCACGGCGAGGTCGATCAGTCGCACGACAAGCCCCTCGCAGTAGGCGTCGGCGGAGCTCGGGGCGGAGCGGATCGTCCGGGACCGGGGGTCGGAGGGGATGTCGATGCGAGGGTCCATCGCGGAGCGCGCGGTGGTGCCGAGGGCTCCCAGGAAATCGCCCTCCAGCGAGCGCACGAAGGGCACCTGCTCGGTGCGGGGGCGCACCACGAAGGGGCGGAGGATCCACGAGGTCTGGGCGCCCACCAGGGCGAAGACGGCGACGAAGGCGAGGCCCACGCGGGTGCCCGCCGGGCCGCTGCGAGCGAGTCCGGAGAAGAGCAGCCGACCGGCGCCGGTGCCCGCCACGACGCACACGCCGACCACCGCGAGGATCACCCGGTGGTAGCCGAGCGACCAACCCTCCATCAGCCAGACGAAGGGCGCGAGCCCGACGAGCACGAGGGCGAAGCGGGCGCACGACGCGAGCGCGAGGGCGACGACGTCGCGGGCCCCGAGCGGCAGCCGCGCGGCGCGGGCGAAGGCCACGAAGGGGGCGGCGCACACCACCAGGGTGAGCAGCAGGATGAGCGGCACCTTCACGGTGCAATAGAGCACCTGGAGGCCGCCGCGGTGGGCGCCGATGACGCTGCCGAAGAGGCCCGCGCCGACGACCACGGCACCGAGCAGGGTGCGGGTGAGGGAGGCGATGACGGCGCCCCCATCGGGCGACGCGGTGGCGCGGTCGAGCGCGGAGAGGAAGGCGTCGGGGTCGCGGAGCAGGAGCTCGAGGCGGGCGACGGGGCCAGACGGCAGGTCGACCGGGGGAGGCGGAGCGAAGGCGGTCGCGCGCGGAGCGACCGTCGGGAGCGGCAGGAGCGGCGGGAAAGGGGAGCGCGGCGTCGGCGTTCATCGGGTCACCGTGAGCGGGAGGTGGT
The DNA here is from genome assembly GCA_016704445.1 of Deltaproteobacteria bacterium. Lineage (GTDB taxonomy): Bacteria > Myxococcota_A > Polyangia > Polyangiales > SCUS01. The sequence continues at coordinate 42,724 of JADJAE010000071.1, forward strand.
GGGCGAGCGCCACGAGGAGGCGCACGCCGAGGGCGACCGCGAAGGCGGACCAGATCCACGCGGCGGCGAGGCCTTCGGAGAGGGCGCGGACGGAGACGGAGCGCACGGCGGCGGCGCCCACGGAGACGACCGCGGCGAGGAGCAGGGCCCAGGCGCTCGGGGTGCGGAGCGTGGCGGAGAAGAAGGCCGCGGGGGCGGCGAGCCCGAGGAGGATCACCCCGGTGCGGCCGAGGGTGTCGGCGACGCCCGAGACGAGCTCCTCGGCGGAGCTGCGGGAGCCCGACCAGGAGCTCGCGAGGTAGAGCGGCGGCAGGGCGAGGAGAGCGCCGCCGACGAAGAGCGCGGGGGACATCCAGGCGCCGCGGAGGATGGCGGTGGCGCCGTGGCCGAGACCGGCGGCAGCGCCGAAGGCGACGGCCCCGGCGAGGCCGAGGGCGAGGCTGCGGGAGAGGGGGAGTTCCGCGGGGGGCGGTGGTGCGAGGGAGGCGGTGATGGTCATGGTGGCTCCTCGGGTGGGGGAGCGCCGCCGTCGTGGCGACGCGCCGTACCCGTAGGAGGAACATCGCCCGCGAATGTGGAGGAAGACCGGACGAGCCCGAGGAGGTCGTCGGGAGGATTCGTGGCGGAATCGTGGCAGCGGGTTCAGGGCGCGGTCGGAGCCCTCGCTACGCGCCGCAGCACCTCTTGAACTTCCGCCCGCTGTTGCAGCGGCACGGGTCGTTGCGCCCGACGCTCTCCCCGCGCCGCACCGGCGGCCCCACCCGCTGCCGCAAGAATTCCTGCCATGGGCGCACCCACGCCAGCGCGCGCTCCGTCGACCACGAGCGCTCGAACTGCGCCTGCACGGCGTGGGGGAGGTAGAGCGACGCGAGCGGCGCAGAGGCGACCATCGGCACGGCGTGGAGGTGATCGGCCGCGCGCTTTCCCGAAGGGAACACACCGGTCGTGATGTCGAGCAGCGACGCCACGAGCAGGTCGTCGGGGATCTCCTCGGGCGTGCGCGCGACCCAGCCGACCCTCGCGTCGAACTTCCTCGAATGGTGGAAGAGGTGGTTGCGCGCGACGGTCACCGCCCACCGTCGGGAGGCCTCCGACTCGCGCAGCACGCTCCCCATGTACCGGCCCGATCGCGCGGGCGCGTCGGTCTCGTCGACAGGCGGCAGCGCGGCCAGGCCGTCGGCGAACTTCAGCACCTCCGCGCGAGAGCGCGCCTGACGGCTCCCCACGGCGGTGAGCCCGTACGCGGCGCTGACGGTCGGCCAGAAGCCCGGCTCGTTGCGCACCCATGCCTTCTGCGCGCCGAGCGCGAAGCGGCCCAGCCGAGCGCTCACCCAGGCCCCGCGCAGCGTCGAGCCGACGGTGCCCATGCTGAGGAGTTCCCAGGTGAAGGTGGCGAGCAGCGTCCCGCCCTGGGCGGATTCGAGCGCGGCGATGCGATCGAAGCAGTCGCGCGCGTTGTCGCAGTCCACCAGCACGGTCAGCAGGTGCTGGAACGCCCAGGTCCCGTGGCAGAACGCCTGCAGCCTCTCGGCGTGGCGGCCCGCGCCCGGGTCGCGCTCGGCGGCGATGCCCTCGCGCGCCAGGTTCACCGACCCGGCGAACGACAGCATGATCTCCCAGAGATCGCGGAAGAGCGCGGGCGCCCAGAAGCGCAGCGCGAGCGCCTCCTCGCGGCTCAAGAACTCCCCGCCCCGGTAGAACCTCGAGATGAGCTGCCCGAGGGCGCCGTGCCGCCCGACCTGCCGCTGCGCCTGAGCCTTCGCCGTGCGGGCCGCGCCGAGGCGCTGCGTGAGCTCGTCCAGGTGCGAGCGCGGGAGCACCGGGAGCCCTCGCGGCCACATGCCTTCGCCCAGGCACGTCACGAAATGGCCGTCGCGCGCCACGACGACGAAGGGCCCGCGCTCGGTGTCGCCGAGCGACAGCGC
>JADJAE010000072.1 GCA_016704445.1 Deltaproteobacteria bacterium
CGTCGCACGCCGTCGACGATCGCCGCCCCGATCTCGTAGGGGGTCGCCAGCCTGCCCACGGTCGCCTTGGAGAGCGCCGCCGGCCCTCCGTCCCCCGCGATCGCGCGGCGATCGATGTCCGTATCGGTGAAGGACGGACACACCAGCATCACATGGACGCCGCGGTGCCCGACCTCGCTGCGCAGCGAGTCGAAGAAGCCGTGGAGCGCGTGCTTGCTCGCCGCGTAGCCGGTGCGCCCGACGAGCGGAGCGAAGCCGGCGACGCTCGAGACCGCGACGACCGTGCCCCGGCGCTCGATCAGGCTCGGGAGCGCGGCCTGGGTGCAGTTCACCGCGCCGAAGAAGTTCACCTCCATCACCCGGCGTATCACCGCCGACCCGGTGTCGGCGAAGAGGCTCCGGTGCGAGACGCCCGCGTTGTTCACCAGCACGTCGACGCCGCCGAGCTTCGCGGTCACCTCGGCGATCGCCGCGCGGCACGAGGCCTCGTCGCAGACGTCGCACCCGATGGCGAGCGCGCGGTGCCCCTCCGAGACCAGGCGCCGCACCTCCGACTGCGCGCCCGCGAGGTCCCGATCGAGGAGCGCCACGTGGGCCCCCTCCGCCGCGAAGCGACGCGCCGTGGAGCGGCCGATGCCCGCGGCCCCGCCCGTCACGACGACCACGGCGCCCTCGAAGCGACGCGTCCCCCGCGCGCGCTCCTCCTGCGAGTGGGCCCACGCCTCGAAGACCGCGCGGCTCGGGCTCAGCCGGAAGCCACGCTCCCGCCGGAGCTTCTCCGAGGACAGCACCGGCCGGTGCGCGAGGAAGGCCGTCTGCTCGGGGCCGTACTGCGTCGCTCCGAGGCGGCGCAGCGCGCCGATGCCCGCGCGCAGGGTCGGCTCGGGCACTCCCACGAAGCGCTTGCCGAGGCGGGCTGCGATCTCCCGAAGCGTCATCACGCCCTCTCCCGCGAGGTTGTACGTCCCCGTCCACCCTTCGCGAACGCCCTGGGAGATGGCCCTCGTCACGTCCTCGTCGGACACGAACACGAAGGGCGTCTCCGAGTCGCGAAGACCCACGATCACGGGCCTCGTGAAGATGTCCGTGATCTGGTTGCTGGCCCCCGGGCCGAGGATCGTCCCCGGTCGGAAGATGAGCTGGGCGAGGGAGGGGTGGTCGACGCGAGCGCGGGCAAGGAGTTCCTCGACGAGGCGCTTGTGGTGCGAGTAGGCGAACTCTTCATTGCCGCGTAGCGCAGCGTCCTCGGTGAGCAGCGCCGGGCTGTCTGCGTGGTACCCGTAGGCCGCGCCGCTGCTGGTCACGACGAGCCGCGAGACCCCCTCGCGCACGCAGGCGTCGAGCACGTTCTCGGTGCCTCGCACGTCAACGTCGTACTGGACCTCGCGAGGGAGTTCCTTCCCGGGCGACACGATGGTCGCGAGGTGGACCACCGTGTCGATGCGGTGCCGCGCCAGCAGCGCGCCCAGCTCGGAGGAGCGGACGTCGAGCTGCTCGTAGCGCACTCCGGGCTCTCGCTCGGACTGCGGGACGTCGCGGACGTCCGTCGCCACCAGGGTCGAGAAGGCGCCGGGCTCGCTCGCGAGCGTACGGATGAGCCTCCGGCCGACGTAGCCCGCCGCGCCGGTGACCAGCACCGCGGTCACTTCCCGGGCTCCTGGTGCATCTCCTTGAAGGTCTTCAGCTCCGGCGCCCACAGGTGCTTCACCGGGTCGACGTCGACGTGGATCACCGCCGGCTTGCCCGACGCGATGGCCCGCTGGATGGCCGCCTTCAACCCCATCGGGTCAGCGACCCGCTCGCCGTACGCGCCCATGGACCGGGCCAGCAGGTCGAACTCGATCTCCCCGAGGTCGGCGTTGATGGTCTCGTCCGGCCCCAGCGTCTTGAACACCAGGGTCTTCAAGGGCTTCAAGGCGAAGCTCTGGTTGATCTTCACCATCCCCCACTGCCGGTCGCAGAGCACGAGGTAGATCACCGGCAGGCGGTTGCGCACCGCCGTCTCGATCTCCTGGGGGTGGAAGCCCATCGCCCCGTCGCCGATCACGCAGTAGACCTGACGCCCGGGGAACGCGACCTGCGCGCCAAGGGCCTGCGAGACCCCGGCGCCGAGCATGCCCATCTTGGGCGTCCCGACCATCGAGTTCACGGCGCGCACCTCGTGGAAGAACTGCGCCCAGATGGTGGTGTTGCCGCCGTCGGCGACCACGATGGCGTCCTTGTCGAAGGTCTCCTGGCAGATGCGCGCGACGTGCGCCGGGTGCATCGGGACGGAGTCGTCCGAGCGGTTGCGATCGAGCTCGGCCCGGCGCGCGGCGCAGGCGGCGCGTAGCCTGACGAGGTGCTCGCGGCGAGGGCGCAGGTCGCGCGCTCGCGGCGACGGCCCAGCTCGGCCAGCAGGGCGACGAGGAAGGCCCTGGCGTCCGCGCGCACCGCGAAGCGCACGCCCCGGATGTTGCCGAGAGTCTCGCCGTCGATGTCGACCTGCGCCACCTCCTGCGCCGAGGGATCACCCCAGTACGGAGCCTTCCCCCACCAGTCGGTCTCCCCGAGGCGGGAGCCAAGCACCAGCACCCGGTCGGCGGCGGTCCTGGCCTGGTTCACCGTGGCCACGAAGATCATCGGGACCGAGTGCTCGTCGCGCTCGTCGATCGCGGCGCGCGCCGCCCAGCTCGTGGTGACCGGGGCCTCGAGCCGCGACGCAAGCTCCGCGAGCTCCTTCGTCGCCCCAGCGGAGAGCACCCCGGAGCCCGCGTGGATGAGCGGCAGCCTGGCCTCGTCGAGCCAGCGCGCGACCTCGCGCACCTGGTCGGCCGGCGCCTCCATCGGCGTGGTCGAGCGGTACGACGACGGCGGGCGCAGCGAGTCGGCGCCGAGCTCGCAGACCCCGTTCATCACGCTCTCCGGCACGTCGAGGTGGACCACGCCAGGGCGGCCCTCGAAGCACTCTCGCAGCGCCCGTCGCACCAGCTCCGGGAGGCGGCTCATCGAGGGCACCACGCCGCTCCACTTCGTCATCGGCCGGGTGACCTCGACCTGAGGAAACGACTGATAGGTCCCGCCCCGGTCGGGGTACACGATGCCCTCTCGCCGACAGCTCGTGATCAGCAGAACCCGGTGCCCCTCCGCCTGCTCGACCGCGACCCCGGGCAGGATGTTGGCCACGCCCGGACCGTTGCTCGCAATGCACACCCCGAGTTTCCCAGTGAGCTGCGCGTAGGCGCCTGCCATGTGCGCGGCGCTCGTCTCGTGCCTCGGCGTGACGAGCTCGATGCCGTGGGGGCGCAGCGCGGCGCACAACCCGAGGTACGAGCCATCCATGATCCCGAAGACCCGGGTCACTCCCTCCGCCGCCAGCATGCGCGCGACGAGCTCCCCGCCCTTGGTCGTAGCCGTGTCCTGCCCCAGTAACGTTGCTGCGAGACCCATGAGGGTGACTCTCCGTGGTTGCCGCGGCCGGGACCCTCCCGGCGACCTCGCATCCCTGGGCGCATTTGACCGATCGGTCAAGACTCTCCTGACCGATTGGGCGATGGGGTAAGCATCACGGCCATGACCCGCCGTCGTCCCTCGATTCCTCCTGCTCCTCCGACCCCCGAGGCCACCACGGAGGCTCGGATTCTCGGGGCCGCCGACGCGCTCTTCTGCACCGTCGGCGGCTACGACGGCGTCAGCACGCGCGACGTGGCCGAGCGGGCGGGCGTCAACAAGGCCCTGGTCTTCTATCACTTCGGCAGCATGCGAGGCCTCTTCGAGGCCGTGCTGGAGCGCTACTACGAGGCCCACCAGAGGGGGCTCGCGGAGGCGCTCTCCGGCGTCGGCGACGTCCGCGCCAGGATGCACAGGCTGGTGGACGCCTACCTCGACTTCATGGCGACGCACGCGCGCTACGCGACCCTGGTGCAGGCGCAGCTCGCCAACCCCGACACGCACGCCCTGGTCGAGAAGAGCTTCGAGCCGCTCTACCGCTTCATCGAGGAGGCGCTGCTCGAGGTGGCTCCCCGAGAGGGCAGGGCCGCGGCGAGGCAGCTCTTCGTGACCTTCTCCGGCGCGGTGATCAACTGGTGCACCTACGCGCCGCTGCTCTCTAGGGTGCTGGGGGATGATCCGCTGGGCTCGCCGCTGCTCGAAGAGCGGCGGGCCCATGTGCGCTGGCTGGTCGACCTGGTGCTCGACGCGCTCGAGCGGAGCGAAGGGGCGTAGAGGAGATTGATGGGTGAGGCTCCGTCGATCAGACGGAGATGGAGCCCTTGCGAAACTCGCTGGAGGCGATCTTCACGTTCACCACCGCGGGCTTGTGGAGCACGTCCGTGGCGTGGAAGGCACGCTCCAGCGCCGGGCCGAGCTCCGCGGTGGTCTCCACCCACTCGCCGTGGCACCCGAGGGCGCGGGCCACCTCCTCGTAGCGGGTGTACGCGAGCCCCGTCGCCACGGCCCGCTCCTCCCCGAAGAACTCCACCTGGCCGCGGCGGATCTGCGTCCACCCGGCGTCGTTGCCGATGAGGCACATCACCGCGATGCCCTGCCGCGCCATCGCCTCGAGCTCCATCGCGTGCAGCCCGAAGGCGCCGTCGCCGTACACCACGATCACCCGCGCATTCGGCCGCGCCAGCTTCGCCGCCATCGCGTAGCCCGGCCCCACGCCAAGCGTCCCGAGCGGACCCGGGTCCATCCAGAGCCCCGGCCGGCGCACCTTGAGCACGTAGGCCGCGGTGGCCACGAAGTCGCCGCCGTCGCCGATCACGATGGTGTCGTCGTCGACGTACTTGTCCAGCTCGGCGCACACCCGCAGCGGGTTCGGAGGATCGCTGTCGATCACCATCTCCCTGGCCATCTTGGCGCGGCTCGCGTCCTCGCTCAGCCGCACCGTGGCGGTCCACTCCGCGTGGTGGTCGGCGGAGTGAGGGAGCGCCTCCACGAGGGCGCGCAGCACGAGGCCAGTGTCGGCCACGAGGCCCACGTCGACGCCGCGGTTGTGCCCGAGGGTGGTGGCGTCGCGGTCGACCTTGATGATCTTCGTGTCGCGCGACCAGGTGGGGGCGCGGCCGTAGTCGACGCGGAAGTCGAAGGGCGTGCCGCACATGAGCACCACGTCGGCCTCGGCGAGGGCCGCGCGGCGGGCGCGGGTGAAGAGGCAGGGGTGGTCGGGGGGAGCGCGCCCCGGGCCATCCCGTTGACGAAGGTGGGCATGGGGAAACCAGTCGAGCAGGTCGAGCAGGGCCTTCTGGTCGCGGCTCCAGTGGAGCTGACCGCCGATGATGGCCACCGGGCGCTCGGCCTGGGAGAGGATCTCCACCGCGCGGGCGAACTCCGTGGGATCGGGCGCGGGCTGCGCGGCGGTGCGGGAGGTCTTCGGGTCGGCGAAGTCCTCCACGTCGGCGAAGCCCATCAGCACGTCGATGGGCATCTCCAGGTAGACCGGGCCGGGGACGCCCGAGAGGGCCACCCGGAAGGCCGTGGAGATGTACTCCGCCACCCGATCGGTCTGGAGCACCCGGTACGAGGCCTTGGTGATGCTCTTGATGAGGTCCAGGTGGTTCATGTCCTGGAGCGAGCCGCGGTCGGTGAGCTGCGACGGGCCCGCGCCGCCGATGCACACCAGCGGCACGCCCGCGCGCTGCGCGTTGGCCAGGGCGGTCACCACGTCGGTCACCCCGGGGCCCGCGGTGACGGCCACCACGCCGGGCTGGCCCGTGACCCGCGCCCACCCGTCGGCGGCGTGGCCGGCGGTCTGCTCGTGGCGCACGTCGACCACCCGGATGCCCACGTCCAGGCAGCCGTCATAGATGTTCTGGATGTGCCCTCCGCAGAGGGTGAAGAGGTGCGTCACCCCCTCCCGGGAAAGGGCCTCTGCCACCAGCCGTCCGCCGTGCGCCATCATCGTGGGGTGATCCTCTGGTCTCTGAAGGGGGGGTGTAGTGACGATCGCCTGCGCCGCCGCTGCGGCCGCGCGGACGGTACATCGTCTCGCCGCCGAGCCGACACCCCCTCCGAGGCCCTTGGGGCGCAGCGAGCGTGACGGGCGTGAAGCTCTTGACGCGCTGCGGTGCGGAGACTAACGACTGAATCGCGATTCAGCGGCCTCGCGACGCCCATCGATGGCGGCGCGCGACAAAGGCCCTCTCCATCCATCCAAGTCGGAGGTACCCCAGTGTCCCAGGCGATCAACCGTTACAAAGCCGACCTTCGCGAGCTGCACTTCGTCCTCTTCGAGCAGTTTCGCGTGCAGGAACTCTCGGGCCGCGCGCCGTTCAGCGAGATGGGCGAGGCGGAGACGAGGGAGGTCCTGAAGAGCACGTACAAGTTCTCCACGAGGTGCTGGGGCCCCTCAACGCGGTGGGCGACCGGCGGGTTGCCGCCTCGAGAACGGCCGCGTCATCACGGCGCCGGGCTTCAAGGAGGCATGGACCCAGCTGCACGAGCAGGGCATCAAGCTCCTCGGCCTGCCGACGGAGTACGGCGGGCTCAACGCGCCGCAGTCGGTGGTGGTCGCCGTCGAGGAGCTTCTCTCCGGCGCCAACACGGCCTTCAACATGTACCCGGGCCTCGCCTACGGGGCGGCCGAGCTCATCGGGATGTGCGGCACCGACGCGCAGAAGGCGCGCTACCTCCAGAACATCTTCAGCGGCACCTGGGGCGGCACCATGTGCCTCACCGAGCCCCAGGCGGGCCGCGACGTCGGCATGGCCGCCACCGCGCGTCCCGCAACGCCGACGGCAGCTTCAACATCACCGGCACCAAGATCTACATCTCGTCGGGCGACCAGGACTTCACCGAGAACGTCATCCACCTCGTGCTCGCGCGCATCGACGGCGCGCCGCCCGGCACCAAGGGCCTGTCGCTCTTCATCGTGCCGCGCGTGCGCATCAACGACGACGGCTCGGTGGGCGACGACAACGACGTCGCGGTGGCGTCCCTCGAGCACAAGATGGGCATCAACGGCAGCTCGACCTGCCTGCTCAGCTTCGGCGAGAACGACGGCTGCGTCGGCGAGCTCGTCGGCGACGCCGAGAACCACGGCATGCCGCAGATGTTCAAGATGATGAACGGCGCGCGCATCGGCGTCGGGCTCCAGGGCGTGGCGCTCGCGTCGACGGCCTACCTCAACGCGCTCGACTACGCGAAGGATCGCAAGCAGGGCGCCAGCATCACCCGCTGGAAGGACCCGACCGCCCCGCGCGCCTCCATCATCGAGCACGCCGACGTGCGGCGCATGCTGCTGGAGATGAAGGCCAAGGTGGAGGGCTCGCGCGCTGTTGGTGAAGCTCGCGACGCACGAGGACTGGTCCAAGGTGCTCCACGAGAGCGACCCCGAGAAGGCCGCGTACCACCACGGGCAGGTCGAGCTGCTCACGCCGCTCGTGAAGTCGTACTCGTCCGACCAGGCGTTCCGGGTGTGCGAGCTGGCCATCCAGACCTACGGCGGCGCGGGCTACACCAAGGACTACCCCGTCGAGCAGTACTGCCGCGACTCCAAGATCTTCTCGATCTACGAGGGCACCAACCACATCCAGGCGATGGACCTCGTGGGCCGCAAGCTCGGGCAGAACGGCGGGATGCACACCCAGCAGCTCCAGCAGGACATCTCGGAGTTCGTGGCGGCCAACCTGGCGCACCCGACGCTCGGCGACTCGGTGAAGGTGCTCGGCGAGGCGCTCGAGGCCCTCGGCGGCGCGGTGATGCGGCTGCTCGGGTGGTTCCAGGGCGGCCAGATCCAGATGGTGCCGCTGGTGGCCAACCGCTTCCTCGAGCTGATGAGCGAGGTGGTCGTGGCGTGGCTGCTGCTCGACGCGGCGCGCATCGCCGAGGAGAAGCTCCCGGGCGTCGCCGAGGGGCACCCCGACCGGGCCTTCTACACGGGCAAGCGCTACGCGGCGGTCTTCTACGCCAAGAACATCCTGCCGGGCGCGATCCACAAGGCCCAGCTCCTCTCGGACAGCGACGCGAGCGCCCTCGAGATCCCCGACGAGGCCTTCGCCTCGGTCTGATCGTTCGAGAGCCCCCTCCGCGACCGCGGAGGGGGATCCGTCTCCATCAACAGTTCTGGTGAGCCGAGCGGCAGTGAGGGGAAAGCCTTGCGCGCTCCCCGAAGGCCGTTGCCTTGAGGGAGGCGCAGGAGCCGCTCGGGTCAGTTGGTGTCGAAGGTGGCGAGGTGGTGCCGGTGACGGCGCTCGCTCGGACGCCGATGCGCCCGGTGCTGCCGCTGCCGCCCGCGGCCGAGCCGCAGGTCGCGGTGCCGCCGCCGCCGCCCGCCACGGAGACGCGGTTGGAGTTGATCACCGCCGCGCCGGAGGTCTGTAGACGGACCGCTCCGCCCGCGCCGCCGCCGCCGCCGCCCATGCCGCAGCCGACGCCGCCGCAGGCGCTGCTGGCGCCGTTGGAGCCGAGCGCCCCCCGGGCGCTGATGAGCCCGGTGGGGGCCACCGTGAGCGTGTTGGCGCGGATCAGGATGAGCCCGCCGCCGCTGCCGCCCGCGCCAGGGTTGCCGCCGTCCTCGTCCGCCCCGCTTCGCCGTAAGCGCCGCCGAAGTGCGCCGCCGTGCGGAGGTTGGACGTGCCCGACACGGAGCCCTTCGGTGCCGCCGGGGATGGGGCACGCCTCTCGGCAGACGCCGCAGGTGCCGTTGCCACCGTTGGTGCCCGCCGCGCCGTGGCCGCCGCCGCCGCCGGAGGCGTCGTCCTGGCCCGCGCCGCCGCCGCCGCCGCCGTTGGCGTTGGCCGCGATGTTCACGCCGCCGAGGCCCGTGAAGCCTTCGCCCTGGAAGCCGCGCGCGCAGCGGTAGACGCACCCGTGGCCCCGGCCGCGGAAGCCGCGGGAGTCCATGGTGACCGAGCCTGCCACGGTGACGTCACCAGTGGCGTCGAGCGCGAGGATGCCGCCGCTGTTGCCGTCCCACGCCGGCGCCGTGAGCGTCGTCGAGCCCGGCACGGAGACCGTCGAGCGCTCCTCGACCACCACCACCTGAGCGCGGCAGGTCGCGTCGGTGCGGAAGGTGCTGCCCAGCGCCGCCGCGAGCACCACCGTCGTCCCGGAGACCAAGGAGACCCGGCCGTACTCGTAGGTTCCGGCGCCCGTGTTGCACTGGGTCTGGTGGAGGATGACCTCCTGGCCCGCGACGAAGGTGCCGATGACGTTGCTCAGGGCGATCACCGGCGAGCCCGCCGTGCCCGCCACGCTGGCGCGGATCACGTTGATGGTGACCGTTCCCGCCGACGTTGAGGGGGGCTGTCGCCCCGCCGAAGCCGCAGCGGCCAGGCCGCGCAGGTGAGGCCGCGGGGCAGACGGTTCCGCAGGCGCCGCAGTTGCTGGAGTCGGTCTGCGTGTTGATCTCGCAGCCGTCCGTCGCCGAGCCGTTGCAGTTGGCGAAGCCCGTGGCGCACGCCGCGATGCCTGCACGTGCTCGCGGCGCAGGAGCCCGTCGCGTTGGCGGGGGGGCAGCGTTACCGCAGCCGCCGCAGTTGTTGATGTCCGTCGCCAGCGTGGACTCGCAGCCGTCCGTCGCCGCGAGGTTGCAGTCGGCAGCCGGCCGCGCAGACGAAGCTGCACGCCGAGGCCTCGCACACCGGGGTGGCGTTGGCGCGGGGAGGGCACGTCACCGAGCACGCGCCGCAGTTGGACGGGTCGCTCGAGGTGGACACGCACACCGAGGCGCAGGTGGCCTGACCCGCGAGGCAGGAGGTCACGCAGGCGCCCGCCGTGCAGATCTGCCCCGAGGCGCAGGCGCGGGCGCAGGCCGCAGTTGGTGCGGTCGGTCAGCAGGTCGCGGCAGGTGCCCGAGCAGTTGGTGAGCCCGGTGCCGCAGCTCACGACGCAGGCCCCGGCGGAGCACACCTGGCCCGCGGCGCAGGCGCGGCCGCACGCCCCGCAGTTGCTGTTGTCGTTGGTGAGGGTGACGCACGCGCCGCCGCAGTTGGTCTGGCCCGCCGGGCAGGAGACCACGCAGCCGCCCGCCAGGCAGGCCTCGCCGGCGGCGCAAGCCCGCCCGCAGGTGCCGCAGTTGGCGCGGTCGTTGAGCAGGTCACGGCACGATCCGGTGCAGTTGCTGAGCCCCGCCCCGCAAGAGGTGACGCAGGCGCGCGCGGAGCACACCTGACCCGGCGCGCAGGCCATGCCGCAGGCGCCGCAGTTGGCGCGGTCGCTGTCGATGTCCCGGCACGAGCCGGAGCAGTCGGTGAGCCCGACCACGCACGACACCACGCACGCCGCGCCGGAGCACACCTGGCCCGCGGCGCAGGCCCGCCCGCACGCGCCGCAGTTGGCCCGGTCGCTCTGGAGGTCACGGCACGAGCCCGTGCAGTCGGTGAGCCCGGAGGTGCACGAGGTCACGCACGCCGCGCCGGAGCAGACCTGACCCGCGGCGCAGGCGCGCCCGCACATGCCGCAGTTGGCCCGGTCGCTGGTGAGGTCTCGGCACGAGCCCGAGCAGTTGGAGAGCCCCGCGAGGCAGCTCACCACGCAGTCGCCCGCGGAGCACACCTGGCCCGCGGCGCAGGTCACCCCGCACGCGCCGCAGTTGGCGCGGTCGGTCTGCAGGTCGCGGCAGGCGCCGATGCACTCGGCCTGGCCGGAGGGGCAGGAGACCACGCAGGCCCCCGCCACGCAGACCTGGCCCGAGCCGCACGCGCGGTCGCAGGCGCCGCAGTTGGCGCGGTCGGTCTGGAGGTCGCGGCAGGTGCCCGTGCACACCGTCTGGCTCGCGGGGCAGGACACCACGCAGGCCCCGGCCACGCAGACCTGGCCTGATACGCAGGAGGTGCCGCAGGCGCCGCAGTTGCCGCGGTCGGTCTGCAGGTCGCGGCAGGAGCCCGAGCACGCCGAGAGGCCGGTGCCGCAGGAGGTCACGCACATCGCGCCGGAGCACACCTGGCCCGCGGCGCAGGCGTTGCCGCACATCCCGCAGTGCTCCCGGTCTCCCTGGAGGTCGCGGCAGGCGCCGCTGCAGTTGTTCTGCCCGCTGGGGCAGGAGACCACGCAGGCGCCGACCACGCAGACCTGGCCGCTCGCGCAGAGGTTGCTGCAGAGCCCGCAGTGGGCGCGGTCGGTCTGCAGGTCGCGGCACGAGCCGCCGCACTCGACCTGCCCCGTCGGGCAGGAGACCACGCACATCCCCGCGGAGCACACCTGGCCCGCGCCGCACACCGCCCCGCAGGCGCCGCAGTTGGTGCGGTCGTTCTGAAGGTCACGGCACGAGCCCGAGCAGTCGGTGGAGCCCGCCGCGCAGGAGGTCACGCAGGTGCCCGCGGAGCAGACCTGGCCGCTCGCGCAGGTGCGGCCGCACTCGCCGCAGTTGAGGCGGTCGGTCTGGATGTCGCGGCACGAGCCGCCGCAGTTGGAGAGCCCGCTGCCGCAGGAGAGCTGGCAGGTGCCGGAGGTGCAGACCTGGCCCGAGGGGCACGCGGTGCCGCAGGCGCCGCAGTTGGCGCGGTCGTTCTGCAGGTCGCGGCACGAGCCGCCGCAGTTGGACTGCCCCGGGCGCAGGTGAGCACGCACATCCCCGACGAGCAGACCTGGCCCTCGGCGCAGGCCGGCCGCACTCGCCGCAGTTGGCGCGGTCGGTCTGCAGGTCGCGGCACGAGCCGCCGCAGCTCGTGGTGCCGGAGCTGCAAGAGAGCACGCAGCGGGCGCCGTCGCAGACCTGCCCCGAGGGGCAGACGTTGCCGCAGGCGCCGCAGTTGTTGCGGTCGGTCTGGAGCTCGGCGCAGTAGCCGGGGCCGCTCCCGCCGTCGCCGCCGTCGGTGACGCCGCCGTCGGTGACGCCCGCGTCGGGGTTGGAGGTGCAGGCGGTGAAGCCCGTCGCGCAGGTGGTGACGCAGCGCGCGCCGTCGCATGTCTGGCCCGGGGCGCACGCGACGCCGCAGGCGCCGCAGTTCATCGGGTCGCGCCGGATGTCTGCGCAGTACGCGCGCCCGCCGCTGGTGCAGGTGGTGAGGAGCTCGGCGCACGAGGTGGTGCACATCCCGTTGGAGCAGACCTCGCCCGCGGCGCACTGACGCCCGCAGCCGCCGCAGTGGTTGCGGTCGGTGCCGGGGAGCACGCACACGTTGCGGCCGCCCGCGTCGCCCGCGTCGCCCGCGGCCTCGGGGCACGCGATCTGCTCGCCGGGGCAGAGGGTGCGGCACACGCTGTCGACGCAGCGCTCGGTGTTGGCGCACACCACCCCGCAGGCGCCGCAGTTGCCGGGGTCGACCGCCGAGGAGACGCACATCCCGTTGCACGCGATCTGCGCCGGACCGCACCGGGGGCCGTCGGTGCCCGCGTCGAAGCCCGTGTCGATGCCGGCGTCGAAGCCGCTGTCGAAGCCGCTGTCGATGCCGCCCAGGTCATTGACGGCGGAGTCCGCCGGGCCGCCGACGACGGAAGCGCCGTCGGTACAGCCGTAGACGAGCACCGCGCTCAGTAGGATGGTCCCCCATGGTGTTGCGGGGGGTCGGGCTCTCATGCCTGGTCTCTGCGACATCGCGTCTTCTCCTTACGGGTGGTTGTAAACAGCCGGTTCCCACCGGGCGGAGGTCGGCTCCGTCCGCGGGCCGAGTGTCGAGATGGCCGTCCGGGGCGTCACCTCTCGTGCGCCGCAGCGCGCGGCTTGCCGTTGCGGTGCGAGGCGCGATACCTAAGCGAGAAGCCCGATGGAATCCTCGCGACAGCGCCTGCTCAGCGGCTGCGCACCGATGCCTGGCGACGGGGACCTTCCGCCTCGCCTCCGGCCGCGACAGCGACTTCTTCATCGACTGCAAGCAGGTGATCCTCACGGCCGAGGGGCACCGGCTCTGCGGCGAGGTGCTGTGCGAGGTGATCCGCGCGTCGGGCCTCGGCGAGGTGACCGACGCGGTGGCGGGCGTCGCGCTGGGCGGGTGCCCCCTCGCGAGCGCGGTCTCGCTGACCTCGGCCCTGGGTGGCGGTCGCAGCTGGGACGCCCTCTCACGTGCGCAAGGAGCCCAAGGACCACGGGACGGCCCAGCGCATCGAGGGGGGGTGTCGCTCGCGGCCTCGCTGCGCGTGGTGCTGCTCGAAGACGTGCTGACCACCGGCGGCTCGTCGTCATGGCGGTCGAGGCGCTGCGGGCCGACGGGCACACGGTGCTCGCGGTGGTGGCGCGGGTCGACCGGCGCGAGGGCGGCAGCGAGGCGCTCGAGGCGATGGGGCTGCGCGTGGTGCCGGTGTTCAGCCGGGCGGACTTCCTGGGTGAGTGAGGTGCGCCGCGGGCCCTGGCGCTGGGGCTGGCGATGGCGCTGGGGGCCTGCGGGGCGCCGACGGTGAGCCTGCGCCAGGGGCCGCGGGCGTACACCGCCGAGAGCTACGAGGCGGTGCTCCAGCGGTGGACCCGCGAGGGCCACCAGTATCAGCTCCAGGGGCTCGACGACCTCATCGCGGTGACGGCGACCTACGAGAGCTGGGACTTCCGCTGGGCCTACGTGGTGCGGTACGCGCAGGACTTCCGGCTCACCACCCCGGAGCGGCAGGAACTCCTGCAGCACCCTCCGGAGTCCGCCCAGCAGGAGCACGAGTTCATGGCCCTCTACACACAGAGCCGCCGCTGGGGCGAGCTCACCCGCCCGACCAGCGCGTGGCGGGTGCTGCTGCTCAACGACCGTCGCGAGGAGGTCGCCCCGGTGGCCATCGAGCCCATCAACCGACCCGGGGCGGTGGAGCTGACCTACTTCCCGTACACGACGGTGTGGCGGCAGGCCTTCCGCATCCGCTTTCCGAAGTACCTGCGCAGCCCCAACCGGGGCGAGGTGGAGGTCATCGACGACCGGGTGCGGTCGTTCAGCCTGCGCTTCAGCGGCCCCCTCGGCACCACCGACCTCGTCTGGAACGTCACCCCTAAGCCCGGCGTCGCGCTTTGAGGAAAGATCCAAGGCGTGGGAGCATCAGGCGGTCTCTCCCACGCGATGGAGGCTCCATGCATGTGACCCTGGTCCTGACCCACGAGTGCAACCTCGCGTGCTCGTACTGCTACACAGGCGAGAAGTTTCGTCGCGAGATGGACTGGGAGACCGCCTCCGCTCGCTCGACCTGCTCTTCGACGCCCCGGAGAGCGGTCCCCCCTAGGGTCGAGGCCCCGATCGACCTGGGCTTCTTCGGCGGCGAGCCCCTATCATCTGCTTCGACATGATGGAGCGCGTCGCCGTGGAGGCCCGCGCCCGCGGAGCGCGCGAGGGCCGTCGGCTGCGCCCCTCGCGGTGACCACCAACGGCACCCTGGTCACCCCCGAGCGCGCCCGGCGGCTGAAGGCGCTCGACGTGCAGGTCACCCTCTCGCTCGACGGCTGCCGCGCCGCGCACGAGGCCACGCGACCGCAGCGGGGCGGCCGCTCGAGCTTCGACGACGTCGTCGCCGGCGGGCACAACCTGCTCGCCGCGGGCCTCGGGCTCCAGGTGATCGCCGTGGTCGCGCCGGAGAACGTGCGCTGGCTGGGCGAGAGCGTGCGCTTCCTGGCCGAGCTCGGCGCCAAGGAGATCATCCTCAACCCGGCCTTCGAGTGCGCCTGAGCGACGCCGACCTCGACGCCCTCTGGGAGCGAGGGCTGGAGGAGGCGGTGGAGGTCTACGCAGAGGCGATCCGCGCGGGGCGGCCCATCGCCATGCCCACGCTCCGACAACACGCCGGCTCTGGCGGCCGCCGCGGGGGCTCGCGAGCTGCGACTCCTGCGGCTCGGGCGACCGGGAGATCGCCGTGTCGCCCCGCGGCAACCTCTTCCCCTGCGCGCGGATGGTGGGCGAAGACCGCGACGACAAGCTGGTCATCGGGCACCTCGACACGGGCATCGACCGGGGAGGTGTCGGGGCCCAAGCGCGGCCCCGCCGACCCGGCGTGCGGCGAGTGCGCCGAGCAGTGGCGCCAGGGGCCTCGTGCGCGTGCGCCAACCTCGCGGAGACCGGGACGACGCACCTGCCGGGGGGCCCAGTGCTGGTACGAGCAGGCGACGGCGCGCATCGCCGACGGCGCTGAGCCACCGGCTGCTGGAGGAGCGCGATCCGGCCTTCCTGTGTCATGGACCTACGGGCGGGTGCCGCGGCGGCGGCGAAAGGTCGGCCGGGCAGAACCCGCGCGGGTCGAGCGCAAGGTCAGGCTGCCGCTGGCGACCTGAGCGGCGCTGGGCGCTAGGACAACGCGGGCCGCGCGGGATAGCACCGCGGCCGTGGCACGGCGTAGGGTGTAGTGGCGATGCAGGTCGATGACATCCATCAGCGAACGGGATCGCTCGTCGCGAAGCGCTATCGTCTGCTGCGGGTGATCGGCGAGGGCGGCATGGGGGCCGTCTTCGAGGCGGAAGACCTCGCGGGCGGCGGATTACACGTCGCGGTAAAGCTCATCAAGCCGGAGTTCATCACCTCGACGGGAGGTGGTGGGGCGCTTCCAGCAGGAGGCGGTGACCGTGGCCTCCATCGGGCACCCCAACATCGTGCGGGTGCTCGACGCGGGCAGCGACGACGACGGGGCCTTCCTGGTGCTAACGAGCTGCCGCACGGAGAGACCTCTGCGACGTGATGGAGCGGCGCGCGCTGGAGCTTCCGCGAGGCGCGCTGACCGCCGCGGGCACCGTCGACGAGGCCCGGGCGCGGCCCACAGCTGTGGGGTCGTGCACCGGGACATCAAGCCCGAGAACATCTTCCTCCGGGCAGCGGCGACCGCCCCACGGCGGTGAAGCTGCTGGATTTCCGCATCTCGAAGATCCTTCGAGCGCCGCCGGGGCCTGACGCGGCACGGCGGTCGGGACGCCTGATTACATGTCCCCGAGCAGGCGGGCGGAGGGCGCGTCGACGGCCGCGCGGACCTCTGGTCGATGGGGCGGTGCTCTACCAGGCCATCACCCTGCAGACGCCCCTCGACGGGGGAGACCTACCAGCAGCTCCTCGCGGATCATGCTCACCCCCACACGCCGCCGCAGCACTACTGCCCGTCGGCGCTGCCCCCGCTCTGCGCGCTGATCGACCGGGCCTCGTTAAGGAGCCCTCGGCAGCGATACGCCAACGCCGGGGAGATGCTCCAGGCGGTGAACGAGTTGCTGGATGCTCCCCGGGCCGACGACGCGGTGACGAGTCGCAGCGACGAGGCCACCAGCATCTA
>JADJAE010000073.1 GCA_016704445.1 Deltaproteobacteria bacterium
GGTGATGCCGCAGCCGCCCGCGACGCACACCGGAACGGAGTGCTGCGGCGTCACGCACACGTTGCCGCAGGCGCCGCAGTTCAACGCGTCCGTCGCGCTCATGCCGGTGATCTGCACCTCGCAGCCGTTGGTGGCGACGCCGTCGCAGTTGCCGAAGCCCG
Source organism: Deltaproteobacteria bacterium (assembly GCA_016704445.1). GTDB lineage: Bacteria > Myxococcota_A > Polyangia > Polyangiales > SCUS01. The sequence goes on from JADJAE010000073.1 coordinate 162, forward strand.
CGTTGCAGGCGCCGACGGTGCACACCGAGCTCACGCAGGGCGTGGCCGCGGCGTTGGCGCGCGCCGGGCAGACCGTGCCGCACGCGCCGCAGTGGCTGGCGTTGTTGGTCGTGTTGATCTCGCAGCCGTTGGTGCGCTTGTCGATGTCGCAGTCCGCGAAGCCGACGGAGCAGGTGCCGGTGCAGTTGCCGCCCGAGCAGGCGGCCGAGATGTTGGTCGACGAGCAGGCCATCCCCGTGCAGCCGCCGCAGGTCGCGACGGAGGTGTTGATGTCCGTCTCGCAGCCGTTGGTCTGCAGGTTGGCGTCGCAGTTGGCGCGACCCGCCGCGCAGGTTCCGCTGCACGCGCTGCCCCCGCAGGTGCGCGACACGATGCCGGTGCCCGAGCAGACGGTGCCGCAGGCGCCGCAGGCGTCCGGGTCGGTGGTGAGGTCGCGGCACACGCTGGAGCAGTTGGTCTGCCCCGACCCGCAGGTGGTCACGCACACGCCCGCGGAGCAGAGCTGCCCCCCGGCGCATACGTTGCCGCAGGCGCCGCAGTTGCTGGTGTCGCTGTTGAGGTTGCGCTCGCAGCCGTTGCCGGGCGCGCCGTCGCAGTTGGCGAAGCCCGCGTTGCAGCTCGCGATGGTGCACGCGCCCGCCGCGCAGCCCGCGGTGGCGTTGGCCAGCGAGCAGACCGTGTTGCACGCGCCGCAGTTGGTCGGGCTGGTGGTGGTGTTGGTCTCGCAGCCGTCGCTGAGCAGGCCGTTGCAGTTGCCGAAGCCCGCGCTGCAGTTGATGCCGCAGAGCTGCGAGGTGCAGGTCGCGGTGCCGTTGGTGCCGACGCAGGCGCGGCCGCAGGCGCCGCAGTTGGAGACGGTGGTGGTGGCCACCTCGCAGCCGTTGCCCGGCGCGCCGTCGCAGTCCGCGGTGCCGGCGGAGCAGCTCACGCTCGACGTGGTGCACATCGAGTTGGCGCACACCGCGATGCTGCCGATGGGGGGCGTCGGGCAGCGGTTGTTGCAGGCGCCGCAGTTGTTGATGTCGCCGGCGACGGTGTTGACCTCGCAGCCGTTGGAGTCGATGCCGTCGCAGTTGGCGAAGCCCGCCACGCAGGTCCCTCGGGTGCAGCGGCCCGCCACGCAGCTCGCGGCCGCGTTGGCGAACTGGCAGCTGTTGCCGCACACGCCGCAGTTGCTGACGCTCGTCCCGGTGTTGACCTCGCAGCCGTTGGCGTCGTTGCCGTCGCAGTTGCCGAAGCCCGAGTTGCAGGCCGCCAGGGCGCAGGCCCCGGACGCGCAGCCCGCCACGCCGTTGGTGCGGGTGCACACGGTGCCGCAGGCGTTGCAGTGGTTGGCGTCGTTCTGGAGGTCGCGGCAGACGCCCGAGCAGTTGGTCGTGGGCGCCGCGCAGGTCGAGGTGCAGACGCCCGCGGAGCACACCGTGCCGCCGCCGCAGACGTTGCCGCACGCGCCGCAGTTGTTGTTGTCCGTCTGGAGCGCGCGGCAGGTGCCCGAGCACGCCGTCTGCCCCGTCGGGCACGCGCAGCTACGGCCCTGGCAGGAGGTGCCGCCGGTGCACGCCGCTCCGCACGCGCCGCAGTTGTTGTTGTCCGTGGCGAGGTCGCGGCAGGTGCCCGAGCAGTTGGTCTGCGCCGCCGAGCAGGTGGTGGTGCAGGCGCCCGCGACGCAGGTCTGGCCGCCGGCGCAGACGCGCCCGCAGGCGCCGCAGTTGTTGTTGTCGGTCTGGAGCGCGCGGCAGGTGCCCGAGCACCCCGTCTGCCCCGCCGGGCACGCGCAGTTGCCTGCCGACGCAGGCCGTGCCGCCGGTGCAGGTGCGAGCGCAGGCGCCGCAGTTGGTGTTGTCCGTCTGCAGGTCGCGGCAGGTGCCCGAGCACACCATCTGCCCCGCGGAGCAGGTGGTGGTGCATACGCCTCCCTGGCAGCTCTGGCCGCCGGGGCAGACGCGACCGCACACCCGCCCAGTTGGGGGGCCGGTTGTGTGGTCCGCGGCAGGTGCCCGAGCAGTTGCCTGGGCCGCCGCACGGCGGGCAGGGCCGTCCCGGCAGTTCTGGCCGCCAGGGCACACGCGACCGCAGGCGCCGCAGTTGTTGTTGTCGCCGTTGAGGTTGATCTCGCAGCCGTTGGGCACCAGCCCGTCGCAGTCGCGGAAGCCCGCGGCGCAGGAGGCCACGGTGCACGCCCCGGCCGCGCAGCCCGCGGTGCCGTTCGGGATGGCGCAGGGGCGACCGCAGGCGCCGCAGTGGGCGACGGTGGTGTTGGTGTTGGTCTCGCAGCCGTTGCCGGCGTTGCCGTCGCAGTTGCCGAGCCCGGCGTTGCACGCGAGGTTGCACACGCCGCCGTTGCACGCCGGGGTGCCGCCGTTGCTCGGGCAGCGGTTGCCGCAGCCGCCGCACCGCGCCGGGGCCGCCATGCCGCAGTTGCTGACGTTGTTGAGGGTGGTCTCGCAGCCGTTGCCGTCCATGCCGTCGCAGTTGCCGAGGCCGACCCCACACACGACCATCGAGATGCGGCACATCCCCGCGGTGCACACCGGGCTGGCGCCGGTCGGCGCCGAGCAGCGCGTGCCGCAGGCGCCGCAGTTGGTGATGTCACCCATCGCGGTGTTCACCTCGCAGCCGTTGGCGGGGTTGCCGTCGCAGTCCGCGAAGCCCGCGTTGCAGGCGCCTCGCATGCAGCGGCCCGCCGCGCAGGTGGCCGCGGCGTTGGCGAAGCTGCAGCGGTTGCCGCAGACGCCGCAGTTCATGGCGTCGGTGGCGGTGGTCGTCTCGCAGCCGTTGGTCGCGACGTTGTCGCAGTTGCCGAAGCCGTCGCGGCAGCTGGAGAGCACGCACGCGCTGCCGGTGCATCCCGCGACCGCGCCGGGGAGGGTGCACTGGTTGCCGCAGGTGCGGCAGTTGTTGGGATCGTTGGTGAGGTCGCGGCAGGTGGTGCCGCAGAGCACCTGGCCCGGCGGGCACTGGATGCGGCAGAACGCCACCCGCGCGCCGCCGTCGGGCGTCGAGCCCGCGTCGGTCACGCCGCCGTCGACGCCGCTCGCCGCGGTGAGGGTGCAGCGCTCGCCCGAGGTGGTCGCGCAGGTGCTGCCGCAGGCGCCGCAGTTCTGGTCGGTGGTGAGCGACACGCACTGGCCGTTGCAGATCGCCTGGGTCGGGCCCGAGCAGTCGACGCAGGTGTTGGCGATGCAGGCGACGCCTGCGCCGCTGCACGTGCCCGCGAGGCCCGCATCCATGGAGGTGCCTCCGTCACCTGCGGCGGCGCCAGCACAGCATGGCTGGCCGGGCGCGCCGCACGCGACGCAGGTTCCCGCCGAGCAGGTCGTGCCCGCGCTGCGACAGATCGTGCGGGCGCCGTTGGGCGCCGTGGCCACCTGGGGGCAGCACGCGGCCCCCATGGTCCCGCAGGGCCCGGCGTCAGGGAGCCGGACGTCCGTGGGATTGTCGATGGCGCACGCAGTCAGGAGCACCGCGGTGAGCACGGCGAAACCAAATGAAATGGACCTCATCGAGGGGAACGATAACAGACCTCCCAGAGTCCAGCGCTGCCTTCGGGTCCGCGGCATGGTTGCCCGTCATGTTCTGGTGGACGCGACCCTTTGTCCCGTATGGTCTCGACCCTATGGTGAGGAACAGGCTTCGACCGGGTTCATGCGCGGCCACCGCCGCGCTGGCGTGCGCACTGGCAGCTACGGGCGCGGGGCGAACAGCCCACGCCCAGGTCGCCGAGCGCTTCTACATCGGCCTCGAAGGGGCGGCGGGCACGATGCTCTCGACCCCCCAGAGCGACGAGTTCGGCCTCGGGCTCACCGGGCGGCTGCGCGTCGGGTTTCGCCCGGTGCGGGCCCTCGGCATCCACCTCGCGGTCGAGGGATCGAGCTGGTCGGCGGTCGCTCCGATCGTGAACAGCGGCAACGCGTGGACCTTCGGCGGCGGCCTTCGCCTCACGCCCTTCTCCTTCGGCCGCGGCGGCCGGCCCTTCCTCGACCTCGACGCGGGGGCGGTGATCACCGGCAACAACCCCGAGACCCGCACCCGCTTCGGCTTCGGCGCGGGCCTCGGCTGGCTCTTCCCGATCGGGTCGGTCTTCGCGCTGGGCCCGGAGGTCCGCTACGGGCACGTGCTCGGCACCACCGCGGACAACGACTCCAACCGCGGCGACGCCCAGTACTGGAACGCCGGCCTCGCCATCGAGCTGCACTTCCCCGGCGAGCGCGCCGCGCCCCCGCCGCCTCCGCCCCCGCCTCCGCCCCCGGCGGACACCGACGGCGACGGCATCCTCGACACCGACGACCGCTGCGTGACCGAGCCCGAGACACGCAACGACTACCAGGACACCGACGGCTGCCCCGACAACCCCGACACCGACGGCGACGGCATCCTCGACACGGCCGACCGCTGCATCAGCGAGCCCGAGGACGTCGACCAGTACCTCGACGAGGACGGCTGCCCCGACCCCGACAACGACAGCGACGGCATCCCCGACACGGCCGACCGCTGCCCCCTGCAGGCCGAGATCGTCAACCAGTTCGAGGACACCGACGGCTGCCCCGACGAGGCCCCCGCGGCCGCGGTGGTCACCTCCGAGGCCATCACCATCAACCAGTCGGTCTTCTTCGACACCGACCGGGCGACGATCCAGGAGCGCTCGCACGCCATCCTCGACCTCGTGGCGACCGCCCTCCGCGAGCACCCGGAGATCGCGCGCATCCGCATCGAGGGCAACGCCGACGACACCGGCGACGCGCACCACAACCTCACGCTCTCCCGCGACCGCGCCCGCGCCGTGATGCGCTATCTCCAGCACGCGGGCATCGCCGCGCGTCGCATGACCGCGGTCGGCAACGGCTCGACGCGGCCCGCGATGCAGGGCGACACGGAGGAGGCCCACGCGCGCAACCGCCGCGTGGAGTTCGTCATCGTGACGGGAGGGGCGAACGCCGCGACCCCGACCCCGGCCCCGACGGGCGGACGTCGTCGCCGGCGTCACTGACCTCCTCGCCGTCGACGGTGGTGTGGCGCTGGCGCTCGGACACGGCCCGGGTCGACACGCCCATCACCGTCAGCGGCTCGTCGGAGGTGCAGAAGGTCACCCTCTGACCGAGCTCTACCGGCAGCGAGATACGCGGGCCGTCCACGTAGAGCCGACACTCCCGCATCTTGTTGAAGATCTCCAGGCGCTCTCCCGGGTGCACCAGACCCCGCGGGAGGGAGTACGGCGCGCCGTCGGGCGTGTAGGGCTCGCGCACGACGAACTGCAGCAGCCGCGAGCGCAGCGAGAGCAGGCGCCCGCCCGCGCTGCGGATGGCCGCGGTAGAGCCCGCGCCGGTGGACACCCACAGCCCCGAGGACTTCTGCTCCTCCAGCGTGCCGCGGAACGACAGGAGGTACCGGGAGGTGTGCGCCGGGTGGGGGTTGGCGAAGAGCACGTCGTTGAGCACGCGGCGGTGCACCACCGTGCCCTCGACGGACACCTGCATGCGCGCCAGCTTCACCCGCGGCGCGGTGCCCTTGGCGATCGCCTCGATGTGCGGCAGCACCTCGCCCATGCGCGTGCCGCAGAGGAACCCGACGGAGTCGTGCGGCGCGGAGTTGACCCCGAGCATGGGGGTGTCGCCGACGCCGTGGCTGGCCCAGAGGAGGGTGCCGTCGCCGCCGACGGTGACCACGAGGTCGAAGGCGTCGAAGGCCTCCAGGCGGTCGCGGTAGCGCAGCGTGACCCGTGCGCCGACGGCCTCGAGGGCGCGCTGCACCTCCTCGACGGTGCGGTGGTGGTGCTCGTCGGCGCGCACCATCCGCGCGACGGTGACGTCCCCCCGGGCGAGGAGCTCCTTCACCCGAGGAACGCCCTGCTGACGGATGTATCGGTCGTAGGAGGTGCGCTTCGCGAACACCAGCACGCGGCGCAGTTCAGGCATCGGTCAGCCTCCGCGCTCGAGCTCCGCGCGCAGCCGCCGCAGGGCCAGCTCGGTCTTGGCGTCCTCGATGGTGCCGTCGTCGGCGCGCGCGAGGCACTCCGAGAGCGGCCACCAGGCGACGGTCGACCCCGCCTCGACGACCCCGTCCCCCTTGGCCTCGACCGCCTCCCGGTGGTCGGGCACCCGCACCTTCACCAGGTGGATCTTCTCCGCGCACAGCCCCGGCGACAGGTACACCGGCACCCCCAGCCTCGCGAAGTCCCCCTTCGGCAGCGAGAACCCGGTCTCCTCCTCGGTCTCCCGGCGCGCGCACTCCAGCACGCCCTCTTCGCCGCGCTCGTGCACCTCGATGAGCCCCGCCGGGAGCTCCCACAGGTCCAGCTCGGCGCTCGCGTCGGGCACCACCAGCTCTCGCTCGCGCCGCAGCAGCAGCGGCGGCCGGAGCTGCTTTCGCACGCACACCAGCGGGTCGCGGGGGGCGCTCCTCGCGCGCGGCCCACATCACCACGACCACCGCGTCGAGCGCGGCGCGGTCGACGGCGTCGTAGCGGTACACCTCGCTGGCGGTGCCGTCGGCGTAGCGGGTGCGCAGCTTCAGCCGTCGCACCTTGAGGTAGCCCTTGTCACTGGGCGTCTGTGCGGAGAGGTCTTCGACGATCTCGATGTCCAGAGGCATGGCGGTCGAGCATACACACTCTCAGGGGAACATCCCCGCCCCGCGCAGCCCTTCCCCCTCGTCCTCGCCGAGCATCAGGTTCATGCACTGGATGGCCTGGCCCGAGGCGCCCTTCACCAGGTTGTCGATGGCCCCCATGGCCACCACGCGCCCGGCGCGCGCGTCGACGGCGTAGCCCACCATCGCCCGGTTCGACCCGCGCACCCAGAGGGTGTCGGGGAGCACGCCCGGGTCGAGCACCGCGACCGAGGGCGACCCGGCGAAGTAGCGCCTCGCCTCGGCCACCATCGCCTCGACGGTGACGCCCTCTCGGGCGAGGTCGGCGTACTGCGTCGACAGGATGCCGCGGGTCATCGGGGCCAGCGTCGGGGTGAAGGTCACCGTCGGCGCGGCGCCGATCACGTCGCCGAGCACCTGCTCGATCTCCGGCGTGTGCCGGTGCGTCCCGGCGACCTTGTAGTTGCGCGCCCCTTCGCCGGTCTCGGGGAAGTGCGTGCTCGACGCGGGCGTGCGACCCGCTCCCGACACGCCCGAGAGGGCGTGGATGACGATGCGCTCGGGGCGCACCATCCCCGCGGCGAGCAGCGGCAGCAGCGGCAGCGTGCTGGCGGTGGGGTAGCAGCCGGGCACCGCCACGAGGCGGGTCGAGCGGATCTTCTCGCGGTGCAGCTCGGGCAGCCCGTAGACGGCCTCGGGGAGGCGCTCGGGGGCGGCGTGCTCGGCGCCGTACCAGGTCTTGTAGACGCCCGCGTCGCGCAGCCGGAAGTCGGCGGAGAGGTCGAGCACCCGGAGGCCGCGGGCGAGCAGCGCCTGGACGCAGGCGATGGAGGCGCCGTGCGGGAGCGCGCAGAAGGCCACGTCGGCCTTGCCCGCCACGACGTCGGCGTCGAAGGGCTCGATGGGGAGCTCCAGCAGCCCGGTGAGCGCGGGCAGCACCGTGGAGACGCGCGGGGTGAGCTTCTCCCGGGCGTAGAGGGCGGTGACGGTGACCGACGGGTGCTGCAGCAGCAGGCGGAGAAGCTCCGCGCCGGTGTAGCCCGTGGCGCCGACGATCGCGACGCGAGCGCGAGGACGTTCCATGAAGGACCTCTGTGGGGGGATGTGGAGAGGGAGGGAGCGAGGGAGAGGAGCGAGGCGGAGCGACTAGCGCTTGGAGTACTGGAAGCGCTTACGGGCGCCGGGCTGACCGTACTTCTTGCGCTCCTTCTTACGGGCGTCGCGGGTCAGGAGACCGGCGCGCTTGAGGGGCGTGCGGCGCTCGGCGTCGACCGAGGTGAGCGCGCGGGCGATGCCGAAGCGGACCGCGTCGGCCTGGGCCGCGAGGCCGCCGCCGGCCACGTTGGCTTCGATGTCGTAGCGGCCCATGGCCTCGACGATCTCGAAGGGCTGCAGGATGAGCAGCTGCGAGGCCTGGCGCGGGAAGTACTGGTCGTACGGCCGGCGGTTGACGAGGATGTTGCCCGAGCCGGGCCGGAGGATGACGCGGGCGACGGCGGTCTTGCGCTTGCCCGTGGAGAAGTGGCGGTCGGCGGTCTGCATCGTAGGTGCCTTCGGTAGGATCAGAACTGGAGGGGGAGGGCCACGGGCTGCTGCGCGGCGTGCGGGTGCTCGGAGCCGGCGTAGACCTTGAGCTTGAGGCCCTGGGCCCGGCCGAGGCTGTTGTGCGGGAGCATGCCCTTCACGGCCTTCTCCACGGGAAACTCCGGCTTGTGCTTGAGCATGTCGCCGACCGCGCGCTTGCGCAGGCCGCCGATGGTGCCGGAGTAGTTGTAGTAGAACTTCTTGGTCAGCTTGGAGCCGGTCAGGGCGACCTTCTCGGCGTTGATCACGATCACGAAGTCACCGGTGTCGATGTTCGTGGTGAACGTCGGGCGGTGCTTGCCGCGCAGGACCCGGGCGATGTCGCTCGCGAGGCGCCCGAGCGGGCGGTCGGTCGCGTCGACGATGTACCAGGAGCGTTCGGCATTGGCGGGAGCGGTGTACGTGTCCATCGGGAGGATTTCGACCTGGGCTGGAGTTCTATGGAAAAACGAATCATCGACAACCCTGGTGGGGGTGTCGGGAGCGCGGGAGACTACTGATCCGCCGGAGCATGTCAAGACGCCCTCCGACGGTGCCCGGGGCGGTGGTCTCCGGTGAGACTTCCGACTGCATTGCTTGCCGTCGTCGCCGGGGCGTTGGTATGACGCTGGAAGGTCCGATGGATTGGAAGGTCTCTGTCGTCAAGCGCGCGATCGATGTGGTGGGTGCCTCCGCGGCGCTCTGCGCCACCGCGCCCCTCTATCCGGTGATCGCCGCGGCGCTCTACATCGACAACCCGGGTCCCATCTTCTATTCGCAGGAGCGCGTGGGGCGAACGCACCCGACGGCCGCGTGGGAGAACAGCCGCACGCTGCCCACGTTCCGGATGTGGAAGTTCCGCTCGATGCGCATCGACTCGGAGAAGGACGGGCGCGCCAAGCTCGCCTCCACCGACGACGATCGGATTACCCGGGTAGGTAAGTTCCTCCGGAAGACCCGGCTCGACGAGATCCCGCAGTTCTGGAACGTGCTGCTCGGCGACATGTCCATCGTCGGCCCGCGCCCCGAGCGCCCGGAGCTGGTGCGCACCCTCTGCGCGGCCATCCCGATGTTCGAGGAGCGCACGCGCATGGTGCGCCCGGGCATCACCGGCCTCGCGCAGATCTCCCTCGACTACCTCGGTCGCATGCCCGAAGACTCCGCCATCGCCACGCTGAAGAGCACCCTGCTCAACCCCTTCAAGCTGGAGGAGCTCGAGGGGTCCGTCGCCGACGACATGCGCACCAAGCTCCTCTATGACCTCGCCTACGCGGCGCTGCTGGAAGACTTCTGGGGCTTCCTCAAGACCGACCTCGAGATCATGGTGCGCACGCCCGCCGTGATGCTCGGCGCTCGCGGACGTTGACGTCGTAGGGCTACAGCAAGAGGTTTGACGCGGAGCAACGTGAACGCGTAGGGTTCGTGCTCCCAAAAAGAGGCGGTGCGCGTCAAAGATGGCCGATCAGTCTTCCCGAAAGCCGCCAGCGCGGTTTCCGACGATGAACGCGCCGCCCAACCGAGGCGGTCCGGCACCGGTGCGCGACGAGCTGGCAGGGTACTTCTCCGAACACGGCCCGGCGCCCGCGCCCGCGCACGAGCTCATCGACTCCGACGCGGCGACGCGGGTGGCCGACGCGTCGACCCTCTTCCAGGGGCAGGGCGCGTACGGTGAGCCGGGCGGCTTTCCGACCAGCCCCGGCGGCTGGCAGCCGGTGGGGCAGGACGCCTCCGAGGCGATGACCCTCAACGCCGACCAGATGCGCTCGCACCTCCCGCCGATGGACGCCTACGGCGAGGCGCGCACCGCAGTTCGGCCCGGCGCCCTCGATGGACGCCTACGGCTACGCTGCGCACGACTACGCGGTCGATGGCTCCGTGGTCGATCCCAACGAGCCTGCGCCCGAGTACGGGATGGTTCCCTTCAACGAGGGCAACCGGGAGACTCCGTCGTGGAGCCCGCCCAGCTACTCCATGCTCCGCATCAACCCCGCGGAGCACATCGACAATTTCTCTCAAGACCTCGTGCTGCTGTCGCACCCCGACGGCTTCGCCGCGGCGCAGTTTCGCACGCTCCGCTACCGCCTCGAGCAGGAGCCCGACCTGCAGGTGATCGTGGTGACCTCCGCCCGCGACGGCGAAGGCAAGAGCGTCACCGCGGCCAACCTCGCGCTCGCCCTCGCGGAGGGCGGCCGCATCCAGGTGCTGCTCATCGACGCGTCGCTGCGCAACCCGGCGCAGCACAAGCTCTTCGGCGTCAACGGCGACCTCGGCCTCACCAGCGTGCTGGCCGCCCGGCAGAACGACCCGTCGCTCCCGGTCGACGTCATCCGCATCACCGCGAGCCTCAACCTCATGCCCGCGGGCCCCGCCGTTGCGAGCGCCCACGCCGCCCTCTCCTCCGAGGCCGCGGCGGTGCTGATGGGCCAGCTTCGCCGGGAGTTTCGCTACATCATCGTCGACTCCTCGGCGGTGTTCGGCACGGCCGAAACGCTCGCCTGGCACGGGCTCATCGACAAGTACATCGTCGCCGCGCGCGCCGGGCACACCACCACCGAAGACCTCACCGGCACCGTCGAGCGCCTCCAGAGGGAGCGCATCGTGGGCGTCACCTTCCTCGGCCCGAAGATCAAGCGGCGCTGAGCCGGCCGGCGTCCGCTCAGGCGGGGTGGGGGCGCGCCGCCCGCGGCGGGCGGCCGGGCGCCCGTGCGGTCCCGCGGCGGCGGGCGGGGGGGGGGTCCGCGGCGGCGGGCGGGGGGGCGGGGGGGGTGGGTGCCGCGCGCTGGGCGCGGCACCGCGCGGGGGGGGGGGGCGGGGTAGGCGGGGGCGGTCCGGGGCCCGCAAGGGGAGGCGCACGAAGGGGGGCGGACCAGGCGCCCCCATGCGCCGGGGGGCGGGGGGGTCGTCGCCTTGGCGTGCGCGGGGCAGCGGGTGTCGAGGGTGGTGAGGACTGCGTGAGGCCGCCCAGACACCCCGCGTGACACTGCGGAGCGTGCCGGTGAGCCCGCGCTGGCGGAGCGACCAGAGCAGCGAGGCGATCGACGTGGTCGCGAGGTCGCCGGAGATCGTCGGCAGGGGTCGGGGCTTCATCGCATCCGACTATGGCCCGCGACCTCTCTGAAGTGGCTTCCAGGCATGGATTTTCGTTGAGAACAAGGCATTTTGGGAGGGGCATGTGGGCGCCCCTGCCATCACCCCGCACGACCCCCGCAAGCGTGCGCGCGTCGCCCACTACGGGGCGTCGACGGCGTCAGACCAGCAGGTCGCGGGCGAGCTCGCCCTTCGGCGAGGTGAGCGTCTGGCCCAGCGCCAGGATCTCGATGAGCACCGCGCGGTACACCCCCGCGACGGCGTCGAGGTCGACCTCCGCGGGGTCGCCGTCCTCGTCGGGCTCGAGCGCGGCCTCGAGCTGCTCGCGCACGAAGGCCATCAGGTGGGGCTGGCCGATGGCCACCAGGTCGTCGCTCTCCAGCACCTCGTCGGCGTCCCCCCGGCGGAGCTCTTCGTCCCACTCGAAGGTCGCCTGCACCGTGGCCAGCGCGACGTCGTCGACCCGCCGCACGCGCGGCCCGAAGGCGTTGCCGAAGGCGCGGTGCACCACGATGGCCAGGAAGTATCCGAGCGCCTGCGCCGTGTCGTCGCGCACCGGCTCGATGAGCCCGCGGAGCCATCGACCCAGCGCGGGCTGCGCTCGCTCCAGCGCGCGGAAGGCCTCCATCACCTGCGCCTCGAGGTCGCCGTCGTCGGAGACCTCGGCCTCCGCGGAGGCGATCGCCTCGGGCGGGACCATCGCCCAGCCCGCGATGGGGCGGATCGCCGCGCGCGCCGGCCACACGGCGTCTTAACCCTCTTCCTCTTCGAAGAAGATGCGGTCGAGCGCAGTCATCGAGATGGCCAGGGCGCAGCGCTGGCACAGCGGCGGCTCCTCGCGCAGCACCTCGTCGCCTCGAAGGAACAACAGCATCCCGCGGCCCGCGGGTTCGCCCTCGATCTCCACGTCGCAGGCGTGGCAGGTCAACGGCTGTTCAGTCAGAAACGTCACGTCGACACGATACCACCCGCGGGGTGCTCCACGTAGCGCCGACTAGGGCAGGGCCGCGAGCCGGGCGAGCTCCGCGAGGGCCAGCGCGTGCAGCGCGGCGGGCGCGACCACGAGGCCGTCGTCGAGGCCGAGCCAGGCGGTGTCGTAGGCGATGTCGCGCCCGAGCGAGTCGGTGACCAGGGCGCCAGCGCCTCGCGCGATGGCCTCCGGCGCGCAGCCGTCCCAGAGCTTGGGGCCTCGGCCGAAGTGAGCGTAGAGGTCGCACTCTCCGGTGGCGACGGCGGCCACCTTGAGGCCGACGCTGCCGCGCCTGCGCAGGTCGGTGACGCCGAGCGCCTCGGCGAGGGCCGTGACGCGGGGGTGCGGGTGCGAGCGGGAGCCGATCATCCGGGCCTCGGAGGCCGAGGCGACCGCGCGCACGCTGAGCGGCGTCCGAGCGCCCGATGGGTCGATGGACCACGACCCTTCGCCGGGGACGCCCACGAGCGCGACGCCGGTGACCGGGGACACGACCACGCCGAGCGCGGCGCGGCCCTGCACCGCGAGGCCCACCATCACGCAGAACTCCCCGTTGCGCTGGACGAAGTCCTTGGTTCCGTCGAGCGGGTCGATGAACCAGCAGCGGCCCCCGCGCGCGGCGGCCTCGGACGACTCGGTGGCGTCGCTCTCCTCGGCGCAGATGCCGTCGTCGGGGAAGGCCGCCCGGAGCGCCGCGACGATCATCGCGTTGGCCTCGTGGTCGGCGGTGGTGACCGGGTCGTCGTGACCCTTCCACTCGACCTCGACGCCGCTGGCGTAGAGGGCGCGTACCCGGTCCGCCGCGGCCAGGCCAGCCGTCAGCGCGACCTCGATCTCTCGGGTGAAAGGCATTGGGCCCGGGAACGTATCACGGTCGGCGACCGGGTTTTCCGGGCGATGGTCTTCTGGTGTAGAAGCCCACCGTCGATCCGCCGCGATCGACCCATCGGGGGTTTTCGCCCCATCACAGGAGTGCATGCAATGAAGTACAGGCTTCTCTCGTCGTGTGTCGCCGTCGCGCTTGGCGCGTGGGCCCTCTCGGGCTGCGTGGTCCGGGGCCGCGGCGGGGTTGGCGTCAGCTCCACCATCACGGTTCCGCCGCCGCCGCAGGTGAACGCCACCGCGACCTTCAGCGCCAACGTGTCGGTGCCGACGGGCGTGACGGTGATCCAGCAGCAGTGCGTGCAGGGCTCGGCCGAGCAGTGCAACGGCCTCGACGACAACTGCAACGGCGTCATCGACGAGGGCTGCGGCTACCAGACCGGCAACATCCAGATCACCGCCGCGTGGAACTCCCCGTCGGACATCGACCTCCACGTCCTCGACCCGATGGGCGAGGAGATCTACTACGCCCACCGCAACAGCCAGTCCGGCGGCGTGCTCGACCGCGACGCCAACGCGGCCTGCAGCGTGTCGCCCCCCACCGTCGAGAACGTCTACTGGGGCGCGCAGCCCCCTCCCGGCTCCTACCGCATCCGCCTCGTGGCCTACGACATGTGCCGCTCGGCCGCGACGCCGGTCACCCTCTCCATCGCCGTCGGCGGGCGCATCGTCGGGGCGTACAGCTTCACGTTCACCTACGACCGCCAGGAGTTCGTGCTGCCCTTCTCCATCTGATCGCCGCGCTCAGGGCCACACCGGGCGCCAGCGCGCCGGGTCGAGCCGCAGCGCCTTCCCCTCCGTCTCCGCCTCCGCGATCCCTTCCTCCTCCAGCGCGACCAGCGTCCCCCGGGCGACGTCCCGCAGCTTCACCCCAACAGCGCGCTTCGCCACGCGGTCGAGCTCCACCACCCTCAGGTCGCCGCGCGCCCCGGTGATGGGTCCGCACCACCATGCCTCGGTCTTCCCCTTGGTCACCGAGGGCTGCGACACCATCCGCATCGGCGTCTCGGCGGGCATCGCGCCGCGCAGCGTGCGCCCGTCCCGGCGCAGCACCAGGTACGACCAGGTGAGCCCCTCCCAGCGCAGCCCCGCGGCCTTCGCCACGCCCTGAAGCCACGGCGGGAGCGCCACGTCCGCGAGGTCTTCGTGGCACCAGTCGCGCGTCGTGCGCAGCATCGGGCACTCCAGCGCGTGCAGGCACGGAGCGAACACCGTCGCCCCCTCCGCCAGCATGATCGAGCGCGCGACGTGCAGCGCCCGGCTCTCGGCGCGCGACCCGGGCTCGATCACCACCAGCGCGCCGTCGTCCGCCACGCGCCGCATGGCCTCGCGGAGGAAGGCCGCGATGGCCGCCCCGCGCGCCGCCTCGTCGCCGTGCGCCCGGGTGAACTCCACCGCGGTGAGCCCGGCCAGTACCAGGTCGTGTAATCCGAGCTCGTCGCCCCAGCCGGGCTGCGAGAGGTCGCAGACGGCGGTGTGCGCCGCGGGGGTGGTCGAGGGCAGCAGCCCCGCCCCGCGGGCCCCGTCGGCGACCCGGCGCAGGATGGCGAGCGCCGCGGGGTCGTGGTCGACCGCGGTGACCGAGGCGACCCTCGCGGAGGGAGGGAGGGCTCGCAGGGCGCCGAGGCTGGTGGCTCCGACGCCCGCGCCGAGGTCGAGCACCCGCAACGGGCGGTCGGGCAGCGCCCCGGCCCAGGTGAGCTCTCCCACCGCGCGCGCGACCTTCAGCACGTCGCGGGGAAACCAGAACATGGTCCGCGCGGCCAGGCCGTCGGCGGGGGCGATGGCGACGTCCTCGCCCAGGTAGCGTCGGGACTGTCGAGCCACCATCACCGCGAGCGCCTCCGGGGGGACGGTGCGGCCGAGGGCGCGCTCGAGCACCGCGATCCACTCCGCCTCGACGGGCTTCAGCCACGGGGTCATGAGCCACCTCCGGGCGTGCATCCGTGCCGATCAAGCGTTGGTTTGGAGGGGGGGTGGGTGCTAGGGTCCGCGGCGATCATGCGGTGGCTCTCGGTTCTTTCCATCTTTGCCTTCGGCTGCCTTGCGGTGACCGTGGGCCTGGCCTTCGGGTACGCGCCGGTGGCGCAGCTCTCGGCGGGGGGTCTCACGCAGAAGATCTTCTACATCCACGTGCCGAGCGCGTACGTCATGTACATCGGCGTGACCGCCTGCGTGGCGGGCTCGGTGGGATATCTCCTGCAGCGCTCGCCCGGCTGGGACGCCCTCGCTCAGGCCGGCGCCGAGCTCGGGGTGCTCTTCGCGGGCATCGTGCTGGTGACCGGTCCGCTCTGGGCGCGCAAGGCATGGGGCACCTACTGGACCTGGGACCCGAGGCTCACCACCACCCTCCTCGGCGCGCTGATCTTCGTCGCGTACCTCGTGCTGCGCGGCGGCACCGGCACCGGCGAGGCCGAGAAGCGCTTCTCCGCGGCGCTGGCGGTGATGGGCGCGTGCGTGATGCCGGTGATCCATTACAGCGTGCAGCTCTGGCGGGGGCAGCACCCCACGGTGATCACCTCCCGGGGCGGCGGGCTCGCCCCGCAGATGGCGCAGACGCTCACGCTGAGCTTCCTGGCCTTCACGCTGCTGGCGGCGGTGCTGCTCACCCTGCGGTCGCGGGTGGTGCTGCAGCGGGCGAAGCTCGAGGCGCTGCGTACCGACGCGGTCTCCCGAGGACTGTTCGACGGAGAGGTGGCGTAGTGATGAGCGCGCGAGTTTTACAGAAGAGTGTATTCGTAGGCATGGTCGTGATGGCGCTCTCGGCGACGGCGGGCGCTCAGCCCTCGGGCGACGCCGCGGGGCAGCGGTCGATGGCCTTCGAGCCGGGCCTCGGCGAGGCCGCGCAGGAGCGGGTTCCGGGCGGGCGGCTGGTGGCGCTGGCCTACGGCTTCGCGCTGCTGGCCATCGGCGGGTACGTGGCCTTCATCGCGCGCAACGCGGCGAAGCTGGAGGAGGACGTCCGCGCGCTGGAGGACGCGCTGGCGCGGCGCCCGGAGGGAGACGACGCGCGGTGATCCCGACGCCCGAGCACGTGGTGTTCATTCCGGGCGTGCTGCTGCTCGGGGTGTTCATCGGCTACACGATGGGCTCCCGGGCCGTGCGCGACGAGGTGCGCCGGCAGCGGGAGCGGGAGAAGCGGTAGCGGGGGGAGTCGGTCGTAGAGGGGGGAGCGGGACGCGAAGGCCCTGATCAGGCCATCGCGCGGCGGCCGGTGCGCTGCTCGGCGAAGAGCTTGATGGCGCTCTCGATGGAGTTCTCCAGCGAGTCGACCATCAGGTTGTGCAGCGTGAGGCTCGGGCCCTTGAGGGCCTCGTAGTACCGCTGCCGCTCGGTCGAGTGGATGATCGCCGGGGGGTAGCCCGCGCGCAGGAGCACCAGGTTCATCCCGAGGCGCGCCAGCTTGCCGGTGTGCTTGGAGAACGGGAAGATCTGCATCAGCTTGAAGTGCAGCTTGGACGCCGTGCGCAGGGAGTTGGCCTTGCGGGTCTCCGGGTCTTGCAGCCAGTCGTCGAGCTTCTTCATCTCGCCGGCGATCTTGTCGGGGACGGCGATGTCGTGGAAGTAGAGCCGGTGCACCGGCGTCTCCTTGCGCCACGTCCCGTCGCGGACCTCGGCGTCGTCGGGCGAGAGCGTCGCCTGGAGGCGCTTGAGGAGCTCGACGGTGATCGGGTGCTTCTTCTTGTTGGCCGCGAACTCCCGCGCGAGGTCGATGGCCGCCTTGTGGGCCCGGATCTCGTCGTAGGTCGGGATGAGCGACACGTCGGACACCACGTCGCGGTCGATGGCGCTCTTCAGCTCGTGGAACGAGAGCACCGTCCCTTCGAGCGCCGTGTCATGGAAGATCCACGACATGTCCAGGCGCTCCTGGAATTGGGCGAGGACGGATTCGTCCTGCGCGGCGAGGTGGTCTTCCAGGACCTTCAGTTTTTCTTCGAGGTTTGCGCGGGTCGCCATGACACATCCTGCGTAGATGGCCCTAAAGCCCGTCAAGGGCGGCGCGATGATGCAGAACGCGCACCCATGGTGCAAGCGCAACATATTTGCGTGCCAACCGTCGAGGGCCACGGGTGATGGAGCGCGAAGCTCCATCGAGGGCCCAAATGACCAAAGGCCGTCTCGCGGTGAAGCGAAGCGGCCTTTGATGCTTTGTGGAGATGAAGGGAGTCGAACCCTCGGCCTCTAGAGTGCGATTCTAGCGCTCTCCCAACTGAGCTACATCCCCGTTTCAGGGAGGCGCAATAAACTCGATCCTCGGATGGGAGTCAAGCGGGTGTTTCAAAAAATATCACCGCCCCCTCGGAGAGGGTCTTACCAGGGAGGCCTCGGGCGGCTATGTCCCAGGGACAGTGTGCTAGCTTGCCGCGCACTGAGAGGTGCTGAATGTCCGTGGATTTCTACGATCTCAATGAGCTGCTGACCGAAGAAGAGCGGATGGTCCGCGACACCGTGCGGGCCTTCGTCGACGCGAAGATCCTCCCGACGATCTCCCACCACTACGAGGCCGGTACCTTCCCGACGGAGCTGATCCCTGAGTTCGGGCGGCTCGGGCTGCTGGGCTCCAACCTCCACGGCTACGGCTGCCCGGGCATGGGCGACATCGCCTACGGCATCGTGGCGCAGGAGCTGGAGCGAGGCGACTCGGGCATCCGCTCGTTCTGCTCGGTGCAGAGCTCGCTGGTGATGTGGCCGATCTACACCTACGGCACCGAGGAGCAGAAGAACGCCTGGCTGCCGAAGCTCGCCAGCGGCGAGGCCGTCGGCTGCTTCGGCCTCACGGAGCCCGACTTCGGATCGAACCCCGGGGGGATGATCACCCGCGCCGAGCGCACCGCCACGGGCTTCGTGCTCAACGGCACCAAGCGCTGGATCACCAACGGCAACCTCGCGGACGTGGCCATCATCTGGGCCAAGCTCGACGGGGTCATCCGCGGCTTCGTGGTCGACACCAAGACCCCGGGCTTCACGGCGCAGAAGATCGAGCGGAAGTTCTCGCTGCGGGCCTCGGTCACCAGCGAGCTCATCCTCGAGGACGTGCACGTCCCCGAGTCGGCGATCTTCCCGGACATCAAGGGCTTGAAGGGTCCGCTCGGGTGCCTCACCCAGGCGCGCTACGGCATCGCCTGGGGCGCCATCGGCGCGGCCGAGGCGTGCTTCGACTGCGCGGTCGACTACGCCAAGAACCGGGTGCAGTTCTCCCGGCCCATCGCGGGCTACCAGCTGGTGCAGGCGAAGTTCGCCGACATGCTGACGGAGATCACCAAGGCCAAGCTGGTCGCGTGGCGCCTGGGCAAGCTCAAGGAGGCCAAGAAGATGACCCCGGGGCAGGTGTCGCTCGCCAAGCGCAACAACGTGCACATGGCCCTGGAGGCCGCGCGCAAGTGCCGCGACATCCTCGGCGGCAACGGGATCACCTACGAGTACCCCATCGCGCGCCACCTGATGAACCTGGAGACGGTCATCACCTACGAGGGCACGCACGACATCCACACCCTGGTGCTGGGCCAGGAAGTGACTGGAATCCCCGCCTACGACGCCGGCCCGGTGCCCACCCGGGGCTGAGCATTCTCCGTACCGGGCATCGACCCGCCGCGCGCGTCGTGGTAGGGCGCCGCCCTCAATGCATCCCCAAGACAAGATCCGCAACGTCGCGATCGTGGCGCACGTCGACCACGGCAAGACCACCCTCGTCGACTTCATGCTCCGCCAGTCGGGCGTCTTCCGCGCCAACGAGGAGATGGTCGACCGCGTCATGGACTCCAACGACCAGGAGCGTGAGCGCGGCATCACCATTCTCGCCAAGAACACCTCGGTGCGCTGGGGCGAGTACAAGATCAACATCATCGACACCCCCGGACACTCGGACTTCGGCGGCGAGGTCGAGCGCACGCTCATGATGGCCGACGCGGCGCTGCTGCTCGTCGACGCCGCCGAGGGCCCGCTGCCGCAGACGCGCTTCGTGCTGCGCAAGGCCCTCGCCCGCGGCTTCCCGGTGGTGCTGGTGATCAACAAGATCGACCGCCAGGACGCGCGGCCCGAGGAGGTCCACTCCGAGGTGTTCGACCTGTTCTGCGACCTCGAGGCCTCGGACGTTCAGGCCGACTTCGCGACGCTCTACGCCATCGGCAAGCTCGGCATCGCGCGGTACAACCTGTCGGACACCAACACCGACCTCGCACCGCTGATGGACACCATCGTCAAGCGCGTCCCGGCCCCGACGGGCGACCCGAAGGCGCCGCTGCAGATCATCGTGACCAGCCTCGACCACGACGACTACGTGGGCCGCATCGCCATCGGGCGCGTGGTGCAGGGCACCGTGAAGGAGGGCGAGAGGGTCTCGGTCATCGGCGCGGACAAGACCACCGAGGCGAAGATCGCGGTGCTCTACAACTACGAGGGCCTCGCGCGGAAGCGCACCCCCGACGCGGGCGCCGGCGAGAACATCGCCATCGCGGGCATCGAGGAGGTCACCATCGGCGACACCCTCACCGACCCGCAGCACCAGAACGTGCTCCCGCGCATCCACGTCGAGGAGCCCACCATCAAGATGCGCTTCGGCGTGAACACCTCGCCCTTCGCCGGCAAGGACGGGGGCAAGTACCTCACGTCGCGGCAGATTCGCGAGCGCCTGCACCGCGAGGCCCGGAAGAACCCGGCCGTGCGCGTCGAGGACACGGAGAGCGCCGACCAGTTTCTGGTGTACGGGCGCGGCGAGCTGGCGCTGGCGGTGCTCGTCGAGACGATGCGCCGCGACCTCTACGAGCTCTCGCTCGGCAACCCCGAGGTGGTCACCAAGGAGATCGACGGCAAGCTGCACGAGCCGCTCGAGCTGGTGGTCTGCGACGTGCCCGACAGCTACGTGGGCGTGGTCACGCAGCGCCTCGGCGAGCGCAAGGGCATCATGGTCAACATGGGCAACCCCGGGAAGGGCCGCGCGCGCGTGGAGTTCGAGGTGCCGTCCCGGGCGCTCATCGGGTTCCGGTCGGAATTCCTGACGTCGACGCGCGGGACGGGGCTGCTCAACACCGAGTTCAAGGGCTGGAAGGAGTGGTCGGGGCCGATGATGCGCCGGACCAACGGGGCGATGGTGTCCGACCGCTCGGGCACGTGCACCCCCTACGCGCTCTTCCACCTC
Organism: Deltaproteobacteria bacterium; assembly: GCA_016704445.1. Classification (GTDB taxonomy): domain Bacteria; phylum Myxococcota_A; class Polyangia; order Polyangiales; genus SCUS01. The sequence continues at coordinate 20,384 of JADJAE010000073.1, forward strand.
CAGCCGCGCGGCGAGTTCTTCGTCGGCGTGGGCGCGCCCGTCTACGAGGGCATGATCGTCGGGGAGCACAACCGCCCCAACGACGCCGACGTGAACATCATCCGCGAGAAGAAGCTCACCAGCGTCCGCACGGCCGGCAAGGACGAGAACGTCGCCCTCTACCCGCCGCGCGTGCTCACCGTCGAGACGGCCATGGAGTGGATCGACCGCGACGAGCTCGTCGAGGTCACGCCGCTCAACGTGCGCGTGCGCAAGGCCGTGCTGTCTGCCTCGTTCCGCCCCGCCCGCCGCGAAAACGCGGAGTAGACCCCTCCAGAGCCCCCCCTCGCAGGTTCACCTGCGCAGGTGAAGTGATTCACCCGCGCAGGTGAAGCACGCCTGTCGTTACACCCCTCGAGAGGGCCGTGTGGCGCTAGGCTACTGCGCCGTGATCGACCTGCACGATGAGCTCTCGCGCCTCTCCCGCGCGTGGATCGCCGAGCGCGACGCCGCTCGCGTTCGCTACGCGGAGGAGCGCACCAACACCACCCTCGCGGAGCGCGTCGAGGCCCGCATCGCCCTGCGCAACCTCAGCCTCGACGAGGCGCTGCCCGCCCCAGGAGAGCGGGTGCTGCTGTGGTTTCGCCCCGAGCGCGGCACCAACCTCCGGGACCTGCGCCTCGGGCCGGGCGACCCGGTGCTGCTCTGGCGGACGCAGCCCGACGAGCCCGGCGCCGTGCATGGCGTGCTGGCGAGGCGCAGCCCCGACCGCGTCGGCGTGATGATCTCCGACGACTCCCGCGACGACCTCTGGGACGCCGGATGGAGGCTCGACCGCGAGGCCCCGGAGGTGACCTTCGCGCGAGGCCGCGACGCCCTCCAGGCCGCCGCCGCGGCGCCGCCGAAGAGCGTCGACTGGCAGCGGCTCAACCTGCTCTTCGGGCTGAGCGCTCCGCCGCGCAACCAGCACCCGGTGCCGGTGGAGGAGTGGTTCGACGAGGGCCTCGAAGACGACCAGCGGGAGGCCGTGCGGCGGGCCCTGGGGCTGGACCTCTCGCTGGTGCTGGGTCCGCCGGGCACGGGGAAGACCCGGACGCTCGCGGAGCTGGTGCGGCAGTCCGTGGCGAGGGGAGAGCGGGTGCTGGTGACCGCGGCGAGCCACACCGCGGTGGACAACCTCGCCGAGCGGCTCGTTCGGGCGGGCGTGAAGCTGGTGCGCATCGGGCACCCGGCGAGGGTGTCGCCCGAGATGGAGGAGCACACGCTCGACTCGCTGCTCGAGCGCAGCGACGCGGCGGGCCTCGCGAGGGGGTGGATCCGCGAGGCCGAGGCGCTGAGGCAGAAGCTGCGGCAGCGGGAGAAGCGCAAGGCCACGACCTGGGCCGAGCGCCGGGAGGTGATGGGCGAGATCAACGGGTTCTATGCGAGCGCCAACGGGCGACGCGCGACGCGCAGCGGGGGATCCTCGACGGGGCCCCGGTGATCGCGGTGACCGCGGCGGGCTCGGAGTCGTGGCAGATCGCCGGGCAGCGCTTCGACCGGGTGGTGCTCGACGAGGCCACGCAGGCGCCCGACCCGATCGCGCTGGTGGCGCTGCAGCAGGCGCCGTGGGCGGTGCTGGCGGGCGATCCCCACCAGCTTCCGCCGACGGTGATCGGCGAGGAGGCCGAGGCACTGGGGCTGAGCGAGACCTTCTTCGAGCGCCTCGCGGCGGGGCCCCACGCGGCGGAGCTGGTGACGCTGCTGAGGGTGCAGCACCGGATGCACGAGGCGCTGATGGCCTTCCCCAACGCTGCTACCTACGGGGGAGAGCTGAGGGCCTCGCCGGAGGTCGCGAAGGCACTGCTCACCGAGGTCGAGGGCGTGAGGGAGGACCCGTCGAGGGCGGGTCCCTTCGTGCTGCTGGACGCGGTGGGGAGAGGCTGGGAGGAGGAGCGCGAGGGGGAGGACCCGAGCACGCGCAACCCGGGCAACGCCGTGCGCATCGTGGCGGAGGTGAGGCGGCTGGTGTCGCGGGGGGTGACGCCCGAGGACATCGGGGTGATCACGCCCTACCAGGCGCAGGTGAGGCTGATCCGCGACGGGCTGGTCGACCTGCTCGACCAGGGCCTGGAGGTGAGCTCGGTGGACGGCTTCCAGGGGAGGGAGAAGCTGGTCATCGTGGTGGACCTGGTGCGCAGCAACGACGCGGGGGAGATCGGCTTCCTGCGCGACGTGCGGCGGATGAACGTCGCGCTGACCCGGGCGAAGCGCTGGATGATGGTGCTGGGCGACGGGGCGCTGATGGCGAGGCACCGGTACTACAAGGGCCTGCTGGAGCACGCGGAGACCACCGACGCGTGGTGCAGCGCGTGGTCGGACGAGGGCGAGGCGCTGGGGTGAGTCAGCGCACCAGGAGCTGCACGTAGCGGGTCTTGCTGGCGGCGCTGGAGGGGTACACGGCGCTCGTCCAGTAGAGCCCGTTGGCGTTGCAGGGCCAGGTGCCCGGGGTGCACGCCGCGAAGCTCAGCGTGGCGAGGTTGAGCATGCCGTTGTCATAGCTGGTCCAGTCGCCGGCGCAGCCCACGCAGTTGCCAGCGCCGAAGACCCACCAGGACGGGCCCGAGGCGAAGTTGAGGAAGCTGTTCTCGTTGCTGCCGGTGGTGGCGCAGCCGTCGGTGGGGCCGCCGCCGTTGACGTCGAGGCCGCGCACCGTGAAGCCGAGGCCGCGGCGCTGGGTGGTCGTGAGGTTCGACGAGCCGAAGTCCGCGCCGGAGCGCGTCCAGGTGGTGGCGCAGGTCGGCGACACCAGGCTCGCCACGTAGGCTGCGAAGCTCGCGCCGCCCGACATCATCGAGCGGAACCCGAAGTGGTACTCGTCGGTGACCACCAGCAGGTCGCGCCCGTTGACCCTCGCGTACGCGGGGCTCTTGAAGTCGTCGGTCGAGCGCGCCGCAAGCGTCCCGAAGGTCGTGGCGTCGGTGAAGACCGTGTCGGTGTTCCAGCGGCGGGTGTCCGTCGGGGAGGTGTTGTAGACGGTGCCCACGAGGGTCCAGCCGCCGCCGTCGGTGGTCATGTCGCAGTACGCGTCGAAGGCCGCCGCCCCAGTGCCCACGCCGTCCGGGTCGACGCTGTACACCCCGCTCGCCAGCGCCGGAAAGCGCGTGTGGATCGCCGCGCAGCTCGCCATCGCCCCGCACGCCCCGGCCGCGCAGGCGGTGCCTCCGGTGCACGCGCGAGCGCACACCCCGCAGTTCGAGTCGCTGGTGCGCGTGTCGACCTCGCAGCCGTTGCTCGCCACCCCGTCGCAGTCGGCGTAGCCCGTGTTGCACGCGGCCACGGTGCAGCCGCCCGCCGCGCACGCCGCCGTGGCGTTGGGCAGCGAGCACGTCCGGCCGCAGGCCCCGCAGTGGGTGACGGTGGTGCGGGTGTCGACCTCGCAGCCGTTGCTCGCCGTCCCGTCGCAGTTGCCGTAGCCCGTGTTGCAGGCGCCGAGCACGCACGCGCTCGCCGCGCAGCTCGCCGAGGCGTTGGCGAAGGAGCACGCCGTCCCGCAGGCCCCGCAGTGCGCGGTGCTGGCGCGGGTGTCGACCTCGCAGCCGTTGGCGGCGTTGCCGTCGCAGTCGCCGTAGCCCGTGGTGCAGGTGGCCACGGCGCAGACCGATCCAGAGCACCGGGCGCTGGCGTTGGCGAGGTTGCAGGTGCGCCCGCAGCCGCCGCAGTGGGTGGCGCTGGTGCGGGTGTCGACCTCGCAGCCGTTGGCGGCGCTGCCGTCGCACTCCGCGAAGCCCGCGGTGCAGGTCAGGGCGCACATCCCCGTGGCGCAGGCAGGGACGGCGTTGGGGGCGCCAGCGCAGGCCGTGCCGCAGGCGCCGCAGTGGGAGACGCTGGTGCGGGTGTCGGTCTCGCAGCCGTTGGGCGCGTTGCCGTCGCAGTCGCCGAAGCCCGCGGTGCAGGCCGCGATGCCGCAGGCGCCCGCGGTGCAGGCCGCCACGGCGTTGGCCAGCGAGCAGGCGCCGCCGCAGCGGCCGCAGTGGGAGACGCTGCTGCGGGTGTCGACCTCGCAGCCGTTGCTCGCGTCGCCGTCGCAGTTCTCGAAGCCCGCGTTGCAGGCGAAGCCGCAGGCCCCCGCGGCGCAGGTGCTCGTCGCGTTGGCGCGCGTCGGGCAGGCCGCGTTGCAGGCGCCGCAGTGGGCGAGGTCGCTCTGGGTGTTGGCCTCGCAGCCGTCGCCCGCGGTGGCGTTGCAGTCCGCGAAGGGCGCGGTGCAGGTGCCCACCGCGCAGCTCCCGTTGAGGCACGCGGAGGCGGCGTTGGGGACCGTGCAGCGGCGGTCGCAGGCGCCGCAGGCGGCGGTGTTGGACTGGGTGTCGACGCAGGCGCCGGAGCAGCAGGTCTGCGCCGAGGGGCAGGCGCGGGTGGGCGAGCAGCCGGTGACGCAGAGGTTGCCCACGCAGAGGTTGCCGGGGGGGCAGTGCTCGTCGGTGACGCAGTCGACGCAGGCGCGGGTGGCGGTGTCGCAGCGGCGGGAGGAGGTCCCGGCGTCGGTGGCGGAGGCGCAGGCCTCGTCGGAGCGGCAGCCGGGGGCGCAGGTGTTGCTCGCGGCGACGCAGTACTGGCCCACCGGGCAGGTGTCCGCCGAGGGGACGCACTGCACGCAGGCGCCGGTGGCGGTGTCACAGACGGCGCCTCCGGCGTTGCCCGCGCAGTCGGCGTTGGTGGCGCAGCGGAAGGGGACGTCGACCGGCACGACGTCGGGGGCGTCGGTGGTCACATCGGGGGTGACATCGACCGGGGTGACGTCGACGGGGACGTCGAGGCCGGCGTCGAGGGTCGTGGCGTCGGCGTCGAGCTCGGGGCGGTCGCTGACGGCGACGTCGGGGAGGGCGCCGTCGGAGGGGCCTCCCACGACGGAGCTTCCGGTCGAACAAGCGGCCGTAGCGAGGAGCGCGAGGGCCAAGGGGGAAGTGAGGTGACGCATGGTCGGGGACGCTATCACCGACAGCAGCCCGGGGTTTGACAGCGGTCACCCGGACTGTGAAGAGTGCCGCCGCGACGGTGGCTGACGAAGCGACAACCCGGGCTCTCAACGATCGCTGGGACCTCATCGAGCCCATCGGAGACGGCGCCATGGGCGAGGTCTGGCGGGGTCGCCACCGGGTGCTGGGCCACGAGGCGGCCATCAAGCTGATGAAGCAGTCGGCGGCGAGGGACGAGAACCTCGTGGCCCGCTTCGTCAGGGAGGCGCGCATCGCGGCGCAGCTCAGGCACCGGCACGTCGCCAGGGTCGAGGACTTCGGAACCACCCCGGACGGGCGACCCTTCCTGGTGATGGAGCTGCTCAAGGGAGAGTCCCTGGAGGAGCGGTTGCAGGCGCACGGGAAGGTCGATCCCTACCTGGCGCTGACGGTGGCGAGGCACGTGGGCGCGGCCTGCGACGCGGCGCACGCGGCGGGCATCGTGCATCGCGACCTGAAGCCGTCGAACTGCTTCCTGGTGACCGAGGACGGCGCGCCGGTGGTGAAGGTCATCGACTTCGGCGTGGCGCGCTGGGCCGACGGGATGAAGCTCACCCAGCACGACGGCGACAAGGGTCCGATGCTGCTCGGGACGCCGTCGTACATGGCCCCGGAGCAGATCGCCGGGGACGCCAACATCGACGGCCGGGCGGACCTCTGGTCGCTGGCGGCGATGCTCTACGAGCTGCTCACCGGGAGGCTGCCCTTCGAGGCGAGCTCGCTGCCTGCGCTGTTCTTCGCGGTCACCACCGGCACCGCGCCGCCTCCGTCGAGGTTCGCGCCCACGCTGGGAGCGGGCGTCGACCTGTGGGCGGCGAGGGCCTTCGTCAGGGAGCGCGAGGGGAGGTTTCCTACCGGGCACGCGCTCGCCGAGGGGCTCGCGGAGGCGCTGTCGTCCATGGCCATGGGGAGGGCGTCGCTGCCCGCCACGAGGGAGACCCCGATGGTCGCTGCGCCGACGGAGCGGGCCTTCCCTGCGGTCACCGCGCCGGAGCTGCTGCGTCCGTCGTATCCAGGGGCCCCGGAGGCGCGCTCTACCTTCGACGCGGTCGAGCGGGCGGGCTCCTCGCCCTCCATGGCGCCCTCCCCGAAGAACCGCGCGACGCTGGTGGTCGCCCTCACCGCGGGCCTGGTCGTCGGGCTGGGGGTCACGGCGTGGCTCAGCCAGCGCGAACCCGCTCCCCGACCCGTGCAGAGCGCTCCCGCAGTGGTGCAGGCTGTTCCCGCAGTGGTGCAGGCGACTCCAGCAGTCGTACAGGGCGCTCCAGCAGGTATGCAGGGCGCTCCCAGAGTCGTACAGGGCGCTCCAGCAGGTGTGCAGGGCGCTCCAGCAGGTGTGCAGAGGACGCCTGCGGTCGTGCAGCCCGCTCCGCGGCCGGTGGTCGCGACGCCTCGTCCTCCTCGCGCGGTCGCTCCCTCCCACGTCGAGGCTCCCCCGATGGTGCTCGCGCCCCCGACGATCTCCCCACCGCCCCGGCAGCCGCCGCGGGCCTACAACCCGGAAGAGCCATGATCCGTCCGTCAGCAGTCCGCGTCGTGTTTCTCGGGGCGGCGCTCGCGCTGGCGGGTGGGCTCTGGCCCTCGGAGGCGGAGGCCCAGGTGGCGATGGACGGGCGCACGCTCTTCCAGCAGGGGAGGGTGGCCTACGACGGCCAGCGCTGGGAGGAGGCGCTCGGTCTCTTCCAGCAGTCGATGTCGGCGCTGCCCTCTCCCAACACCCGGCTGTACGTCGGGCGCTGTCTTCGGGCGCTGGGGCGCTACGGCGAGGCGTGGCAGGAGCTCTCTCGCGCGGCCACCGAGGCCAACGCGAGGAGGGCGCAGGAGCCACGCTTCACGCCGACGGCGGAGGCCGCGCTGGCCGAGTCGATGGCGCTCACCGACCGCATCGCCTACGTGGTGGTGGAGGTTCCGAACGCTCCTGTGGGGACGACGGTGACGCTCAACGGGCGGGTGCTGTCCAACGAGGAGTTCAGCACGCTGCTGGCGGTGGATGGCAACACCGCGGCGGTGGAGGCCGTGGCGCCGGGGGTGGTTCCGTATCGTGGGACGAGCCAGGTGACGGCGGGGCACCAGGCGCGCTTCGTGGTGCGCTTCGGGGCGCCGAACTCCCCGGTGTCGGCCACGGAGTCCCAGCCGATGGTGACCCTGGTGCAGTCGGGGATGAACCGCCCGACGCTGGTCTCCACCGACGGCGGATGGAGCCCGTGGCGCTCGGTGGGCCTGTCGGCGCTGGGCGTCGGCGTGGCGCTGGGCATCGGTGGGGTGATCACCGGGGTGATGGCGCAGTCCAACGAGAGCACGCTCATCGAGCAGTGCGGCGGCGGCTGCGGCGCGGGCATCACGGCCGAGCAGCGGGCGCTGGTGAGCGATGGAAACACCCTGGTGACCGCCACCAACGCGCTGTGGATCTCGGGTGGTGTGCTCGCCGCGGCGGGGCTGGTGACCTTCCTGGTGGCGGGGGGGCGGAGCGACGAGGTGTTCACTCCGACGCTGGCGGTGGGCCTCGGGACGGTGAGCCTGCGCGGGCGGTTTTGAGTGCTGAAGGTGGACCTCATCTCGGGGAGCGACCGCGGCGCCAGCCCGATGCGCCTCACCGTCGCGAAGCGACGGGGCTACCGCGACGCCAGCTCAATGCGACTTCGCTGAGCCGGTCCGACTCGTGTGACGTCATCTGATGGCGGGTCGGTCGCCCCCTCCGCTCCGCTCCGGGTGAGGCGCACTGGGAGGGCGTGGTCGGTCGCCCCCTCCGCTCCGCTCCGGGTGAGGCGCACTGGGCTGGCGTCGCGGTCGCGCCCGTCGTTTCGCGACGGTGAGGCGCGTTGGGATGGCGGGTCGGTCGCCCCCCCGCCGCGATCGTCCTACCGAGGGCACGGGCGAGAGCGCGCCGCCGCGAGCCCCTGGGCGACGTAGGCCTGCACGCGCTCCATCCACTCCTCGCTCAGCGCGGCCTCGCTGAGCTGCATCGCGCCGAGCAACACCCGCGTCCCGTCGGGCGTCCGCCCGAGGCGCAGCCGATACGCGGGCTGGTACTCCATCCCCGACACCACGCACTCGTCGCCGCTGCACTCCATGCTCTCGTTGTCCGTGGCCTGCTGCACCGCCTCGCGCAGCCGGGCGCGCAGGGCAGCGTCGCGAGCGGCAGCCGCGCCGCACAGCCGCCGGGTCGATCGGCGCACCCCCGACCGCCCGCTGGGCGACGCCTCGAGGTAGGTCACGAACACCACGCCGTGCGCCGGGTCGATGTGGGCCGAGAGCTCGACGCTGCCGCTCGCGAGGCCGCGCACCAGCTCCGCGTCGGGCGACGGGGGCGCCGGAGCATCGATGGTCACGGGGACATCCACCGCCGTGGGCACATCGACCGCTGCGGGCACATCGACCGCGCGGGCATCGACGGGGCGGGCGCACGACCGCGGCCTCGACGGGCGGACCCTGATGCTGACGACGGCCGCACGCAGGGAGCAGCGCGAGAAGGAGAATCGCGGGACGCAGGGTGTTCATCGTGGGCTGTGTGTACCGCAGCGCGGCGTGGCGTTGGGTCGACGGATGCGTTGACGCTCTCGACGGCGGGGCGATAGCGTCGGCGCTCCACCGGGCGGAAGGCGAGGACAGCGATGAACCGTAGGCGATGGACGATCGGGGCGGCGGTTCTCGGGGCGGCGTGCGCGCTGCCCATGGTGGCGGCGGCGCAGGTGCCGACGACGATGATCCACCAGGGGCGGCTGCTCGACCGCGCGGGCGCGCCGGTGAGCGGGTCGCAGTCGGTGACCTATCGGCTCTACGACGTTGCCACCGGGGGCTCCGCGGTGTGGACCGAGGCGCTCACCGTGACGCTCGACGAGGGCTACTTCTCCACGCAGCTCGGAGCGATGACCCCGTTGACCCCGGCGGTGTTCTCGGGGCGAACGCGCTACCTCGGGGTGACCGTCGGGACGGACGCCGAGATGACGCCGAGGGAGCCGATCGGGAGCGTTCCGTACGCGCTGGTGGCGGGCAACGCGGTGGGGGACATCACCCCGTCGAGCATCACGGTCAACGGCACCACGGTGGTCGACGCGATGGGCCGATGGACGGGCCCAGGCATGGGCACCCCGGGACCAGCAGGTCCTGCTGGACCAGCGGGACCGGCGGGGCCGACCGGGCCGATGGGAGCAGCAGGTCCGGCGGGGCCGACCGGGCCGATGGGGCCCGCTGGGGCGATCGGTCCTGCGGGGCCGAGAGGGCCTGCGCCGGCGCTGTTCAGCGTGACGCAGGCTGGGCCCATCACGGCGCGCTCGGCGCTCTGGCAGGACGTCCCAGGGACCACGGTGATGGTCAACGTCCCCGAGGCAGGCACGGCCGACCTCGAGGCCTACGGCTCGGTCACCGGCAGCGGCGGCTCGGCGGCGTACACCCACTGCGGCTTCCGCTTCGTGATCGGCTCGATCGCCTACGGCAACGGCACCTGGGGCGACGTCCTCGTGGGCGTGGCCCGAGGCGGCACCGGCACCTCCGGGTGGTGGCAGCCCTGGTCCATGCGAAGGCAGGTGTCGCTCGCGCCGGGCGCCTACGCCGTGAAGCTCCAGATCACCGGCTGGGACGGCTCGGACGCCGGATGCCTGCTGGACGGCGAGGACTACAGCCGCGCGCGACTCAACATCACCGTGCGCTGAGCCTCTGTCTCAACGGATCTTCTCGAACAGGTACTCCAGCCCGTTCACTTTTATCTCGTGAACGATGGCCAGCATCTTCCCCAGCTCGCTCTTGGGGAAGCCCTGGCGCGCCATCCACACCACGTAGGGTTCTGGCAGGTCGACCAGCAGCATCCCCTGGTGCTTGCCGTAGGGCATCCGGGTGCGGGCCAGCTTCAGCAGGTACGCCTGATCGCGGGTGAGGGGCTTGTCGTCGGGCATCGTGGGGAGGGAACTTCAGTCAGAGCATCGGAGCGCCGGTGATGCAGTGCACCCGGGTGAAGCGCACCCGGATGGCGCCGCGCTGGCCGCGGCCGACGGACACGCTGCGGGGGAAGGGCTCGAGCACGCTCTGCACGCGGTGGAGGGTGTGCCAACGCTGGCCCGCCGGGGCCATCTGCCTCCGAGGGCCGTCGAGCACCGCGTCGCCGTAGGCCGTGGAGAGGGTGGCGTAGCAGGCGCGGCCGAAGGGCGACGCGAGGTGCTTGCCGAAGTGCTCGATGTCCGCGCTGATGCGGTCGACCGCGCGGCCGTCGAACATCACGTCGATGACCGCCTCGCCCGCGGGGAGGTAGAGGTCCTCGTGGCCGTTGGGGGCGACGGTGACCTCCGCGAGCCCGTGGTCGATGTCGAAGGTCAGCGGCGAGGTGGTGGGGTTGTCGAAGTACACCCGGCCGTGAAGGCCGAACCACGTCGGGATCGCCAGCAGCGTCGCGACGATGGGCACCACGATGTAGCGCGCGTCGCGGGTGCGGCGCCGGCCGCGCGGGGTGACCACGGTGCGGTGCATCTCCCCGAGCTGGCGCATCCAGGTCTCGTTGGTGCCAGCGAGGCGCGTGGGGTTCTGGCCGACGTGGAAGGGGAGCATCCAGACGGCGTCGCGGTTGCCCGAGGTGGCGCCCCGGTGGCGGGCGATGGGGGCAGTCGGCCAGAGCTTCGCGAGCAGGAGCAGCGCGCCGAGGGCGACCACCGGGGTCGCGACGAAGGTCACCGCCGCGGGCGCGTAGAGCCACGCGAGCGAGAGCAGCAGCGGAAACACCGCGGCCACGCCGAGCCCCAGGAAGCCCTGGAGCCTGCCCCGCCGGGCGCCCTCCTTCACGGCGACCTCGCACGCGCGGCAGTACGGGATCTCCATCCGCCGGGTGTAGTGGGTGCGCCCGACGGTCACCGTGGCGCTGGCCGCCCGGTGGACCTCCACCGGGCCGAAGCAGCACGCGCACCGCGGAGGCAGCGGCGCCCCCGCGAAGGGGACCTCGGCCTCGAACCAGGTCTCCTCCGCGCCGACGGCTCCGGGCCCCGCGGGCGTGCGGTAACCCCCGGCGAAGGGACCAGGCTGCGGCGGGAATCCACCCACGTTGTTGCCGAAGCTCATGGGGCCATCTTTCCCGCGTCGGGTCGCGTCGGTCAACGGAGCGCGACCGCGCCGTCGCGCCGCCACGCCGCGGAGAGCGCCCGCCCGATGCGGGTGCGGGGCAGCGTCACCTCGTCGGTGTCGACGAAGCGGCGCCAGGCCTCCAGCGCGGCGCCAAGGTCGTCGACGAAGCCTTCGCTCTCCAGCGGGTCGAAGCCCTCCTCGAACCACAGCCCCCGCACCGCGAGCCGCCTCCGGGAGCGGTCGCGCGCGGGCTCGATGCGCCCCACCAGCCGGTCTCCCCAGAGCAGCGGAAGGGCGTAGTAGCCGAAGCGGCGGAGGTGCGCGGGCGTGTACACCTCCCAGCGGTAGTCGAAGCCGAAGAGGGAGCGCAGCAGCGCCCGGTCCCACACGAAGGGGTCGAGCGGCGCGAGCAGGGTGACGCCCCGCAGGGGAGCGTCGTCGTCGGCGCAGGCGTACAGCCGACCCCGCTCGGCGGAGAGCACGTAGCGCTCCCCCCGCACCCCCTCGACCGCCACCGGCAACAGCGCGCCTCCCTCCACCAGCGAGCGCAGCGCCCGCGCGCACGTCGGACCTGCCCAGGCCGGTGAAGAGTTCTGCGCCGCCCCCGGCGCCCATCAGCCCCACGGCGCGGTGGCGGCTGAGCAGCCGGGCGCGCTCGGCCTCCTCCTCGGGGAGCGCCGGGGAGAGCTCGGGGTGCAGCCGCTCGATCAGGTCGAAGACCCGGTGGTTGCCCTCGCGGCGGGCGATGCCGAGCTGCCCCGTCTCGAAGAGGGCCTCGGCGACGGCGCGGCCCTCGGAGGTGGGAGCCCAGTACCAGTCGACCGCACCGGAGTGAGAGCGGGCCATGGCGCGGGTGCCCGTCTCCCCGGCCGATCTTACCTGGCTGAGTATGTTGTCCGCCACCGAGGCGCGCTTCGAGAGGATGCCCGAGGCGTGGCGGACCCTCGCCTTCGCCCAGGCGTGCTGGTGCGCGGGGAGGTCCTCGATGGGGACGATGTTGAGGGATTTGTTCCAGAGCTCGATGAGCGAGCGGGTGCCGGGCGGGCCGTAGAGGTGCCGCTCGCACCAGCCCCGGGTGTATCCCGCGATGCGGGCGTGGAGCACCGCCTCGTGGTTGCGGGCGCCCGGCGCGTCGAGGGGGTCGAACTGCAGCGACCCGAAGAGCCTCGCCACGGTGAGCACCGAGGAGGCGTCCGCGGGGAGCGACCTCGGCGGCGCAAGCAGGTGCCGGCGGACGAGGAAGCGGCGGGCCTGGGCGGCGGAGATCAAGACGGGCATGGCGGGGTCGGTTCGGCACTCATCTCACGATTTGCCTTTGATTCAAGCCGACGTGCTGTGCCCGCGGGTTGGAAACCCTATCGCTTCTACAGATCTCGGACGGGGTGCAACCCGCTGCGTCGCTGGGGTTCGGGCGTTGGCCCCTCACCCCAGGCAATAACAGGACAGCGCCCCGGGCACTGCCCGGGGCTGTCGAACAGGGGACGCCGATTCGTTCCAGCCCTCGCGGCCTCGATCAAGCTTCCGGATGGTCCATGGAGTTTCGGTTCGACAGGCGGGCAGTGCCCGGGGCGCCGTCCTGTTATTGCCTGGGGTGAGGGCCAACGCCCGAACCCCAGCGACGCGGCGGGTTGCCGCTCTCAACGATGTGTAGAAGGGAAAGGGTTTCCAACCCGCGGGCACAGCGGGCACAGCCATCCATCGTACGCGTCGGCTTGAATCAAAGGCGATTCGTGAGATGTGTGCCGAACGGAGCATGACGGGGTCTGCTGGGGGCCACGCGTAGCACGGCGAGCGCGCGCGGTGGCGCGGGAGGGCCCGCCGTGGGCATCATCGTGGCGATGTTGGACGAACGCCGGGGCCTGGGACTGCGCGCGCAATTCGCCCTGGCGCTGCTCGGGACGCTGGCCATCTCCGCGACGCTCGCGCTCGCCGCAGTGCACCCGCTCACCGCCGCCTCAGGGCGCATCGCCAGGCGTCGCCTCGGGATGACCCTGTCGCGGGCCGTCGCCGGGGAGGTGTCGCTCACGCTCGATCCCACGCAGGTGCAGCCGCTGCTCGCGGCCAGCGTGGGCGAAGGGGGCCTCTCGGGGGCGGCGCTCTACGACAAGAACGGCGTGCTCCAGGCCATGGTCGGCTCGCTGCAGCTGCCCGTGTCGCAGCACCCGCCGCCCTTCGACGACGTGCGGGTGTCCGGCGAGGTGATGGCCGTGGTGGTGCTGCTGCCGTCGCGAGGGATCTTCGTCGCCGAGTCGTCGCTGGCTCCTGGCGCCGCGGAGCGCACGGTTCCGACGGCGGTGCTGCTCTACACGGGCCTCTCGGGGATGCTCGCGCTCGGGGTGGTCTACCTCGCCCTCACCCGCTGGATCGTGCGGCCCATGGAGGGCCTCACCCGCGCCGCCGAGCGCGTGGCGGCGGGGCGCCGGGACGTGCGCGCGGAGGAGCGAGGGGCCGCGGAGGTGGTGCGCGCCGCGAGCGCCTTCAACCGCATGACCGACCAGCTCGCCGCGAGGGAGTCGGAGCTTTCGCAGCAGGTGACCGAGCTGGAGAAGGCCAGCGTGGGGCTGCGGCGGGCGCAGGAGCAGGTGGTGCGAGGCGAGCGGCTGGCGATGGTGGGACGCCTCGCGGCGGGCATCGCGCACGAGGTGGGAAACCCCCTGGCGGCGATCGTGGGCCTCTCGGACGTGATGCGAGACGGCGGCCTGGAGGAGGACGAGATCCAGGACTTCGCGGGGCGCATCGGCAACGAGGCGCAGCGCATCCACCGGACGGTGCGGCAGCTGCTCGACTACGCGCGCGCGGCCCCCGGCTCGGCCGCCCCGCCGAGGGCCGACGGCGCCCCGGTGGAGCCCAACGCCGACGTGCGCGACGCCATCGAGCAGGTGCGCAAGCTGCTGCAGCCGCAGAAGGCGATGAGGGACATCGCGCTGATCGTGGAGGTCGAGGAGCCGCTGCCCACGGTGGGCGTCTCCGGCGACCGGCTGGTGCAGGTGGTGCTCAACCTGGCGCTCAACGCGGCGGACGCGATACGGGGCGACGGGCGCTCGAAGGGGGAGATCGCCCTGCGCGCGAGGCTCGACGACGCGAAGGTGATCATCGAGGTCGAGGACGACGGACCGGGCGTCCCCCGACGCGCTGCGAGAGCGGATCTTCGAGCCCTTCTTCACCACCAAGCCGGCGGGGGAGGGGACGGGGCTCGGGCTGGCGACCAGCGCGGCGATCGTCGAGCAGGCGGGGGGATCGATCACCGCCCTCAGCCGAAGCGACGGGAGGGAAGGGGCGAGGATGGTGGTGACGCTCCCGGCGGGGCGGCCGTCGACGATGAGCGGGAGCTTCAGCGCCGGGTGAAGTGGAAGAGGCCGCAGCTGTAGTCGGCCTGGGAGAAGTCCTCGGGGCGGGCGTCGCGCACGAGGTCGCCCGCGTCGTTGACGGCGCTGAACTCCACCAGCGAGAGCTCGCCCAGGGCGCGCAGCACGGTCTGCGGGGAGAGCACCCGGTGGGCGTTGAAGCACACGCGCTCGCGGCCGATGGGGACGCCCAGGTAGAAGTCTCCTCCCTGGGCGACGACCCGCTGAAGCTCGGCGAGGGCCTTGAGCGAGCCGTCGGGGTCGAGCGGGTCGCCGTAGCGCCCGAGGCCGATGTGCTCGATGACGTGGAGGCAGGAGAGCGAAGGCACCGATCGGTCGGCGAAGGGCAGCGAGAGCACGGTGCCCACGCGGGCCTTGATGTGCGGGTGACCGCTGGCCTCGAGCGGCCGAAGGTCGACGTAGACCACCTCGGTGAAGGAGGCCACGTGGGCGACGAAGCCGTCGACCCGGCTGCCCACGTCGACGTGCTCGGCGGCGCCCGAGGCGTGCACCTTGCGCGCGGCCCAGAGGTCCTGGTGGAAGTAGTGCCCCGACGCGGCGCCCGCGCTCTCGCCGCGGTCGGTGAGGCAGGGCTGGGCGTCTCGCAGCTTGAGACCGTCCCCGCCGAGGGCCTCGTACTGTCGCCAGGTGCGCACGAACCAGGGGAGCGAGGTCACCGTCGAGGGCAGCCGGCGCAGGTCGAGCACCAGCGAGCTGGCGTGAAGGCCGAGCCGCGCGAGGTCGAGCAGGCCGGCGGCCTGGAGCCCGGACTTCAACGCGCGACGGAATCCAGCGGAGGTACTCATCGCGGGCGAAGCTATCGCAGTCGCGGCGGCGTCTCCATGGAGTGCGCGGGTTGGTCCGTGACGAAGAGGGCCTTCGCGCCCGCGGCCGTGGCCTCGTCCTCGGCGCCTCCGCGCAGCTTCCACGGCACCGCCAGCACGAGGTTCTTCGGCCCTGCGGAGGCCAGCAGGTCGATGCGCTTCTGCTGCTGGTAGGAGAGCAGCGCGCGGCCTCCTCTGGGGTGAGGTCGACCATCATGGTCTCGACGGAGTGCTCGGCCAGGTGATCGCCCGCGAGCTCCTTGATGCCGCGGCTGTAGACCACCGCGCCGACGCGGTCGGAGAGCAGCGCCTCTCGCCGTCGCTGCGCTCAAGCGTCGCCGTGAGCCCGAGGCGGAACGGAGCGATGGCGCTCTCGGCGTAGCCGAGAAACGACGCGCGCCGGGACGAGGCGATCGAGCACGCGTTCGCGGCCGAGCGCGCGCTCCCGCACCGGGTGGCATGTTCGAGGCGGAGGCGGCGACGGAGTCAGCGCGATGACGCACCACGCGTCACGAGTTCCGACTGAATCCACTTTCGTGACATGGGGGCGAGGGACCGCATGCACCCCAAAGCGCGAGGATTCCCACTCCCGGCCGCGGCGCGTACTCCCGGCACGAGGAGTGCTCTATCGGCGCCCTTCCGGAGACGGAGGCGCAACAAGGTGTCGCCCTCGCGCGCCCGGGCCGAGGTCCCATGCCCCACGATCAGCCGCCCTTCGATCCGTCCGCCGACCCCGAGGTCAACGCCGCGCGCCGTCGCTTCGGCGCGCTGTTCGCGCTCTTCGGCGGGGGCGCGGTCGCGGCGTCCTGCGGCGCGGAGGAGGGACCGATCGCGGACCTCCCGTCGACCCGCCGCGTCGCGCAGGCGCTGTCGATCGACAGCGCCGCGATCGGGCGGCTGGACACCGTGGACGAACTCCTCGGCGCGCCCGGTACGGCCGGCAATACGAACTCGGTCGGCATGAGCACCTTCAAACTCGTGCTCGTCAACAACTACCACTCAGACGCTCCGGGGGGGGGCGGGCTCTTCTACTGGATCGGCTCGGCGGGGCCAACGACCCTCGCGGGCGGGCTCGACGACGGGCTCAATATCGTCCCGTACACGGGGACGGGCAGCACCCGAACCACGTCCGGGTACTGGCGGCGAATCTACCAAGGCCCCCTCAACGTCAAGGACTTCGGTGCGCGGGGGACGGGGAGCGGGGACGACACTCAGGCGATCCAGAACGCGGTCGCCACGGCCAGCCACTTCCCCTACGTGAGCGGCGGCGCGGCGGAGATCTACTTCCCGCCGGGGGTGTATATCGTCAAGCAGTCGATTCAGATCACCTCCGGGCGGATCCACCTCCGCGGGGCGGGCCCGATGGCGTCGGTCATCCACTGCGGGCCGCCGAGCGGAGGCGCGCTGACCGCGGTCACGATTTTCGAGTTCCTGAACGCCACGCTGGCGCCGGCCGACGCCGCGACCGTCTCGGGCTACTCGTCCCAGAATCGCCTCCCGAACGCCTCGGTTCGCGGCCTCGGCTTCACCTCGGACAGCTACACCGCGACCACGAAGAAGATCGCGATTGCCCTGCTCAACACCGACCAGTGCGTCGTCGAGGACGTCTCCGTTGGCCCGGGGTGGACCACGACGGGCGACAGCTACACCTCGGTCAGCGTTGGCATCCAGGTCGTCGGCGGTCAGCTCAACAAAATCAGCCGCGTCGGGATCACGGCCGATCGCCCCATCTCGATCGATCGGGCCCCCGAGGGGTCGTACATCAACTGCGACCACCTGCACCTCTCGGACCTCACCCTCAAGCCGCGGAGCGACCAGGCCAACCTCGACATCGACCAGAACGTCTTCGTCACCAACCTGCAGGTCGACGGCCTGAACTCGTTCAACGGCGGCCGGTGGGGCGTACGATGGACGGCGGAGTGCCCAACAGCGATGCGGCACACGGGGGTCACCCTCTCCAACATCCGCGTCGAGGGCATGAACAAGGGCGGCTCCGGCTACCCAACCAACTACCCCGACACCGGGAGCGCGATCTTCATCCAGTCCACCACCGCCTACGTCGAGAACCTGCGGATCGTGAACGTCCGCGGACCCGGCTCCTCGTACGACTGTGCCGGGCTCCGCGCGAATAACGCGCAGGGCGTGGTCGAGTCGTGCGTCTTCAACAGCTCCGACCGCCCGCTCGACCTCGCGGCCTGCTCGCTCGAGTGCTTCGCCAACCAGTTCAACGTCGCGGGCACCCTGGTCGGTGCGATGGCCGTGAGCCGCGCGCGCGGCACGATCCTGATGGTGGCGCCCTCGCCGGCGGCGGTGGCCCCTTACTGGGGAGAGAAGTTCAATCTCGCGGCCCAGATGCCGACCGGGTTCTACAAGCGGGCGAGGATCTCCGTGGTCGCCAACGAGTCCAGTGGCACCGCCCAGAGCGAGGCCGGCGAGTGGCTCGTGACCCAGCACGGCCTCACGCAGATCTCGGCGACCGCCAACGTGGCGTCGGGCAGCGCCACCCCGTCCAGTTCCGGGAAGCTGTACCTGCAGTGGGCCTCCTCGGGCGCGACGTTCGCCCTCTGGAATCAGCTCTCTTCGGACGTGGACTTCACCATGGTGATCGAGCACTCCACGTGACGGACGGCGCCTGGCGCCCGGCAATGGGCTGCCGGGCGCCGCACCGGCAACGGGCAACGCGTGTACTTCGCCACTCAGCGACCTATCGAACTCTCCGGAAGCTCCGCGGGACCGCGAGAGAGACCGCGAATTTCGTACATTGGGTGTTCTGTCGCCGGTCGCTGATCCGTGCTAGCGAGGGTGCCGCGTTGCTTTCCCTATAGGCCTCGCACCTTCGACGAAGGTCCCGTGCCCCTTCGAGCCGCTCCTCGCGCTGTGGCGAACGGGCTACTCGATCGAGTGCGTCACGGCGGGCGCGGGAGCCGCACCGTTTGCTACATCAACCGGAGCCAGACGTGCGACAGCGCGATGGACCCTGGGCTCCCCACGTTCGGATGTGAATAGCTCCACGTCCGATCGTGCGTGCTGTCGGCAATCTCGGCGCGCGAAGGAACTGGCCACGCTCGCGGCGTTAACGGTTCACGTGTCTGGAGCGACGACTGCGTGCTGAACTCGGATCCGAGCGCAGTCATCAACGATGAACCGTCAAGCACGTATGCGCACATGATCGCTTGACGCATCTTCCACGCGTACAGTCCGCTGACGAAGCGCGAGATGACGCCTTCGGTGCAATACAGCTTCGCCGACTTCTTGTGGGATGAGTCGATGACCTTCGACTCGATGAACACCCCGTAGTAGCGCGGGTCGTAGACGAGGAGTTCGGGCGGAGGGACGAGCCGCACCACGATGTCCGGCAACGCTTGCGATCTGTGCGCGTGGTCCCAGAGTTCCTCGGACTTGATGAAGGCCGCGAAGAAGCCGCCCATCGGCCCCAGCTCACCACGGACCCGCATCCGCTCGAGCTCGGTGACGAGTGGGTCCGTAATCGCGTCCTCGTGCACACCCACGAACGCTTCGAGGAGGTCAGGCCCACCGGTCGAGAGGATCCGGTTCCAGGCCGCGACCAGGGCATGCTCGATCGCCCGCAGCAACACGCGTGACACCTCCGGGTAGGGGAGGCTCTCCTTCGGCCCTTCGACGAGTCGACGGCTCAGCGAACTATTCATTACAGCCCCGCGAGTACGTCGCCGTGCTCTCGGATGAGTCGTGCGGCGAAGAGACGTGCCCGCGTCGGCGTCCAGTAGCGGTATTGCGCCACCCGCGCCGTGACGATCGTCCCGTCGGGTTCGCGCGCGGTCACCTCGGTGGCAGCGAGGTCATCAGCGTGCCGTAACACTTCAGATGTCGACAGCGGACCGTCGTTCGAGGGGAACGGAACCATGCCGCTCGCCCCGGTAGCGAGGGGAGGCGCGAGCGCAAAGCGCACGACGATCCACGCGCCGAACGTGCGCGCGCTGTTTGCTGTGTACGAGAGTCGGCGACCGAAGGGTTCGAGCAACGAGTTCGTGGCGATAACGACGCTCTCACTCCATGCCTCACGCTCAGCCATGGATGGCGGCGCTTGTGCGAGAGATTGGCCCTCTGGCGTCGACACCGCGAGGGTGTCCCGGATCGTCTCCCGGTCGAGCGGCGAGAGCCCGTATACGTCGGCGACCCATGCATCAAGCTCGCTCCAAGGCGGTGGGCCCGCTATGAGCGTTCGGGAGAGCGGCTCGATTTGAGCCCGCTGCGCCTCCGCGAGCGAGTCGAGTGGCCGGATTGGGAGGCGCTCCAGATCTTCGAGCAGGACTGCGTCGCGCTCGACGCCATACTGGCTGCTCGTCAGAAGAGCAACGTAGCGAACGAGGTCGCTGTTGAAGAGCAGGTGGAGGTAACGCGAGAGCAGTTCTGGCTCGCGGGACCTCGCGCAACTCCACCCGTGATAACTCTCACAGAAGAACACATCGCGCGTCGAGAGCGCCGCCCGGCCGCGGTTCCGATCCGGCCGGATGCGCTTAGGGACGATCACCAGGGGATGGCGATAGAGGTCACGCTGCCGGGTACGGAGCAGCGTCGGACGTTCAAACGGCGGCAGGCGCACCTCGTCGAGCGAGAAGAAGCCCGGCCCGCTCTTAACGGACTCTGGCCTCAGGTCAGGGAGGTTCCAGAACTCTCTAGCGTCCTGCTGCTCCCCGGCGTCACCACCACGCTGGTAGCCTTGATGTTCCTCGTGGAGACCGAGCGTGTCGTTCCACCACGCCTTGAGCGTGGGGAAGCGCACCAGCCTCGAGAGCAAGTCCCGGTCGGCGCTGTTCCCTCGAAAACGCGCCTTGAGGGCCCACGTCACTTCGCATGCCTCGCGCGACGAGACTGGAACCGCGCTCTCCATGTCGACGCGCGTGCGGCCGTGGTCGTTGAGGCGCGGGTCGAACTCAGGGCTCACGAGCCAGAGTGCTGCGTCGTTTGAGGGGACCGTGTTCTCGGCGAAAAGCACGCAGAACGGTCCCCGCACGCCCGGCCAGAACTCCGTGTCACGCAGCGCGGAACCGTTGATGATGCCCGTCACTTTCAGCGCCTGTAACACCTCGTTGCGCGCCGCCACCCCACGCTCGCTCTGGCGGAACAGCAATCTTGAGGACATCGCGAGCGCGATTCGCCCTCCGGGTCGCGCCCAGCCCATCGCCCGCCAGAGGAAGGCGAGGTCAGGTGCCTTGTCGGCCAGCGTGACCGCGCCCGCTCCTCCGCGGGTATGGAACACGCGGTCGACGCCCTGCTGCACGATCGCAGGGGCGCCCCCCGCCCACGCGGTCCACGGCGGGTTGCCGACGACGAGGTCATAACGCCCCTCGCGGGCGGCATCGACCTGGGAGCCGAGGCTGCCGGGATCGACTTCCCCCTTCGTTTGCCTTGGTGCTCGGACGTCGAAGAGGATCTTGCCTTGGAGTTCGTCGAAGCGAAGGGCGTCGGGAGGCGTCGGCTCGGGGTCGAGCTCCAACGCGGTCAGGTACAGCGACAAGGCGGCGAGGCGAAGCGCCGTCTCGTTGATGTCGAAGCCGACGAGCTGACGATTGAGGATGCTCCGAAGGGTCGCACGCTGCGGACGTTCTCCCGTGTGCCTCCAGTGCGCTTCGACGAGCCCCCGGTACGCCGCGACGAGAAAGACCCCAGCGCCCGCGGCGGGGTCGAGCACGCGAGCCTCCCAAGGGCGCTCCAACGCGCTCAACGATTCGGACACCATCAGCTCGGCGACCGAGCGCGGGGTATAGTGCACGCTCTCGGCATCGGCCCGATCGTAGTGCCGGGCGCAGTGCGCCTCGTACACCTCGCTAAGCAGACCGGGCGGGATGTGCGCGAAGTCGATGCCGTCCCAGCCGAGGGGGAGCGACAACTGCCCCGACGGTGCTCGATGCATGATGTTCGAGAGCGGCTGAAACGCCTCCGGTGGCAGTGAACGAAACCACGCGCGGGTGCCGCCGCCGGGGAGCGGGAGGAGGTTGCCGTTGAAGGTGTCGTCGAGCCAGGCGCTCGTCGCGTGGGCGAGGTCGGCGTTGACGAAGAGATCCTCGACGCGCTGTGCACCACGCGCGACGCGGCCGACGTGGGCGTCACCGACGATGCCCCGATCGAACAGGAAGCGTAGGAACAGCGCGCGGCCCGCCAGCGATAGCGCGTCGTCCGCGGTCAGGCGCCCTTCCGCGCCCTTCAGCCCTGTGATCGCGTCGGTCGCCTCGTGCATTAGCTTGAGGATGAACCGCGCCGCGACCCCTCGCGCCTCACCTCGACGGTCGAGGAGCGAAGGGATGAGCCATGGATCGGGCGCGTCGTCGTAGATCTCGCGGGGCGGGGCGGGCTTCTCGTCATCGAGCGCGACGTCGTACAAGCTCAACCGCCCGGGCTCGTAGAGGGCGAGCGGGCTGCCGTCGCCTCGTAGTGCGAGGACGCGCCGCAACTTCGCGAGGAGGGCGGGCTCGGCCGGGCGGCTTCTCACAAAGAGCAACGGGCGCCCACCCGCCTCGACGACGAGGTCGATCAGCGGATCGCGCTCGCCCGGAGTGGTGAGGTCCCAGTAGCGGACGAGATCTGCGCCAAGTCGGAGCGGACGGATGGCGTCTTCGGGTGCCCCGCACCGTCGGAGCTGGGACGATGCTCTGTCGTTCCCGTCAGCCATGGTGAACGACTATCACACCGGCGAAGTCGCTTGCACCGGAAGCGGCTTCGCTTCGAAGCGTCCCGTTCGCCAGAGCGTGCATGAGTCTCCCTCGTGCCCTCCCTACTACTTCGTCGCAGGCCCCTTCGCCGCGTTCCGTTCGGCGATGTACCCGACGCGGTCTTCGAGGTCGACCGCGGCCGCGGCGGTGATCGCCACCCGGTCGAGGGCGTCGCTCACGGGGTGCGCCGAGGCGATGCGCGTCCGCATCCGGGCATCGGCCTCTTCAAGGGACACGGTTCGCCCGGCGCGGAGGTCCGCGAGCCCCGCCTCGATCTTCGCCTCGATCTCCGGCGTGAGCTCGAAGTCATCTGGCATCGGCATCCCCGGGCTCATCCCCGGGCTCGTCCGCGGGGCCCTGGACCGGTTCAAGCCGGTAGCGCCCCGGCGGAACACCCGCCAGAGCTTCAGGGAAGTCCGTTCCGTTCCAGTCGATCACCTTGGCCGCGTCGCCCATCCCCGAAGCTATGTTTCACGGCCAACGCCCGGCGCCACTCGCGCGGCGTGGGGTGAGGGGCGTATTCCGCCCGACCGCCCCCGTCAGAGCGGGCTGGTCGGCCACAGGCGACGGAAGAGCCGTGCGCGGATCATCTCCCGCGACACCGGCGCCGAGGCCGCCGCCACGCTCGCCGCGACGGCGTAGACCGCGGCCACGAGGGCGAGGGCGCCGAGGCGGGTCGAGGGCACCGGGGCGAGGCTCGCGGCCAGGGCGACGAGCACCGCGCCGGCCCCGGGCAGCAGCACGTCGGAGAGGTACCAGCGCCACTGCTCGCCCTTCAGCAGCCGGCGGTGCATGAGCTGCACGACGCTCACCACGTAGCTGGCGTTGACGATGAGCCACCCCGCGGCCGCGCCGGGCGCCCCCCGAAGCGCCGCGCGCCGTAGAGCTCGAGGGGCACGATGACCGCGATCGCGCAGACGTTGATCGTCACCACGAGGCGCGTCCACCCGTGGGCGATCTGGAGCGAGACGGGGAGGTTCATCAGCCCGTTGCAGCAGGTGCCGATGATGAGCATCGAGAGCACGAGGTGGGCGTGCGTGGCGGTGTCTCGGCTGCCGGTCCAGGCGAAGAGCACGTGGGAGGAGAGCGCGGAGATCACCGCCGCCACCGGGATGATGATCACCGCGATGGTCTGGCAGCTGCGGTGATAGAAGTCCTTGAGCTGCTCCTCGTCGCCGAGCGTGGCGAGCTGGATCAGCCTCGGGTAGCAGGCGGCGCCGATGGGCGCGCTGAGGTTGTAGAGCGCGTTGGCGACCGCCGTAGCGATGCTGTAGTAGCCCACCTGCTTCAGGCTGAGCGAGCCCGTCACGATGAGCTTGTCGGCCTGCGTGAGGATCACCGAGAGCACGGCGATGCCCAGCATCCCGGCGGCGAAGCGCCAGTGGTCCCGCAGCACCTGCAGCCGGAATCCCACGCGCTCGTCGGTGCGGGGCAGGGCGCGGGTGAGCGCGAGGCCGGTGAGGGCGGTCTGCGCCGCGCTCGCCATGGCCTGCGTGAGGAAGAAGGCCTCGATGGTGGGAGAGACGAAGCGGATCACGAAGAGCGCGCCGAGCGACCTCACGGTGCCGATCAGCATCAAGATCTGGTTGGCCTGCACCTGCCGCTGGAGGCTCATCAGCCCGCCGAGGAAGATGCTCGACGGCCACTGCATGGCCAGGATGACCCCCATGATCCCGACCGCGCGCACCACCGTGCCGGCGGGCAGGCGCTCGGCGCGGATCCAGTGGGTGGCGAGCAGCGGGGAGCCAGCCAGTACGATCAGCCCGGAGACCAGGCCCACGCACGCGAACACCACCGCGAAGGTGCGCACCAGCTCTCGCATCGGCCTCGCCGCGGTGCTCGGGTCGAGGGCCGAGAGCCGGGCGAGCTCGCGGTTGACCGTGGGCTGCATGCCGAGGTCGAGCAGGCCCATGATCGCCTGGAGCGAGCCGAAGACGCCGACGAGGCCGTAGGACTCGACGCCGAGCACCTTGATGTAGAGCGGGATCACCGCGAGCCCGAGCGCGGTGGACCAGATCTTCCCGATGAAGTTCGCGATCGCGTTGCGGGGGACGGTCGACATCGGCGCGGAGGCGGCTCAGCGGCGCGACGGGCGCGAGGTGATCCACGACCACGCCTCGACCGCGGCGGCCGGGACCGAGCGCGCGGCGAGGTAGCCGAGGTAGGGCGCGTTGGCGCGGCCGAGGTCGCCGAGCAGCCGGAGCTTGTCCGCGGGCGAGTAGTCCGCGTCGGCGTAGATCGCGGGGATGAGGCTGTTGAGCCGGAGGTAGTCGCGCAGCAGCAGGAGCGGCCGGACGTTGCGGCTGACGGCGCCGGTGTGGTGGCACACGTTGAGGCTCTCCTCGTTGACGAAGCTGCAGCGCTCCCGGGAGAACACCCAGTGGAGGAAGCGCGCCTCGTTGAAGCATGCCCAGGTGGCGTCCGCGGCGAGGTACGGGAGGTAGCGCGCGACCACCTCGCGGCGGAACATCCCATAGAGCTGATGCGAGGTGCCCCGGATGGCGAGGCGCGTCATGGCCACGCGGGAGTCGGCGGCGCGGAAGTGCCCGAAGGCGTCGCGGCGCCGCGGCGAGACGGAGCCGTCCGGGAGCAGGTCGAAGTGGTTGACGTTGGGGAACGCCAGCGCGTCGCCCGCGTCGAGCCGCTCGCGGAGTCGATCGAGGTGCGTCGGGGTGTCGTAGAAGTCGTCGCAGGCCAGCCACGAGTAGTAGGGCCCGCGGCTGTGCTCGAAGACGTAGAGGAAGTTGCCGATGGCGCCGAGGTTGACGGGCTGGCGCACGAAGCGCACCCGCGGGTCGCGCTCGGCGTACTCGCGGCCGATGGCCTCGGTGTCGTCCGTCGAGGCGTTGTCCGAGAGGAGCACCGAGAAGTCAGTGAAGGTCTGCCCTAGCAGCGCATCGAGGGTGCGGCGCATCGTGCGGGCGCCGTTGTAGATCGGCAGCCCGATGCTCACGGTGGCCGGGGCGCGCGGTTCTGCGGGGGTGGGTGGGCTCATCAATCAGGACCTTCTCCAGGGCCTCAATCCGTTGCGTCGGACCTCTCGGCGGTTCAACCGGCGCGAGACGCTTCCCACGCCCTCCGGGCGTCGGCAAGCGCACACTGGGGCTCCTCGCCAGCGAGCGCGCGCTGCGCTGACGCTCAGCCCTTCTTCTTCGTCGCCCGCTTCGCCTTCGGCTTCACGGCCGCCTCCGAGGGAGCCTCCGTCCCCGCCGCGGGCTTCGCGCCCACGCGCTCGACGCGCTCCAGCAGCTCCTTGGCGACGATGACCTCCTTGAAGAAGAGGGCCTCCGCGCCCGCGGCCGTGGCCTCGTCCTCGGCGCCTCCGCGCAGCTTCCACGGGACCGCCAGCACAAGGTTCTTCGGCCCTGCGGAGGCCAGCAGCTCGATGCGCGCCTGGAGGGTCTCCTTGCGCCAGAAGCCAAGCACCTCCACCAGGGCCTCGCGCCCGTCGGGGTGCCTCGCCACGAAGTCGGGGATCAACACCCCTCGGCCGTCCAGGTCGATGAGCGAGCCCTCGCGGGAGAGCGTCCACGGGGACTTCAGCGCCGCGAAGCGGTCGAGCACCCACTGCTCCTCTCGGGTGACGTAGGCGCCCTTGTCGGGGAGGTGCGAGACCAGCTCGTCGTCGTGCGACACCCTGAAGGTCACCTCCCGCTTCTGGGGCCCCCAGCGAAGCTCCGCCTCGGCGCTCCACGACGGGAAGAGCAGAAGCGCCGGGAGAAACTCCGCGAGCTGCAGCCCGTACTTGTTGGACTGCTGGAAGACGCTCACCGGACCATCGAGCGTGAGCATCCACCCGCCCCCCGGCGCCCGCTCCGCGCGGTGGATGAGCCGGTAGAACTTCACCCACCGGAAGAGCTGCCGGTACCGCGCGGGGTCTCCCTCGTCGAGGTGCACCACCAGCTTCGTCGCCCGCAGCAGCGCCGCCTGGGCGAGGGCCAGGTTGTAGCGCTGCACCAGGGCCTCGCCCGCGAGCTCGGGCGCCCCGGTCATCACCTGCTCGTCTTCGAGGTCGGCGTAGAGGCCCTGCTCCACGGCGGCGGGCTCCACGCCGAGCTGGGCGGCCACCTGGGCGAGCACGTCGTCGCGGGTCACCGGGTGCAGCGCGTCGGCCGTGCGCACCGCGGGGTGCACCTTCGCGGAGGCCTCGAAGACCGCGCGACGGAGGTCCTGCGGCTCGATGGGGGAGCGCACCTCGTAGGTCGACCGGTCGAAGAGCAGCTTGGCGAGGCCGCGGTGCAGCAGGTAGTCGGTTCCCTCCCCGGTGAGCTCCGCGAGGGCGGCGTCGAGCTCGGCGCGGCGCTTCTCCAGGTGCGCCCGGAAGGTCTCCGCCATCACGCCCGCGAGCGCCCGCACGTCCTCGTCGTTGGGCGCCACGTAGCGGGGACGCACCTCGCCCTTCACCACCCTGGCGCGGATCAGGTCAGCGGTAAGCATCGTGCTCCCTCCGCCGCCCCGACTGGTGCTCCTCCGCGGTGCCCCGGGTGATCACCTCATACAGGATCGCCGTCTTGCCCTCCTGCCTGCGCAGGATGCGGCCGAGGCGCTGGACGTGCTCCCTCACGCTTGCGGTTCCGCTCAGCACGATGGCCACGCGGGCCTCGGGGATGTTCACTCCCTCGTTGAGCACCCGCGAGGTCACGACGGCGGGGTAGGCGCCGGAGTTGAAGCGCTCCAGCACCTCGCGCCGCTCCTTCACGTCGGTCTGGTGCGTGATCGCCGGAATCAGGAACCTCCTCGCGATCGCGTACACCGTGTCGTTGTCGTTGGTGAAGATCAGCGTGCGGTCCTTGGAGTGCTGTCGGAGCAGGCCCTCGAGCACCTCCAGCTTGCCCTGCGAGGCCAGCGCGATGCGCTTCTGCTGCTGGTACGAGAGCAGCGCCCGGCGGCCCTCGGGGCTGCGGGCGCTCGCCTGGAGGAAGCGCGCCCAGCCGTCGGGCGAGGCCATGCGGATGCCTTCGGAGGAGACGAAGCTGCGGTAGGTCTCGCGGTGCTCGTTGTAGGCCGCGGCCTCCTCGGGGGTGAGGTCGACCATCATCGTCTCGACGGAGTACTCGGCCAGGTGGTCGCCCGCGAGCTCCTTGATGCCGCGGCTGTAGACCACCGCCCCGACGCGGTCGTTGAGCAGCGCCTCTCGACCGTCGCTGCGCTCCAGCGTCGCCGTGAGCCCGAGGCGGAAGGGAGCGATGGCGCTCTCGGCGGATCCTAGAAACGACGCGCCCGGCAGGTGGTGGCACTCGTCGTAGATGATGAGTCCCCAGCGGGCGCCGAGGCGGTCCATGTGCATCCAGGCGGAGTCGTAGGTGCTGACGGTGAGGTCGCCGGGCTCGTGGTAGCCGCCGCCGAGGAGCCCGACCTTCTCGCCGAAGGCGGTGACGAGAACGTCGTACCACTGGTTCATCAGGTCGAGCGTGGGGGCGACCACCAGGGCGCTGCGCTGCGCGAGGGCGATGGCCATCTCGGCGACGTAGCTCTTGCCCGCGCCCGTGGGCAGCACCACCACGCCCCGGTTGCCCGCGGCCCGCCACGCCGCGATGGCCTCGCGCTGGTGCTCGAAGGGCGTGCGCTGCGCACGGTGGGTCACCGCGAGGGCGTTGTACCCGCGGGCCTCGTCGGTGAACCCGATGGCGCCCGCGCGGGCCATGCGGGTCAGCGCCGTGAGCACCTCGCGGTAGCGCCACGCGGGTGTACGAAACCTGCGCACCCTCGCGTCCCACACGCAGCCGGGCAGCGTCGCGCCCTCGCTCGCGCCCTCCGCGAAGCCTTCGAGCACGAGCGTCCCGGCGTCGAAGCGGAGGGTGATGGTCGGTGGTGCGGTCATCGGGGCCATGGACTAGCACTGCGGGCGCAGCGCCGGTGGCGCGAATGGGGCGGAATGAAGTGGCTGTTGTGATCGGGGATCACGACGGTTGTGAAGGCGCTGGGGCGACCGCCCACCTGAGCCCAACGCGCCTCACCGTCGCGGAGCGACGGGGCAACCGCGCGTCTTCCCAGCGCGACTCGCGGCGTGGGGTGAGGTCGCGGCCTCGCCCGGAGGGAAGCGACCGGCCACGCGCCTCCCAGCGCGGCCTCGCCCGGAGGGAAGCGACCGACCACGTCCTCCCAACGCGGCTCGTTGGCGACGGGCTCCGACCCGAGAACCGGGAGCATCGTCGATTCCTCACTCGATGACGTCGCTCGTCGCGGCGGAGACGCGCTGGGAGGACGTGGTGGGTCGCTCCCCTTCGGGCGAGGCCGCGCTGGGGTGGCGTGGTCGGTCGCTCCCCTTCGGGCGAGAGCCGCTGGGACCGGTGGTCTCTCCCCGCCCTCGGGGCGGGTCTGGCCCTGTCGCTGACGGCCTCGCGGTCGTACCGGGGAACTCCCCTGCCGCGACCTCCGCGGCTGTGAGGGCGCGCTCGCCCCCTCCGCTTCACTCCGGGGGAGGTGAGACCCGAGGACGTGAGCGGTGCTCGCGTGCGGCGGCCGGATGAAGAGGTTCGCGGCCCTCACCGAGCGCGCGGGGATCGTGCGCATCCTCGGACACCTCGGCGTCTCGACCGCTGGTGCCACGGATGCGCCGCTCGCGCGCCGGTCCCTGATGAGCTGGGACGGAGAGCTGGGGTCGAGTGGCGTCGTCCTGTAGTTGGCGGGTCGGCGATGGCGGGGTTGTGTGCTGCGGGGGCGCCTGGGGCGTTGGATTCAGTCACTGAGCTCAGTGGCAAGCGCGACGATCACGGCGAGCGGGACGTACCTGGGGGCCGTGGTCATGAGCCGCAAGTTGAGCGTCGCGGCGGGCGCAGTGTCACTACGCTCCGCGCCTGGCGATGAACGACGGGGTAACACGGCGCATCGCATGGGGGCGATGATCTCTCGGTGTAGGGTAGTGGGCCTTGGGGTGTTGTGTCTGCTTGCGGGCTGCGGGGCCGAACCAGCGGCGACCGCCGACGGGACGATCGGGCCGACCGGAGGCACGCTCAGGGTTGGCGGGCTCGTGTTGAGGGTGCCGGACGGGGCGCTCTCGTCGGCCGTCTCGTTGAGCGTGAGGTGCGAAGGTCCCACCCCGGCCGGCTTCGAGAGCAACTCGGCATTCTGTCGATTCGGACCGGATGGCACCCGCTTCGCCCGCCCAGTCACCGTGGAGTTTCCTGCCAGCGACCGACGGCGGCCGCGATCGCGAGTGGTCGAACCCAGGGGCGAGACGGCTACGACCCACTCCCCACGACGTTCTCGTTGGGCGCCGCGACGACGTTGGTCTCTCACTTCAGTACGGGGTTCGTCGGGCGACGCTCGGGCGATGCGGGCATCGATGCCGCGCTCGACGCAGCAATCGACTCCACCTCCGACGCTGACGCCGCCGATGTCGCGATCGATGCGGCGCTCGACGCCGTCCCCGACGTCGCACCCGACGCGGGGGATCGATGCGGCGCTCGACGTCCCCGCGGATATTCCGCTGGGCACCGCTGCGGCACGCCGAGTG
>JADJAE010000074.1 GCA_016704445.1 Deltaproteobacteria bacterium
GATAGCAACCAGTCCGAGGCGGCGCGCCGGCTCGGGGTGTCGCGCATGACGCTGCTCGACAAGCTGAAGCGCCACGGGCTTCGCTGGGCGGCCCTCCGCCGCGCTCGCACCTCGCTGACCATCTCTGTGTCTGTTGGGAGGCCACACGTCCGATCCGCCGTGAGGACGTGGATGCATCCTGCGATGCTGTCGGCGACGTGGAGCGCGGAGAGTCGACGGTTTCTCGACATTTCTGCGGGGACTGGACGAACCTCGCGCCTCCAATGCCCGCGAAGAAGCCCTCCCCGAAGAAGCCTGACCCCCGCTCGCTCGCCGCCCGCGCGAAGGCGGCGCACGCTGCCCGCATGGAGCGCGTAGCGAAGAGCGCATGGGAGGCCATCGACCGCGTCCGCGCCCTGCGCCGCGGGATCGAGTCGGACTTTCTCGAGATCGGCACCGCCCTCGTCGCGCTGAAAGCCGACGGCATCCCCGAGGCGCTCAACCTTCCCTCCTTCGAGGCGGTGCTGGAGACCCACCTGGATATCTCGCTCACGAAGGCAGAGCAGCTGATCACCGTCGCCACCCGCGTGCGCCGCGAGCTCGCCGAGCAGCTCGGGCAGGACCACGCCGCCGCCCTCGTCGAGCTCGCCGACGCCACCCCCGACGACGAGACCCCCGACGACCTCTTCAACGCCACGATCACCCTGCCCGACGGCGTGCGCTTCGTCGTGCGCGACGAGAAGCCTCCACGGCTTCGAGCGGCGGCGGCGATGTTTCGGCAGGCGAGGTCGGCGAAGAAGGGCCGCGGCCTCACCACCTCCCCCACAGAGCGCCGGATGCTCAGTGCGATCCGCGCGCAAGCGCGCACCGTCAAGGCGCTCGCGCGTGCGCGCTTCGACCTGAAGGCGACGCACCACACTGACGGCGCGGACCTCGTGGTCCGCATCCCCCTTTCGCACATCACGGAGCTCGCGTCCGCCCTCTCGAAGGTCGCGCGGGCCACGAGGAAGCCGTCGCGCTGAGTCACTGGTACAAGTGACCGCGATCACTTGTACCAGTGACCGCAAGGATTCCCCGCCATGGATGTCTTCCAGCTCCGCCAGCGCGTCGTCCTCGACGACTACGCGCGCTACGTGCAGAGCTTCGTCACGATCCGCGATGCCGACATCCGCAGGCGCGTCGAGGCCGAGCTCCACGCCGGGCGGCTCTGGCCCGAAGCGCTGGTGCAGCTCAACCCCGCGTTCGCCTCGGGGGGCAGCGTCGACTCTCTCGTAGAAGAGGGCCTCCTCCATCCAGCCGCCCGCGCCATCTTCGCGCGCAAGGCGGAGGATGGGCGCCGCCTTGCATCGCTCCAGCTCTTCCGCCACCAGGTCGAGGCGATCCGCACGGCGCGCAGCGGGCGCAGCTTCGTGCTCACGTCGGGCACGGGCTCGGGCAAGAGCCTCTCGTACATCGCCCCGATCGTCGACGACGTGCTCCGCGCGCCGACCCCGGGCCGGGTGCGCGCCATCGTGGTCTATCCGATGAACGCGCTCGCCAACAGCCAGGAGGAGGAGCTCAAGAAGTTCCTCGACCGGGGCTTCGCGGAGCGCCCCGTCACCTTCGCGCGGTACACGGGGCAGGAGAAGGAGTCGGCCCGAAAGAAGGCGCAGACCTCTCCGCCGGACATCCTCCTCACGAACTTCGCGATGCTGGAGCTCATCCTCACGCGCCCCGCGGAGCACCCGATCGTCCGCGCGGCGGAGGGCCTGCGGTTCCTGGTCCTCGACGAGCTCCACACCTACCGCGGTCGCCAGGGCGCCGACGTCGCACTGTTGATCCGCCGTGTCCGCGAGGCCTGCCGCGCGCGCGATCTGCGGTTCATTGGCACTTCAGCCACGATGGCCACCGGCGGCACCTGGGACGACCAGCGCCTCGAGATCTCCCGCGTCGCCTCGACGCTCTTCGGGATCCGCTCTGAAGACCTCGAAGTCATCGGAGAGACCCTCGAGCGCGCGACGCCTGACTCTCACGGAGAGAGCCGTGATCGACTGCGCGCCGAGGTCGAGCGCATCGGCCGGGGAGAGGCAGTGCCCACCTCTCGCGCTGACTTCCTGGGGACCGCGCTCGCCTCATGGATCGAACGCACCCTCGGCATTGCCGAGGAGGAGGGGTCAGGAAGACTCGTCCGTCGCAAGCCGCGAGCGCTCGGCGGCGACGATGGCGTCGCCCGCGAACTCGCTCAAGCGACGGGTCTCGACGACGCGCTCTGCCGCGACGCGCTGCAACGAATGCTGCTCGTCGGCGGAAGCATCGAAGACATCCCCGGCCGTCGGCTCTTCGCGTTTCGGCTCCATCAGTTCGTCGCCAAGGGAGAGACGGTGTTCGCGACGCTCGACCCGCCGGGCGCCGCGCGGCACCTCACCCTCGACGCGCAGAGCCTCTCCCCGGATCGCCTCCGCGCCCTCTACGGCCTCGCGTTCTGCCGCGTGTGCGGTCAGGAGTACTACGTCGTCCGCAGGGAGGCCGCCGACGGCCGCGACCGCTTCCTCCAGCGCGAGCTTCGGGACCTCGGACTGGAGGCCGGTCAGGAGGCCGGCTTCCTCTACGTCACGGACGACGAGCCCTGGCCCGAGGCGAAGGACGAGGTGTTCGACCGCCTCCCGGAGGACTGGGTCGAAGAGAAGAACAACCGCCGCGTCGTGCGCCGGGACGCCCTCCCGCGCGTCCCTCAGAACCTCCGGGTCGGCGCGGATGGCACCGTCAGCGTCGATGGGGTCGCCTGCACATGGTTGCCCGCGCCCATGCGGTTCTGCCTGCGCTGCGGCATCGAGTACGACGCGACCCAGCAGGGAGACTTCGGGAAGCTCTCGACGCTCGCCACCGAGGGGCGCAGCACCGCGACGACCGTGCTCGCCCTCTCGACGCTGAGCGCCCTCGCCGCTGACCAGGCGATGGACCTCGAAGCCCGCAAGCTGCTGAGCTTCACGGACAACCGCCAGGACGCCTCGCTCCAGGCCGGGCACTTCAACGATTTCGTGATGGTCACCCGCCTCCGCACGGCCATCTTCCGCGCGGTGAACGAGCAGGCCGAGGGGCTGCGCTTCGAGCAGCTGCGGCAGCGGGTGTTTGACGCGCTCGCGCTGCGCCCCCACGAGTACGCACAGCGAGCCGAGGGGGAGTTCACCGCAGAGGTCGTCGAGGACGCCGCCCTCGCGCTCCGCGAGGTGCTCGGATACCTTCTGCTCCAAGATCTGCGCAGCGGATGGCGCGTCGTCACCCAACCTCGAACAATGCGGGCTGCTACGCATCAGGTATGAGGGCCTCGACGCCCTGTGCGCCATGGACAGCCACTGGGCCGATGCGCCCCCGAGCCTGCGCGATGCGACCGCGGAGACTCGCCACGCGGTCTGCGAAGCGCTGCTTGATCATTTCCGCCGCGAGCTGAGCCTCGACGCCGACGCCCTCAGCCGACGCAAGCAGGAGGACATCGTCTCCTTCGCAGACCGGGAGCTGCTCCCGCTGTGGTGCCCGGGCGACGTACGCCTGATGCAGCACGCGACGACAATCGTCCCGCGCGCCCGCGCCCAGGGCGCCAGGGGCACCCGCGAGGCGCAGCTGCGATACCTCTCGGAGCGCTCGGGCTTCGCGCGCTTCCTCCGTCGTTCGCAGACGTTCCCGAGCCTCCCGGCCCGTCTGAGTCGCGACGAGGCCGCGGCGACCATCAAGAGTCTCCTGGAGGTCCTCGAGTCGAGGCGATTCCTGCGCAAGAGCCTGGAGTCCCGCAGCAAGGACGACGTCCCCGGCTATCAGCTCGCGCTCTCCAAGCTCCGGTGGCACGCCGATGTCGGCACACGCGGGGCGGTGGACCTGACGCGCATCCGACGCGTCCCCGACGAGGGCATCCCCACCAACGGCTTCTTCGTCGCGCTCTACCGGGGCGAGGCGGGCACGGTCCCTCCGATCGAGGCGCGGGAGCACACCGCTCAGGTGGGCGCGGATGAGCGCGAGCGGCGCGAGGAGAGATTTCGCAAGGGCTCCGCCCCTGGCGGACTCCCGCTGCTCTTCTGCTCGCCAACGATGGAGCTCGGTGTCGACATCGCGCAGCTCAACGTCGTCGGGCTGCGCAACGTCCCTCCAACCCCGGCCAACTACGCCCAGCGCAGCGGGCGCGCAGGACGAAGCGGACAGGCGGCGTTCGTATACACGTACTGCGCGACGGGCTCCGCCCATGACCAGTACTTCTTCCGGCGCCCGACGGAGATGGTCTCCGGGGCGGTCCGCCCCCCGCGCCTCGACCTGAACAACGCCGACCTGCTCCGCGCGCACGTCCACGCCATCTGGCTCTCCGTCAGCGGGCTCGCCCTCGGCACCTCCATGCGGGAGCTGCTCGATGTCACCGAAGGCGAATCACTCGCTCTCGGCGTGCTCTCGAGCGTCCGTAGCACCCTCGAAGACCCTGCCCTCCATCGCGTCGCCCGAGACGCCGCGCTGCGCGCTCTCGACGAGGTCTTGAGGGACGCCCGCGCCGAGCTCGGCGCCGAGCCGGAGGCGTGGGTGGAGCGCGTGCTCGCCGGGCTTCCGGTGTCCTTCGATGACGCGTGCGGGCGATGGCGCTCGATGTATCGCGCCGTCTCCGAGCAGTACCGCCGCCAGGAGCGGCGCGCCTCGGACGCGTCGCGCACCCTCCAGGAGCGTGAGGCGGCCCGCCTGCTCCGCGCCGAGGCTGAGCGCCAGAAGGAGCAGCTCCTCGCGAGCGGCGAGGGCGACAAGGCCGACTTCTACCCCTACCGCTACCTCGCGAGCGAGGCGTGGCTCCCGGGCTACAACTTCCCGCGGCTGCCCCTCACCGCCTTCGTCGAGGCCAACGGCGGCCGGCGCGCGCAGCGGCGCACCGACAGCGTGCAGCGGCCGCGCTTCCTCGCGATCTCAGAGTTCGGCCCGCGCTCGATCCTCTACCACGAGGGCTCACGCTACGTGATCCATCGCGTGATGCGCGCGGTGGACCTCGACGGCGCGCTCGATACGCGCTCCGCCGCCCGGTGTGAGCGCTGCGGCTACCTGCACCCGCTGCGTCACCACGACGTCGAGCGCTGCGAGCACTGCGATGCGCTTCTCTCGGCGAAGATGACCAACCTCTTCCACATGCGCAACGTGCTCACCCGTCGACGCAGCCGGATCAGCTCCGACGAGGAGGAGCGGATGCGCCTCGGGTACCGCATCGAGACCGCCGTGCGCTTCGCCGACCGCGGAGACGGCGCGGCGGTGCGGAGCGCGACGATCGACGCGGAGCAAGGCGCGGTGCGGCTGGAGTACAGCCAGGCCGCGACGCTCTGGCGCATGAACCTCGGCTGGCGCAACGCGCGCCGCGACGCGCTCCCCGGCTTCGACCTGGACCTCGACAAGAACGAGTGGCGCACGAAGAGCGGCGACGACGACGACGACGACGACGACGCGATCCGGAGCCCCGTCAAGCGCGTCGTGCCCTTCGTCGAGGACCACCGCAACGCGCTGCTCGTGACCCCCGCCGCCACGCTCACCCTCGGGCAGATGGCCTCGCTCCAGGCCGCGCTCAAGATCGCGATCCAGGCGGAGTACCAGCTCGAAGACGCCGAGCTCGCCGCGGAGCCCCTCCCGACGGCGCAAGACCGGCGCATCGTGCTGCTCTACGAGGCGAGCGAGGGCGGCGCCGGGGTGCTCCGCCGCCTCGTCGAGGACCAGCACGCCTTCGCGAAGGTCTGCCGCAGGGCCCTCGATCTCTGTCACTTCGACCCGCGCACCGGGGAGGACCTCGACGACCGCGTCCAACGCGGCCGGCGCGATCGCTGCGCGTCGGCCTGCTACGACTGCCTCCGCTCGTACAGCAACCAGCCGGACCACCATCACCTCGATCGCTTCTCGGTGCGCGATCTGCTCCTCGCCTGGGCCGCTGAGCAGACCAGGCTCTCCCCGGACGGGCGCGACCGCGCGGAGGTCGTCGCCGCGCACGCTCGCCTCGCAGGATCGGCCCTCGAGACCCGCTGGCTCCGGTGGGTGGAGGCCCAGGGCTACCGCGTGCCCGACGACGCCCAACGACGGATCGAAGGCGCGTCGTGCGTCGCGGATTTCTGGTACGACGACAACGCCATCGCCGTGTTCATCGACGGTCCCCCACACGACACCGACGCGCAGCGCGCGCATGACGCCGAGGTCGACGAGAAGCTCTTTCACCTCGGCATCACCCCGCTGCGCTTCCACCACGCCGAGGACTGGGCCGCGAAGGCGAAGGCGCACGCGTTCATCTTCGGGAGCGGCGGGAGATCGCGATGAGCTTCGACGTCGGCGCCCTCGTGCACGCTCGCGGCCGCGAGTGGATCGTCCTGCCTGATTCCCGCGACGACCTCCTCGTGCTCCGCCCCCTCGGCGGCACCGACGACGAGATCGCGGGCATCGCCCCCGCGCTCGAATCAGTCTCGACGCACACCTTCCCGCTGCCCGACCCCGCGCGCGACCTCGGCGACCACCGCGCCTGCGCGCTGCTCCGCGACGCCGTCCGCATCGGGTTCCGCGCCGGCGCGGGGCCGTTTCGCTCCTTCGCGCGCATCGGCGTCGAGCCGCGCCCCTACCAGCTCGTCCCGCTGCTCATGGCGCTGCGGCTCGACCCGGTGCGCCTGCTCATCGCCGACGACGTGGGCGTCGGCAAGACCATCGAGGCCCTGCTCATCGCCGCCGAGCTCGTGGCCCGCGGCGAGATCGATCGCTTCACCGTGCTCTGCCCGCCGCAGCTCGCGGAAGGCTGGCGCCGCGCGATGACCGAGCAGTTCCGGCTCCCCGGCGTCGAGAAGGTCCTCCCGGCGACCGCGCACCGCCTCGAAGAGGGGCGCGCGGGATCCCTCTTCGACCACCACCCCTTCACCGTCGTCTCGATGGACTACATCAAGTCCGAGGCGCGCCGCGAGCGCTTCAAGGCCGTCTGCCCCGAGCTCGTCATCGTCGACGAGGCCCACGGCTGCGCCGACCTCCAGGGGGCGCGCGGCGCCCAGCTCCGTTACGGCCTCCTCCGCGAGCTCGCGGCCGACCCGAGGCGTCACATGCTCCTCGTGACAGCGACCCCCCACGGCGGCGACGAGCACGCCTTCCGCTCGCTGCTCCACCTCCTCTCGCCCACGCTGCGCGACCTCCCGAGCGACCTCTCCGGCAACGCCAACCGCCGCCACCGCGAGCAGGTCGCGCGCTTCTTCGTCCAGCGCCGCCGCGAAGACCTGGTCGCCGACCTCGGCGGGAGCAACCCCTTCCCGGTGCGCGAGGTCGCCGACGCCTGGTACGCCCTCACCCCCCTCTGGCGCGACCTCTTCAAGGACGTGCTCTCGTGGTGCCGCGCGCGCGTACTGGACGGCGACGGCCACCGGCGGCAGCGCATCCGATGGTGGGCGGCGCTCGCGCTCCTCCGCGCGCTGTCGTCGTCGCCGCGCGCCGCCGCGCAGACCATCGCCCGCGTGGAGGTCGACCTCGACGAGGACGACGCCGACACCCGCGGGCGCGCGCTCGTCCACGACGCCGACGAGGACGCGTCGAGCGGAGACTCCAGCGACGACGTCCCCGCCGACGACGCCGCCGTCGACCGCGACGAGGCCGAGCAGCGCGCGAAGCTCGCGGCGCGCATGCGGGCGCTGGAGGGCGCGAAAGACCCGAAGCTCCAGCGCGCGCTCTCGCTCGTCGCCGGAATGGTCGCCGACGGCTTCAACCCGGTGATCTTCTGCCGGTTCATTCCGACCGTGGGTTACCTCGCTGACGCCCTGCGCAAGAAGCTCGGCGCGGGGGTCACCGTCACCGCCATCACCGGGCTGCAGTCCCCCGACGAGCGCGAGGCCGCCATCCAGGCAAGCGCGTCGGCGCCGCGCCGCGTGCTCGTCTGCACCGACTGCCTGAGCGAGGGCATCAACCTTCAGCCCCTCCACGACGCGGTCATGCACTACGACCTCAGCTGGAACCCCACCCGCCACGAGCAGCGCGAGGGGCGCGTCGACCGCTACAACCAACCGTCTCCAGCGGTCCGTGCGCTCACGTTCTACGGCGCCGACAACCCCATCGACGGCCTCGTGCTCGACGTCATCCTCCGGCGCACCCGGCAGATCCAGAAGCAGCTCGGCGTCCTGCTCGACGTGCCCGACGCCGACGACGCCGCCGTGATGGAGGCCCTCCTTGAGGCCTCGCTCTTCCGGCAGCGCGCGGCCGACGACCAGCTCGCGCTCCCGTTCGCCCGCAGCGTCCCCGCCGACGGCGCCCCGCGCTGGCAGCGCGACGACGCCCGCCGCCGGCAGTCCTTCGCCATCTACGCCCAGCACGGCCTCGACTTCGACGACGTGAAGCCCGAGCTCGACGCGACCCGCGAGGCGCTCGGCGACCGCGAGGCCACCGAGCGCCTCGTGCGCGCGGCGGTCCCCGCGCTGCGCGGACTGGTGCGCGACCTCCCCGACGGCGGCGTCGAGCTCCTCCCCGGCGCGCTGCCGCTGGTGCTCCGCGACGCCTTCGACGACCGCGACGCGCTCCTCGCGCGCTTCTCGGGCGCCACGGTGCTGCTCACCCGCACGCACCCCTCGTCGACGCGCGCTCGCGGCGCACGTCGTCGAGACCGCCCTGGACCCCAAGCTCCCCAGCGTCGCGAAGCGCTGCGGCGTGATTCGCACCCGCGCCGTCGCGGCGCAGACGGTGGTGCTCGTGCTGCGCCACCGGTTTCACATCGTCACCGCCGACGCGGCCCGCGGAGGCGCCACCCGCGACCTCCTCGCCGAAGAGCTCAGCGCCGCCGGGTTCACCGGCAACCCCGACGCGCCGAACTGGGTCGACGACCCCGCGGCGCTCGACGCCCTCCTCGGCGCGACGCCCGACGCGAACCTCCCCGAGGCTCTCGCGCTGCCCCGCCTCCAGCGCGTCGTCGGCGGCCTCGACCAGCTCCGTCCCGCCCTCGACGCCCGCGCGCGTCTGCGCGCCGCGGCGCTCCTCGCGGCGCACCAGCGGGTCCGCTCGGTGACCGGCGGTGGCCCGAAGACCCGCGACGTCGTACCTCTCTCCACCGACGTGCTCGCGGTGTCGATCTTCATCCCGACCTCCTAAGCAACCGCCACGAGAACCGACGCCCGATGGCAACGACCCCACACGACACCCTCGCGGCGGTGCGCAGCGACGGGATGCTCTTCGTCCCCGCGTTCCTCGAGCGGCTCGCCCGCCGCGACCCGCTCGAAGGCACCACTCCCGGGGACTATCACCTGGGGCCGGGCGAGAAGGTCCAGGACCGCATCGCCGCGAGCTGGGCCCGCCTCCTCGGCGCCTGGAAGCACTTCTGGCAGAGCGTCGACCGTCTCCCGAAGGACGACGCAGGCACCACCCTCACCCGCAACGCCTTCCTCTTCCCCCTGCTCCAGGAGCTCGGCTTCGGCACCCCTCAGCCCGCCAGGGCGCTCGACCTCAACGGCAAGACCTACGCGATCTCCCACGCCTGGGCGCCGCGCGTTCTGATCCACCTCCTCGGGTGGCACACCGGCCTCGACGCCCGCTCCCCCGGGAAGAGAGGCGCCGCCGCCGCCTCGCCGCACGGCCTCGTGCAGGACGCCCTCAACCGCTCGCCGGAGCACCTCTGGGCGATCGTCTCCAACGGCCGCGAGCTGCGGCTGCTGCGCGACAACCGCGCGTTCAGCCGCGCGGCCTACGTCAGCTTCGACCTCGAGCACATCTTCGACGGCAAGCGGCTCCACGACTTCACCGCCCTCTGGCTCCTCGCGCACGCCAGCCGCTTCGAGGGCGTCGCCGACAAGGACACCTGGATCGAGCGCTGGCAGGAGCGCGCCCGCGAGGAGGGCGTCGACGCGCTCGACCGGCTCCGCGACGGGGTCGTCCGCGCGCTCACCGCCCTCGGCCGGGGCTTCCTCGCGGTGCCCGGCAACGCCGCCCTGCACGAGGCCCTCCGCTCCGGCGCGCTCGACCGCAAGGGCTACTACCGCGAGCTGCTCCGGCTCGTGTACCGCCTGATCTTCCTCTTTGTCGCCGAAGACCGCGGCCTCCTCCTCGACCCGAAGGCCCCCGAGGCGGCCCGCGATCTCTACAAAGACTGGTACAGCACCGCGCGCCTCCGCCGCCTCGCCCAGAAGCGCCGCGGGCGCGGCCCCCACACCGACGGCTGGGCGCACATCCGGCTCGTGATGCGAGCGCTGCAGCACGGCGACCCCCGCCTCGCGCTCCCCGCGCTCGACAGCTTCCTCTGGCGGGCCGAGACCCTCGCGCACCTCGACGCCTGCGAGATTCGCAACGAGCACCTGCTGGCCGCGCTCGACGCGCTGTGCACGGTGCACGAGGGCAAGCGGCGCATGCCCGTGAACTGGTCGACCGTCCGGGCCGACGAGCTGGGCAGCGTCTACGAGGGGCTGATGGAGCTTCAGCCCGACGTGCTGCGCAGCGCCGAGGGCGACCTCGACGCCGACTTCGTGCTCCTCGCCGTCACCGGCAACGAGCGCAAGACGACGGGCTCGTACTACACCCCGACCGTGCTGGTGGAGAGCCTCCTCGACACCGCGCTCGACCCCGTGCTCGCGCGCGCGCTCACCGAGGCCGACCCGGTCGCTGCCATCGAGGCGATCAAGGTCTGCGACCCCGCGTGCGGCTCGGGGCACTTCCTCGTCGCCGCCGGGCGCCGCATCGCGAAGGCGCACGCGCGGGCGCTCCTCCACGAAGAGGAGCCCTCCCCCGAGGCCGAGCGGCACAGCTTCCGCCGTGTGGTGGGGCGCTGCCTCTACGGCGTCGACCGCAACGACATGGCCGTCGAGCTCTGCAAGGTGTCGCTCTGGATGGAGGCGCTCGAGCCGGGCGTCCCGCTGAGCTTCCTCGACGCCCACGTCCGCTACGGCAACAGCCTCGTGGGCACGGTGCCGGGCATCATGGCAGGGGGCATCCCCGACGCTGCCTTCGAGGCCATCGAAGGAGACGACAAGGAGGTCGCGCGCAAGCTGAAGAAGCGCCACGCGACCGAGCTCGCCGAGCTCGCCGGCCCGCAGGGCGCCCTGCCCGGAACCTTCTTCCCCAGCGAGCCCTCGGCCAACGACTTCGCGATCGCGGCGGAGGCCCGGGCCATCGACGCCCTCGACGACTCCGCGCTCGACCTGAGCCTCGCCAAGGAGGCCCGCTTCCGCGCCTGGGAAGACTCCGCGGCCATGCTCCGCGCGCAGCGCAAGGCCGACGCGTGGACGGCAGCCTTCCTCTGGGAGAAGACGAAGGAGAACGCGGGCGCCGCGATCACGGCGCGCACCTGGGCCCGCCTCGCCGAAGACCCCCTCGCGATGGAGCCCGCGACCCGCGACGTCGTCGACGGCCTGCGCGCGCAGTACGCCTTCTTCCACTGGGACCTCGCCTTCCCCGAGGTCTTCGCCCGCGGCGGCTTCGACGTGGTGCTGGGCAACCCGCCGTGGGAGCGCATCAAGCTCCAGCAGAAGGAGTTCTTCGCGACGCGAAATCCCGCGATCGCCAACGCCGAGACCGCCGATGCACGCGAGAAGCTCATCCGCCGCCTCGCCAACGACCCCGAGGGCAAGGTGCTGTTCGCGGAGTGGGCCGCCGCGCAGCGTCAGGCGCAGAGCGAGGTTTCGTTCGTGCGTCGCTCCGGCCGGTATCCACGTACCGGCGTCGGCGACGTGAACACCTACGCGCTCTTCGCTGAGCACTTCGATCGAATCGTCTCCCCCTCAGGCCTGCTGGCCTGTGTGGTGCCGACGGGCATCGCCACCGACGACGCGACGAAGATGTTCTTCCGGTCGGTCGTCGAGAGCGCTCGCCTTGCCAGCGTATTCGGATTCGAGAACGAAGAGCACCTCTTCCCTGGCGTCGATCACCGCGTGCGCTTCTGCCTGCTGACCATCACCGGCGCCGAACGAGCACCCATCGCACCGCGCTTCATCTTCTACGCCCGCCGCATCGAGGAGCTCGGCGACCCCGAGCGTTGCTTCACCCTCTCCTCGCAAGACCTCCTCCAGGTGAACCCCAACACCGGGACCTGTCCGATCTTCCGCACCCGGCGCGACGCCGCGCTCAACGCCGCGATCTACGCGCGTGTGCCCGTGCTGATCCGCGAGACCGACGAGATCGCCGTGAGCCCGTGGGAGGTGTCCTTCTTTGCGCATGCTGGACATGGCGAACAGCTCGGGAGCCTTCATTCCGCAGGAGATCTTCTCGGAGATCGACGCCACGCTCGTGGGCAACCGGCAGGTGCTGGCAGGAGAGGTCGCGCTCCCGCTCTACGAAGCGAAGATGGTCCACCATTACGACCACCGCTTCGGGACCTACGAAGGACAGACCGCCGCGCAGGCGAAGCAGGGCAAGCTCCCTGAGTTCACGCCCGCCGACCACCTGGATCCCAACCGCATGGTCCAGCCCTATTTCTGGGTGCGCGAGTCGATCGTCGAGAAGCGCCTCGCGGGTGTGAGCGACCGTCGGTGGCTCCTAGGATGGCGGGACATCTGCCGCTCCACCGACAGCCGGACCTTCATCAGCGCGGTGATTCCGCGGGTGGCGGTGGGCGACAAGTACCTGCTCTTGTTTCCCGGGGTCGGTCCGACCCATGCGCTGGTCGCGCTGCTTTCGTCGTTCGTGTTCGACTACCTCTGTCGCCAGAAGCACGGCGGAACATCGCTCAAGTACTACCTGGTGAAGCAGCTCCCGGTGCTTCCGCCGTCGCGCTTCTCCGACCCGACGCCGTGGTCGCCCGGAGAGCGCCTGGCCGACTGGATCCGCCCCCGCGTCCTCGAGCTGATCTACACCGCCTGGGACCTCGAAGGCTTCGGCCACGACCAGCGCTGGTGGGGCCCACCCTTCGTGTGGGACGACGCGCGACGCACCACGCTCCTCGTCGAGCTCGACGCGGCGATGTTCCACCTCTACGGCTTCTCTCGCGACGACATCGAGTGGGTGATGGAGTCGTTCCCGGTCATCAAGCGCGACGACGTGAAGGAGCACGGGGACTACCGCACGCTGATCCGGATTCGCGAGACCTGGGACGCGATGGCCGCGGCCGCGCAGACCGGTGAGCCGTGGGTCTCTTCGCTCAACCCGCCGCCCGCGTCCCCGGACTGCGCGCACGACCCCGCGACGCGTCCCGGCGCCCCGAAGCACGCCGAGCTCGCCCTCGCGCGGCTGCTCGACGCCGACGGCCGACGCGCGCACGGCCCGCCCCCGACGCCGGTCTGGTTCCTCGATCGGCTCCCGCATACGGCAGGCGATGCGTTGGCGGTGGCGCGGCGCGACGACCCCGACCTGGAGCACCTCGACACGTGGATTCGCCGGCAGGCCCCAGCGGTGTTCGCGAGGGTCCTCCCCGCGGCAGGTCTGCTCACGGCGGTGACCATGCGCGACGCGCTGGAGAGCACTGCGCAGTCGATGGGGGATGCCCTTGCGGCGATGCGCGCGCTGCTGCGAACGGCGGGCGCTGCGGGCGCGGAGCTGCTCTTCTCGGCGGAGCACCACGGCCCCCACGCCGCGCGCTTCACCGCCGCGTCGCAATCCGTCGCGCGCTGGATCAACCGAGGGCACGACACAGTGCCAGTGGAGCCGAACCATCTCCGCGAGGAGGCGCTCGCGGACTGGTCGCTGCTCGACGAGGCCCGCGTCGCGCGGGCGAGGTGGCTCGCGGCGGTGTATGACGACGCGGTCGCGCGAGGGCTCGACGTGGACCCGCTGATGCACACGAAGGTCCGGGAGGCCGCGTCGGCGGGTGCACGCTTCGCGGCGCTCGCGGCGGAGTGGTTCGACGGTACCGGAGCGCTCGCGCACGCGCAGCAGCGCACGGCGCACCCGGCCTTCGGCGCGCTGGTGGCGATGGGCGATGCAGCGCGGACGGAGATCCTCCGGGAGTTGGAGGCGAAGACCACGCGACGATGGTGGCCGGTGCTCCGCGCGATCACGGGAACGGCCCCGACGGTGCGGGAGCATGACGTGGGCGACGTCACGGCGGAGTCGAAGGCGTGGCTCGCGCTGGCGCTCAAGGAGGGGTGGCGATGAGCGCGGGTCGATCGCTCGGCGCGCGCCTCGCGGAGGTCTATCCCTCGCTCGGGGACCGCTGGACGCACACGTCCCCGAGCAACCATCGGTACAATTGCTTCGCGTGGGCCGCCGGGGTGAGCCACCGCCACTGGTCGCCGGACTGCGACCCGGAGGACGCGTTGATCACCTGGCCCGCGGAGGCCGTCGGCGAAGGCCTCTCGCTGGAGCGCTTCGTACGCGCGTACGAGACGGTGGGCTTCTCGTGCTGCGCGAACGGGACGCTGGAAGCGGAGACGGAGAAGGTCGCCCTCTACGCGGACGCCGCGGGAGACGTGGTTCACGCGGCGTGGCAGCGCGAGGACGGCTGGTGGTGGAGCAAGTTCGGCGGAGAGTGGGAGGACTTCGTCCACGCGACCGCGGAGGCGCTGCTGGGCGGCGAGTGCGCGCGGGTGGCGGTCTGGTTGCAGCGACCGCGGATGGCACCGCGGACGGCCCCCACGGGCGCGGTGAATCCGAGGCGCGCGCGGTGACTGCGTTCACTTGTGCTAGAGAACGCGATCACTTGTACAAGTGAGGGTGCGGGGGAAGAGGAGCGGGAAGATCCTGGCGTCTCCCAGAGCGAGGTAGCGGGGCCGGGCCCGGCCGGGGGGGCGGGGCCGCCCCGGGGGGGCCCCGGGGGCCCGGGGGGGGGGGGGGGGGGGGGGGGGGGGGGGGGGCGGGCGCGGGGGCGCCGCGGGCCCCCGCGGCCCCCCGCCCCCCGCCCCCCGGCCGGGGGGGGGGGGCCCGGCCGCCCCCCCCGGCGCCGCGGCGCGGGCGGGGCGGGGGGGGCCCCCCCGGGGGGGGGGGGGGGGGGGGGGGGGGGGGGGGGGGGGGCCGCCGCGGCCGGGGGCCGGGGGGGGGGGGCGGGGGGGGGGGCCCCGGCCCGGGCCCGCGCGCCCCCCCCCCCCCGAGGAGGGGCGGGGGGGGGGGCGGGGGGGGGAGGCCCGGCGGGCGGGGCGGGGCCCCCGGGGGCGCGGGCCCCCCCGGGCGCCGGGGGGGGGGGGCCGGCGCGGGGCGGGCGGCGGGCGGGCCCGGCCCCCGCCGCCCGCGGGCCCCGCCGGGCCCGGGGGCGGGGGGGGGGGGGGCCGGGCGGCCCGGCGCCCGCGGCGCCCCGCCCGGGGGGCCGGGGGGCGCCCGGGGGGGGGGGGGGGGGGGGCGGGGCGGGGCGGGGGCGGGGCCGCGGCCGGGGGGGGGCGGCGTGTCTCGGCCAGCTGGGGGCGCGGGGCCGGGGGGGCGGGGGGGGGGGGGGGGGCCCCCCCCCCCCCCCCCCGCCCCGGGGGGGCCCGGGGGGGGGGCCCGCCCCCCGGGGGCCCCCGGGGGGCGCCCCCCCCCCCCGCCCCCCGGGCCGGGGGGGCCGCCCCGCCCCGGCCCCCCCCCCTCGCCTCTGCGGCCCTGATGAGCACGTTCACTCTGCCTGCGAAGTCGAGCATCGTCGCGGTCGCCAAGGCGCTCGAGCGCCAGCTCGGCGACGGGTCACGCGACGACGCCATCGTCATCGAGCTGCCGCGTGGG
This sequence comes from Deltaproteobacteria bacterium, assembly GCA_016704445.1. Lineage (GTDB taxonomy): Bacteria > Myxococcota_A > Polyangia > Polyangiales > SCUS01. The sequence continues at coordinate 15,508 of JADJAE010000074.1, forward strand.
ACGCACGTCGGCTGCGGCGCGCTCGCATTCCTCGGCGCCTGGGGATGCTGGCACCGCTCCCAGGGGAGGCGCGTTTTGATCCGCGGGCAGGACGACGTAGTCCGCGCGCTCGCGCGCATGGACCTCCACGCCCTGGTCGGCGCCGAGCCACCGGCGGTCAAGCATCGGCGCCCCGAATCGGGTTGCTTCCTGCCGCTCCGTACGGTGGCCGACGCGGCCGCCCGCGCCGCGATCGTCGACGCCATCGCAAAGATCGTCTGGCAGCAGTTCGACGAGGCCTCGACCTTCCTCCCCGCGCTGTACTGGGCGGTGAATGAGATCGCCGACAACATCGTGATCCACGCCGAGTCGCCAGTGCCCGGGGTGGTGTGCGCGCAGTACCTCCCCGCGGCGCATCGTCTGGAGATCGGCATCTGCGACGTCGGGCGCGGGCTTCAGGCGAGCCTCGCGACGACGCGCAGGGTGCCGTCACACGGCGAGGCGCTCTCGCTCGCGTTGGAGCGGGGCGTCACGCGCGACCCGGAAGTCGGGCAGGGCAACGGCATGGCGGGCGCGAAGGAGATCGTGCGCGTCAACGGCGGCCAGCTCGAGGTGTGGACCGGCGACGTGTGCTGGCGCCTGCGAGAAGGCAGGGACGACGGCTTCGTGTCGATCCCAGCGCTCCAGGGGACGGGGGTGTTCTTCTCGCTCGACACGCGGCGCGCGGTCGATCTCGGAGACACATGGATCGGCGACGCCGGCTGGATGGAGCTGCTCTCTTTGCGGATCGAGAACGCCGGCGGCCTGCGGGTCGTGGATCACTGCGCCTCGACGCTGGAACGCTCGACGGCGAAGGGGCTCCGCGCGCAGGCCGAGATGTTTCTCGCGCAGAGCGAAGAGGCCCTCGTACTGGACTTCGACGGGATCCCACATGCGACGAGCAGTTTCCTCGACGAGCTCTGCGGGCGCCTCGCGGCGAAGGTCGGTCGCGACGCGTATGTGCGTCGGGTCAAGGTGGCGAACGCGACCGAGATCATCGAGCGGATGATCGGCTCGGTGGTCACGCAGCGGCTGGGCGCAGCATAACGGTCACATCGCGAGGTACCCCGCGCACGCGGAGATCATCGCCGCGCTCACGCGCTGAACGTCACCAGTTGATGTTTTGAGGGAGAGGGAAAGGGGCGGGCGATCTCCCGACGAGAGGACCGCCCGCGGGGATTACTCCTTGTCGAGCTTGCCGACGAGGGACAGCGTGAAGGCCGCGCCCATGTACTTGAAGTGCGGGCGCACCTTGAGGTCGCAGCGGTACCAGCCGGGCTGGCCCTCGACCTCCTTGACCTCGATGGAGGCCTTGCGCAGCGGGCGGCGCGAGCGCACGCCCGGGGCGGGGTCGTCCATGTCCGCGACGTACTGGCCGATCCAGGTGTTGAGCTCGCGCTCGAGGTCGACCCGCTCCTTCCACGACCCGATCTGCTCGCGCTGGAGCACCTTCAGGTAGTGGGCGAGGCGGTTCATGATGAACATGTACGGGAGCTGCGTGCCGAGGCGGTAGTTGGTCTCCGCCTCGCGGCCTTCGGGGCTCTGGCCGAAGTACTTCGCCTTCTGCACGGAGTTCGCCGAGAAGAAGCACGCGTTGTTGGAGTCCTTGCGGAAGGTGAGGCCGATGAAGCCCTCCTCCGAGAGCTCGTACTCGCGGCGCTCGGTGAGCTGCACCTCGGTCGGGATCTTCGTCTGGATCTCGCCCATCGCCTCGTACTGATGGAGCGGGAGATCCTCGACGGTGCCGCCGGCCTGCGGGCCGATGATGTTCGGGCACCAGCGGTACTTGGCGAAGGAGTCGGCCACGCGGGTGGCCATCGCGACGGCGGCGTTGCCCCAGAGGTACTTGTCGTGCGAGCCGACGACGTCCTCCTCGAAGTTGAACGACTTCACCGGGATGGTGCTGGCGCCGTAGGGCATGCGCAGCAGGAAGCGCGGCATCGTGAGGCCGACGTAGCGCGCGTCTTCGCTCTCGCGGAACGCGTGCCAGCGGGCGTACTGCGGACCCTCGAAGAGGGACTTGAGGTCCTTCAGGTTGGGCAGGTTCTCCCAGGTCTCCTCGCCGAACATCTTCGGCGCGGCGGCCGAGATGAAGGGCGCGTGCGCCATCGCGGCGACCGAGGCGATCTTCTGCATCAGCGAGATGTCCTGCGGCCCGGCGTCGAACTCGTAGTTGCCGACCATCAGGCCGAGGGGCTTGCCGCCGAAGGTGCCGTACTCGCGGGAGTACACCAGCTTGTAGAGGCCGCTCTTCGGCACCTCGGGGGAGTCCTCGAAGTCGTTGAGGAGGTCCTCCTTCGAGCAGTTGAGCATCTCGACCTTGATGTTCTCGCGGAAGTCCACCTTGTCGATGAGGAACTTCAGCGAGCGCCAGGCGCTCTCCAGCCGCTGGAAATCAGGGTGATGCATGATGGCGTTGATCTGCGCGGACAGCCGCGAGTCGATCTCCGCGATCATCGCGTCGACGATGTTCTTGTCGACGCGCTCGGCGGCGCGGCCGGGGGCGAGCATCTCCGCGATGAAGTGCTGCACGCCGCGGCGGACGACGTCGTAGCCCTCCTCGCTCGGCTTGATCTTGCCCTCGTTGAGGATCTCGTCGAGGAGCGAGCCCTGCTCCAGCGTCTGCGTCCCGCCCTGGGACTGGGTCTTCAGGTCACTCATGGGTGCTGTAGTTCCTTGATGGGTTTTCTTGGTGTGCCGGGTGCGAGATCAGGTGCCGCCCTTGTCGCCGAGACCGAGCTCCTGCATGAGCTTGGCGCGGCCCTCCTCGTCACCCAGCAGCCCCTGGATCTTCTTGCGGAACGCCGGCACGTTGCCCAGCGGACCCTTGAGGGCGTTGAGCGCCGACCGCAGCTCGAGCAGCTTGCGCATCTCGGGCACCTGGTTGGCGACGCCCTCGGGGGTGAAGTCCGAGAGCTTCTTGAACTTCAGGTTGACGGCCATCTCCGCGCCGGGCTCGTTGGAGAGCTTGTCGGAGACGCCCAGGTTGAGCTCGAGCTTCTGCTCGCCCAGCACCTGGTTGAAGTTGTCCTTGTCCACGTTGATCGGCTTGCGGTTCTCCACCGGCTGATCGTCGGGGCGGAGGGTGTAGTCACCCACCATCATGATCTTCAGGGGGAGCTCGACCTCCTCCTGCGCGTTGCCGGTCGCCGGCTTGTAGACGATGTTGACCCGCTCCTTGGGAGCAACTGAACCTTCTCGTGACATGCCAGATCTTCCTTCCGTGTGTGATCAACGCCGCCCGACGGCGCTATGCGTGCGGGCGACTCTGCCGCGTTCAAGCCCCAAGGCGCAATGCTGCCGTCGGATCGAGACGGCAGACGCGATCATATAGCAACCCCGCCTCCGGGGGCAGCGCCTTGCCCCCCTTGGCCAGCAACTTCAAGCACGCATAGAGCCCCTCGGAGGAGGCCGCGGCCAGCGCCGGGTCCCACTCCTCCAGGCCGAAGCGCTCGACCTCCTTCTCCGTCGACTCGAACACCGCGCGCGCCAGGCTCACCTGCCCCGCCGCCATGCACACCTGCCCGATGCCCAGCCGCACCCGGTAGCGCGCCGAGGCCGATCCCGCCCCGGCCATGCGCCCCTGGAGCATCGCGATCGCGTCGGGCAGCTTGCCCGACGAGGCCAGCGAGCGAGCCTCGTTGATCACCGCGGCGTCCTCGGAGTCACCCCCACCGCCGCCCTGCACCACGACCACCCTCGCCGGGCCGCCGCCACCCGACGGTGCGGCCATCATCGGCATTCCCCCGCCGCCACCTCCGCCTCCGCCCATCGCGGCCATGACCTCGGAGTCGATCCATGCCTTGGTCTCGGCGCTCGCGAAGGGGGAGCCGTCGGCGAAGGAGAGGTCCGCCAGCGAGGGCATGCGCTTGAGCAGCAGGGCGGTCTCTCGCAGCAGCTCCGCGAGGGCCTTCCTGTGCTCGTCGCCGAGGCCCGCGAGGCACATCGCCGAGTAGCGGTGAAGGTCGAGCCAGAAGCGCGAGCGCTGCAGCGCCGACTCGGACTCCTCGAGAAGCGCGGCCCACTTGGAGTTCTCCGCGATCTTCGCGAGCTGGGCGCGCCGCGCGGCGTCCGGCGCCGGTACCTTCGTCTTGCCGCCGTCCGAAGGCGGCGGATCGACGAGGTGCATGTACACCCCCATCCTCGCCATGCGGTACGAGAGGGGGTTGCTGGTGTCGGCGTTTCGCAGCGTGCTCGACGCGTCGAAGATGTTGCCGCCCAACGTCGACAGGAAGGACACCACGGCGCTCGCATCGGCCGGAGCCGACACCGCGACCGAGGGCATCGACACCGCCACCGGAGCGGCCGCGACCGGAGCCGGCGGTGGAGGCGGAGGCGCCGCGACCGGAGGCGGAGGCGGAGGCGGAGGAGGCGAAGGCGGAGCGGCCTGGGCGACGGGCTCGGCCGAAGGGGGCGGCGGAGGCGGCGGAGGCGGCGGCTCGGGGGCAGCCTCCGGGGGGAGGTTCATCATCAGCCGCTGCACGCCTTCGGTGAGCGGCCGCATCGCGGGGCACGCGTCGGCGAACTTGTCTCGCGCCACCTTCGCGAGCTGCTTCGCGACGAAGTCGAGGTCGTTCAGGGTCTTGCGATCCTTGGCGGTGACCGCGAGGTTGGGCAGCACCATGTCGCAGCTCTTGATGATCCACTCGACCGCGTTGACCCGGCCGCGCATGCGCTTCTGCTCGGGGTACGCCGTGGTCCAGTAGTCCTCGATGAGCACCGAGAGCACCGAGAGCCCGGTGACCAGCCCGTCGAGGCCGCGGGAGGTGTACAGCCCGAAGGCCATGTACGACGCCACCAGCAGGTCCTTCGAGCGGTTCTGGAGAAGCTCCGTGGCGTTGTCGATGACCTTGCGCCACTGGATCTGACCGCCCGACGGCGAGTCGCGCTTGGCCACCTCGTCGCGCAGCTCGGCGTACTGCGGGTCGGTGCTCGCGTTGGCGCCCGCCGGGGCGTCGTCGGAGATGGGAGCGGTCCAGGGCTGCGCGCGGGAGCGGAGTTCTTCGACGTCCATGACCACCGTGAGTGAAGGGTTCGCGATCGTTCGAGCGGAGGACCTACGCCCAGCCGAGGGCCGAGAGTAGAGCCTCCAGGGGTGAGTTCCACTGGGCGATGGCCGCCTGGTGGGCGGGCGACAGCGACTGCCGGGCCTGCGCGACGGCCTCCGGGCGGTGCGTCCACAGCGGCCAGTGCTGCGCCGCGGCGTCGTCGGGGTTTACCAGGTAGCGTAAGACCGAGCCCGACGGCGCACCCATGCAGACGAGCAGCCGAGCGGGCGCCGACTCGGTCCAGAGCACCGTAGGGACGAAGGCGCCCTGGAGCCGGCGGCGCAGCAGCTCGAGCCACGCGAAGAGGTCGAGGTCGCCGGTGAGCGTCCCGTCGAGCACGATGGGCGGACGACCCGGGCGAACCCTCGCGCTGTCGCACGCGTCGACGGCGGTCTTGAGGGCGTACCAGCAGGTGGCGGCCTGAGGGTCGCCGGTCATGCGCGGGAGCACCTGCGCGGCGGAGAAGGTCTGGAGCGCGTGCATGCAGACCACGTCGACCTGCGCGAGGTCCTGCGGGGACGGCAGCCGGAGGTTGCGGGTCCACGCCGTGAGGAGCTGCGCGTCGGCGCGGCTGAGGTCGCGGAGGATGCGCGTGGCGTCGCGGAGGAAGAGCCCGTAGCCCAGCGGGGCGCCGGACCAGCGGGTCGCGAGCCACGCCGGGTCGACCCGGGCGAACACCGTCATCGGGTACACGCGCCCGACGCGGTCGTGGCTGGCGACCATCGCCCCGATGGTGGCCGGGAGCGACGGGTGCCCGCCGTGGTGAAGGAAGTAGAGCGGCTCCGTCGGGAAGGGGACGCCCATGCGCCCGAGGGTCTCCAGGGCCTCCTGCACCCAGAGGTCGAGCGCCTGGGCGGCGTCGTCGGAGGCGTTGATGCGCACGAAGTCCCCCTGCGCGGGGATCTTCCCGTAGACCCCGAGCGCATCCCGTTCGGCCGCGACGGATCCCATTGGGGTTGATGCTTCGCTAGGGGTGGATCAGCCGCCGCTGCGGTGGCGGCGACGGCGGCGGCGGGAGGAGGAGCTGTCATCGTCCGCGGGGGCGGAGGGCATCCCCGGCACGCCGGAGAGGTTGCACGAGCGGCCGCGCCGGGCGATGGGGTGCGGGGCGGTCACGCCCTCGGCGCGGAAGGGCAGCAGGAAGCGGCCCGTGGAGGCGTTGTCCGCGCGGGGCACGCCGAAGAAGGGGTTCTCGCTGCGGGCGGGGCGGATGTCCACGCCGACCTCGATGTCCTGGTCGCGGAGGCGCCAGACCACCGAGAAGATGCGGGCCTCGGGGGCGCCGCGGACGACGCCCGCCTCGAAGAGGCGGAAGAGGCCCCACTCGCCCTCCTGCTCGATGGTCTCGTCGGTGCCGTTGATGCCGCGGGCGCGGATCTTGGCGCCGCGCTGCGTCCCGGCGCCGGGCCAGTGGAACTGCCGCCACTCGGGCGGGCCGTTGCGGTACTGGAGCGTCTCGCCGTCGACCGTGAAGGTCAGCTCGGCGATGGAGGGCGTCGCGCGGAGGCGCACCTCGAAGTCCACCCTCGGGGCGTCGGAGCCGGCGGGGAAGAGCACCGTCGAGAGGTCCTGCGAGCGGTTGAGGAAGCTCCGCAGCTCGGGGCGCCAGTTGTCGGACATGTCACTGCCGAGGCGGGTGACGAAGTCGTACTGATCGCCCTGCCGAGCGATGTCGGAGGTGAGCGCCTCGGTATAGAACGCCCACACCGCGCCTCGCGTGGGACGGTAGAAATCCGCGACGTCGCTGAGGGCGGCGTCCTGGCCGCCGGCCGCGAAGGGGTAGCGGTTGTGCAGGGTGCGGGCGTAGGGCACCACCACGGCGCTGCACCAGCGGTCGGAGCCCGCCCCGGCGAGCGCGCCGGTCGCGCGGCGCACGGTGAACTCGATGGGCGGCGGGAGCAGGTTGCGCAGCACGGGCCGGGCGTCGACGGCGGCGCCGTTGATGAGCGCCTCGACGCGGGTCTGCGCGGTCTGGAGCGCCGTGAGCAGCGGCGCCGTCGGGGCCACGGGGTTGTCCACGTGGGTCTGCAGGGCGTCGCGCACGAAGGCGAGCTGCTCCTGGTACTCGCGCAGCGGGGTCGGCCCCGGAGGCGCGGGCGGGGGCGGAGGGGTGGTCGAGCCCACCGGCGGGGGCGGAGGCGTCGGGGGCACGCCGAAGTCCACCATGCCGTGAAGCAGGGCGTCGTTCTCGACGTCCTCGCGGCGGCGGCGCGTGTCGGGGACGGCGCCGGACTGACCCTGGCGGGCCTGGAGCGCGGCCTGGGTGGCGCCGGCCGCGGCCATGCCGGTGCGGCCCTGCGACTGGAGCCGTGAGCTGGCGGCCTGCGCGGCGGCCCCGAGGAGGCTGGTGCCCGCGGCGTTGGCGGCCACGGCGTCGGGGTCGAGCAGCCGGGTGTTGGTGGCCACCGTGCGCATCAGGAACTCGTATGCCGGCGCGCCGCCCTGGGTGAACCACTGCAGCATCTGCAGGGCCATGTTGGGGTCGTTGGGCTCTCGCACCCGCATGCTGGCGAGGAAGTTTCGCCACTCGGCGATGTACTGCTGGAAGTACTGCGATCGCACGTCCGCGAGGGCGTCCGCGAGGCGCTCGGCGCGGGCGATGTTGGGGTTCTGCCCGAGCACCCAGGCCTCGCCGACGATCTCCTCCGGCGCGGCGTTGAGGCGCTCGCGCACGTACTCCTCCCAGCCGCGGCGGGTGAAGGCGCCGCGCACCGTGCGGCCCTCCATCGGACCCACCTGGAAGATGTGCTCCGGCGAGCGGCCGATGGCCCTCGCCAGTGTCACGTCGAAGCCCATGGGCTCGACGGCGTGGATGATCCCCTCGAGCGCGAGGTCGACGCTCGACGTGCGGTTGAGCACCTCGCGCACCGAGCGCACCGCGTTGGCGTCGCGAGGGAGCGCGAGCTCCTGCGTGCGGTCGGCGAGCTGGTCGATGTAGGCCGCGACGTTGGCGTTCATCGCCGCCAGGTCGGCCGGCGAGGGATTGGCGCCGCGTCCCCAGGCGGAGACCAGCGCGCGGGTGAGGAAGGGCTTCTGCGCGGTGGTCGCGGGCTCGCCTGCGGCGCGCGGCGTCGCGGGGCTCAGCAGGATGTGCGTCTTCAGCACCTCGTACTGGGCGGTGCGCTCGGGCTGCGTCGGGACGGTCCCGCCCGGGTGGCTCGCGGCGAAGTCGCGCATGCTACGGAGGTCGCGCGCCGCGAGGGGCTCGATGACCCGGCGGCGCAGCGCCGTGGAGTAGAGCTGCGAGATGCGGGGGTAGATCTCCGTGCCCTTGTACATCCCGAAGCGCATGTAGAGCGGCACCATCTCGGTCCCGCTCTCCCACTTGCGGAGCTGCTCGACGCGCGCGCGCACGGGCTCGAGCTCGGCCAGCGTGAGGGGCGCGGCGTTGGCCTGCCCCGCGTTGGCGGCGATGCGCTCGACCTCGACCCCGGCCTCGCGGACGAAGTCGCGGTTCTGCACGTACGCGATCGCGGGGATGGTGAGGATGAGCAGCGCCGTGGCGAAGGCGCCCGCGGCGAGCAGGTAGCGCTGCCGCCGCTGTCGGCGGATCTCCTCGGGGCTGCGCGATGCGACGTCGGCGTCGGGGAAGACCACCCGGGCGAACACGTCGCGGAGGAAGAAGCTCTTGGCCTCGGTGACCACCTGCGTGGGGGCCGCGGTCTGCGGCAGGCCGAGGGTGTCGCGGAGCTTCTGGGTGAGCCGGTCGATGGGCCGGCCCTCCTGCGTTCCGGAGGTGAAGTACACGCCGCGGAAGTTGGGCGCCCCCTGGTAGACGTTGGTCGAGAAGAGGTTCTCGACGAAGTCCGCGAGGTTCTGCTTCACGCCCGCGAACTGCTGCGGAAACTGGAACACCTGCTCGCGCACCTCGAGCTTCTGCTCGCCCGCGAGGCGGCGAAACTTCCGCTGGTCGATGACCTTCACGAGCTCGTCGAAGCGCTCGCCGAATGACGCGCCCGGCGAGGCGAGCTGCTGGCCGAGGGGCCAGGTGAAGCCCCAGATCTGGCCGCGCTCGTTCTTGCGGAGGTCACCGAAGAACTCGCTGAACCCGGCGACGAGGTCGCACTTGGTAAACAGCAAGTAGATCGGCATGGTCATCTGGAGCTGGCCCATCACCTCGTCGATGCGCTCTCGCACCCGCTTGGCCATGTTCTCGATCTCGTGCTCGCGGGCGCCCAGCAGGTCGGCCACGCTCACCGCCACGATGACGCCGTTGAGCGGCTTCTCGGGGCGGTTCTTGCGGAGCATGTCGAGGAAGGAGAGCCACTCGTCGCGGTCGTCGTCCGCGGTCATGTAGCGGCCGGCGGTGTCGAGCAGCACGGCCTCGTTGGTGAGCCACCACTCGCAGTTACGGGTTCCGCCGACGCCCTTCACCCCGCCGCCGCTCTGCGAGGCGTAGGGAAACTGGAGCCCCGAGTTGCGGAGCGCGGTGGTCTTGCCCGATCCGGGCGGGCCGATGATGACGTACCAGGGCAGCGCGTAGAGGGCCTCGGCGCCGCTCTTGCCGAGCTTCGACGACTTGAGCGATGCGATGGCGCGGGTGACCTCCGCCTGCATCGCGCGCACCTCCGCCTGCTGCTCCGGGCGCACCGTGCGGGCGTGCTCGTCAGCCTGGGCGTTGAGGGCCTTCTCGATCTCCCGGGCGGCCTTGCGCGCGCGGTACTTGCGGTAGAGCACCAGCCCCACCAGCGCGAGCACCGTGAGCACGGTGACGACGATGGCGATGTCGAAGCCGTGCGGGAGCTTGTCCTTGAGGACCAGCGCCGCCGCCCAGGCGATCGCGACGACCAGGAACGCGAAGATGTACTTGAACACGTGGGTCGCCCTCTCTCAGTGAACGAACTGGGCGATGCGGTTGAGGACGGTGCTGACCTCGCCGCTGAGCGAGATGCGCAGGCCGACGTAGAGCACCAGCGAGATGACCACCGCGGCGGCCGCGAGGCCCACCACCGGGAGGTCGGCGCGGGAGCGGGAGCGCACCTCGCCGGCCGGGCGGTCGCCGTGCACGGAGAGAAGCTCCGGGCCCAGGAGACCGGCGCGGGAGAGGTCACCCGCGAGCTGATCCATGATGGCCGCGAGCTCGGCCTCGCCGCCGCGCACCCGGTACTTCCCCTGGAAGCCGAGCACGAGGCAGGTGTAGTAGACCCGCACGACGTCGATGCGCCGCGCGTCCTGCCGCAGGGCCATGACCCGGGCGAAGAAGTTCTCCCCGGCGACGTTCTCGTTGAAGTACTGGAGCTGCAACGGCCGCTGCATCCAGTACTGCCGCAGGTTGCCGCCCGCGTAGATCGCCGCCTCGTCGGCGAGCGCCACGATGGCGTAGGTGATCTCCAGCACGTCCTCGCGGGAGAACCCGAGGTCGGCCGCCCGCTTGCCCATCGTGTCGATGAGCGTGCGGAGGCGCTGCAGGACGGTCTCCGGCGGCGGCTGTGCGTTGGCGTCCAGCCGCCGGAGCTGGATCAGGAAGTTGAAGACATCCGCGGTGAGATCGTCGATTCGGTCCATGCCGGTGGGGTACTCCGGTGGCGGAAGGCGTTATTGGGCGGCCGCGGGCTTGGGGATCGCGAGCAGCTCGAGCTTGATGTTCGCGGGGTCGTACGGCGGGGGCAGGTAGATCGAGATGGTCTGCTCGCCCGAGACGTTGCGCCAGAACTGACCGCTCTGGTTCAGCATGAAATACAGGACCCCGGCGCGTGGCGGGATCTCCGGCGGCGGGCGGTAGGTCACCTGCAGCGCCACGCCCGGGAGGGCGCTCTGCACGATGGAGGTGACGTCGCTCCAGGCGGCGATCTTGGAGAGCTGCGGGATCTGCTCGGCCGCCGTCTGCTCGGGCTGCTGCGAGCGCACCGAGAGGACGTACTGCGCGCCGCGCACGAGGCGCTCGTCGTCGAGCTTGCCGAAGTGCAGCCCGTCCTCGCGGCTCTGGAGCGGCACCACGATGTACTGCTCCCGCACCGTGAGGTTGAGCAGCACGGTGATGCGCTCGATGAGCTCGGCGAAGGTGGTCTGAAGCTCGGTGTAGAGGAACTTCGGCAGCGTGGTCGGGGAGAACTTCGCGTCGGAGGCGAAGGTCGAGAGCGCCCCGGCGAGCTGGCAGAGGAAGAGGTACGCGTCCTCCGGGGGCGTGTCGCCGCGCTCGCACAGGTGGTTGACCACCGGGAGGTACGAGTTGATCGCGTTGAGCAGGAGGAAGCGGGTGATGTCCGCGGCGGTGAACTCCACCGTCGCCGCGTCGCGCTGGCGGCGCTGCTCGGAGAGGGAGTTCTGCTTGGCGGCCATGAGGGAGAGCAGCCGTCGAAGGCTGCCCATCAGCCACGACGAGGCCCCGATGCGGCGGATGGAGGGGATGAACTCCGCGCGCACCGCGAGCTGCCCGGCGCCGTCGCGGACGATCTCCGCGATCTTCATGGCCTCGAAGTCGTCGCGGCTCTCGGTGCCGAAGAGCACCGTCACGTGGCGCTGCGCGAAGGCCACGGCGACGTCCTGCGCGCCGCCCGCGGCGTCGACCACGGCGCGCTGCGCGGTGAAGAAGCGCATCCCCTGGGTGGGCACGGTGCTCGGGGCCACCACGGGCGATCCGTCTCGCTCGGCGGGCACCGCGAGGAAGACCTCCAGCACGCGCTGCGTCGGGGCGAAGTAGCCTTCGATGGGCCGCACGGCGGGCGCCTCGGGGTGCGCTCCGTCGAAGGCGATGGGCAGGCCGTCGGGGAGCACGCCCTCGAAGCGCTGCACGCGCACCTGGCCGGCCACGAGCGCCCGCTCGTCGATCTCCAGCGACACGACGCCCCAGTCGTAGGCGCTGAGCGCGGAGAGCCGCGCCTCGAGCAGTCCCTCGTGGTAGCGGTCGAGCTGCTGCAGGTGCTGCGGGGACATGAACATCCCCTCCGACCAGATGACGCGCTGCGGAACCCTCATGCGCGGACCTCGCGCACCGCGATGGGCGAGGTCATCGAGATGGACGGCGGGGTGACCGTCGGGGCGCTGGGCAGCGACGGGGCGCTCGGGGCGCTGGGGAGCGTCGGCGCGGTGGGCGCTGTGGGGGCGCCGGGGAGCGTCGGCGCGCCAGGGAGGTTGGGCACGTTGGGGAGCGTCGGGGGGCTGCTCACCGACGGGACCGACGGGCGACCCGGCAGGGTGCTGGGCAGGCGCAGCCGACCGCGGCTGTCACGGACGCCCGCGTCGGTGGGCGGCTCGTCGGTGCCGGGCTCGATGTAATAGTCTTCGAGGTAGAAGACGTAGCGGGCGTCGCGCACCGGCGGCGGGCTGGCCGTGGGGTCGGCGGACTGCGCGGCGCAGCGCTCGTCGCCGGGAGGGGGCGGGAGCTCGTAGATGGTGCGCCATGCCTGGCCCGCGGGGTGGCGGAAGATGGCGACGGCGACGACGTGGGTGGCCGCGGGGTCGCGGCGAAACGTGCGGGCCATGCGCTGGTTTGGATAGAGATACATCTCGTCCATCTTGAGGATGTCGTCGGCGAGCACCTCGCGGTCGCGCCGCCAGACGCCCTCGAACTCGGCCTCTTCCATGCGCGCGCCGGACTTGAGCTGATAGATGCGGACGACCACCGGGAGCGAGCGCCCGTCGTCGTTGGGGTTGAGCCGCTCGGAGCCGCGCAGCACCAGCCCGATGTTCTGCGGCAGGTTGCAGGTGGCCGGCTGTGTGGGGAGGCGCGGGGTGCTGCTGCACGTCGCGACCATGGGCGCGAGCGCGAGGCAGGCGAGCAGTCCTCGGAGACCCTGTTTGCTACCCGTTCTACGCACGTTGATCGACCTTCCCCAGCGGCGATGGCGCGGCACCAGAAGTCCGCACCGCCACGGATTCGGGCGGAGAATCGCACGGTGCCGTTCAGCGAAGCAATACTTCTCCAGAACCGTCTCCGGCATCGGGAGAGCTCTGCCCCGCCGCGCGGGAGAGAGCGCCCCGAGAGAGGGGAGGGCGTATAGTGCCGCCCATCCCAATGGCTGGACGCGGACTGCTCTCACGGATCTCTGCGAAGGACATCACCCGCACCCGCACGGAGAACGACGTCGAGTCGATCATCGAGCACCTGCGGGGGCTGCTCAACACCCGGCAGGGCGAGTGCCCCGCCGCGATGGACTTCGGCGTGGTCGACTTCACCGACCTCATGCACACCTTCCCCGAGGCGATCCAGACGCTGCAGCGGTCGATCCGGGCGACGATCCTCCAGTACGAGCCCAGGCTGAAGAACGTCATCGTGCAGCACGTGCGCGACGACGAGGTGCTGGTGCTGAAGTTCCAGATCACGGCGCAGCTAGCGAGCAAGACCGCCAAGGGGGCCGTGCGCCTGGAGACGCAGCTCCGCGCGGGTGGGCAGATCAGCGTTCGTTAGTCGTTCAGCGAAATAGAGGGGACATCGACATGGTGAAGGCAGGCGACGCGGCGCCGACGTTCAAGGCGCCGTCCGACTCGGGGAGCGACGTCTCCCTCGACGACTTCAAGGGACGCACCCTGGTGCTCTACTTCTATCCGAAGGACGACACCCCGGGCTGCACCGTGGAGGCCAACGAGTTCACGGCCCTGGCCGACGAGTTCGCAAAGGCTGGAGCGACCGTGCTGGGGGTGTCGAGAGACACCGTGAAGAGCCACTGTAAATTCAGGGACAAGTACGGGCTCAAGGTGGCGCTGCTCAGCGACCCCGAGCTGGCGGTGCACAAGGCCTACGGCGCCTGGGGCGAGAAGACCATGTACGGCAAGAAGGTGGAGGGCGTGCTGAGGAGCACCTTCGTCATCGACGGCGCCGGCACCGTGGTGAAGGCGTACCCCAACGTGAAGGCCGCCGGGCACGCGGCGAAGGTGCTGGCCGAGCTCACGGGCTGATCGGGGGGAAAGCCATCGCCTCCTGCCGGGAACTTCCCCCCTCCCCCGGTGTCGCTCAAAACACCCCCGTGCGACGCCCCCACCCGATCGGCCTCTCGCTCTCGTCCTCGCCGCGTGCCGCAGCGCCCCCCGGCCGGTGCCCCCCACCACGGTCGCGATGCCCGAGGCCCCTCCCCCCGCGGACACCTCCACCGTCGTCCGGGCGCTCGCCGCCCCCGCGATGCCCCGCTGCGAAGCCGGTGATCCCCTCGCGGTCGCCTCGCTCACGCCCGGCCTCCCGGCGTCGCCCGCCCTCGCCCGGCGCGCCGATGGCGGGCTCGTGGCCTTCGTGGTCGATCCTCACCGCGACGGACACCCCACGCCTGCGCCTCCTCCCCCTCGATCGAGACGGCAGCAGCGTCACCGACGGCGTCGCCCACAGCCCCATCGACCTCGACGACTCGGGTGCCTCACCGGCGCTCCCTGCCCTGGTCGCCACCCGCGAC
>JADJAE010000075.1 GCA_016704445.1 Deltaproteobacteria bacterium
ATCGACAGAGTGGAAGAGGAGCGGAGGAAGTGATGAGTACACGAACCCAGAGGTTCGGCGCGGTGACGGCGCTGTTCCTGGCGGGGGCGGTCGGGGGCTGCCCGACGACCCGCGGCGCCGGCGGATGCAGGCCCCGACGTGGTCACGACGGACACCGGGGCCGACGCGGGCGCCGACGTGGTCACGACGGACACCGGGGCCGACGCGGGCACCGACAGCGGGAGCCCGATGGACGTCCCGGTGGTGCCCGACGTCCCGGTGGTGCCCGACGTGCCGATGACCGTCGACGTGCCGCCCGACGCGCCGCCCTCGGCCATCCCCGGCGCGCCGGTGGTGCTCACCCGCAACGCGTCGTTCTCGACGCCACTGACGGTGGTGCTCACGGCCTCCGGGGCGACGTCGTACTTCACGGCGCGCACGCCCAACGGGGTCGCGACGCTCTTCCGCAGCGCGGGGGGCGGCACGGCGCCGACGGCGGTGCCCGTCACGGGCGTGACGCTGGTGTTCCCGACGGGCCTGGCCATCGCGGCCGACGACAACCGGCTCTACATCGCCGACCAGGCCGCCAACCGGGCGATGATGAACGTCGGCACCGAGGAGGGCGCGCTGCTCTCCCTGCCCACCGAGGGCGGCGCCGCGACGGCGCTCAACATCGGCGCCCTGCGGCGCCCGCGCGCGGTGGCGGTGCACGGCACCCCCGCGCAGCTGACCTTCATCGCGGCGCAGGACGACGGCACCCCGGTGGTGGCGCGCATGGCGGCCACCGGCGGCGCGGTCACGGTGCTCACGATGGGCGGCGCGCTGCGCGACCCGTCGGCGCTCGCGGTGGCGGCCGACGGCACGGCCTACGTCACCGACGGCCGGGCCGACAGCGGGCTCGGGGCGGTGTTCCGCATCCCGATGGGGGGCGCGCCGGCGCGCGTCGTGGGGCGCCTGCGCATGAGCCACCCGGCGGGCATCGCGCTCTCGCGCGACGAGCGGCGGCTGCTGGTGGCGGGCTGGGACGTGGAGACGGGCCCCGGTCGGCTGACCTGGGTGGGCGTCGACGGCATGGGGGCGATGTCGCCGATGGCGCTCGGGGCGCCGCTCACCTCGCCCACGGGCGTGGCGCGCGCGCGCAACGCGGACATCTACGGCATCGCGGACGACACGGCGACGGACATGGCGGCGAGCTCCTGGGGCGCGGTGTTCACGGCGCGCTGAGCCCCGACGACGAGACTTCAAGAGACCTGACAGAAGAAGCGGAATCGAAAGAGGAGAACGAAGATGACGACGAAGACGAAGCTCGGCGCCGCGCTGCTGCTGACCCTGGCCTCGACGGGGCTCCGGCCGCACGCCGCGGACGCCTCCAGCCACCGCGAGGCGCCGCTCATCGCGGAGGACGCGGTCGCCGACAACACCGACCTTTGGGCCTTCACCTCGCCCGAGAACAACGGCACCGTGACGATCATCGCGGGCTACATCGGGTTCGAAGACCCGGCCAGCGGCCCCAACTGGCTGCACTTCTCCGACGACGTGCTCTACGAGATCAAGATCGACAACAACGGCGACGGCAACGCCAACGACGTCGTCTACCAGATCCGTTTCACCACCACGACCAACAACAAGGCGGGCTCCCGGCGCGGCCGGCACCTTCTTCAACAACGTCGGCCAGTTCACCACGCTGCCCACGGTGGCGAACCCCGGGCCCGCGCTGCGGGTCCAGACCTACGACGTCACCCGCGTGGTCAACGGCGCCGCGACGGTCGTCGGCACGGGCATCCCCGTCGCCCCGACCTACGCCGGGCGCTTCGCCTTCGGCACCGGCGGACAGCCCGCGACCAACGACAGCGCGTACACCACCATCGCCAACATGGCGGTGACCAACCTCACCGGCGGCGTCTCGGCCACCGGCGCGGGCCGGGCCTTCGCGGGGCCGCGCGATGACCCCTTCTTCGCCGACCTCGGCGCCATCTTCGACGACGCCACCTTCCAGCCCGGCTTCGGCGCGCGCGGCGGCGGCGTCGACACCCTCTCGGGCTACAACTTCCACATGATCGGGCTCCAGCTCCCGATCGCCCAGGTCGTGCGCGACGGCACGCCCGCGGACGCCACCAACGTCGGCAACGTCATCGGCGTGTACGCCACCGCCAGCCGCCCCCGGGTGACCATCCGCCGCGACTGCAACAGCACCCTCCGCGGCCGCATGCGCCCGCTCCCGCAGCGCTTCGTGCAGCGCTGCCTCGACGACAACCAGGGCCAGTGGGTCCAGGTGTCGCGCCTGGGCATCCCCCTGGTCAATGAGGTGCTCATCCCCCTCGCCGAGAAGGACTTCTGGAACCGCGCGCCCGCCACCGACGACGTCACGAACTTCGGCGGCTTCCTCCTGGTGCCGTCGCTCCCGACCTACGCCCAGGCCCTGTACGGCACGCCGGCCTGCCGCGCGGCGGCGGGCTACGTGGCCCCGACCGCACCGTCACGCCCCCGTGGCCAACGACATGTTCGCGCTCATCACCGGCGCCCCTGGCCTCATCCGGGGCGTGCCCACCGCGGCCTCACGCCGGCCGACCTGCTGCGCCTCAACGTGCGCACGACCCCGGCGCAGCTCCCCGACCACCGCCGGCCGCCCGACCCTCCCTGCGGGCACCAGCGCGCTCGGCGCGGCGGGCGGCGACCTCAACGGCTTCCCCAACGGGCGCCGCCTCTTCGACGACGTCGTCGACATCGAGCTCCGCTACGTGCTCAACAGCCTCCCGAACATCAACGCCATCCCCTTCGCGACGGCGTCGACGGCAACGACGTCGGGTTCACCAACACCTTCCCGTACGTGGCGATCCCCCGCCCCGGCAGCGAGCCCGCGCACCCAGCGCATCGAGCCCCCCGCGCCCCGTGACGCGCTGGGGACCCGGCGCCCCGCTTGACGGGCGCCGGGGTCCACCCTCCCCCTACGATCCTCCCCGATGACCCACCGCGCCGCACTCCTCGCCGTCTCCCTCGCGGCGCTCCTGCCCGCGTGCCGCGACCCCGCCCCCCCGGCGCCCCGCAGCGGCGCAACCACTGCCCGCCCTGACGCCGGTCCGCCGGTCGAGGACACCACCGGCGCGCTCGCCCCCGGTCCTGGGCGACCAGGCCGTCGACACCGCCATCCATCCAGCGCGCCGCGCGGGCCAACCCACGGCGCACCCGCCCCCTCATCGAGCTCGCGCAGGCCTTCATCCGCAAGGCCCGCGAGCGCTCCGATCCCAGCTGGTACGAGCAGGCCGGTGACGCCGTCGACCGCGCCCTGCGCATCGACCGCGACGACGCCACCGCCTCCAGCTCCAGGCCCACCTGCTCATGCAGGACCATCGCTTCCGCGAGGCCGCGACGCCGCCCAGCGCATCATCGACCGGCACCCCAACAGCTCCGCCACCTACGGCGTGCTCGGCGACGCGGAGATGGAGGTCGGCCACTACGCCGCCGCCGAGCGCGCCTACCAGCGCATGAACGACATGCGCCCCAACCTCGCCTCGTACGCCCGCGCGTCGTGGATGCGCTGGCTGCTCGGCGACATCGAAGGGGCCATCGAGGTCGGCCAGCGCGCCGTCGCCGCAGGCTCGCCCCGCAGCCCCGAGACCGTCGCCTGGACCGCGGCCCAGCTCGGCAACCTCTACCTCGGCATCGACGACCTCGACCAGGCCGCGCAGCACTTCGAGAGCGCGATGCGCCTCTTCCCCGATCACCCGCCCGCGCACCTCGGGCTCGGGCGCGTGGCCGAGGCCCGCGGCGACCTCGCCGGGGCCATCACCCACTACCAGGCCGCCGTGCGCGGCAGCTCCATCACCGAGCACCTCGCCGCGCTCGCCGAGGCCCTCGACGCCGCCGGCCGCGCCCCCGAGGCCCGCGAGGTCACCGCCCAGCTCGAGCGCGCCGGCCGCCGCTCCGACCCGCGCACCCTCAGCCTCTTCTACGCCAACCGCGACGTCGAGCACGACGCCGCCGTCGCCCTCGCCCGCCGCGAGCTCACCCACCGCGAAGACGACGTCTACACCCAGGACGCCCTCGCCTGGGCGCTGCTCCGCGCAGGCCAGCTCGACGAGGCGCAGGCCATGTCCGCGCGGGCGCGGCGGCTCAACACGCCCGAGGCGAGGTTCCTGTTTCACGGCGGGATGATCGCCCTCGCGCGCGGCGACCGCGCCGAGGCCCGCTCGCTGCTCTCCGACGCCCTCCAGCTCAACGCCCACTTCGACCGCCGCGGCGTCGCCGAATCCCGCCGCGCGCTCGCCTCCCTCGGCGCCGACGCCGGCCCCACCCCTCCACCCTCGCCCCCCCGGCCAACCCGATGAAGCGCACCCTCAGCCTCCCCGCCGCGCTCGCACTCGCGCTCGCACTCGGCTGCTCGTCCGAGCCCGCCGCCACCACCGACGCCAGCGCCGATGCCCCCATCGATGTCGGCAGCGACATCTCCATCGATGTCGCAAGCGATGTCCCGATTGACGCCACCCCCGACGCCGGACCCACCCTCGCCACCATCGAGGCCCTCGTGCTGCGCCCCCACTGCGCCATCCCGAGCTGCCACGCGAGCGCCGAGCCCACCGGTCGCATGCGCCTCGACGAGGACTTCCCACGCACCTCCCTGCGCGGCGTCGCCGCCATGGGCGTGGCGTGCCGCGACCAGGGCCTCGTGCGCGTCGTCCCCGGCGACCCCGCCGCCAGCCTGCTCTATCGGAAGATCTCCGAGGACGCTCCGCCCTGCGGCTCGCGGATGCCCCCCAGGCCGCCGACCCGCTGCCCCCGCGCTCATCGCCCTCGTCCGTGACTGGATCGCCGCGGGCGCCCCGTAACGCCAGATATTCACCGCCACCCTCCTCTCCGGGCTCAGTCAGCTTTCGCCCGCCGACCCGAGAAAGCTCGTTGACAACCTGCGCCGTGGGGTGTGAAACTTGTCGGCTGAGGGACCCAACAAATCCTTCTGGAGGAGGCACGCAGCGTGGCCAACAACGACCCGTCGGAAAAGAAGCCCATCACCCTCGATCCTTCGGACATCACGGAGGTACCGACGGTGCACCGGCGCTCGGCGCTCGCCTCCATCGGCGCCCTCATCGGCGCGGCCATCGGCGTCGTGGTGCTCAAGCCCGAAGACGCCGAGGCATGCCGGCGCCGCACAGGGCGCACCGATTCTGACGGCGGACGCTACGCGGACGGCGTGGGCCGCGGCCACACCGGCCTCACCGACTCCGACTCCGGCGACGAGTCCAACTGCGGCCGCGGCGGCGGCGGGCGCGGCGGTGCGCCCTGGCCGCGGCGACGGACTCCACACTGCCCGGCGCCATGGCGTGGCCGCGCGGACGGTTCGCACTGCACCGACTCCGACAGCGGGCGCTACGCCGACGGCGCGGGCCGCGGCCGCCGCTGCCGCTGAGCCCTCCACTCCCCTCCTCCACTCCCCATGAGCGAGCGCTTTCCCACCCTGGCGGGCCTCATCGCCCCGCACAGCCTCCAGCATTTCCTCGACCACCACTGGGAACGTGAGCACCTCCACGTCCTCGGGCGACCCGACGAGGCGCGCGCCTCGCTGATCTCGCTCGAGGGCGTCGACGCGATGCTCTCCACCCGCGTCAACCGCCGCCCCCGACGTCTCCCTGGTCAACGCCGCCAGCCCGTCGAGGCCGACGGACTACACGGACGGCGACGCCCTCATCGACCCGATCCGCGTCGCCCGGCTCTTCGCCGCCGGCGCCACCATCATCATCAACAACCTCGACCAGCTCGACCCCGGCGTGCGCTCCCTGCTCTCTCGCAGCTCGAGGCCGAGCTCCGCGTCCACGCCCAGGCCAACCTCTACCTCACCCGCGGCGGCGCCCAGGGGTTCGCGGCCCACTACGACAGCCACGACGTGATCCTGGTGCAGGTGATCGGCCAGAAGCAGTGGCGCCTCTACGACAGCCCGAAGGGGCTGCCCATGCGCGGCGAGCGCTTCGATCCCGCCGCGACGAAGCCCGGCGAGCGCACCGCCGAGCTCCTCCTCCAGCCTGGCGGGGTGCTCTACATCCCTCGCGGGCTCATGCACGACGCCGTCGCCGTCGACGACGGTCCATCGATGCACGTGACCATCGGGCTGCACGCCTTCCGCTGGTCCGAGGTGCTGCTCGAGGCCCTCGCCGCGCAGGCGATCGTCGACCCCGATCTGCGCGCGGGTCTCCCCCTCGGGGCGCTGCGCTCCGACGCCAGCGTCGACGCGCTCCGCGAGGCCATGCGAGCGAGGGTCGACCGGCTCATCGAGTCGATGCGCTGGGACGACGTGAGCCCTCGCCTGCTCGCGCAGTTCGACCGCGACCACAAGGAGCACCTCCCCGGCCTCATGATCGACGCCGTCACCCCGATCAACGCGGAGACGGTCTTCGCCCGCCGAGGCGGAGTGCACGCGGAGGTCGCGCTCGACGGCGAGGCGCTGGTGCTCACGGTCGACGGCCGCAGCACCCGGTGGCCCGCGGCGGTCGCCCCGATGCTCACCGCGGCCCTCACCCACGAGGGGCCCTTTCGCATGGCCGACCTGGGCGACGACCTCGACGACCCGGGCAAGGTCACCCTGCTCCGGCGCCTGCTCGGCGAGGGCGCCGTCTCCATCGCCCGCTAAAGGCTCCCTCGCCGGATCACTCCGGTACCCGGAAGAACCCCCAGCTCCAGTGCACGTGCGCCGCGATGTCGGCCGCCACGCCCGCGACCGCGTCGTCGCCGACGAGCTTCGCCGACTCGGCGAGCGCCCGGGCGCGGGCCCGCAGCGACACCATGTGGGCGATGTCGTCCGGGTCCGTGGCCAGGTCGGGGCGCACCCTCGCGCCCGCGTCGATGCACATCCAGTCGTAGAGCAGCGCCGTCAGCGCCTCGCGCGCCGCGCCCTCCCGGATGGGGGCATCTCCCGCATCTCGGGCCAGCCCATCGGGCGCACCCTCGCCACCGGGTCGCGCACCCTCCATCCGGACCACCGCCCGCCCTCGTCGAAGAGCAGCCCGATCTCCGGGGAGACCGCCAGCGCCGTCCATCGGGAGAGCGCGACCGCGCCCGCCTCGAAGGCCTCCGCCCTCAGCGCCACGTAGCCCGTGAGCCCGAGGTCGAAGACCCCGACCTCCATCGCCGGCAGCGCGAAGCCCTCCCCCTCCACCAGCGTGAGCGCGCCCTGCTCCGCCGGGAGGGCCATCGCCGCGCGCCAGAGGTCCTCGTCGAAGGCCACCCTCGGCGGACGCGTCAGCCACACCTCCCTCAGCCGACGCGTCGCCTCGTCGAAGCGCAGCGCGTCGCCGTCGTCGGTCTCGCGCGATCCGATGCCCCCCTCGGTCGTCCATTGGAGCCTCGACCGGTCGGCCGTCCAGCGCGCCCGGAAGGCCTGCGCCCCGCTCCAGAGCGTCGCCATCTCCTGCGCCGCAGCCGAGGCCGCCACCCTCGCGCGGACCCCCTCGACCAGCGTGCGCTCGGGGCCCTCCACCGCCTCCGCGGGGAGCGCCGCCACCGCCTCCGAGGGAGCCTCGGTGCCCAGCGCGGGGAAGGCTCCCGTAAGGGCCTCGATGCCCCTCGCCCCGGCCTCGGCGAAGGCCGCCTCGTGCAGCGCCTCCACCACCGTCGCGTCGTCGTCCGCCGACCAGCAGCGCTCCACCCACGCCGTCGAGGGCGCCTCCTCGGGGCCGTCGCCCACCGAGCGCACCCAGCGCAGCACCAGCGCGCCCGCCACCTCCCCTCGCCGCTCGGCCAGCAGCACCACGCCCCAGCGGTCGTCGCCCAGCGCCGCAGCCAGCGAGACGCCCACCCGGAGGCTCGCCGCTCGCAGCGCGTCGTGGACGCGGGCCACGTCGCGAGGCGATCCGAGCGCCCTCCGCACCACCAGCGCCGCCGTGCGCCCAGTCCTCATCGCGCGCCGCTGTAGGAGTTCTCTGAGGTCAGTTGAGGCTGTGGGGCAGCGCCAGGATGAAGGGGGCGATGCGCGCGTCGAAGCGGTCGCCCGCGTCGTTGACCATCTGGTAGGTGCCCTCCATGGTGCCTCGCGGGGTGCGCAGCGAGCACCCGGAGGTGTACTCGAAGCTCTTCCCCGGAGGCAGCGTCGGCTGCTCTCCCACCACGCCGTCTCCCCGCACCTCCTGCACGTTGCCGTCGGCGTCGGTGATGATCCAGTGGCGCGACCGTAGCTGCGCCGTCTCTGCGCCCTCGTTGTGGATCGTCACGGTGTACGCGAACACGTACTGCTGACGGCGCGGCTGCGACCGCTCGGGCAGATACTGGCTCTTCACCTGCACCCGGATTCCTCGCGTGACTGCGTTCGACACGGTGGCACGATACACGAGCGGGCTGCGGCTCGCAGGTTGCGAACAACGGTTGCTCGCGTTAGTTCTCCGCAGGTCCTCTGGACAGGTGAAGGTCAATGTCCATCCGAACGATTCTCCGTTATCCAGACAAGCGATTGCGCGTGAAGGCCGAGCCGGTGACCGCGGTCACGGACGAGGTCCGCGCGCTCTGTGAAGACATGGCCGAGACGATGTACGCCGCCCCGGGCGTCGGCCTCGCGGCGCCGCAGATCGGCGTCTCCCTCAAGGTGTTCGTCATCGACGTGGCCTCCGGCACCGACGACCCGAGCGAGCTGCACTACTTCATCAACCCCGAGATCATCCACCGCGAGGGCGAGACCGTCTGGGAGGAGGGCTGCCTCTCCTTCCCGGGCATCCACGAGGAGATCGAGCGCGCCGAGAAGGTCACCGTGCGCGCCACCGGCCTCGACGGGAAGGTCTTCGAGCTCAAGGCCGAGGGGCTGCTCGCCATCGCCGTGCAGCACGAGTACGACCACCTCGACGGCACCCTGATGGTCGACCGCGTCTCGCTCCTCAAGCGCCGCATGATCGACCGCGACATGAAGAAGCGCGCGCTCCAGGACGCCCGCCCCTGATCGCCGCCTCCCCGGGTTAGAGTCGCCGCCATCCTCATGCGCCCTCGCGTCGTCTTCTTCGGAACGCCCGCCTTCGCCGTCCCTCCCCTCGCAGCGCTGACGAAGCTGGCCGACGTGGTGTCCGTCGTCTGTCAGCCCGACAAGCCCGTCGGCCGCGGCAACGTGGTCACCGCGCCTCCCGTAAAGCGCTTCGCCCAGGAGCACGGCATCCCGTGCCTCCAGCCGGTGAAGCTTCGAGACGGCGTGGTGGCCCAGTGGATGCGCGAGCTCGCCCTCGACGTGGCGGTGGTGGTCGCCTACGGGCGCATCCTGCCGCCCGACGTGCTGGCCGCGCCTCGCCTCGGGTGCCTCAACGTGCACGCCTCGGTGCTGCCGAGACACCGGGGAGCAGCGCCCATCCAGTGGTCGATCCTGTCGGGCGACGCCGAGACGGGCGTGACGCTGATGAAGATGGACGAGGGGTTGGACACCGGGCCGATGCTCTCCATCCGACGGACGCCCATCGACCCCGATGAGACCTCCCCCTCGCTCTCCGACCGGCTCTGCTCGCTGGGAGTGACGCTGCTCGAAGAGGAGCTCGGCCACTACCTCGCCGGGCTGCTCACGCCGGTTCCGCAGGACCACGCGCGCCACACGCTCGCGCCGCCGCTCACCAGGGAGATGGCCGCGATGGATTGGAAGCGCTCCGCCCGAGCGCTTCACGATCAGGTGCGGGGGCTCACCCCGTGGCCGGGCACCTCGACGACGCTCGGGGCGCGGCGGCTGATGGTGCACGCCACCAGGCTCGACGAGGCTCCGACGGTGATCGCGGGCGCTCCGGGCGAGGTGGTCGCGGTGACCCGAGACCGGGTGTGGGTGGCGACCGGAGAGGGCCTGCTGGGCCTTACGGAGCTGCAGCTCGAGAACAAGAAGAGGTTGGCCGCGAGGGAGTTTCTCGCGGGTCATCCGCTGCGGCCGGGAACGATGCTGGGGGACGCGTGAAGATCTACACGAAGACCGGAGACGACGGGCAGACGGGGCTCTTTGGCGGCGCTCGGGTCTCCAAGGCGAGCCCGCGGGTAGAGGCCTACGGCACCATCGACGAGCTCAACGCGGCGATCGGCGTGGCGCGAGCCGCGGGGGTCGACGAGGAGCTCGACCTGCTGCTGAGCGCGATCCAGAGCGAGCTGTTCAACATCGGGGCCGAGCTTGCGACGGTGCCCGGCAAGGAGGCGCTGCTGAAGATCCCCCTGCTGGACGAGCGAGAGATCGCGAAGCTCGAGGCGGCCATCGACGTGAGCGAGGCGGCGCTCCCCCCGCTGAAGAACTTCATCCTCCCGGCAGGCACCCCCGCCGCCGCGTCGCTGCACCTGGCTCGCACCATCTGCCGCCGGGCCGAGCGGGCGCTGGTGGGCCTCCCCGAGGGGGAGGGCGCCCGGGCCGAGCTCAAGATCTACCTCAACCGCCTGAGCGACCTGCTGTTCTCCCTGGCGAGGCACGTCAACCTGCGCGCGGGCGTCGAGGACGCCCCCTGGTCGCCGCGGAGCGTCCCAGCGATCCCGTAGACAAGCACCGTCGGGCCATGGCACTGAACCCATGTCCAGATGCCCATCGACGAACGCCGACGCGCATGGCTCTCCCGGGTCGATGAGCACAAGGCCCTGGCCCGACTGCTTCGGGCCAACAGGCTCCTCGGCGAAGACCGGGTGCGCTACGACGCGCTCACCCGCTCTCTGCTGAGCGAGCTCAGCTCACCCGTGGCGGTCGAGGAAGTCGTAGGTGTCGCGCCAGCACTGCTGGGCCTGCGAGCGCCAGACGAAGGCGTGGAAGGCGTGGATGCCGCCCGGGTAGTACCGGGCCTCCGCGGTGACGCCGAGGGCGTCTAGCGCGAGGGCCATGCGACGGGTGTCGCGGATGAGCGGATCGGCCGTCCCCACCGGGAGGAAGAAGGGAGGCAGCGGGTGCGCCGGGCGCTCGGCCCGCTCGAAGAGGCAGAGCGGGTCGGCCAGGTCGAGGGAGGGCGCGGTGCTGGTGCCGAGGTAGGCGTCGGAGACCTCCTCCACGCGGTCGGCGATCCACCATGGGAGCTTGTGGTCGCGGCGGTAGCGGGCGGTGTCCGAGACCTGGAAGAGGCCGCACGAGGCGACCACCGCGCGGGGCCGGACGTCCGCGTCGAAGACCCGGCGGGCATAGGCCTCGGGGCGCTCGTAGCAGGCCGCGACGGCGAGGGAGGTCACCAGGTTGGCCCCGGCGGACTCGCCCGCCACGACGACCCGGGAGGGGTCTCCGCCGTAGCGGGCGGCGTTGGCGAGCACCCACTCCCAGGCGGCGCAGGTGTCCTCGAGGCCGGCGGGGAAGGGGTGTGCCGGGGCGAGGCGGTAGGAGGCGTTGAAGACCAGCCAACCCCGGCGGGCGAAGGCCAGGGCCATGACCCAGTGGGTGTCCTTGGAGAGGATGCGGAAGCCCCCGCCGTGGATGTAGAGCAGGACAGGGTGGGGCCCCGGGCCGGCGGGCTTGTAGACGTCGAGGAGGTGCTCCGGGGAGCCGTCGTCGAGGTAGGGGATGTTGCGGATGCGCTCGACGCCGTGGGCCTTCGGGTCGGCCAGCGGGTGCAGCGCCCCGGCGCGGGAGGCCCCTCGGAAGAAGCCGTCGACCACCGTGGCGCCGATCGCGCGGCGGAGCGTGTGGAGCCTTCCGGGGGGATCGCTGGACATGGGTATAGGTTCTAGCGCGTCAGGGAGACTCGGCGATGGGGAGCTCGTCCTTCGGGTCGCCGACCATCCAGCGGTCGAAGAAGCCCAGGAAGTCGAAGGGTACGGGCTCTCCGCGGATGCCGAGGCGGTCGTCGAAGTCGACGATGGCGAGCGCCCCGTCGGCGGCGGCGCCGGGCTTCTTCTTCTTGGCTCCGGCCTTCGTCTGGGTGAAGCACCAGCCTCCTTCGCCCGCGTCGCCCTCGCCGTGGGAGATGCGCAGCAGGTCGCTGGTCTTCACCTTGGCGTCGAGGGCCGGCACCGCGAGCTGCACCGAGGGCTGGAGGCCGGGGGCCACGCCCGTCCAGCCGAACTCGTCGAGTAGCACGCCGAAGCCGTTGTGCTGGCGGTAGAAGGTGCGGAGCTCGGAGGGGAGCTCCCAGCCCGCGGCGGTGAACTCGGGCGCGGGGTCGGGGGGGCCGCCGATCCAGAGCACCGGGCCCGAGCGCTCGGGCAGCGCGTACACCAGGAACCACCCTCCCAGGTCGGGCGCGTCGTCCTGGGGCTTGTGCCGGACGGCGCAGGTGAGGGTCGCGCCGGAGAGCCGCTTGAGCAGCCTGGGCAGGTGCTGGGCGAGCGGGCCGAAGGCCGCCGTGGCGAGCTCGAGCGGGGTCGCGGCGGCGGGCCACGGACAGCCCGGGTCACCGAGCGCGAAGACCTCCGCCGCCCACTTCGGGTGCTCGCAGGCCAGCAGCACCCGCACGCCGTCGCGGCCGTGCTCGGCGAGCAGCGAGGTGCGGAGCTTCGCATCGGGGATGTACGAAGCCCCCGCCTTCATGGTCTTGCGGGTGGAGGTGATCAGGGACTTCAGCCCCGCGGTCGAGAGGGTCATGGGCTGCACTTCTAAGCACAATCCCGCCCTCCGCGCGCCAGGGAATTTGCTCCGGGATGTCCTATCCGAAGTGGTGCGCCGAGATGCGGGCGTTGAGCACCGAGCCCTGGAAGGCGGTGCGACCGCGGTCGGCGCCCGCCGCTCCGGCGATGACCATCAGCGGCAGGAGGTGCTCCTCCCTGGGGTGGGCGAGGCGAGCGCCCGGGGCGGTGGACCAGGCCGTCAGCCGCCGGTCGCGCTCCGCGGCGTCGAGGGCGATGGTCTCGTTGAGCCAGGTGTCGAAGGTGGCCGACATGGTCTGCACCTGCTGCCTCGGCAGCCCGAAGGCCCTCATGTTGTGGAAGCTCATCCCGCTGCCGAGGATGAGCACTCCCTCGTCGCGCAGCGGGGCGAGCGCCCGGCCCATGGCGAGGTGCTCCGCGGGGTTGAGCCCCTGCTTGAGCGAGAGCTGCACCGTCGGGATGTCGGCCTCGGGCCAGGCGAGCTTCATCGGGACGAAGGTGCCGTGGTCGAAGCCGCGCTCGGCGGAGGCGGCGGTCTCGAAGCCCTGCGCGTCGAGGAGGGAGCGCACCCTGCCCGCGAGCTCGGGGTTGCCGGGGGCGGGCCAGGTGATGCGGTACGACTCCTCGGGGAAGCCGTAGTAGTCGTAGAGCATCGGAGGGCGAGCGGCGGTCATCACCGTGGGGCGGGCCTCCTCCCAGTGGGCGGAGACCATCAGCACGGCGCGAGGGCGCGCGGGCCCGAGGGTCTTCAGCGAGCGGATGTACGCGGCGAGCGAGGCCAGCTCGGCGGGGTCGCCGAGGCCGTCGACGAAGGGCCAGGGGCCGCCCCCGTGGGGGAGGAAGGCGACGGGCTGACGCGTGGTGGAAGGGGTCATGGTGCGGACCTCCGGGCGGGGTCGATGGTTGTCCTGGGTGCAGCCAGGAAGGGCCGAGAGCGCCGCGCCCGCCACGGCGGCGAGCGCCTGGCGGCGGGTGAGGCCATCGTCGTTTCGGTCGTTCATGGGATGACTGAAGGTGCGGGCGAGCAGCCCCGATCACAAGCTCCCGGGCAGGGAACACCGGGTTTCCGGAATGGAAACATGGACCGCCCGGGAGGGGGTCGAGGTTGCTGGGACAGGGACTACTGGCCGAAGCGGGCGACGAGGGCTTTGGCGCGCTCGATGAAGGCCGCCTGGTGGTGGCGCTCGAACTCGCCCCAGGTGGTGAAGGTCTTCGGGTCGACCATGCGGTCGACGAAGAGCAGGCCGTCGAGGTGGTCGACCTCGTGCTGGAAGGTTCCGGCGGTGAGGCCTCGCACGATGCGGTCGATGGGATGGCCCTCGCGGTCGAGGGCGGTGACCCTGATCTCCGTCGCCCTCGGGGCTACGCCTCGGAAGCCGGGCACCGAGAGGCAGCCCTCGTAGTTGTCGAAGCGCTCTTCGGTGCGCAGCTCGATCACCGGGTTGACCAGCACCGTCAGCGGAACCTGCGGCTTGTACGGGTACCTCGGGTTGTTGTTGACCTCGATCGCGCACACCCGCACGGGCTCGTAGATCTGCGTGGCCGCGAGGCCCGCGCCGTTGGCGTCGCGCATGGTCTCCACGAGGTCGTCGATGAAGCGCTGGAAATCCGGGGTCGCCAGCTCGGCCAGGCTCACCTCGCGGGCGGGCTGGCGGAGCACCGGGTGACCGATCTGAGCAATCTTCCTGATGGCCATTGCTCCGTGTTCTAGCAGGCGCGGCGCGCGGCGGGATACCCTCCGCGGCCGTGACGCGATCCCTGTCTCTCGGCCTCCTCGCCTGCACCCTGGGCTGCTCCCTCGGCACCTCGGTGGTCGGAGGCCCGGCCCTGGACTCCGGTGCCCCCTCGGACTCCCCCGTCGCCGACCTCGGCCCCTCGGAAGACCGCGAGGACGTCCCCGAGGCCGACCTCGGATCCATCACGGACGTCTCCACGGTGGACGCGCCCGACGCCCCTCCCTTCGGTCGCCCGGTGCTGCCTGGCCCCAGCCGCTCGTCCGCGGTGGCCATCACCTCCGACGACCGCGTGGCCGTCGCGGTCAACCGCAGCGCCCACTCGGTGACCGTCTTCCGGCTCACGGGTCGATCGCCCCTCTCGGCCGAGCGCGTCGTCGAGCTGAGCACCGGCGCGGGCAGCGAGCCCTGGTCCGTCGCGCTCGCTCCCGATGACGACACCGCGTACGTGGCGCTGCGTCGCGAGGGTCAGCTCGTCCGCATCGACGGCCTCCACGGGACGCCCACCCTCTCGGCCACGCGGGCGCGGGTCGGCGCCGAGCCCACCGGGGTCGCGCTCAGCCCCTCGGGCCGCACCGTCTTCGTCTCCAACTGGGGCGAAGGGACCGTCTCCGTCCTCGACGCCTCCACCCTCGCGGTCACCGACACGCTCGACCTCAACGCCGCCCTCGCCAGCGGCGGATACCTCGGCGCCGGGGTCGCCGCCCGCCGCGGCCTCGCCCACCCCCGTGCGCTCGCGGTCACCAACGACGGCGACGCCGACGAGGCCGACGAGGCGCTCTACGTCACGGAGTTCTTCGCCCAGCGCCGCGGCACCTCCGGGCCCACCGGCCTGGAGCGCTTCGACCAGAGCCACGTCGGCGTCGTCTATCGCTACGCCCTCGGCGCTCGCTCCCTGGTCGCCACCCCCCTCAGCCCCGCCGCCGACATGGGCTTTCGCGGCACCGACGGCGCCGTCGCGGGATGCTTCCCCAACCAGCTCTCCTCGCTCGCCATCGCCTCGGGGCGCGTCTATGTGACGGCCCTCTGCGAGTCTCCTCGCGGCCCGGTGGGCCCCGTCGCGCCGCCTCCCCCGGCCGATGCAGGAGCCCCCGCCGATGCCTCGGTGGTCGATGTCCCGACGGACGCCTCCTCCGACGCGGGATCCGCCCCCGTGGCTCCGCTCGACCCTTCGCTGCTCAACGTCCGCACCCAGCACACCGGGGCGGTCTTCGTGATCGACCACGCCACCGGGGCCGAGCTCCCCTCTCAGCGGGTGCTGCTCAACGCCCGCTTCTTCGCCCTCTACGAGAGCCGCCGGGTCGCCGACGACGCCTCGCGGCGCTATCCGCTGCTGCCCGTCGACCTGGTGTTCCAGCCGCTGGTCGCCGGGAGCACCGTGGGGGCGACGGTGGCCTGGGTGGTCGGCTACGGCAGCGACGCCCTCTTCCGGGTGCGCTTCAGCCCGTCGGGATCGCTCGTCGAGGTGGGCAACCCCACGGTCGCGACGCTCCCCCACTTCATCGACCTGGGCGCCGCCGCCACGCCCGCGAGGCTGCCCTACGGGCTCGCCATGACCTCCAGCGGAGCGAGCGCCGTCAGCGTGCAGGAGCACTCCCGCAACGTCGCGCTGGTGGCCTTCTCCAACCAGTCGGTGAGCTCGGTGCTGGAGTCGAGCGCCTCGCCCGCCGGGGCCGCGGCCCAGGTCGCCGACGGTCGGAGGTTCTTCGTCACCGGCCTCGGTCGCTGGTCGCTCAAGGGACAAGGGTGGAACTCCTGCGAGGCCTGCCACCCCGACGGCCTCACCGACAGCGTCACCTGGTACTTCGGTCGGGGCCCGCGGCAGACGCCCGCCCTCGACGGAACCCTCGACGCCATGGGGGCGCCGCGCGTCATGGGATGGTCCGCGGTCTTCGACGAGGTCGCGGACTTCGAGCTCAACGTGCGAGGCAACTCCGGAGGCGTAGGGGCCGTGGTGCACCGCGCCGGGGACGGAGCCACGCCTCCGAGGGTGTCTCCCGAAGACCGCATCGTGTTCGATGGCAGCCCGGTCGTGGGGATGCAGCAGCGCACCGCCACCCCGCAGGATGGCCTGTCGGGGTCGATCGACTCCATCGCCACGCCCGCGGGAACGGGGATGCCTCGCGGGGTGCTCACGGACTGGTCGCTGATCGGGCGCTACCTCGGGGAGATCCGCACGCCGAGGCCTCCGTCAACGGGGAGCGATGTGGATGTGCGGGAGGGTCGGCTGATCTTCACCCAGGCGGGCTGCGACGGCTGCCACGCAGGGCCCCGCTGGAGCCTGTCGCGGCGCTTCTATCCCCCCGGCGAGGGGAGCAGCGACCGGGTGACGGGCTCGCTCATCACCCGCCGATGGAGCCGGCCCCCCGGCGCTCCGACGGCGCTGATGCCCGAGGGAGGGACCTTCCGTCGCTCGCCCTTCGAGGCCGCCAGCGACCAGATCGCGTGCGCGCTGAGGGACGTAGGCACCTGGGCCTCGGGGCGGGGCGTGGCGCCGGAGGGGGTCGACCTGCTGGAGGTGCGCGCCGACATGGCCACGGTCTCGCAGGGGGCGACGGGCTTCAACCCGCCGTCGCTGCTGGGGGTCGCGCACGGGGCGCCGTACTTCCACGCGGGCAACGCGCGCACGCTGGAGGAGGCGCTGGGTCCGCGCTTCGCGACGCACCGTGACGTGTTCGCTCCGACGGGGATGTTCGAGGGGGCGGGCGGCGTGGTGCGGCTGCGCCAGCTGCTGGCCTTCGTGGCGAGCATCGACGAGCGCACCGAGCCGATCGCGACGCCCGCGCGCATCGGCGGCAGCAGCGGCTTCGACCCGGACGTCTGCGGTCAGCTGCGGTAGGCGGCGGTCACCCCGGCCGGTGGGGGGCGCCCCGCTCAGCGCGAGCGTGACTCTTGAGCAGCTCGACCGAGCCCGTTGGGTCGGCCCGCACCCGCTGATCAACGCCTGGCGGCCTGCATGCCCTCGCCTCCGGCCCGGTCTGCGCGCGGCGAGGCCTGCGGGCGGGCCCAGCATCAGCTCGTACCTCCACATCTGCGAGGCCCTCGCCGCCGGTCCCCGGTGCCGATGCGCCACGGAGGACTCGGCCCCGAGGCTCGATCACCGCGACGTCGTCGCCCGCGCGCTCGAAGTCGCCCGCGCGCCGCTCGAGCAGCGCGAGGCAGCGTTCGACGGCGTCGTAGTCGCCAGCGGCAACCGCAGTGCGCAGCCGTTCGAGCTCGGCGTCGGTCTCGTGCGCGGGCATCGCCCCGGTCACTCCGTGCGCTGGATGACGTGGAAGCCGAAGGGCGTCTCCACGATGCCGGAGATCTCGTCGACCTCCAGCGCGAAGGCCCCGTCCTCGAAGGCGCGCACCATCCGCCCGTGGCCGAAGCGACCGAGGGACCCGCCGCGATCGCCCGCCCCGGGCTCGTCGGAGTATTCGCGCACCAGGGCGGCGAAATCCTCCCCGGCGCGGGCGCGGCGAAGGGCCTCCTCGGCGCGAGCGCGGGCCCCGGCGGCGGTGCGGGTGATGGACTCCGGCGCGTGCTCGCTCCCGGCGTACATCACCAGCAGGTGGCGAGCGGCGATCTCCCTCGGGCGGCGGGTTCCGCCGTCGCGGGCCGTGGCGACCTCGACCTCCCCGGTCGACTCCCCGGCGGCGGGCGCGGTGACCGGGTGCGCCCGATCAGAACAGCTCGCGCGAGCGAGCAACAAAGCCAGTCCAGCAATCGCGGTGCGCATCCGCGGAAGAAACCATGGGGCCGCCGCGGGCGTCTACGTCAGGTCTTCTTCGCCAGCAGCCCCTCGCGGAAGCGCTTCGCCTGCGCGGCGATGTCCACCACCTGGAGGGGCGCCTCGCTGTTGAAGGTCTCCGACGCCATCATCCCCTCCGGCAGCGTCGGCAGCGTCAGGAACCTCGTCTGCATCGTGGTCTTCGCCCCGCCGCGGCTGGCCGCTCGCTTCACCGCGCGCATCAGGTAGAGCTGCTCCTTGGCGCGCGTGACGCCCACGTAGAAGAGCCGCCGCTCCTCGCCCGCGTCGATGGTCGACAGGATGTCCGTCGCCCGCGGAGCGTCCGTGCGCGAGTGGGGGATGATCCCCTCCTCGCAGCCCAGGAAGAACACCGTCCCGAACTCCAGCCCCTTGGAGCCGTGGAGGGTGCTGAGGGTCACCTGGTCCTGGTGCTGCTCCTCCTCTTCGGCGAAGCGCAGCGTGAGGCGCTGGAGCACCGCGCCCACCTCGCCGATGGTCGTCGCCGCGGCCTTGTCCATGGTCTTGAGCAGCTGCTCGACGTTGCCCCAGCGCCGCGACGCCACCACCGCCGTCGGGCCCGCCGCGAAGATGTCCTCCTTCAGCTTGATGGTGCGCGCCACCTGCGCCGCCACGGTGCTCAGCCCGACGCCCTTCTCCAGCTGCCCCCGCGTCGCCCTCACGATGCGCGCGAAGCCCAGCAGCGACTCCCTCGTGCTCGCCGAGAGATCAGGGATCGTCGCCGAGTGCTCGGCGGTCTCCAGCAGCGCCACCCCTCGGGCCAGCGAGTACTTCTCCAGCCGGTGCAGCGTGACGTCCCCGATGCCCCGCGCGGGGTAGTTCACCACCCGCCGGAAGGAGATCTCGTCGTGCGGATACACCGCGAGGCGCAGGTAGGCGATGAGGTCCTTCACCTCGCGACGCTCGTAGACCGAGGTGCCGCCGATGAGCCGGTAGGGGATGTTGTTGAGCCGCAGCGCCTCCTCGATGCCCCGCGACAGGAGGTTGGAGCGGTAGAGCACCCCGATCTCCTTCTTCTTGTACCCCTTGGCCAGCAGCTTCTGGATCGTCCCGAAGACGAACTTCACCTCCCCCTCGCCGCTGTCGCAGTGGACCACCTTCACGGGCGATCCCCCCTCGCGGTCGGTGAAGAGGCGCTTGGGGAAGGCCCTCACCTGGCCCTCCATGATCGCGTTGGCCACCTCCAGCACGGGCCTTCGGGAGCGGTAGTTCTGCTCCAGGGCGAGCTTCTTGGCGCCGGGGAAGTGCGTGCCGAAGTCGATCACGTTGGCGATGTCGGCGCCCCGCCAGCCGTAGATCGACTGGTCGTCGTCGCCCACGCAGAACACGTTGCCCGACGGCCCCACGAGCTGCTTCACCAGCAGCAGCTGCGCGCGGTTGGTGTCCTGAAACTCGTCCACCAGCAGGTAGCGCATCTTGGCGCGCCACTTCTCCCGGGTGGCCTCGTCCTCGGTGAGCTTCTGCAGGGGCCAGAGGATCAGGTCGTCGAAGTCGAGGGCCCGCAGCCTCTTGAGCGCCGCCTGGTAGCGCGGGTACACCCACGCCGCGAGCTCGTCGTACTCGTTGGCCTCCCCCGGGGCCACGAGCTCCTCCGGGGCGCACATGGCGTTCTTCGCGTGGGAGATGCGGGCGAGGATGGCCCCGGAGTCGAGGCGCTTGCCGTCCACCTCCGTCGGCCGCTCCCGGAGGATCTCCTTGATGAGCCCGCCGGTGTCGGCCGCGTCGTAGACCACGAAGGCGCTGCCCCGCGGCATCTCCCGTCGCACGATCTCTCCGCCCAGCGCGTGGAAGGTGGAGATCCACACGTCCTTGGCGGAGGGGCCCACCACGCCGAGCAGCCGCTCCTGCATCTCCTCGGCGGCTTTATTGGTGAAGGTAAGCGCTGCGATGGTGCGAGGCAGGTTGCCGACCTCGATCAGCCGGGCGATGCGTTGGGTGATGACCCGGGTCTTGCCGGAGCCCGCGCCTGCGAGCACCAGCGCTGGACCCGCGCCGTGCGCCACCGCCGCGAGCTGGGCGGGGTTCAGGGGGAAGACGCTCATCGGAGGGGCGTACTTACGCCGAGCCCGTCGCCCGCGCTACCGGCGGTCGTACACGCAGCGAAACCCGAGGTCGCGCTCCCGAGCTCCCCTCGGCCTGCGCATCCTCGCGGTCGTCCTCGCCAGGAAGATCGGCAGGTCGAAGGCGCCCCCTCGCACCACCCGCTCTGAGCCGTCGCTCGGTCCCTCCGGGGCCGCCGTGCGGTCGGGGGGATAGCCCGCTCCGTCGACCGAGGCCCGGTCGGCCACCCACTCCAGCGCGTTGCCCGCCATGTCGAGCGCCCCCTCGGGCGAGGCCCCGCTCGGATACGATCCCACCGGCGCCGCCTGCGAGTGCCCGTCCTCGTCGTCGCGGCACCCGGGCTCCACCGCCCCGTGGTTGAGCCTCCCTGGATCAGCCACCTGGCCCCAAGGGAAGCTCCTCCCGTCCCTTCCTCTCGCGGCGCGCTCCCACTCCGCCTCGGTGGGCAGCCTCCCCCCCGCCCAGGCGCAGTAGGCCGCCGCGTCGTCCCAGCGCACCCCCGTCACCGGCAGCGTCGCCCCGCCCGTCTGCGGCGTCCCCGGAGCGTCGAGCGGAGGAGCGCAGCGCCCCATGCGCACGCAGCGGTCGTAGGCCGCGACGGTCACCTCCGTGCGGTCGATGCCGTAGGAGGGGAG
This sequence comes from Deltaproteobacteria bacterium, assembly GCA_016704445.1. Classification (GTDB taxonomy): domain Bacteria; phylum Myxococcota_A; class Polyangia; order Polyangiales; genus SCUS01. The sequence goes on from JADJAE010000075.1 coordinate 20,631, forward strand.
CCACACCTCGTGGGCCATCGCCTCGTGGGCGAAGTACTCCGCGCCGCAGACCACGTTCAGGAAGCCGTCCACGTCGCAGAGCCGTAGCTGCATGTTGAAGCCCGCGCCCACGCCAGGGTCCGGGGCGGAGCCTCCGCGGGCGGACGCGAAGCGCTCCAGGGAGCGGACGCACATCGTCCTGGCCTGGTCGATTCCGGCGGGGTCGGAGCCCATGAGGAAGGTCCCGGCCCCGATGCGGAGCACCGGCGGGGGCGACGGGGTGACGACGCTTACTTCACCGGGTATGGCCACGGCCGGGAGCGGCGACTGCGCGCCCGCCCACGCGGCGCCGAGGCTGAGGGCGAGGGCCAGCGCGGGGGTGACGAGGGGGCGGATTGTCGGTCGCGCGGGGATCATCCGTGGGTGATAGGGGGATTGTTTACACCCGATGGATGCAGCATAAGCAGCGCCGCCCCTATGACAGATACCCCTGAATCGAACGCTCTCCCCGTCACCCGCGCCGGCTACGTCGCGCTGGTGGGCCGCCCCAACGTGGGCAAGAGCACCCTCCTCAACGCCCTCGTAGGCGAGTCCCTCTCCATCGTCACCCCCAGCCCGGAGACCACCCGTGACCGCGTCATGGCGGTGGTCACCCGTCCCCTCGGCCTGCCGGCGCAGCTCGTGATCGTCGACACCCCTGGAATCCACCGCCCGCACCGCAAGCTGGGCGAGTACATGAACGCCGAGGCCCGCGCCGCCGCCGAGGGGGCCGACGTGGTGGTCATGGTCGTCGACGCCAGCGACGGCATGGCGGGCCCGAGCCGCGAGGAGTACGTGCTGGAGGCCCTCGCGGGCGTCACGAAGCGGGTGTTCCTGGTGATCAACAAGATCGACCGGGTGAAGACGCGCGAGGCCCTGCTGCCGCTCATCGAGGCCTACGCCAAGAAGCGAGTACTTCGCCATCGTCCCCATCGCCGCGGAGAGGGACGACGGCATCGGGCACCTGATGCGCGCGCTGGTGGAGGTGCTGCCGGAGGGTCCGGCGCTCTTCGCCGACGACACGCTCACCGACCGGCCGGAGAAGTACTTCGTGGCCGAGCGCATCCGCGAGGCGGTCATCGGGGAGACCGGCGCCGAGGTGCCGTACGTGACCGCGGTGGAGATCGAGAGCTACGACGAGCGGCCGACGGTGCCGCGCATCCGGGCGGCGATCCACGTGGAGCGCGACGGGCAGAAGAAGATCCTGGTGGGCGCTGGCGGCGAGCGCATCAAGGCGATCGGCGCGAGGGCGCGGTCGAGCATCGAGCAGTTTCTGGGCAAGCAGGTCTTCCTCGAGCTGTGGGTGCAGGTGACGCCTGACTGGACGCGCAACGCCGACGCGTTGAAGAACCTCGGGTACGTGCAGGCAGAAAAGAGCGACGCGAAATGAGCCGCAGCGATCGGGCAGAGCTGCCCGCAGAGGTTCGGGTCGCCCGCGGCAACCGCCCGCTGGTGGCCATCGTGGGTCGGCCCAACGTGGGCAAGAGCACCCTCTTCAACCGCCTGGTGGGCAAGCACCTGGCGATCGTGCAGGACGAGCCGGGCGTGACGCGCGACCGGCACTTCGCCGACGCGGAGGTGCGCGGCCGGGCCTACGTGCTGGTCGACACCGGGGGCTTCGAGCACGACGCCAAGGACGCGATGATGTCCGGCGTGCGCGACCAGGTGAAGCTGGCCGTGGCCGAGGCCGACCTGGTGATCTTCGTGGCCGACGGCACGGTGCCCCTGACCGAGGCCGACCACGAGGCGCTCAAGCTGCTTCGCAAGGCGGGGAGGCCGGTGATCTACCTGGCCAACAAGGCCGACAGCGCCTCGCGCGCCATGGAGGCGATGGAGCTGTACCGCGCCGGCGCCGACCAGGTGATCGCGGTGAGCGCGCTGCACGGCCGCGGGTTGATCGAGCTCGACGCCGCGCTCGAGAAGATGATGCCCGAGGACACGGCGGAGGACCTCCCCCTGGACGAGAACGTCGCCCGCGTGGCGGTGGTGGGGAGGCCCAACGCGGGCAAGAGCTCGCTCATCAACAAGCTCATCGGGAGCGAGCGGCTGCTGGTGACGGACGTGCCGGGCACGACCCGCGACGCCATCGACACGCTCGTGACCAAGGGGGACAAGCAGTACGTGTTCGTCGACACGGCGGGCATCCGGCGCAAGCGCTCGGTGTCGGCGCCGGTGGAGATGACCAGCGTGATGCAGGCCATCCGGGCGATGGAGCGCTGCGACGTGGTCGTGGTGCTGCTCGACGTGACGGAGAACCTCTCGGACCAGGACCTGAGGCTCATCGCGCTCGCTGAGGAGCGGGGTCGCGCGGTGATCCTCGGGCTCAACAAGGTCGACAAGGTCGACATGGCGGCGGAGCGCAAGGCGGTGGCCGAGGCGCACCGCAAGCTCACCTTCGCGCCGTGGATCCCGATCCTGAAGATGTCCGCCAAGGCGGGCCGGGGGACGAGCAACCTGCTGGCGATGGTCGACCGCGCGTGGGAGTCGCACGGCAAGCGCATCGGCACGGGCGAGGTCAACCGCTTCTTCGAGGAGGTGATCCAGAAGCACCCGCCGCCCGTGCACTCGGGCCGCTCGCCGCGCATCTACTACATCAGCCAGGTGGGCACGCACCCGCCGCGCTTCGCCGCGGTGGTGAACTACATCGAGGCGATGGCCGAGAGCTACGCGCGCTACATGCAGAACCAGCTGCGCGAGCGCTTCGGCTTCGAGGCGGTGCCGGTGCGGGTGAGCTTCCGCGCGAAGCGCAAGCGCGACGACCTGTCGGGCCCGCCGAAGCCCGCGATGCAGGCCAACAAGCCCCGCCACGGGCGCTGAGCGACGTCCCGGCGCCCGACGCCATCGAGCGCTCAACATCCGACCATCGAGCGCTCAATCGTTCACTTCCTCTTCGGCAGCTTCGCCTTCGCCAGCGCCCGGTGAAGCGCAGCGCTGTCGTCGTAGCCGATGCCGAGCACGTCGTAGCGCGCGGCCGTCCCCCGCAGCGTCACGCCCGCGAAGCCTCCCTCGCTCAACTGCTGTCGCACGGCGGCCAGCGGCGCGGGGTCGGCCGCGCGAGCGCCCTTCGAGCCCCCTTTGGCGTGCCGCACCGCCGCGCGCAGCTCGTCGAAGGTCAGCTGCGGAAACCTCACCGGCTCGAACGCTCGCCCGCGCCGCACCCGCACCCGCGTCCGCGCGGGGTCGATGGCCACGGCCGGGAGCTTCCCGTCGCCGGCCTCCAGGTAGTCGAGGAGCAGCGCGAGCCGGGCGGTCCCGTGCAGCTTCTCCGCCGCCGGGTCGAAGTGCTTCGCCACCCGCACGCTGGTCCGGATGGTCTCCGGGGCGGCCGCCTGGAGGTGCTTTCGCGCGAAGCCCTTCAGGTCGCGGAAGCCCCCGGCGAGGTAGAGCGGCGGGTCGTGGTCGAGGATGACGCCGACCGCCTCCCACTTCGCGTCCCACTGCTCGGTCTCCGCCTCGCTGGCTGCTTCGAGGGCCTTCATGGCCCGCTCGTACTCACGCTTCAGCGTCTGGTCGACGATCTCATCCGGGGTGAGAGGCTTCGGTTTGGAGACGCGGCGCTTCGTGGTCGGGCGGCGTGGCTGGCTCATCGTGCGAGGATGCCCGCGGGCGCTCGCACGCCACAAGGAAGCGACCGCCTCGGGCGGTGGGAGGAGCCATCCGACGCGGTGGCACAGGGGTTGACCTACTACTGGCTGAGAGGAGCGGCGGAACGCATGGGCCAAGCGTTCGATGCGCTGCAAGCAGAGATAGGAGCTGGGGTTGGCCGCCCCCTGCCCCTCCAGAGGACAGAAAGAGGATGGTCGGAACGTGAGAGGGTTTACGTCGTAAAGAACCAATAGGAACGCCTATAAATACGGCGTATTAGGCGATTGGTTTGGTTCTGGATTGGCTTTGTTTGGTTTTAACCTCCGTCGGAGGGTTCAGCTGCACGGCTGCCGGGCAGCGGATGCCATCGGGCGGCTCGTGTCGTCCCTCGGGGTTCGGCCTTGCCTTCTTGCCTGAGTTCGTTCAGCAGGCCCCGGAGCTGTCCGCGAGAGAGGGCAGGTAGGACGTCTTGCAGGTCTGCCATCGGGCTGCCGATCTGGGCGTTCTCGGTGATGTGGCGCAAGAGGAGTTGCTTGTTCGTCTCGTGGTCCAGGCCCTTGCGGCGGGTGTAGTCGCCGGGCTTGCCTACGAACTCGTAGAACTGCCGGGCGAGGACGACCCGTTGCCCTCGCCCCCGCCCAATCGTCTCGATCGCCCCTCGGTCCCGCAGGCTGTTGATCCGGTCCCGGTACTTCGGCGGCACCGGCTCGTCCCGATGAACCAGGTCGAGCACCACGAGATCGTCGAGGTGAAACCCGGCGCTGCTCTCGTGCTTCAGCTTCTGCATGAACGCCAGGAAGCGCTCGTCCAGCACGGTTCCATGGAGCGTGACCGACACCTGCCACGCGTCCGTGCCCTCGAAATCGGGGGGGTGCTTGGCCTCCTCCAGGGAGGTGCGAACCATCCGATCGATCCCCTGACCGGACCGCTCCACGAACCCGCAGTATTGGAATGTCTGCGCGATGCGTCGGTTCCGCGGCACGTGCCGCTCGATGATGTTGTCCGGGGTGACGCCGTTGGGCAGGCCGCCGGGGCTGACGACATTGAGCCGACGTGGATGCTGGCGAACAAACACCGACCCACCCAACGCATAGTCACGGTGCGCGACGGCGTTCAGCAGAGCCTCGCGGACGGCGATCTCGTTGAAGGTCGGGATGCTGCCGACGAACAAGCCATCCCGAAAGGTCTGCACCTCGTTGCGTGCGTTGATCTGCTCGCGCAGTACGTCGTCGATGAGGAAGAAGCCCTCGCGATGATCGTGGCGGAACTGCGCCTCGATCGAGGCGTCGCTGCTGCGGTACTCGAAGATGATCTCGGCCTGCGCGAGGTGCCTCCCGAGCGCCGCCCTCGTCCCCATCAGCGCGAGCGCGGCGTAGGTGATGCCCCCGTCGAACGTCAGCTCCGCATCGGCGAGCAGACGCTCGTGACTGAGGGAGCGCAGCTCCTCGTTGCCCGACTTTCGCACCCACAGCGTACGAAAGCGCTCGATGGCCTCTGGGGCGAGGTCGCTCATGGCCGCGCCGCGACAGATCTGGGCCGAGAAGTCGGGCCCTTGCGCCTCCGCGAAGATCTGCCGGAGCTTGTCCGACGTCATCGGGACAAGGCTCTCGCCGGAGCGCATCCAGTACTGACCACGGAGGTCTCTCGGCGTCCCGACGGGGCGTGACGGTACCCGAAACACCACCACACGACCGTCAGGATGCGGGACCTCCTCCGCGTCGATCCGGAAGTGGAGCGTATCGAGGATCTGCTTCAGCTTCGCCCCGAGATCGGTGCACGCCCGGCTGCCGACGACGTGCCGCGGGCGCTTGTCCGTCACACCGAGCACCAGCACCCCGCCCCCCTCGTTCGCCAGGGCAACGCAGTAGCGCAGTAAATCATCGTGGCCGTACGCGCGCTCGGCGGCCTTGAACTCGACGTGCTCGTCCTCCCGGCCTTCCATCCACCGCTGCAGCTCCTGCAACGTGCTCGGGTCACTCATGTCTCGCCACGACACACTCATCCCCGCGTCTCCGCCGGGCGACGACCGTCATCGGGCGCGCCCCCTTGCTCCTCGCGCCAGCGCGCCAGCACCGCCCGCAACACCGCCTCGAACACCTTCCCGTGGCCGCCCCTCCTGAGATGGAGCAGTTCGTGCGCGATCACCTCCGCGCGAAACTCCAGCGGCTGCGTCAGCAGGTCCGTCGCGAAGGTCAGCCGCCCGGCGCTCGACGCGCTCCCCCATTTCCGGCGCATGGCGCGGATCGTCACCCGACGCGTCTCGACCCCCAGGCGCCGCGCCCAGGCGGCCACCTCCGCGCGAAACTGCGCCTCGTCCGCGCCCGCGTCGCTCACCGTCCCAACACCTTGAAGATTCGCTCCTTGACCACCTGCTCCGCGCGCTCGCCGATCGAGCGCAACACAGGGTTCGAGGTGCCCTCCTTCTCCGCGTCATCGCGAATCCGGCGGACCAGATCCCAGACCTTCGGCGCGTCGCCGTTCTCCCGCAGCGCGCGGTCGGCGAGGCCCTTCGCGTCGAGCGTATAGGTCTTCGCGTCATCGCGCGGCTGCTCGCCAACGGTGTGCTCGCGCACGAGCGCTTCGGTCTTCCGTCGGAAGCTCCGATCGATGACGACGTTGCTCCCGTACATCGACCGCAAGACCTGCACGATGCTGGCGAGCGCCTCGTAGTCGTTCATGTACGGCCGCAGGAAGGCGTCCGGTGACAGGATCTCGTACAGGTCCTCCAGCGCCTCCCACGCCTTCGCGAAGGCCTTGCGCGTGTCCTCCTCGCGGAAGAACTCCAGCACCGCCTCGACGGCCTTGTCGGACGACAGCCCCTTGCCGATCCCGAGGTAAGCATCGCGCATCGCGACCAGGCGCTTCTCGAAGTCCACCTGGGGTTCTTCCACCCCGTCGATGACGCCGCTCACGTCCGCAGAGTCGAAGGCCAGCGCCCGCTCGAGCTTCTCGAAGATGCCGACGTAGTCCACGACGTAGCCGGTCTTCTTCGCCCGCCCCGCCGCGTCCTCGTAGGGGCGGTTCACCCGCGCGATCGCCTGCAGCAGCACGTGGTCGCGCATCGGCTTGTCGAGATAGAGGGCGTAGAGCACCGGCGCGTCGAAGCCCGTCAGCAGCTTCTCCGTCACGATCAGGATCTTCGGCAGACCGTCGGGCTTGCGAAACTCCTTGCGGAGCTTCTTCTCCCGCGCCTCGTCGATGTGGTGCTCCTTGAGGTGGGCCTCGTCGTTGTTCGACCCGCTGATCACCACCGCCGACCACTCGGGCGGGAGGTGCCAGTCGAGCGCCGTCTTGTAGAAGACGCACGCCTCCCGATCGACCGCCACCACGAAGGCCTTGTACCCCAGCGGCTCGACCCGCTCCTTGAAGTCCCGCGCGATGTGCTCCGCGATGCCCGCGATGCGGTACGGGTTCTTCAGCATGTTCCGCAGGACGACGGCCTTCTCCAGCACGCGGTTGAGCGCGGCGATGTCCGTCACCCCCTGCGCCTCGGCCAGCGACAGGAACTCCCGCTCCAACGTCTCGCGGTCGACGCGCATGTCGTTCGGGGCGAGCCGGTAGTGCAGCGGCACCGTGGTCCCGTCGGCGATCGACTCGCGGATCGAATACTTGTCGAGGTAACCCTCCTTGTCGTCCTTGCCGAAGACCTTGAAGGTCCCCTTGCCGTGCATCGTGCGGTCGACGGGGGTGCCGGTGAAGCCGACGAAGGTCGCGCCGGGGAGGGCGGCCAGTAGGAAGATCCCGAGGTCGCCGCCGGTCGTGCGGTGCGCCTCGTCGACCAGCACCACCACGTCCTTCCCCAGCCGCACGTTCGCGGGCATCCCGTGAAACTTCTGGATCGTCGTGACGACCAGCCCCGTCGCCGTCGTCGCGAGGAGCTTCTGGAGGTGCTCCTTGCTGTCGGCCACCGTCGCCCGCGCGCCCACCGCTTCGAGGTTCTGGAAGAGCTGCGTCTCCAGGTCGTTGCGATCGACCAGCATCACCACCAGCGGGCGCTGGAAGCGATCGCTCTGGAGCACCTGCTGCGCGGCCTTGATCATCGTGAAGGTCTTGCCTGACCCCTGCGTGTGCCAGACCAGTCCGCGGGTCTTCGCCGGGTCCGCGGCGCGCGCCACCACCTTCTCGCTCGCGCGCATCTGGTTGGGCCGCAGCACCACCTTGGCGAGCTCGTCGTCGGTGCGGGTGAACACCACGTAGTCGGTCAGCACGCGGAGCACCCGCTCGCGGTCGACGAAGGGCGCCTTCACCAGCGCCTCGAAGACCTGGCCCGCGCTCTCCTCGCGCCAGTCGTAGAGGTTCTTCCGCGACGTCGCCCAGGTCGCGCCGTAATAGAACTTCACGAGGTGGGTCAGCGCGTGGAGCTGCGCCTGCGCCATCAGCTCCGGGGCCTCGCGGTGGTAGCGGCGAATCTGGTCGATCGCCTCTGCGATGCCGTCGGGCTTCTTGACCGACTTCGCCTCGACGATGAGCACCGGGATGCCGTTGACCGCGAACACCACGTCGGGCCGGATGGGCGTCGGCGTCCCGGTGTCGAAGCGCCACTCCTCGGTGACGGTCCAGCGGTTGTTGGAGGCTGGTGAGGTCGAGCAGGCGCACCGGCACGCTGCGGGCCTGCTCGGGGACGAAGATCGAGCGCTGCCCGACGAGGTACTGCCAGCTCCGGAGGTTGCCCTCCAGCGTGGGAGGCACGGCGCGGAGCGCGGCGATCACCTCGTCGGCACGGTCGAGGTCGCAGATGCCGGGGTTCAGTGCGACGAGCTGCTGACGGAGCACCGCGGTGATGAAGGGCTCGGCGAGGTTGCCGCGGAGGCTCTCGACCTGCGTCGGGGAGAGGTACTCCCAGCCGACGTCCTGGGCGTAGCGGATCATCGGGTCCTGGACGGCCGTCTGTTCGGCGCCGAGCTTCGGCATCGGGGGGTTACTCCACGGGATTGGCGGGAAGGGAGAGCTGCGCGGTCTCACGCGCGACGGCCGGGTCATCGACGCGTAGGGCGCCGGTCATCAGGCCGTGGAGGAGGGTGCGGTAGAGGTCTTCGAGCGCGGCGAGGCGTCGGCGCTCGGCGTCGATCTTCGCGTCGATGGCGGAGAGGATCTCGACGATGCGGCGCTGCTCGTCGAGCGATGGAATCTTCATTTCGAAGCGTCGGACAAATGCCAGGTTGAGGTGAGAGAGATGACCTTGAATCCCATCCTGCCGAAGTTCCTGATAGCGCCGCCGCAAGTCATGCCATAGATAATCCGGAAGAATCTTCTCGCCACAAGCGATCGCAGCCGCATTCTGCGACGTACACGCAGAAATGCCCAGCACTGCAGCCCGTCCGCGCGTCTTCCCCTGGCCGTACATTGCAAGGAGAACCGTTCCGGGAGGATGAACGCTCATAGAATAGTCATCAATCGCAAGTGA
>JADJAE010000076.1 GCA_016704445.1 Deltaproteobacteria bacterium
GATTCGATATTCCCGCAAGAACGCTTCGTCCTCGGAACACGGCCGACGCTACCACTGCCACGCTGGCGCGGGTCCGATCACCGCGATGAACTTCATCCGACCGCCGCACCCCCCGCACTTCAGCGCGTCGACGCCCCACACCCGCTGCAGCAGCGTCGCCCAGTCCCACTTCGTCAGCCCGATCTTCAGCGTCGCCGCGACACCCGCAGACCGCGGGCGCGCGTCGAGGTCACCGCCCTTGACGTTGCCGCCCTCGACTCCGCCGCCGACGTTGCGCTCGTCGACGTCACTGCCCGCGACGACGGTGCCGGTGTGGCTCCGAACGTCGCTCGCTGGAACCGCGCCAGCGTCGCGGTCGCTCGCTCAGGCCGTCACGACGGGGTCGGGCGAGGAGGTACGGTTCACCCGTGCCCGTGCGCAATGAGTTCGCGCTGGCCCCTGGACAACTCTGTAGACAAGTACGTTCGCGACTTGGAAATCGGGGCTTCTTCAGCGAGAAGTTGAACCTCAACTTCTCGCTAAACGCTGGACTCTGATTCTGGGCGAACTCGTCGCGGCTACGGGGTACGATAGAGCGTGAGGCTCAGCGCTCGGTTGTAGGTTGTGCCGGTCAGGGTCATGCGATTCCCGTCGCATTGAAGACGGAACCTGTCGTCCAGAATCGAGGTGCAGCGTGGGGTGCTGCCCGTGGAGTAGTTCGTGTGGCTCTGGTGGCGCTCAAAACACTCGGCGGCGTTGGAGCCGGACCATTGGCAGCCTTCCAGTGAGGAAGTGCAGCTTCGCGCGCTGCCAACGGGGGTGACGTTCGCGTAGACGATCGTCCCGCTCGCGAGCGCCATGCTCGACACGGTGAGGTCGGCCATGTGCCATTCGGTTCCCCAGGGGAGGGGGCCGATTCCATGCCATGTGCCCACGCAGGTCGCGGGCGGCGCGGGTTGCGGACTCGGCGCAGCGGCCGGAACCGGGCCGGCTCGATAGAACAGCTGGCTCACGGGGTTGTTGTAATAGTTCGCCGTGAGCGTCAGTTGGCCGCCGGCGCACCGCACCTGGAATCGGTGGTCAGTGGACGAACAGCTCGGGGCGCCGGAGAGAGTGCGATTCTCACTGCTCACATAGCGCTCGAAGCATTCCGCCGACGTCAACCCCGTCCACTGGCACCCTTCCAATTGCGAGGTGCAACGCCGCGTTTCGCCAGAAGAGGCCAGAGCGTAGGAGAGTGTTCCCCCGACCAGGGAGGCGGTCCGAAGGTCGAGGTCGGCGCTGCTCCACGAATACCCCCAGGGGAGAGGTCCCTGGGCGTGCCAAAGGCCGACGCATGACGGTGAGACGCCCATGGTCGGTGGCGGGTCGGTCGGGGGTTGGGTGGTAGAGGCCCGCGGGATGTTCGATCCCCATTGGCCGGCTGCCCTCTCGATCTCACCCGCGAACCGCACGACGTCCCCGAAGTAGTCGTCGCCGCTGGAGTCGCCGTATCCGCTGTTGAGGGCGAACACCGGACCGGCGGTGCCCACGAAGAGCGGGCCCCCGGAGTCTCCCGAGCAGAGGTTCATGCTCGCGCTGAACCGATAGGAGTAGCTGCGCTTGGTACCGTGCCCGCTCCCGCTCCCCCGGTCCGTGCAACCGTACCCGTACACGGTCACCAGGTCGCCCTCGCTGGCCCGCGCGGCGGCCAACGGCGCAGGCCTCGCGAGTGAAGGTTCGACGGCGTCGCTCAGGTGGAGGATCGCCACGTCCGTCGGCCCAGCCGCGGCGCCGAAGCTGCGGTAACGATCCACCTCAAACGACCGCGATTGTCCTTTGCCGCGTTCGATGGTGAAGGCACCATAGTGCCCAGAGGAAGCGGCAGTCCCGAAGCCCACGCAATGGGCGGCCGTCAGGACTACGTCGGGAGCGATCAACGTGCCCGTGCAGCTCCCTGAGACTTCGACGATTCCGACCTCCGAGCGGGCGAACGTCGGAGACCCCGATGCCAGGGTAGGATGGATGTTCTCAGGCGAGACCTCTGTCCCATCCGAGCAGTGGAACGTCGTCGCACTCAGAGTGAGGAGAGCGATCCGATGAAGCGCACGGGGTCGGCGCGGCGATCTCATTGGCATGGAGATGAGTTCCTTCCCAGGATCGAACGAAAGGCGCTCGCGAAGCCTCGGCGCTGCGTGCCCGACAGCGTCCAGGTCGGACGGCGGTCTCCGTCGATACAATTCCAGCAGAACACGCTCGCTCCGACCACGCGGGCGCGCGACGTCTTAAGGCGTACTGCGAGGCTGGCCATCTCGTCGGCGGTGGCCTGGTTCTGCCGGTAGCTGCCGCCGATGTCCGCTCCGACGTTCCACTCGGCAATGAAGTATCGCTGGCCGCTGCGACACTCCGCATTGAGCGCGCCCAGGTCCGAGTCGACGGAGTATCCGGCCCTCGTCGGGTAGCTGTCGAAGCCCAGTAGGTGTGGCCCCAGCACATCGTTGCACAGATACGAGAGCTGCGAGCGGCTCAGCCCCGAGCGGGTGCGCGCGCGGCCTCCGGGAGGCTCAATGGATAGGGGTAATACTTGATCGACACCTCGGCGCGGTCGCCGACGGCCCGCTGCGTCGCGTTGACAAGACGGGCCTGGAGTCGCGCGAGCTGCTCCTCTCCGTAGACAATCCCGCGCCCCGTGTCGACGTAGTGCTGCGTGTCGTATTGGGGCTCGTTCAGGACGAAGACGGCTAGGAGCGGGTCGCCCCCGTAGTCCGCGATGGCCCGCCCGACGGAGGTTTGCCACGCCCGACCTCGTCCCAGAAAGGCGACTCCGGGGGGTAGGGGACCCATTGACACGTTCGCCTGCCGTCGTCATCGAGGTTTCGACAGGATGACCGGGCGCGGTACCTCCGCTCGACATCCGGCGGGATGTTCTCGTGGGCTTGCAACAGCAACGTGACGCGGACCCCGCGCCGCCGCGCCTCAGCGAGGTCGCCCTGCAACGCGAGGGCCTGTCCCCGCGGATCGGCGGCCCAGGTGTCCCAGCGAACGGTCGATGAAAGGACCAGCCGCACCTGACTGTTGCGGTACCGCTCACAAGTCGAGCGCATGGGCGAAGTCGCCAGGATCTCGTCGACCACGGAACCGATGCCCGCCAGCGCGCTCCGATCGGAGTGTTGCATCTGCACGCCGAAGTAGCGCACGCCGGCAGAGAACCCTCGAAGCGTCCACGTGCCGGAGCTGTCACCGAAGGCGCTTCGCGCGGTCTCCTCGATGCTCTCGTCCGGGTCGGTACCGATGACCTCGCCGCCGTCTGGAGTGATGACCGGTGGATCGCCTGAGCAGCCCAACGCGCCCGCGAGCCCGACCGCACAGACGCGTCGTATCCAGCGAGCGTTGGCCACATCGATCAGGCTTGAAGAAGCGGCGGTCGGCGGGGTCATGATGCACTCCGAGAAATCGGGAAGACGGTGCTCCCGGCCGAGACGCTACGCTCTCTCGGGGGAGCAGGACAATCCGGGGGGGTGAACAGTCCCGGGGATCGGTCACGTCTCGGAGGGGATCTGGAGGGGATAAGACACCCAACGCCTCGCGCCTTTCAAGGCCCCAGCGCCACGTTCAGCCTCACGACATGCGGGGCGGCGGCAGTGGACGGAAGAGATCTTATGCGAAGCGTTGCGATTCGATATTCCCGCAAGAACGCTTCGTCCTCGGAACACGGGCCGACGCTACCACTGCCACGCTGGCAATTGGCGGGGCGCGGAGAGAATCCCTCGCGCCGCCCTGTGCCTGCTTCGCGGAGTGTGTGACCATCGCCCATGGGCATTCGAACTACCTTCGCGAGTTTGGCGTTGGTGACCGCCGGGATGTTGTCAGGCTGCGGGGACTCTACCCCCACCACAACACCCCCAGACGACACGGGGGTCGCGGAAGACCTCGGCACACCTCCCACCGACCTGGGCAACCCGACGCCGGACACTGGCAACCCGACGCCGGACACCGGCAACCCCACCCCCGACACGGGCAACCCCGACCCCGACGCGGGCCCTGTGGACACCGGCAATCCGGTGCTCGACACAGGCAACCCCGACCCCGATGCGGGCCCTGTGGACACCGGCAATCCTGTGCTCGACACGGGCAATCCCGACCCTGACGTGGGCACCTGACTCCGGACACCGGTCCGAGCTGTGGGGCCGGGGAGACGCGCTGTGGCGATGCCTGCGTCAACCTCGCCACGAGCAACACCCACTGCGGGTCGTGCAACGCGGCGTGCGGCAGCAATCAACAGTGCGCCCAGGCCATCTGCCGGATCCAGTGCGGCGGTGGACAGACCGAGTGCGCCGGGGCCTGTGTCAGCACCCAGACCGATCGCAACCACTGCGGCGCGTGTGGCACCGCGTGCCCGGCGGGGCAGTTGTGTTCGGCCGGCAGTTGCGTGGTGGAGTGCTCGTCGGGGGTCACCGCGTGCAACAACACCTGCCGCGACCTCCAGACCGACCCCGCCCACTGCGGCGCGTGCGGCAACGCCTGCGCCACAGGCCTCGTGTGCGCGAACGGCACCTGCCAGTGCCCCACGGGGTCGATCACCTGCAACGGCGCCTGCGTCAACCCCCAGACCGATCGCAACCACTGCGGCGCCTGCGGCATGACCTGCGATGCCGGACAGATCTGCGGGGCCGGTCGCTGCACCGCGGCGCGGGCCTGCGACGACCTGCTCGCGCGTGCGCCGGGCACGCCCTCGGGCGCGTACATCATCGACCCCGACGGCGCGGGCGGACGCGACGCCTTCCGGGTGTACTGCGACATGCGCACCGACGGCGGCGGCTGGACCCTCGTCGCGGCCTCGGCGGGCGAGACCAACATGCCGCGGTTTGACAACGCCACCATCAACCCCTGCACGAGCGCGACGCCCACGGCGCCCTGCTACGTCGGGGCCGCCAACTTCGCCGCCCTGGGGCTCACGGAGTTTGCGTGGTCGACGGAGAACGTGGCCGTCAACACCCGGGCCCCGCTGGAGAATCACCGCGAAGGCCCGGCACCCACCACCAACGCGACGTGTGTGTCGTCGTCGGAGTACTTCCGGCTCAATCAAGACTCCGCCGAGCAGGGCATGGGCTGGACGGGGTGCGAGGTCACCGAGGTGTACAACGCCGTCGCCACCTGCAACTCCATGTTTCGCCCCGCGTGGAATCTGCAGACCTGTGACAACGTGCCGATCTCGCCCGGCGCGCGCACGTCGCCGGATTACAACTGCTCGCCCTTTGGTCGCTACAACAGCGCCTGCACCGAGTTTCGCAACATGCGCCACTGGCGCCGGAGCACCACCTGCGCGGGGCGCGCGCTCAACTGCGGCGGCTACTGCCGGCAGATTGGTTACGACGTCAACAACTGCGGCACCTGCGGCAACGTGTGTGGCGCGGGTCAGGCGTGTGTCTCGGGTGTTTGCAGCACGGTGCGCTCGTGCCGTGAGCTTCTGATGCGTCAGCCGGGCATTCCCAGCGGCACTTACCCCATCGACCCCGACGGCGACGGCGGGGCGGCGGGCTTTCGGGTGTACTGCGACATGGAGACGGCGGGCGGCGGCTGGACCCTGGTCTCTGCCGCGGTGCTCGAGACCAACATGCCGCGGTTTACCAACAACGCGGTGACGCCCTGCGTGGCGAGCACGCCCAATGCGCCGTGCTTCATGGGACGGGCGGCGCTCACGGCCCTGCCCTTCACGGAGTTTGCGTGGTCGACGGGGCCCACCGCGGTCAACACCCGCGCGCCCATTGATGCCCACCTGCAGGGCGCGGCGACGGTCAATGCCATCTGCGTCAACCAGGAGGAGTACTTCCGGCTCAATCAGGACTCCGCCGAGCAGGGCATGGGCTGGACCGGCTGCACCCCCACGGAGGTGTTCAATGCCACCGCCACCTGCAACAGCATGTTCCGCCCTGCGTGGAACCTCCTGACCTGCGAGGGCATCCCCCATCTCCCCGGGGCGCGCACCTCGCCGGACTTCAACTGCTCTCCGTTTGGGCGCTACAACAGCGCCTGCAATGACTTCCGCAACATGCGCTACTGGCGCCGTTGATCTCACCCAGGCGCCGCCTCCTGCACACGACCCCCACGTGGTCGTTGCTGCGGTGGAGACGGCCCTTCCGGGCATCCGGGTCACCGCCATCGCCCCGCTCCGGGGCGGCATGTCGGCCGAGCTCCACGCCCTCTCCCTGAGCGATGGACGCGAAGCCGTCGCGCGGTATCCGCACCCCTACCAGGGCACCCTCCACGCCGACCCCGTCGCCCACGAGCGCGACACCCTCGCGGCCCTGCACGCCGCGGGTTTGCCCGTCCCTGCGCCGATGGTGATTGCAGGCGCGGGCGACGACCGTTGCCTCGTGATGCAGCGCCTGCCCGGCAGCCCCTCGTTCAGCCCGACGACCCCGATCACTATGTGCGGGTGATGGCCGAGACCCTCGCGCGCATCCACACGACCCCCGTGGACGCCTTCGGCTTTCTACCCATCACCCTCACCACCCCAAGGCCCCCACGCACCACCCTCGACGACGACCTGCGCGAGGCTGAGGTGCGGGCGGGCATTGCGCGTTGGGGTGAGGTCGCGCTGGGCCCCACGGTGCTACGCCACGGCGACTTCTGGCCCGGCAACGTGCTGTGGGTGGGCAACCGCTTGACGGGTGTGGTGGACTGGGAAAACGCCCTCCGCGGCCCTGCTCTGGCCGACCTCGCCATCGCACGCCTCGACCTGTGGTGGGCCCTCGGCCGCGACGCCATGGACACCTTCACGGCCCACTACCTGCGCCTGCACCCCATCGCCCTCGACACCCTCCCCTACTGGGATCTCCGCACGGCCCTGCGCCCCGTTGGGGACCTCGCCGCATGGCCCGCCCCCTACGCGGCCCTCGGACGCCACGACATCACCCACGCCACCCTGCGCGAGACGCTGTTGGTGTTCATCGAAGAGGCGCTTGGGAAGACGCCGGGGTGAGCCGCGCCAACGCAGAGCCTTACTCGGGATTGAGGCCCGCGACGAAGGCGTAACGAATCACCTCGGCATTGCTCTTGGCCCCGAGTTTCTCGCGAATCCGTGCGAGGTGGTTGCTCACCGTGCTCGCGGCCAGGTTGAGGCCCACGGCGATGTCGCCCACCCCGGCGCCCTGCACGAGCAACATAAACACCTGATGTTCGCGCTCGCTCAGGCGCTCGTGGGGCAGTTGCACCCGCGGCGACTCGGGCGACGCAACCAGACCCTGCGGCGCATCGCGGCCCTCTGCCACCGTCACCACCGCGGCCACCACGTCTTCGGGCGGGCGGGTTTTGGCGAGGTACATCCGTGCCCCGGCGCGCAACATGCGAGCGGCGTAGTGTTCCTCCGCGTACATGGAGAGGACGATGATGCGCACCGCGGGATGTTTCTCGCGTACGCGGGTGAGCACTTCGGCGCCGGGGATCATCGGCAACGACAGGTCGAGCACGAGGATGTCCCCCAGCGCAGCGGGGGATAAGACACCCAACGCCTCGCGCCTTTCAAGGCCCCAGCGCCACGTTCAGCCTCACGACATGCGGGGCGGCGGCAGTGGACGGAAGAGATCTTATGCGAAGCGTTGCGATTCGATATTCCCGCAAGAACGCTTCGTCCTCGGAACACGGGCCGACGCTACCACTGCCACGCTGACCGAATCCATCCCCTCCACGCGCAGCGGGCAGACGTCACCCCCCACACGACCCCCTCGCCGCGCGTGCTCGCCCGCCCTCACGCCCACAGGTCGCAGGGATCTCTCGCCCTCGCGAACTTCGGCTCCTCGGCGTCCTCGCCGAGGTGCTTCAAGATCCGCTCGATGACCGCGCGGTCCTTGATCACGGCGATGAACCGCATCCGCCCGCCGCAGCCCGTGCACACCAGCGCGTCGAATGTCCGGTGTAGCGGACAGCCATGCTTGACGTCGGGCCGCGCTCCGGGCGGTGATACGCCGACGGTGACCGCCCCATCACCCCCCCTCCACCTCCGCGGACTCGACGGGCTACGGGCCGGCGCGGTGACCGCGGTGATCCTCTGGCACGTCGCGCTGGCGACGCGTGCGCCTGCGACCGCGCTGGGCGCGCTGCGCCCCGTGGCGTACCTGGGCTGGGCCGGGGTGGACCTCTTCTTCGCGCTCTCGGGCTTTCTCATCACCACGCTGCTGCTGCGCGAGGAGGCGAAGTCCGCGCGGGAGACCGGCGTCCCGCGCTTCTCGCTGCGGCGCTTCTACGTGCGCCGCGCGCTGCGCATCCTCCCGGTGTTCTATGTGGTCTTCGCGCTGCTCACGTGGGGGCTGCGCGGCGTGGCGATGTTCCGCTCGGTGCATCCCGAACGCGTTGCGGGAGAGGCACTCCCGTTCGGCCTGCTCCCCTACGCGACCTTCTGGAGCAACTACCTCCACGCCTGGGCGCCCTCGCACCAGCACCACGCGGTGACCCCGGGCGGGGCGTACATGGTCTTCTGGTCGCTCTGCGTGGAGGAGCACTTCTACCTGCTCTGGCCCCCCGCGCTGACCCTCCTGCGCACGCGCCGCGCGCGGGTCATCGCCTGCCTCGCGCTCTGCCTCGCGCTGCCCGCGCTGCGCTTCGTGGTGGTGCACCGCGGCCTCGACACGCTGCGCTCGGTGCACATGATCTCGCACTACCGCTTCGACGCGCTGCTCTGGGGCGCGCTGGCGGCGCTGCTGCTCGACGTGGAGTTCCTGCGCGACCGCCCGCGTCGGCTGCTCCTCGCGGTGTCTTCGCTCGGGGCGCTGGCGTTCTACGCGACCGGCGCGCTGAGCGTGGTCCCCGTGGGGACGGCGGCGGGCTTCGCGTGGGGCCTCGGGCTGCTCGGGCTCGCGTGCGCGCTGGTGGTGCTGGAGGTCGCGCGGCGGGGTGACACGGCGGTGGTGCGGGCCCTGGAGCTCGCGCCGCTTCGCTGGGTGGGGCGGCTCTCGTACGCGATGTACCTCGTGCACGTGCCGATGATCGATGTCGCGAGGGCGGTGTATCTGGTGGAGCCGCGCGCGCGGGGCGCGGCGGAGGTGCTCGGGGTGTTCGTGCTCGCGCTGGCGCTCACGCTGGCGGTCGCGCAGGCCCTGCACGTCGCGGTGGAGCGTCCCTTCTTGCGGCTCAAGGACCGCTTCGCGGGCTGAGCGACGTGCGAGAGGGAACGGATCGGGGCGGAGCCTCATCCCCGACGACGACCGACCGTACCCTTGCGTGTCTCTGGCGAGGGATGCAGCGACCCGCACCCTGGCACCGACGCGGGCGCCTGCTCACCGCGGGAAGATCACCGGCGTCGGCACGTCGCGGCTCTCGGCGGTCCCGTCGCCGACCTGGCCCATACGGTTGCTTCCCCAGCAGAACACGGCTCCGTCGATCTGCGTGGCGCAGGTGTGGCCACCGCCCGCGTAGACGCCGGTCACGCGCCACAGCCCCCGCGGCGTGACCGGTGTTCGCGCGGTGGGGGGGGCGGCTCCGGCTGTGCCAAGCTGCCCTTCATTGTTGGACCCCCAGCAGCGAACGCCGTCGTCGTTCAGCCGCACGCAGACGTGGTCGCTGAAGGCCAGCGTGCCGGCGGTGATGGAGGCCACACCCGTCACGCCGGGCACCGCGACGGGCGTGTTGCCGTAGCCTCGTCCCCAACATCGCACCGTGCCGTCGAGCAGGGCCGCGCAGCTGATGCCGTAGTAGCCGCTGCTCGATGCGGCGACCGCGCGGGCGGCGGGCAGACCCGACACAGTGGTCACTGGAGAGAAGCCGGGTTGCCGGACTGACCGTCGTGCCGTCGCCGAGCATTCCGCCCTCATTGCGCCCGAAGCAACGGACGCCGCCGCCGCTCACCACCGCGCACCCGTGGTTGCCGCGCCATGACATCTGCGTGACGCCGGTCAGCCCTGAGACGGGGTACGCCGTGCCCAGGATTTCCCTCAGAAGCGCGACGGCGGTGCCGTCGGCCCGCAGCGCGACGGACTGCTCGTCGCCGGGGAACACCGCCGCGGCGTTGCGCAGACTCGCGACGGTGGTGGGGTTGCTTGCGGAGCGCGCACCCTGACAGTAGACATCGCCGCTCGAGACGCGGGTGCATGTGTCGTAGTAGCCGGCAAACACGTCCGTGCGGTAGCCCATCAGCGGGGTCGGTCGCAGCAGAGACCCCCCAGACCGGATGCGGCCGTTCTCCGATGATCCCCAGCAGAACACTTCGGAGCCCCCCTGCGCAGGGGTCGGCGTGGCGAGCGCGCAGGAGTGTTGATCGCCGAGCGACAAGCGCGCGATCCCAGGGCGAGCCGTCACCGGGGTCGGAGAGTAGACCCCTCCGTCCATCATGGGGACCGTCGCGCCGAGCTGACCGCCTCCGTTGCCGCCCCAGCACTTGAGCTCGCCGGTGCGGGTGATCGCGCAGGCGAACCCCCTGCACGCCGACGTCGAAGTCGTAGGTCGCGTCCAGGTTGGTCACCGCCACGGGGGTCGCGCGGTTGGTGCGGGAGCCGTCACCGACCTGCCCGGCGGCGTTGCTGCCCCAGCAGGAGAGGGCGCCCGCGCGGTCCAACGCACACCCGCCGCCGCCGCTGCGTGGCACGACACGCGCGATGTTGCGGAGGCCCGCCACCGCGGCCGCGGTGCCCCCGACGCCGGAGCCCCAGCAGCGCACGTCGCCGGTCCCCAGCGTCGCGCACGCCGAGAACGAGGAGCCCTCGTCGACCGCGATCTGCGTCGCGCCGCTCACGCCCGCCACGACCGTCGGTCGCGGCCCCAGCCCTGGCTCGCCGCGCTGCCCCCAGCAGAGCACGGTGCCGTCGGCGCGGAGCGCGCACGCCCAATACGACCCCGCCGCGATCTGCACCGCGTTGGTGACGTCCGCCACGGCGGCGAAGGTGGTCCGCGACGTGGTGGTGCCGTCACCGAGCTGCCCCCAGTTGTTTTCGCCGCGGCACCACACCGTGCGGTCCGCCCGAAGGACGCAGAGGAAGCGCGAGCCGATCGCGAGGCCGATCGCCTGATCGACGCCCGGCACCACCGCGGGGCTCACGGTGAATCCGTCGCCCCAGCAGAGGACCTCGCCTCCCCTCCGCCGCGCGCAGGTCGTGGCGCTGGACGCGTCGACCTCGACGACGTCGGTCAGTCCCGGCACCGCGATCGGAAACGCCCGGTTGGTCCGATCGCCCTGACCGAGCTGTCCAGAGGAGTTGTTCCCCCAGCAGTAGAGCGAGCCATCGCGCAGCATGCACCCGTGCTCGAGCCCTGCGCGCACCTGCCGCACGCTCGCGCAGCGGCCCTCGAGGCAGGGGACGCCCGGCTGACATCCCCACAGCCCCTGGCCCGCAGCCTCCGACGTGCTGGGCGAGCAGTCGTTGTCGAGGCCGTCGCACACCTCGCCGCGGCCCGGGTGGATGGCGGCGTTGGCGTCGTCGCAATCGTCCTTGGGAAAGGCCATCGCCGCAGCCCCCGCGCCCTGGCCGACGCAGGTCGCGGCCGGCGGCGAGTGCCCGTCTTGATCCGCGTCTTCGGCGTTGTCGGGGCCTCCCGCGGCGGGTCCCACCAGCGAGCAGTTGTTGTCGACGCGGTCGCACAGCTCCGGCGCCGTCGGGTAGACCGTGGGGTTGCCGTCGTTGCAGTCGCCCGGTCGGAGCACGTAGCCCGCGGGTACGGTGCAACCGCTCACGGGCATCGCCGTGGCGGAGTCGCCGTAGCCGTCGCCGTCGGCGTCGCGGTAGGCGGTGGCCGAGCCTGATTCGTCGACCATGCCGTCGCAGTTGTTGTCAGCGCCGTCACACACCTCGCGCGCGCTCGGGTTGACGGCGCCGACGGCATCATCACAGTCCACGCTGTTCTCGACGTAGCCCGCCGGGGGTGAGCACCCCATGCGGGTCATCGCCTCGGGGCGGCGGTCGCCGAAGCCGTCGCCGTCGCCGTCACGAAAGAAGGTCCGCGTAGCGCGCTCGTCGATCACTCCGTCGCAGTTGTCGTCGAGGTTGTTGCAGGTCTCGGTCTGGTTTGGGCGAACGTTGTTGTTGGTGTCGTCGCAATCGAGCCCCGTCACGCGGAGCATTGCGCCGTTGACCCGCGTGAGCATGGGGTCACACATCGGCGCGGGGCCAGCGTAGCTGTTGAAGCAGCCGATGCTGACGAATCCGTCCATGTCGCCGTCGCCGTCGCGGGTGGCGAGGGAGGCGACCGTGCACGGGTTGCAGTCCTCGTCCTGGCCCATCGCGTCGCAGACCTCGGTGCGGCCAGGATTGCGCTGCGGGTTGCTGTCATCGCAGTCCGGCGCCATGCCGCCGCACTCACGGGTCGGATACCCGTCGTTGTCGTTGTCGAGGCACGGCGCATCGGGGGTCGGCACCGCGCTCTCGGACACCGTCGGCGTGTCGTTCCTAGCGACGTCCCCTGCGCCCATTCCCGCGTCGAGCATGACCGCGTCAGCGGCACCCGCGTCAGCGTTGGGCGGGGGCGACATGGGTGACTCGGCGGTGCATGCCGACAGCGCGACCGCGATGATGAGGATGCTGATTCGCATGGTCTATGTTCCCGAAGGCAGCAGCGGTCATCTATGGGGCAGCAAAGGGCGGTGATCGCGACTCGATCGATCGTTCGGCGACGGACTCGCAGCGTATGGGGATAAGACACCCAACGCCTCGCGCCTTTCAAGGCCCCAGCGCCACGTTCAGCCTCACGACATGCGGGGCGGCGGCAGTGGACGGAAGAGATCTTATGCGAAGCGTTGCGATTCGCTATTCCCGCAAGAACGCTTCGTCCTCGGACCTCGGCGTCCTCGCCGAGGTGCTTCAAGATCCGCTCGATGACCGCGCGGTCCCTGATCACGGCGATGAACCGCATCCGCCCGCCGCAGCCCGTGCACGTCAGCGCGTCGAACCCCAGACGCGCTTCAGCAGCGTCGCCCAGTCCCACGTCGTCAACGCGATCTGTTGCACAGCCGCGACACCCGCAGACGGCGGGCGCACAGGGAGGTTGCCCTCGACGTGATCGCCGTCCGCGACGACGATGCCGTCGTGGCGTGGACGGTGCTGATGGGCCTCGGTCTCGTGTTGGTGATCGTGGCGTCGTTGGGTGCGGCGCTCCGTGGGTGGGACACGGCCCACCACCCGCGGCGCCCGGCGCTCACGCGTGCGGCGGCGGCGGCAGCGCTGGGGCTGGGGTTGTTCGTGCTGGGGCTCTGGCGCGCGTAGGCTCCTGGGATTCGGAGTCGGCGCCGTCGAGGAGAGGGGGTGGAGGCACTCCAATACGTTCCCGGGGTCGAGCACCCGCCTGGGACGAACTCAAGGGCCCAGGACGAACTGACAGCGTCCGCAGGCGAGCATCCAGGTTGACCCGTCGCCCATGGTCTCCACCGTACACAGCGTGCCGTCGGCCAGGCGAACGAAGTGCCCGACGCAGCCGACGATCTCACTCTGTATCGGGCGCCGACAGGTGGCGCTGACCATCCGCGGAGGCAGCGACGCAGGCACGCAAGCGTCGGAAATACACGAGCGCTCGTCCGACGCGCCCGGTCGCGCGCACACGACGCAGCGGTCCGACTCCTGTCGGCAAACCCGCCCGCCCACGCACTGGGCGGTGCACCGGCCGAGCACGCAACTCCACGCGACGTTCCCACACCCTCCGCCGAGCGGGGCCGAGCCCCGGCAATCGCCCACGGTCACGCACTCGGTGACGGCTACGTCGTCGGCGGACATCGAATCCGGTGAGGCGCCGTCGCTGCCGGCCTCCGAGCCGCCCCCGTCGCTCGGCACGCGCGCCGTGACGCCGCCACACCCCGAGAGCAAGACACCGATCGAAACGGCGCACCACGTAGCAACGCACCGATGACTCGGTTTGCCTGCGCGCATCGCGCCAACTCCAACGCTCGAAATCCTGCCCATCTACCCACTCTCCTACAAACCAGAGAACATCTCGGCACAACGCGGCCGACTGTTGGTCGGGTCCACGGCGTCGGGTCCCGTCGTGTTGCCCGCCCCCGGCAGTCGGACTCGACAGACGCCGAGGACGCGGCCCCTGACGCGCACAACGAGGTCGGTGCCGGGCGCGATGACGCTTGAGATCCGTTGGAAGCTGACGCCACGGAACTCGCCGACCATCAAGCCGTCGGAGTCGATCAGGAACTCCGCAGTCCGGATCGCATAGGACTCGACGTTGCCGTTGTTGCGAACAACATGGAAGCTCCCTCGGTTTTCGAGCAACCAGTCGAGCCCAGTGCTTCCTGATGCGTCATATCGGGTGACGACACCTTGATGCAGGGGCGGCGGGTTGAGGGGAGCGCGCAGGTCGAACCGGCCGTTCAACTGGACAACCTGGGTGGGTGCCTCGGGCTGCATTGCGTGACCGGTGAACGTGTAGCTCTCCTGCCCCTCGTCCGGCCCGACCGTGAGCGTGAAGCCACCCGTCAGCGGCGCCGGAACGCCAGCGAGGACGTATTCCGCAGACGCGAAAGCAGGAACACCGCGCGCGCTTGCCCGCTGATCCTCCGACAGGACCCCCGTGGTGGGAGCGGTCGGGCTCACGCTCTGGCTGCACGCACCGACGGCGAGCGCGTACAGGAGAACCCAGGTTGGTCTCATAATCTGACGCTCGCTCAAGCTGCTGGGGGTGTCAACAGGCGCAGGGATCGTTCGCTCGGAGCCCATTGGGCCGTCTGCTCTTCGAGGTGCTGTCCACGCGCCGCGCCACGGTGATCACCCCCAACCTCTCCTTCGGCGAGTGGAGCCACGTGTTCTGCGACGACAAGCTCACGGCGGCGGGGACGAATCGCCATGAGGGTCAAGTTGGCCGACTCTTCCGCCCTTCGTGTGGAGGTGGCCGTGCTCGCGCCCAGAGGCCCCTTCCCCGGAACGCTGCGGTACAGCGCCTCCTTCTCCCGCCACACCGCGCTGACCCGCAGCTGGCTACGGCTCGGCGGGCTGGCGTGAGCGCCTTGGGTGTGCCAGCCGCACGCCTGACGACACACTCCACCCTTCCCGGGTGCCTGCCGAAGGCACCCTCGGCACGCCGTCGTCTTCCCGCCGTCCCTGCCTGAGGCATCCGGGAAGACCGCGGTGACCCGATCGGGCCTGCCGAAGGCACCCCGCCAGGACGTGCCCCTTCCGCCAATGCCTGCCGATGGCTCCCCCACGCAGGCCAGTGTGTCGGCGGCCCCTTCGGCAGGCACGCCGTCACCCCCCGCAGAGGGCACAAACCGCTGCTGAATGTTGTTGATTCTCGGCGGGGCCTCGGCGACCTTCCATTCCACGATGGTCACACCTACATCCAAAGCCAACTCGC
The DNA here is from genome assembly GCA_016704445.1 of Deltaproteobacteria bacterium. GTDB lineage: Bacteria > Myxococcota_A > Polyangia > Polyangiales > SCUS01. The sequence goes on from JADJAE010000076.1 coordinate 15,229, forward strand.
CCGATCAACCCGCAGCATCCCCGACGAACGCGACGCCGCAGCCCCTCACGCTGCCGACGCCCCGAAGCCCGGAGGCGGCCTTTCTCCACTTTCGGCAGGAGGCCGAGGCGGTTATCAACATCACGCCCCTGCGCTTCGACCCGCTGCTCGCGGTAGCCAACGTGAGTGTTGGCCTCGCGTCCCTCGCCCCGCACCTCACCCTCGCGCAGGAGGCGCTCCCGAAGGTTTCCATCCCCTGGGTGCTGGAGATCGGCGATCTGGTCCGCGCCACGCTCTACGCCTACGCGCTCAACGTCACCGAGAGGTCCTCCGGGGAGATCGCTCAGAAGCTCGGGCAGCTCTTCAAGCTCCGCGAGCCGTTGCTCCTCAACGCCCGATCGTTGGCCCTCATGGGGCTTCTGCCCGAGGCACGGGTCGACGCCATTGTTGCGGGCAAGGGGTCGAGCGATGGGGCGCTTGATCTGGTTCAGCTTGTGGGGCTGTACCGCGAGCATGAGGCCACACTCGCCAACAAGCACCCTTTCTCCGCCGGGTGGATGGCCGACGCCGAAGCCGTGGGGCATTGGGTGCTCAGCGTGATCCGGCCCAAGGGGGCGGCCGAGCCGCCGAAGGAAGAGAAGGCAGCGGCGCGGCTCCGCGACCAGTTTTGGACGCTGGTGGTCGAGCGCGACAAGAAGCTGCGCACCGTGGCCCGGGTGGTGTTTGAAGATCGGGCCGAGGAGATGGTTCCGGCGCTGCAGTCGCGGCGGGGTGGGGCGGGGGCTGGCGACGGGGCGGACGACGGGGGCGAGGCGAAGCCCACGCCGGAGGGGTGATCGCGACGCGCGGGCGATGGGGGTGGGGGCTCGCAGCTCCCGCGCGGCGGCCCCGGCTCCGCGCAGAATCCCTTTGCAGCCAGTGGCTAACGTTCCTGCACGGGGCGGATCGCAGCCACGGGGCTGTCGTCGTAGGATCACGCGGCGCGCATCCCCGCTGCGACCGACGACCGAAAGACATCCCGTGAAGCATCAACGTCTCTTGCTCCGACTCGCGCCCCTGGCCGCAGCGTTGGCCGCGTGCACCTCACCCCCTGCACCCACCGGCCCCACCGGACAGGACGCCGCGATGGCCGATGTGGCCACCGCCGACGCGTCCACCACCGACGTCGCGACCACCGACGTGGGCGCGCCCACCGATCGACAGCCGCCGGCCGACACGGGCGCCGTAGTCGACGCGTCCACGGCCGAGGACACGATGACGATGGCCGAGTGCCCTGCCGGGCAGCAGCGCTGCGGCGAGACGTGCCTCGACACCGCGACCGACGCCCGCCACTGCGGCGCCTGCGGCACCGTCTGCCCGTCGATCGCGGGCGGCTCAGCGACGTGCGCAGCGGGGGCGTGCGGCGTCACCTGCGCGGCCGGTCGCACGATGTGCCAGGTCAACGCGACGACGGTCTGCGCCGACGTGATGACCGACGCGGCACACTGCGGCGCGTGCGGCACCGCGTGCGGGACCGACGAAGCCTGCCGTGCGGGCCAGTGCGTCTTTGAGTGTTCGGCCCCGCGGCAGATGTGCGGCACCGGCGACAGCGCGGTCTGCACGAACATCGCCACCGACCCGCTCCACTGCGGCGCGTGCGGGATGGCCTGCCCCACCTTTTTTGGGCTCGCTGCGATCTGCGTGCGAGGTGCCTGCGACTACATCAGGTCGTGTCCCGCGGGGACCGTGATGTGCACGCCCTCCGACCTCGCCTGCCGCAACGTGGCCTCCGACATATACGCCTGCGGCGGGTGCGGCAACCAGTGCCCCGCGCCGCTCGGCGAAGGCACCCCGACCTGCACGAACGGGGTGTGCAACGACTGCGGGCCCGGCGCCATGAACTGCGGCGGTCGATGCAGGATCGTGCGCAACGACAACGGCAACTGCGGGGCGTGCAACCGGGCGTGCGCGCCGACCGAGTACTGCGACGTCGACCGCTGCGTGGCCAGGCCGGTCGGGCCCACCTGCCCCCCGCCGTCGTTGATGTGCGGCGAGACCTGCCTCAACCCTGCGACCAACCGCGCCCACTGCGGCGCCTGCGGAAACGCCTGCCGGGACGATCAGGCGTGTGTCGCCGGGGCGTGCGGGCCGGGCTCCTACCGTGTCTTCGTGACCAGCACCTTGCAGACGCCGGGGGGCCTCGGCGGACTCGCGGGCGCCGACCGGGTCTGCCAGACCCGCGCAAACGCCGCAAACCTTGGCGGAACATGGATGGCTTGGGTCAGCACGCGCACCGCCTCGCCGCGCACCCGCTTCACCACACGCGCCCTCGTCCCGTATCGCACGGTCACCGGCGTCACGATCGCCAACAACTGGAACGAGCTTTGGGCCGACCTCCGAGCCCCGATCAACATCACCGAGCTCGGGACGAGGGCGACCCACCGGCCGGCCGAAGGGACGATCGGCTCGATCACGCTCCATCCCGGCGAAGGGGCCGCCGTGTTTACCGGCACCCAGGACAGTGGGCATGCCAACACCTTCAGCCCCTTTACGGGCAACACCAACACCCTCTGCGCAGACCTCACGAACGAGCGCGCGCCCGACAACGTCCTGATCGGCAGCTACACGGCGACGGAGTACCCGCCGCGGACGTACTGGTTTCACCCGTGGACGGGCTACACCGAGATCAGGACGTCTACCAACCGTGGGGAGTACGCGTGCGCGACGCCCCTCGCGCTGTACTGCTTCGAGCAGTGACCCTGTACGGCTTCGTGCAGTAGGCCCGCGGGCGTCCTGCCCCCTCACCCCCTCCGACCGCGTACCGCAGCGCACTCCGAACTCCATCATCGCTTCCACCGGCCTTGGGGGATAAGACACCCAACGCCTCGCGCCTTTCAAGGCCCCAGCGCCACGTTCAGCCTCACGACATGCGGGGCGGCGGCAGTGGACGGAAGAGATCTTATGCGAAGCGTTGCGATTCGATATTCCCGCAAGAACGCTTCGTCCTCGGAACACGGGCCGACGCTACCACTGCCACGCTGGCTCCGACCTCGTGGCTTCCCTGTCGCGTCCGGGCCTGCTGCCGGCGGGCATCTCGCCCGAGACGATCAACGGCCTCATCGGCGGCTTCGTCGACATCGCCACCGACAGCATGAACCGCCCCGGCATGGGCTCCCGTAGCATGGCCAATGCCGGGGCATCAGCGCAGGCTTGGGCTTCGAGGTGCGCCCCGCCACGGTCAGTCCCACGGTGGCAGCCCGCCCCATGACCGGCACTCGCGGCGCTGGCAACCCATAGTGCTGTCTGGATCGGGGACATCGACGCGGTGTCCCAACCTCGGGCGATGTACATGACCGCCGTGGGTCGCTGATAACTCCGGCATCAATGGTTGACGACGCGCCGCGTGATGGTCTCTGGCCGCTCCCGGGCGGCGTGACCAGCTACTTCGACACCGCGATTGCGATCCTCGACGAGGTGCACGCGCGCCGGCCAACTCCTGACGAGCTGTTCGCGTTTCTGCAGCGATCGTTCGCCGTCCGGGGACGGCGCTCGGGAGACGGGTATGTCGCGGTGCTCCGCCGCATACGCTGGATCGAACGCGACGCAGGAAGGTACATGATCACCGCGCGCGGCGAGGTCGTCCGCTCGACCCGCTCGCGGGAAGAGGCCTTCGCGGATCTCGCGGCGCGTTTCTCAGGGATCGACGAGACGCTCGCGCTGGTGGAAGGCGGTGTCACCAGCGCCAACGACCTGCGCGATGAACTGAACGCCCGCTTGGGAACCCGATGGGAGCACACGGTGCAGGCCACGGTTCGTCTGAACTGGCTGCGCTCTTTGGGGAAGGTCCACGACGAGGAGGTCGCGCGGCGAGGTGCCTCCAGCGCGACAGGTGCCACTGCCGAAGTGGTCGCGCTGTACGATCCAACGCCTACACGCCGACACGACGCTCACCACGCTGGCCCTGCGGCTCTGGCAGATGCGGTCGTTCTGGCGTACGACGAAGGCCCGGGCGCTGGGTGGTCACCGTACGCGAGGGCGGCAGGTTGAGGCTTTCGGTGGGCTTCCTGCTCGTCCTCGAACTGGCCGAGGCGACATTCCGCGTCGCGCTCGACGACGCAACGCTCACCGACGCAGATCGCGCGGCGCTCGAGGCCGCGAAGACCGCGGAGGCGAAAGGGTTCAAGGTCGTGCCGGGGGTGGCGTTGCACACGGCGCGAATCGAGGCGCTACCCACGCTCGCCTCGGTCTTGCACGCAGCGCTCGCGCGGGCGATCCATCGAGCGGCGGCGTCGGTGGCGCAGCGTACCCCCTTCTACCGCGCGTACGCAGAGGCGGTGCTCACGGCGCTGGAGGACTCTCTCCAATGCATCCTGCCTCGCCCGGACTACGCGCACGACGGCGAACTCCAAAACACCTCGCTTCCGCTGCCGACGTTGGATCCCGAGGACCTCCCGCGCGCCTTCTCAGAGTTTCGCGCAGACCCCTACGCGCGCCTTCTCGTCGCCCTTCGCCGCCGCCGCGCCGCACAGCTCCGGAGTCTGTGGGTCGGCGCGCCGTCGATAGACCTCGAGACCTTCGAGCGAGAGTTCTGGCCGCTCGAATCGCGCACGCGGTGGGTCGACCGCGATCTCACGGGCCTCACGCGCGACGCGCCCCCGCCGGAGGACGTCAGTGCGCTCCTCGAAGCCCTTGCCCGCGACGAGTTCGAGCTCCAGGGCAACTACCTCCGCACCCCACCGACCGATCGCTTCGCCCCGACGCTCCCAGACGACGCGGAGCGGGACACGGTGCTGCGGGGCATCGCGAACGTCCTGGGTGATCCCGTGCTTGCGCCGCTGATCAAGCCCTCGCATTGACGGACCTCCCGGCGGTGGATGAGGACCTCGCCAGCACGCTGGTCATGCTCTCCAACCCCACGGGTTATGCGCGCTACCACAGCGTCGCCGTGGCCCTCGTCGAGTCTCTCGGCATGTCCGCAGAGGAGCTCGGAGAGTTCGAGGAGAGCGCCGGGCTCTTGCGGCAGCAGCTCGTCGCCGACGACTTTCTGCAGCTCGACCTGTTGGCGTCTTCGCTCCACGCTGGGAAATATCTCGGGACCACGGAGGAGCGCGTCGTCGACCTTGGCGCTCTCACTGTGCTCAAGATCTCGCCTGGCCATCAGGGCAGGCTGTGGCCGGAGTGCTTGGCGGGGTCGTTCATTTGCCTCGGCTGGGACGAACTCGGCGACCTTCGGGCGTTCCCGATCGCTCGGCGTACCTCAAGGCTTTCGAACGGCACTACAGCGCCCACTACAAGGGGCACCGCGCAGCGACGGTGCAGGCGGCGAACGAGCTGTGGTCCCTCTTGCAGCCCAAGCCCCGTGACCGGATCGTCGCGAATCGAGGCAAACGCGAGGTGCTCGGGGTCGGTGAAGTCGAGGCGCCCGGGTATGTCTGGCAGCCAGAACGCACGTCGTTCCGTCATACCGTGCGTGTGCGCTGGGATACGTCTCGCGCGCGCCGCGTCGACGAGCAATCGAGATGGTTCCGCACCATCGTCCGTCTCGATGCGACCCGGTGGACCGAACTCCTCGGGCTCACCGCTCTCCCCGAGCGCGTGGAGGCACAGAGGCCCGCGCGAGATCCTACGGTGGCGCCGCCGCCGTCTTTGGAGGTGATCCGGCGGCACCTTGATGAGGTCGAGCTCCGCATCGACGCGCGTACGCTCCGCCGCTACCACGTCGCGCTGCAGGTGCGCCGCTTCGTGGTGCTCGCGGGGGTGTCCGGCACCGGGAAGACATGGCTCGCGCGGGAGTACGCCAATGCCGTGGGCGCGATCTGGCGTGATCCCGTCGCGCCGGACTGGACCTCGGACCCAGGACCTTCTGGGCTACGAGCACCCGCTGCGCAAAGGCGACTATGTCCACACAGAGTTCAGCCGCCTCCTTGAGGAGGCCGCGACGGAGTGGTCCCGTGCTGCGGAAGCGCAGCGCGATGCCCGGTCGTACTACGCGATCCTTGATGAGATGAACCTCGCGCGCGTCGAGCACTACTTCGCGCGCTTTCTCTCCGCGATGGAACTCCGCGCAGAGGGGGACGAGGTCCCGTTGACCCTCGGCGGCGGCCGCGTTGTCACGCTCACCCCCAACCTCTACTTCGTCGGCACCGTGAACGTCGACGAGAGCACTCACGGCTTCGCCGACAAGGTCTACGACCGTGCGCAGCTCATCGAGATCCCGCTCGACCGCGCGCTCATCGCCGCGCACGTCGGCGAGCGCGACTATCGCGAGGTCATCCTGGCCGTTTGGGATGCCACCCGCGATGTCGCCCCCTTCGCGTTTCGCGCGCTCGACGACATCGACGGCTACGTCGACGAGAGCGTGCGCCTTGGCGCAACATGGCAAGAGGCCCTCGACGAACAGCTCCTCCAGAAGATCCTCCCGCGCATCAAGGGGAATGATGCCCGCGTGGAGACCTGCCTCAAGGCCCTCCGTGCGCGCTGCGACGCGGAGGGTATGTGGCTCACCGCCGCGCGGGTGGCGTCGATGCTCGCGCGCTGGGAGCAGCATGGCTTCACCTCGTATTTCTGAGCCTCGGATCTACGACCCGCGTGGGGGGACGTGGCTCGATACGCCGCGCGAGTGGACGGCGCTCTGGCTCGTGCTCGGTGACTTCCCCCCGTCGGAACTGGGGCGACTGAGGGTGACGCGGCAGGAACGCCCCCTCGATGTCTCGTTGCGCTGGATCGACGGGGCGGCGCGAGTGGTCGCGGAGTGGTCGCGCGTCGACGCTGGCCGCCACAGGGTCCACGTGTGGGTCGGGGCGGAGGAACTCTGGCAGGGCGACTGGCTGGTACGACCCGGGAAGCTCGGTGAGGCGGCCTTCGAGCGGCTCCTTGATGAGCTCACGAACGATCTCCCCGCGGAGATCGCCCTCGCGCTCTCGCGTGCCGGTGCGTTCACGGGACTGCGCCTGGTGTCCGGGCATGCGGTGACACTGGGCGGCGAGCTCGAACGCCTACGGAGGGTTGTGCTCGGCGACGGGACGCGGCCGGGCGTCGAGGCGATTCACCTCCATCGCCCGTGCGCCGCACGACGTCCTCGTGGAGGACCGGCTCGTCCTGCCCCTCGAACGCGTACGCCGACCAGTGCCGTCGAGGATGGCGTGCGCACTCACCCGCGGGCAGGACCTTCTCGACGCGGAGACGCCCCGGCGGATGATGGACGGGCGGCGGCACCGGACCCTCGACACCTGGGAGAACCGGGTCGTGCTCTCGCTGCTCACGCAGTGCGCGCAGCGCTTGCGATGGCTCCGCACGAGGCTTCGACGCCCTGCGTTTGAGCCCGTCCTGGCCGAGCTCGAGGCGGCCCTTGTTCGTGCGCGGCGTCCAGCCCGGGCACTCGGCGATCTGCCGCCGCTCCAGGGCCCTGTGGATCGCGCGACCATGGTGTTGCTCAGACGACCACCGTATCGGGCGGCCTTCGAGGCGCTGGCTGCGTTGGGGCGCGCCGCGGTGGTCTCGCTCCGTGCGCCAGGGCTCGACGCGCCGTTGGACTCGGTCCCGGCGCTGTATCAGTCCTGGGCGACGCTCCGCGTGATCGCGCGGGTTCTTTTTCACGCGGCGTCGTACGGGTGGGATGTCTGGCAGCAGCGGCTTGTCCGCGCCCTGCGTGGAGAGGCTGTTGTCGAGCTTCTACGCGACAACCAGTCGGTGCTGGAGCTGCGGCGCGGAGAGGTGACGGCGCGGATCATCCCAGAGCGGCGCTATCATCACGCTGGGAGCCTTCAGTGCCTGACCGAGTTCGAGCAGCGGCCCGATCTCTCCATCGAGCGCACTGAGGCGGAGGGGGTCTCCGTCTGGTTGCTTGACCCCAAATACAAGCTCGACGCGGACGACGAGGGGGCCACGAGACCCCTGAAGTCCGACGTGGACAAGATGCATGCGTACCGCGACGCGATCCGAGGCACCAACGGCGTGCGCGCGGTGCGATTCGCGGGGGTTCTCTACCCCGGCGAGAGCGTTTGGTGGGGCGACGAGATTGCGGCGTTGGGTGCCCACCCCGAGCGGCGTGCGGCGCTCGAAAGCGACCTGGATCGGATGCTCGGCATCGCGATGGCCTGAACCTGATCCACGACTCGCCGAAGGTCGCGCGACCCTGAGTGGCCGTCCATCGCCGCTGGCCTCGCCGTCGCGCCGCGACCACCCCGGCTACCGCGTTCGACGCGTGCCCGGGGTGCAGCGCCTCGATGACCTTCGTGCGAAGCCACGTGTGGTCAGCATCGGCCTGGGTTCGCCCGTGCCATGCGAGCATCAGCTCCACCGGCGGCACCTCGAACGGCGGCGGATACACCACCAGATCCACGTAAGCCCGCGCCTCTTCGGCAAGCCTCGCGGGCGCCGTCAGCAGCAGGTCGGAGCCCGCAACCACAAAGGGCGCACCCAGGAAATGCGCCGTACGCACAGCACCCGACGCGGCGTCCCCGGGCCGCGAGGATGTCGTCCACCGCGCCGCCAGGGGCTCCACGGGCGCCACGAGGATGTGCGAGAGCGCCAGGTATCGACGCAGCGTAAGCCGCTTGCCCACGCCCGGGTGACCCGCCCGCGCCATCACGACGAACGCGTCCTGGCCGAAGCTGCGCGCGACGAGCTCCCCCGCGAAGAGGGTCCGCGGGCCGATGGCGATGTCGACGGACCCGGCCTTCATCCGCTCGCCCACGTCGCCGCCGAGTGCCTGCACGTGGAGGTTGATGCCCGGGGCCTCGTCGCGCAGCCGCTGGAGCAAGCGCCGCAACAGGGACTCGCCGTAGTCGTTGGTGGCCACCACGAAGGTGCGATCGGAGCTCGACGGGTCGAACGGGCGCCCGGCTTGCAGTGCGGTCTCCACGTCCAGCAGCGCGCGACGAAGCGGCGCCGCGATGGCCTCGGCGCGGGTGGTGAGCACCATCGAGCCACCCATGGACACCAGGAGCTGATCGCCGAGCAGTCCGCGCAGCCGTCGCAGCTGTGGCTCATGGCCGACTGGCTGCGCCCAGGCGTTATGCGGCGCGGGTGACGCTGCGGGTTCCAGGAGCGCGTCGAGGCCCGGAGCTGGGAGGCGCCGTCCAAGCGGTCGAGGTCGGTCATCGGGGCGGACTGTAGCCCAGACGGCAGACCGTCGACGCTCACCACTCAAGGCCCAGGAGCAGCGAGGTGGAGCCAAAGTTCCAGCGCTTGTTGGGCGCTTCGCTGACAGGGATGGAGGTCCAATGTCGGGTGTGCGTCAGCCGCAGCGTCGGCGCGAACCCGAGGGCGTTGCACGCGAGTCGGTATCCCACCCCGAGGCCCGCCCCGAGACCGATGCCAAACTCCGGCCGGGTACGCGGCCCCCCAACGCCCGGGTCTTCGTTGCGCGCGAGGATGTTTGTCATCCCCACCTCCACACCTACGTCCAAGGCCGACCCGCGCGGGCCGAACGGGATGTGGCGATCGCCGTCGCGTAGCTGAAAATCGGGTTGAAGTGGTACGCGCGCTCTCCCTGCGACGTGCTCCCGAAGGTCCCGCGGACCCCACCACCAAACGCCAGCCATGGCACGGCGGCGAGGGTGTGGTCGAAGCCCAGGTGATGGTGGGGCCACCGAGGGCGCGAAGCCGCGGGCGTTGCCCTCTGCCGCGAGCGTTCCGACACGGTCAAAGAGCGCGAAGCCCACCGCGACGTGACCGCGGGTGACGCCGCGGCGCTCCTGCGCACCCGCCGACGCGGTCGCCAGGACGAGGGCCACGCAGAGCGTCGCGAGGGCGGGAGCGTGCGACGATGCCCGATGCGGGCGCGAGTGTCCTGGGTCCATGGGAGCCTCCTCTGCGGTCGGCGCCGTGAAGGGCTTCCGTGACCGCAACGCGACTCTGCCCCGGTGCGGGGCCATGCATCCAGCGCGCTCTCCTCATCCCCCTGCATGCACGGCGCTCATGGTGGGAACCGGGTGGTTCACACACCGCGGTCGCGGCGCGATGCTGCTGGCGCACAGCCCCTGCCCAGCGCGATGTGGGTGCGGAAGTCGATGCGGGTGTTGAGCCCGTACCAGCCGTACGCCGTCGGGTCGGCGCCCTGCGTCTCCACAAACAGGGTCAGCGTTCCGTAGCCGAAGCCGCTGGGGTGCTGGCGTGGCCGGGTGTCGTTTCCGTGGGGGATGGACGTCGCGTCGGCGATGCGGACCAACCACCGCCGTCCCTCGGGATCGATCCGCCGCGGCGCCTCCTGCACGAAGGCCACGTGACCCGTGTTGCGCGACACCACGGTTGGTGGGCGGCGCCACGCGATAACGTCTCCCGGCCGGAGGTCTTGCATGCGCGTGATGCGGAGCCATCCGTCGCGCGGGTGGTCCACCGGCGACGCGGTGATGACGTCGTGGAAGTCACTGGCCACGGCGGCCGCGGCCGTTGTGGCGCAGCACCGTCGCATGCGCCCGAGGCGCCGCGTGAGAGAGCACGAGACTCGCCATCGCGGAGCAGTCGGTCGTAGCGACCGGCGCGCTCGCCGACGCGGGTCGCGTGCACGTAGCGGGTGCTGCGGACGTTGGGGGATAAGACACCCAACGCCTCGCGCCTTTCAAGGCCCCAGCGCCACGTTCAGCCTCACGACATGCGGGGCGGCGGCGGTGAACGGAAGAGATCTTATGCGAAGCGTTGCGATTCGATATTCCCGCAAGAACGCTTCGTCCTCGGAACACGGGCCGACGCTACCACTGCCACGCTGGCAGGGGCGGGGGGGCGGCGCCGCGGAGCACACACTTCCACGCGCGGGCCCAGTACGGCGCGGTGAGGGTGAGGTGCCGGCCCGCCGCGTGCGTCGCCGCGTCGAGCGCCTCGGCCTCCGTGCGCGCGCCGCCGCCCGAGAGGTCGGGCCGTTGAAACGGGCTATGACACGGCGCCGCGGACCACCACACGGCCCAGAAATACCTCCCCCGCTGCGTCGCGGTGACGGAGCACACGGCGGCGCTGAGCACGGTCACGGCGCGCAGCATAGCGCCCCCACGCGCTCCCCGGCGGTGCGCGCGACGGTGCTGCCTGAGGGCCCCGCCCCACGGATCGCGCGGGCTCCGCGGCTTGCATCCTCAAAGCGGTTCGTTCGTGCCGAGGATACGTTCGGGGCGGATGATCTCGACCACGTCGATGGGCTCGAAGGGCACGTCGACGTCGCCCACGGCGTCCCGGATATGGCGGAGCGTGGCGAGCTCGGCGCTGGTTCGTATGGCGAGCTCTGGGGTGACCGTCGACCGTCGGCCGTGCGTCTGGAGGACGGCCGCGAGGCGTCGATCGGCCTCGCGGAGCTGGCGTCCTGTGGCCACGGCAATCTCGATCTGAAAGCGGTACGCGAGGGGGCTCGACGAGGCGACGAGGCGATCAAACACGTCGCGCGTGAGCTCGAGGGCCGTGACCTCGGTCTCGGCCAGGAGCGTCGCAATGCGCGGCGAGCGGTCGACGAGGGCGAGCTGGCCCGCGAAGGTGCCCGCTGGGAGGCGCGTGAGCAGGCGAGTGCGCCCCTCGTCCTCCTTCACGACCGCGACCACCCCCGACAGGAGGATGAAGCACGATGAGGCCGAGCGCCCCTGGATGCAGAGCGTCTCGCCCGCCTGGAAGGTGCGCGCCGTCGTCGCGCCGAGGAGCAGCTCGAGGTCGGCGTCGGTGAAGGGCGCGAGGTGACCGGTGGCGCGGAGATGTTCGACGGTGATCATTGCGCACCTCGGAAGCGCTCGGCGAGGCGCTGCCACGCCGACGGGCGGGGCGGCGGGGGCGAGCGGGGCGGCGGGGTAGAGCGGGGCGGCGGGGTCGAGCGGGGCGAGTCGTCGACGCCGATCTCGGCGTTGATACGGCGGTCGACGGCGCGGAGGCGGAGGGTGAGCTCCTGGATGATCACGCCGAGGAGGACCGACGCGACCCGCGGGATCTCGCGGGCCATCCGGTCGAGTTCGTCGCGGGTGAGCTCGAGGGTGCGGGCGGCGGTGATCGCGGTGACGGTCGCCGAGCGCGGCCCGGGGTCGAGGCACGACTGCTCGCCGATCACGTCGCCAGGCATGAGTTGCCCGACGCGGAGGTGCTCGCCGCTGGGGGTGCGGAGGAACACCGCGACCTCTCCGTCGAGCAGGACGAAGAGCGACGCGCCAGGCTCGCCCTGCTGGAAGAGCAGCTCGCCGGGCTGCAGGCGTCGCTCGCGGACGAAGAGGGTGAAGGCGTCGACCTCGTCGTCGCAGAGCAGGTCGAACTCGCTGGCGCGACGGAAGAGGGAGCGGACCTCAGGGGTGGGAATCATCAGGGCCTCGGTGGACTGAATGGGACTGCGCCCCGAGCCACCACGTGGGGGTAGGCCCGAGGCCTTTGAGGTGGGTCTCTCCGCGAGGCTCCAGGGCGAAGCGACCTTCAAGTCGCTTCGCCGTCGCCTCGCTCACCTGGATGCGGCCGGGCGCGCCGTGGGACTCCAGGCGCGCCGCGACGCTCACCGACGGTCCCCAGATGTCGAATCGTAGGTCGCCGCCGCCGAGCACTCCGGCGACGACGGGGCCGGTGTGGATCCCGATGCGCACCGCGATGGGGTCCCCGTCGGGGCTGCGCATCGTCCGCACGATGTCGAGGATGTCCAGCGCGTGGAGGGCCGCGCGCTCGGGGTGATCGTCGCCCGCATCGGCGACGCCCGCCGCGGCCCGGTAGCCGTCGCCCATCACCCGGATGCGCGACACACCGCGGCGCTCGGCGCTCTCATGGAAGCGCGCGAAGAGCCCGCGGAGCGTCAGGAGCAGCGCGGCGGGGGTGAGCGGCGACGACCAGCCGGTGAAGTTCACGAGGTCGGCGAAGAGCACGGTGGTCTCCCGCGCCTCGGCGATGTCGGTCTCGCCTGCCTGCAGCCGCGCGGCGATGGACGGCGGCATCAGCATGTGGAGCAGCTCCTCGGAGCGCGCGCGGGCGAGGGCCAGCTGCTCGTAGAGCCGGGCCTTCTCCAGCATCGCGGTGAGGGGCGCCGTGAGCCGCCGCAGGCGGGAGACGTGGGCGCTGGTGTACACCCCGGGCTCGATGGTGGTGAAGAACAGAAAGCCCAGCGGCGCCTCGGGCGCGCCGAGAAAGAACGTCAGGCTCGCGCGCTGCCCCTCCTCGATCACGATCTGCATCCCGCGCGAGCAGGGGCTGTGCGCGGCATGCGCCGCGAGGTCGTTGATGATGCGCGGCGTGCCGGCCTCGATGACCTCCGGGAGGGAGGTGGCCGCGAGGCGCTGCGAGAAGCCGCGCGGGAGGTGCACGGGAAACCGGCTGCGCGCCCAGCGGGCCACCACCCGGTCGCCTTCGACGGTGGCGTACTGGACGCGGTCGTAGGGCAGCAGCGCGTGGCAGTGCTCGTACAGCCGGTCGAGCACGTCGTCGACGACCATGCCGTCGCGCACCTGCTCGAGCACCCGCGCGAGCAGCGCCTCCTCCTCCGAGGCCGCCCGCGCAGCGCGGCCGATGGCGGCCAGCGAGCGTGTCATCGCCGCCTGCGAGGGCGCCTCGCCGACGCCCGCGCAGCTCGCGAGGACGCGCGAGATGGCGGGGGCGATGCGCCGCACGATCTCGGCGTGCTCGGGGCGGTAGACGTCCGCGCTGCGGGAGTTGAAGAACAGCAGGCCCACCGCGTCGCCCTCGTGCTCGAGGGGGCAGGTGAGGCTGGCCTGGTAGCCCTCCTTCAAGAGCAGGTGCGTGGGGGAGCCGCTCTCGGCGTGAGCGGCGTAGGCCGCGAGGCGGTTGAGCACGCGCGGGATGCCACCCGCGAGCACGCCCGCGAGCGTGCCCCGCCGCAGCGAGCCCTGGTAGCTCTTGGGGATCACCCGGTCGGGCTCCCGCGCGCGCACGGCCCGCTGCACGAGCACCTCGTCGGCCTCCACCGCGACGATCGCGATGCGCTCGTAGGGCAAGGCGCCCTCCAGCGTCTCGAAGAGGAACTCGCAGAGCTGCATCGCGACCTCACAGTCGTCCACCGCACCTGCGCCGCCGAGGTTCTCTGCGCGCATCTCCGTCACCCGCCCGATCCAGCAAACATTCCAGGATCGCGGCAGACAATACGGCAAGGCCGAGGCCGTTGCCAGTTCCGGGGGATAAGACACCCAACGCCTCGCGCCTTTCAAGGCCCCAGCGCCACGTTCAGCCTCACGACATGCGGGGCGGCGGCAGTGGACGGAAGAGATCTTATGCGAAGCGTTGCGATTCGATATTCCCGCAAGAACGCTTCGTCCTCGGAACACGGGCCGACGCTACCACTGCCACGCTGGCTCAGCTCATGCTGGCTCATAGGGAAAGCAACGCGGCAACCTTGCTGGCATGGATCAGCTCCAGGTGACGGAACACCCAATGTGCGAAATTCGCGGGTTCCCAGGTCGTCGCGCGGAGCTTCCGGCGGGCTCAGTGGGGAGCTCAGTGGCAACCTTGCTGGCATGGATCAGCTCCAGGTGACGGAACACCCAATGTGCGAAATTCGCGGGTTCCCAGGTCGTCGCGCGGAGCTCCCGGCGAGCTCAGTGGGGAGCTCAGTGGTGGACCTCGCGGGGGCGACCCTCCTGCGGCTCAAGGGAAAGGGGGGATCCATCCGCGAGCTCCCGCTCAACGCGCCCGCGGTCGCGCTCCTGCGAGCCTGGATCGAAGAGCGCCCGAAGCACGCGGAGGACGGAGAGCGGGCGCTCTTCGTATCCGCGCGCCGGACACGTGTCTCCATCCGGACGGTCGAGCGGATCGTACAGACCCTCCGCGAGACGATGGGCTCGCCGAAGAAGATCACGCCCCACACGCTGCGGCATTCCTTCACCACCCAGGGGATCGAGGCCGGGGCGCCCCTCTCGTCCGTCTCCGAGATGCTGGGCCACGCGTCGATCGCCACGACGCAGTGGTACATCCACCTTTCGGACACGCACCGGCGCGAGGCCGTCCGCCGGATCGAGGGCACGGTGCCGACCAGCATCCTGCCGCGCCCGCCCATCGAAAATGCGGCGAAGGTGTCGCTTCCCAGGCCTCCCGAAGCCCCGCCGTCATCCCCTCCGCCGGGGCTTGACGACGAATGCGGCTTGGTCGCACAGTCGCCCCCCTGAAACTGCCTTCGATCGAATGATCGCTTCCACCACAACGCGCCCTGAAGGGGCGCGTTTGCTGTCTCCAGCGAGGAAATGGCGGACGCGGGTGTTCGGACAGGGCGAGCAGGGGAGTCCGTCATGCGTCGTCTTAGGATCGCCACCATCATCACCTTCCTCGGTCTCTTCGTCACCGCGTGCGGCGGAGCACCCGCCTCGCCCGTCGATGCCGGGGAGGACACGTCCCAGGGCGTTGACCTCCCGACGGTCATCGACACGCCCGTGGGCGTCGATGCCCCGGCCCCATCGACGATGGGGTGCTCGAAGCCGGCGGCCTCGACATCCCCCAAGCGGACCTCCCCGCAGCCGTGGACACCCCGCTCGACACCCCCAGTACCTGCTCGAGCGACGCGGCCTGCGCCAGCAGTGCGCTCGGCCCCGTCTGTGACACGGCGACAGGCCGCTGCGTGCTCTGCACCCCGACGACGGATCGGTGCCCCGCTGGGCAGTACTGCGTCGCAGGCATGAATCGCTGCGCGAGTGGCTGCCGGAACGACACGGGCTGTACCGGGTCGACCCCGCGCTGCAACCCCAGCACTCACGCGTGCGTCGCGTGCCTGGACAACGGTGGATGCTCTCTGGGGGCGATCTGTGTCGGCAACGAATGTGTCTCCGCTTGCAGCGCGAGCCGCCCGTGTCCCACGGGTCAGGGGTGCTGCCTGGCGGCGTGCGCCGACACTCAGTCGAGCACCGAGAACTGTGGCAGCTGCGGCATGCGCTGCGTCGTCCCGAACGCCAC
>JADJAE010000077.1 GCA_016704445.1 Deltaproteobacteria bacterium
GGGCATCGTCAGGCCCCTGGTCGCATGTGATGGTCGCCTCGGCGCCCGTCGGACGGCGTCGCCGACAGTGAAACGAGATGCGCTGGGTGCAGCTCGGGTTCGCAGGGTCGAAGGTGGTGTCGTATGGTAGAACCCGTGCGCGTCAGCTGCGGCGGGCATGCCGGGCGCGACCGCGACCTGATCGACGATGCAGACGGCGCGGCCGTTCAGGGTCGCGTCGGCGCCCGGGGCGCGGCGGCGTCCGTGGGCGGCGGTGCACCACTCGGCCGGGTTGACCGCGGGTGGGAGGGTCTCGCGCACGTCGCAGCGCACGCTGATGGCCGCGGGGTTCGCGCCGTCGCAGAGCGAGCCCGTCGAGCACCCGGCGGGCTGACGGGACGCGTCGCAGCAGGTGGGGCGCGTCGTGGCGAGCACGCTGCGGCAGGCAGCGGCCGGTGAGGCGCCGCTGGATGCGCTGCTGCGTTGACCTGGGTGAGCGCGTCGGTGTAGTCGTTCGCGGCAGATCGAGCTGACCGAGCCGTTGTTGTAGGTGGCCCGGGAAGCCCGCCGGGCGACCTCGACGATGCGGGCGCGACGGGACGCGCGAAGTACTGCACCATGGTGTCGCAGGCGGGGCGCATCGGGTCACACGGAGTTTCCCCCGGAGCGGCACGCGGGCACGACGCGGGTCGAGCAGCTCGGGTCCATATGGCGCTGTCGCATGGAGACGGGGCCTTCGGGCGACATCGTGGTGTAGCCGTCGGAGCCGTCGGGCATGGTGCCGAGCAGGGCACCGTAGTCGGTGTCACCCGACGGGGTTTGCGGGAGGTTGATGGGCACGCCGGTGATGGCGGCGAAGATGACGTTCTCCGGGCGGTTGGGCTTGAGCGAAGTGAAGCCGCGGTTGGGCACGCGCGGGTTCATGTAGCGGTCGAGGTTCCAGGTCGGGTCTTGCGCCGAGCCGGGCTGGTACATGTAGAAGCGGAGGTTGAGGTCGGTGCTGGCCCACGCGGTCGAGGTGCTGGTGAAGACGCCGATGCCGTCGGTGCAGGCGACGCCCGACTCGGCGTAGCGGCAGTCGCGCACCGAGCCGTCCTCCTCGTCGGACACGATGACGACGGCGAGCACGGCGTTGGGGCGCACGAAGCCCGCGTTGGGGTCCGTGTTGCCCGCCTGCTCGCGGGGGTTGTGGACGACCAGCGCGCGATACGCCGCTTCGAGCTGCTGCTCGAGGCCGCAGCCGCCACTGGAGAGGTACGCGTTGCAGACGAAGTCGTCGCGGAACTCCGTCAGGCTGGTCGTTCTTGCATCGAAGGAGAGGAAGCTCGGGTACTGGTTGGGGTCGTTCCCGCATCGCGCCGGGCGGATGCCCGCGGGCGCCGTCGTCCACGGCTGGTGCGCGCGGATCGCCTGCCCGTTGCGGATCGGGTTGAGCAGGCCGTCGTCGCCGCTGTCGCTGTTGGCGTACGACGGCACGGTGCTACCCGGCGTACCCAGGTCGGACGAGATGACGCCCACGTGCAGGCTCCGCACCGGGGTGTGGTCCGGCACCATGTCCATGTTCCGGTCGGGGGGCGACACCAGCTGGTTGATGAGCGTGGCGAAGTTGCGCGCCAGGTTGGCCTGGTTGGCCGCCATCGAGTTGGAGTTGTCGATCTCGAACAGGATGTCGACCGAGTCGACGGCGCTGTTCTGGATCGCGAGCGTGACGCTACTGTGGAGCGAGCGGGCGGACGGGCAGGCCGCTGCGCCGTCCGTTGGGGGCGTCGTCGGTGCGTCGCCGACGGTCGCTGCGTCGACCCCGGCGTCCACCGCTCCGCCCGGGCTGATGTAGTAGACGGTCGTGCACCCCGCGGCGACCGCGAGCATCAGTGGACCGAAGGCTCGACGGACGGCTGTGAGTTGACGAAGCATGTTCCACCTCCCTGGGTAGTAGGTACCGCATCGGGGGTGACAGTTGGGCGTCTTCTCGTCGGACGTGATCACGAGCGGGGGCGCCGAGACGCTGCATCTGGCTCGATGGGAACATCGGCAGCCGCGTCGCGACGAAGAGCGGCGTCGAGCCGTAGGTCGCACAGCGCCAAACGCCGTCCGCAGTGATGACATGAAGATGCACGTGAGAATTGAGCGAACCACCTCCCCGATGAACGAAGGTGATCGCCCCCGCCTCGACCTTCAGCTCGCATGTCGTGGCCGCACCCCGCCAGGGCCCCGCGGTTGTGTCCCCGGGGTCCGTTGACTATGGTCCGCGCGCCATGGCCGAGCCCAGTCTGTCGCCCGATGCTCTCCGCGCCGCCGCCGAGGAGCTCCCACACCCCCGACGATGACTGCATCGACCGCGTCGCGGAGGTCGTCGCCGATGCCCTCATCGACCAGGCCCAGCACCGCGCCCTCACTCCCTCCCCCTCCGTCGTCGACGCCCGCGTCGCCGCGCTGAAGCTCAAGCCCGACGACGGCGCCACGACCACCGGCCGTCCGCTGGAGATCGTCCGCGGGGGCGCCCGCAACCCCGCCGAGCGCGCCCTGCTCGCGGCCCTCGTCGCCTGGCACCTGGAGACCCTGCTGGGTCGCCGCGACGGCGTCCACGCCGTGCGCTCGCTGGTGCCCGCCCTCGACTGGCTGGAGTTCGTCGGCCACGCCCCGCCCTACACCGCCGCCCGGGAGACCCTCGACGCCGACGTGATCGCCCGACTCGACGCCGTGCTCGAGGGCGCCCCCGTCGAGGCCGCCACGCCCGCCGCCGCCGCCGCCATCCGTGCGCTGCGGGCAGAGGCCCACGGCGCTCGCCCCGTCGCCCTCTCGCGGGAGGTCCTGCGGGCGGACCAGGTCTCCATCGCCGGAGCGGAGGGGGCGACGAGCGCCGCATGCGGCGGCTGCTCTGGGCCGTGCTCTGGATGCGCCCGGTGCGCGCGGTGCTGCACGCCGTGTTCTCCCTGCGCTCCCCGGTGACCGTCTCGCTCGACGGCGACACGCTGCGGGTGCACGGGCACACCGAGCTGCTCGGCCGCACGCTGCGCACCTGGGACGAGCGCTTCCCCCTCGCGGGTATGGCGCTGCTGCGACGCGAGTCGAGGTTCCCGATGCTTCCGGTGGCGGCGTCGGTGTTCGCGCTGGCGCTGGGATCGGTCTTCGGCGCCCGCTCGGCCATCGAGGGCGCGAGGGCGGCGTACTTCCCCCTGGTGGCCCTCGGCTTCGCCCTGCTGCTCGGCGGCGTGCTCTTCGACGGGCTCATGCGGGCGATCTTCCCGGGGGTCTCCGGGCGCACCCGGCTTACCGTGAGGGGTAAAGACGGCCGGGGCGCGGTGCTCACGGCGCTGCCCGTGGGCGAGCTCGACGCGCTGATGGACGCGGTCGACGCCCGTCTGCGGGGCACCGCCTCGGTGCTGTCCGCGGTGACGGTGCGAGACGACGTCCCCGCGCCTGCCCGGCACCGCGCGGGCTGAGAGCATCGGCCTCGCTGGCGCCGGCATCGCCGCCGTGTTGCGATCGACGCCCATGCACGACCGTCGACGCATCGAACTCCGCGGGCTCCTCGTCGCCCTCGCGCTCGCCGGATGCGGCGCCCGAACGGGCCTTCGCGTCGACGATCTTCCCCTCGACGCCTCCGATGTCCCGGACGCCACCGCGCCCGATGTCTTCGACGCGCCCGATGTCTTCGACGCGCCCGATGTGCCCGATGTCCCCGATGTGCCCGACGTGCCTCCGCCGGACGTGTGCGTCACCCGCCGTTATCCGCTCGTGGCGCAGACCGCGGAGGCGCTCTTCCTGCTCGACCGCTCGCCCTCGATGAACCAGTTCATCGAGGGCACCACCCGGCGGCGGGAGGCGCTGGTCACCGCGCTCCGCGGGGCGCTGCCGGCCTTCGCGTCGAGCATCGCCATGGGCTCGATGCACTTCCCCTCCGGCGCCCTCAGCTGCGATGTCCGCCTCCCCCTCGCGGTCCCCCTCGGCTTCGGAACCGGGGCCACCATCGTCTCCCGCTACGACGCCGCGGGGCTCACCTCGGGCACGCCCACCGCCGCGGCGCTCGACCTCGCCCGCGACCTGCTGCTCGCCCGCTCCGGGGCCAACGTCTCGCGCTCCATCGTGCTCGCGACCGACGGCGCGCCCGGCTGCAACGACTCGCTCAACCCCGCGACCTGCGTCTGCTCCGACGCGATGGCGCCGGTGTGCACGGCGCGCAACTGCCTCGACGACGTGCGCTCCATCGCCGCGATCACCCGCGCGCGCGAGGCCGACATCGCGGTGTACGTCATCGGCATCGACGACCCCGCCCAGCCGGCGCTGATCGACGTCCTCAACCGCATGGCCGTCGCCGGGGGCCGCGCCCGCCCGGTGGCGCCCGGGCTACCCCGCTACTACAGCGTGCGCCGCACGGCGGACCTCGCCGAGGCCCTCGACACGGTGCGCCGCTCGATCTCGGCGTGCGTGCTGCGCTACGGCGGCCCGGCCTCGGAGGCGGCGCGCATCGCGGTGGTCGTTGGAGGGGTCGACCGCCCGCGCGACCCGTCTCGCACCAACGGCTGGGACTGGAACAACGACGAGCGCACCGAGGTCGCCCTCTACGGCGACGCGTGCGCCGCGGCGGGCCCCGATGTGCCGACCGCCGCCGAGGTGCGCTGCGACGCCGTCGCCCCGCCGTAGCGACGCGCGGGAGGGCCCTCACCCGCCCCCTTCGAGCGCCGCGCCCGCTCGACGGCCGCCGCGGTCTCCTCGGCCTCGTCCTCCTCGCGCTCCTTCCTCCTCCGCTTCCCCGAGCTCGACGCGCACGCCCGTCGCCCCGCTGCGCAGCCCCTCGATGCGCTCTCTCAGCGCCTCGGCCTCGTCGAGGAACACCCACACCCGCCGGGTGCGCCCCCTGGCGTCGCGCCACTCCACGCGCAGCGACTCCTTCGTGCGGAAGCTCTGGTAGACGGTGTCCAGCCGCAGCAGCCCCCTCCGCAGCGGGAGTTCCGGAAACCACCGTCGGGTGCGCTCGACCGCGACGGCGGTGACGGCGTCGAGCGGGACGTCCGTCGTCGCGAGGCCGCGGTGCACCCGGAGGTGCGTGGGCGTGAGCACCACGCGGGTGACGGCTCCGGCCAGCTCGGCGAGCGGGACCCACAGCACCGAGAGCCCCAGGGCCACGTAGGCTCCGAAGACGGCGTACACGAAGACCGGGGCCTCGTGCCGAAGCGCCCACAGCCACGGCGCGAGCACCAGCACGCCCTGGAGATTGAACAGGGCCACCGCGACCACGAGGGCCATCATCGCCAGCCGCAGGTCGAGCCGCTGGCGCACCCGAGCGATCAGCACCGCCTGGGCGGCGTCCATGTACTGCCGCTCGTACTCGTCGGGCGCGCGGGCGATCGGGGGCTCGTCCACCCCCCGACGATCGCACACCGAGCAACCTTGTTGGCAACGCTCGTCCTCCTGGAGGAGCATCCCGGCCCATCATGGCTACCCCTCGCCGCCTCCATTGGTCTTCCGCCCTCGTCGTGCTCGCCCTCGGCTGCTCGGGCAGCACGCACACCGCCACGCCCGCGCCCGTCGCGCCGACCCCAGGCCTGACCGAGGTGGCCGACGCCGGCGCCCCCGCGGCCGAGGACGTGCCCGCCGCGCCGTCGAGCGAGGACGCGGGCGCCCCGGTCGCCGAGGCCCCGCTGCCGCCGATGCCGACCGGGCTGACCGGCCCGACGCGCCCGTGGTCCCGCATGACCGACCGGGAGAAGGGCCCGCGAGGTCATCGACTGGGAGGGCGACGCCCGAAATGACGGCGCTCCCCCAGGCCTACCACCCCGCGAGTTCGCCACGTCACCTGCGCCACCTCCACGGCGCCAACGCCCCGCGCGGTGCCCTTCCACACGCCCAACACCCTCGCGCCGCTTCCCCCCTTCGGCACGCCCGCCTCGCAGGCGCTCATGGCCCGGGAGCGCCGGATGTTCGAGTTCATGGGCACCCGCGTGGTGCCGGTGATGGCGCAGCTCCTCGGGCAGCAGCCCTACAACCCGCAGACCCACCAGGGCTTCGGCTGCTTCAACTGCCACGCCCACGAGGCCGCGGGCGACGCGGGCCCCGCCGCCGAGCGCGGCGCCCCCGCCAGCGCGCGGGGGCGGGCCGAGCCAACCCGCAGACCCACCAGGGCTCAGACGTCAACCCCCGAGGGCGAGACGCCGGGCCCCATGGCACTGACCTGGATCTCGGGGAGAGGAGAGAGGAGGAGGGACTACTTCAGGTCGCCGCGGGCGAAGATCGAGCTCACGTACTCCAGCACGTTCTGCGCGGAGATCTCGTCGTAGCCGAAGTCGCGCATCAGCCGCGTCTTCACCGCGTCGATCTTCTCCTGCGTCTCGCGGTCGACCACGTTGCTCACCACGCTGGTGAACTTGATGGTGTCCTTCTTGTCCTCGAAGAGCTTCAGCTCCAGCGCCCTCCGGAGCCGGTCGTTGGTGCTCCACTGGAACTTCTTGCCCTCCAGCGCGAGCGCCCCGATGAAGTTCATGATCTCGCGGCGGAAGTCGTCCTTGCGGCTCTCGGCCACGTCGATCTTCTCCTCGATGGAGCGCATCAGCCGCTCGTCGGGCTCCTCGTCGCGTCCCGTGAAGCGGTTCTTCACCTTCTCCTTCAGGGTGTACGCGCGCACGTTGTCGACGTAGTTGGCCGCCAGCTTGGTGATCTCGCTCTCGTCCGCGCTGATCGCCCGCTGCACCTCGTTCTTGATGATCTCCTCGTACTCGCGGCGCACCACGGCGATGAGGTCCATGTACTTCTTCCGCTGCTCGTCATTGGTGATCAGCGAGTGGGCCTTCAGGCCGCGCTCGATCTCGTTCATCACCATGAAGGGGTTGAGCGTCGGCTCGTCGTAGCGCACCAGGGCGTTGCTGAGCATGTCCTGCACGAAGCGCGGCGAGATGCCGTCCATGCCCTCGCGGCGCGTGTCCTTGCGCAGCTCCTTCACGGTGTCCTGCGTGTACCCGGGGATCATCCGGCCGTCGTAGAGCTTGAGCTTCTGGATGATCGCGAGGTTGTGCTTCTTCGGGTCTTCGAGGCGCGTGAGCACCGCCCACATCGCGGCGATCTCCAGCGTGTGCGGCGCGACGTGCTTCCCCTTGAGCTTCCCCTGCCCGAAGCTCTTGGCGTAGATGCGCGTCTCCTCCGACAGCCGCGTGATGTACGGGATGTCGATCTTGATGGTGCGGTCGCGCAGCGCCTCCATGAACTCGTTGGCGAGGAGCTTCTTGTACTCGGCCTCGTTGGTGTGCCCGAGGATGACCTCGTCGATGTCCGTCTGCGCGAACTTCTTGGGCTTGATGCGGTGCTCCTGCGAGGCGCCCAGCAGGTCGTAGAGGAAGGCCACGTCGAGCTTGAGCACCTCGACGAACTCCACGATGCCGCGGTTGGCGATGTTGAACTCGCCGTCGAAGTTGAACGCCCGCGGGATCGCTGTCCGAGCCGTACTCCGCGATCTTGCGGTAGTTGACGTCGCCGGTGAGCTCGGTGCTGTCCTGGTTCTTCTCGTCCTTGGGCTGGAAGGTGCCGATGCCGACACGGTCCTTCTCCGAGAGCAGCAGGCGGCGCACCTTGATGTGGTTGGCCACCAGCTTCGACCAGTCGCCCTCGTAGCGCTCCATCAGGCTCTTGAAGATGAAGCGGCACGCCGGGTTGAGGTCCCCCTCGACCACCACCTTGTGGCGCGTGTTGCCCAGGTTGAGGGCCTTGATGGCCTTCTCGCGCCACTCCGGCGGAATGAGCCGCAGCGGCTCTTCGTGCATGGGCGACGCGAAGAGCCCGCCCTCGGAGCCCATCACCAGGCCGGTGCCCTCGAGGTTGCACCAGGAATATGTGTAGAGCGCCCCTTCGGGGCTGCGCGAGTAGTCCTCGATGCCCTTCTTCAAGAGCCGGGCGATGGTGCTCTTCGAGCTGCCCACCGGGCCGTGCAGCAGGATGACGCTCCGCTCGGGGCCGTAGCCCTCGGCGGCGGCGCGCAGCACGTGGACGAGGCGCATCAGCGGGATGTCGAGGCCGTAGACGGCGTCGTGGCCGCCGCCGCTGTCGTCGCGGAAGAAGTGATAGCGGGTGAGGCGCTTCTTGTTGTCGAGGTACTCCTCCTGCCCCGCCGCGATGATCATGTCGTACACGCGCTGAAACGCGTTACGGGTCACCTCGGGCCGCTCCCGGACGATCTCCAGGTAGGCCTCGAAGCTGCCTTCCCAGTGGAGATCCCGGTACTGGTTGTAGTCCTGCAGCGCGGCGATCGAGTCGATCATCTGGCCCATTGCGGCGGTACCCTCTCTTTCAGCGCCCCGCTGATCGTCTCCAGCGGGAGTGCGCCTGCATCGTAGGGTTTTTCACCCCACGGTGCCAGACGCGCATTCGCCCGTCCGGGCGGTTCAGCCGCCGTAGAGGGTGATCGCGCTGGCGCCGGGAGCGGACTCGAGGTTGATCGTGAGGCACGCCGGCTGCGGCAGCACCTCGCGGAGGCGGAGCTCGATGGGCATCCCCGCGGTGACCCGGGTGAGCACCGTCGGCGAGAAGGCCGTGTACGGCACCGTGACGGTCACCGGCGGAGCGAGCGTCGCGGGGATGGAGAAGGTCGTCACCATCGAGCCGCCCACGATGAGCTCGAACACCGCGCGCACCATGTCGCGAGGACAGCCCGCGGCGGTGGAGAGGTTCCAGCTCGCGATGCGGAGCTGCATGGAGACGCCGGAGTAGCTCCCGGTAGGGAGCTGGTCGCGCACGCCCAGGAAGGACGACGACCCGCCGCCCTGGGTGCTCACCGTCGGCGGGAAATTCTCCCCCGTGACCGGGTGCGGGAAGAACACCGTCCTCGGCGCCTGGGTGCCTTCCTGGCAGGTGCAGCGGTTGACCGGCGTCGCCCGAGGCGCGGCGGGGAAGGGCTCGATGTGCGCGGCGTTCTCCCCGACCCAGAGCCGGTGGGGGTAGAGCCCGGGGGTGATGTTGTAGCCAGTGACCGCGAAGAAGACGACCTCGCCCCGGCGCATCGGCTGCGACGGCGGCGTCTCGATCGTCGAGAGCAGCGTCGAGCAGTTGCCCCCGGCGTCGGGCGTCATTCCGCAGGCGGGACAGCGCAGCGTGTCGGTGCCGTCGGAGAGGTCGTCGCCGCAGGTCGCGGGCTGCGCGAGGTCCTGCGCCTTGCACGACCAGATGGCGTAGACGCGGGTGTCGAAGTTCGTGCAGTGCTGCGTGTTGGTGGTCGCCGTGACGGTGCCGCCCTCGACCACCTGGTAGCGGTAGATGCGCGTCGGGGGCGAGCGCATCGTGTCGGCGGTCGGGCACCCCGGGACCACGCTGCCGTCGACCCCGCCGGTCGGCAGCGCGATCTGCGGCGCGCCCTGGAGGTTGTTGGTGAGCATCGCGTACGCGAGCGTGGCGCCCGCGTCGGAGCCCGGCCGCGTCGACGTGATGGGCGGCAGCAGGTTGAGCGGCGCGCCGGCGTCGAGGTCGCAGCTCCCCATGCGGGTCATGCCCGCGTCCGTCGCGGGGACATCCCTTGTGACCGGGACATCCGTCAGGACATCCACCGGCGTCACGACGTCGACGCGCGGCCCCATGTCCGCCGGTGCGGGGCGATCGACGACCGGGCCTCCGTCGCGGGCGCGCAGCCGGTCGAGGTCATAGCTGCACGCCCCGGCGAGGAGCGAGAGCGCGATCGCGGAGCGCAGCGGAGGCGTCACAGCGTGCCTCCCCAGCCGAGCACCGCGCCGCCCGCGGTGGGCGTCACCGTCGGCCCCTGCGAGGGGGAGTCCGAGCGGTCGAGCACCTGGTCGAGGATCACCGCGGTGACCGTCAGCGCGGCGAACACGCCCGCGCTCGCGATGGACGCGTTGACCAGCCCCTGGCGCAGTTGCATGTCGCTGATGTCGGCCTCGCTGCAGCCCGAGTGCTGCGGCGGAGCGCATGTGTTGATGAGGGTGTTGTTACGGTCGTTGGCGAGCAGCCCGATGCCCAGCGCGAGCCCGCCGGAGATGACCGTCAGGCCTCCCCCGACCCAGGCCGTGATCTGCCACGGGCGCACTCCCTGGACCACCACCGGCCGGTCGACCATCACGATGCGCGGCGCCGGCGGAGGGGTCGGCGGGGGCGACGCCGCCTGGGCGCTCTGGTGCTCGATCTCGACGTCGATGATCCGGATGCGCCCCTCGACCTCGGCGCGGTCGGGCGCGTCGGCGACGGCGTCGAGGTAGCGCTGGAGCGCGCTGCGGGCCTCCTCCCAGCGGTGCAGCCGCTCGTAGGTGGTGCCGATGTTGTAGAGGAGCTGCGCGCGGCGGGAGAGCGCGTAGGAGCGCTCGAACTCGGTGACGGCGGTGGCGAAGTCGCCTCGCGAGAAGGCGTCGCGGCCGGTGGCGAAGTGCTGCCGCGCCTCGGCGTCGCGGGTAGGGTCCGCGGGCTGCGCGGACGCAGCCACGGGACACAGCAGCGCAACGACGAAGGCTGCGGCGTACGATCGGCCCATCACCGCCGGACTATACCGTCATCGCTACGGCTGCCAGCAAGTTCCGTCGGTCAGCCGCGGCGCTGCGGGATGCGCTCCAGCAGCCGGGTGCGCACCGTGGGCGGGAGGAAGGGGGTCACGTCGCCGCCGAAGCTGGCGACCTCCTTCACCAGCGAGGAGCTCACGTAGAAGTACTCCTGCGCGGTCATGAGGAAGACCGTCTCGACGCCCGGCGCGAGGTGGTGGTTCATGCACGCCATCTGGAACTCGTACTCGAAGTCCGCGACCGCCCGCAGCCCTCGGATGATCACCGTCGCCCCGCGCTGCTTCGCGTAGTCCACCAGCAGTCCGTCGATGCGGTCGACCTCGACGCGGGGCTCGTCGGAGAGGAGCTCGCGCAGGATCTCGACGCGCTCGTCGGAGGTGAAGAGCGAGCTCTTGCGGGGGTTGCCCGCGACGGCGACGACGAGGCGGTCGCAGATGCAGACCGCGCGGCGGATGATGTCGATGTGCCCGTTGGTCGGCGGGTCGAAGGACCCGGCGTACACGGCCACGCGCCCGGTCGGGGCGGGGTCGGCGACGGGCGCCTCGGGCTCCGCGGCGGGCGCTTCGGACTTCGGGCGGAGGAGGGTCACGGAGGTGTCACCGTAGGCGCGGGTGTCGGGCTCTCCGAAGGCGGCGGCGACCGCGGGCGGGAGCTTGATGGTCTCCTTCGAGGCGTGCTCGACCACGACGAGCGCGTCGGGGCTGAGCAGGCCCGGAGCGGCGAGGGCGGCGAGGGCCTCGCGCTCCAGCAGGTGGCCGTAGGGCGGGTCGATGAACACCA
Organism: Deltaproteobacteria bacterium; assembly: GCA_016704445.1. GTDB lineage: Bacteria > Myxococcota_A > Polyangia > Polyangiales > SCUS01. The sequence goes on from JADJAE010000077.1 coordinate 11,241, forward strand.
GGTCGAAGGGCCCCGCGGCCTGCTTGAAGGCGCGGCGCACGTCGCGGAGCAGCACGAGGTAGCGCGAGGCGTCGCACTCGAGGTTCTCGAGGTTGGTGGCGATGGTCTGGCAGAGCCCGCGGTCGCACTCGACGAAGGTGGCGTGCGCGGCGCCGCGGGAGAGGGCCTCGACGCCGAGCGCTCCGGTGCCCGCGAAGAGGTCGAGCACGCGGGCGCCCTCGAGGCTCGACGCGGTGATGTTGAAGATGGCCTCGCGCACCCGGTCGCTGGTGGGCCGGGTCTCGGCGCCGCGAGGGGGGCCGAGGAGACGACGACCGCCCCAGGTTCCGCCGATGACGCGCATGGGAGGGGTTACCGGTGGATGTTACTAGAACGTGTAAGACAGCGACATGCCGTTGGTGGCGCCGAAGACCGGCGCGACGCGGAGGCGGGCGCTCGCGGGAATCGGCTGCGGCGGGGGCGGGGTCTCCGCGCGGGGCCGGTCGATCACCACGAGCACGGCGCCGACGGCCGCGATCACGGCGCCGCCGATGCCGAGCCCGAGGGCCAGCGTGCGGGTGGTGCTGTTGGAGTCGCAGAGGTCGCGCACCTGCGCGGCGTCGGCGCCGGAGCGCTGCTGGGCGAGGTCACAGACCTCGCTGGCGGAGCGGGTGCGGCTGTAGTTCTCGTTGGCCTGGAAGCGCGCCCAGGAGCCGTAGGGCTCCGCGGAGAGCGGGGTCGACTCGGTGGCGCTGCTGGCCTGGCCCGACGAGATGATCGCCTGGACGACTCCGACGATGGCGACCGCGCCGCCGAGGCCGAGGGCCCCGAAGCCGATGTAGCGGAGCACCGGGGTGCGCGGGGGCGGCGGGCGCTCGATGACCACCTGCTGCACCTGCAGCGCGGGGAAGCCCTGGTTGGGGTTGACGAGGGGGGTGGCGGGGTTGGCGGGCGCGGGCCGGTCGTGCTCGGCGATCTCCGTGAGGGCGCGGACGGCGGCCTCGCGCAGCTCGGTGGGGTTGGTGGCCTGCGCGCGGGTGAGCACGCGGGAGACGCGGTGCACCTCGCGGCGCGAGCCCTCGTCCCAGAGGCTGATCTCGACGTTGACCGACGCGTTGCGGCCGCGGCCGATGCGGGTGATCGAGCCGTAGATGATCTTGGTGGCGTGGATGTCTTCCGCCATCATGTGGAGGCAGTCGGGCCCCGAGGAGGAGCAGCCGGCGATGGCCATCTCCTGCTCCATGGCGGGGGAGTTCTCGGGCACCTCGTAGCCGGCGCCGCGGGCGGCGACGCGGAGCTGCGCGCTGAAGGCCGCGGAGATCTCGTCGTCACCATCGGGAGCACGCAACCCGAGCACGTGGGCTGCGCCGAGGTTGGGAGGGGTCTGTGCTGCGGCGAGGCTCGAGGAGAGGCCGAGACCGAACGCGAGACCCAGGCCGAGACGGAGCGGTGACGAGCGCATGCGGAACTCCTATTGGGCGGACGTACGGGGCGATCGATGGTTCGCCGGACAGACGCTGGAGGAGATCATAGAAGAGCCCGCCGGGGGAACGGAAGGGAATCCATAGGGCAGAGTTGACGGGCTGACGGTCGATCGGACACACGGGGGACCATCAACGCCGTGAATGACCCATGGACCATCGGCCGAGTCTCGACCTGGACCGCCCGTGACCTCGCCTCCCGGGGCATCGAGGGCGCCCGCCTCGACGCCGAGCTGCTGGTCGCCCACGCCCTCGGGCTGCGCCGCATCGACCTCTACCTACGCATCGATCAGCCGCTGAGCGAGGCCGAGCTCGGGAGCATCCGGGCGCTGGTGGAGCGCCGCCGACGCCGCGAGCCCGTCGCGTACATCCTGGGCTACCGGGACTTCTACAACCGCCGCTTCAAGGTCGACGCCCGGGCGCTGGTGCCGCGGCCGGAGACCGAGCTGGTGATCGAGGCCGCCCTCGCCCGGCTCAAGGCCCGCGGGGAGGGTCCGCTCCGTGTGCTCGACCTGGGCACCGGCACCGGGGCCATCGCCATCACCCTGGCGCTGGAGGTCCCCTCGGCGACCGTCGACGCGGTGGACCTGAGCGAGGCGGCGCTCTCTCTCGCCAGGGAGAACGTCGCCGCGCTCGGCGCGGAGGGCCGCGTCACCCTCCACCACGGCAGCCTCTACAAGCCCATCGGCGACGCCCGCTACGACCTGATCGTCAGCAATCCCCCGTACATCCCCAGCGAGGAGTGCGACGCCCTCATGCCCGACGTCGCCGACTTCGAGCCGCGCCTCGCGCTCGACGGAGGCCCCGACGGCACCCTCGTGCTGCGCTCCCTGGTGGCAGGAGCTCCCCAGCACCTGCTCCCGGGCGGTTCGCTGGTGGTCGAGCTGGGCCATGACCAGGGCCCCGCCGCCATCGCCATCGCCCAGGCCGCGGGCTTCCCCACCGTCGGCGTGACCCTCGACTACGCGCGCCTCGACCGCGTGCTCTGCGCCGACCTTACCTGACCCTGTAAAGCACCCGCCGCCCGAGGCCCTCCCCCTCACCGCCCTTCCTCCCCGGGGCGCCCTGCCCGCTCGTTTGCAGCAAGTGACAAGTGACACTTGACGCTCTACACCAACGACCTCTACAGGAAGATCAGGCGACGGACGGCGGTGCGGAGGTGTCGACGATGGTCAAGCGGTCTCCCTGGATCGAGCGGGCGCGGGGATTGATCCCCTCCCAGTGGCTTCGCGACGCGCGGATGGTGCTCGACGGGCTGGCGGGTCACCCCCCGCCGCCCTTCACCACGCGGGGTACGGCCGACCGGGCGGCCTCCTCCCCTTCGGCGGCCTCGCTCCCCGGAGCGCGTCCCTTGAAGGTGGCGGCGGTCGTCCGGGAGACCCCCGACGCGGTCTCTCTCACGCTGGTCGATCCTCGCGGCGCGGTCATCGCTTATCGCCCCGGGCAGTTCTTCACGCTGGCGATTCGCCTGAACGGCGAGGTGCTCCGCAGGGCGTACTCCGCGTCGCTCCCGATGGAGGAGGCGCAGCCCTCCGGATCGGTGCGCCTCACCATCAAGCGGGTAGCTGGGGGCCGGGTGAGCCAGCACCTCAACGACCACGCCGCGGTGGGCGACCTCCTCGACGTCTTCGGCCCGTCGGGCAGCTTCGTGGTGGAGGGCGCTCCCCCCCTGCTGGTGCTGCTGGGCGGCGGATCGGGGGTGACGCCCCTCATGGCCATCGCCCGAGACGCGCTCTCCCGCCTTCCCGACACCCGGGTGGTCTTCGTTGTAGGCAATCGATCGATCGGGGACATCCTCTTCCGCGATGAGTTCGACGCGCTCGCCGCGCGGCACCCGACGCGCCTCACGCTGCGCCATGTGCTGAGCGCTCCGCCGGGGGAGTGGGGCGGCGGCGAGGGGATGCTCGACGAGGCGACGACCGCGAGGGAGCTCGACCGGGCCTCGCCCGAGGGCGCCGCGGAGTACTTCGTGTGCGGCCCTGCTCCCATGATGGACGCGGTGCGTTCGGCGCTGCGCGCGCGGGGCGTCGAGGAGGGGCTCATCCGGGAGGAGCGCTTCTCCTCCCCGGTGCACAGCGTCGCGGCGGGGGATGTGGGCGGCGATGTCCCGGTGACGGCGGTGCTGAGAGGGCGTCGGTACGCGCTGGTCAACCGGGCCCACGAGACGGTGCTGGAGTCGGCGCTGAGGCAGGAGGTGCCTGTCCCCTATTCGTGCACGATGGGCGGCTGCGGGGCTTGTCGGATGAAGCTGGTGGAGGGGGCGATGACCCTGGAGGAGCCCAATTGCCTCACGGCGGAGGAGCGCTCGGAGGGCTACGTGCTCACCTGCATCGGGCGGGCGACGGAGGCGTGCGTGCTGGAGGCCGACCCCTCATGAGCGCCGAGAGCGACGACCGGGAGAACTTCCCCTATCGGATGAAGGACCTCTGCGAGAAGACGGGAGTCCCGCGGCAGGTGGTGCATTTCTACATCCAGCAGGGACTGGTGCCCGAGGGTTACAAGACCAGCCGCAACATGGGCTGGTACAGCGAGGCGCACGTCGAGCGCATCCGGCTGGTGCGGCAGCTGCAGCACGAGCGCTTCCTGCCCCTGAAGGCCATCCGGGCGATGCTGGAGCAGCGGGACGAGGTGTTCTCCCCGTCGCAGCGGATGCTGCTGGGAGAGGTGAAGGCGCGGCTCCGTGGGCGCAGCGTGGTGCCCTCCGGCGACCGCCCTGACACGGTGGCGGTGGACGAGCTCTGCAAGCGCGCGGGGGTGAGCCGCCGGGACTTCGACGAGATCGCCGAGCTCGGGCTGCTCGCGGTCTTGGAGGAGGGCGGCAGGGACCTCATCGCCCGCGACGATGCGTGGCTGGTCGAGCTCTGGGGGGAGCTTCAATCGGTAGGGTTCACGAGGGAGCGCGGGTTCACCCCGGCGGACCTGGCGATCTACGACGAGGCGATCACAGCGCTCTTCGACCGGCAGGCGCGGCTGATGGCCGAGCGGGTGGCGCAGATGCCGGCGGACGACGCGGCGCGGATGCTGGAGCAGGGGCTGCCGATGGTGGGGATGCTGCTCTCGCGGCTGCACCTGTCCAAGGCGAGAAACTTCTTCGCGACGGTGGGCTGATGGTCACTGGAGGCGGTGTGATGATGTTCAATGAACGACTGGTGAGTCTGCTGCCGGGACGGATGCGCAACCAGGTGGCGCAGTGGTTCGAGGCCGCGGAGATCTTCGGGGAGATGCGCGACCCGAAGGTGCTCGCGGCGATCGGCCCGGCGGGCGTCCGGGGGCTGCTGCTGCAGCGGGGGAAGCAGGGCGTGCCGACGCAGATGCCGGCGGCGCACCAGGCGCATTTCGACTGGCGATACCCGCACGACAACGCCGAGATGGCGACCCTCTACCGCCGCGCCAAGGAGGGCCAGTGGAACGGCGACTCGCTCCCATGGCACATCGACGTCGACCCGCTCAACCCGGAGGTGCCGCTCATTCCCCGTAACTTCATCGACTCGGAGAAGCTGGCCTCCTTCGGGGTGCGCCTCACCGAGACCGAGGAGCTCAAGCTGCGGTACTCGCTCGCGGCGTGGATGCTCAGCCAGTTTCTGCACGGGGAGCAGGGCGCCCTCTTCGCGGCGGCGCAGGTCACCGAGGCGGTGCAGTTCTTCGATGGGAAGCTCTACGGCAGCACGCAGGTGATGGACGAGGGCCGCCACGTCGAGGTCTTCCATCGGTACATCGATCAGAAGCTCAACAAGCTCTATCAGATCAATGACAACCTCTATGTGATCATCGACTCCCTGATGACCGATGGGCGTTGGGACATGAAGTTCCTGGGGATGCAGATCATGGTGGAGGGCCTGGCGCTGGGGGCCTTCGGGGTGATCTACAAGCAGACGAAGGAGCCGCTGCTGAAGGAGCTGCTGCGCAACGTGATCCAGGACGAGGCGCGGCACGTCCACTACGGGGTGGTGGCGCTGCGGGAGCAGTTTCGCGAGCACATCACCGAGCGCGAGCGCCACGAGCGCGAGGACTGGGCCTACGAGGTGGCGCTGCTGATGCGCAACCGCTTCATGGCCTTCGAGGTCTACGACGAGTGGTTCGGGGGGAGGCTCACCCGGCCGCAGTGGCGCGACCTGGTGGGGGGCTCACCCGGGATGGTGGACTTCCGCGACGTGATGTTCCGCCGGCTGGTGCCCAACCTGCGGGAGATCGGGCTGATGTCCCCGCGCATCATGCCCCACTACGAGCGCGCCGGGCTGCTGCGCTACTACAACGGCCGCTCGGCCGACCAGATCACCGGCGACCAGATCCTGGCGGACCTGCACTAGCGCCACAGGTGGCCCTTTCCTCCACGGGCGGTGTCCACTCCCGGCCACGGTCGGGTGTGTCCGTCGCTGTACACGGCGCGACACCAGCGTCAGGGTGACGCGCCCCGCCTCCTCGAAGCCCAGCCAGGAAACCCGTGCATTTCGCCGGAACCTCCGGACCCTGCGGTGGTCGCAGGGAATGGCTCGCTTGTTGAAGCGTTACGAACGGCAGCGCTCACACGGAGGTCGGTCATGCGTCGTAGCAGGTCGGTTCACACGGTTCGCCTGGTCCTGGGTCTGGTCGCCGTCTCGCTCTCGCTCCTCGGCGCCGTCCGCGGCGCCAACGAGACGCCGACCGCCACCGCACAGAGCGCAGCCGCCGGGGCCTCGCACGGCTGAACAGCGCTCCACAGGGGCTGATCGTTGACAGTCGACGCGTGGTCATGTCAGACCGCACGCCGCTCCGATCGCCCTCATAGCTCAGTGGATAGAGCAGCGGCTTCCTAAGCCGAAGGTCGTAGGTTCGACTCCTACTGGGGGTACCACATTTCGGCTGAAAACAGAGGTTTCGCGGAAGGGCGCAACCCCGTCCAGACCCTTCGTTCAGTACTGAAACCTACCCAATAGTGTACACGAATCGGTACACGGCCGCGGCGCCGCCCTCGCGACGGTAGGCCGTCTCCATGCGGGTGTTCGCGGCTAGCGCGACTTGCGATCGGGCGTCGGCGCAGGCGCCGCGCCCAGGAGCGCGTCGCCGACCCCCATGTCGGGCACGACCCGGTCGCGGTCGGAGCGGTACCTGCCGAGGTAGCCCTCAGTGGTCTCGACGTCGCCATGGCCCATGCGGTCGCGCACGAGCGTCAGCGGCTGTCCCGACCGATGCAGCTCGGTCGCGAAGGTCCTTCGACAGTCGTGCATGCGTGGGGCGTCGCCGGCGAACTCGGCCTTGGTCCAGGCGGCGTCGAGTTGCTCGCTGATCCAGTGCTCGCCGACGACGAGGGCCTGGCCGTTGAGACCGACCGCATGATCGCGCCAGGTGACGAACTCCTTCGCGATGGTCGTGGTCTGGCTGGGCACGGGGATCGTGCGATTGCGATGATTCTTCGGCGACCAGTCCCCCCAGGCCGCGACGCGGATCTCGTCCGTCCCGATGTCCTCCAGGCGCATGTGGCGAAGTTCGTCGAGGCGCTCGCCCGTCTGCACCGCGGTTGCGACCAGTAGCGCGGCACCCCGCGCGTTCGCGGCGTGACGCTCACAGTAGCGTTGAGCCTTCGGGTACACGATCGGCAGGACGCCCACCGCGAGGTGGCCGACGACGATCTTCCACTCGGCCGGCGACGGGATGAGGGGCGATGCTTCGCGCTCGATCTCCTTGAGCGCCACGATCTCCTCGAGATAGACGGCGCTCGGGAGGAGGGCGGGCTTCCTTCGGCGGGCCCATCGAACCATGCGACGGACGAGCATCAACGTCCGGTTGATGGTCGCGTTCTCGACGTCCTTCTGCCGCGCCTTGATGTAGAGCGCGAGCACCTCGCTGCTGATCGACGAGGCCTTCGGCGCCCGGAGGAGAACCATCGCCTCGTGAAAGGCCGCGAGCATCAGCTCGAAGCCCTCGCGGCTACGGGTCTTCCAACGCGGCCCCTGCTCCGCCACGTACTTCTCGATGACTACGCTGAAATCCTCTTCGGCCGGTGTCCCAGTCTTTCCCGCAGGGAGAGTTCGCTGGGCGTACCGCTCGCACGCGACGCGGTGCGCTTCGTCTCGGGCTGTGTCGGCCTCGCGGAGCCCGAGCGCGCACCGCTTACCTCCGGGGATCCCGACCCACCACCAGCGCTCGCCGGCAGCGGTGGTGCGCACGTAGACGCGCAGGGCATTCCGAACTCTACGCCTCGGAGCCATTCGACTATCGCCTCCCTCGAGAGCCGCCACAGGGCTCTCTTGTCCGTGCCCAGATTGCGACCCGGCCGTCGCGCAGCAGCAGGCGTAGACGGTGTCCACCGTGACCCGCAGCAGCGCGGCGGCCTCCCGCGCGTCGATGACGTCGCCGGCCACGACCTGACGGCGAGAGTCAGCCACCGACGCGTCCCGATCCGTCGAGGTGGCCCGTCCCCCGGCCTGGACAGCGCGACGACCCCGTCCCCGAGTTCGTGTTGCGCCTGATCATGAGGCGGCCCGACTCCCGCCGACCGACGACGCGGATTCAGTGCGGGCAGACGTGCCCTCCCGGCGTGGCGAGTTCGTGGCGTCGTGGGGCGGACCCATGACGCGTCCGTACGAGCCGCCCGAAGGTGACGCTCCCAGGTTCCGGACCTTCCAGAGGTCCGGACCACGCCCTTCGACGCGCGAGCCTCGTTCAGGATGTTCACCAATGGTTGGGCCATGCGGGGCGCACGCTTGGCGTGGTGGCGCAATCCGAGGGTGGCCTTCCCCGCACGACGGCCATCCACGGAGCCGAAGAGAAACCACCGACAATTGCCGCCAGGACGTTTCGAATGACGGTGCAGGTGGCGCCTCCTCGTAGCGATCGGATCCGAGCGCCGAGCGTATCTAGCTCAGATGTTGATGCGGTCAACACGCAGACCAACGACGTCGTCTGGGTCCGATGTTGACGGCCCCGGTGCCCCCCGTAGAGTCGCGGACATGCCGGACGAACCGACGCCATCGAAGGCGAAACGCAGCGTGGCGCGGCCGGAGGGGACGACCCCCTTGAACATCAATCTGCCGACCGCAGTCTTCGAGCGTCTCGATGCGTGGGTCGAACGCCTGAACGCCGGGTCAGACGGCCCCCGATGGACGCGCACCGACCTGATCCGAACCGTCCTCGTCCGGGCGCTGAATGAGCGCGGCGATAGAGGAGGATCGCCCTGAGCCTTCGGGGCTCGTGGCCACAGCACTCTTGGATGCGGCCATGCTCCGGTGCCACCCGCGACCGTAGGACCAGCGGCGGGATGGACGGCCTTGCTCGCGGAGCGGGCACAGCGCCTCGACATCTATTCGCTGACATGGTTGCTGCGCTTCACTTTCACGAGGACTTTCACCAGCACAAGACGCAAGTGAAAGTGCGCGGAACTCGCGGGGATTGGAGCCGGCCGAGGCAGCGGGGCCAGTCCAGGCGCCCGCTCTTCGGACCTGCTGCGAGCCGACCTGCATCCGGAGTCGCAAGCGAAGCGCCCACTTACGCGTCCTAGACGTGAAAGTTGAGTGCGGGCGCCCGCACTCGAAGTGAAACCGCACATTTTGCAGCACCCGCACTTGCAGTTCGTAGCTCGTCTCGTCGTCCGTGAGGACGGCAGATGCTCGCGGCAGACGGAACGATCGGGCCCGCCCGAGGAAGCCGAGGTGCCCAGCCGACCTGCCGACCCAACACGTCCAGACGCAGGTGTCTCCTCCACGCGGTCGGCCCGGCTGACCCCGGGCGCCTCCTGTTCGACGAGAACGTCGGTAGCGCCACGAGCAGCCAGGCGCGGTCGGGTGGCTGTCCAGGTCGCCATCCACGTCATGAAACCAGCAATTTCAAGAGCTTGCAGACAGCCATCTCTGGTCGCCATCTGGTCGCCATCTCCGGTCGCCACCTCGTGTGGATGGCGGACAGAGCTAGCTCCGAGTTGGCAGCCAGTTCGTCGCCAGCCAGCGCGCCCGCTGTACGACCGACCGAAGGTACCCTGGTGTCGGCGGGGATGCTCCTTGCGGAGGTTCCTGTTCGGGTACCTCGCCCCCGAACGTCGCCGGCGGGCGGGGGCCACCGCTGACCGCGGCCTCCCTCGTGAATCCAACGTGACCGCTTTCACCTCCGCGCTGTGAAACCTGAGTGAAAGCGCCTGGTTTCAAGGCTTACACGGCGCGCTCGTGCTTTCGGTCCAGCGCGTGGTGGCAGTCGCAGAGAAAGCCTCTTGTGGCCTCCGAACCGCGGAACCGCGGAGCCGAGGACATGGCGAACGACCGCCTGCTCTGTGTCATTGTGTCGGCTGGCTGCCGGTGGGACTACGACGCTGCGCTCTTGTCAAGCGACACTAAAGTTCTGACACCTCTGGCGCCAATCCTCGGCGGAGGATCCGCGACGGCTCCCTACCCCAGGCTCGAGGGCCGTAGTCTTGAGTCACCCCTCGGCGGGCATGCTCGGGGCGGCCCGCACGGGCGCCGGGACGGGCGTCGCGCTCGCCGGAGCGGAAGCACCAATCCGGCCGGTGGACTGCGATCGGCCCGCCGCGCGCCGCGGAGTCCTCACCTGGACCCATCAGCGACGACGAGATTGGGTCCCAAGATGTTTACGCAGGAAGTCGATCGTCATCCCCCAGGCTTCGCGGCTTGCTGTCGGGTGATAGTAGCGGGAGAGGCCGAGGGAGAAGTATCCAGGCGAGTTGGCCGCTGGCGCCGGTGGCGGGTTCCTCCCACGTTCCCGTTCGAAGCCGGGATCCAAGAATCCTCGTCCCGCGCCCTCGAACGTGCGGAGTAGCGCATCGCCGTGTGATGAAGTGAGCGCACTCTGCAATGAGTCACGCCTTTCCGTAGTGAACCACGGATCCCGATCGCCCATAACGGTGAGCAGTGGCGCTCGAAGGCTTGGGACCGGTAGCTCCGCCGCGCCGTAGAATGCGATCGCGGCGCCAACCTGTGCGCCTTCGGATCCAAGCCACGCGTGCGTCGCCGCCGCGCCGGCCTCGAAGCCGAGCAGGCCGACGCGCGATGGAGCGATATTGCGCTTTTCCCGTAGGTACTCCAGCATCGCCGCGAGGTCGTCGAAGATCTGCTGCTGCGTGCGATCTCGCCCATTCCGGGCGAACCTTGTCAGCCGCTCGACATCTTCCTCGGGGCTGATGCTGTCTCGCAGAAAGTGGGGAACGATCGCAAGATACCCAGCGCGCGCCAGGCCCCTCGCCACCTGCTTGACGTGGTCGTTCACACCGAACATCGAGGGGAGCACGATCACCGCTCGTGTCGGCGCGGCCCTCGTTTTGGGCGTCGCGACGTAGCATGGTGGCGTCGCACCAGCGCCGCCCGGACGAATCGTGTCCGACTTCCCTCTCCGTGTGCCCGTGTAGCGGTAGTCGAAGTAGTGAGCCACCTTGTCTGTTTCTACTCCCAAGGTCAGGAGCGCCAGTCGAGCTACCCCCTCCGGTGTGGGGTCAGTCTGAACTTGGAGAGCCCGCTCGAGACGCGCGTAGAACTCGCCCAGAGCCGACGGAATCTGCTCGTTCGCCTTTCTCGAGGCTCGCGCTACTTCCGCGGCGGCTTTGCATGCGCTTCGAACCGCCTTCGGATGGAGCCGTTCAACCCAGAAGCCGAGCTGCGACGCCGCGTCTTCGTAGTCGGTGTCGTCCTCGTGGTCGCGGCAGAACTCCGTGCTGGCGCGCAGGAGCTTCTCCTTGCCAGCGTTTCTTCCGGAGTCACCCTTCTGATCGAGCAGGCCATCACCATCGCCCACAGTGACAAACTCCGGAATCTGCGTCCGAATGTACTTCAGCGCGTCGCGGCCCATGCGTCCGGCGGCCTCGCGATCGCCCTTTCCGAGCGCCAGTGCGAGCGCCTTTAGCACGAGGTGCGGGACGATCGCCCCGTCGTCCGCCTCGACCTCGCTGCGATAGCGATCCGATTGATACTCGAAGCTGAGCAGCGGCGCTGGGGATCCTGATTGATGGGTCTCTTGAATCAGCGCGTCTCTAAATTCCTCCCGCGAGTCGGAGCCGATGTAGAGGCCATGGGTGGTGTCTTGCGACCACTTGCCTTCAGCCCGTCGGAAGCGGCGGAATCGCCAGCTCTCGAGAGCGGAAGGATCGGTTCCGAAGATACGGACCTGGTCGTCGGCGCCCAAGGGGAGGCGGAAGAGTTCGCGCCGTTTCTGACCGACACCGTCAGGCGGAACGTTCTGTTGTCCGACCAGGTGCTCGGGACGCGCCGTGAATGTTCACCACGCGCAGTGGGTGCCTTCGTTCGCTTCGGAGATGGCATGAGGCTGCAACCGTAGCGGACGCGGGAGGAACGCGCGACTTCGGCATCTGTCTCGCCGCGAAACACGGCGGAAACTGAGCGCTTCTTGCGCCCCGATCGACGCGAGCTCGAGCTCGTCCGCCGGCCAGGGTCAGTCAAACGTCGTCCGATCGGGCGCTTTCATCGAGCTACCGCTGGGGCGCGTGAGCGCAGCGGAATCCGAGGTTCGCCGCGCGGAAGTTCACCGCGCCGTGGAACGACCGGAACGCCGCTCTCTGCGCGATGGCGCCGGTGTCGAAGGCGCCACCGCCCCGATAGACGTGCTCCGTGCCGGTGACCGGTCCGACCGGATCGACGGCCGCCGCCGGCGCGTAGCGGCCGAACCAGTCCGCGGTCCACTCGTAGACGTTGCCCCCCATGTCGAAGAGCCCGAAGGTCCCGCTGGGGAAGCTCTGCACCACGCAGGTCGAGCTGCGCGAGCCCACGCCGGACCAACACAACTGGCTCGACGGCGCCTCCTCCCCCCAGGGGTACGTGCGGTTGGTGGGCCCCCGCGCCGCGTACTCCCACTCGGCCTCGGTGGGGAGCCTTCCGCCCCGGTCCCAGCGACAGAAGGCGCTGGCTTGATTCCAGTCCACGCAGTTGCTGGGATGGGTCTGCCGACCAGCCACGCCCGCGTTGCAGGCAGTCGCCGTCGCCGGCCAACGTACACCCCGACCCGCCGGAAGCGTTGCAGGAGCCGTACTCGCCGGTCATCACCTCCCGCCGATCGAGACAGAACGTGCTGACCGTGACCGTGTGCTGCGGACGCTCGTCGTCGTAGCCGGTGCCGTCGAGTGGCGTGCCCATCAGGAACGTGCCCCCGGGGATCAGCACCTCGCTCGAGTCGCAGCGCAGCATCGCGCACGCCCCGCCCGAGCAGTATTGCGCCGACGAGCACGATCGGCCGCAGGCACCGCAATTCTGCGAGTCGCTCGCAAGCGTGGCCTCGCAGCCGTTGCTGGGATCGCGATCGCAGTCGCCATAGCCGTTGAGACAACGCACAACGGTGCATTGGCCTGCCGCGCACCCGGAAGCCGCGTTCGCGAGCGCGCAGGAGCGGCCACAGGCGCGCCGCAGTTCGTCGCGGTCCCGCGGAGATCAACCTCGCATCCATTGGTCGAGTCGTGGTCGCAATCACCGTAGCTGGGTTCGCACGACGCCACGACGCATCGCCCCCCGGGGCACGACGGCACCCCGTGCGCGGGCGCGCATTCGCAGCCGTTGCTGACATTCGAATCGCAGTCGGCCGCGCCCGGATTGCATGTGCCCACCGCGCAGACTCCGGCATTGCAGGCCGCGGTGGCGTTTCGACTGACACAGGCCTGTCCGCAGGCGCCACAGTTCATGGCGTCGCGGCGCAGGTCTCGGCAGGTGCCCGCGCAGGCAGTCGTCCCTGCGGCGCACGAGAGATCGCACGCTCCGGCGACGCACACCCGACCGGTCGGACAACTACGGCCGCAGCCACCGCAGTGCGCAGCGCTCGCGTTCGTGTCGGTGCAGAGGCCTGCGCAAAGGCTCTGCCCCTCGGGACACCGCGAGGTGTCGGTCGTCCGTACGTCGAACATCGTCGCGGCGTCGAGATCGGGTGACACCCGGGTGTCCTCGTCTGTCGCGGTGGCATCCACCGCCAGCGCAACATCCTCCCCGTCCTGGGGAACAGACATTGGGCCGTCGCGCAGCGTGCTGCAACCGAGCCCCGTCAACAGGAGCGCGAGTCCGAGAGACAGATTCAATCGTCCAATCACGTGGCCCCCTGTCAGAACTGACCGATACACTGCGCGCCGACCATCCCCGGGCCCGCGATGCCGACGACTCTCATCCGTGACTCCGTGGCCGATTGCCGCGACGGAGCGGTGGCCAAGAGAATGACCGACGTGATCGTGAGTGCTCCGCCCGCCACGAGGCCCACCGTCGAGAGGACGTCCATCGTCTCGACGTTCTCGACGAGGGTCTGGCAGTCCGGGGGTTGCGACGGTGATAGACGGCCCGGACAGCTCGCCTGGCCGTTGTAGTCCTGCACCGAGCCTTCGCGCGCCAATGCTCCGCCGACGCCGATCCCGAGTCCGACGACACCACCCACCAGCGAGGCCCAACCGAGCGCCCGCTGCGTACCGCCTGACCTTGGAGGCGAGACCGATTGCAGGCCCCGAACGCCCGACTCGCCGTTGGCCACCCTGCCTCCCGGGGAGACAGTACGGGAGAGGTGGACGATCTCGCGCGCCTCCCCTCCCCCGGCGACGACCACCGGGCGGGTGACGCTCTCGAATCCCTCTGCCGTGACCTGAACGGAGTGGGTCCCGGCGACGACCCGGATCGGGGCGCTCAACGGCATCGTCGCGACGCGATGGTCCTCGACCCACACCTCGGCCCCCGCAACGGCGCCGTCGATCCAGAGTGAGCCGAGGTGTTGCTCGATGACCGAGAGCGCAACAGCGAGGGTGTCGCGATTCCGCGCGATCCATGGGTCGGCGGTGGCGGCCAACGCCGCGCGGAGGTCGGTCTCGGCCTCGATCCAGCGCCCCAGCGCCTGCTCCGCGAGACCCATCTGTGCGCGCGCGACCGGCCGCCGGGTCTGCTCGAACACACGGGCAATTGAGCGAGTGCCTCTTCGTCGCGGTGTGCCCGACGAAGTTCGACCCCCGCGCGCATGGCGGCGTCGTCGCCGATCGGCTGCGCCTCGGCGACGGATGTCCAGGTGAGAACTGCCACGCTTCAGAAACAGACGCATCGCGACTCCTAGTCGAGAATGGGGGCGGCGTTCGCGCCGACTGGTGCGGGGGACGGGTGGAGCGGTGCCGGCGGCGGGGCGTGAATCGGCGTCGGTGCCGCGGTCGAGATCGCCATGGGGCGCGGAACGACCGGGCTCGGATGCAGCGGCGCGACGCCCACCCTGGGAGTGGCAGCGATCGGCGATGCCCGCCGCGGCTCGGAGCGCGGTGGCGTTGCCTCGACGAGACGAGCTCCGGCGCGAGCGGCATCGGGCTCCGGGCGCGTAGGAGCCGACCCGATGGCTGCCTGGTTGGGGGCAACGGGAGGCGCAACCAGCGCCGGTGCGATCGGCACCGTAACCCTCGCGGCGGCGGTGGTCGTCAGCACGCGTTGGCGACTGGGCATCAGCAGGGCAACGAGGACGAGTGCACAGGTGACGAGAATCCCGAAGACCAGCCAACTCGCACGGAAGGCTGGGGTGGCGCTGGTCGATCCAACGAGAGTGCGGACTGGCCGAGCGTCGTGCGGCCCCACGAACGCTTCGACGCGCCCCTGCCTGGCTCGATGTCGGCGGCAGGCGGCAGTGGTTCGCGCGCTGTGGCAGGGCTGCGGGGCGACGGCTCGAGCTGGCGGAGTGCCGCCGCGAGGGAGCCTACCGAATCGAAGCGCGCGGAGGGGTCCCGCGCCATCGCACGCAGGATCACGGCCTCAAAGTCCTCGGAGACGTCGGCCCGCAGCTGCCCGGGCGGAACGAAGTGCCCACCGACGATCGCGTGCAGGAGGCCAAACAGCGTCTCGTGCTCGAAGGGGAGGCGGCCCGTGCAGCACTCGTAGAGGATCACGCCGAGGGCGAACTGGTCGCTCCTCGCGTCCACGTCGCGCGCACCGAGCGCCTGTTCGGGCGAGAGGTAGCTCGGGGTGCCCAGCAGCGCGGCGGTGCCGGTCAGTCCGTGGGTCGCGGAGGTGTCTGCCAGCTTCGAGATGCCGAAGTCGAGGACCTTCGGCACCACCGAGCCGTCCCTCATCCGCGCGAGGAAGAGATTCTCCGGCTTCAAGTCGCGGTGGACGATGCCCTCGATGTGCGCCGCCGCGACGGCCGCGCAGACGGGCACCAGGATCTCGACGATCGCCGGGACCGGTAGCACCCCCTCGCGGGCGAGCATCGCCGCGAGGCTCTCGCCCTCGAGGAACTCCATCACCAGGTAGGGAACGCCCTCGTGGACGCCGACGTCGGTGACGTCCACGACGTTGGGGTGGCGCAGCCGGGCCGCGATGCGTCCCTCCCGGACGAATCTGGCGCGAACCTCCGGGTTTCCGGCGACCTCCGCCTTCACGACCTTCACGGCGACCCGCTTGTCGAGGTCGAGGTGACGGGCCTCGTAGACGGTTCCCATTCCGCCGGCCCCAAGTTCGCGGACGATCTCGTAGCG
>JADJAE010000078.1 GCA_016704445.1 Deltaproteobacteria bacterium
GGCCAGGAGGTTTGCGCGGTGCATGCCCCAGACGCCCGCACGCAGCCCATGCACGGCGAGGCGAACTCGCCAGGACCGAATCGGCAGCGACGCAAAGGCGGGCATGGAGAGAAGGGCAATGTCGATCGGCGCGGGGGCCTCGCTCGGTGCCCGCCGCAGCGCAGCCGCGATCCGCGCCTCCTCGGCTGAGAGCGCCCCCGTCCGCAGCAACGCAGCGCAGGGCAGCGCGTCGAGCAGGGCGAGCGTCCGCTCTTGCGTGTCGAGGGTGGCTCCGCAGAAGTCCATGAAGTGCGCGGTCGACAGGACCACCACAGCGCCGCTCCGCTGAAGCGCATCGAGCAGCCTGGCGTGTTGCGGGGCATCGACGCGCCCTCGGCCAGATCGAACCGCACGGCCGAATCGAGATAGACCCGGCGGGTGGTGGGAGCGATAGCCTTCGTCATCGGCAGCACGCCCAGCGTCGCACACCCGGCGCAGAGCACCCCGCGCAGAATCTCTGGCAGTCGTACCAGGCCTCCGAGCAGATCACCGGGGAGCCGCCGACGATGCGAGCGCGGATCGAGTAAGTCCCCGTCATCGGCACGCACCCGACGTCCACCGCGTCCTCGAACCCGGTGTCGGACGCCACGAGCCGTAGCACCACCACGTCGTCGCTGTCGGCACGGATGCGGCAACTGGCCGGCGAGCCCGCCGACGTCGGCTCCACGAACCACGTCGAGCGGATCGGGTCGTAGGTGAAGAGTCCCTGCAATGCTCGGATGGTCCAATGATGCGCGAGCCGGGAGCGGGGCATGCGTGTTTCGTCGACGGCTGTGGTAACCCGACCTGCCTCATCGAGACGGCGACCAGTGGGTCCAAACAGTTCGAACCGGGCAGGCTTCGCAGGGGTGATGCGCAGGCCTTTCCGTGACTGTCTCGTCGCCGATTCACCGGGTGACACGCCGAACCGGTTGGCGGTACCGTCCGCCCCGCTCGACTGAGAGCGGGGGGCCCACCAGGAGAGCGGACGATGATCATCGGCTCAATGATTCATTGGCACCACCGTCGCCGGAACACACCGCAGAGACCTCGATGTCTATCTCGACGACCCCCCACCAACCCGGTTGGATCGCCCTGGGGATACGTGTGTCGGTGAAGAACAAGGCGCGCGCCGAGATCTGGGTCAAGCCTGCCGACCTGATCGCTCTCGTTGGCGCCCTTCCGAACGGCACCGACGTCACGTCCCTTGAAGGGTTCAACCAGAACGACCGTCCCCGCGTACTGGACGTCCGATCGGACCCCGACGCCAAGTGGGTGCAACTGGCCGTCCGTGTTCCGACGAACACCCAAGCCGAGGGGGATATTCGAGTCGAGCGAGCAGACCTCGGGGCTGCGATCGGCGCCCTACTCAAGCAAAGCTCACTGTAGGCTGGGTCCGCGTTCGGGAGGCGAGCGATCGTTAGATCTGCGGGCACCCCGGGCCGAGGTCGCGGAGCGGGATGAACATCCAGCCCTCGCGCTCGGAGCCGTCGAGGAAGCGCACGTAGAAGATGCCGTCGCGTCCCCGGAGCGTCGTGCCCGCCCGCAGCACCCGGACCTGCGGGTTCGTCGCGACCTCCTCCGAGCCCACGCGCGTGACGGTCTCCGTCGGGCGGAGGTGGAACGAGGTGTAGGTTTGGTAGAGGCAGCGGCTTTGGTCGGCGTCGTCGCCGCCGGCCCCCGTCTCGTCGTCGGACGACGGACGCGGCGGGGGTGACGCGACCGTCTGGCGCAGTGTGCCCTCGATGGTGATCTCCGCGATGCAGAGGTCCGACCACCTCGCGCCCGGCCATACCGCTTCGGCGACGAGGCGCACCGTCGAGCCGACGGCGTGCAGGTGTTCGAAGGTCACCTCCCGGTCGTCCTCGGCGACATCAGGCGTACCGACGGTGCGACCGTCGACCTGGAAGCTCACGCGGCGGAGGTGGGAGTTGCCCGTGAACAGGTCCTCGCCGTGCCCCGAAACGCGGTCCCAGCCGGTGGTCAGCGTGACGCGCCGGGATCGGTCGGTGTGTCGAACGACGCCTCGATCCACTCGCCCGCGCCAGAGCCACGGGCGGCCTCGTTCCACGCCGTCGCCGGGGTCGCCGTCGAACGCCAACTCGGGCGGATACTGCCGGTCGCGGGCGGCGATGAACGACGAGGCATGCACGGCCGTCGGCGTGACCGGGTGGCTGACCCGCAACGGTGCTGGTGTGCCGGTATCGAGCCCGCAGGGGGCGACCTCCTGGGCCGTCAGGAAGGCGTAGCCCTCGGCACCGTCGCCGGGCATCGAGAGATGGAACATTTGTCCGCTGCCGTGGCGCAGCCTCCCCAGCTCGCCGACCACGACCTCCGTGCCCGCAGGGTAGTCGGGCCCGGAGGGGGCGGCCGTCTCCGTGCGCCGCAGGTGAAAGGGTGTCGCCCGAACGATCCGACACAAAGACGGGGTTGAGGGGGCGACGGTGGGCGCAGGGGAGGGGTTGAGCGGCTCGGACGGTGAGGGTGGCGGGGGCGGTGGTGCGACGGTCAGCGGCACGCTCGACGGCGGCGGATTGAACTCGTCAGCCACGCTGCCCGGCGAGGGCCTCGACGTCGACGGGTCGGTTGGGGATGTGTCCCTCGCACTCGCCGCCGGGGTCGGTTCCGCCGGCGAGGCGGGTGGAGTCGAGGAACCCGCCGTGACGCGCGCGCCGACCAGGAACACCCCGAGCAGCCCGGCCACCCATGGGAAGGCGTAGCGCGCTCTGACGCGTGCCTCCGCCCCTCCGGAGGTGCTCCCGTACGATGACCAGTCGGACATCGCGCACAGCGTACGGCGATCGGATGGGCGACGGAAGACCCTCGGAGCTTCCGTCAGAGAGCTCGACGGCGCTCCCGGGGTAAGCGTACAACCGCGCGGGGGAGTGGCCCTCCGTGCGTCTTCCTGATCGACGGAGGTCGTCTCCATGGCCCCGCAATCCGCAACTCTCGACTCCACCGCCTGGCTGAACTCCTACCCCGCCGCGCTTCGGGCCGAAGGGGTCCACTGGCTCACCGTGGGCGTGTACGGCGGACTTTGCGCCATCGGTGCGATCGCGCCGGAGGCTGGTGTGGTCCTGCTGGCGGTGTTTGCCCTGGTGGCCTCTCTTCGGGTGCTCCTGCGGAACGGCCCGCTGCTCGCAGTGATGGCGGCGGCAGCGGTCGTCGGGACCTTCTTCCCGCCCCTCGGCGTCGTGCTCGCGGTCGTCGCGATCTTCCTTCTTGTGCGCCGGATCGCCTTCGTCTTCGAGAACATCCACGTGATTGGGCTCGGCCTCGTCGTATACGGCGTCGCGATCGGCGCGATGGCGGCGTCGGAGGAGATCGCTCGCACGGTACTGGAGTGGACGACCGTGCCTGCTTTGCAGGACGCCGACACGCGGCACCTGCTGGCCGCGCTCGGGACCGGGGCGCTCACCAGCGCCCTCATGCACGACGTCCTGGTGAAGACCTACAAGCGGGGCTACTCGACAGAGAAGGCGCTGGAGATCATGTCGATGATCCCGCTCCTGCTCCTGAGCCTGGTCCTGCCGCTGCTCAAGCTGCACTTCAACGTGGAGGTCCCGGCCGAACCGGGCTTCGCTGGCTTCAACGGACTGCATCACGGGCCGGCGGACTTCCATGGCTACGGCGCGGTGGGAGAGGCCGTCCCCGAAGCGATGGCGGTCGGGGAGGCGGCAGGGATCGGCGGCTTCGTCCACGGCTCTCATGCGGCAGCGCCGCCGATGGGCTTCCATCCAGCGCCGCACAACGGCCTCCACGTCGAGGGAGGGCACCTCGGCGCACCGGAGCCGTTCGCCGCTCACTGGGAGGGGGCAGCCGTCGCCCATCACCACCCAATCGGATTTCCCTCTCCTCCACACGTGCCGGAGACCCACTTCCAGCCGATGGAGCCGATGCACATGGGTGCATCGATCCATCCCCCTCTTGAGCCGATGCATCCGCTCGCAGCCTCGGCCACACCGCACCCCTTCGCCCCGACCGCCCCACCGCTGGTCGGACACCAGCAGGACTTCGTGCCGATGATGACCCCCCCACGGCCTCGTCATCGCCCACCACCTCGGTCCCAACACATCGTTCCGCATGGGGCCCGGCGCACCGCCCCGATGGAACTGCACCCACTCGATTGCCGGGCCGGATCTCGTGAGCCAGGGGCACGTCATCCACGCCAACTTCAGTCACGGCCCCGGCGGTGACGTGCTCCATGCGGGCATGTCCCAGCTCGGTGGCATGCGGATCGGGGTAGACCCCGACGGCCTTCATCACCTGGTCGGGCCGCAGGGCCTCGACATGGTGCGCGGCCACGTCGTCAACGGCCAGTGGCACATCAACGACATGCGGCCGGGGGTCCACCCGAACTACCTCCCCCAGCCCGGATCGCTCCCGTTCCATGAAGTCCTCATCGCCCTCGGTATCGTTTGAGCCGGGGTCGTCGAGGGCACCGTCTGTAGAACGAGAAGGTTTCCTTCACTCCCGGAGGACTGCGATGAAGGCTGCGCTGATTGAACTCTGGATCGACCCCACGCTGAGTCCCTCGGACGAGCCTCGGAGTTCTCGGGCGTGGTCCAGGACGCAGTTCGTCGGGCCGCTGATGATCGGGATCGGGCGGTGCGAACTGCTCTGGACCAGGCGGTTGCGGGCGGTGCCGAGTGGATCGTGTTCCCCGGCTGGACGCTGGTTGGCACGAGTCCGCCAGCGTGGCTGCTGGAGGCTTCGAAGGAGCGCACGATCGTCTGTGAGTGCCTTCACCCAGATTGGACGGCAGACAAGGAGGTCCGTGTCCCCAGGGAGACCGTCGGCAAGGAGCGCCGCACCCCCCTCGGCGCGGCCGACAGGGTGGCCGACGACAAGCTCCGGGCACCCGAGCCGCCCGTGTGGCCGGCCTGGACAACCTACGTACTGAAGGGCGGGCGCGCGGCCATCGAGGCGACCCAACGCTTCGCGAGAGCCGACGACCGTGACGCTGGCAGTCCCGCGCTCCTCGGAGATCTGTCTGCCGGGAGCCGATCGAACGGCGACTCCATCTTGTGGATCTGTGGTGAGGTTGAACTTCTCTCGGGGGGTGGGGGACACCCGGACGGCGGCGCGAATCGGGTCCGCAACACGACGGGACATCCCGACTCGCTGCTTCGCGGCGGCGGGATCGTCTTGAACCCGTCCCACACCCGCGCTGGCCCCCAGGCGTCGCGCGACAAGCGGGCGTGGCTGTCGCACAAGGGTTGGCTTCTCAACACCGCCAACACGCACGCGGGGGGCTGGACCTTCTGGAAGTTCGACAACGAGGATCAGCCGTTGCGGCCCCTCACTGCCAGGGCCTCCCACCGCGCGGCGGCAGCGTGGCGCCGGGGGAGCCGACTGGAGGGCAAGCGGAGGGTGACCGTGGAGCCCATCCAGGGGCTGACGGGCTCGGCCTCAATCAAGTGGGTCGAGATGAACTGACCGGCCACGTCGGCTGCAAGAGAGGGCGTCGCCCGGAGGTCAGGGCGCTGTCAGAAAACCCCACGCTAAGCCCGTCTTGCAGCGAACTTCTGCAAGACCAGAGGACGACACCGCCCGGATCACTTCCCGTTGCAGCAACGGATCGGGCGTCGAAGCACGCGCCGCGTCCCTGCAAGATCCCTTGCGCACGCGGCCCTCGCGTCGAAAGGAAACCATGGACATCGGCACCCTGATCACGAAGCGGATCGACGACGGCAGGTTCAAGCAGGCGGCGGTCGCCGCGCGGTACGTCGAGCGCGCTAAGGCCCGGAAAATCGAGCGGAACCAGAGCACCGTCGAGTCGCACCTCTCCCGGCTCAAGTCGAACGACCGCACGGCGGTGCAGTACTTCTTCGCGGATCCGCGCGACGCTGAAGACCTGTTGGAGGCCCTCGCGTTCCCGGCCGGGGAGCGCGGCGCGGTGCTCGGCGCCGCAGATGCCCTGCTCTCGCCTGAGGAGCGGCCCCTGCGCCTCGTTGTCGACCTGACGACCGGCCCTCAGGACCGGGGCTTCGTCGAGCTTTGCGAGACCCTGTGGCGGCAGCTGCTCGACGACGCGCCGCCGCGCGTGGCGCTGGTGATGACCCAGGCGCAGCACGAGAACCTTCTGCCGAGGTTCGCGCCCGTGGACCGAGTGCGCGTCGAGGGCGTCCAAGACCCCTCCCAGGGCGATGACAGCACGCGGGCGCTCGCCGGGGACGCGGCGGTGGTGCTCTCGACGCGGCGGTTCCCGGTCACTTCGCGGTGGATCGCCGCCCGGTGGCCCGAGCGGAGCAACCTCCCGGTGACGCTGGAGCCCACAGATGCGCTCGCTGCCCTCCGCGCGGGGACTCCGCTGCCGGGCGACGACGCGCTCGCGCCCGCGCTCGGTCACGACCTCGCGGCCCTAGCGCCGGACGCCGCCCCCGCTGTGCCCCCGAAGGAGTACGCCCCGGACGCGCCGTCGCTCCGCCGGCTGATCGTCTCGCTCGCAAAGGGCGAGGCCGTGAGGCCCCACCCGGACGGGCGTCGGCACTCCGCCCATCGGGACGAGGCGTCGCCGGCCGATCGACAGGCATGGGCGCAGCACCTCGGCGTCCGCGCGTTGGCCACCGACGGGGAGTGGTTGGAGCACCTCGTCCTGGTCGCGAGGGACGCCGGAGCCACGGACGTCATCCGGGGGGGGGCGGGCGCGCTCCAGGTCGAGATCGACAAGGCCGAGCGAGGGGCGCGGACCCCGCGCGTCGTTGTGGAGGGCGCGGCGGTGCATGTGATCAACCCGGCGCCGGCCACGGCCGAGCGCCTGCGGGCTCTGGCAGGTCTTACCGTGCACGAGGTGATGCCGAGGGCGTCGGCCGTAGGGAGCCTCAGGACCGAGTTGGCGACCAGGTCCAAGCAGGCGCTGCTCGACGACCCTCACCTCGACGGCCTGATCGAGTCGCTCGTTGCCCAAGGGGGAGACCGGGCCGAGCTCACGTTCGTGGCGGCGTGCATGTTGAACGACGGTGCCGTGCGGCCGGAGGACGCGCCGCGCCTCCCCGCCTGGCACGACGCGCTGGTCGCAGTGCTGGCGTTGGATCCGCCCGCCGTCGGCCTGCGCCTGCCGCGCGGGCAGAAGGAGCCCCACGGCGGCGAGTTCGGAACCGTCGTCCTGCGCGCGCCAGACGGGTTCACCCTCGATCGGGATCGGGACTGGGACCAAGACCGGGAGCCGGAGGTGGCCGGCGTGCCCGCCGCCGAACTCGTCCGCCTGCGTCGCGGCGAGCGCTTGTGGCTCGGCACGTCGACGCGGGACGGCTACTTCAGCGGACGACAGCGCGCCCTGCCGCGCGGGCTCAACTTCGAGGATGGCTTCGCGGTCTCCGACGCTTTCGCGCGTTCGCCCTTCCGCACGAAGCGCCAGGGCGTCGGCGAAGCGTGGCGCGTCCGGCCCCTGACACTGGCGTCGGGCTTCTGGGAGGAAGCCGACCGGCACCTCGCCGTCACCTGGCTGGCGCTGCGGCGCGCGGCGCGTCAGGCCGCGTCGGTCACGCTCCACGACGGGACCGGGGTCCTGGACATGGGCGGCGGCGTGGTCGCCGAGGTGTCGGCGTACGAGGTGCCGCCGCACCCGCGCGCCTCGCCGTGCGAGGCGGACTTCCTGCTGCCGATCTTCACCGGCGCGCTGGACGACCTCTACGGAGAAGAGGGTCTCCAGGCCGACGCCGTGTGGGGCACGCTCGCCACAGGCAGCGCGGACACCGACGGTCACGTGACGACGCGGCGGACGCGGGTGCCGCACGCGCTGTTCTTCGCGCGCGACGGCATCCGCCTGATCGTGACCTTTCGCGAGAACCCGTGGGACGGTCCGGCCGACGACGTCTCCCTTCGCGCCGCCGCGAAGGGCGCCCGGCGCCGCGACGAGCAAGCGCATGACGACGATTGAGCCACGCCCGCTCGGCGGCGCGGCGCCAGGGCAGGACGCCGCGCGCTGCGCCCGCGTCCGTGCGCGCGGGGCGACTCGTTGTCAGCGCCGGCGCAGCGGACTACGGTGCCGCCAAGGCCCGCCCGATGAACGACGACGACCACTTCGACCCCAAGGCCCGTGCGGCGGCGAAGCAGGCGTCGCGCGATGAGGACGCGGCTGCGTTGGCCTCCGGCGCGAAGAGCCGGGACGACCTCCGCCGCGAGAACGGTGCCTTCGCCCAACTCCGGGTGAGGCCCGACTTCGCGACGGCGTACGCCCGCCGCTGACGACGCCGCCGATATCGGCGCGTACGATTCTCTGGTTCCTACTGCGGCCCCGACATCGCCCGTAGGCGGGCAGGACGGCTGTGTGGAGCCTCTCGATGGAGACTGGGGGCAACCACTGCGTCATGCCGAGGAACGTCAACAACGTTGGGGTCGGGCGGAGTTTGATGAGGTTGCGCGGGGTCTGCATCCCGTCAAGACGCTTGGTGTCCCACCTTCCCCGCCTGCCCCGCGCGCAGGGACGGAGAGATATCGAGAGGGCGCATGCATGCCACCATCGTCGATGGTTGCAGGTCGGGAAGCCCACACGCCTCTTCTCTGCCTCTAGAAAACGGGGCAAGCGGGGCAAGCGGGGCAAGCGGGGCGAACCTTCGTGAAGCGCCTGGACGAGAGGAGGCGGCGCGCCGGGTCCGGCATCCCCCGCCGCGCGTTGCGACGCTGGGCACGGGTATCGGTACCCTCTGCGTGGGGTGTCCCGATCAAGAGGTGCTGGGGCCCTGCGCGACCCAAGCTAACCCGGCCCGGGCGGCCCGCGCCGGCGCTACGAGCGGGAGGACGAGTACCGCTGCGTCGTCGGTCGAGGTGACAATGACGAACACCGACCCGGTGGGCGCCGGCCGCGCGAGGCGGGAACACCCGAACACCCGCATGAGCACCCGACGTCGTTCGCGCGCGGCGGCACGTCGAGCTCGACGGGTTGCATGTGGCGGACTCACCCCTCGGCGGCATCAGCACTTGCTTCGAGGTCGCGGGCGAGCGCGACCCGAGGGCCGACGCCCAGCTGCGGCACCGCATAGTGTCCCTGCGAGCCGTTGCGCGTATTGACGAGGCCAACGAGCTCAGCTGCGTGCTGACCCCGTAGCAAGGCCCCCTGGACGACAGCCCGTAGCCGATCGGCGACGCGATCGAGAAGCTCCTGGGGCGACTCGATCAGATCGAAGGAGTGGACGAGCTCGTCGCGCGTCACCCTATCGTAGGCGCAGCGTCCGCAGAGCGGTGTGTTGGGCTCCATGGCGGCGGCCCGGAATGCGGTCAGATACTCGGTGCTCCGGAGGCAGTCGCCGCATGGGGTCCCGAGGGGAGGGGGCTTCGGGGTGTGCCGGGCAGACCGAGCCGCTCCGTGGCCCTGGTTGTCCGGCGCCGAGAGCCTCGCGTTCCGTGTGGGGATGGTCCCTGGGCTGACGCCCGACGATGAGGGACGCCACGACGAGCGGCGGAAGGGCAGGAGGCTCAGCCACGGGGACGGGTCCCCGCCGCGACCTTCCGCAACGACTGATGCGCTATTGATGCAGAGGCGTGCCTTGAGCTTGCGACGCGCCCTTGGAAATAAGGGGTTTGGCCACAGCAAACAGAGGCTTGAAAATCCCCGTGTCGGCGGTTCGACTCCGTCTCTGGGCACTGGAAAACAAGCGAATTTGAACGATCGACGCCGGGGGGCGGGTCGTCCAGATGGTGCAAATAGTCCGAGTGCTTCCACGGTGTCTGACACACCGGTGACACAGCGAGATCGCCCACGGAGGCCATCGATTCTCCGGCGAAGATCGCTCGGAGCGAGGCGTCCGTAGACCCTCTCGACCATGCGGGTGTCGGCGTGACCCATCACCGGGGCGATGAGGTCGGTCGGGGCGCCCGCCGCGCGGAGCCAGGTGGCGAAGGTGCGACGCAGGTCGTTGGGCGAGCAGGGCGGGATGCCGGCGCGCTTGCAGGCCTCGCGGAGGTCGCGCCGGACGTTCTGCCAGGGGAGGAAGAGCGCCGGGTCCTCGCCCTCGGCGTGGGTCAGGGCGTAGCGGAGCAGCTCGAGCTGCGGCCGCGTCGCGACCGGAACCACCCGGTCTCGGGTGGTGCGCTTAGTTCCGCGGAGGTGGCGACCATGAAGGCTACGCGGGCGGCGCGGTCGGGCGAGAGTTCGGCGAGCAGCCGGGCGAGTTCACGACGCGTCAGGCAGCGCGAGCGGGGTTTGTACTCGGGCGCGAAGGCGACGGGCAGGAGGGCGGCGGGGTCGACGTTCCAGAGGCCCGCGCGTCGGGCGAGCTTGAGGGCCGCGCGCAGGGTGACGAGCTCCTTGTGGATGATGCCCTCGCTCCCCCCTCGGTCCGATGCTGCTCGAAGCACTCGTCGACATGGCGGGCACGCAGTTTCTTCACGAGGATCGGGGCCTGCAGGCGCGACAGGTCGAGCGGCTCGAGGTACCGGGCCAGGTGGCCCGCCTTCTTCGTGTAGAAGGTGACGGATTCCGCGCTCTGTCGCCCGGCGAGCAGCTGCGACGCGCTCGCGCAGGAAGGTGCCGAGCACGTCGGTCAGGGACGTCGAGCGCACGGCAGCGTGATCGTCACGTAGCACCCCCATCGGGAGAGGTGGACGCGGAGCAGTCCGCGTGATGCGCAGCCGGAACCGCCGCGCGCGGTCGCGTTGATCATTGATCGAAGATCTTGAAGTTCTGGTCGCAACCGCGCGTAGAGTGCGCTCCCAAGGGAGGGACGATCTCGATGCAGTCGACCGATCCTGGTGCTGTGATCCGTCCTTGGCAGGCGGTACTTCTCGCCCTCGCGCTCGCGAGCCTAGCTACCTTCGTCCTCATCCCGGTCCTGCTGATCTGCTGGGCGGCAGCCGCCTTCGCAATCACCGGACTCGCCCTCACGCCTACGGCAGATCTGCTCGGTACCGACCGATTCCTCCTCGGGGGCGGTGTCCACCTCGCGGTGGGCATGCTGCTGCTCCTCTTCGTCAGCGCCGGCGCGCCCGAACTTCGGCGTCGCATACTCCTCGCGCAGGGAAGCAATCCCCCATTCGTACCGTGGTGGCGCGCTGCCTGGCTGTGGCCGCTCGCCGCCATCGGGTTCGTCGACCTGGTGCTTCTGCCCGCCCGCTACTGGATGGGCGTCGCGGTGCCCCCGGGGCTGCTCGCGGGAGGGCTTCTGGCGGCCGGCGCGGTGATGATCGTCATGCTCTTCGTCGGTGCGTGGCGCTTCGGAGTCGGCGCCATCACCACGCTCTGGCGCCACGGCCGTCGCTCTCCGATGCTCACCGGGGCGCTGGTTGCGGTCGCGGTGCTCATGCCCGCGCTTGGCTACGCGAACATCAGCTTCCTGGACGCGATCGCGCAATCGGGCGCGGTGCCGGTCCGGCGCGAGGTCACACAGCTTTGTGACCAGCCAGGGATGGGCGCCCTCTGCGGCCGGCCCGCGGTGGCCGCGTCGCTGCCCCCGAGTCCATTCGAGACGAGGGCCGTGGCCGACTCCGGTCCGCGACCATCCGACGAGCCGAGCGACCACCGCGTGATGGCTGAGTGCATGGAGTTGCTCCATCAGACCAACGCTGAACGCCAGTACAGCTACGCAGCCATGGTGACCAGGGCGGCGGCGCTCCTCCGCAACCGGGCCGACGCGCTCGACGCCGTCCAGCAGACGCTTCTCGCCGTGTGCCTCCAACATGAGCAGCAGTCGATCAGGGACCTCTACACGTATTTCATCCGCTCGGTGATCAACCGCGCGTTCAGCGGCCGGAGTCGTCGGTGGTGCAGCGTTCCGATCGAGGAGGACTCGCCGCTGACCTGCCCCGCACCCACGCCTGAAGAGCTGGCCATTCAGGCAGAGCGTGTACGTGTCGCCGAGCAGGCGTACTGCGGGCTACCCGAGCGCGACGCGATGGTGATCCGGCTTCGGGACTTCGAGGATCTCGACTACCCGGACATCGCCCGTCAGCTGAACTCGACCGAGGTAGCCATCCGGCAGCGTCACAGTCGTGCCCTCCACTCGCTGCAAGGTGCTGTACAGCGCCTCTGCCAGTGATTCCTCTCGGGGCGTTCTTTTTTCTGTCACAGGTCGTCTTGCCGGGAGTGGGGGCCTTCGGAGGTTGACGCCAGCTGTGCGGGCGCGACCTCCGGAAGGAGCTCGTTCCCCTCATGCAAACTGGTCCTGTGTTCCGGTCCTGTGGCGCCTCGGCGCTGCTCATGGTGCCCCCGCTGCTCAAGTTCGCCTCGGGTCCGCTGCTCGGACCTGCGATGCTCGTCGGAGCGGCGGAGCGCGCGGGCCACACGGTCGAGGTCCTCGACCTCAACGCTCGCTGGATCGCCCAAGCGCTTCCCGCGAAGCTCCCGTGGACGCCGTCGCCGTTCGTTGGCGACCACGACCGCGACGAAGACCTCCTGCGTCTCGTGCAGGAGCGCTTTCGACTCACGATGCTGCAGCACGTTGGTGGCGAGGGTGGCCGCGCGCTGTCGCTGGACGCGATGGTCGCGCTCCAGGCCGAGCACGATTCGGTTGAACATGCAGCGCGAAGCATCGCGGCGAATGAGCAGCGATGGATCACGGCGCAGTTCGGGTCGACCCCGCGGCCGGACCTCTTCTGCGTCTCGGTGCTCTACGCAGGTCAGGTGCTCTGGGCGCTCGCTGTGACGCTCGCTGCTCGGGAGCGATGGCCGGGCGTGCCCGTCGTCTGGGGCGGCGCTCACGTCACGGCGCTCGCGGCGGAGATCGCCGCCGACCCAAGGTACGGCATCGCGGCCGACGCCTTCGTGGCCGGCTACGCCGAGGACACCTTCGTCGAGCTCCTCGGCGCGGTCGCTACCCGAGCGCCGTGGCCACGAGAGTGCTTCCGGGCGGGCAGTCAGCAGTGGGAGCGCGCCCGCGCGGACGACGGGCAGATCGTTCCGGCGTTCCGCGACCTGCATCTTCCGAGCGGGGCCCGCCTGACGCTTCCAGCGCAGATTTCCCGCGGCTGCGCGTACGGGAGGTGCGCGTTCTGCACCTACCCTACGACCGAAGGGCCGTATCGCGAGCTGCGCACGGCGTCGGCGGAGGGGGTTATCGCCGAGGCGATCCGCCGCGACGCGAACGTCTCCTTCAAGGACAGCCTCCTCACCGCGCCGCTGCTGCGAAAGGTCGGCCGCCTGGTTGATGGGCGGCTCTCCTGGAGCGGTTGCACCAAGCTCAGTCCCTCGCTCGACGTCGCGATGTTGATGGATCTCGCGTCTCAGGGCTGCCGGACGCTGGAAATCGGACTCGAGACCCTCCTCGACGAGGCGCAGGTGCTCGTCGACAAGCGCCAATCGGGAGACCTCTTCCTCCGAACGCTCGACGCTGCGAACGACGCCGGCGTCGCGCTCGTGATCAACTACATGACGGGCTTTCCCGGGGTCGACCCGTCAGAAGAGGCGCGGTGCCTTGCGACAGTGGCGAGCGAGGTCAGCGCACGTGTGTCGCTGCTGGCAAAGATCGAGCACAACCACTTCGAACTCGAACGTGGCGCCCCTCTGTCCCAGCGACCGCCGGCCGGTGTCCGCATCACGGGGCAGTGGCCCTGGTCGTCGGTGCTGGGCTGGTCGTACGAGCCCGCGCCCGGGACGTTGCGGGTGGTGTCATGAGCGCGACGCACTTCGGCGCGCGCCTGGAGACGATTCTCGGAACGACACGCGTCGAGACGATTCTGCGCGCCATCACCGATCGACCGGTTGTCCTGCTGGCCGGTGACCCGGGCGTCGGCAAGTCGACCATCGCCCGTGAGCTCGCTCGTCGAGTCGGCGGCTCCGCAGACGGGACCGGAAGCTGCGTTCGGGCGGAGGCAACCGCGCGGGGCTCTCCCTGGAGGCATTCAACGCGTTGCTCCGGGCAGATCCACACGAGGACAGCGCGATCGACGCCCGGGCTGCGACGTTGATCGCACGCGGCGACTCGATCGTGTTCGAGAGTCGGCTCGCGGGCCACCTCGGGCGCTGGCTCACCGCGCACGGACGAAGCGGGATCTCTTCGATCTACCTCCGTTGCGAAGCCGTCGTGCAGGCGCTCCGGCTCGTGGAGCGGGAGGACGGGCGCGCTACGCGCGAGGCGATCGAGCCGCTGCTTCGTACGCCTCCGATGGCTGCGTCGCTCATCGAGCATGCGCTGGTGCTCCGAGGACATCCGGGCCCCGCATCGAAGGCCGCGACGATCATCGAGCGCGAAGCCGCGCGTACGATCGCGGACCGCGCCCGGCTCCGATCGCTGTACGGCGTGGAATTCGATGACCCGTCGGCCTACGACCATGTCTTTGACACCACCCTCTCCTCCGTCGCGGCTTGTGTGGATTCGATCCTCGCGCTCGGGGCCCCAGCGCCTTCGGTCGGAGATGGCGCGGGGGTGTCCCGATGATGCGGATGATGACGCTCAAGTTCGTGACCGACGTCTCGAACGTGATCAACACGGCGGGTGCGAGCAGCCCGGATGCCGTGAGTCTGGCGCGCTACAACGCGTTGATCGAAGGACTGAACGAGAAGTTCGGGGAGGCGACGGTCATCTCTGGCGTCATCGACGCGTCGACCGTGTCGATGCTCGTGCACCGGCGGCACCCCGACGTCGCCGAGCTCCGTGCGATGCTGCGCGATCGCGTCATCTCCCAGGCGCCCGCGAAGGCGGACCCGATCCTCCTCGAGATGGCGAGATCCTCCGGGTACGTGGTGGTCTCGAACGATCACTACCGCGAGTACGACACGACGAACGTCCTCCGCCTGCCGTTCGCGATCGTGGATGGTCGCGCCTACTTCGACCCGGCCGACGTGCGGCGGGTTCGAGACGACCACGATGTCGAGCCCCAACCGACTCCCCTGCTCGCACCGGCAGACGTCGCGTTCGTGGAAGCACCGGTCGTGCTGCCGGGGCCGGCCGTTCGGGAGAGTCGATCCCCTGAGCTGTCGCGCGACCAGTGCGTGGCAGCGCTCGTTGAACACATCGGACGGCTGATCGACGCGCACGAAGAGGCGATGAGCATGAAGACGCTGGCGGACCTGCTCACGGCGGACAAGGACGTTGCGAAGCTCGTTCAGCGAGCGATCCCCGCGAGAGATCGAGACTGGCTCCACACCTTCGTCGACGCACGGCCAGCGGCGTTCGTGACGTTTACGACGTTGCTGGGGGCGAGCGTGCGGCGCAATACGTGGCGAACCAGGCGGCCGCCGGTTCGCAGACGGATTGCTCCAGCCGGGCGGCTGGCGATGGAACTGGTGAGGTTGATCGCCGCCGACGGCGGATGGTCGTACCTCAGCACGCTCGGCCAGATGCTCTCGACCGACCCCGAACTCCGGGGACTACTCGACGCAGAGATCCCACGTCGCCCGGCGGGATGGCTTCGAGGGTTTCTCGCTGCGCGGGGCCAGCTCTTCGAGATGCTCGAGGACTCCGTCGGTGCCGGGCCGGTGTTCGTGAGAGTGCGCGGCGCCAATGTGTCACGTGAGTTGCCTCCCGCGCGTCGCACGGGTTGATCGTCCTCCATCCCATCGGGGCGAGCGCTCGACCTCCCCTCACCTCGACCGGCAGAAGTCATTGCTGCAACTTGGTCCTCTGAAACCTCCGGAAGATCCGAGGGATCAGCGACCACGAGCGCGTCCATCGTCGCCGCGCCGACGGCGTGAACAACTCCACGTCTGCACCCTCGGTGATTACGTCGACAACGGCCGCGAGATCCCCGCGTTGCTCGACGACCTCATCGCGCTGCGAGAGCGGCTCGGAGAGCGCTTCGTCCCCCATCCAGGGCAACCACGATCTCGCCCGGGGCGATCGGGTGACGTGGCTGTCCGAAGGGGCGATGGTGGGACACGCGGTCGCGCTGGGCGAGCGGATCGCTCATGTGGCGCTGCTGGCGTGAGAGGAGACAGGATGTTCGAGCTGCTGTTTGCATTGGGGAATGACTCTTCCAGGGAGTCGGAGCTGGTCGATGGGTTGAACGCCCACACCGCGCGGGTGCGGGCCTCGCTGGGTGGGGGTGATCGCGCGTGGGTGTCGGCGGCCGAAGACGAGGTCGCGGCCGACCCGGCGGGAACCATCTCCTTCGATGGGCGTGGTCGGGCCACGGTCCATGCCCTCGGGCGGACGTGGGCTGCGGGGCGCTTCGAGATCCCGACCATAGGGTCGCTGCGAGACCGCGCCTCGCGCCGCGCGTTGCGGGTGGAGGCGGGACCTCATCGCCTCTGGGTGCTCGACGGGGAGGGCGTGGCGACGGACATCGGCGCGCTCCAGGCTCACGCGCCGGAGGGGGCCCTCTTCCAGGCAGCGTCGCAGTTCAACTGTCTGGAGTCGCCAGGGGCGTACGTGACCTCCGTGGCGGCCTATCTGGGCGACCCCACGCAGGGGCCGCGCGCGTCGATCTCGGCCTTCCCGGCGACGCTCGTCCGGCACTACGCAGCGCCGTCGAAGGACGGGCGGCGCTTCACGCAGTCCACCCACGGCGAGCAGATCGACCTGCTCGCGGACGTGTGTAGTCCGCAGGTGGCGCGCGTCGAGAGCGGGTACCTGTGCGACCGCTCGATCTTCGACGCCGGGGCCTTCGCGGAGGCGCTCCAGGCGCGCTTCGACGAGGTGCGCGTGGGGCTGCACGACGACGTAGAGGTGGTGCTCGGCGCCCACTGGGACGGCGCCGTCGCGACGCCCCACCGCATCGCGCAGGTGTTCACGTCGACCCTCGCGGGCGGGATGTACAGCTCCCTCGCGACACCGGGCGAGGCCTATCGGGTCATCACCCGGCAGCTGCTGCGCGCGGCCTACCTCGGGACCCTGCTGGGCGCGATCGCCGTCGGTCGCCGGGTGGTGGTGCTGACGCTCATCGGAGGCGGGGTGTTCGGCAATCCCATCGAGCTGATCTGGGAGTCGATCCTATGGGCGATGGAGGAGTCCGCCCGGGTGGCGCCGGTCGCGCTCGACGTGGTGGTCAACGGGCGCGCGCTGGCGCAGAGCATCGAGCGCAGTGAGCTCGCGGGCGAGGCGGCGCGCCGAGGCGGCGTGATGGTAGAGCTGGGCCGCGCCGGGGGAGCGGTCGTGGTGCGATGAAGGGCCAGCCGTTGTTCGACGGAGGCCTCCACTTCAAACACCCTCCGTACAGGCGCTCGATCCATGGTGTCCGGCTTGCACAGACCGTTGCGTCCACCGAAGGAGGTCTCGTGATGTCCCCTCGCATGCTCCCGCCCCTTCCGCTTCCGCTCAGCACCTTCGCGCTGCTGCTCACGCTCCTCGGCGCCGCGTTCGGCTGCGGCGGAACCGCGGTCTCCGTGCCGTCTACCGACTCTGGTGTCGCGGATGTGCCAGATGCGCCGACGGACGTGCCCGTCGTTGCAGACCTCGGCGCAGGGTGCAGGCTCTCCGACGGAAGCTTCTGCGCAGTTGGCGCGAGCTGTCCGTCGCCAGACCGCTGCAACACCTGCTCGTGCGGTCCCGATGGGAGCGTGCAATGCACGCTGCGAGCGTGCGTGGACGCGGGCGCGCCCATCGTGTGCGGCGGCAGCGTCGGGAGCTTCCCCACCTTCGACCGGAGCTGCAACGCGGCCTCGGACTGCTTCGTCGCCAGGCACCAGACCGACTGCTGCGGCAACTCCCGCGCGATGGGGCTGAACGTGAGCCAGCGGGCGGCCTTCGAGGCCGCGGAGGCGATCTGCGCGCCGATGTATCCGGCCTGCGGGTGCCCCGCGCGCCCGCCGGTCGCAGACGATGGCAACGTCGGGAACTTCTCCACGATGATCGCCGTCGACTGCCGCGCGGGGCTGTGTACGTCCTACGTCCCGGGGATGTAGCTGTCGACCCCGGTGCGGATGTCGTGCATAGTCCGCCGCGCCATGAGACCGATCCGGTGGGCCGTACAGACGAACCTCGGCAGCGCGGACGACGTGGCCAAGCTCACGGCCTTCCTGGAGCGCCTCGGGCTCCCATGGGTGCCCTTGAAGGTGATCCCTTTCGACGACACCCCGCCCGACGTTCCCAACGATGGGGCCGTGTTGTTCTACGGGTCGACCACCCTCATGCGAAACGTCGCGCGCGACGGCCGGTGGGACCCCGGGGTGTTCTTCGACGAGGCGCGCTTCGCCTTCGAGGCGCTGCGCGACGGCTACGGCCCCGCGCTGCTCAACGCGGCCAGCGAGGTGGTCGCGGTCGGGGAGTTCGTGTCGCGCGACCTCGACCCGGAGGCGGAGTTCTTCGTCCGACCCGCCGGGGACCTCAAGGAGTTTCAGGGCGCGGTGCACACCTTCGGCGAGCTGCGCGGCTGGCGCGACGGCCTCTCGTCGAGCAACGGGCCGCTCGGGCTGGACACGCGCATCCAGGTCGCGCCGCCGCTCTCGATCGCCACGGAGTGGCGCACCGTCGTGGTCGACGGGCGGGTGGTGGCGTCGAGCCAGTACCGCAGCCACGGACGACTGAAGGTCACCGGCGAGGTTCCGCCGGCGGTGACGGCCTTCGCGGAGGAGATGGCCGCGAGGTACGCACCGGCGCCGGTGTTCGTGCTCGACGTGGGCGAGGTCGAGGAGGGGCTGCGCGTGGTGGAGACCAACTGCTTCAACAGCGCGGGCTTCTACTGGTGCGACCTGCACGCCATCGTGCGCGCGGTGAACGCGTACCTTCGACGGGCGTGACCCATCAACGGTTGGAGCGGAGGTATCGTAGGGCCGTGATGACCCCGCCAGGCTCCACCGTCCCTCGCGCGCTCGCCGCGGCCTTCGCCCTCTCGCTGGTCGGCTGCGGCGCGGCCGAGGATCCAATCGCGGCCGATGAGGTTCCGGAGGCCGACGCGGTCACCGTCGACACCAGCGACCCCGCGGCGCGGGCCCAGTACGACGCCAACGTCTCCTTCGCGCTGCGCTACCGGGCGCGGTGCACGCCCTCGGGAACGGCGCGGCCGAGGGTGCTGCTCACGGGCTTCGGGCGCTTCCTCGACAACGGCGTCAACGTCAGCGGCCAGGTGGTGAGCGCGCTCGTCCCGGGGATGCGCTACCCGATCACCCAGCGACCCGCGGTGGGCCCCGACGACCCCGCGCCGCAGACCGTCGTGGCCCAGGCGACGGTGACGCTCCCGACCGTCGGGCCAGTGGACCTCTGCGCCATGGTCGTGCCCGTCTACTGGGACCTCGCGGCGATCCTGGCGCTGAAGGAAGCGCAGCGCTTCGCGCCCGACCTCGTGGTGATGAACGGCATCGCCGGCCCCGCCCAGGACCTCTGGATCGAGCTGGGCTCGGTCAACCGGGCGATGACCCTGAGGGATGGCTCCGACCTGCTGGTTCCGAGGGCGCCTTCGGGGATGACCTGGGCGCCGCTCGTGCCCTCGGCGACCGCCGCCGAGCGCGCTCGCGGACTGCTGCTCTCCTGGGACGCGGTGCGCGCCGCGGCGCAGGGCGCCATCGAGGAGAGCGCCGGGGTGGAGGCGGGCGGTCGCTCCCTCGGGGAGGTGCTCACCGGGGTCAAGCTCGGCGGGTTCCCCCGGGACAGCAATACCTACCTCTGTAACAACATCAGCTATGTAGTGAACTACGCCATGGACCACCCCGGGCGCACGCTCACCCTGCTCCAGGCGAGCACCGCCCGCCGAGGCGTCCCCAACCGGGTCCCGGTGCGGCTCGACCGCGACCTGCGCCTGACGCCCAGGGTGTTCGTCCACTGGCCTTCGCTGCTCACCGGTTCTCAGCTCGACGCGGGCGCTGGGGTGCTCCGCGCCATGCTCGACGCCCAGCTCGCGGACCTCCGCGGCAAAGGCCCCACCCGCGGCGACAACGCCAGGGCCGAGGTGCTGGCGAGCGGCGACACGTTCTGACGCCGCCCCGCGGCCCTGAGCCGCGGACCGATGTAGCGTTTCACCAATGGCCCAACCGACGACTCTCCAGCTCATCGTCGTCGGCTCCGTCGCGCTGCTCTGCAGCGTCGGATGCGGGAGTCGAAGCACGGCGGCGGACGCCTCGCCGGACTACGACGCAGCCAGGTCGGACGTCGCCGTCGCCTTCGATCATCCCGACGTCGCGGATGTCGGACTCGATCGTGACGCCGCCGCGCCGCTCGATGCGGTCGCCCGCGAGGACGCGACCATCCCCGATGCACCAGACGTTGCTGCCGGGTGGCCGCGGCAGGTTGGCCCGCTCGCCGGCGCGCGCGTCACCCAGCGCCGCCCGACCCTTCGCTGGACGCTCCCTGCGGGCGCGCCCGGCGTCCGCGTCGAGGTGTGCGCCGATCGGGCCTGCTCCGTCGTCGAGCACGGCTGGACGTCGGCTGCGTCCGAGGGGCGACCGCCGGCCGATCTCTCGCCGGGCGTCCACTTCTGGCGGCTCTCTCTGGGAGGCGCAACCAGCCCCGTGTGGCCCTTCCTCGTTCCCGCCCGCTCGGGCGAGGCCGACACCAGCTGGAGCTCGATCAACGACTTCAACGGCGACGGCCGCGCGGACCTCGTGGTGACCTCGCAGGCGGGCGACGCGGGGGGTGTGACCGCCCGCGCCTACCTGGGCCGCGCTGGCGACCTCCCCGCGCCGGGACCGACCCTCTCGGCGGCGGACAACGCCCTGGTGAGGGCGGTGGGCGACCTCGACGGGGACGGCTACGGCGAGCTCGCGGTGAGCCGCGCGTGCGTCGAGCCCGGCCTCGATCGCATCGAGATCCATCGCGGCGGCCCGGGCGGACCTTCGCCCTCGCCCACGTGGACGATCGCCTGGCCGCCTGCGACCTGCATCCTCGGCCGTGCCTTCGTCGGCGTCGGGGACGTCAACCGTGACGGCTACGGCGACCTGCTGGCCGAGTCCCCGATGCGAGCCAGCACCCCAGGCGGCTTCAGCCGTCGCATCGAGCTCTACCTGGGAGGTCCCGCCGATCGACCGCTGACCCAGTCTAGGGCCCTCGAGGGCGGCAACGAGTACAACAGCTTCGGAGGGCCGACGGCGCTCGGAGACGTCAACGGCGACGGCTTCGCAGACGCGGCCGTGGTGATGCGAGCGGGCTTCTTGATGGGCGGGACGATCCTCCCGGGCAGCGTGCTCGTGTACTTCGGCGGCGCCGACGGCTTCGCCCGCTCTCCGGTGACGCTCCAGAGCCCGGTGATGAGCGACACCGGGTACGGCGTACTGCCCGACGCGCCCTTCGATCACGACGGCGACGGCTTCGCCGACGTGGCGGTCGGCAACGGCTGGCACCCGGACTCCGAAGGGCGATCGCCCTCGCACATCGATCTGCACCGGGGCGCCCGAGAGTGGGCCGCGGCTCCGCCCGCCGTGCCGCTGCTCCTCACGCCCTTCATGGGCAACCTCATGGGAGGGTCTTCCGTCAGCCCTGGCGACTTCGACGGCGACGGCCGCGACGACCTGGCCGTGCTCGCTACGCAGCGGGGGAGGGTGGCCGTGCAGCTCTTCCGGGGCGGAGCGGCAGGGTCCGACGCGGGCGCTCCGGCGTACTTCGCGATCGAAGACCGGGCGCTCTCCGGGCGGGGCGCGCAGGGCTGCGACCTCGATGGCGATGGCCGCGCGGAGCTCGTCGTGTCGTTGAGCAGCCCCGGCGCCGACGCGCGCGCGCTGGAGCAGGGGATCATGGTGCTCCATGGAGGCCAGTGGCCCATCGGGGAGACGCCGAGGGCGTGGCTGTGGGGCCTCGCCAGCGTGGCGATGACCCTCGCCCGGTAGCGATGGCCTCGCGACGACTTCGATGGTCCGGTGGGCGATGATCTCCAGGCACCCTTCGCTTCGCGCGGACATACTCGCCCTGCTCGTCGTGATGCTCCCGGTCGGAGCGTGCTCCTCCTCGACGACCGCCGTCCCGTCGAGCGCTGACGCGTCGGTGGACACGCCCTTCGCCACGGGGCCCTGTCGCTGGTCCGAGGGAGAGATGGTGCTCGTCGCGGTGACATCCGCTCCCGAAGGGAGACTCGAGCTCCTCGACGCGGTCGGTACGAGCGACGGCGCGGCGGTGGCCTGGCGCGAGCGCGGTCTCGCGCGTCCGAGTGACGTGCTCCGCGTTCGGCGCGTGCGGGACGACGGCTCCCACCACGACTGGTCGGCGTCGGGGCGAGGGAGCCTCCGCGCGGTGGCGACGCTCGCGAACGACGCTCCGCTCGAGTTCTCGATGGCGTGGGACGCGGCCGTGGATCGCCTCGCCATGCTCGTCGGCGGCGCGACCGAGCGCGGCCCGTGCACCTTTGCCGCGTTCGGGGCGGGCGACGTTCAACGCTGGCAGGCCGTCGATCTGACCGTGGGCCAGGGCTTTGCCCGAGCGGGCTGCGGCTCGCTCCAGAGGACCGCGACGGGCTGGAGCCTGCTCACATCGCAGGTCCGCGCGCTCTGGGGCACCGACCTCATCCACCTGGGCGACGATGGACGCGCCGTGAGATCAGCGACCCTTCCCATGACCGCGCGGCCGCCGCAGGCCGAGGTGACCCGCAGCGCGATGACCGACGGCTTCGTGGCGACGTGGGTCGAGCCCGCCGCGGATGCGCCCGGCGAGAGGGCGCTCCATCTGCGCCGCTTCGACGAGTCGGCCAACCCCCGCGGAGAAGACCGCATCGTCCATCGGGCGGTCGGTACGATTCGCGACGTCCGCGTGTTGGAGACAGGGAGCGGCCTGCTCGCGGTGTGGAGGTTGGAGGGCGACGCGATGCCCGGCGCCAGCGAGGTGGTCGTCCGTCCGTTGTCGGCGGACGGAACGCCCTCGGGGCCGGTCGGACAACTGACTCCGTATGGGTTGCAGACCGTGGGGATGCACGCCGTCGTCCGAGGCCCGGAGGTGCTCACGGTCACGGCGCCAGGGGCGGAGCTGGGGCGCGCGGTGTTCGCGGCGCTCGATGCGCGGGGTGTCCCGCGGGGTGATCCGCGGCTGCCGCTCGCGAGCATGCAGCTCCGGTCGCTGGACGCCGTGCGGGTCGTCGCGACGCGCCGGGGGGCGCTCGTCTTCATGAGCTTCACCCAGCAGTTCGCGGGCGGAGGGATCATGGCGATTCCGATGGACTGTCGCGCCCAGCCACCTTGACGCATTGGTCGATGCCGCTCCGGAATATCGATATGTCGATAGGAGCGCACCGAGGACGCCGCCTGGGAGCTCGAACTGGCATGAACGACACCCTCGACTGGTACGCCGCCAACGCAGCGACCTTCGCGACCGCGGCCGACACGGTGGATCTCACGGCGCTGCACACCGCCTTCGTCGCGCGCCTCCCGGCCGGCGCCCGGGTGCTGGACGTCGGCTGCGGCAGCGGGCGCGACTCCCGCGCCTTCGTGGCCATGGGGTGTCGGGTGACGGCCCTCGAGCCCTGCGAGGCGCTCGCTCGTATCGCGGAGTCGTCGCTCGGCTTTCCGGTGCGTCGCGCACGCGTCGAGGAGCTCGACGAGCGCGGCGTCTACGACGGGGTGTGGGCCTGCGCGTCGCTGCTGCACGTGCCGGTGACGAGCACGCCCGAGGTGCTCGCGCGCCTCGCCCGGTCCCTGGCGCCCGGTGGCGTGTTGTACGTCTCGTACAAGCGAGGGAGCGGCGAGCGCGTCGAGGGAGGGCGCTTCTTCCACGACGAGACGATGGCCTCGCTGGGGCTCCGGCTGGGCGCTGCGGGGTTTGCGACGGTGACGTGCTGGGAGACGCCGGACGCCCGCCCGGAGCAGAGCCACACGGTGTGGGTCAACGCGCTCGCGTCGGTCGAGCGGTGAGCTCCTCGACGATCATCTTCACGCCGCGGGCGGGGCCGGCGTTGGCGGCGCGCACGGCCCCTGTGTCGGGGCGCAGTGAGTCGAGCCGAAGCCTGTAGCGGCGCAGGAGCGTCCCGAGCACCAGCTTCATCTCGTAGCTGGCCATGGCCGCTCCGAGGCAGCGCCGGGAGCCGCCGCCGAAGGGCAGGAACTCGAAGGGCGAGAACTGTCGCTCCAGGAAGCGCTCCGGCCTGAAGCGCATCGGCTCGGGGTAGACCTCCTCCCGGAAGTGGGCGAGGGCGATGGCCGCGCAGACCCCCATCCCCGCAGGGAGCGTGTATCCCATCAGCTCGAAGGGGCGCAGCAGCCTGCGAGGGCTCGGCGCCGGCGCGATGGGAAAGCGCCGCAGCGTCTCCTGGCAGGTCGCCTCGAGGTACGGAAGCTTCTCCATGCACTCGGGAGCGGGGTCGGCGCCCTCGAGCTCGGCGCGCAGCCGCTCGAGCACGGCGGCGTTCTCGGGACGGTGCAGCGCGTAGAGCGACCACGCGATGGCGATGGCGGTGGTCTCGTGCCCCGCGAGCACCAGCAGCACCAGCTGGTCGCGGACCTCGTCATCGGGCATCGGCTGCCCGTCTTCGTAGCGGGCCGAGAGGAGCAGGCTGAGGATGTCCTCGCGGGGCCCCGCGGCGCGCCGCTCGGCGATGAGGGCGTCGAGCTGCTCGTGCAGGCGCTTGCGCCGGCGCATGAACGAGGCGTAGGGCCCGACGCCGCCGAACTCACGCCGCAGCGAAGGCACCAGCGCGATGAGCGGAGAGATGCCGTTGGTGATCTCGAGCAGGAGCTTCGACAGCGACGCCATGCGCTCGGGCTCGGTCACTCCGAAGATGGCCTGGAGGATGACGTCGAGGGAGACGTGCTGGAGGGTGTCGAGCGCCGACACGCGCTGCCCGGGCCGCCACGCCGCGGTGCGCTGCTCGGTGAGCCGGACGATCTGCTCGCCGTAGGCGCGCATCCGCGCCCCGTGAAAGGGCGGCGTCATCAGCTTGCGCGCCCTGCGGTGCTCGGCGCCGCCGAGCAGGATCAACGACCTGGCGCCGACGAAGATGCCGAGGTCCTGGTTGAGGGGCTCGAAGGTGTCGGGGTCGGCGCTGTAGATCGCCTTGATGTTGACCGGGTCGCCCGTGAACACCACCGCGGGGTTGCCGGGGAAGAGCACCGGGTCGCCGTACTCGCGAGCGAGCGGGAGCATGCAGCCGATGGGGTCTCGGAGGTAGCGCACCATGAACCCGAGGGAGGAGCGAGGGCCCGGCGGCAGGGTGGCCATCCGCGGAGGATATCAGCAGGTCGGTGGCCGCGTTGCCCGCGCACTTCGCGCGTGGTGTCAGGTAGAACCCGGCCATGCGCCGATCACCGCTGCACCTCGCGTTCGGACTGTTCGGTGTCGCCAGCGTGGCGACCGGGCTGCTGGTGTCCTGGCGGGTGGGCACGAGCCCGGGCGACGACAACCCCATCGGGATGGTCGCCGTGGCGGCGGCGCTGCTGGGGCTGGTGCCCTCGTGGAGGTTGGTGCTGTGGGCGCGGGGCCGGGGCCTGCGAGAGCACCTGATCTGGTTGTTCTGCGCGGGGGTCGTGTCGCTGCCACTCGCGCTCTGCGTGGCGGTGCTCGTGACGGTGCTGTGGAGCTGAGCGCCCGCCGGATGTCACCCCCCGCGGACCCGATGGATCCAAGCTGGGCGTGGCGTCGATCATCGCCAGGTCGTCCCGCTGCGAAACGCAACCGCGCCCGCGAGGAGGGTCTCCCTTCATGCCTTCAGGGCCTTGCGCCGAAGGGTGTTGCGTCCGACCCCGAGCGCCCGCGCGGCCTGGCTGCGGTTGTTGCCGCAGGCGCGCAGCGTGGCCTCGATGTAGCGCGCCTCGACCTCCGACAGGCTGAGCCCCAGCGGCAGCACGACCCCCTCGACGGGCGCGGCGCTCGTCGGCTCCGGGCCCGGGCCTCGGCGCACCGGCAGCCCCAGGTGCTCGGTGCCGATGAGCTCGTCGGGGCAGAGCACCACCGCGCGCTCGATGGTGTGCTCCAGCTCCCTCACGTTGCCGGGCCAGTCGTGCGCTCGAAGCGCGAGGCGAGACGCGGACGAGAGCCTCAGCCCGGGCCGATCGTAGCGCCGGGTGAAGCCGTCGAGGAAGTGCTCGGCCAGCGCGATCACCTCGTCGCCGCCACGGGCGCGCAGCGGAGGCACGGTGATCTCTACGACCCGGAGTCGGTAGAAGAGGTCCTGGCGGAAGCGCCCCTGGGCGACGAGGGCCTCGAGGTCGCGGTGCGTCGCCGTGAGCACCCGCACGTCGACCTTGATGGTGGCGCGGCCGCCCACCCGCTCGAAGGCGTGCTCCTGGAGGAAGCGCAGCAGCCGCGCCTGCACCGCCAGGGTGAGCTCGCCGACCTCGTCGAGGAAGAGCGTGCCTCCGTCCGCCGCGTCGACCTTGCCGGGCACCCGCCGGTCGGCGCCGGTGAAGCTGCCCTTCTCGTGCCCGAAGAGCTCGCTCTCGACGAGCGCGTCGGGGAGCGTGGTGCAGTCGACGGTCACGAAGGGCCCCGCGCGCCGCCGGCTGTTGGCGTGGATGGCCCGCGCGAAGAGGCCCTTCCCCGCGCCCGTCTCCCCGCGCAGCAGCACCGTCGCGTCGACCGCCGCCGCCCGAGTCACCTGCTCGTACACGGCCCGCACCGCGGGGCTCGACCCGACGATGTGGTTGAAGAGCCCGCGCACCTGCACCCCGCGCTCGCTGCCCTCGGCCGCGCGCAGGGTGGTGCGGTCCAGCGCCAGCGCGACCTGGTTGGCCAGCGCCTGGAGGAAGGTCTCGTCCTCCGGGGAGAACGCCCCGCCGTGCTTGTTGAGCACCTGGAGCACGCCCCGGATGGCGCGCCGCCCGTCGCGCACCGGAACCGAGAGCAGGGTGCGCGTGGTGAAGCCCGTCGCCCGGTCGACGCCCGCGAAGTGCCGCGGGTCGCTCGCGGCGTCGACGAGGTTCACCGCCTCGCCGCTCTCGGCCACCCAGCCCGCGACCCCCATGCCCCGAGCGAGGTGGAGCTCGGGCAGGTCGGGGCGCTCGGCGATGCGAGCCCGCAGGTCGCCGGTGGCCGAGTCGACGACGAAGACCGTGGCCCGCTCGGCGCCCATCGCGCAGGCGACCCGGTGCCCGATGTCGCCGAGCAGCGCGTCGAGGTCGAGCTCCTGTGCGAGCAGCGCGCCGAGCTCGAGCAGCAGCGAGAGCTTGTGTTCCCGCTCGATCACTGCCGCCGAGGCTAGCACGGCGGAGAGCCCGCTCACGCCGCGCGCGCGGACCGTGCGACGCCCAGCTCGATCGACAGCCCCTCCCTCGCCGCCACCACGTCCCCGAAGCCCTGCTGCGCCTGCGCCTCGATCGCCGCCACCCCGTCGTCGGTGCGCGAAGGGTCGTGGTGGAAGAGCACCAGCTTGCCGACGCCCGCGGCGCGAGCGAGCTCCACCGCAGCCTCCCAGGTCGAGTGGCCCCAACCCACGCGGCTCATCCCCCCTTCGCCGGAGTACTCCCCGGGCAGGTACTGCGCGTCGTAGATGAGCACGTCGGCGTCGCGGG
Organism: Deltaproteobacteria bacterium; assembly: GCA_016704445.1. Taxonomy (GTDB): domain Bacteria; phylum Myxococcota_A; class Polyangia; order Polyangiales; genus SCUS01. Next base: position 27,182 of record JADJAE010000078.1, read on the forward strand.
CCAGGGACACCAGCCGAGGATCGACGCAACGGTAGTGCTCTGTGTCCGTCGCGTAGACCACCGAGCTGCCGCCGCTCGACACCCGGTACGCGTACACCTGGTCGGGGTGGTTGGCCTTGGCGACGGTGATCTCCGCCTCGCCGACGTGGAAGCGCTGCCTCTCTCTCACCTCCGCGAAGGTCAGCGCCGCGGGCACGTCGTTGAGGTCCACCGGGAAGGTCGGCGCGCTCATCTGGCGGCGCAGCACCTCGTGCGTGGGCGTGCCGTTGGCGCCGTTGACCACGTGAACCTTCGTGCCGGGCGCGTAGAGCGGGGCGAAGAAGGGCAGGCCCTGGATGTGGTCCCAGTGCACGTGGGAGAGCAGCAGCGTGAGGTCGACGGGACCGCGCTTCATCAGCTCGTTGCCCAGGCGCCGCAGCCCGGTGCCCGCGTCGAGCACGATGCAGGTCTCGCCGACCGTCACCTCCACGCAGGAGGTGTTGCCTCCCACCAGGGCCGTCTCCGCCCCCGGCGAGGCGATGCTCCCTCGGACTCCCCAGAACGTCACCTTCATCGACATGGCGCGCCTCGAACTCTCTTGAACACAGGGCGCACTGCGCACCCGGCGCAGCGGGCTTGAGCAGCGCACGTGCCACCCGGGAAAGGCTCGGAGGGCGCCGGCGTGGGCGGACGAGGGATGGATCATTCGGGCCCATGGGGCAGTGGTCCGTTTCGGCGCGGTGGTCCGTTCTGGAGCGGCGAGGGGAAGAGAGCCCCGGGAGCGCCCCGCGCTTGTCCCCGGTCAAATGGGTGCCGCCCGGTCGCTCCACATTCGGCACGTCGTGCGGCGAGCGCCATCCCCACCCCCCTACGGAGAGAGCGCCACCGTAGGGCTCGACGTGGGCTCGACCACCGTGAAGGTCGTCGTGACCTCCGCCGACTCCGCCCCGATCGTGCGCTGCGCCCGGCACCAGGGGCGCCTCGCCGAGACCGTGGCCGCGCTGCTCGACGAGGTGCTCCCGCCCCGCGCCAGGCTCGCGGTGACCGGCAGCGGCAGCGCCGTCGCCGCCCCATTGGGGGCCTACGGCGTCCACGAGGTGACCGCGGCGGCCGAGGCGGTGGCGAGGCGTCACCCCGAGGCAGGCACCCTCATCGACCTCGGAGGTCAGGACGCCAAGCTGGTGACCTTCGAGCGCGGCGGTTCCGACGGAGCGAGGCCCCACGTGGCCATGAACGACCGATGCGCGGCGGGCACCGGGGTCACCCTGGAGCGCTGCCTCCGACGCATCGGGGTGAGCGCCGAGGCCGCGAGCAGGGCGGTGTACCGCGCCGAGGAGGTGCACCCGCTCTCGGCCCGCTGCGGGGTCTTCGCCGAGACCGACCTGGTGAACCTCGCCCGGCGAGGCGTAGGGGTCGACGCCCTGGTGGCGAGCCTCGCCGACGCCATCGTGCTGGCGAGCCTCGGAGCGCTGGCCCGTGGGCTCACTCCCAGGGCGCCGGTCGTGCTGCTGGGGGGGCCGCATGTGTTCCTTCCGGCGCTCACGATGGCGTGGAGGCGCCACCTCGCCGCCCTCTGGAAGGAGCGCGGGATCGACTTCGATCCTCGCGGCCGCGACGTGTTCGTGCCCGACGACGCGCTCTACTACCCGGCGCTGGGCGCCGCGCTCCGCTGCGAGCCCGAGCCCGAGGCCCGCACCCGCTCCCGCTCCTGGCTGCTGCGCGCCGCGGCCACTGCCCGCCCCGCCTCGCTCGCCCGGGAGGAGCTGGCCCTCGAGCCGACGCCGCCGCATGGAGAGCGCCCCGCGTGGCCCCTCGTCGACGCGCCGGTGGGGCGCTACGCGCTGGGCATCGACGCCGGGTCGACGGTCACCAAGGCCGTCATCCTCGATGGCTCGAGACGCCTCGTGGCGCAGTCGCAGCGCGCCAGCGGAGACCCGGTCGACGACGCCCGCTCGCTGCTCTCTGCTGTGAAGGCGAGCCTCGCGGAGATCGATCCGGCCGCGGTCCTCTCGGCCATCGCGGTCACGGGGTACGGATCGGCCTGGGTGGCGCCGCTGGTGGGCGCCGACCTGGAGGTCGTCGAGACGCTGGCCCACGCCCGCTCGGCGAGCGCGGTGATGCCCGGGGTCGACGTGGTCTGCGACGTCGGAGGGCAGGACATCAAGGTGCTGGCCCTCGACCCCGACGGATCGCTCCGGGAGTTCTGGGTGTCGAGCCAGTGCAGCGCGGGCATCGGCATGGTGCTGGAGTCGACCGCCAGGGAGTTCGGCGTGGAGCGGGACCGCTACGCCGAGAGGGCCTTCGCCGCGCGCCGGGCGCCCCGCTTCGACGACGGCTGCGTGGTCTTCGTCGACGCCGCGCGGGTGGGCTTCCAGCGAGAGGGCTACGAGCCCGGGGAGATCCTCGCGGGCCTGGCGCGCGCCCTCCCTCGCATCGTCTGGACGCAGGTGATGAACGGGGTTCCCCCCGCCACGCTGGGGCGCTCGGTGCTGCTCCAGGGCGGAGTGCAGCGCAACGAGGCCGCGGTGCGGGCCCAGGTCGACCACCTCGACGCGACCGTCCCCGGGGTGCGCGTGGCGGTGCACCCCTACCCCGAGCTCGCGGGCGCCCTCGGCGCGGCGCTGCTCGCCCTCGATGGGGCGTCGGCAAGGGTTCCGAGGCCGCTGCACCTGCCGGTCGCCACGCTCCGCGCCCACGACGCGCTGCGCTGCGACCTCTGCGAGAACCGCTGCCCCCGCGCCGAGCTCGAGCTCGTCGACGAGGGAGAGCGCCGCACCTTCCTGGTCGGCCACGGCTGCGAGGCCGGGGGCGAGGCCTCCGCCCGAGACGGCGCGCTTCGGCGAAGGGAGCGGGAGGCCCGGGTGCCCGACCTCTACTCCTTCGAGGCGCATCAGCTCTTCGTCTCCGACCCGGCGGTGAAGGCCCTGCGACGCCTCTCTCGACCGCTGCGCATCGGCATCCCGAGGGTGCTCGCCCAGTACCGCGCCGCGCCCTTCTTCCGCGCCTACCTGGAGACGCTGGGGGTCGCTCCTCGCGACGTGGTGTTCTCTCCCGCCACCACCGACGCCCTGTGGCGAGAGGGCGCCCACCACGGCTCCACCGACCCGTGCTTCCCGGTGAAGGTGACCCTGGCCCATGTGCACCACCTGCTGCACCGGGTCCACGACCGTGGGCGTCGCCTGGACGCGCTCTTCGTGCCGCGCGTCACCCACGCCGTCACTCCCGTGAGGCACGCGGCCGACTGCGCCTCGTGCCCCGTGGTGGCCGCCTCGCCCGCCCTGGTGCGCGCCTCCTTCGGCGGTGACGCCCTCGTCGAGCGGGGCATCGCGCTCCTCGACCCCGAGGTGGCGCTCTCCCAGCCCGAGCGGCTGCGCTCGCAGATGTTCGGCGCCTTCCGGTCGCTGCTGGGGATGTCCCGGGACGAGAGCGACGCCGCGGTGGACGCCGGAGCCGCCGCGGTGCGCCGCTTCGAGGCGCGCCTCCACGCCAGGGCGGGGGCGCTGCTCTCCGCCCCATCGCAGGGCCGAGGCGCGGTGCTGGTGCTGGCGCGGCCCTACCACGCCGACCCGGGCCTCTCCCACCACGTGGGCGCCGAGCTGCAATCGCTGGGCTATCCCGCCATGAGCACCCGGGCGATCCCCCGCGACGAGGCGTGGCTCCGGGGGATCATGGCCGACGAGCTGCGACGGGGCGTCATCGAGGACCCCTTCGACGTGAGGGACCTGCTGCCCGAGTGCGACAACTCCGGCGGAGGAGAGCGGCTCTGGGCCGCCCGGGTCGCCGCGCGCCACGGGGGTCTCGGGGTGCTCGACCTCTCCAGCTTCAAGTGCGCCCAGGACGCTCCCACCTACGCCCCGGTGAGGGCGCTGCTGTCCCAGTCGGGGACCGCGTACTGCTCCCTCCACGACCTCGACGAGACTCGCCCCCGCATCTCCCTCCGGATGCGGCTCCGCACCTTCGCGAAGACCATGCAGGAGCGGGGGCTCGGTCCATGGTCGTGATCCTCGGGACGGGCGCCCTCCACGACCCGCTGCTGGCCGCGGCGCTGAGGGGCTGCGGCATCGACGCCGAGGCCGCGGCAGCGCCCACCGACGAGGCCCTCGCCCTGGGGAGGGCGCTGATGCCGAGAGGGCACCCCTGCTCCGTCTACTACCTCGCAGGCACCATGGTCCTTCACGCTCGGGGCAGCTCTGGAGCGTGTTGCTTCGTCACCCCGGGCGATCGCTGCGGCTCCTACGCGACCGACCTCCAGAGGGCGCTTCACGCCTCCGGGGCCACCTCCGCGACGGTGCTCGCCCCTTCGCCGGAGCGGGGACTCGGGGCCCTCGACGAGCTCCTCGGAGACGCCCGGGGTCTGGTCTGGCAGGCCGTGCTCGACGCCATGGCGGCCGGGGACGCGCTCTGCGCCGCGGGGCGGAGGCTGCGCGCTCGAAGCGGCGATCCCGACGAGGTCGACCGCAGGGTGGGCGAGGCGATCCGCTCGGTGACCGAGGCGCTGGAGTCCGGCGGGGACACGGCGGAGGCCATCCGACGCCACGCGCCATCGCTGCGCCCCGGTCGGAAGAGCCACGCGCCGAGGGTGAGGGTGAGGGTGACCGGGGAGCTGCTCCCGGCGATGTCGAGCGGAGACCCGGGCGCCCACCTGGTGCGCTGGATGGAGTCTCGCGGCGCGGAGGTGGAGACCCCGCTGGCGTGCGAGTGGGCGATGCACCAGGCGTGGAGGGCGAGCCGCTGTGACGGGGAGCTGGCGAGGGTGAGGGCCATGATCCTCGACGCGTGGGCGCGCCACGCCGCCGCGACGGGCCATTCGCTCTCCCCCCCGGTGGACGCCTCCGCGTGGGTCGAGGCCGCGGAGGAGTGGGTGCCCGTGTCGCTGTGCTCCGGGCGCGGGCTTCACGGAGATCGCGGTCTACCTGGACGTAGAGCGCTCCCGCCGGGCCGACCTGGTGGTGTCGATCAAGCCCTTCGCGTCGATTCCGTCGAGCTCGACCTCCGACGCCGTGCTCCACGCGCTCTCCCGCAAGGGGCCGGTGGGCTTCCTCTCGCTGGAGGTGAACGGCGACGGGCACACGCAGATGCGCAGCAGGCGGGAGCTGGCGATGGACTTCGCCCAGCGCAGAGAAGGGATCGGTCGTTCGTGAAGACCTCCAGGACGCAGTTCAAGGCCGGGTTGGCGGTGGTGATGGCGGTGGTGGTGGCGGCCTTCGTCGGCTTCGTCCCCAGGGGCGACGCCCTCACCATTCGACCCGACAGGGTGACCCTCGGGGTGAGCGCGCTGCGCATCAGCCTGCCGCTCTTCCTCGCGGCGAAGCAGAACCTCTTCGCCCGCCACGGCCTCCGGGTGACGCTGCGCCCCTACCCCACCGCGCAGCCGATGGTCGACGACGTGACCCAGGGGCGCATCGACGCCGCGGGCTTCGCGGCGTGGCCCATCGTGCTGCTGGCCTCGTCGCGCGCGGCCGTGCCCCCACGCGTGGTGACCACCCTGGAGGAGGACGAGACCCACCGTCTCAGCTACGTGCTGGGGCGCCGGGGAGGCGGGCTCCGCTTCCCCGCCGACGCCGCGGGACGCCGGGTGGGGGTGCTCCCGACGGTGGCGTACCGGCGCTGGCTCCCGGCGATGCTGCGCGCGGCCCACATCGACCCGGCGACGGTCACCGTGGTGCCGGTCGAGCCCGCGCTACAGGCGCAGACGCTCGCCCGGGGAGGCGTCGACATGATGTTCACCAACGACCCGATGGCCACCGCCATGATCGCCCGCGGCGTGGCCGAGGTGATCGACGACGGACCGCCCTGCGCCAAGCGTCTCGGCTCGCCCTTCCGCTTCGGCACCTTCGTGCTCTCCGGGGCCTTCGCCGACCGCTCTCCCTCCGTCGCCGCCAGGCTCGTGGCCGCCGTCGACGAGGCCATCGAGGCCACCCGCGCCGACCCGGCGGCCGCCCGTCGGGCGATGGCGGAATACCTCCGCCCCGAGGAGCGGGCCTTCGTCGACGCCTACCCCCCGTCGCTCTACCGAACCTCCCGAGAGGCCGGCGATGCGCTTGCCGAGGAGATCACCCGGGAGCGAGCGCTCGGCATCCTCGACCGGGAGGTGTCGGTGCGGGCCTTCCTGCCGCAGGCCCGGTGAGCTCCGAGGCGCTCATCGAGCTGCTCTCGGTGCGCTCCTTCGTTGGGGCCGCGCCCGTCTCGCTGCGCATCGGTCGGGGGGAGCGGGTGGCGCTGCTCGGGCGCAACGGCATCGGCAAGTCCACCCTGCTGCGCGCCATCGCGGGCCTCGCTCACCCCGAGAGCGGATCGCTCCGCCGCCCTCCCTGCGTCGGCTACATGCCCCAGGACTACCGCGCCAGCCTGCTCCCATGGCTCTCGGTGAGGGACAACGTGGCGCTGCCGCTGCGGGCGCTCGCGCTCAGCACCAGTGAGCACGACGCTCGACTCGACGAGGCGATCTCCGCGGTGGCGCTCCCTGACTCGCTGCTGGGGCAGACGCCGCAGCGCCTCTCCGGCGGTGAGCAGCAGCTGGTGGCCCTCGCTCGCTCTCTCGCCTGGCAGTCGCAGGTGGTGCTCTTCGATGAGCCGCTCTCGGCCCTCGACGTGTCGACGCGCGCCTCGCTCCGCGTCCGCCTCGCGGCCTCGCTGGAGGCGCGGGGCCTCGCGTGCGTGCTGGTGAGCCACGACCTCGACGACGTGCTCTCGCTCGCCACGCGCTGGGTGGTGCTCGGCGGCGACGCGGGGGAGGTGGTCGCCGACCAGCCGGTGTCCGTGGGCCGCGGTGCGCTCGAGGTCGCGGTGCTGGGGGCGAAGGCAGCATGAGCGCGACGTGGTCGCTGCGGAGGGCGCTGGCGCCGCTCGCGCTGCTGGCACTCTGGGGGATGGCCTCGATGACCGCGTGGGGGCGCGAGCACTCGGTGCCCACGCTCGCCGAGATGACCCGCGCCGCCGTCGAGGGGCGCTGGCGACGGGACGCTGCTGCGTGACCTCGGCGACACGCTGGCGAGGGTGCTTGCGGGGGCAGGGGTCGCGGTGCTGCTGGGCGGTGTGGCGGGCGTGTGGCTCGGGGGGCGCCCTTCGCTCTGGCGAGCGGTCGAGCCCACGGCGGACTTCGTCCGGTCGGTTCCGCCCATCCTGGTGTACCCGCTGCTGCTGATGGGTTTTGGCTACCACGAGGGCTCGCGGCTCGCGGCGGTGGCCTTCGGGGCGATCGGCGTGGTGCTGCTCCCGGTGGCCTCGGCGCTCGCTCGGGTGCCACCGGCGCGCGTCGACGTGGTGCGCCTCTCGGGCCTGCGGGGATGGGCGGCGTTTCGGGTGCTGCACCTCCCCGAGGCGCTCCCGGCGCTGCTCATGGGCGCGCGGCTGGCGCTCACCACCGCGCTGGTGATCACCGTGGTGACGGAGATGCTGGTGGGCTCGCGCTACGGCCTCGGGGTGAGGGCGCTGGCTGCCCTCCAGGAGTACCGACCCGAGCGCCTCTGGCTGGTGGTGCTGCTCTCCGGTGGGCTCAACGCCGTTCTCTCCGGCGCGCTCGTCGCGCTGGAGCGGAGGCTGGTGCGCTGGCAGCCGGGGTGATCCGAGAGGGCCGTCGGCATGACCCTGGTCAAGAGCCCATCGTCGTCGCCAACGATGATCAGCGCCGATGAAACCCCGCCAGGCTGCTGCTTCGATTCGCCCTCTCCCTCGGGGCGGCCTTCGTCCTCGCGCCGGGCTGCCACGAGACGCACCCGGCCGCGCCCGACGCCCACGTCCACGAGCTCGACGTCGGCGCGCCGGAGACCTCCGCTCCCGACGCCGTGAGCCCGGACGCCCCGAGGGACCGCTCGCGAGACCTCGAGCTCCGGCTCGGCAGCTGGACCGCGGAGCGAGGGCGTCGCGCGGAGTTTCGCCTGGTGGGCCGAGAGGGCTCGATCGACTCGCTGGTGGTGCTGCGCGCGGTCACGACCGGGACGGAGCGCTTCCTCCTGGCCGGGGCGATGGGCGCCTCGCCCTCCCGCCTCGACTGGTACATCGACCGCGACGGCGACGGGCGCTTCGGGCCATCCGACACCGCGTCTCACGCGCCCGCTCCCACGGCGCCTCCCTACCTGCTCACGCTCTCCTCCGAGGCCGTCCCTGGCGAGCCCGCGCCCCTTCCGGCGGAGCGCGTCGACCTCGTGGGCAACCTCCGAGGCTTCGAGGTGCACGAGGGCGTCCGCTTCGACCTCACGGTCACCGAGGTCGGCTCCGAGCGCACCGTGGCGATCTACCG
>JADJAE010000079.1 GCA_016704445.1 Deltaproteobacteria bacterium
GCACGACATCGCCATCACGGCGAAGCACACCATCCTCATGGACCTCCCCCTCATGTGGGACCCGGCGCTGCTCGCCCGGGGGAAGACCCAGGTGCGCTTCTATCCGACAAGCCCGTCGCGCTTCGGCATCATTCCGCGTCACGGCACTTCCGCCGAAGTGCGATGGTTCGAGGCAGCGCTTGTTACATGTATCACACCATCAACGCCGGGGAGGAGGGCGACGAGGTGGTGCTCCTCGGGTGTCGCATCGAGAACCCCTCCCCGAGACCGTCGATACGACCCGGGCGATTCCCCGACTCGACGCGCTGGCGCTGGAGCCGTACTTTCACGAGTGGCGCTTCAACCTCGTCACCGGCGCCGTGCGCGAGCGCAAGCTCGACGACGTGATGACGGAGTTTCCGCGCATGAACAACGAGCTCCTCGGGAGCCCTTCGCGATACAGCTACAACCCCCGCATCGCCCCGGAGTCGACGCTGCTCTATGACGGAGTGATCAAGTACGACACCGTCGCCGGCACCTCCATCGCACACGGTTATGGCAAGAGCCGCTTCGGCGGTGAGGTGGTGTTCGCGCCGCGCGTCGGCGCCACCGCCGAGGACGACGGGTACCTCGTGACCTTCGTGCACGACCGCGAGAGCGGGCGCGGCGAGGTGGTGGTGCTCGACGCCCGCGACGTGGGCGGTGGAGCCCGTGGCGAGGTGCTGCTGCCGCAGCAGGTCCCGATCGGGTACCACTCGTGGTGGGTGCCCGCCGCGCAGATGGCGGCGCGGTGAGGTCGCCACGCGCTCGACGGCACCGGTCTTCGTGCTCGGCGGGGCGCAGACCGACTTCGCCCGCCACGTCACCCGCGAGGGCCGCACGCTCGCCGACCTCATCCGCGAGACCGCCCAGTCTGCCCTCGGCGACGCGAAGGTCGACGCCGCGGAGGTGGAGGTCGGGCACGTGGGCAACTTCGTCGCCGAGCTCTTCTGCGGCCAGGGTCACCTCGGGGGCCTGCTGGTGGAGGCCGACCCGGCCTTCGAGGGGATGCCCACCTCGACGCACGAGGCGGCCTGCGCGGCGGGCGGCGCGGCCATCATGGCGGCCATGGCCGACATCGAGTCGGGCCGCTACGACTGCGCCCTGGTGCTGGGCGTGGAGGTGATGCGCAACCTCAAGGGCGACGCGGCGGCGAAGCACCTCGGCGCGGCGGCGTACGTGCCGCGCGAGACCGAAGGGGTGCAGTACCCGTGGCCGCAGCTCTTCAGCGAGCTCGGCGACGAATACGAACGACGGTATGGCCTGGCGCACCGGCACCTCGCGGCGCTCGCGCAGAGCAACTTCGCCAACGCGCGGCGCAACCCCAACGCGCAGACCCGGGCCTGGGTGCTGGAGCCCAGGAACTTCACCGAAGACGACGTGGCCAACCCCGTGGTGGCGGGGCGCATCCGCAAGCAGGACTGCAGTCAGATCACCGACGGTGGCGCGGCGGTGCTGCTGGCCTCCGCGCGCTTCGCCGAGCGGTGGGCGAGGCGGGAGGGGCGCCCGGTGGGGGAGGTCCCGGTGCTGCGGGGGTGGGGTCACCGCACGGGGCGGATGTCCTTCAAGGACAAGATCGCGTCGAGCCGCGACGCGGCCTACGTGCTGCCCCACGTGCGCGGCGCCATCACGGACGCCTACACGCGGGCGGGGGTGGAGGGCCCTGGCGCGCTCGACGCCATCGAGACGCACGACTGCTTCACGACGACGCACTACATGGCCATCGACCACTTCGGGATGACCGCGCCCGGGGAGAGCTGGAAGGCCATCGAGGAGGGCGTCGTCGCGCGCAGGGCCGGTGTCCGATGAACCCGGGCGGCGGCCTCACGGGCGGCGGACACCCCATCGGGGCGACGGGCGTTCGCATGGTGCTCGACGCGGCGAAGCAGGTGCGCGGCGCGGCGGGCGACTACCAGGTGGAGGGCGCGCGCACGGTGGCGACGCTCAACCTGGGCGGCAGCGGCACCACCGCGGTGTGCACCATCGTCGGCCGCGCGGGGTGATGGACGCGTACGTCTACGAGGCGATCCGTACGCCGCGCGGGGCGGGAAGGCGGGCGGGGGCTGTCGGGCGTGCGCCCGGTGGAGCTGCTCGCGGGGCTCTACCGCGAGCTCGCGGCGCGCACGGGCGTCGACCCGGCGGTGGTCGACGACATCGTGCTGGGCTGCGTGACGCAGGTGGGCGAGCAGGGGGCCAACCTCGCCAAGGTGGCGGCCCTCTACGCGGGCTGGAGCGATCGGGTGCCAGGGATGACCCTCGACCGCTTCTGCGCGTCGGGCCTCGACGCGGTGAACCTCGCGGCGGCGAAGGTCTCCTCGGGCATGGAAGACCTGGTCGTGGCGGGCGGGGTCGAGTCGATGTCGCGCGTCCCGATGATGTCGGACAAGGGCGCGTGGTTCAGCGACCCGGACGTGGCGCGGGCGACGGGCTTCGTCCACATGGGCGTCTCGGCCGACCTCATCGCCACGCTCGATGGTGTGTCGCGGGAGGAGTGCGACGCGTGGGCGCTGCGCTCGCACGCGCGGGCCTCGATGGCCCGGCGGGGAGGGCACTTCGCGCGCTCGCTGGTGCCGGTGCGCGACGGGGCGGGCGCGGTGGTGCTCGATCGCGACGAGTGGATCCGCGAGGGGCTGACGGCGGAGAAGCTGGCGGCCCTGCCGGCGGTCTTCGCGGAGGCGGGGCGGCGGGGCGGCGACGCCATCGCGCTGGGCAGGTACCCCGAGGCGGGGGCGATCGCGCACGTGCACACGGTGGCGAGCGCGCCGGGCGTGGTCGATGGGGCGGCGCTGGTGTTGATCGGCAACAAGGCCGCGGGCGAGCGGTATGAAGCGGAGGCGCGGGCGCGGGTGCGGTCGTACGCCAACGCGAGCGTGGAGCCGGTGGTGATGCTCACGGCCCCGGCGCCGGCGACGCGCAAGGCGCTGGCGAGGGCGGGGATGTCCATCGGCGACGTCGACCGGTACGAGATGAACGAGTCGTTCAGCGCGGTGGTGCTGCGCTACGTGCGCGAGCTGGGCCTGGACGAGGGCCGGGTGAACGTCGACGGCGGGGCGATCGCGCTGGGCCACCCGCTGGGCGCGACGGGGGCGGTGCTGTTGGGGACGCTGCTCGACGCGCTGGAGCGGGAGGGCCGGGCGGTGGGGGTGGTGGCGATGTGCGCGGGCGCGGGCCTCGGGGCGGCGACGGTGATCGAGCGGGTGTGAGCGTACGGGTTGGTGGGCAGCGGGGCGACCGGGGAGTAGCATGGGCCCTCGGGAGACGAGACGGCCATGCACGCTGGATGGGTCTGGCTTCGAACCGAAGACATCGCGGACCTCATGGAGGAGAACGCCCGGCTGCACTCGGTGCTCGGGCACTGTCCGAAGTGCATCGCGATGCTCGACCACGAGGGCAACCTCGTCGGCTACAACCTGGAGTTCGCTGCGCTCTTCGCCGTCGCGCCGACCATCAGCGAGCCGGTGGTGCACCTCTTCGACGACGGGCCGCGCGACATGCTCGAGGAGGTCATCGCGCGGGCCGGCACGAGGCAGCGCGCCGGGGCGCTCATCCCGCTGCAGACGAGGGACGGCACCGAGCGCGCCGTGGAGTTCCTGGTGGCGACGATTCCGGGGGACGAGCAGCGCACCCTCGGGGTGGTGCTGGCCGCCGACGACCGCACGGGGCGCATCACCGAGGAGGCCGAGCGCCTCTCGCTCACCCGCACCGTCGACGCCGCCAACACCGACGACGCGGTCAGCCTCGCCCAGGCGGCGCTCTGCCACGACCTCAACAACGCGCTCACGGCGACGAAGCTGTGGATGGACCAGCTGCGCCTCGCGATCGGCCCCGACTCCCAGGCGCAGCACCTGCTCGCCGAGCTGGGCACCGCCGTGAAGTTTGCGACCGACCTCGTGGGCCGCGCCACCGCCGAGGCCCGCACGCGCTTCGCGCCGCGGACCGAGACCGCCGACCTGTGCGAGTGCGTGGGCCGCGCGGTGCGGGTGGTCGCGCCCCTCGCGCTGCGGGGGAGGGTCGCCATCGTGCTGGATGTCCGCTCCAACGGCCTGGTGCCGCTCGGCCCGACGGAGGTCACCCAGGTGCTCACCAACCTGCTGACCAACTCGCTCCACGCCATCGAGGACGCCGGCCGGCCCGGACGGGTGGACGTCGTCGTGGAGTGCGTCCCCCCGACCTGCATCGTCACGGTGCGCGACGACGGGGTGGGCATCGAGCCCTCGGCCCTGCTCCACAGCTTCGAGTCCTTCCAGACCACCCGCGCCGCCAAAGGGGGGACGGGCCTCGGGCTCGGCATCGCCCGCACCCTCGTCGAGGCCGCCGGCGGTCGCATCGACGTGCTCAGCACCCCGGGGCGCTCGACGGAGATGCGCATCGAGCTGCCGCGCGTGGAGCCGGTCGAGGCGCGCGACGTGGGCTGACGCCCGGTGGGCCATTGGGTCGCGAGGGGTGAACGACGATGGGCAATGAGTTCAAGGGAGAGGCCGCGCACTCGGCCGACTACTTCGGCGACACCCGCGACCACTGGTGGAACCGCGATTACCTCAAGCTCCTGGGCGAGCGCTGGGGCCTCGGGGCGGTGCACGAAGCGCTCGACGTCGGGTGCGGCGTCGGCCACTGGGGCATGCTCCTGGGGGAGCAGCTCTCGCCCGACGCGTGGGTCATCGGGGTCGATCGCGAGGCCCGGTGGGTCGAGAAGGCCGCCGAGCGGGCGGCGGCGCGGGGCCTGGGCGGGCACTACCGCTACGTGCAGGGCACGGCGGAGGCGCTCCCCTTCGCGGACCACTCCTTCGACCTGGTGACCTGCCAGACGGTGCTCATCCACGTGGCCGACCCGGCGGCGGTGCTGCGGGAGATGATCCGGGTGGCGCGCCCGGGGGGGATCATCGCGGTCTGCGAGCCCAACAACCTGGCGCATGCGATGATGGCCGACGCGACGACCTTCGCCGGCCCGGTCGACGACCTGGTGGCGATGCTGCGCCTCCAGATGGTGTGCGAGCGGGGCAAGGCGGCGCTGGGGGAGGGCAACAACTCCGTCGGACAGCTGCTGCCGGCGATGTTCGCGGACGCAGGCCTGCTCGACCTGAAGGTGTCGATGAACGACCGCGCCGTGCCGCTGGTGCCGCCCTACGACGCGGTGTGGCAGCGGCCGATGGTCGAGGAGATGCTCGACTTCGCCGAGCGGGAGTACGGGCTCTGGAGCCACGACGAGACGCGGCGGTACTACCTCGCGGGCGGCGGCGGCGAAGGCGACTTCGCGGCGCACTGGGCGCTGGCGCTGCGGCTGGTGCGGCGCGCGGCGGACGAGCTGCGGGCGGGCACCTACCGCGTGTCGGGCGGCGTGGTGGGGTACTGCGTGTCGGGGCGCAAGGCGGCGCCGGGCGCCGGCGCGCCGCCCGGGCCCCCCCGCCCCCCCCCCCGGGCCGGGGCGGCGCGCCGCCGGGGGGCGGCGCCCGGGGGCCGGGGCGGCGGGGGGGGGCCCGCGCCGGGGGGGTCGGCGTCACTGCCCCAGGAAGCCGCTGATCGCGTCGAAGCGCCCGGTGGCGTCGACGGGCGAAGTGCGAGGCCTCTCTCAGCCAGACCATCTCCGCGTGGGGCAGCAGCGCGTGGAGCCGGTGTCCGATGGCGGGCGGCACGATGGGGTCGCGCTCGGCGTAGACCAGCTTCAACGGAACCGGGAAGCGCCCGCCCAGCGCCTTCAGTCGTCGCTCGAAGTCGCGCATGGCCGACACCGCGAGGGTGTCGCCGAGGTTGCGCGCGAAGGCCCGCACGCCCTCCGGGGTCTTCAAGGGCGCGGCGTATTCGCGGTGCTCTTCGCGTGATTTGAGGGTCTCGTCCCAGTAGTGGACGTTGCGGTGCACCCAGCGCTCGGGGTCGCGGCCCACCAGGGCGCCGACGATGGACTCCGGCCGCGGCAGCAGCGACCACGCCGTCGAGAGGGCCACGTTGCGGGCCGTCACGAGCCCTGGCGAGTGGAGGTTCACCAGCCGGCCGACGGCCCCGGGGTCGCGGAGCGCGAGGCGCATGGCGAGGTATCCGCCCATGGAGTTGCCGACGACGGGACAGCCCGCGATGCCGAGCGCGCGGGCGGTGGCGCCGAGGCTGTCGGCGAGGTCATCGGGGTGGTAGCGGACGTCGGGCTTGTCGGACCGCCCGCTGCCGACGAGGTCGGGCATGTAGAGGGTGAAGCGCTCGCCCAGCCGCGGGAGCACGTATCGCCACGAGTACGAGGTGGTCATGAGGCCGTGCACGAGCAGCAGCGGCGGACCGCTCCCGAAGACGCGGGTGGACGCCGTGAGCGGGCCCCAGGCGGGCGTCTCGATGCGCACCTCGCGCAGCGCCGACTCCCAGAAGCGGTGCGGGAGCCGCGGCAGGTCGGGCACCTGGTCGTAGGGAAGCTGCGCGAAGGGCGGGCGGGCGCTCATCGGGGATTGATACTCAATTGATACCAATCTTGCCGCTTTGGCGGCCGCCCGTTGGTGGGACACGCCGCGCGTTTGACGCTGGGGTTCGCGCGTTGGCGCTCACCCCAGGCTATCGCACGAGGGCGCCCCCGCAGTCGCGGGGGCTTTCGAACAGGAACATCACTTCGAGTGTGCCCGCCTTGTCCGCCCGGCCTTCCGGAAGGTCCATCGAGTGTCGGTCCGAAAGCCCCCGCGACTGCGGGGGCGCCCTCGTGCGATAGCCTGGGGTGAGCGCCAACGCGCGAACCCCAGCGTCAAACGCGCGGCGTGTCTCACCAACGGGCGGCCGCCAAAGCGGCAAGATTGGCATCAAATGAGTATGAGAGGGGATCGAGCTACGCGGCGTCGGCGTCCGAGCGGCGCTCGGGGCGGTGCATCGGGACCCCGGAGGCCATCGTGCGGCGCGTGCCCTCGTTGGTGTGCTTCGACACCAGGTTGAACCACTCCATGCCCGGCAGCTTCGCGATGGTGGCGTCGGTCTCCGCGAGGCGCGCCCGGCCGGCCTCGTCGCCGAAGAGGTACGCGCCCACGAAGTCGCGGTCCTCGCGCGGGGGCCATGGAGCCGCCGACGGGCTCCCACAGGGCCTTGAGGGAGAGCGAAGCCATGCGCTGCGCCAGCGCCGAGTGCTGCAGCCGGCGCTTGCCCTGCTGGTAGTAGAACGCGAAGTGCCGCCGCTCGTCCTTCACGATGCGCCGCATCACCGCGTCGACGATGGGGTTGGCCGAGAGCTCGGCGAGGCGGCTGTACGCGTGGATGGCCGTGAGCTCGTTGATGGCGCCCCAGGTCATGTGGGTGGCGAGGAAGTCCTTGGAGAGGAAGGACAGCAGCCGGCCGCCGAAGTCCTGGACGACCTCGGTGCTCTTGCGCGGGCGCGCGAACTCCTCGATGGAGCGCCGCGACGGCTCGTGGCCGCAGACCTCCACGAGGCGCGCGAGGGCGCGGCCGTGGAAGCACTCCTCGTAGCCCCAGCACACCATGAACGCGCGGGCCTCGTTGTCGGCGAGGGCGTGCGTCTCCATCAGCGCCTTCATGTAGTGGACGGTGTAGAACTCCGTGTCCTGCATGTAGCGCATGACGCGCACCTCGCTCGGCGAGAGCGGGAAGTTCGCGGCGTCTTCGAGGCGGATGCCCGAGAGGTCGAGCGGCCGCGAGGCCGAGATGAACTTGTCGATGTTGAACGAGGGCACCTCCTCGAAGGCGCGAGCGGTGCCGGGGGTGGAGCTGGTGTCGTTGGTCGTGGTCATGGCGTCGCCTACTACGGTTCCGTGGGGGTGGGTGGATGGGACGGACAGCCTGCGTCGAGGGCGCGCTGGGCCTCTTCGGCCTCCTTCGCGCGGCGCTCGAGCACGTCGGTGCCGAGGTAGCGGAAGACGTACGCCCCGCCGACGAACATGCACAGGAAGAGCGCCAGCATGCGCCAGAGCACCAGGTAGGGCAGCTCGTACGCGGCGGGCACCCACGGGGACATGAGGGTGTTGGACCCGGCCTCCGCGATGCCCGAGGCGCCCGGCGTGGGCGAGAGGTAGAGCGCGAAGTTGAGCAGCGTCTGCACCGTGATGATCTGCGCGAAGGCGGCCCCGGGGCGACGTAGGTGTGCGGGGTGGTGCTGAGCCCGAGGCCCTTGAGGATGAAGAAGGCCACGGAGAAGCGCGCCCAGAAGAAGGCCACGGTGAGCCCGAAGGCCTGGAGCACCGCCCAGCGCCCCCGTTGCAGGTAGACCGCGAAGCCCTCGTGGACCCGGTCGACCGCGCGCAGCAGGCGCTCTCCCAGGATGCCCGGCTGGAGCGCCGGGCTCTCGCGCAGGACCTTGAACCACGGGACGAGCCCGAGGCCCCGGCGCACCGGGTGCCAGGGCATGGCGAGGGCGTTTCCTGCGACGCGGAGGATCCACTTGAGCAGCGGCGGGTGCACCACGCAGAGGATGAGCGAGAGCAGGGCGGCGCCGAAGACCACGGAGGAGAAGCCGACGAGCCAGTCGAGGCCCGCGGCGCCGGGGACCACCAGCAGCCCTTGGGTGCGCAGCACCATGAGCGCGGCGCCGGAGAGCAGGAAGAAGAGCAGGGTGCAGAAGGCCGTGAGCAGCTCGGCGGTGGCGATGGCCTCGAAGGGCATGCCGCCCTCGACCAGCGTGGCGACCTGCGCGATGGGCGCGCCGAGCTGGCCCGGGGTGACGCCCGCGACGAACATCAGCACGAACTCCGACGAGACCGCCGTGCGCCAGGTGAGCTTGGGGCAGAGCACCCGGCCGAGGACGAACATCCGGGTTCCGCCGCAGACGCCCTCCTGCAGGGCGAAGGCGGCGGCGACGAGGAGCCAGAGGGGGTTGAGCGTGGAGAGGGCGCTGGAGAGGTCGGCCTGCTTCAGCGTGACGGCCCGCCACAGCAGGAAGGCGAAGGTCGCCAGGGTGAGCGCGACGATCAGCTGGATGCCCCGGATGAGGGTGGCGCGGTTCACCAGGGGAGGAGGGGAGCGGGCAGTTAAGACGGGGGGTCCCCAGGGTTCGAGGCGCTGGAGGCTCGCGAAGCCGGCGCGCACGTAGCGCATCGACGAGAGCCCGAGCACCGTGACCACCACGGCCGTGAGGGCGACGACGAAGCCCGGGTCGACGGCGACGCCCGCGAGGCGCAGCAGGGGGATGGCCCCGATGAGGGCCGCGGTGACGAGGAAGATCGGGTCGACCGGGGAGCGCTCGGCGCGCAGCCGCAGCGAGAGCATGCGGGCGCCGAAGTAGAGGTTGACGCCGGTGGCGAGGGCCACCGCGGAGAGGGTGGAGATGTCTCCGCCCACGCCCGCGATGGCGATGGCGACCTGGGCGGCGAGGAAGGCGAGGGCCGGGGCGATGGGGCGGTCGGCGGAGGCGACGCGCTGGAGGCCGCGCACCTTGCCGAAGAGGATCGTGGCGATGGGCCAGAGGTGCAGCGCCTGCCAGAGGGAGACGGGGCCGACGTGCATCTGTCGCCACACCTCGGTGCCGTAGATCCCGGTGACGACCATGGTGAGCGAGAGCACCGCGACGGACTCGATCTGGTTGAGCAGGCCCATGCGGAAGACGCCGGTCTCGGTCTGCTCCCAGCAGGTCATGGCCGCCGCGCCGGGGATCAGCATGGCCAGCATCACCGTGTACTCGGGCGAGGAGCCGAGCACGTAGATGGTCATGACGGCGATGTAGGTGGTGTTGAGGAGGTCGAGCCCGTGGTCGAGAAACTCCCCCGTCGCGCTCGACTGCCGCGTGCGCCGGGCGTGGGCGCCGTCGGCGTTGTCGCACCAGTTGTAGGCCTGCAGCAGCAGCATCGCGGCGAAGAACACCCAGCCGCGCCGCGCGTTGGCGGCGACGAGCAGGGCCGCCGCCACGAAACAGAGCAGGTGCCCCGTGTGCGTGATGGTGTTGGGGTGCACCTTCGTCGGGATGTACGGCAGGGTGGGCTCGACCAGCCACCGCTTGTAGAACGGCAGGAGCAGCGAGCGATCGTCAGCGCGATACACGGGTGCTTCAGACATCGGGGCGGAGGATGCAACCTGTCCCCTACGGCGTGCAAATCAGGGGCAGGCGCTTTCCGCGTGCGTTCGGCCGGTGGCGTCGCGCGCGAAGGTCGCTACGCACTCTCGGCCATGACGTCGTGGACGGTGCCGACGCCCTGCTCCCAGAGCGTCTGCAGCTCGCGCGCGCCGGGGAGGCTGGCGAGGAAGGGCTCCCACTCCGCCGGTCGCCCGGGCGAGAACGCGAGCGCCAGCACCGGCGACCAGCGCGGTCTCACGGGCCGACGGAGCAGGCGCATGTTGGCCTCCGGGGGGGTGCGGCCGCCCTTCTTCAGGTTGCACACCCGGCACGAGCACACGACGTTCTCCCAGGTCATGGGGCCGCCGCGGGAGCGGGGCATCACGTGGTCGAGGTTGAGGTCGCGGGGCGTGCCACGGCGGGCGCAGTACTGACAGGTGTACCCGTCGCGGAGGAAGATGTTGCGGCGGGTGAGCCGGATGGTGGTGCGGGGCATGCGGTCGTAGGCCACGAGCTGCAGCACCCGGGGTATCAGGATGGGGCCGCGGCTGGTGCCTACGGTGGGCCCGTCGCCGCTCGGGGCCAGATCGTGGCCCAGGACTCGAAATCGTGGGCGACCCACGCAGGGTCGAGGGCCCGCGCGACGTCGGTGAACATCAGCACGAAGGCCCGGCGCGCGGTGGTGATGTGCACCGCCTGCAGGTTGCGGTTGACCACCAGCACCTGCGCCGATAGCTCCCGGGACGACTGGCTCATGGACCACCTCGTATGGAAATGCCTGATTGGCCGCGCTAATCCCTCGTAGCGTGCTTCGGCCCAGCCCCGGTCGCCACCGCCTTGTGCAAGGCCATGGTGACCGCCGTAGCGAGATCATCGACCTCCGACGGCAGCAGCGACCTTACATCAAGGTGTAAAGCCCCGTCGAGTCCTCGGCCGATCACCGGGGGGGTTGCCGCCCGGAGGAGGGCCGCGAGGGGGTCGGGTGCCACCCCGTCGACGCGCACCGACCACGACCGGAGCGCCTCCAGGGGCAGGGTGCCGCCGCCGACCCGGGCCTCCGTCGCCGCGAGGGAGAGCTTTACCCCATCGGGTATTCCTCCGGCGGAGATCTTCGCGAGGACGGACTCTGCGAAGGCGCGCAGCTCGGAGCGGGTGCGGGAGAGCATGGCCACCGCGGGGACGTCCCGGGCCGCTCGCCCGTCGGCGTGGGCGCGGAGCGTGGCCTCGAGCGCGGCCAGCACCAGCCTCCCCGGGCGCAGCGCCCGCATCAGCGGGTGCCCCCGGAGGCGGGTCACCCACGGGGCGCCGCCCACCACCACGCCCGCCTGCGGGCCTCCGAGGAGCTTGTCGCCGGAGACCATCACCAGGTCGGCCCCGGAGGCCACGCACTCCCGGGAGAGGGGCTCCCTCGCGCTCAGCCCCAGCGCCCGGGTGTCGCCGCCCGCCCCGCTGCCCAGGTCCACCAGCAGCGGAACACCCCGCGCCCGGGCGATGGCCGCCAGCTCCTCCAAGGTGGGCTGCTCGGTGAAGCCCAGCAGCGCGAAGTTGCTCCGGTGCACCACCAGGATCGCTCCCGTGTCAGGCCCCACCGCCC
Organism: Deltaproteobacteria bacterium; assembly: GCA_016704445.1. GTDB lineage: Bacteria > Myxococcota_A > Polyangia > Polyangiales > SCUS01. The sequence goes on from JADJAE010000079.1 coordinate 11,568, forward strand.
GCTCGTAGTCCGCCGCGCGGGTCTTGTTGGTGGTCCCGACCTCCACCAGCCGCGCGCCGCAGGAGGCGATCACGTCCGGCACCCGGAAGCCCCCGCCGATCTCCACCAGCTCGCCCCGGGAGACGATCACCTCCCTCCCGGCCGCGAGCGCCGTCGCCGCGAGCAGCACCGCCGCCGCGCAGTTGTTCACCACCAGCGCGTCGTCGCCGCCGAGCACCGCGTTGGCCAGCGGCGCGATGAGGGCGTCCCGGTGCCCTCGCTCTCCCCGGGCGAGGTCGTACTCCACCGCGGCGTAGCCACGGCAAGCCTCGACCACCGCGGCCAGGGCGGGCTCCCCGAGGGGCGCTCTTCCCAGGTTGGTGTGCAGCACCACGCCCGCGGCGTTGATCACCCTCCGAAGCCCCGCCGGTCGGCTCTCTCTTACCTTCTGCGGTAATCGGGCGAGGGCCTCGGCGCGCAGGGCGTCGCGGTCCGCGGGGAGGGTTCCGGCGAGCAGCTCGGCGCGGAGGGCGTCGAGCACCTCGCGCAGGGCGAGGGCCACCGCGGGGCGGCCCCGCTGCTCGATGAGCTCCCGGGCGGCGTCGGTGGCGAGCACCTCGTGCGCCGGGGGGAGCGCCCTGCGTGCTGCGGAGGGTGGTTCTCGCACGCGACGGTCGTAGCACCGGGGCGAAAGCCCGCGAAGAAAGCGAAGGGCGGCCGTAGACTCGCGGCGGTGATGAGCTGGCGGACGATGGTCGTCGTGGTCGCGCTCGGGTGCGGGTGCTCTGCCTCCCCGGCGCGCGTTCGGGGGAGCTCCGCAGCGGCCGGGGAGGGGGTGCTGGTGACGGTGCGCAACCGCTCGCGCTTCGACGTGCACGGGCTCTCGCTGCGCTCCCCGGGGCGGCGCTCGTGGGGCGTCGAGCGCATCGGGTCGGAGCCCCTGCGCGCCGGGCAGGACGCCTCGTTTCGCGTGGAGGGCTGCGCCCCGAGGGAGCTGCGGCTGCGAGACGCCCACGGGGAGGAGTGCGTGCTCCAGGGGGTCGGAGTGTGCGACGAGAGCGACGGCTTCACCCTCACCACGGACGACCTGCTGCGCTGCGAGCGGTGGCACTGAAAGCCGCTCGGCCCATGGTATGACCGCCGCGTGATCGAGAACCCCAATCCCCACGGGATCCCTCGGGTCATCGCCGTCGGCGGGGCCAAGGGGGGCGTCGGGCACTCGCTGGTGGCGGTGAGCGTCGCGACCTTCCTGGCCCAGCTAGGGCGCAAGGTGCTGCTGGTCGACGCCGCTCCGCGCGCCGCCACGCTCGGCGGCTGCTTCGGGGTGGTGCGCGACGCCGGGTCGGTCCCCCCGTGGCTGCCTTCTCCCTTCGTCGCCCGCGGGCACGAGACGGTCGTCCCCAACGTCAGGCTGCTGGAGGTGAGCAGCGAGCTCGGGCCCCACCGGGCGAGGGCGTCGAGCGACCCGAGGGCGCTGCTGCGCGCCTCCGAGGCGGACGTCTGCGTGCTCGACCTGGGCGGCGGCGTCTCGCCCCGGGTGGTCGACGGGATGCTCTCCGCCGACGTGATGCTCACCGTGTGCACCCCGGAGCCCGTGGCCGTCGAGGCCGTCTACCGCTTCGTGCGCCACGCCTACGCCCGCCGGATGCGGCGCCGGCTGCTGGAGCTCGGCGACGACGTGGGCCTCGAGCTCCTGAGGGAGCTGCTGGTCGCGGCGGGAGGGCCGCCGGTCCCGGCGCAGCTCGCGCACATGCTGTCGGCGCGCTCCGCGGAGGTCGCCTCGGTGGCCTGGGAGGAGGCCGCCTCGCTGCGGGTGCGCCTGGTGGTGAACCAGTCGCGCTCCAGGGCCGACCTCGACCTGGGAGAGGCCATGGCGCGGGTGGCCGTGCGGCCGCTGGTCGGGGCCGTGGAGAGCGTCGGGGGGGTGGAGTTCGACGACGCGGTGTTCATGGCCGCGAGGCGTCGACGGCCGCTGCTCATCGAGAGCCCCGCGGCGAAGGCCAGCCGCAACCTGGAGCGCATCGCCCGGCGGCTGCTCTCGCCGGAGACGATGCGGCCCGCGGCGATGCCCGGCGAGGCCGGGATGCCCGCGGCGCCCTCGCACTACGAGGTGCTGGCGCTCGACCGCGGGGCCAGCGACGAGGAGGTGCGCCGGGCGTACCGGCGGGCGAGGGAGATCTACGCGGTGGACAGCCTCGCGCTCTCCGGGCTGCTCACCGAGGAGGAGGTGTCGAGCATGGTGGCGCGCATCGAGGAGGCGCGCGACGTGCTGCTCGACCCGTCGCGGCGCAGGCCCTACGACCTGTCCATCGCCCCGTCCGATCCCTTCGCGGGGCATTCGGGGGCGCTGGTGGAGGAGCCCGCGGCGGAGCCCGTCCCCAAGGGGCCTGAGCCGGAGATCACCACGGACACGGAGTACAGCGGGGAGTTCCTTCGGTCGCTGAGGGAGGCGCGGGGCATCGAGCTGCGCGACGTGGCCGCCCGCACCCGCATCCCGATGCACCACCTGAAGGCGCTCGAAGAAGAGGATTACAAAGTGCTTCCCCCGGCGGTGTACACCCGAGGCTTCGTGATCGAACTCGCCAAGACCCTGCGCCTCGACCCCGAGTCCGTCGCCCGGAGCTACCTCCGCCGCCTCCGCAAGGCGGTGGCCGCGTGAGCGAGGCGGGCGAGGTGAGCGAGGTGCGCGAAGCGAGCGTGCGCGACCCCGGGAAGGACGCCTTCCCCGCGGGCTACGCGGTCCTGCTTCTGGCGGCGGGCTTCGTGATGACGCGGATGTTCCAGCGGGTGACGGTCGACCGCCCGGTGGTCGCCTGGCTTGGCGTGTTCTGCGTGGTGACGGGCGCCCTGCTCTCCCTGGTCGCGACGCAGCGCCTGGTGTGGTCGTCGCGGCTCCCGGTGGTGGTGCGCGGGCTGCGCTCGCTGCTGCTGGCGCCGATGACCGTGTTCGTGGTCGCCGCGATGCTGACCGAGCCCGCGCGTCGCCTCCAGGGCTTCACCATCCTTGGCACCGCGGCGACCCTCCTGCTGGCCTGCGGCGTCGGCGTGGTGCGGTCGCTGATGACCCGGGGCGAGCGCCTTCACGCGGCCCCGCTCGGGCTGCTGCTGGTGGGCGAGCTCTGCGAGCTCTTCGGTCCGCCGCTGCGCCTCGCCTTCCCCACCGGATCGGTGGCGGCGCGCGGCCTCGACCGCCTCGGGGCCTTCTCCGAGGCCGTCGCCTTCGCGGGCGTCGCGCTCGCCGTCGTGGCCGCCGTGGTCAGCGCGGTGCGCAAGGTGGGCGTCGCGAGGATGCTGCCCTTCACGGCGCTTCCCGCGGCCCTCACGCTGGTGACGGTCACGCTGCCGATCAACCTCCCGCGCAGCACCGCGCTCATCGCCCAGCAGGCCTTCGGGGCGCGCTTCGACCTGGTGGGCGGCGCCGTCGTGGCGCACCCGTCGCGGCTGGCGCTGTCGATGTACACGCTGCTCTTCAGCGGGCTGGTGACCGCCGCGATGCTGTCGCTCTCGACGCAGCGCGAAGACCGGGGCGCTGGGCTGCGCCGGGCGCTGGGCTGGGTGGCGGTGCTGATCGCGGGCTTCGGAGCGCCCACGGCCGCGGGCTCGGTCGACGCGCTGCGGGTGCTGGCGCTCACGCTGGGCGCGCTGCTGCTGGAGGACGCGACCTCGAAGGGGTGACGGCGGGTTGGGGCGGGGCGGGGATATCCCCGGTACGACCGCGAGGCCGTCGGCGAGGAGTCCCCGGTACGACCGCGAGGCCGTCGGCGGGGAATCCGACGGTACGAGCGCGAGGCCGTCGTCGGGGAATCCGACGGTACGAGCGCGAGGCCATCAGCGAGGAGTCCCCGATACGACCGGGAGGCCGTCAGCGACCAGAGCCAGACCCCAGCCCGTAAGGGCGGGGGAGGTGCGCCTTCGAGCGCACGTTGTCAGCGGGGGGCAGCACCCCGCCAGGTCCCACGCTTGAGACCTGTAGCCGAAAGTAACTGCGTTGCCGAGAGGTGAGGTGGAGAGCAACCGGAGGCGAACTCCCAGCCCGTACGAGAGGAACCCGTTTCGGCGTTCAACGGCGGCGAGCCTGCCTTCCAGAGGCGAAGCCATGACCCGGTCTCGTGAAGACCGGGGACCTCGACGTGAGCAGCGGTTGCGGTCGGGGGCTGTTGGGTGTGGTTGGGGACAGGATGGGAGCAGAGGCAGCGTGCGTGAAGGAGGGAGATCCGTGACCGGGGAGGAGACCGGCGCGGAAGTCAGAGGCCCCATAGAGAGCGTCGAAGCGCCGTAACGGGCAGCGGAGCAAAGGGGGCCAGGAAGGTGGAGACGTGGTGACCAGACGACAGGAGGGTGCAACCGACGTGGCCGACGCCACCGAGCGGTCGCCGTCGACAGTGCCCGCGAGGGCTAATCCCGACGGAGAGACGCCAGGACGATACGCCTGGGTAGAGCCCACCATCTGGACGCCGCGGATGGTGCAGGCCCTGCAAAGCGGGGTGAAAGGAGGACGTTGGTACAGCGTGATCGATAAGGTCCTGACGCCGCGCAGCCTGGAGGCGGCCTTCGCGAGAGTGAAGGCCAACAAGGGCGGCGTCGGCGTCGACCACATGACGATCGAGGCCTTCGAGCGCGACAAGGCGCGCCACCTGACGGCGCTGCACGAATCACTGCGGGACGGGACCTACCGGCCCTCCGCGATTCGACGGTGTTACATCCCCAAGGCAGGCAGCAAGGAGCTGCGTCCCCTGGGGGTTCCGACGGTGCGCGATCGCGTCGTGCAGACGGCGCTGCGGGCGGCCATCGAGCCGATCTTCGAACACGAGTTCGCGGATCACAGCTACGGCTTCCGTCCGCAACGCTCGGCGAAGATGGCACTGCAACGCGTCGACTCCCTGCTGCGGCAGGGCTCCCTCTGGGTCGTGGACGTGGACCTCAAGTCGTATTTCGACACGGTCCCGCACGCGCCCCTGATGGCCCTGGTGAAGCGTCGGATCGCCGATGGACGCGCCCTCGATCTGATCGAGGCGTTCCTGAAGCAGCCGATCCAGGAGGAGGATCGACGGTGGATTCCGACGGTCGGTACGCCCCAAGGCGCGGTGGTCAGCCCCCTGCTGTCCAACCTGTATCTCGACCCCCTGGACCATCACATGGCGAAGGCGGGCTTCGAGATGACGCGCTACGCGGACGACTTCGTGATCCAGTGTCCGACGGAGGAAGCGGCGCGCCGCGCGCTGGACGAGGTGACCCGTTGGTGCGGCGAGGCCGGACTGACGGTGCATCCGACCAAGACGCGGCTCGTGCAGGTGAGCGTGACGGAGGGCTTCGACTTCCTCGGGTATCACTTTCGACTGCACCGGGACGACCCGTGGCGGACGAAGCGATGGCCGCGGAAGAAGAGCGTGGCGAAGCTGCGCGACACCCTGCGCCCGCTGACCCGACGAGGGAACGGTCTCTCGTTGGCCGTGGTGATCGGTACGGTCAACCGCGTGCTGCGGGGCTTCTTCGCCTACTTCCGCGCGAGCGTGCTGACGCCGTTGAAGGAGATCGATGGTTGGGTCCGCGCACGACTCCGGGCGATGCTGCGCAAGCGGCAGAAGCGTCGGGGACGGGCCCGGGGATGGGACATGGTCCGCTGGCCCAATGCCTTCTTCAGGACGCAGGGGCTCTTCTCGTTAGCCGGAGCCCACGCCGAAGCCGCGCACCCCCCTCGTGGGTAAGACCACCAACCGGAGAGCCGGATGCGGGAGATCCGCCAGTCCGGTTCGGAGGGAGGGGCGGCCGGGGTCACAACCGGCCG
>JADJAE010000080.1 GCA_016704445.1 Deltaproteobacteria bacterium
CGTGACCCTCGCCACCGACCGCAACAACTGCGGCGCCGTGCGGGACGATCTGCGGCGCGGGGCAGATCTGCCGCGGCGGGGTGTGCGCCACCTCGTGCGGGCCCGGGCTCACCAACTGCGGCGGCGTCTGCCGCGACACGCAGACCGACAACAACCACTGCGGCGACTGCAACGTCGCGTGCCCGAGCGGGCAGCTCTGCGCCTCGGGGGCCTGCGTGGTGTCCTGCCCCGCGGGTCAGGTGAACTGCTCGGGCACCTGCGCGACGCTGCTCATCGACCGCTCGAACTGCGGGACGTGCGGCAACGCCTGCGCGGACCCGCCCAACGCCTTCGGCGCCTGCGCCACCGGGGCGTGCATCTTCGCGTGCGTGCCGGGCTTCACCGACTGCAACGCGTCGGGCGCGGACGGCTGCGAGATCAACAGCACCACGGACGTGGCCAACTGCGGCGCCTGCCGCCACGCCTGCCCGGCGCGCACCGGCGCGACGACCACCTGCGCCTCGTCGACCTGCGGCTTCCGCTGCAACACCGGCCTCGGCGACTGCGACGGCGTGGCCACCAACGGCTGCGAGACCGACCTCGCGACGAGCGTCAACAACTGCGGCGCCTGCGCCGCCGCGTGTCCGGCGCGGCCCAACGCGTCGACGTCGTGCACGGGCGGCGCGTGCGCCATCGCGTGCAACACGGGCTTCGGCAACTGCAACGGCAGCGCCGTCGACGGCTGCGAGGCTGACCTCGGCAGCAGCAACAGCCACTGCGGCGCCTGCGGCAACGCGTGCACCTCGACGCAGGCGTGCCGCGAGGGCACCTGCGTGACCACGGTGTTCACCAGCTACGCGGTGAGCTCTGGGCCGGCGACGCCCTTCCTCAACGCCTGCACCTTCGGGACCGAGGTGGCGGGCATCAGCAGCTTGGACGACACGACGGAGGCCGTCACGCTGCCGTTCGCGTTCCCGTACTACGCGGGGAGCTTCACGTCGGCGTGGGTGAGCTCCAACGGCGTCATCGGCTTCGGCGGGGCCAGCGCGGCGTTCAGCAACTCGTGCCTGCCGAGCGGCATCGCCAACGCGATCCACGGCTTCTGGGACGACCTCGACACCCGCGTCGGGGGCTCGCGCTTCTGCGTCGGCACCACCGGCGCGGCGCCCAACCGGCGGTACGTGTACTCCGCGGAGGCGGTGTACTTCTTCTCCAGCGATGACGGCTCGCGGCTCAATTTCTCCGTCGTGCTCAGCGAGAGCACCGGGCTCATCGAGCTGCAGTACGACACCATGACCTCCCCGCAGGCGGGCCGCGCGCAGGGCGCCTCGGCCACCATCGGCGTGCAGGGCCCGGCGGGTCAGAGCACGGCGTTCTCGTGCAACACGTCCGCGGTCAGCACCGGGGCGCGCGTGCGCTTCACCCCGCTCTGACCGGCCGGCGCTCCCTCGCGGGGCGCCGTCACCCCCTCCCAAGCCCTCTCGCAGGGGCCTCCCACGAGGCCCCTGATCCAACTGCACCCACCGTCGGCTTGTGGTCCGTCCTCCCATGGACGATACCGAACCCCTTTGCGGAGGAGCCGACGATGAAGACCGCCACCATCGCCCTCGGGTGGGCGCTCGCGATGACCCAGGCGTGCGCGACGGTCGCGCCGCAGCCGCTGCGCCTCCCGCCGCGGAGCGCGCCCGTCGAGCACCGCGCGGCCGCCTACCGGGCCCACGCCGCGATGCCGCACCTCGCCTTCAGCGGGTGGGCCATGCGCCTCGGCGACGAGCCCGTCGCGCCCCTCAACGAGGTGCGGCCCTTCCTCGCCAGCCAGCGTCCGACCCATCGCACAGACGGCCATAATCAATCGTAAATACGACAGGTTACAGAATCCATTTTATGCGCGGTAGTAATCTGTGAGCGCGCTGATCGCACCGCGACGACGCCCGGTGGGTCCGACCGGCGGCGGGCCTCAAGCCTCTGGGTCGTTGGTTTTCCTATCCGCTCTCACCCGGTCAAGCTCGCCGTCCACGTTCGCCAACCGGCCCCGTATCGGGCTCAGCACGGCATGTAGACGGCCTTCGCGGGCGGACGGGATCACACGCGTCGTGTGCGGAGCCTTGACGTCGACCGCGCGACGGGTTTGCGCGCTGCGCTGGGACGGTTCTCGTTCGTTCTCAGGGCGCGACCGCCCACGTCCGCAGTCCCACCGCTCACCCGGAGCCCGGCGTAGTAGGGGCGCTACCGCCCACGTTTCGATCAGTGCTCCTCGCTCCTCGCGGACGCCGACCGCGACGTACTGGACTGAAGACGTGGACGTTCGCGGCCTCGCGCTTCGCTCGGGGGACCGCAGGGCGTGAGGCGTCGCTCCGCTTCGCTCGTCCTCGCTCGGCCTAGCTCGGCCGAGGCCGCGCTGGGGTGGGCGTGGTCGGTCGCTCTCGTCGCTCCCTGCCGACTTGCGCGGCTACGGCGCCATCGCAGGGGCGGAGCGCGAACAGCACGGTGTTGCCGTCGCCGCAGCGGAGGTCCTTCTGACCGGCGGCGAGGTCCGCGCCGGTGAAGGTCAGTCGCATCGTGGCGCACATGACGTCGTTGGTCGCCGGGGAGTCGTTGACGCTCATGGAGAAGGGCAGCGCCGTCGCGCCGGTCTGCCTCCAGCATCGGAGGCGCGAGGTCGTAGTCCGAGCGCGCGCTGCAGGTGTCCGAGGCCGTCGGCGAGCGGATCCCGTGGAGGGACACAAAGGGGTCGGGAAGCGTCGGGCGGCGGCTGGTTCGAGAGTGACCGTCGGTACGACCGCGACGCCGTCGGCGAGCGCCTCCCCGGTACGACCGCGGCGCCGTCGGCGAGCGCCTCCCCAATACGACCGCGGCGCCGTCGGCGAGCGCTTCCCCGGTACGACCTCGACGCCATCGGTAACCCGAGCCAGACCCCAGCCCGTAAGGGCGGGGAAGAGACCGACCACGCTGCCACTCGTCGTCCTGAAGGCCTCGTCGGACCTCCGCCCCCGGAGCGTCGCCAGAGTTCCGCGTTGATGGCGCGCGGTCGCTCCGCCCTCCCTCACGGTCGGGGTCTGGCTCGGGTTACCGACGGCGCCGCGATCGTACCGGGGAAGCGCTCGCTGACGGCGCCGCGATCGTACCGAAGAAGCGCTCGCCGACGGCGTCGAGGTCGTACCGGGGAAGCGCTCGCTGACGGCGCCGCAGTCATACTCCAACTCCAGAACCTGCAGCAGGGGCTTTCCTCCCTGGCCGGGGTCGTGGTAGTCACCGCGCCCCCTGACCGTACGTTCGCTGTTGAGCGTCCGGTCGGTCCTCGCTCCCGCGCAAGACGCGGGGGCCAACGTGAAGGTCCAGGAGGACAACACATCTATGGCAACGGAAGCACGGAGCACGCGGGCCTCGGATTACGAGACCGTGTTCATCCTTCGCCCGGACATCGATGGCGAGGCGTCGGAGAAGGTCATCTCCCGCGCGATCTCGTCCCTCGAGAGCACCGGCGCGAAGCTCACCAAGATCGAGAGCTGGGGCAAGCGTCGCCTCGCCTACCCGATCGCGAAGCAGCGCAAGGGCGTCTACGTCTACCTGCGCTACCTCGGCGCCAAGGGCACCGTGGCGGAGCTCGAGCGCAACCTGCGCATGCTCGACACCGTCATCCGCCACATGACCGTGGTGCTGGCCAAGGACGTCGACGTCTCGTCGGTCACCGTCGACCCCGAGGAGGTCAAGGTCCGTCGCATCGAGCTGTCCGCCGAGGACGACGAGCGCGACGAGAGCTACGAGGCCCAGCTCGGCCTGGCCGACGAGCCCCGCCGCGACCGCGGCGACCGTGACCGCGATCGCGACCGCGATCGTGACCGCGACCGCGAGCAGGCTGCCCCCGTGGCGGCCGAGGCACCCAAGGACTCCGATGACGGCGCCGGGGCTCCCCCCGCGGCCGAGGCCTGAAAGGAACAAAGACCATGGCACGCTTTTCAGGTGGTGGGATGGATCCCTTCGACGATCGCGGCGGCTACAGCGAGGGCGGCGCGGCCGAGATCGCGGCCGAGAACATCGCGGCCCGTCGCCGCGGCGGGCGCAAGCGCGTCTGCAAGTTCTGCGTCGAGAAGGTCGAAGGCATCGACTACAAGGACGCCGGGCTCCTGCGTTACTTCCTCAGCGACCGCGGCAAGGTTGTTCCGCGCCGCATCTCCGGGACGTGCGCGCTTCACCAGCGGATGCTCATCGGCGCGATCAAGCGCGGCCGCATGATCGCCCTGCTGCCGTTTACGACGTCGGGTAAGTGAGAGGTCTACCGTGAGCAAGACTGTTCATGTGATTCTGCAGCGCGACGTCGCCAAGCTCGGCAAGGGCGGCGAGGTCGTGAAGGTGGCCTCCGGCTACGCGCGCAACTACCTCCTCCCGGAGGGCTTCGCGCTCTCCGCGAGCGTGGGCAACGTCGCTCGCTTCGAGCACAACAAGAAGGTCGCCGGCGAGAAGGCCGCGAAGATCCGCTCGGACGCCGCGGCGCTCGCGACGAAGCTCGGCACGCTCGAGCTGACCATCGCCCGCACCGTCGGCGGCGAAGGCAAGCTCTACGGCTCGGTGACCCACAAGGACATCGAGGCGGCCCTCAAGGCCAAGGGCTACGACATCGACCGCAAGAAGCTGTCGGTGGACAACATCCGCTCGACCGGGACCTACGCCGTCACCGCCAAGCTCGCCCCGGAGGTCTCCGCGACCTTCAAGGTGAACGTGGTCGCCGACGCCAAGTCCTCCTCCTGATTCCGGCTCTCCCCCTCTCCCATCGCTGACCCCCCCCCCTCGCGCGCCCCTCCATCGGGGCGTCGCGAAGGCGCTCGCTCCATGGAAATCGCGCCGTGCTAGCGTCGCCGCGTGAGACCGCTGCGCGCCATCGACGGCACCTCCCTCGTGCTCCCCGGCTGGGTGAGCGCCCACTCCCACGCCTTCCAGTACGGACTGCGCGGCCACACCCAGCGCGCCCCGGGCGAGACCGGCACCTTCTGGTCGTGGCGCGAGGCGATGTTCTCGCTGGCCGACTCGCTCACGCCGGAGTCGCTCGCGGCCGTGTCGCGCGACGCCTTCCGCGCGCTCTACCGCTCGGGGGTGCGGTGCGTGGGGGAGTTCCACTACGTGCACCACCAGCGGGGCGGCGGGGCCTATGCGCAGCGCACGCTGCTCTCCGACGTGGTGATCGAGGCCGCCCTCGCGGAGGGCCTGCGGGTGACCCTGCTCCGGGTGGCCTACGCCCGCTCGTCGCACGGGCGCCCGCCGGAGGGGGCCCAGCGGCGCTTCTGCGACGGCGACGTCGACGACGTGCTGCGCGACCTCGACGCGCTGCGCTCGCGCTGGGGCGCCGACGCGCGGGTGAGGGTCGGCGTGGCGCCGCACTCGGTGCGGGCGGTGCCGCGGGAGTGGCTCGGGCCGCTGAACGAATACGCGACGAGGTATTCGCTGCCCTTCCACATGCACGTGGCGGAGGTGATCGGCGAGGTGGAGTCGTGCCTGGCCGAGCACGGCCGCCGCCCGGTCGAGCTGCTCTCCGAGGCGGGGGTGCTGGGCGAGCGCTTCGTGGCGGTGCACGCGACCAACCTGGAGCCGCACGAGGCGAGGCTGCTGGGCGAGGCGAGGGCCTTCGCGTGCCTGTGCCCGACCACCGAGCGCGACCTGGGCGACGGCCTCGCGGACATCGCCGCGCTGCGCGAGGCGGGCGTGCGGCTCTGCGTGGGCATCGATTCGCACGTGGTGACCGACCCGGTGGAGGAGATGCGCGCGCTCGAGACGCACGAGCGGCTGCGGCTGCGGCGGAGGGTGACCTACGCGGGCGCGGAGGGGCGCACGCTGGCCGAGCAGCTGCTGGTGGAGGGCAGCGCCCACGGCGCGCTGGCCTGCGGCTGGGACGCGGCGGTGCGAGGCCGGGAGACGGCCTGGGACGCGGACACGGTGGTGGACCTGGAGTCGGCGCCGCTGCGGGGGGTAGCGCCGGAGCGGGCGCTCGACGCGCTGGTGTTCAGCGGGCACCCGGGGTGCGTGCGGCGGTGACCGCCGGGGCTCAGCCGTCCGACGGGCGCGCGGTGGCGGCCCGGTAGGGCGTCGCGCCGAGCTCCCTCGCCTCGCGGTCGCCGTGCCACCAGCGGATCTTCGAGGCGAGCCGCATCGCCGGCGCCTCGACCCAGCGGTGCAGCGCCCACGCGAGGACCATGGTGAAGGCGATGGCGGCGACGAGCACCGACAGCGCGCCCGGCCCGCTGCGCACGTTGACGTGCACGCCGACGTGCCAGCGGGCCTGCGCCCCGGCCAGCGGGTGCAGCAGGTACACGCCGTAGGAGATGCGCCCGACGAACTGCAGCCATCGGGGGCGCAGCCAGGTCTCGAGGCCGCCGACGCGGCCCGCCACGGTGAGCAGCAGCGCGGTCGCGACGCCGCCGAGGGGCTCGAGCCGGTCGTAGTGCACGCCCTGCCACGCGATCCAGGCGGCCAGCGCGAGGTGCGGCGCGAGCGGCAGACGGCGTTTGGTGACCCAGTACGTCGAGGCGCCCAGCGCGAAGAGGTACCAGTGCGGGATGAACCACCCGTGGATGAAGCGCCAGTGCATCCCCGCGTCGAGCGAGGGGAGCGCGGAGGCCAGCACCACCCAGGGTATCGCCGCCTTCGGGGCGTAGCGCAGGAGCGCCAGCGCCGCCACGAAGACCATGTAGAACTGCACCTCGATGGCGAGGGTCCAGAAGATGGGCTGGATCGCCGGGAACCGCAGGATGCCTTGGAGGTAGAGCAGGTGCGCGCCGATGACGTGCAGCGGCGGCGGGGTGCGGCCGCGGAAGCCCATCGCGGAGACGATCCACGGGACGCACACCGCGAAGGCGATGGCGACCCAGTAGGGCGGATCGAGTCTTACCTGGCGGCGTAAGGCGAAGCGCGCCGCGTCGCCGGGGGTGATGGTGCGGTCGCCGATGGTGTTGGCGATGACGAAGCCAGAGAGCACGAAGAAGACCTGCACCCCGAGCCAGCCGTGGTGCCAGGCGCGCAGCACCGTGTCGCCGAAGAGGCTGGCGAGGCCCGGGCGAAGGTCGCCGCCGGTGAAGTGGTAGAGCATCACCGCGCACGCCGCGATGCCTCGCAGCGCGTCGATGAGGACATACCGTGGGCGGGGCGGGGGGTTCATCGTCCGGGGGCTTATCTGAGGGGAAGGATTCGGGGCGCGGACCTGACTACCCCGACGGGGGACCTGTCAACCATCGGAGCAGTCAGCACGCGAAGCGGATCACGATCTCGTACCCGCGCTCGACGACGATGAGGGCTCTATGAAACGGCGCGGGGCCCGCGTCCAGTGTCGAGGGGGGACGACGGGCGCCCGTCGGGCCATCGTGTGGTAGCACCACCCGGCAGCGAAGATTCCACGGCGATGACCTCCCGTAAGAACCCTTACCTCCAGCGCCTCTTCGACGGGCCGATCGACGTCGTCGGCGACGTGCACGGCGAGCTCGACGCCCTCCTCTCGCTGATGCGGGTGCTGGGCTACGACGAGCGCGGCGAGCACCCGAGGGGTCGCCGCCTGGTGCTGCTGGGGGACCTCTGCGACCGCGGCCCCGACAGCCCCGGGGTGCTCGCGCTGGCGCGGCGGATGATCGAGGAGGGCAGGGCGCAGGCCGTCCTGGGCAACCACGAGCTCAACCTGCTGCGGGAGGTTCCGAAGCACGGCAACGGGTGGTTCTTCGAGGCCGACCACGACCGGGCGCGGGGGGAGTTCGTCGCCTCGCGGAGCATGTCGGTCGACGAGCGCGAAGGGGCGCTGGCCTTCCTCAGGGAGCTTCCGGTGGCGCTGGCGCGAGAAGACCTCCGGGTGGTGCACGCGGTGTGGGACGACCCCTCCTTCGAGCGCCTCGGGGCCGAGCTCGCGTCGTGGCCGCCGGAGCGCATCCACCGGGATGATCCCGGTCCGCCGGCGCTGCAGGCCGAGCTGGCGCGCCTGGAGAGCGCGAGGGCCGTGGAGCTGGGCCGCTACGGGGCGAGGCTCAACGATCGCGACGAGGTGCTCCCGCTGCTGGAGGCGGTGGGGCGCAGCGACGCGCTCTGGCAGCGGGGCAACCCGATGCGGGTGGTCACCTCCGGGCTGGAGACGCTCGCGGCGCGGCCGTACTTCGCCGGCGGCACCTGGCGCATGACCGACCGGGTGAAGTGGTGGGAGCAGTACGAGGACGAGACCCCGGTGCTCTACGGCCACTACTGGCGCTGGATGGATCCGGTCGCGCGCGGCAGCTACTCCAAGGGCGAGCCCGACCTCTTCGAGGGCGCCGCGCCCAACGCGTGGATCGGCAAGCGCCGCAACGCCTTCTGCACCGACTTCAGCGTGGGGGCCCGCTACAAGGAGCGAGAGATCGGGCGCACTGCGCCGTGGCGCACCCGGCTCGCGGCGGTGCGCTGGCCCGAGCGGGAGCTGGTCGACGACCACGGAGAGCGCCTCCCGCTGGAGTGAATCAGAACGGGAACAGCGTCAGGTCGACCGCCAGCATCGCGCTCAGCCGGAAGACGCTGGCGTCGGCGCTGAAGGCCGCCTCCGCCCCGTTGGCCGCGGCGCGGGTCTCCTGCACATGGCGGCCGAAGGGCACCATCGAGGCGCCCGCCGCGAAGACGAAGGGAGAGCGACCGATGCCCCAGCGGAAGAAGACCCCAGGCGAGAGCACCTGCTCGGGGGAGATGCGGCTGGTCACGTCGAGGGTGGCCGATCGCTCGACGCCGTCGACGCCGCGGAGGCGCACGCTGGCGTCGCCGAGCGGCAGCGAAAGCAGCGCACCGAGGTCGATGACCGACACGTAGAAGCCCAGCGTGGAGGAGCGCACCGGGAAGCTCACGTCGAGCCCCAGCGTCCCGACGAGCCCCACGCTCGGGACCATTCCTCCGCCGGAGACTCCGCTCGCCAGGATGATCTCTCCGCCGCCCGCCACGCCGACGAGGCCGGTGATGGACAGCATCGGCCGGCGGCGCTTGAGCCGCCACGCCCCCGGCGGCGTCACCACCGACTCCAGCGCCACCCTGATCTGCTCGGGCGTGCGGGCCTGGGCGATCTCCGCCGCCAGCACCATGCCGCGGGTGACGTCCGGAGAGAGACCCGCGACGGGCAGCACCACCACCAGCGCGCGCTGGGAGAGCACCGCGATCTCCGTGAGCTCTCCCCGCATCACGGCGGCGTACATCGCCGGGATGCCCTCGTGGAGGCGCACCCGCTCCCCTCCGCGGCGGTCGAAGAAGGCCACCTCCACGCCGCGGTCGAAGACCACCCCCATGGCGGTGAGCAGCGCGCCCACGCGGGGGATGCGGGCGTTGTTGCTGAGGCGGGGGGTCTGGGCGAAGGAGAGGGTGTTGCGCAGATCGAGGAGCGAGGGGCGCAGCGCCTCCACGGGGCCCATGGCGTCGACGCTCAGCGAGCGCGCGTACACCGTCTCCAGCATCGCGTGGAACATCGTCGGAGACATGGTCTCGAGGTCCGCCCGGTTCATGGCGTAGGCCATGAGGAGCCCGCTGCCCTCGACGGCCAGCTTCGCCTGCTGGCAGAGCTCGGGCTCCCGGCCGGTGCAGGTGAAGTCCGATCCCACCTGGGAGAAGCGGTCTCCCAGGTCGACGAGCACCCTCGACTCCGTCGCCGCCGCCAGCAGCTGGAACCACAGCCGCCCGGTGAGCGTGCGCGCCTCTCCCTCGCGAGGAGTGCGGCTCGCGACCTGCCTCGGGAAGCCCACCACGTCGGCCTGGAAGGCGGTGCGCAGCGCCGAGCCCGCGGTGATGCGCAGGGCAGCGTCGGGCGCGACCAGATAGGCGCAGGTGTGCTCGAACCACGGCCTCGCGTCGCCGGTGCAGATGATGTCCCGGAGCTGGTCGAGCATGAAGCCCTCGACCTCCGCCTGGGCGCGCGACACCAGCAGGTTGGCGATGCCCCGGAGCGCCACCTCCACCAGGCCCGCGGCGCCGGGGAGGGCGGTGTCCGAGGGGGCCCTCTCGGAATCGGACTCCGCGCCGCCGCTCTGCGCGCCGTGGCCCTCGCCGCGGTCCGTGCCGCCGATGGGGGTCGGGGCGCCAGGGAGCGGTCCGGAGGCGGTCCAGAGGGCGGTGACGCCGGAGGCGTCGGGGGTGAGGTTGCGCCCCCGGGCGGCGACGGCCACCTCGCGGGCGCGTCGCACCAGCGCGAGCTGCGCCGCCGTCGGGACGAAGCCGTCGACCACGTTGCAGAAGGCCGCGGTGTCCGTGAGGGCCGCGCGCACCTCCGCGCGGACGGGCTCCGGCGCGCTCTCCGCGAAGGCCGCGGCGAGCTCCACCTCGGGGCAGAGCCTCCGCGCGGTCTCGGCGCGCTGGGTCACCGCGGTGACGTGCGCGTCGAAGCGGGCGATCAGCAGGTCTCGGCGGTACGCGTCGAGGCCGCAGACGAAGCGGGCCGAGCGCCCATCGGCGCAGAGGGCCAGCAGGCCCGCGTGGGTGGCCCGATCGACGCCGGGCGCGGGCTCGAAGCGCAGCGGCTCGATGGCCTGCACCCGAGCGCACACCGCGGGGAGGCGGGACCAGAGGTCGCTCATCACCAGCGAGCGCAGGGCGCCGTGGGAGCACGTCAGCGGCGTCGTGATGATCGGCGGCGCAGGGAGCACCGTCACCGCGGGCGCGGGCTGCGAGAGCGCGGTGGCGGCGTACAGGAGGGACGCGAGCAGCGCGATCGGGCCGATGGGGAGGCGAGGGGAGTGGGTGCTCACGGGGTGCGACGGTTCCGGGGCTGCGGGTTGGCGAGGCCGGGCGCGGCGGTGCGCGCGAGGGTGTCGTAGAGGGCGGCGCGGCGAGCGCCGGAGGCGAGGGCCGAGCGGGCGCGGCGGAGCTCGTGGGCGATGTGCTCCTCGATGCGCTCACGGGGGATGGCGCCGGAGACGAAGGCTCCGTTGATGAGCATCGAGGGCGTGCCCAGCACGGGCACCGACTCGCCGATGGCGTCGTCGTTGGCGATGGCGCGGTCGAGGTCCGTCGGGGTCGGCGAGTCGAGGGCGTCGGCGAGGCGCAGCACGTCGAGCCCGAGCGCGGCGGCGTGGCGGTCGAGCGAGGCGCGGTCGAGCGAGCGCTGGTTGGAGTCGGCGTAGAGGTAGCTCAGCGCCGCGAAGAACCCCTCGCTGCCCCGCTGCGCCCTCGCGAGCCCCAGCAGCACCGAGGCCCCCCAGGCTCCGCGGTGGTGCGCCAGCGGGCGAAGCCGCACCACCAGGCGTACGTCCGAGGGATGCGCCTCGCGGGCCGCCAGCAGCGCCGGGAGGAGCCGCGCGCAGAAGGGGCACTCGGGGTCGAGGAAGGCCACGAGGGTGACGGGCGCGTCGGCCGGTCCGATCGAGGGAGCGTCTGCCACGGGGACCCACACCCGCCGCGAGTCACCCGCTCCGGTCGCGACCGCCGGGGTGCTGGTGGTCGTCGGCAGCGCGGGCCTCGCCCTGCCCGCTCGCCTCGCCGCCGGGGCCGCCGCTGCGCTCGCCTGCGCCCGCTGCAGCGCCGCGAGCGCCATCGCCCTCGCCCTATCGGCCGCGGCGTCGGCGTCCGCCGTCGCCGTCGCCACGCTCTCGTCGGGCCGAGCGGGATCCCCGTCGTCGCCCGCCTCCGCCGACTCCCGCTCGTCGCTCTCCTCGACGGCCTCGGCGCCCTCTTCTTCCGCGGGGCGCCCGCCGTCCGGGGAGCGCCGCACCACCAGACCCTGCTGTCGCAGCAGCGCCACCACGCGCCTCGCGACGCGCTCCTCGTCGAGCACCACCTGCTGCTGGTTGGAGCAGCCCGACAGCGCCGCCAGAAGCAGCGCGAGGAGGGGGCGCCGCCGCCCGCGGGCCTGCGAAGGGACCACCATGACGGACGCAGGGAGCCACAGCGGCCCATGCGTCGGCAAGGCCCCCTTTGGAGCTGATGGTTGACCTCATCTTGTGGGAGCGACCGCGGCGCCAGCCCAATGCGCCTCACCGTCGCGAAGCGACGGGGCTACCGCGACGCCAGCTCACTGCGCCCTCGTGGAATCAGTGGCTTCACTGGACCGGGTTCGACCGGTCTCGGACTCGGAGCGTAGGGCCGCTGTGACGCATTGAGCTGGCGTCGCGGTAGCCCCGTCGCTTCGCGACGGTGAGGCGCATCGAGCTGGCGTCGCGGGCGCTCCCCAAGATGAGGTCAACCATCAGCTCCTGGAGGGCCTGGGGGTCGGGGTTCGGGCGAAGGCGCTCACCGCCGAGGGGGGAGCCTTGCAGCGTCGGGATGATCCACCGCCCCGCGACGGGGTCGTCCACGGGCTGGTGCGCGATCACTTCGCCGCGTTCGCCGAGCGCGTCGAGGAGGGCGGTCGATCGCTTCCTCTCTACGTCGTCGCGGAGTTCGAGGCCTTCGTGCGCTGCGGTGTGCTGGCGTGCGGGTTCATGCGTGCGTCGGTGTCCCTCCGCCGCGGACACCGCTGGTGCGCTACCACGGCGTGCTGGCGGGAGGCGCCGACGAAGCGGGCGCGCATCGACCAGGCGCGGCTGCTGTGGCGGGTAGAGGGGCGTCGACGCGCTGAAGTGCCCAGCGTGCGATGGACGGATGAAGATGATCGCGGCGATCACCGAGCGCGGAGGCATCATGCGCATCCTGGAGCACCTGGGCGTCTCGACCGGTGGTCCCACAAATGAGGCGAGCGCGCGACGGGCCTTGATCGGCGGCGGCAGGCAGTGATGGAGGGAGGTCGGCTCGACACCGCCAGCGAGAGGTTGGACGGTCAGGTCCGTGGTGCGTCGGACGACAGGGAGGGCGGCGTGGATGGGGTGTTGGATTCGGTCAAGGTGGCGTCCCGGGAGATCCCGCCAATGCTCGCGGGAGCGCGTGCTTCGTACACTGGATGGTATGCGAAGTCTGCTGCCGGGCCGTGGGTGTCGAGAGATCCGGACGTAGCTCGCTGGCGAGCGCGCGCTGCGCGGCGTGCGTCAGGTAGAAGTCGTCGATGGAGACGGTGGCGGCCCGCAGCCCCGCGTCGCTCAGCGCGGCTACGAGCCGGGCCGCGAGCGTCGACTTGCCGCCGCCCTGCGGGCCCGACACGCCGATGACGAACGCGCGAGCGGCCGGCGGCGAGCGCGCGCCGTCGAGGCAGAAGCGGGTGATGGCGGGCGCGGCTCCAATGGGGTGGCGGCGATCGTGCGCGCACTCGCGACGGCCGCGGGGCGGTCTTCGCCTCGGGTGCAGACGGCGCTGACCGCCGCGGGTCACGGCGCGGGAGACCGTCCGTCGTCTGCCAGGTATCGCGTGGCGAGGGCGACGAGCTCGCGGGCGAGCGCGTCGCGGTCGTCGTCGGCGGTGAGGTTGAACAGCACGCCCTCGGCGGTGTCGGCGAGCACGCGAGCGGCGAGATCGGGCGCGCGTCGGACGCCCGCGCGACGGAGCGTGTCCGCGAGCCGGGCGCGCGACTGCTCCTTCGCCGCGTGCAGGCGGGCGCGGAAGCTGGAGCCGAGCGCGGCGTCGAGCTGGCGGAGCACGCCCGGGTAGCGCGCGAACACCGCGATGACGGCGACGGCCATGCGTTCGAGCCGAGCGTCGAGCGTGGCGCCGTGGTCGTCGAGGTGTTCGACGACCGCGCGCACCGCCTCGCGCAGGAGCGTGTCGGTGAGCGCGTCGAACACGGCCTCCTTGCTGTCGAAGTACTGGTAGAGCGTGCCGATGCTGACGCCCGCGGCCTCGGCGATGCGGTTGGTGGTGGCGCGGGGGTAGCCTTCACGCGCCAGAACCTGAGCCGCGGCCTGCACGACGGCCTCCGCGGAGGCCTGCGACCGCGCCTGCCGGGGCTTCCGGCGCGGGCTATTGGCGGGTTCGGGCGAGCGCGAAACCCCGGGGAGCGAACGCGAGTAGGACGCCATCACCGCGCGACATACCCTCTCTGCATGGCGACACACAACGACCCGGCGCGCGCGACGGTCACCCCATCGATGGCCCGCGGCATCCGCGTGACCCCGCGGCTGCCCGAGTTCGTCTTCGACGACACGAACCTCCCCGAACAGTGGTTCGCGAACGACGTGGGCATCACCGCCACCTGGAACGGCCTGGGCGTCTTCGCGAACGTGGCCGAGACCCTCTTCGTCGCGGCGGGGCGCAAGCTCCTCGCGCGCATCGACGACCCCGCGGTGGCCGACGAGACCGCCCGCTTCATGCAGCAGGAGGCGATCCACTCCGCGATGCATGCGCGCATGAACCGCTGCCTCGTGGCGCGCGGTCTGCCGGTCGAAGCGGCGCGCGGGTTCATGCAGTCGCTCGTCGACGAGGCCGAGCGGCGCGGCGGGTCGGCGGTGTTCATGGCCCTCGGCCTCGCGGGCGAGCAGGCGATCGGCGAGCTCGCCCACGCGGTGCTCTCGGAAGACGCGCCGATGGCCGACGCCGCGGAGGCGCCCCGCGCGCTGTTTCTCTGGCATTTCTACGAGGAGATCGAGCACCAGGCGGCGCTGCACGACGGCTGGGAGCACGTCTACGGGCGCGGCCCCGACGCCCGCGCGATGCGGGTGCTCGGCGCGGCCTACGCAGTGACGGCGATCGCGGTCTCCATGCCCGCGCTCGCGTGGGCGATGGTGCCGGCGTCGCACCGCGACGAGCGCTGGCGCGGCGCGACGTGGGGGCCTGCGGTGCGACAGCTGCTCGGCGACCGGGGGCTGCTGCGCGGGGCGGCGCGCAACCTGCGAGCGCTGCCGCGCCTGGGGTTCCACCCCTTCGACATGCACGACCCGCTGACCATGCTGCATCGTGCGAAGCGCTTCGTGCAGGGCATTCCCGAGGCGCCGGTGAAGACGCCGCACCCGGGCGATGCGCCGACGCGGGAGGCTCCGACGGTCGGTCCGCGCGACGTCGCGCGGTGCGTGGGCTTCGTGGGGTGGAGCGTGGTGCGCGCCGCGCGCTTCATGGCCGCCCAATGAGAGGCGCTGCTCGACGCGGCCTCCTCGACCCACCCGACGCTCGCGCTACGGCGCCCGAGGATGGTCGTGTCACCCTTGCGCGCGACGCCGACGCCGGAGGGAACAGGGCGTCCAATGGGGCCCCCTCGTCCGCACGAATCGGCCCGGGTTTACAGATGACCCAAACCACGATTCATCCCCGTGTTCGCGCATCAAGATCTCCTGTCCGCCGCGCAGCGGAGCTGCGCTGGCGATGGCGAGCGCGAAGTCGCTTGCGGGTGGCGGGCGAGGGGTGTGCCATCGCGCGGTCGTCAGTGAGCGCGAGGACGCAAACAGTCATGCTGCGGTTGTGGTGCGCGACGGTGACGTGGGTGTTGTTCGCGCTGACGGGGTGCGACTCGGGAGCCGTCTCGACGCCTGCGGACGCGGCCGTGGAGGCCGGTGCGGTCGCGGACGTGCCCGCGGAAGAGCCCGCCGTCGACGTGCCGGCCGGCCCCGACGACCCCATCACCGGGACCACTCCCAACGCGTGGAACTGGGTGCCCGTCGACGGCATGCGTTGCATCAACGACACGCCCACGGGCTTCGGCGTGAGCCCGTCGCCGGGCTCCGACGGGCTCGTGATCTTCTTCATGGGCGGCGGTGGCTGCTACAACGCCGAGACCTGCGAGAGCGTGTTTCACGGCACCGGGTTTCGCGCGTCGGACCTGCGCATCGAGTCCACGCTGTTCTCCGTGTCGGGCCCCATCTCGCGCAGCGACGCGCGCAACGCGTTTCGCACCTGGAACCACGCGTACATCGGCTACTGCACCGGCGACGCGCACACCGGCGACAACCCCGCCGGCGTCGTGCTGGGCGGCGAGCGCCGGGTCTTCGTGGGCCATCGCAACGTGCAGCTCGCGCTGCGCCGCCTCGTGGCGACCTACCCCAACGTGCGGCGCGTGCTCGTCACGGGCGTGAGCGCGGGCGGCTTCGGCGCGGCGTTCAACTACGACCTCATCGCGCAGGCGTTCGGGCCTTCCGTGGACGTCGCGCTCCTCGACGACTCCGGTCCGCCGCTCAACGACGACGTGCTGGCGCCGTGCCTCCAGCGCACGTGGCGCACGCTCTGGAACCTCGACGCGACCCTTCCGCCGGACTGCACCGAGTGCCGCGCGCAGGCCGATGGCGGCGGCATCGGGCGCTTCGCGGACTTCCTCGCGCGCAAATACCCCACGCGACGGTTCGGCCTCATCACGTCCACGGGCGACAACGCGCTTCGGTACTTCTTCGCCTTCGGCCACGGCGTCGATTGCAGCCAGCGCGGGAAGATCACGCCGGAAGAGCTGCGCGCGAGCCTCCTCGCGACGCGGCAGCGCCTCGTCGGCAGCGGCTTCCGGTCGTACCTCCTCGACTCGACGACGCACACCTAGCTCACCGCGTGGAACACCACCGCCGTCGGCGGCGTCACGCTGAACGCGTGGGCTGCGACCGTGGGCACTGGCGACGGGCCGTTCGCCGACGTGGGGCCCGCCGCGCCGTAGCCTGGCCGGTCCCGCGGAACCGATCGAGCGCGTTCAGGCACCACGGCGCCGGACTCGCCGGGAGCGGCGCAACACCAGCGAACCAGAGCCGGACACCAGCGAACCAGAGCCGGATCGCCGTGCAGCCTCCCGGATCACCCCTCGCGCAGGACCTCATCGATGGCGCGCGACGCATGGTCCCGCGATCGCCATAGGCGACGCATCAGTGATGCCCTGGCAGCGGACAGCCCCGCCGAACCGCTCACCGATCGCCTGCTCCGAACCTCAGGTGAGGGCGCTCGGCTGGTCACCCCCTGGGGATGGCACTACAAAGCGCGTCGCGTGAAGACCCCCGAGCCGATCGACGACCGCGCCTCCGTCATGCCGAGGCCCGTCGAGCACCGCGTGCTGGTCTTCGGCGCCTTCGCGCTCTTCGCCGGGGTGGTCCTCGCCACCGTGGGGCGCATCCTGATGCCCTACTTCGCGCCCATCCTCCTCGCGGGGATGATCGTCTCGATGACCCACCGGCCCTACCTCCGGCTCGTGGCGCGCCTCAAGGGCCGCAAGGAGCTCGCCGCCGCCCTGATGCTCGTCGGCATCACCCTGCTGGTGTTCATCCCGCTCACCCTGATGCTCCTGCTGCTCATCCAGCAGGCCTCGTCGCTGGTCGAGGCGCTGCGCCACGTCCACCTCCGCGAGCTCGACTCCAACCCCCGGGTGGTGAGCCTGCTGGCGCTGCTCGGGCGTGTCGTCCCAGGCTTCAACCCCGCCACCATCAACCTCCAGCAGCTCGTGCTCGGCGCGGTGCGCGGCCTGCCCGGCTTCGTGGCCTCCTCCGGCGGACGCCTTCTGGGGGGCCTCGCCAACGTGGCCTTCGGCTTCCTGGCGATGCTCCTGGTGTCCTTCTATTTCTACACCGAGGGCGACCGGCTCACGGAGGAGGTCTCCTCCCTCTCGCCGCTCCCGTCGTCGTCCAACCGCGAGATCGCCTCGACCTTCCGGGGCGTCATCGACAGCACCCTCCGGGGGCAGCTCGTGACCTCCGCCTCGCAGGGCGTGGCCACCGCCCTGGGCCTCTGGATCACCGGGGTCCCCAGCGCCCTCTTCTGGGGCGCCGCGGCCTCGCTCTTCGCGCTCATCCCCCTGGTGGGTCCGGCCACCGTGTGGGCCCCGGCGACGGCCTACCTCTTCTTCCGCGCCAGCCGCGGCGAGCCCCTGTGGCGGCCCATCGTGATGCTGCTCTGGGGCCTGCTCATCGTGTCGCTCATCGACAACATCGTGCGCCCGCTGGTCATGAGCGGCGGCACCCGGCTCTCCGCGGTGGTGCTCTTCTTCTCGATCATCGGCGGGCTCCGGGCCTTCGGCTTCATCGGACTCATCCTCGGTCCGCTGGTGTTCGCGCTGCTGGTGACGGTGATCCACCTCTACAAGCGACTGGTGCTCGGGCGACCGCCGCACTGAGGGCCCGCACGACGCCCTGGTAAGAGGTACGATCGCCGCCGTGATCGTCGAATGCCAGAAGTGCGGCGCGCCCCTCTCGGTCGTCGAGGGCGTGCGCCTGGTGCAGTGCACGTACTGCGGGGCGACGAGTCAGGTGCGCTCGGGACGCACCGTCGCCCAGCCCCAGTATCCGCTGCCGCCGCAGCAGCCCTACCCCGTTCCGCCGCAGCAGCAGCCCTACCCCGTTCAGCCTCCGCCCTACGTGTACCGCCCAGCCCCGCCGGGGTCTGGGAAGGCGGGCGGGGCGGTCGCGGCCATCGTCGTCGCGGGCGGGCTGACGGCCCTCGGGGGAGTCGTCGCGGTGCTCGCGCTCAGCACCAGCGGGGGTTCGGTCTTCACGAGCACGATCAACCCCACCGCCCAGGCTACGGTCGAGACCATTGCCATCGGCGCGGCCGAGCCGCTGTCGAGGCTGATCCCCGGCGTCGCGGGCGGGCCCGTCCGCGGCGGCTCGGTCTCCGCCTCGTGCCGGGGCTATTTCCCCGTGGCGCCGCAGTACGCGCTGAGGGTCACGGCCATGCAGCGGGTGCGGCTCACCACCGTCGGCAGCCAGGACCTCACCATGGCGGTGCGCGACACCTCTGGGGTCTACCGCTGCGACGACGACGGCGGCCAGGGCAGCAACCCCCTGCTCGACCTGCCCCTCGCTCCGGGCCTCTACCCCGTGTGGATCGGCACCTACCGCCAGCGCTACACCGCGGGCTTCTCGCTGCAGGTGCAGACCGGCGAGCCCGGGGCGGCGGCCTTCGGCAGCGCCCTCTCGCTGACCGCTCCTCCCACCCTCGGCAGGCTCCCGCTCTTCGGCCCCACCACGGTCGCGACGCGCACGGGCATCGCAGGAGGCCTCGTCGCCGCGAGCACCCTCGGGAGCAACTGCCGGGGCTACATCCCCGCGGCGCCGCACCTCGAGCTCGACGCCGCCGACTATCGCCGGGTGGTGCTGGTGACCGCCGCCTCGCGCGACCTGACCATGGTGGTGCGCGACGCGAGCGGTGCCTTCCGCTGCGACGACGACTCGGGCGGCTCGTCGCAGCCACGGATCGAGACCACGCTCTCCCCGGGCGCCCACCAGGTCTGGATCGGGACCTACAGCGCCAACGACAGCGCGAACTTCACCCTGAGCGTGCAGTCGCAGTCGGCCGGGACGACCCCGCCGCTGGCCGGAGGCATCTCGCCGCAGAGCCGCCCCACCGTCTCGGTGCTCGACCTCGACCGAGCGCCGACCACGACCGCGCTCCGAGGATCGATCGTCGGGACGCTGCGGGCGGCCGAGGTCGCGCCGTCCTGCCGGGGCTACCTCACCTCGGCGCCGCAGCTGCGGCTGGTCACCGGGACGCCGCGCAGGGTGTCGATCACGGCCACGTCGGGCACCGACCTGACGATGCTGGCGCGCGGTCCCAACGGCGACGTGGTCTGCGCCGACGACTCGCCGGGTAGCACCAACCCCTCCATCGAGGCCGACATCGCCGCGGGCGAGACCACGATCTGGATCGGCTCCTACGGCGGCTCGTCGCGCGCCTCCTTCCGGGTGCAGGTGACGCTGGAGCCCGGCGGGCCGACGAGGCCCGTGAAGTGATCGTCTCGCCCGATCGTCACTGAGTCTCCGTCCAGCTCAAGTAACAGTTCAGCGGTGGGGCAAGCCGTCCGTTTGACGCTGGGGTTCGCGCGTTGGCGCTCACCCCAGGCTATAACAGGTGACGACCCCCACGTTCGTGGGGGTCTTTCGAACAGGAATGCCACTTCGATGGAGCCCGCGGAACGTCGAATGGACCGTCCGGAAGGTCCATCGAGTTTCGGTACGAAAGACCCCCACGAATGTGGGGGTCGTCACCTGTTATAGCCTGGGGTGAGCGCCAACGCGCGAACCCCAGCGTCAAACGAGCGGCTTGCTCCCCCTGAACTGTTACCAGCTCCGACCCTCCGATCCTCTCTCACGCCCCTCTCTCACCCCCGAAGCTGCTGCCATGACCAACCCGCTGCTCTCCGACCGCGACGTGGACTTCCTTCTCTACGAGGTGCTCGACGCCGAGGGGCTCTGCGCGCTGCCGGACTTCGAGGGCTACAACCGGGAGACCTTCGACATGGTGCTTGGCAACGCGCGCCGGCTCGCGAGGGAGGTGCTGTTCCCGGCCTTCCAGCCGATGGACGCCGAGCCGCCGAGCCTGGTGGGGGCTAGGGTGCGGGTGCACCCGAGGATGCGCGAGCTCTACCCCGCGATGGTGGCCCAGGGCTACATCGCGGCGACGCGCCCCGCGGCGGTGGGCGGAGCGCAGCTGCCGCACCTGGTGTCCGGGATGGCCACGGCCTACCTGATGGCGGCCAACGCGGCGGCCTACGCGTACCTGGGGCTCACCACCGGGGCGGCGCACCTGATCGAGGCCTTCGGCAGCGACTGGCTGCGGGAGACCTTCATGCGCCCGATGTACGAGGGTCGCTACACCGGGACGATGGCCCTCACCGAGCCCCACGCCGGGTCGTCGCTCGGGGACGTCACCACGCGCGCCACCCCTCAGGCGGACGGGTCGTTTCGGGTGCAGGGGAGCAAGGTGTTCATCTCCGGGGGCGACCACGACCTCACCGAGAACATCGTCCACCTGGTGCTGGGGCGCGTCGACGGAGCGCCTCCGGGGGTGCGCGGCGTGTCGCTCTTCGCGGTCCCCCGGCTGCGCCCGGAGGGCGGTCGGCTGGTGGCCAACGACGCGCACGCGACGGGGGTGTTTCACAAGATGGGGTGGAAGGGTCTGCCCTCGATCGCGCTCAACCTGGGCGACGAGGGCGACTGCCTCGGGTGGCTCGTGGGCCCGGAGGGGCGCGGGCTCGCGTGCATGTTCCAGATGATGAACGAGGCGCGGATCATGGTGGGCATCAACGCCACCGCGACGGCCTCGGCGGCCTACCAGGAGTCGCTGGCCTACGCGCAGTCGCGGCCGCAGGGGCGCGCTCTCTCGGGCCGCGGCGACGGGCCGATGGTGCCGATCATCGAGCACGCCGACGTGCGCCGGATGCTGCTGCGGCAGAAGGCCATCGTGGAGGGCTCGCTGGCGCTGCTGGCGACCGCCTCGCGCTACTCCGACCTCGCGGGCCACTCGGCGGACGACGACGCGAAGAGGGAGGCGCAGCGGATGCTCGACCTGCTGACGCCGCTCGCCAAGAGCTTCCCGGCGGAGCGGGGCTTCGAGAGCAACACGCTCGCGGTGCAGATCCACGGGGGCTACGGGTACACGAGCGAGTACCTGCCCGAGGCGTGGCTGCGGGACCAGAAGCTCAACACCATCCACGAGGGCACCACGGGCATCCAGGCGATGGACCTCCTCGGCCGCAAGGTGATGGCCGAGGGGGGCGCGGCGCTGATGGCCTTCGGGGCGACGGTGGGCGCGGCCATCGCGGAGGCGCGCGAGGCGGGCGTCGAGGCGCGCTGGTGCGACGAGCTCGGCGCCGCGGTCGAGTCGGTGGGAGGGCTCACCATGGAGCTCGGCGAGAAGGGCATGGCGGGCGACCGCGAGGGCATGCTGCGCCACGCGACGGACTACCTCGACCTGATGGGTACGGTGGTGGTGGCGTGGCAGTGGCTCGCGATGGCGACCGCCGCGACGAGGGGCTTAGGCCGCGGCGTCGAAGGCGAGGGGGCGGACTTCTACCGGGGCAAGCTGGCCGCGGCGCGCTACTGGTACGCGAACGAGCTGCCGAGGGCGGCGCTGCTGGTGGCGCGCATCCGGGAGGCGGACGGGAGCTACGCCGAGGCGAAGGCGGAGTGGTTCTGAAGGCGGCAGGACGGGCGGTTGACGGGGATCCGGAGTACGAGCGCGAGGTCGCCCGCGACGCCGGTTCACGTCAGCCCCATACGACCGTCACTTTGCGCCCGCTGCCCGTCACCGCGGTCTCGGTTCGCGTCCGCTTCGCCAACGATCCGGCCCCGGCCCGCTGATCGAAGATCACCAGCCAGCCAGTGTCGAGACCCATTCCCTCCAGGTACTCATCGAACTGCTTCAGCCCCAGCGTGACCGGGTTCTTCTTGTCCCCCGTGCGCCAGGTCTTCACTTCGATGGCCAGGGTGTCCGCCCCGTAGGTCAGCCGCAGGTCCATGCGACCGCGCCCGATGGCGTACTCGCGCTCGACGCTGCCCCCGCCGTTGACCACCCGGTGGAGGAAGGCCATCAGCACGAGGTGGGCAGCGACTTCCTGCCAGGTCGCCGTCCCCTGGAGCACCTCCCCGTGCTGCTTCCAGAACGACAGAAACGCGGTGAGCAGCTTCTTCGGAACGAGCCTGCCCTTCGCGTCGAGCCACGTCGGCTGGATCTGCGGGAGCGAGGCCCGCGTCGACACCAGCAGGTGGCGGACGATGACCTCGCGGTAGATCGGGTTGGCGACCTCCAGGCCCCCGGCGGTGGACTGCCGCACGAGGCCGAGGTCGATGGCGAAGCGCACGTCGTCCTCGGGCAGCCGGTCGGGCGTGGTCCCGGCGAGCATGGGCTCGACGATGGCCCGGATGCGCGGCTCGTGGAGGCGCTCGGCCAAGGAGTCGAGGTGGGTGTCCTGTCGCTCGATGAGGATCCCCTTCGCCCGCTCGACGTCGGCCGCAGTCACGGGCCTTGAGCGGTCGGGCGCGACGACCTCGACGAGCTGACGGGCGAGGGCGTTGACCAGCCAGGGCTGACCCTGGGTGAGCGCGAAGGGCCCGATCGATCGCGGCGACCTCGAAGTCCTGCCCGGTCTCGTCGGTGTGCTGCGCGTACAGGCTTGCCACCTCGTCCCGGTCGAAATCCCTCAAGGTGATCGACTCGACCTTGATGTTGAACGGAGACGACGTCCCGAGGTGGTCACTGCCACCGCTCGCGACCTTGTAGTCGCGCACGTCGCGCAGCCCGACGAGCGCGAGCGACCAGGGGAAACCCCCCGGCCGGTTGGCGTGCCCGTTGCGCAGCTGCCGGAGCACCGAGACCAGCACCTGATCGCGCAGCGCGTCGATCTCGTCGAGGAACACCACCAGCGGCCGCGGACACGCCACGGCCCATTGCTTCAGCGCCGCGCCGATGCGCGACCCCGCGGCGGCCTCGGGCCACGGCGGCGGCTGAAGGTCGGGCGGGAGCCACGCCTGGGTGCGGTCGCGCCAGCCCTCCAGGATCGCTGCCTCCGCCGCGCCGATGTCATCGGGGAAGGCCGCGCCCATCTCCATCGAGACCATGACGGCCGCGAACCGTCCCTCGGCCGTGAGCTGCTTGCCCAGCGTGAGGAGCGAGGTGGTCTTCCCCACCTGCCGCGGGGCGTGCAGGACGAAGTACGCCTGCTGGTCGATCAGCGCCCGCACGCTTGGCAACCGACGCTCGGGCGGGAGCATGTAGTGGATCTCGGGGCGGCACGGACCCGCGGTGTTGAAGGTGCGCGGCATGATGCCCTTTACCCCGGCTCGGCACTCTTGAGTAGTGTCGCCCTCTTGTCGTCGGGGGGCCTGTGCCCCATTATCAGACGAATGATAGAGAACCTCTCCATCCCCAGGGCGTGGCTCCTCGTGGTGGCGCTGGCGGGCTGCACCCGGGCCGGGGCCGACGCCCCCGCGGCGCTCCAGGGGGTGGTGGAGTTCGATGACCGCGCGCTGGGCTTCGAGCTTGGCGGGCGGGTCGCGACGGTGGCCGTCGAGCGGGGCCAGACGGTCACCCCGGGCCAGGTGATCGCCACCCTGGACGAGGGCCTCGCCCGCCCTGCAAGGGCCGCCCGGGAGGCGGAGGTGGCGGCCGCGAGGGCCCAGCTACGGCTGCTCCAGGCGGGCGCCCGCAGGGAGGACGTGCGCGGCGTCGAGGCGCAGCTCACCGCGGCGAGGGCCACGGAGACGGCGGTGCAGCGCAACCTGACGAGGGCCCGGGGGCTGGCGGCGCAGGGGGCCGTCCCCACGGCGGGGCTCGACGACCTGGAGGCCCAGCGGGCGAGGGCGATGGGGGAGCGGGGGGCGCTGGAGGAGCGGCTCGCGGCGCTGCGCAGCGGGGCCAGGACGCAGGAGGTGAGCGCGGCGAGGGCGAGGGTCGAGGCGGCCGAGTCGGTGCTGGCCGCGGAAGACGCGAGGCTGGCCCGGCACACCCTGAGGGCGCAGCTCGGGGGCGTGGTGCTCGAGCGGCACGTGGAGGCCGGCGAGGTGGCGGGGGCGGGGGTTCCGGTGGTGACGGTGGCGGACACGACGCACCCCTATGTGGAGGTCTTCGTCCCCCAGGCGGGCCTCGCGGCGGTGGCCCTGGGCGCTCCGGCGACGGTGCGCATCGACGGCGAGCGAGCGGGCCTCGCCGGGCGGGTGGAGTTCATCGGGCGGCGGCTGGAGTACACGCCGCGCTTCCTCTTCAGCCCCCGAGAGCGGCCCAACCTGGTGGCCAGGGTGCGGGTGCGCATCGACGACCCCACCGGGCGGTTGCACGCGGGCGTCCCGGCCACGGTGGAGCTCGGCCATGGCCGCTGAGCTGGTGGTCGAGACCCAGGGGCTCGGGCGCACCTTCGGCCAGCTCGTGGCGGTGAGGGACGTGTCGCTGTCGGTGCGGCGAGGGGAGATCTTCGGCATCCTCGGGCCCAACGGCGCGGGCAAGTCGACCACCATCCGGATGCTCTGCGGGCTGCTCACCCCGAGCAGCGGGCGAGGCTCCGTGGCGGGCTTCGACATCGCCACCGAGCCCGAGCGGATCAAGACCCGCATCGGGTACATGACCCAGCGCTTCTCGCTCTACGAAGACCTCACCGTGCGAGAGAACCTGCTCTTCTACGCGGGGCTCTACGGCCTCTCCGGGGCCCGGCGTCGTGCGCGCGTGGCCGAGGTGATCGCCCGCAACGGCCTCGTCGACCGCAGCGAGCAGCTCGCCGGCACCCTCTCCGGGGGATGGAAGCAGCGCGTGGCGCTCGCCTGCGCGATGCTGCACGAGCCGCCGCTGGTCTTCCTCGACGAGCCCACCGCGGGGGTCGACCCGGTGAGCCGGCGGGCCTTCTGGGAGGAGATCCACCGCATCGCGACGGAGGGCACCACGGTCATCGTGACCACCCACTACATGGACGAGGCCGAGCGCTGCCACCGCCTCGCCTTCGTCTTCCGGGGCTCGGTGCTCGACGTCGGGACCCCCGCGGAGATCATGGAGCGCCGCGGGTTGCGCGTGGCCGAGGTGGAGTGCCGGGAGCGCGCGGTGCTCGACTCGCTGCGCGCCGACGCCCGCGTGGAGGAGGTGGCCCCCTTCGGGTCGCGGCTGCGCGTGACCACCCGTCGGGAGCACGACCCGGCGGCGCTGGTGAGGGCGGCGATGGCCGCGGCGGGGCTGCGCGGCGACGACCCGCTGGAGGTGCGCGCCAACCTGGAGGACGCCTTCGTCTCCATGGTGCGCGACGACGCGAGGGGCGCATGACCCGCCTGCTCTCCATCGCGTGGAAGGAGCTGCTCCAGCTCCGCCGCGACCGGCTCACGCTGGCGATGATGGTGATGCTGCCGATCCTGCAGATCGCGCTCTTCGGCTGGGCGATCGACACCGACGTGCGGCACATCCCGACGACGGTGCTCGACCAGGACCGCACCGCCGCCTCGCGCGAGCTCGCCCGCGCCCTGGAGGCCACCGGGAGCTGCGACCTCGTGGGCAACGTGCGCGACCCGGCCGAGCTCTCCGCCGCGCTGCGCTCGGGGCGGGCGAAGGTGGGGCTGGTGATCCCTCCGCGCTACGCCGAGCGGCTCTCGCTGGGGCACTCGGCCACGGTGCAGCTGGTGGTCGACGGCTCCGATCCGCAGTCCGTGGCGAGCGCCACCAGCGCCGCGGGAGGGCTCATCGCGCAGCGGGCGGTGGCGATGATGCTGGCCCGCACCGGGGCGCGCGAGGCGCCCATCTCGCTGGAGTCGACCACCTGGTACAACCCCGACCTGCGCACGGCGGTGAACGTGGTGCCGGGCCTGGTCGGGGTGATCCTGACGATGACCATGGTGATGCTCACCGCGATGGCCGTCGCGCGCGAGCGGGAGCGCGGCACCCTGGAGCAGCTGGTGGTCTCGCCCATCCGTCGCTGGGAGCTGGTGGTCGGGAAGATCCTGCCCTTCGTGGTCATCGGCTACGTGCAGATGACCCTGGTGCTCATCGCGGGACGGGTGATCTTCGACGTCCCGGTGGTGGGCTCGCTGCCGCTGCTCTACGCGCTGGCCTTCGGCTTCATCGCGGCCAACCTCGCGCTGGGTCTCTTCTTCTCGACGCTCGCGAAGACCCAGCAGCAGGCCATGCAGATGTCCTTCTTCTTCATCCTCCCCAACATCCTGCTGAGCGGGTTCATGTTCCCTCGCGAGGGGATGCCCAAGCTCGCCCAGTGGCTCTCGGAGATCCTGCCGCTCACGCACTTTCTCAAGATCATCCGAGGCATCGCCCTGCGCGGCGCAGGCTTCGACGACCTCCGCGGCGAGCTGCTCCGGCTGGCGGTGATCCTCGCGGCGCTGGTCACGCTCAGCTCGCTGCGCTTCCGCAAGAACCTCGCGTGATGCCAATGCGCTGTCGACATTGCCGCTTTGCGATGGGGTTCGCGCGAGACACTTCAGCAGTGGCGCAAGCCGCTCGTTTGACGCTGGGGTTCGCGCGAGACCGTTCAGCGGTGGCGCAAGCCGCTCGTTTGACGCTGGGGTTCGCGCGTGACAGTTCAGTGGTGGCGCAAGCCGCCCGTTTGACGCTGGGGTTCGCGCGTTGGCGCTCACCCCAGGCTATAACAAGTGACGACCCCGCGTTCGCGGGGTCTTTCGAACAGGAACGCCACTTCGATGGAGCCCACTGCACATCGATTGGAGCTTCCGGAAGGTTCATTGAGTTTCGGTACGAAAGACCCCCACGCACGTGGGGGTCGTCACTTGTTATAGCCTGGGGTGAGCGCCAACGCGCGAACCCCAGCGTCAAACGAGCGGCTTGCGCCACCGGCGAACTGTTACGCGCGAACCCGAGGCGGCTTGCGCCACCGGCGAACTGTTACGCGCGAACCCCAGGCCCACAGGCGGCTTGCGCCACCGGCGAACTGTTACGCGCGAACCCCAGGCCCACAGGCGGCTTGCGCCACCGGCGAACTGTTACGCGCGAACCCCAGGCCCACAGGCGGCTTGCGCCACCGCGCGAGACCCAAGCGTCAAGCGAGCGACTTGCTCATTGAGTAATCGACTGATGCAAGTCGGCAATGCTGACCGCGAATCAGCGTGAGACGGAAACGGAAAGGCACCTGAGACCCCCCGATGGCCCGCCCTCGCAGTGACATCGCCCTGCGCATCGTGACCGCCGCGGCCGAGCGCTTCCTCCACGACGGCGTGGACGGGGCCTCGCTGCGGCAGATCGCCGTCGCCGCGGGCACCAACCTCGGCATGGTCTACTACTACTTCCCGACCAAGGACGACCTCTTCCTCGCGGTGGTCGAGCGGCACTACGCACCGCTCTCGCAGGCGATCATCGAGGCCATCGCCGCGGGGCCCTCCTTCGACGAGCGGGTGCGCGCGCTCTACGACCGCTTCGGGGCGATGAGCGACGAGGAGTTCGTGGTGCTGCGGCTGATGCTGCGCGAGGCGCTGGTCTCCTCCGAGCGCCTCAACCGGGTCTTCGAGCGGATGATGCAGGGCCACACCCCGGCGATGCTGGAGCTGCTCTCCGAGGGCATCGCCACCGGACGCGTGGCGGCAGACCTGCACCCGGTCGCCGCGCTGGTGACCATGGCCGTGCTGGCCATCGCGCCTCAGGTGATGGTGCGAAGGGTCGCGGCGAGCGTGAAGGCGGTAGAACTCCCCACTGCCTCGGAGCTGGCGAGGCACCTCTCGACGGTCGCGCTCCGGGGCATCGGCCCGGCGCTCAGCGGGGAGGGGCCTGGGCAGGGTTCTCCAACGCCACCGGAGGCGTCACCGCCCACAGCGTCGGGTCGTCGGTCCGCAGCCAGGCGCCGCCCGCGCTGAAGCGACCCGCCGCGCTCACCACCAGCGGCAGCGTCAGCGAGTGGGTGCCCGCGCCCAGGCGGTCGAGCCGCAGCAGCAGCGAGCCCTCCCGCCGCTCGATCATCGGACGCAGCGCCCTCGGGCTTCGGTCGAGCGTGCTCCACCAGCCGATGTCCCGCTCCGTCGCCCGCACCCTGACGCGGCTCCCCGAGGGCCTCGCCACCTCCACCCCAGAGGGCAGCGGCACCACCAGCTCCACGCCCGTCGCCTCGCGAGGAAGCGTCCAGCGCAGCGTCAGCGTCGGTCCGTCCGCCGTCGTACCGATGAGCCGCTCCAGCGAGACCGTCCCGGTGGGCGCTCCCACCGGGGCCAGCGAGAGCGATCCCCTCACATGCACCCTCGCCAGACGCCCAGGCGCCGCCGCGTAGGAGCAGGGGGAGGGACTCCGCCGCGACCCGGAGCGTGCGCATCGCCGCGAGGCGCTCCACCACGATGGAGGGCGCCGTCCAGCGAGGTCCGCCCAGGGACTCCAGCACCTCGTCGGCGAGTCATCGACGGCACCCGTGCGCTCGAGCCGGGGAGGCCGTTGCCGACACGTCGAGGTTGCACTCTCAACGCAAGGTCTACCGAAGCGCTGGAACCGGGTCAGCCCGCCCTGCGGGGTGTTCCGCGTATCAATCGCAGACCCGCGCGACGGAACCGTCCGCACGAGACGCATCCAGGAAGAGCCGGAGCGTGCCTCGAACGCGCAAGGCGTCCAGGCTCATCTCTGCCACTGCGCTGCCTGCGAAGTCGTACTGACGCAGCACGCAGGGTCGTTGCAGCACCACCTCGACCACCTGGTTCCAGGCTGCCGCTCTGCACCACCGTCGCTGTGCACTGTGTGCCGATCGTCCGAAATTGACAGGCCTCCGCCCCGGCCGCGCAGGGGAGGCCGCGGCCATTGATCGTAAACCCGAGCATCGTCGGACCCGCTACTGCGAACATGTCCGGCGCCCCGCCGGTGTTGACATAAAGCGGCCCCTCGGCCCCGACGGAGACACTGAGCGGCCTGCAGTTGCTGTGAGTAACCGTGACGCCGTTGGGCAAGGGCAGGCAGAATCGTCCCGAGGTCCGCCCTGCGGGCGCGAACTGGCCCGAGATGAACTGCGCTCCACACTCGCCTTCGCCTGCATCGATACCCACCGCATCGCTCGGTCGCGTGGTCGCGTCCGCCGCGTCTGGCCTGCCTCCATCGGTCGGCGTGGGGGCCGCGGTGAAGGAGACGCAACCGGTCACACAGGCGAGCAGCAGGACATGGGCAACTGCGGAGATCATCGCAGGACGACGTGCGATGGATCGAGCGCCTCCGACCGTCTCAGAATGAGTCGAGTGCATTGGAGTCCTCCTCTACCAGGCCGGCATCACCGGGCCGCGGTTGCCTGAAGTTGCGAAGTGAATTCGGTAAAAGCCGCAGGTGGCCGGGTCCGCGGTTCGCACCCGAAACTGATAGGTTCCCGCGGTGATCGCTTCAATGTAGCCGCCGACCCCTTGAACGTATCCCAGCGGGTCGGACACCGCGGCGCCGTCGGTCCATCGCATGACCGGCTGGCCTCCGAAGTGACGTTGAGCCTGTGCCGAGGGGGCGGTAGGGGCGTAGACCGAGACCTCAACCCCGCACGGCTGTCCCGTGTCGGAAACGGACACGCTCACTCCCTGCGCCTCAGCCAGGCTCACGGTGTAGATGTGCTCGGTCAGCGCGTCTGGCAACCGGCCCGCAAAGTTGTCCCCCCACGCCTGCCGCGTCGCACGCGTGCCGGGCGTGGCATCGCAGCCCGGGCTGGAGAAGCCGCAGCCCATCCAGGCGTTGGTGGTATATGCCCCCGTGGACCCCGCCGTCACCTTCCATGTCCAGTGCCCCGCCGACGGCAGACTTGCAACATACAACGTCGTGTTCGTGGAAGTGATGTTGTAGGTGTTATACAGGGTACCAGAAGGGTCGTAGATCTTCACATCACCCGAGGAAAGCCCCGAGACGTTGATCTCCAACGACGTGTTCGGTATCGGGACATGGATCTGGAAGACGTCTACATCGCCGGATCCCGTCGAGGTGGCGTTGGCCGTGAAGCCGTGCGCCACCGGCAGCGCTTCGGCGATGTCATCGACGACATCATCGTAGCCTGACTCCAGACGAATCTTCCCTTGCCAACGAGCGTTGCCGATGCCACCCCACGCCCACGCGACGTACCAGTCCGTCGCGGGGAGCGGGTCCGTGGTCAGGGCGCCAGAGTAGCTGACCCAGTACGTCGAAGGCGAACTCAGGCGATGGATCACGATCGTGGGCGATCCGGAGGTGTCCATGAACTCGGCCTCCATCGCATAGACGGATTGCGCGTTTCCGCGGAACATGACCACGTCGATGTCGTTCGCGTCGGTGAACGTGGGGAAGCTGCCGACCCCGTTGCCCCACCAGAGTGGGGTCCAGGAGTTGGAGCGAACGGGGATGACCGCACCATGGTCGAAGCGATCGGTGAAGTCGTCGTTCGCGACGAAGCTCGGTCCGCTGTAGACGGACCTGACCGCCCGGGTGACCTCGAAGCGGTTGTCGATGTCGTATAGGTACCTTGAATAGTAGCTGTCCGCGCCCAGGACCAGGTCACGGGTCGGGTTGTTGGACTGCCCCCCGGCGGCCGTCAGCGTCTCCGCGAGAGACTCGCGCCAGTTCAGGGTGTACGCCAGACGGTCGCCCACCGTATCCCAGAACTTGTTCTGATACCCGTTGTGCAGACAGACGGTAGCGCTGCCTCCTGCGCGCAGGGTCCAGTTCTGGCAGAACAGGCCTGCAGGACACGGATTGGCATCCATTGGGTTGCAGGCTCGTGCGCAGAGCCCACCCATGTTTGACGCTCGATAGTAGTTCTGGTCGGTGAGCACGCAGAGGTAGTTTACCGGCGAGGTCGGGCAGGTAAACGCATCGGGACAACTGAGCTGGCTCGGCGCATCCTCGGTGGAGGTTCCGAAGCTGTCGGTTGTCGAGTCATAGGAAGTGTAGTTCCAATCCTCGTCGTAGGGTACCCCATCGCGGGTATTGGCATAGCGGAATCCGGTGAGCACGTTGCCTACAGCCGTCGCGGCGACCTCATTCTCGGAGCCGTGAATCGCAATCCTCCAGTCGGAAATTCCCGGTCGGGCCATGGGATCAATACCAGTAGGGTTGATATTCTCGCAGCCGTATCCGCTCTCGGCCGCACAATTGTTCACGGTGTGGCCGAACTCGTGACTCGCACTGAAGATGGAGTCGCCGTTGGTCGTAAAAGCCGTATTCACATCATCGTTAAAGTTCGTGTTGCAGTAGATGTTGCCCCAGGTGCCGAGGCCGTTCGGGTCTGGAGTTGGGAAGTTGTTGCTGTTTGCACCGAAGCACACGATGCCCGTGAGACTGTTGTCCATGTTGACCAGAAACGCGAGCCGCTGCGTCACCTCCCGGCTGACGTGGTTGGTGAAGAGGTTCTGCCAGTAGGTCATCCAGCCGTAGATGATCTCGGTCGAGTGAGGGGAGGTGAACGTCGGGTCCGAGAACGCCGGCCAGAGATCGGGCGAGCCGAAGTTGAAGGCGGGCTGTGACGAGGGCGTCCAGCTCTGGCGAAGAGGGGACAAGACATAGGCCGAGCCGTTCGATCCGTGCGCCTCGACGCGACCGTAGGCGGCGGGGTTGGTCGAACCGACGGGTCCCTCGAAGCCGATCGAGACCGGAGCGCTCTGCGTGAGGTTGTGGGTCCCGTCGATGGGACTGGTCTCACCGAGGCTCGCTCCCGTCGAGGGGTCTACGACGTTGGCGCCGCGGAAGCGAACCGGCTGCGGCGAGGTCGAGCCGGGGGCCGCCCCTGAATCAACAGCGGACCGATGTGGTGACGATCCTGCTGCGCAGCCGTCACGCTCCCGTTGATGGCGTCGACGTGAATGGTCCACCCATCCCGATAGACAACGCGCCAGTAGGGTGAGCAGGTGGGCCCGCAGCTCAGGCGTAGCGTCGCAGCAGCGGGATGCGCCGTCGCGTCTTCCAGGCGATGGGTCCGGTCGGCCGCCACCCAACGATCGTCCGCGGTCTGACGTGCCTGAGCCTGCGAGACCCATCGGCTGCGCGCGATGGACGGCAGCGCCGCGCGGTTGCCATCGACGACGGCGTGGATCTGGGTGAGCACCCCTCCGCCCATTCTCGATCCGTCGGCGCTGACAAGCACTTCGACGAACTCGCCATCGACCGGCAGGCCATCTCGAAGTCGCTTGCCGTGCAGCAGGACGCCCTCAGCGCCCAGGTTCGACTGCCCGGTGAGCGACACCTCAGATCGGTCCTCCAAATGGAAGATCGGCGCGATGTCAGCGAAGTGGGCGTCGAGAAACGCCTCCCACAGCGCACGCGGCGCCAGCCCTCTCCTCACGAAGAGGAGGTTGCCCAGCGTAACCGGCGTCCCGCGGCTGTCGTTCCACTCGACGTCCAGGGTGCCGGTGGCCTCCCTGGCGAGCTGCGTGAAGGAGAGTCGCTGTTCGGCTGTTGGGGGTCGTCGGCTGACGGCACCTCGAATCCGGACGGCATCGCGTCGACCTGCAGCCGCGCGTCGTAGAACCTCTCCGTATTCTGAGAGTTCCTCGGTGGACAGACCGCGTAGGCCGTTGCCTGGCCGACTGCCGGTACGCGCGGCGCTGCTCTCGACGATGTCCGCTACGATGGAGCGCCCCCCGGAGGCAGGGAAGGGTGCATCGATCCTTCGTTCGCTCGACGGGACAGCAATGGCAGTGCCGCCGTCACTGACCGTCAGCGATTGAGCGGCATATGGAGGTGGAGTTCTTTGCTCCCCGCCCGCGCAAGCGGCGATCACCATCACGCCGCACGATAACCAAATGAAGTTATGCTTCATGGCCTCTCCCCTGTTTGATTCGTCAAGTGAATGAAGTTATTTCACTACTACTCTCATGGCGTCTATACTTCGCCTGGCGATGTGTCAAGGCGCGGGCTTTCTTGCGCATACCATATCGACAGACGCGGAGGAAGCGCATCGCCTCCCGACCCGCATCACCCAACATCAACCCCACCGCCAGCGCCGCGCCTCGTGGTCCGTAGTGCGACAGGGCGCGTGGCGGGCGACCTGCACCTGGTCGCGGCGCTGGTGACCATGGCCGTCCTGGCCATCGCGCCTCAGGTGATGGTGCGAAGGGTCGCGGCGAGCGTGAAGGCGGTAGAACTCCCAGCGCCCTCGGAGCTGGCGAGGCACCTCTCGACCGTCGCGCTCCGGGGCATCGGGCCGGCGGTTACCGAAGCGGGGCCAGGGCAGGGTTCTCCAACGCCACTGGAGGCGTCACCGCCCACAGCGTCGGGTCGTCGGTCCGCAGCCAGGCGCCGCCCGCGCTGAAGCGACCCGCCGCGCTCACCACCAGCGGCAGCGTCAGCGAGTGGGTGCCCGCGCCCAGGCGATCGAGCCGGAGCAGCAGCGAGCCCTCCCGGCGCTCGATCATCGGACGCAGCGCCCTCGGGCTGCGGTCGAGCGCGCTCCACCAGCCGATGTCCCGCTCCGTCGCCCGCACCCTCACGCGGCTCCTCGCGGGCCTCGCCACCTCCACCCCGGAGGGCAGCGGCACCACCAGCTCCACGCCCGTCGCCTCGCGAGGAAGCGTCCAGCGCAGCGTCAGCGTCGGTCCGTCCGCCGTCGTACCGATGAGCCGCTCCAGCGCGACCGTCCCGGTGGGCGCTCCCACCGGGGCCAGCGAGAGCGAGCCCCTCACATGCACCCTCGCCAGACGCCCTGGCGCCGCCGCGTAGGAGCAGGGAGAGGGACTCCGCCGCGACCCGGAGCGTGCGCATCGCCGCGAGGCGCTCCACCACGATGGAGGGCGCCGTCCAGCGAGGTCCGCCCAGGGACTCCAGCACCTCGTCGGCGAGTCATCGACGGCACCCGTGCGCTCGAGCCGGGGAGGCCGTTGCCGACACGTCGAGGTTGCACTCTCAACGCAAGGTCTACCGAAGCGTTGGGACCGGGTCAGCCCGCCCTACGGGGCGTTCCGCCCGTCATTCGCAGGCATCTACGACGGCGCCGTCCCAAAGAGTCGCCACCTCCCGGAAGAGCCGGAGCGTGCCTCGCATGCGCAGGGAGACAAGGCTCATCTCCGCCACCACGTTGTTCGCGACGTCGTACTGACGCAGCACGCAGGGTCCTTGAAGTGCCACCTCGACCACCTGGTTCAGGCCGCCGCTCTGCAGCACCGTCGCTGTGCACTGTGTGCCGATCGTCCGAAT
>JADJAE010000081.1 GCA_016704445.1 Deltaproteobacteria bacterium
GGTGTGGTCGGTCACCAACCGATGGAGCGACACGGACACCGTCGCCGCGCGCGCCGCGGGCGTCGCGTGGCCCGCGGGCTCCGGGCTCGACTGGGAGCAGAAGTACGAGCGCTGGCTCAACTCCTTCCGGCGCGTGGCGCGCGAGGGGGGCTACGGCCACACCATCCAGGTGCCGACGCCCTACGGCGACCGGGTGATCGGCGCGCCGACGCTGGAGTGCGCCGAGGTGGCGGTCTTCCTCCGCGTGGCCTTCGCGAGCTTCTATCACCTGCCCTTCTACCTCCAGGGCTGGGACTCCCAGGGGCGCCAGGTGCTCTACGCCGGCCACTTCGGCTTCGTGAACCGCACGGGCCAGCGCGTCGGCCGCTTCCCGCTCTTCCGCACCCAGTACCGCGACCACGAGACCACCTGGCGCGCCGGCGCCGCGTGGCCGAAGGACGCCGCGCTCCGGAACTACCACCTCGGCGACGACGACACGGTGCCGTGGCTCCCCTCGACGGGGGACCGGGCGCCGGGGGCGGGCGCGTACTTCGACGAGATGTTCCTCAACAAGCGCGTCGGGTACTTCATGCGCCTGGTGCTGCTGTACTTCGGGAGCACCAACCTCGCCGACGGGGCCAACATGTTCCATGTGCGGGCCGAGGCGGTCGCGCCCGGCGACGTGCTGCTCGAGCGCTGGCAGCGCACGGGCATCGGGCACACCATCCCCGTGGTGCGCGTGAGCGAGCCCATGACCGGCCGCTTCGCGGTGGACGTGATCTCCGGCTCGATGCCGCGTCGGCAGCCGGTGTGGGACGATCCCGCTAGCGCCCGGCGGTACTTCACCCTCGCGAACACGGGCGGCGTGGGGCAGGCCTCGGACGGCGCGGCCTACGCGACGCTGGGCGGCGGGCTCCGTCGCTGGCGCACCGCGGCCCTGCGCGACGGCCAGTGGATGAACGAGGTGTCCACCCGCGACCGCGACGTGGCCATCGACGAGGCCGACCACGCGAGCATCTCGGCGAGGCCCACGCGCTTCGGCGAGATCCTGGTGGTGCCCAGCCTGGAAGACCGGCGCAACGCGGCGCTCGGGCAGATCCGCTCGGCCCGCCAGCACCTGCGGATGTACCCCGCGAGCTGCTCGGCGCGGGCCCGCCGCGAAGACGCCTTCGAGGACCTCTATCGCATCGAGGAGGAGGCCGGCCGCTCTCGGGCGCAGACCGACGGCACCCACCGCCTGCTGGAAGACTGGGTCTTCGGCGAGCTCACCTACGACCGCTCCCGCACCTGCTGCTGGAACAGCAGCACCGCGGCGATGGCCGAGGTGATCCTCGACTACGCGGAGACCGAGCAGCGCAGCAACGCGGCCATGGGGATGTGCGCGGCGCCGACGGTGTTCCGCGCGGAGGGCGCGTCGACGACCAGCGACGGCTACCGCCGGTGGCGCGAGCACGCCGCCACGATGGGCCGCGGCGCCGACTGGCGCATGTGGAGCGAGGACGAGCCCTGCATGGCGCGCGGCAACACCGACGACGTGCCCAGCGGGCGCGGTCCGACCTTCACCTGCCGCTAGCGAGCGGAGATCGCGCGGCCGAAGCGGTGCAGGTTGTCCGCCGACAGCCGGATGAACTCCAGCCGTAGCCGGTAGGGCCCCCCGGGCGGACCCTCGCAGCCCAGCACCCTCGCCTCGACGTCGTGGAAGGCCACCTCCCCGACGGAGAAGGTCGCCCACGCGTGCGTGCGCGGCTCCACCGAAGTCATGGTCTGCACCGCCGCGCCCCCGACGCCCACGTCGAGGAGCGTGCCCTCCGCGGTGATCCTGGGCCTGCCGAGCGCGCCCTGGTCGCCGCCGCACTGCACCGTGGCCTCGCCGCCGGGGCGCACCCGCGCGTACCGACGCCGCTGCGTGCGCGCGGGGTGCTCGTCGTGGCCGAACGCGACCCGGCAGCCCTCCGGTGTCGGCACCACCGACAGCAGCTCGCAGGTGACGAAGTACTTCGCCTCGTCGAGGTGGACGATGCTCAGCGAGAGCCTCGCCCCCGGGGCCACCTCCGGGAGCTGCGGCAGGGACAGCGAGAAGGACGCCTCGGTGACCTCCTCGACGACGCTGCGCGCGCCGGCCAGCTCGACCGGCATCCCGGGCTCAAGCTCTCGGGTGCTGATGATCGCGTCCTCCGCGCGCAGCGTCGCGAAGCCGAGCTGCATCCGGAGGCGGTGCGTGGCGGCGAAGACGTCCTGCTCGTCCGCGGAGGTGATCCTCGCCCGGCCATCGAGCTCGGCGGCGACCGCGCGCTCGAACACGTCGAGGTGTCTCCCCGCCGCCAGGGCCGTGGTGCCGTCGCGCGCCGCGATCATGTGCAGGAGCGCGAGGTCGGCCTCGTCGAGGCCCAGCTCGCGAGCGAGCCGCGCGAGGGCCTCGGCGTCGGCGCGCGCGGACTGCCAGCGCTCCAAGGCGCGCCATGCGAGGGTCGCGACCAGAGCGACGGCGACGATCGCCGCCAGCACCACCAGGGCCGAGCGCGGGGCCGAGCGGCTCTCCTGAAACGACCGGCTGAACGCGCGGAGCATCGCGTTGAGGCGGCTCTCCTCGGCCGCCGAGGGCTGGAGGAAGCCCACGAGAAACAGTGTGGCGTTCGGCATCGGGATCGCGGCCTCGGCGATATCACAACGCTCCGTCGAGCGGTGCCTGGTCAGCCCTTGCCGCACACCGCGACCACCTGGCGAAGGTCGGTCTGGCCGTCGAGAGCCTTCTCGATGCCGTCCTGTAGCAGCGTGGTCATGCCCCCCGCCGCGGCGAGCGAGCGCAGCTCGGTGATGTTCGCCTTGCGCTGGATCGCCCTGCGCAGCGCGTCGTCCGCCACCAGGAACTCGTGCAGCCCGATGCGGCCCTTGTAGCCCGTCTGCCCGCAGGCGTTGCAGCCGCGCGCTCGCACCAGCGTGGCGCCCGGGTCGTCTCGCAGCGCCTGGATCTTCGGGTGAGGACCGCCGTACCAGCGCTCCAGGTCGTCCACCTCCCGGGCCTCCGGGCGGTAGTGCTCCACGCACTTCGGGCACATCCCGCGGGCGAGCCGCTGGGCGAGCACCCCGACGAGCGCGTCGCCGAAGGAGAAGGGGTCGAGCCCCATGTCGATGAGCCGGGTGATGGTCTCCGGCGCGCTGTTGGTGTGCAGCGTCGAGAACACGAGGTGACCCGTGAGCGAGGCCTCGACGGCGATGCTGGCGGTCTCCAGGTCGCGCATCTCGCCGACCATGATGACGTCCGGGTCGGCCCGCAGGAAGGCCCGCAGCGCCGCCGCGAAGGTGAACCCGATGCGCGGGTGCACCTGCACCTGCCGCAGGCCGGCCTGGGTGATCTCCACCGGGTCTTCGGCGGTCCAGATCTTCACGTCGGGCGTGTTGATCGACCCGAGGAGCGAGTGCAGCGTGGTGGTCTTCCCCGAGCCCGTCGGACCCACGCACAGGATCAGCCCGTGCGGCTGCACCACCGCCTCCTTCACCGCCGCGAGGTTGCGCTCGCTGAACCCCAGCCGAGCGACGGGCAGCGGCTTGGACGACGCGAGCACGCGCATCACCACGTCCTCGTTGCCGTTGACCGTGGGGATCGTCGCCACCCGCAGCTCGACCATCTTGTCGTGGAAGTGGAAGCGGATCTTCCCGTCCTGCGGCTTGCGCCGCTCGGAGATGTCCAGGCTGGCCATCACCTTGATGCGCCCCACGAGCGAGCTGCGCACCGACGCCGGAAGCTCCTGGAACACGGTGCAGTCGCCGTCGATGCGGAAGCGCACCATCACCCCGCGCTCGTCGCCGTAGGGCTCGATGTGGATGTCCGACGCCCCGCGCCGGCAGGCGTCCCCGATCACCTGGTTCACCAGCTTGATGACCGCGCTGTCCTCGGAGGCCTCGTCGCCCTCGCTCGCCCCCTCGACGCTGCTCGCCCGCGACTCGCTCGCGAGCTGCGCCAGGATCTTCTTGAACTCCCCGTCGCCCTTGTCGACGTTTCCCAGCGCCGCCGCGACGAAGCGCTTGAGCTGCGTCGGGGTCGAGAGCACCTCCAGCACGCGGCGCTTCAGGTGCAGCCGCACGCAGTCGATGCCGTCGGTGTTGAGCGGGTCGGCGAGCGCCAGCGTGACGGTGCGGTCGGTGAGCGCCAGCGGCAGCATCAGGTGCCTCTCGAGCAGCTCGCGCGGCACGGACTTCACCGCCGCCGGATCGATGGTCATCTGGTCGAGGTCGACGAAGGGCACCGTGAACTTCTCCGCCAGCGCCAGCGCGAGGTCGGCCTCGGTGATGGTCCCGAGCGCCACCAGCACCTCGCCCAGCTTGCGCCCCTGCCGGCGCTTCTGCTCCGCCAGCGCGACCTGGATGTCCTCCTCGGTCGCGAGCCCGGCCTCCACCAGCACCTCGCCGATGCGCATCCGGCTGCGCTTCTGCAGCTCCACCGCCTGCGCGATGGCGTCCTGCGAGAGCCCCCGCTGCTCGACGAGGATCTGCCCGAGCGGCAGCGCTCGGTCCATCGCCTGCGCCTCGAGGCCGCGCGCCAGGGGCTCCGGCGACAGCACGCCCTTGCGCATCATGATCGCCCCGATGGGCTCGACCAGCTCCCTCGCGTTGACGCCGTGGTGATAGAACCAGATCTCC
This sequence comes from Deltaproteobacteria bacterium, assembly GCA_016704445.1. Taxonomy (GTDB): domain Bacteria; phylum Myxococcota_A; class Polyangia; order Polyangiales; genus SCUS01. The sequence continues at coordinate 4,618 of JADJAE010000081.1, forward strand.
CCGTAGGGCCCCTCCTCCGCGCCGGCGCCGAAGAAGCCCAGCGGGTGGGTGAGCGCCGCGGGGTCGACCCGCACCTCGAAGCTCCTCCCCCCGTTGGCGTGCACCCGCATCAACTGCGTGGCTCGCCGTACGATCGGGCTCTCGGGGGCTCCCTGCTCCCGGTGGAAGCCCACCCACGCGACGCCCTCCGCGGCGAACATCCGGGCGGCGCCGCGCTCACCCGACTCGATGCGATGGTCGATGGCGTTCGGCGCGAAGGCCTGCATCTGTCCGGTCGACAGCTCGCCGCGAATCGTCGCCAGGGTGACCGTGACCTTCGCGACGTGGGCGTGAGCTTCTCCAGGGCGATCTCCGAGCATGGGAAGTGTCCTCCGGCGGGGCGAAGCGCCTCCGCTCTCACACCCCTCCATGAACGGACGCTGCGAAGATCTCAGTAGGGAGCGCGGGGAGATTTTCCCGCCCGTAGCCCCCAGGGCGCACCCCTCCCGGGTCAGGCCTGTGCGGGCGGGTCGTCGCGGCCAGGCTCGGCTCTCACGGGCTCGTCGGGCCTGAGCCTCGGGGAGCCGAGGAAGAAGCGCTCTCGCTGGTCGTCCGCCAGCAGGTCGGCGGCGGGGCGGCCGTGTATCGTCGTCGCCACGATCACGGACGAGCGCTCGACCCGCTCGATGGGGTTCACGTTGCGCTGGATCACCGTGTTGAGCAGCGTGTCGTCGAAGCAGTGCGTCGCGGCGATCACGACGTGCAGGCTCGCGTGCTCGAGCGGCATCGCCCCGGACTTGGTGAGCGCGTCGATCAGGTCGAAGGCCCTGGCCCGCTCGACCTTCTGATCGTCCGGGCCGAGGTCGGTCAGGGCGCGCTCGGCCAGCAGCGACTTCTGCGCGCTGCGGCTCCAGACCTCGCCGACGCCCAGGATCGTGGGACGCAGCGCGCCGTCGTCGTCGAGCGCCTCGAACTTCCGGTCGAGCGCGGCCGGGATGCGGGTGTAGTCCTGCGGGTCGTCGTCGCCCCGCGCCCCCGGGTCGAGCGTCGCCGCCTCGGCGGGCCTCGCGGGCGTCGGGACCGGCGTCGCGGGCGTCGGGGCCGGCGTCGCGGGCGCGGCGGCCCTGGGCGGCGCGACGGGCGCCTGAGGGGGCGGGGGAGGCGCGGCCATGCGCCCTGCGGCGACGGGCATCGCCGACGGCGACGGGGGAGGAAAGCCTCCCATCCCCGGAGGACCTTGGTAGGGCATCGCCCCCGGCGGGCCGAAGGGAGCCGCCGAGCCCACGAAGCCGAGCATCGGCGCGGACACCGGAAACGGCGTGCTGTCGGTCTCCGCCAGCCGGTAGGCCTCCCGCTCCTGCGCCTCTTCGAGCTCCCGCAGCTTCGCCTCGCCGATCACCGCGTGCATCCGCGCGACGTACTCGCCGACGCGCGCCAGCTTCACCGCGGCCTCCGCCTCCTCGGGGCCGTCGTAGGAGAGCAGGTCGCTCGGGATCTGGTGCTCCATGAAGAGCGCGAGGAGGTCCTGCGTCAGCTTGATCTCCTTGGTGAGGCTGTCGGGCGGGAGCTTCAGCAGCCGCTCGAGCTGCGGCTTGATCTGCACCACGCACACGCCGAACAGGGTGCTCTCCAGCTGCATCCCGCGAAACGCCTTGGCGAAGCGCTGCTGCTCGGGCGACAGCGACTCGATGGCGTCGCGGAACTCCTTGGGCGTCGGGATCTGCTCCAGCATCAGCGGGATGCTCAGCACGTCCTTGTTCTGCACGATGATGCCGAAGCGGGGGTCGAAGCTGTCCGCCGAGGAGATCCTGCCGACCAGGAGCAGGAAGCTGCTGAACTGCCGCGCCCTGGCCACCAGGGAGAGGGCGAGGTCGGTGCGCCCCGAGAACTGGTGCGCCACCCACCCGTGCAGGTAGCGCTCTCCCAGGAAGGACACCCGCGTCGAGGCGTCGAGGGCGAAGCTCATGGGCCGGGTCGCGTCCCGCCGGGCCACGATCGTCGAGATGGCTTCGGGCATCGCGCGGCCGACGCGCGCCTCGATGCCGAGGGCCCCCTCCGGGTCGTGCCCGGGGCGGCGCACCGCGTACGAGAAGGCCTGCGGGCGGTACTCCGGCTTGAAGAGCTTGCGGTGGTGGAAGGCCATGTACTCCGCGAACTCCGCGGGCGTCACCTCCTTGCCGATCGCCTCGACGAGCTGCGCGCGGAGCATCCCTTCGATGAAGTCCACGCCCCCGGCGAAGTGCCGGCAGACGTCCTGCGCGTGCAGCAGCGTGACGAGGAGGACGGCCTCGTGCGCCGTGATCACCGAGCCGTCGTGCGGGAACGCCGCGTCGAGGCGGGCGCGCTTCTCCGCGAGGCTGCGCCGCTCCTCGTCGAGGAAGGCCGTGAGGTACCCGACCGGCAGCACCTCCCCCCCGCCGCCCCGGTCGAAGAGCGGCACCGCCGGGACGAACACCTCCGCGGCGTTGATCGCGGCGAGGTCGAGCCGTGCTCGGCCTGCGCCGGGAAGACCTCCGAGAGGAAGTGCGACGTCACGGCCGCGCACCACGCCTGGACGGCGTCGAAGGCCTGCAGCGCCTCGTCGACCTGCCGGTTGCGGCGCGGCGTGTGGCAGTCGGGGTGCGCGCGGTCGACGGCGAAGGCCACCCGCCCGTCGTCGTCGATCTGACGGAGGACCCACGTGAGGTCGAGGTCGATGGGCGGGCGCACCACGGAGCGCGGCCTCGGGGTCTGGTGGGTGGTGCTCTTGATCTCGACGCGCCCTCCCCTGGACGAGAGCTCGACGGGCTTCGCGGGGGTCAGGCGCCCTGGAACGGCGATGCTCGTGGCGGGCGTCGAAGCTCCAGAGGTACTCCGTGATCGTCGTGACGATCTTGTCGGTGCGGGTCGTCTTGCCGCCGAGGAAGGTGCGCACCTCGGTCACGTGCTCCTGCGCCGACTCCACCTTGCGGGTCACCTCCCGCACGAAGGAGCACTCCTCCTGCGCCCTCAGCCGCAGGGTGACCGAGCGCGTCGCCGCCCACCCGCGGAGCGTCGCGAGGCCCGCCTCGTCCAGCCCGAGGGTCTCCAGCGCGAGCATCAGCGAGGCCACCGAGGCGCGGCCGAGAAACTCCGCGAGGACGTACTTGTCGTCGTAGGAGTGCGGCACGTCCACGGGAGACCTCGGGTCGCGGGTGCGATCGAGGATCGCCCTCACCCTGGTCAGGGCCGCGCCCATCCTGCCCAGAAACTCGAGCTCCTCGTACCTGTTCATCAGCATCGGCGTCCCCCTCGGCTCACTTCACGCGCGGCGATCAGATGCCCGACGAGCGGGACGCGTCAATCCGCCCTCGACCGACGGGCCTACCAGGTGAAGCCGGTGGCGGTGACGCCGCTGCCGTCGCAGCTCGCCCTCACGCTGCAATAGCGCTCTCGCATGTACGTCCCGTCGTTGCAGCGCAGCGTGCCGCAGTGGGAGTCGCCGCAGCCGCCGGGCGGGGTCGTGTAGCAGCTCGCGCCGGAGCAGTACGCGGTGCCCTCGCAGAAGCCGCCGCCGCGGGTGATGCACGCGGGGCCGCCGACGGTGCCGATGGGGATGTTCCAGCGCACCGGGCCGGGGGTGTCGCAGCTCGCGGTGGTGCAGCCCTCGTCGGTCATCCCGTCGCAGTCGTCGTCCATCATGTTGCTGCACACCTCGGTGGTGGGCAGGCGCGCGGTGCACCCGCTCCACGCCCCGCGGGCGCAGCGCTCGGTGCCCGCCCCGCACGCCGTCGAGCAGGCGCGGCTGAGCTCCTCGTCGACCACCCCGTCGCAGTCGTCGTCGACGTTGTTGCACAGCTCCATCGCGGCGCCGGTGCGGGCGGGGTCGGCGTCGTCGCAGTCGGGGCCCATGCACCCGACGCCCTGGCCGTAGCCGTCGTTGTCTCCGTCGAGACAGCAGGCGCCGCCGAGGGGGGCGCACACCGCCACGTCGGCGAGGGTCACGTCGCGCACGCACCGCAGCCTCCCCGGGCACACCGGCACGTCGGGGTTGCACCGCGGCAGGCAGGCGCGAGCGCCGCTCGACACCTGCACGCAGACGCCGTCGGAGCCGCAGTCGTCGGCCCCGGTGCAGGCGCTGCAGACGGGGGTGCGCGCGCCGCTGTCGGCGAAGAGCGGAGCATCGACGGCGGTGGCCGCGTCGCGCACATCGACCGCGGGCTGATCGACCGAGGGGAGAGCGTCGGCCACCGGGCGATCGACCGCCGCGTCGAAGCCCGCGTCGGCGGGGCTCTCGGGCACATCGACGCCCGCGTCGGGCTTCGGGGTGAACGCGTTGGCGGCCTCGTCGGCGCACGCGGAGACGAGCAGGACGCACGGGAGGAGCCAGCGGTGCAGGTGCATGGCCGCGGAGGTTGCGCGAGGCGCGCCCGGTGTCAACGACCGCGATGCTCAGCGCTCCCGGCCGGACTCGATGCTCAGCGCCCGGCAGACGCCCCGGGATATGGCGCTCCCCGCCCATTCGCGTTAGTCCCACCGCGCCGTGTCGACCCCCCCTGCTGCCTCCTCTTCCGCCCGGCCTTCCGGGCTCGGCGCCCTCGTGGTGCCCTTCCTCTGCTTCTTCCTCTCCGGCGCCTCTGGCCTCGTCTTCGAGGTCATCTGGACCCGCATGCTCACCCTCGTCTTCGGCGCCTCCACGCCGGCGATCAGCACGGTGCTCAGCGCCTTCATGGGGGGGCTCGCGCTCGGCTCGTTCATCTTCGGTCGCTTCACCGACCGGCTGAAGTTCCCGATCCTCACCTACGCCGCGATGGAGGCCGGCGTCGGCGTCCTGGCGCTGGTGATCCCCCTCGTCATCCGCAGCGTCTATCCCCCGTTCTCGCACTGGGTCACCAACCACGGCGGCAACCGCTTCGACGTCTTCACCCTCCTGCGCTTCGTCGTCGTCGCGCTGGTGCTCCTCCCCCCGACCACCCTGATGGGGGCCACCCTCCCGCTGCTCGCCCGCCACTTCGTGCGCCAGGGCGGCGGCGTCGGCCAGCGCGTGGGCGCCCTCTACGCCGTCAACACCTTCGGCGCCGTCGCGGGCACCTTCCTCGCCGGCTTCTTCCTCCTCCCCGGCATCGGGCTCTCCCTCACCAACGCCGTCGCGGCCTGCACCAACCTCGCCCTCGCCGGCCTCATCGTGCTCTTCCGCAAGCAGCTCCTCGGAGCCGCCTGGCCCACGACCTGGCGCGACCTCCTGCCGCAGCGCGAGGCCCTCCCCGACGAGCCCGCGGGGGACTCCCTCCCGGACTCCGCCGAGGCCGGCGCCGTGCCCGACGAGGACGACCTCATCGAGGAGACCCCCACCCCCGCCACCCGCTACGTGGTGCTCCTCGCCGCGGGCGGATCAGGCTTCGCCGCGCTCGCCTACGAGGTCATCCTGTCGCGCGCCCTCGACATGGTGATCGGCTCGTCGATCTACTCCTTCACCATCATCCTGATGGGCTTCCTCATCGGCATCGGCGGCGGCTCGGCCCTCGCGTCGGGCATCCTGCGCGCGCGCCCCACCCCCATGGCCACGCTCGCCATCGCGGGCTCCATCGAGGCCGTCGCGCTGCTCCAGTTCGTCGTCTACCAGACCAGCGTCTCGCGGCTCATCTGGGTCATCGCCACCCTGGTGGTGCTCCTCGGGACGGCCATCTCCGCGGCCTGGAGGCGCCCCACGCTGGCGCTCGCGATGACCCAGCTCCTCATCGCCTCCGGCGCCATCGTCACCTACTTCTTCCAGGACCGTATCCCGCGGATGTTCGTGTACCTGGCGCTCTCGACCACCACCAACTGCGACGCCCACGAGACCATCCGCTTCTCCGAGCACGTCGGCGCCATCCAGTGGCTCTCCTTCGTGGTCGCCCTGCTCTGCGCGCTCCCCGCGGCCGTGGGCATGGGGGCAGCCTTCCCGCTGGGCGTGCGCGCCTTCGCCACGCACCGCGACAAGATCGGCAAGGACACCAGCTCGGTCTACACGGTGAACACCGTGGGCTCGATCCTCGGGTCGCTGCTCACCGGCTTCGTCATCATGCCCTGGGTGGGGATGGAGACGGCCATGTACATCGCCGTCGCGGTCAACCTCGCGCTCGCCCTCGCCCTCCTGCTCGCCTCCCCCGGCGAGGAGCCGGTGAAGTTCCTGCTGGTGCCGCTCTGCGCGGTGCTGCTGGCGGTCACCACCGTGGGCGCCACCCTCGGCCGCGAGGGCCGCCTCGCCCGCTCCCGCGGCACCGTCCGCATCTTCCCCCGCCCGTGGGACCAGTCCGAGATGACCACCGGCGTGTTTCGCCTCTCGCTCGCCGACGGGATGATCCAGCGGCGCGACGGGCGCTGCATCGAGTCCGGCGCAGGCGACCGGGCGCAGCACCTCGGCGGCGACAACCCGATCTACTACCGCGACGGCGTCACCACCACGGTGACCGTCGAGCGCTGGTCGCTGGGCGCCGACCGGGTGCACTTCGCCCTCAAGAACAACGGCAAGGTCGACGCCTCCAACGGCGACGACATGCCCACGCAGGTGCTCGTCGCGGGCTACCCCCTGCTGCTCCACCCCCGCGGCCCGGAGAACCTCGACGTCGCCATCGTGGGCTTCGGCTCCGGCGTCACCATCGGCACCGCGCTGCAGTTTCCCGTGCGCCGCGTCGACGACGTGGAGCTCGAGCGCTGGATCCCCGACGCCGCCCGCTACTTCGCCGACGTCAACCACCTCACCTTCACCCGCGAGCGCGAGTTTCCCTTCGTGCGCATGCCCCGGCTGAACCTCATCAACAACGACGGCCGCAACTACCTCGCGGGCACCGACCGCCGGTACCACGTGGTGATCTCCGAGCCCTCCAACCCCTGGATCACCGGGGTCTCCAACCTCTTCACCCTCGACCACTTCCGCGCGGCGCAGCAGTCGATGACGCCCGATGGCCTCTTCGTGCAGTGGGTGCAGCTCTATGAGATGTCGCCCAACAACATCAAGACCATCTACCGCACCTTCGCCACGGCCTTCCCCTACGTGAGGGTCTTCGCCGCCGACGCGTACAGCTCCGACACCATCATGGTGGGATCCTTCCGGCCGATCCCCATCGACCCGGTGCACATCGACCACCTGCTCGAAGACCGCACCATCCGCGCGGCCATCGAGCCCTCGCACGCGACCTCCGCCTCCGACCTGCTGGCCCGGATGCTCTTCGCCAGCCGCGAGGAGGTGCTGCGCTTCGCCCACCTCGACGAGCGCCTGGAGCGCGGCGCCTGGCGCCCCGACCTGCGCGCCAACGGCCTGGGAGAGTGCGCCCTGCCGACCTGCCGCCGACGGCCCGCGCCGCTCAACACCGACGACAACGCGCTCATCGAGTTCGCCGCGCCGCGCGACCTCATCGGCTTCGACGCCTTCTCCGGCTACGTCGAGACCATGTACGCCGAGGACTGGACCTACGGCCGCGTCGAGCGGGAGCTCAACCCCAACGCCGACGCCACCACCCGCGCCCGCAGCCTGGCCAACCTGGCCGTCTCGCTGCTGGCCGCCGGCCGGCCTAGCCGTGCCGGGGCGGTGCTCAACGACGCCGTCGCCGCCTCCCGCTCCCCGGGAGGCTCCATGGAACTCCCCGAGCTGGGCCGCGCCGCAGGCATCTGGGACGCCATCACCACGCCGAGAGAGCCCACCATCCGACTGGAGCCGCCGGTCCCTGGCGCGGACATGTCGCAAGAGGGCGCTCGCCTCCTGGATGAGACCTTCACCCGCGCCCGTCGCGCGGTGGACAACGGCCAGTACGACGCCGCGCTGGAGTCGCTGGCCGCCCTGCCCGTCAGCGTGCGCGACCACTCGGGCCCCGGGATGCGCCTGCTCTACGGCTACCTCCTCTACCGCGCCGCCCTCCTGCAGGACCGCGACAGCCGCTTCCAGGACGCCGCGGAGGCCCTGGAGTCGCTGGTCACCGAGGAGCTCGCCTGGGCCGACCGTCACCCCGAGGTCTACTACCTCATCGGCCGATCGCGCTTCCGCTCCGGGGACTTCTCCATGTCGGTGCAGGCGATGGCCCGCTTCATCGAGCTGGCCCGCAACCCCATCCACGGCGAGCACGAGATGCCGAGCGTCCACCGCGACATCGAGGAGCCCGCGGAGACCAGCGCCCCGGTGACCGACGCCCCGGGCGAGAGCCCGAAGGACACCGCCGCCCACGGGGTAGGTGTGTCGAATCACGCTCCCGGAGGAGCGGAGGGAGCTTCGCCGGACCGACCGCCGTGCCCAGGGTGTACGCCGGCCTGGCGTTGATCCGTGTGCCGAGGTCGACCACCACGTCGGCCGGACCGGTCGCGTCGAGGAGCACCGAGTCGCCGAAGCGGCACCCCTGAAGGATCAACGCGCGAGGGGGCATCCCCGGCCCGAGCACCACGGAGTTCCAACGCGCGGCGGACGACGGGCTGTGCCGGACGTTGGTCAACACCGCCCCGCCCAGGATCGTGCCCGAGTACGAGAAGGCCTGGAACATCACCAGGAAGACCGGGCTCGTCGAGATGCAGTGGATGATCGTCGCGTGCGTGTTGGCGAGCGGTATGCCGCGATCGACGTTGGCGACGTCCTGGGAGGGGCCGTGGGGATGGGCCAGTCCGTGCTGGCGGCGGTTGCCGCGCGCGTTGGCGCGTCGCGCGGCGGCCGGGTGGGCGTCCTCGGCGCGGGGGCGCGGCGAAGGCAGGTCGTAGGCCCCGAAGTCAGCCCCCCAGCGGCGCACCAGGACGTCTGCCGTCGCGGCCGCCGAGCCGTGGAAGAACGGCCGGGCGGTCTCGTTGGCGAACTGGCAGGCCGTGACGTCCAGCTCGCCGCCGATGATTGCGACGCCGTTGGCGAAGGCGCCGACGAACTGGCTGTCCCGCAGCGTGAGCGCCGTGGGCGCGCCGAGCCCGATGTCGATCCCGCGAGCGCCGTCGAAGGCGCCCGCAGGGAGCGAGACGCCCGTGAACAGGCAGCGGCTCACTTCGAGGCGGTTGGTGCTCGTCGTCGAGAGTTCGATGGCATCTTCCAGGAGATTCCGCGCCACGCTCTCGGAGGTCCCGCCTGCCGCTGCCGCGGCCTCCCGCTGCTGCTGGACCCGCGGGCTCACCAGGACGCCCGCGATGCCGAAGCGGAAGCTGCACGCCTCGATGCGACTGCCATGAAAGGTCCCCTCCAGCGACACGCAGGACCGGGCGTGCGCGTTCGCGGGGCCCGGGTCCGCGTCGAAGGCGACGTTCTCCATCGTCAGCACCACGCCTGCTTCGATCGACAGCATGGACCATGGCATCGTCGCCGTGGGCACTGGAACCATGACGAAGGTCGGCGGGTCGAGGGAGCGCCCGTGCTGGCCGCGGAGCACCACGTCGACGCGGCCCGTGAGCTCGGCGGGCGGCAGGACGCGGAGCGTCCGCGACAGCTCGTACGGACCATCGAGGCGGATGGGTGCGGGCAGGACGCCCTCTCCGGCGTGGGCGTACCTGCTCCATAGGGCCCGGAGAGCGTGCTCGACGGGGGAGAGGCCCTGGGAGGGCACCCACCAGTCGGCGACGATCTCCTCCAGCGGGCCGAGCAGCTCAACGATGCCGTCTCCCCTGACCTCGAAGCGGGCCTCCAGGCCGGCGTCCAGGAAGCCCTGCAGGGTCAAGCGCTTCAGGACGACCAGCCGAGCGCCGGGCGCGAAGGAGAGGTCACCGACGGTGGGAAGGTGACGGTCCCGCCCACGGTCGCAACCGGGAGATCCAGAAGGTGCAGGGTCTCGGCTCGGCCCGATTGCACTCAGTGCGGTGCCGAGCAGCTCGTCGTCACTGCGGCCCCCCGTCGGGTCGAACACGTTGATGAACGACTCTCCCAGGCTCATGGTCCTTCTCCGAGGTCGCGGATCGGGACCACGTGATCGATCTGGAAATCAAACGCCTGCTCGTCGTCGATGAGCGTGACTGCGTACGAAGGGGGTCGAGGGATCGAGTTCCAGAGCTGCGCTGGGCGGAAGTGCTGACGGTTCAGCCTCACGTTATCGATGAGGATCCGGAACACCGTCGCCACATCCGTGAGGTTCTCCCTCGCGTCGCCGTCCGTGAGGAGGCTGGTGTCGAAGCGGCAGGCAACGAGCACGCACTGCCCCCCCTTCTCCAACCACACGACGCTCGGCGGGGTGCCCCTTCCGAGCGTACTTGGGTCGGCCGGGGGTGGACCGCCCCGCGGCGGCTCAAGGTAGCGATCGACGTTGTTTCGGTCGCCCCAGTTCACGTTGGCGTGAACGACGTTGACGAGCGCCACCTGCTCCTCGCCTACGTGCGGGCGGGATAGGAACCACCAGCCCTGACACTCGCAATGCACCGCAGTGAAGTGCGTCTTCGAGGGATGTGCAAGGTCCTCGGAGGCTCCGAAAAGATCTCCTGGCCGTCGGGCTGGGTGAGGTCGACCTCGCCGACCTCGCCGCCGCGTTTCTGGGTAGGGCGAGGGCCCGACGCGTTGTGGAACTGCGTCGACCGCACCAGCACCGAGGCCCCTTGCAGGTAGATCGTCGAGTTGGGGGGGAGTGGGAGGGGACTCGCCAGAGGCCTCCCCTTGGGGCCGCGCGGGATCTCCCAGGGCCCCGCGCCCATGAACGCGTCGTCGAGGTGGAGCATCACCGAGGCGTCCCCGCGCACGTCCACCCCGGCCCGGCTCAGGTTCTGGGTGCCGATCGGGGAGACGAGGCACGCATCGAGCAGGACGTGGCGAGGGGATGGCCCCGCGGGCCCGTCGATTTTGAGCGCGCTGTCGCTGCCGCAGATGAGGGTGCACCGGCGGAAGAGGCCGCGCCGCGGGGCGGTCTCCGCCGCGTCGCCGAGGATCTCGATGCACCCCCACGTCGGGAGCGAGCCGTTCATGCCGAAGCGCACGTCCTGGATGTCGAAGTCGACGCCCGGGCCGAGGCGCAGCAGGCACCCGCTGGTGCGGTCCGCTTCGGTCGTGGCCATCCGGGTGATGGAAGAGCCCCCGACGTTGGCGGTGGCCAGGCCCGAGGCGCCGCGCAGGATCAGGTGGAGGGTGGGACTCGACGCGGTGCGCTCCACCACGAGGGTCCGATCGCAGGCGTAGACGCTGCCCAGGAGGACCGGGATCGACGGGCGCCGCACCCCGCCGTCGGGGTCGTCGCGGTGGACGCACGCCGCGTCGATGGCCGCTTGCAGGGCATCGGAGCTGTCCGAGGGGGCCACGTCGGAGCGGGCGAACAGGAGGGCGCCCCACCACTCCGGGTACACCGCCGGGACCAGGCGGGTCCAGAGGAGGACACGGCCCTGGGGTGCGGTAGTGACGCCGGCGATTCCCGAAGGGACATCGCGCTCGTAGCCGAAGACCTGGTACTTCCCGGCGCGGAGCGAGCCACGGATGATGAGGTCGACGTTCAGTTCGGGGCGCAGCAGGGCGCCCTGGCAGAGGTAGAGCTGGACGTTCTCGGGGAGCTCGTAGCGGGTGCGAGGGTTCGGCTCAGCGGTGTTGTGGGGAAGTCGGTAGCGGCCGGGAGGGAGGTAGAGGATGATGCCATTCTGGACAAGCCGCCCAGCAAGGCCGATAACGTAGTTGAATTGGCTGCTGACATCCAAACCAGGCCCAGTGGTGTCCCGCGCGAGAGCGAGGGCCATCGGATCGCTTCGAATCAGGTCCATCAGATTGAAGAACTCGTTCCCGAAGTCGTCGCTCATGGATCCTCCGCTACAACCATTCCGTAACCAACGGTCGTACGTCGTTCATGCAGGCGTCTGGAGACCCGCTCGCGAAGCCGACTCGTCCAGCGCGGACGCAGAGGCGGCTATGAAGCGTATCCCCGACGACGAGATCATCGATGCCATCTCCGTTGACATCGCCAGGGCTCATTGGATCGGTCCCAAAGATCTGCCTCCGAATGTCTTCCGGTTCGGTGCTTGACCGTTCTACTATGATTGGAGTGGGGACGACGATCGGGCCAGGAAAGACATAGACGCGTCCTACGTTGAAGGGAACACCATCCCTCTCCATCGTGTAGGCCAACTCGGACGATACGATCACGTCCGAGAGGCCGTCACCGTTCACATCGCCGTGCGAATACGAAAACCAAACTGGTTCCGCCGAAAGGGTCGGCGAGAACAGTGGTCGGACTCCGGAGACCGGTTGCATTCCGGTAGATGTAGAGGGGGTTTGAGTAGTTCAGCGAAATAAGCAAGTCGATGCGACCATCTCCGTCGATGTCACCGATCGAAGCCGGACGTCCATCGGCCCATCCCCTTGGAGATGACGCCGGTTGTGGCACTCGTTCGATCCGTGGCTCTCCGGACGAGGTACCAAAGAGAATTGCATGCTCGGCAGGAATCGATGATGTCCCAGCGCCGCTGAAGCTGCTGACCACAAAAAAATGTCTCCGTAGCCATCGTTGTTGAGATCACCGACGCCGGCATTGACATATACAAGCCGATGGGCGAATCGCCCGTCGAGTCTCAGTGCCCATTGCGGCGTGACCGCGAACCCCGACGACGATCCGTAATATCCAAGTAGTACTGATGCATCGGGAGGCAAAGCGAGCTCGCATCCAAAGATCACGCTGACGATGATGTCGGAATATCCGTCGCCGTTCCAGTCGACGCTCGAGCCTGAATTCAACTCGACGCAAGGCCCGAGCATGCCGAAGTCTGGCTGAGCTGAAGAGCGCATTGGCCCACTGGAGCCGACGGCTGTTTCAAACCAGGACTGAACTGGCAAGCGTCGTCTGTCACTCTCACGCCAGGCGACGTCGGCAAGGCCATCGCCATTGAAGTCACCGACCATCCCCAGACCGGGGGACTCGCCTTGCGACAACTCCTGTCGATACCGGGATGTGCAGACCCTCCGTCGATCCCTGCACCAACAGTAGGTTCGCAGAACTTCCCCGGGTGTCTGCGGACGGAACATCATCAAGTCGTCAAACCCATCCCCATTGAAGTCGCGGATGGTCCCCAACTCGTGTCGTGGGGCGCGTCCCGTCGCCGCACCTCGAACTCCCGTATACGAGGCCCGCGACCCCACCACCCCCGCGCGCCGCCCGAAAATCCGCCAGAACACCACCCCCGGCGGCAGCGCGGTCGTCGGCCGCACCGTGGTCCCCTCCGCGTCGAGGGTCTGGATCACCCGGGTGCAGCAGCGATCGGCGCACACCTCCACCCGCGCGCCGGTCGTGCCCTCCGACAGAATCCACTGGAAGGTCGGCCGCTGCGAGGTCACCCGCGACACCGACAGCGGGCGGACGGGCCGCGGCGGAACGATCGTCGAGTCGCCCGCTCGCACGCCGCCATCGCCGACGCACTCGCTCCCTGGGGCGGGCACGGCGTTAAAGTCGACCGGGATGAGAATACCGCCCAGGTCGACGAAAAGAACGCCCGCCCACACGTCCGCCGTGGGGACGAACACCTCGGACCGATCGATCGAAACGTCGACGCCACCCTCCATGGGCAGGTCGTCGGTGGCGTCGAGCACGTCGTCGCCTGACGCGTCGAGCGTGCCCTGGTCAGGGCCCGGGGACAGGTCATTCACATCACCAAGATCCGCGACCACCGCGGCATCGGCGCCGTGGTTCGTCGCGGCCCCCGAGCAGGACGCGAGGACCAGCCCGAGGAGGACCAGTCGACCGCAAGCCGCGGGGAATCCACGAGCGCCCATCACCGGTACAGCCGATCGTAGTCCAGGCCGAAGATGTCCGTCGGCTGAGCGAAGCCGACGCCCCGGATGTCGGCCCCTGGCTCCTCGATCCATCCTCCGTGATCCTGTTCTCGCTGCGAGGGCCACCACGACCGAGTCCGGCCGCACCCGGCAAGGCCTCGGGAGCCGCTGTACTGCCCCCCGAGGATCACCAGCGGCGACGCGCGCCCCAGGCGGGCCGTACGGCGGTCGCCCACGGAGGTGATGGAGGACACCCATTGGTCAGGCCCCAGCGGGACCGAGGCCTTGCTGGCGCGGGGCCAGACGTGCCGCACGCCGAGGAGAATGGGCGACTCCACGCGCTGGTTGATCCCGGGACGCGGGGCGCACCGTCGAGAGGGCGAGGCTCTGGGACGCGGGCCGGTCGCCGTGAAGAAGGCCGTCCGGGAGGTAGAACTCGGCACCAGCACGCTGCTCGGGACCCCGGCTGCAACGAGGGAGGATCGAAGCGCAGATAGACGTCGGCCCCGTCGGGCTCCTCGAAGCCGAGATCGGCGGGGGGGCGCTCCTCCGCGGGCGGACGATTGTCGAACCTGCACCCGTCGAGGAGGAAGCCTCCCATCCAGGCGGAGATCATCGCGCGCGCGACGCCGACGAAATCGCAGGTTCGCAGCCTGAACGGCAGGCTCTCGACGCCGCGAACCGTGAGCCCGATGCCGCCCGAGCGCGGCCGGAACTCGCACTCATCGAAGGCGAGGCAGCTGGCGTCCATGCTGAAAGTCGTCACGTCGGCTCGGTCGGGTGCCCAGGGCGAGATCCCGGGACGACGTTCGAGGGTGTCGGCCCAAACCTGACGAGGTGGCGTCGTCCCCGTGAAGCTGCAACCACGGACGGCCATGACCGCGTCGCCCGGGGCGTGATGTCGAGGCAGGTGGGGCCGACCGCGGCACCGACCTCGAAGGCCACGTTGCGGAGGGTAAGGCCGATCGTGGAGTCGGCGGAGCAGGGTCTCGCCCGAGAAGGGGCGGTCGGCGACAGGCGCGCGCCGCGGCGTCCCGCCCACCGACCCCTGCGATCACCGTGTTTGCAAGGATGGGGAGATCAACCGCCGGGAGGGCTGCTCGACCGTCCGATCACCAAGTATCTGGAGCAGCTGATTCGAGGTCGAGGCGCCGCGGACCGTCACCGGCTGCCGGAGTCGATACTCGCCGCGCAGTTCGATCGGGATGTGGGGAGCGGTGTCCCCACCTCTTCGTGGCTGGCTACGGTTCGTTGCCCCACCTTCCCAGAGGATGCTGCGGTTGTGGATGCCGGCATCGATGGCGGCCTGATGGCGAGGGCGTGGTCTTCGCCTGGGTATACGCCCCACCACTGCGGCAACAGCTTGGGAACGCGGTTGCCGAAGACGATCAGCCCCCCGAGGGACAGGTCGAAGACCTGAATGGGGTCGCAGACGAGGTCGGACTCGATGTGCACGATGGCGCCGTCTGCGGGGACGAGCACCGCCCCGGGCGCGAGCCAGAGCGTGATCCCGGCCGGGAATCGGAGGGAAGCTCCAAAGACATTGTGGTTCAGACGCTCGGCCCCCAAGTCAGGCCGGTGATCCCTCGACGGGAACGGTTCCAGAGATTCTCGACCCACGCCTCGGGCAGGTCGTTCTCGATCAGGTACCGGCCGGGCGGGAGGTAGAGGATGCCACCTGTCGGAAAGGTCGCGCCCGCGAGCAGCACCTCGATCGCATCGCGGAAGCGCTTGACGTTCGACCAGTTGGGATCCGCCACCAACGGCGAGCCGCGAGGCCCCGTGTCTCTCCGCACCGGGTTGGCGTGACGGGTGACATCCAGGAGTTCAGGACCGAACGGCATGAGCCCTCATGTCAGGGTTGATGGTCACTCGCCGGCGGCTCCTTCCAGGGTGAAGCACGCGGCATCGGCGCCGTCGAACCGCACGACGTTCCACCGTACGTAGCGCATGAGGTAGTCGCAGTTCAGCACCTCGACCCCGCCGTTCCGCGCGACGGGGCAGAAGCGCCCGAGGCTGCCAAAGTCCCGGTCGGGGTGGAGGCTCGTCTCCATCGCGACCCAGAGCACGGGAGCCGTGGCCCCCTTGAAGCCCAGCACCCGGAGGGTAACCCGCAGCGAGCGGTAGCCGCGGAATTCCATCGTCTCGTCGAGGGTGCACGGCCCCGCGGCGGTGACCCAGCGAGGCTTCCGGGTGAAGAGGGCAAGGCTCATGGGCCGACGGGGGCTTACCAGGCCACGCCGAGGATCTCGAAGGAGATCAGGGTCATGTTGCTGTGCTCGATCTTCCATCGGACATAGCGCAGCATCCCGCTGCTGACGCTGAGTGCAGCGGTCGTGTTCGACGCCGTCACCGCCGCGAACGAGCCCAGAAGCGCCCAGACGTCGCCATCGTCGTCGTTGCACATCGAGGTGTACAGCTTGCCGGTCACGGACGGCGAGGTGCCTTCGATGGGTGTAGACCTTCAGGCCGAAATCGAAGCGGTCCGCCGTATCCGGCGACGTCGAGGGTCCTCGTTCGGCGCCTGCCAGTAGGGCTTCAAGGGGTCGAAGTCGGGCGTGGCGAGCGCGCGGGTGACGTTGATCAGTTGTCCGGCCATGAGGTGTCTCCGGTGTGAATGACGATGCTCTCCAGCGTCTGGTGGAGGGTCGACTACCCTATCGCTCCCTGCCGCCAAAGCTCCTGGAGGAGAGGGGATCTCTCGGACTCCTGACCCGCTACCAGGCCACGCCAAGGACCTCGAAGGAGACCAGAGTCATGTTGGTGTAGTCGAGCTTCCACTTGATGTACCGCAGCACGCCGCTGGACACGCTGAGCTTCACCGCCGTGTTGGACGAGTCCACCGCAGCGAACGAGTCCAGGAGGATCCAGTTGTCCACGTTGTCGTCGTTGTACATCGACGTGTACAGCTTGACCGTCACGTCGAAGGTGCTCGTGCCCTGCAGCAGGTAGACCTTCAGGCCGAAATCGAAGCGGCCGCCGCCGTATCCGACGACATCGAGCGCATCCTTTCCTTGTTGCCATAGGGATGACGTGTCGGTGAGGGTGACGATGGATCGGGTGATGTTGAGCAGTTGTCCAGCCATGGCGGTTCTCCAGAGTGATTGGGCAGTGGGGTCGAGAGGCGGAGGGAGGTCACTCGTACGCGACGCCCTCGATGACGAAGGACACAGCGTCGGCGCCCATGAGTCCGATGACCCTCCAGCGCACGTAGCGCTGGAGATCGTGCAGACGCGGTGGATGAAGGCCGGCGCCGTCGTGACGTACTCGAAGGACCCGACGCTGGTGAAGCTGCCGGGCTCGTTGAGGTCCATCCCGGTGAGCATCGACATGGCGAGCACCGTGGGCCCCGTGACGCCCTCGAAGTCGACGACCCGAAGCGTCACCCGCATCGAGCGGAAGCCGAGCACCTCGACGACCTCGTCAACGGGCGCGACGAAGCCCCCTTCGCTCCCGACCTCCGCGGCCTTTTACGCGTCGAACCCCGGGGTGAGCCTGATGATGGCGGTGGTCATGGCGCGTCCCTTCAGGCCAGTTGGACGACCTGCACGAGGTACAGAGTGCCGGCGCCCGAGACGAGCCGGGCGTTGACGGTCTCGAAGCCCGCGAACACCCGCAGGCGCTCGACCACGTTGCCGGGGAAGAGCCCGACCGGGTTGTCGGTCGGCGTGGGGGTAGTGCCAGGTGTCGGCAGCGTGATGGGCCCGCCCTCGGCCGCGGTCGTGGTCGTGATCGCGACGACCTTCGTGCCGTCCATGCCGCCGAGGAAGACCCGGTAGATTCCAGGGCTGACATCGTCGACCGTCGTCGTCTCGTCGGACTCCAGCGAGAGCGCGTAGGTGCCCTCCTCGCCGTCGTTGATACACGCCAGCGCAGCCGTGCGCGCGATCTCTTCGTCGTAGCCCCGCTGGTACGCCATCGATCCCCCCTCCGATCTCCACCCGGGCCCTACCGGGAGGAGATACGTGAACCCCGACGGAGCGCATCGAAGGAGCCATTGCTCCCAATGCTCGACTCCCCTTGAGCTTCTATCGCCCCCCCCCCCTAAAACGCGTCAACAATATTCTTCAGCCGCGATGCGTTTTCGACGCCACGCCCTTCATCGAGCTGGCGAGAAACCCCGTGCACGGCGAGCACGAGGTGCCGAGCGTGGCCCGCGACATCGACGAGCCGCCGGCGCTCAGCGCCCCGGTGACCGACGCCCCGGGCGAGAGCCCGAAGGAGAGTGCGACGCACGGGTAGGATGCGATCGGGGCGCGAGACCGCACCCGCCGACCGCCGATCGCGTTGAGGCGCTACCGCAGCGCCATCGGAGCTGGCGGCGCCCTACTTGGCGCTCTGGCGCACGCGCGAGAGCCACGACGCGGAGCGCGCGAGTGCGCCCGAAGTCGCCGCGCGCGAGTCGTTGGTGGAGATGATCGAGGTCGCGGCGCCCGACTGGGGCTGCGCCGCGCCGCGGAAGAAGAAGACCCTCCGGTGCCGCAGGACGGGCCGAAGGGCGCGCAGGGGGCGCCGACGACGAAGTCCATGGAAGCCGTCGTGGTCGGCGTCGCCTACGCCGAGACGCCGGCGCCGAACTCCGCGCCGTTGCCCAGCGCCGCGGCCGACGGTTCGAGCACGAAGGGCGTGAGGCCGATGGAGATCACCTCGCGGCCGCGGAGCAGGTGGGCCGCGCCCAGGGTGCTGGGGCTGCCGCGCGCGCCGACCAGCAGGTCGTCGTAGCCGTCGAGGTCGGCGTCGCCGACGCCCGCGAGCGAGGCGCCGAAGCGCAGCACGGCGACCGAGGGGGCCACCGACAGGGCGCTGCCGAGCAGCAGCCCCGCGTAGCTGCCAGGGATCACCAGCACCTCGCCCGTGCGCACGCTGGGCGCGCCGACGGCGACGTCGGCGTACCCGTCCCCGTTGAGGTCGCCGGCGCAGGCGACGCTGTAGCCGAGGCGCCCGCCCGAGGTGTTGCCCGCCCGGGAGACGTCGGGCGCCGTGGCGATCCCCGCCGCGCCGCCGAAGTAGAGGTGGAAGCGCCCGGTGTTGCCGCCGAAGCCCGGCTCGCCGACGAGCACGTCGCCGAAGCCGTCGCCGTTCACGTCGCCGGCGCCCGCCACCGAGAAGCCGAAGTCGTCGCCGGGCGATCCGGTGAGCACCGTGCGGCTCGACCCGACGAGGCCCGACGCGCTGCCGTAGAGCACGTGCGCCTGGCCCCTGGCGCCGACGACCACGTCGCCGTAGCCGTCGCCGTTCACGTCGCCGGCGGCGCTGATCGAGCGCCCGAACTCCGGCGTCGAGCCCGCGGCGGTGAGCACCAGCGACGACCCGACCGCGACGCCGGTGTTGGACCCTCGGAACACCAGGACCTGACCCGTGACGCCGTCGGTGGACCTGGCCGTGGCCAGGAGCTCGGGGTACCCGTCCCCGTTGGTGTCGCCGCCGGTGGCGACCAGGGTCCCGAACGCGACGGTGGCGGCGCTGTTGGTCTCGGGACCTCCCGCGTAGAGGACCGTCGACAGGCTGGCGACGCCGCCGGGGTTGCTCAGGTAGATCCGCACGCGACCGCTCGAGCTCGGATAGCCGCTGGTCGCGCCCGCGAGGCCCGCCGCGAGGTCGCCGTACCCGTCGCGGTTGAAGTCCGACACGACGCCGAAGCTCCGGTCGACGCGCGAGTCGCGGTTGGGGACGACGAACTGCCACACCGGGCTCACCTGGGCGCCGGTGTTGCCGGCGGTGCCCGAGACCCCCTGGGCGTACCAGTACCAGACGCCGGGCGTGAGCTCGTCGAGCCGCAGGCTCGAGGCCTGCGTCGCGGCGAAGGGGCGCGCGCCGAGCATGCCCGGGTTGTCGGCGACGTACACGACCGCGCCGGTCGCACCGGGCAGGTTGGCCCACCGCACCGTCGGTCGCGTGGTGGTCACGGTCGAGGTCGACAGGGGCGAGAGCGGACGCGGCGTGGGGATGTTCACGCAGGCCGAGACCGCGCAGCCGGTGCCCCCGCCGCACACGCGGTTGCAGGCGCCCAGTAGCGCGGGTTGCCGACGACGTTGATCTCGCAGCCGTCCGCCGGGTCGTTGTTGCGGTCCCCGAAGCCAGGGGCGCAGATGAGGCGACAGGCGCCGCCGAAGCACTGCGGGGTGCTGTTGGGCAGCGACGGGCAGGCGTTGTTGCAGGCGCCGCAGTTGGCCAGCGAGGCGAGGGTGTCGACCTCGCAGCCGTCGGTCGCGACGCCGTTGCAGTTGACGAAGCCGGTGGCGCAGGACAGCCCGCACGCGCCCGCCGTGCACCTGGGGGCGGCGTTGGGGCGGCTCGGGCAGACCGTCCCGCAGGCGCCGCAGTGCGCGAGGTCGGTCAGCGGATCGACGCAGCGGCCCGCGCAGGTCGGCCGCCCGACGCCGCAGTCGGGAGCGCCACCCGCGTCGGCCCCGGCGTCAGGGGAGTCGGCGACGGCCGCGTCGGTGACATCGGGCGGCGCGGCGTCGACCACGTCGACGCGGGGCACGTCGACGCGGGGCACGTCGGCCGCGACGGCGTCGGGCGCGTCGGCCGGGCGTACGTCGGGCGCATCGACGGAGGGCACGTCCATCACATCGACGGAGGGCACGTCCATCGCATCGAGGGCCGGGGCGTCGACGGCATCGACGAGAGCCGGGGCGTCGACGGCGTCGACGAGAGCCGGGGCATCGACGGCGTCGACGAGAGCCGGGGCATCGACGGCGTCGACGAGAGCCGGGGCATCGACGGCGTCAGTCTCCGTGACGTCAGCTCGGGTGACGTCCGCGGTTGCGTCCGCGGCGCCGTCCGCGCCGGGGCCGTCGGACGCGGCGTCGAGGACGCCCTGGTTCAGGCTCGAACAGGCCTCCATCGCGATCGCGACGGACAGCACCCAGATTGATGGCAGCGCGCATGAGCCTCTCCGCCTCCTCAGAACCTGCCACCGCAGACGACACCGTGCATGCCCAGGGCAGGCGCGCAGGCGATCGAGGCCCGGTCCGCCGCCCGCGAGGGGAGCGTCACCCAGAGGACCACCGACGCCGCGGCCAGGGCCCCGCCCGCGACGAAGCTCGCCACCACCGCGGGCGAGAGCGCGTTGGCGGTCGACTGGTCGCTCCGGCAGTTGCCAGCGGGCGTCGCGACCCCTTGATCCTCGACGCAGCCGGCGCCGTTGAAGGACGACACGGCGCCCTCCCGCATCCCGGCGAGCACTGCCCCGGTGACCATTCCCCCGGCGCCGCCGATCGCGGTCGCCCACGCGAGCGTCCGGCGGGCCGATCCCTGCCGGCCCGGCGCGGCGCGTGGCGAGGGCCCAGGCGGCGGAGGCACGGACGGCGCGGGCGCGGCCGCGTGGACGGGGGCGGCCTCCCGGGTCGCCGGGGTAGGCGTCTCGACCGGGAGCTCGACGCGCACCGGCACGGTGCCGCCCGTCGGCACCTCGACGCTGCGGTGCAGGGCCGCCCGCCCGGTCGCCGTGGCGTCGATGGTCACGCGACCCGGGTTCACCAGGTACGGCACCCCGTACAGCGCGGAGGGCAACGCCGACCCGGCCACCATGATCGACAGACCCTCCGGCGGCGGCGAGGCCACCTCGAGCACGAGGTGCCCCACGCGCGCCTGGAGCGTCCGCACCAGGGTCGAGCAGGTCGCCATCGTGCTCGCTCGCTCGGGCGCGTTCCGGTCGGCGGCGAGCGCGTCGACGCAGCGCTGCGCCGAGGTGAGCGCCGGGACGAGCAGCCCGAGGTGCGACTGCTCCTGCGCGACGAAGCGGTAGAGCGAGGGCGAGGCGTGGATGGTCACCGCGCGCTGCCCGAGCTCGAGGGCCCGGGGGTGGTCGCCGGCGGTCTGCGCCGCCAGCGCTGCCGCGACCAGCGAGCGCCACGACGCCTCGATTTCCGCGGGCGCCTGGGCGGCAGCGAGCCGCGGCGCGAGCCCGAAGGCGAGGAGTGCGAGTGAGCTGCGTAGGGTCATCGGGGTGTCAGACGTGGATGGCGCCCGAAGCGGGCTCGACCATGTCGAACGCCACCAACGGTCGGCTGGAGGAAGTCTGAAGGGGGGACATCGGATCCGCGGAGGCGTCACCGGGGTCCGCAGCCACCGGAGCTCACCGGCGATCTCGTGCCTCGGCGCTGCCGCGCAGGACGACCTCCGCGCCTGCGCTCCTATTCATTTGATACCAATCTTGCCGCTTTGGCGGCCGCCCGTTGGTATCAGCCCTTCGGCAGCGTGCCCACCACCCGCGCGTAGACCTCCTCGGCCCGCTGCTCACACGCGGGCCAGTCGAGGTGTCGCTTGTTGGCCACGTTGTAATCGAGCTTCGCCAGCTTGTGCTCAGGGAGCCCGAACACCGGCGCGAGCTTCCCCTGGAGCATCCCGACGGTGACCTCCTCGTTGTCGCTGACGAAGTCGTCCACCGGGCGGAAGGGCCCCGGGCCCAGGCCGTAGTTCACCATGTTGCGGCGCTCGGGCGGCGCCACGAGGAAGTGACACGCCTCGTGCAGCAGCTTCTCGGTGTCGCACCCGCGGTCGCCCGCCACGAAGAAGGCCCGGCCGTCGAAGCCCACGGGCTGCGCGAAGAAGGGCGCCTTGCCCTGCTCGTCGCCCTTCAGCGCCACGATGCGGACCCCCTTGCCCGTGTTGCGGGTGACCCATTTCATGAGCACCTCCCAGCGGGTTCCACAGCGGTTGGCGGGGTCGAGGCAGCAGGGGTGCGCGGCTTCATCGGGGTTCTCGAAGGCGCCTCCTACGCCACCGCGGGCGACGAGACAACCGCCGGTTGAACGACCCCGGCGGCGCGCGCATGCTCGCCGTGTGACGACCGACCCGTCGGACGAGATGGAGGGAGGTTCCCCAACCTACGGAAGGCCGTGGTCGACGCCTGGCGCAACGTCCCGGAGGGCACTCGCGTCGAGATCCTCGACGGCGATCTGGTGATGACGGCGCGCCCGCGCGTCACGCACTGCAACGCCGCTGGCGAGCTGCACGCCGAGCTGCGGGCGCCCTTTCGACTGGGGCGCGGCGGCCCCGGCGGCTGGGTCTTCCTCATCGAGCCCGAGCTCCAGCTCGGGGCGCGGCCCGACATCATCGACCCCGACATCGCCGGCTGGCGGCGCGAGCGCATGCCCCAGCTCCCCGACGTACCCGCACTCACGCTCGCTCCCAACTGGGTGTGCGAGGTGCTCTCCGAGTCGACGGAGTCCGTCGACCGCGGGCGCAAGATGCGCATCTATCGCCGCGAGGGCGTGCAGCACCTCTGGCTCGTCGACCCCCGCGATCGGGTGCTGGAGGTGTGGCGCGTCGTGGACGGGCGCTGGCGCGAGGTCGACACCTTCGAAGGGGAAGGGCGCGTACGGGCCGAGCCGTTTGAAGCGATAGAGCTGGACCTCGCGCTGCTCTGGGCGCGGTGACGACCATCAGCTACAGGGTACGCAGCTGCTGAGGGGAAACGGAGCCCTACAACCGCAGCCGGCGCCAGCGCCACCGACGACCAGACAACATGCGTCTTCTCCTGTGCACCTGCGAACCATGACCGGGCCAGCACGCATGAAATGGTCCGGCCGCCATCTGAAGTCCCGGCGTCCGGGCGGCCCGCGTCGCTCGCTCCCGTGACGCATGCCATTGCCACGCAACGACCCCCTGGGCATCGGTTCCCACACATCCCGCAATGGTCCGCGCTGTCGGCCAGCCGTGTCTCGCACCCGTCGCTCGCGTTGCCGTTGCAATCCCCCCAACCGCCATCACACGTAGCCAGGCACATCCATCGACAATCGACTGCCGCGTTGGCTCTTCGCACGCACGCGTTGCCGCAACTCCTGGTCGCCGGGTCGCCCGCCAGGAACACGCACGACCCTCCGCAGCTCGTCGCCCCGCCTGTGCATGACATCGCGCACGCCCCAGCGCTGCACACCTGGCCCGCCGGGCAGGCGCGCCCACACGTCCCGCAGTTCGCGCCGTCGCTCCGAAGGTCGACGCAACTGCCCATGCACTCGTTTCTCCCAACGGGACATCCGCAGACGCCGCCGTTGCAGGTCTGCCCCGCGCGGCACGCCCGACCGCACGCCCCACAGTGCTCTCGCGACACTACCAGATCGATGCACCCTCCAGTCCCGCAAGGCGCATGCCCAGCGGGGCACTTCAATCCGACATCCATCCCGACGTCCGCCCCGACGTCATCGTCCCCGATCCCAACATCCACCTCCCCCACACCTGCGTCCATCCCCCCTCTACCGTCGCCGATTCGCTCACTCCGCACGCCCCCTCCACGCACGTCATTCCCACCCCGCAATCGAGCCCGCGGCACACGCCCTCCAGCGCCATGCGCAGCCCCACCACCGCGCCCGCCACGTAGCGCACCCGCGCCCGCTGCATCACCAGCACGCACCGCTCCGGAATCCTCCCTCCCTCCGCCGCGCAGCCCCCCGCCACCACCTCGAACACCGCCTCCGGGCTCGCCTTAGAGTCC
>JADJAE010000082.1 GCA_016704445.1 Deltaproteobacteria bacterium
CGAACGCGACGTCCGCGCCGGTGATCTCATCTCCCGGTCGGGCGGGACGATGAGCCCGACCAGGGTGGCGGTCGCGTGGTGGAAGACCCGCCGCAAACCGCGCTGTTAACGAGGATGAAGGTCGAGCTCCCAAACGTCGCGCAGCAACGCCGCGTTGCCTCCGACGAGAAGGACCGGCGCCGTCGCAAGGGCCGCTCGACACCCCGCGATCCTGCGATGGGGGACCCAGCTCACCTCGTCGCGCGCCCTGCCGTCGCGGTCGCTGATGCGCAGCCCCTCGACCCAGCGCCCCGCGTTGCCCTCCAGCAGCGCCACGCCCCAGGCGGGGTCGGTCGCCACCACGCGCGCCCGGTCGATGCGCCCATCAGGGTAGACCACGCGCAGGTCGCGGGCCTCCCGCACCGGGACGAAGCGCCGTCAGGATGCGCCCGGTGTCCTGGAGCACCACGCCGCGGGCGAGCGAGGTCTCGACCGTCGAGGACGTTGACCGTCTTGCGTGGGAGCCGGGCTCGCGCGTTGGGCGGCGTGGCGACCTCTCCTGGGCTCCGGGCGAAGGGCGACCTGCGAGAGGGCGTGCGTCTCGCCCCAAAGGAGAGCGCGGCGCAGGGCGATGAGCGTGAGGAGCGGAGGCCATGGGGAGAATGTGACCGAGGGCAGTCAAGCCCCTCCTCGGGTGGCAGCTGGGAGGTACGCCACGCGGACAAACGTCGATCGTCCGATAGGTATATCCATCCGGCACGCATTCCCCGATGCCTCCTTTGCCCGTCGAAGGGCGCTGCGTAACCTGTCAGCCGTAGTGCTCCGCGTCTACAAGTTCCGGCTCTATCCCACGCGCGCTCAAGAGCATGCGCTCGGGGTGCTGCTGGGGCGACTGCGGTTCCTCTACAATGCGGCGTTGCAAGAGCGGCGCGACGGCTATCACCACGGGGTGAAGGTCACCCACGCCACGCAGGAGAAGGCCCTCACGGCGATCAAGAACGACCCCGAGTGCCCCGACTACGCGGGCATCCACACGCACCTGCTGCAAGACGTGGTGAAGCGGTTGGACCGCGCGTTCGAGGGTTCTTCCGCCGGTTGAAGTCCGGGCAGACGCCGGGCTACCCGCGCTTCAAGAGCCGCGACCGCTACACCACGTTCACCTTCAAGGACGCGGGCAGGGGCAACGGCGCGGCGATCGTCGCAGGCGGCGCGAGGGTCCGTCTCCATGGCATCGGCAACGTGAAGATGAAGCAGCACCGCGAGATGGAAGGTGCGCTCACGACCATTGGCGTCACCCTTGACGGCGACGGGCACTGGTACGCGCTCATCACCCGCGAGGTGCCCGCGAAGCCGCTGCCCGCCACGGGTCGGAGCGTCGGCATCGACGTGGGCCTCACGACCTTCGCGGCGCTCTCCAACGGCGAACTGGTCGCCAACCCCCGACCGTTGAAGACGGCTCGCATCGCCGTCGAGCGCGCCCTGCGCAAGGTCTCCCGGCGCAAGCGAGGGTCGCGGCGCCGCGGCAAGGCCCGCCGTCTCCTCGCGAAGACGCATGCCCACGTCCGCAACATCCGAAAGGACTTCCATCACAAGACCGCGAGAGCGATCGTCCAGACGTACGACCGCGTCGCCGTCGAAGACCTGAACGTGAAGGGGCTCGCGCGAGGATGCTCGCCAGGTCCGTTCACGATGCGGGCTGGTCGCGGTTCGTCGTCATCCTCACCAACAAAGCGGAAGAAGCTGGCCGTGAGGTGAAGCCAGGTCGAGATCCGAACGGGACCAGCCAGGACTGCAGCGTGCGGCGAGCGGTGCCCAAGACCTCGACGTGCGAGTCCATCGGTGCCCCTGCGGTACTCGATGGATCGACCTGATAACGCCCGCACCATCCACGACCGCGCCTTCGCGGTCACAGGGCCCGGACGGGGCCTTCGGGGAGGGGCGGCGCATGAAAGCGCACCCCTGAGATCCGAGAAGCCCCTGCGGGCCTCGCGCGAGAGCGCAGGCAGGGGAGTCGTCACCGAATATGGGGCTCCAACGACGGGCGGCGTCAAGCGACGGGGGCGCGACGGCGCCAGGGGTGGGTAGTGGCGTGACTCCTCCCGAATCACGACCCCTCGCTGGCACGGAACCGAACTCATACCACCCCGCTAATTCTGGAGGGTGACACATCACGGCTCCGCGACTTTCTCGTTGCTCGGGTTGCGGCGCCTCGCGCCGGCGTCGCGTAGAAGGCCCGGCGAGAGATGCATGTCGTCCGAGGCACACGCACGAGCCGCCGCCACCCCTGGCGCGACCCGCCACCACCCGTGGCGGTTGGATTCACTGCGGGACTACAGTGCCTCTGCGATGGCCCGCGCGGCGCTCATGCCCGCGACCATGGTCCGCCGCTCTGCCAGTCCCCGCGTCCCGAGATTCGAGTACGCGCTTCGCCAGCCGCCGTTGCAGCACGGCGTACGTCCGCGAGAGGCCGCGGTACTCAGCCCACGCTGCTCAACCTCAAGGGCCTGATCCGGCGGGCGAGCGTCGATGACCAGAAGGAGATCCTCAAGCTCCTCCCGGGGCAAGTTCGCGAAGGAACCGCCTACGTCGGAGTAGAGGGACGTCCGGTCGCGCTCCGGACTCGCGCACTCGACGTCTCGCGGTTGCCCGGTCGCGCTCCGCGCTCGTGCCCTTGAGGTCTCGCGGATCGCCGCGCGTGCGAAGGGAGCGCCAGCGTTGGGCGTTGGGATGGGTCGGTCGGAGTCTGACCGGGCTCCATCGAGGCGTCGGAAGGGGGCGCTCGGCGTCCGAGCGGGCGTCTGTCAGGGCGTGGGCGCAGGATCGACGGGCGCGGGCGCGTGGCCGTCGCTTTCGGCGCGCGCGGTCTCGGCGCTGCGGAAGAACACCTCGGGCCAGGAGCGGCCGAGGTTGTTCGCGACGGCGATCTTCACCAGCTCGGCGTGGGTGGTGGTGCGGAGGTTGTTGACGCCCTCCTTCCACTCGACGACGTCCGTGGCCACCGTGGCCCCCTCGCCCTGGACCTTCGCGCGCGCCGCGAGGCCGGCGATGGCCGCCTTCGCGCCCTTCAACAGCGGCTCGGCGAAGGCGCGCAGCGGAGACTCCTCGGGCAGCTCCTCGATCTCCGGGACGATCACGTCGCGGGTGCGCTCGCACTGCTTGCGCAGCGCCCCGCGGATGAACTCCGACGGCGCCGTCGGGAAGAACCTCCGGAACGCGGGGCTCTTGCGGTCCTGCCCCGCCTCGACGAGGCACTGGCCGCCGAAGCGGATCGTCAGGCGGTCGAGCGAGCCGTCGAGCACCGCGACCTGGGCGTCGGCGCGGACCACCGCCCGCCGCGCGCTGCGCTGCCGGCGGAAGACGTCGGGCCACTCGCCGATCTGCTCCTCGAAGGCACCGGCGAGCTCGGTCGCCATCGGGTCGGCGGTCAGCGCCGCCTCCGTGAACTCCAGCTCATCGAGGAAGGCCAGTAATGAACTGTCGAGGGGGATCTGTCTCATGGATCGCGAACCTCCTGAGGGAGAGTGGAGCCTCGACGGTATCAGCATCGAGGCGGGATCTCGCCGACTTTGCGCTCGGCCGCCACTGAGTGGCTCGAGTTCCCCCTCCGCGCCGTCGCGTCGCGCGCGGGCGGCTACATCAAGTGCCTGCCGAGGAGCAGTGCTGACAAGCCGTCGCGCCCGTGGCATCGTGTCGACGTTAGGGGCGGCGATGTCTGGGTTCAATGGAGAGCGGAGAAGAGGAGCGCGCGTGCTCGCTGCGCTACGCCATCGCATCGCGGAGCTCGAGGGGCGAGAGGCAGAATTCCTGGCCGTGGAGCGTGAGCTCCGCGCGAGTCTCGCCTCGGACGCGGCGCGGCTCCGTGACGTGCAGCAGCAACTCGACGGGGCGAAGGCGTTTGTCCACACGATCCTCGACACGATCCCCGATCCGATCTTCGTGAAGGACGAGCATCACGCCTGGATCGTGCTGAACGAGGCGTTCTGCGGTTTCATGGGACACTCGCGCGAGGAACTCCTCGGAAAATCGGACTACGATTTCTTTCCGAAGGAGGAGGCGGACGTCTTCTGGCGGCTCGACGACGCGCTGTTCACGACCGGCGAAACGAACGAAAACGAGGAGTCGTTCACCGATCGGGCCGGAGACGTCCACGTCATCTCGACGAAGAAGGCCCTGTGCCTGGACGCCGGGGGCAACAGGATTCTCTTTGGCGTCATTCGCGACATCACGGCGCGCGTCCGCGCGGAGGAGGCGCTTCGACGGGCCCACGAGGATCTCGAGCGGCGCGTGCAGGAGCGCACCGGGGCGCTCGAGCGCGCCAACGCCGAGCTTCGAGAAAGCGAGGAGCGCTTCCGCGCGACATTCGAGCAGGCTGCCGTGGGCATCGCCCACGTGTCGCTCGACGGCGCGTTTCTGCGGGTGAACCCGCGGCTGTGCGACATCGTCGGGTATTCCGCGGACGAGTTGCTCACACGGAGGTTCGCCGACATCACGGCGCCCGAGGACCTCACGGCCAGCTACTCGGCGGCGGGCGAGGTCGTCGGTGGGGCTCGCGAGTCGCATTCCTTCGACAAGCGCTACGTCCGAAAAGACGGTTCGCTCGTCTGGGCCCATGTGACCACGACGCTCGCGCACGACGCGGCCGGGCGACCGATGTATCTCATCACGGGCATCGAAGACATCTCGGCGCGCAAGGCGGCGGAGGCCGCGCGTCTCGACGCGGAGGAGGCACTCCAGCAGAGTGAGGCCCAGCTGCGTCAGGCACAGAAGATGGAGGCCGTGGGGAGGCTCGCCAGTGGAGTCGCGCACGACTTCAACAACCTCCTCCTCGTGATCACCGTGTGCACCGAGCTTGCGCGAAAGCAGCCCGCGGGCGTCAGCGGGCTCCATGCACTGCTCGACGATACCCTGAACGCCGCGAAGCGCGCGGCCGGGCTGACGCGGCAGCTGCTAGCGTTCTCTCGTCAACAGGTGCTCCAGCCAAGGGTGCTCGATCTCAACGAGCTCGTCGCGGACGCGGTGACGATGCTGAGGCGCCTGATCGGCGAGGACATCGAGCTTCGCACGGCGCTCGCGCCCGGCGCCGCCCTCGTGCGCGTCGACCCGGGGCAATTCGTGCAGGTGTTGATGAACCTCTCTGTCAATGCCCGCGACGCAATGCCCGACGGCGGGAGCGTCTTGATCGAGACCCGCAACCTCGACGTCGATGAGGGCGCCGGGGCCGAGCGCCACGGCGTGCGGGCGGGGAGTACTGGGTCTGCGCCGTCACCGACACGGGGTGTGGAATGGATGCGAGCACCCGGGCGCGTCTCTTCGAGCCTTTCTTCACGACGAAGGCGCCGGGGAAGGGAACGGGCCTCGGGCTCTCGACGGTGTACGGAATCGTGGAACAGAGCGGCGGCGCGATCAGCGTCCACAGCGAGGTCGGCCAGGGTACGACGTTCGAGGTCTATCTCCCGCGAGCGGCTTCCGGGGCGGCGGCGATCCCCGCGCCGGCGAAGGCGACGACGGCGACCTCGGGCGCGGCGACCGTCCTTCTCGTGGACGATGAGGCCACGATCCGAAACGCGGTCCGCCACCTCCTCGAATCGAACGGATACTCGGTGCTCGTCGCCAATACGCCCGAGGGTGCAGTGGAGATCGCCGAGTCGTGCGCCGACCGGATCGACGCGCTCCTGACCGACGCGATCATGCCGCGCATGAACGGGCGCCAGGTGGCGCAGCGCGTCCTGGCCCTGCACCCCGAGACGAAGGTCGTCTACATGTCCGGCTACGCTCCCCGCGACGTTTTGGATGCAGAGACGACGTTCTTGCAGAAGCCGTTCAGCGAGGAGGCGCTCCTCGAGGCGCTGCGAGCGTAGCCTCCGCGTCGCGCCGCCCTCCCGGCGCGCGCCACGCGCGACGTAGGACGCGGCGAGGGGCCACGGAGCTCACCACCGACGCTCGCCAGGAACCCCCACACCCCGCATCAGAGCGGACGTGATGACGCACGCTCACATGGGCGTCGCGAGGGCGTCATGAGGGGCCACCTCTCCCGCCACGCTCCCTGGTGGATCGCGCTGGCCCTCGCGGCGGGGTGCAGCGAGTCCGCCTCGCCCGCCGACGCTGCCGCCGACGCCGCCGCCGACGTGAGCGAGGTCGGCTTCTCCTGTCCGATGCTCTCGTACGACCCGCTCTTCTCGCAGCCATGCCCAGGCCTCGAGGGCGTCGAGTGCCGCTATGGCTACGTCGTCCCGGGCTGCGGCGGTCGCACCCAGACCTGCCGCCTCGGCCGCTGGAACGAGGTGCACACGGATCCCTCCGCGTCGTGCTTCGACGCCGGGCCCGACGCCGCCGACGCTGCTGGCGGCGACTGAGTGGGTCGGATCGCCCCTGAAGGCGCTCCACCGCGCGGTCACTCCCCGATGATCTTCACCAGCTCCATCCGCTTCGCGGTCTCGAACCACAGCTCCTTGCGATGCGATCTCATGGCCGCGGAGAGTACCGCAGGGTCACTCCTCCCCGACGAGGGCGACCGCTCAGCCCCGGAGCACCGTGGCGCCTCGCGGCCCCTCGACGACGATGCCGAGGCCCGCGAAGCGGGGGAGGTACTGCAACGGCGGCGGATCGCGCCGCTGGCCCCGCACCAGGCGCAGCGTGACCCGACGGCGGTCGAGGTCGTAGTCGGCCTCGTACATCGCGTCGCCCACGCTCACCGTGCGAGGGTGGTCGCGCTCCACCTCGTCGCGCACCCACGACGGAACCTCCGGCGCCAGCAGGTCGTCCGAGGACAGCAGCGCCAGGTCGTCGCCGCCCTCCACGCCCAGCTCCACCAGCCGGGCTGCTACCCACGCCTCGATCGTCGGCCCGCCCCGCGTCGACGGAGCGAGCTCGGCGGCGTGGCCCAGCTTCACCGCCAGCCGGGAGAGCGCCAGCCGGTCGCGCGTCACCGGCAGCGCCTGCTTGAACAGGCTCCCGCGAAGAAACAGCGTCGCGATGGCCTCGCGCGCCAGCTCCCCAGAGGGCGTCTCCTCCCTCGTCGCGATCACCCGGTTGGCGTAGACCCGCTCGACGTGGGCGACGATCACCCCGCGCTCCAGCTGTACCCGATCGAGCCTGTCTCGGCCGAGGCCCGCCCGGGCCACCGTGGCCAGCGGCACCGGGCTCGCGCAGGTCACCAGCACCCGAGCGTCCTGGCCCACCCCGAGGGCGCGCGACTCGAACACCACGATGGCGTCGAGGTCCTTCACCCGCTGCGCGAGGCTCTCCCGGGCGAGCTCCAGCTCCGTTCCCCCGTTGCTGAAGGCCACGCTGCGCCCCCGCACCCTCGCGACGTGCACCGAGCGGGGGTCCGCCGCGATGGCGGTGCGCACCAGGGCCTCCCGGTCGATGGGAGCCCCCGTCGGAGCGCTCCCCAGGCCGTGCGCCCGGCGCAGCCTCGCCCGGATGCGTCGGGCCTCGCCGAGGGCCATGTACGACAGCCCGTCCTCCCGCTCCCGGCCCTCCCTCACCGCGCGGATCAGCGCCGTCGCGTCGCACTCCCCCCGCCGCAGCTCGTCGTCCTCGCCCGGCCCGCCAGGGAGGAAGAGCGGGCGACCCACGGCGAGCGCCGAGACCAGGTCGATCACGTCGTCGAGGCTGCCGTTGCCTCGCGCCTCGATGAGCAGCCGGGCGAGGGGAGGGTCGAGCGGCAGCCCGTAGAGCTCGTGGCCACGCGGGGTGAGCGCCCCTTCGGAGTCGATGGCGCCGAGGAGGGTGAGCTCCTCCCTCGCCGCGTCGAGGGCCGCGGCCTTCGGCGGGTCGAAGAGCGGCAGCGCGTCCACGCGACGACCCCACGCCGCAGCGCCAAGCACCAGCGGAACCAGCGACTCCCGGTGGATCTCCGGCGGCGTCGCCCGCTCCAGCATCGCGACCCTCCCCCAGAGCCGGTAGCAGACCCCGGGGCCCGTGCGCCCTGCGCGGCCCGTGCGCTGCGCGGCGCTGTCCTGGGCGATGGGACCGAGCGCCAGGAACCCGCGGCCCGCGTGGTAGCGGGTGCGGCGCACGAGGCCCGCGTCGATCACCACCCCGACGCCAGGGAGCGTGATGGAGGTCTCGGCGACGTTGGTCGCCAGGATGAGCTTGCGCCGCGCGGTGCGCTCGAAGCCCCGCCGCTGCTCGTCGAGCGAGAGCCCTCCGTGCAGCGGGATCACCTCGAAGGCGTTGCTTCTCAGGGCCCGGGCGCAGGCGTCGATCTCGGCCTTGCCGGGGAGGAAGACCAGCACGTCGCCGGGGTCGTCGGCGGCGGCCTCGACGGCGCGAGCGACTCGGGAGGCGAGCTCGTCGGCGTGGGGGAGCGAGGGCCCGGGGTCGAGGTGGCGCACGTCCACGGGGTAGGCGCGGCCCCCGGCGGTGACGTGCACCGCGCCGAGGTGGCGGGCGACGCGGTCGCCGTCGATGGTGGCGGACATCACCACGAGGCGGGGGGAGGGGCGGCCCGCGAAGAGCGAGAGCAGCAGGTCGAGGTCGAGGCTGCGCTCGTGGAACTCATCGAGCACCAGGGTCTCGAAGCGGCTGGCGAGGTCGCGGGCGTGGAGCACGACGCCGGGCGTGGCGAAGAGGATACGCGTCGCCTCGGAGGAGACCGACTCGTCGCGGACGGCGTAGCCGACGGTGGTTCCGAGGGGGGTGCCCTCGAGCTCGGCGACGCGGGAGGCGAGGCTGCGGCAGGCGACGCGGCGGGGCTCGACGACCAGCACCCGGCCGCGCGAGGTGGCCCAGCGGGGGACCTCGGTGGACTTGCCTGACCCGGTGGGGGAGGAGACCACCACCGGGCCGGCGGAGAGGGCGGCGTCGAAGGCCGCTCGGACAGCGTGGATGGGCAGCTCGTCGGGCTTCACCCGCGCATCATGGACCATGTGCCCCTCGTCGGTCGGCTGCCGATCGCCACGCTCCGGCTTGAGGCTGAGGGCGCTCGTGACCAGACTTCAGGGGCCACCAGGGGGACCTCCGCCATGGACATCGAGAAGCTCTCTGCCACCGATCGGGTCTTCTTCGATATCGAGGGCGGCGCCCTGATGATGCACATCGGCGCCCTGATGGTCTTCGAGGGAGGCGGCCTCGTCTCGCCCGACGGGTCGCTCGACGCCGCGAAGCTCACCCGGCTGCTCGAGGCCGGGGTCTCGGAGGTCCCGCGGTTCCGTCAGGTGGTGCGCGAGGTGTCCGGCCTCGGCGCGGTGTGGGTCGACGACGAGCGCTACCGCATCGAGCACCACGTGAGCCACGCCGTCCCCACCCCAGCGACGACGCCCAGCTCATGCGGCTCATGGGGCGGATCTTCTCCCAGCCCCTCGACCGGCGACACCCGCTCTGGGGAGGCGAGCCTCGTCGAGGGCCTCTCCGGCGGGCGCTTCGCCATCATCTTCAAGCTCCACCACGCGATGGTCGACGGCGTCGCGGGCATCGGCCTGCTGGCCTCGGTGTTTCGCACCGAGCCCGGCGACCTCTCTCCCTCGCCCGCTCCGTGGACCCCTCGGCACGCGCCCAACACCCTCCAGATCGCCACGGCGCTCGCCTCCGACAGCGCCCGCTCGGTCGCCCACGCGCTTCACGACCTGCGGGAGGCTCGCTAGGGCCACGGGGCGCAGGCGAAGGACATCGCCGAAGGCCTGGTGCACACCCTGCGCGACGGCTGCGGCCCGCGTCTACGTCGTCGATCAACCCCGCGGAGGTGGGGCCTCACCGGACGTACACCAGCACCCGGCTCGACCTCGCCCGGGCCAAGGAGGCGCGCAAGGCCCTGGGCGGCACCCTCAACGACGTGGCCCTCGCCGTCGTCACCGGGGCGCTGCGCCGCTACCTGGGCCGCCGCGGCGACGCCGTGGAGGCGATGAAGGACTTCCGGGCGCTCGTCCCGGTCGACCTGCGCCCCAGGATGGGCGAGGACGGCGTCGGCAACCACATCTCCCTGGTGCTGGTGCACCTGCCCCTCTCGAGCCCGACGCCCGGGCCGCGCTTCGAGCCGGTGCACCGCGCCTGCGACACCTGAAGCACGACTCCCACGAGATCGAGGGCGGCCTTCATCGAGCGCGTGGGCGACCTCGGCAGGCCCAACGTGGTGACCGCGGTGTTTCGCATCGCGTCGATGCTGCCGCGCCTTCAGCACGTCCGCACCATCCCAACGTACCGGGTCCCGGGTGCCCGGTCTCATGGGGCGGTCGAGGAGTTTTTTGACCGAGATCCACGCGGTGGTGCCGCTCTTCCACCCACCAGGGCGTGGGCGTCGCCATGTGAGCTACGAGCGGCCCGGGATGTACCGTCGGGCTACGCCGACCCCGACGCGGTGCCCGACGTCGAGGCCCTCGCGGCCGACGTGCAAGCCGCCTTCGACGAGCTTTCTGCGCTGCCGCAGGCCATTGGGAGATGCCGGCTGGGCCGCGCAGTGTAGGCTGACGGGCCGATGACCCCGCGCCCCCGAAGCACCGCGCCGCCGCCAGCTGCTGGTCCACCAGACGTGCTCGACTGGATGGACGACCCGCGAGCGACCGGCAGCTCCAGCAGCGGGCGCGGCTGGTGTTCGCGCAGCTGGCCGCGCAGGGGATGCCGCCGCAGGTGAAGGGCGTGCAGGGCCGCGGCAAGGGCTGGCTGCGCACCGACCTCGGGGGCAACAACGGGCACCAGTTCTACCTGTGGTGGGCGCGCGCGGGCTCGCCGCCGGTGAAGCACCTCGGGCTCGGCCCGATGGAGATCCTCGTGCGCGCGGTGCGCCACCACGACGAGACCCCCGACGCCCTCGACCCCGGCGGCCCCGACAAGTGGGTGGCCCTCCCCGACCAGGAGCTCAAGGGCAACGGGCTCTTCCCCGAGCTGCTCCGCGCCCAGACCGACGCCATCGAGGCCCGCGTGCGCCTCCGGGTGCTTCGCGGCCAGCCCGGCACCGGCAAGACCACCGTGCTCCAGCAGGCCGCCCTCGCGGCGCCCGGCCAGCGCACCCTCTATCTCACCTACAACGCCCTCCTGGCCGAGCGCGCGCGCGACTTCTTCGAGCAGTTCGCCCCGGAGCCCGCGCTGATCACGGTGCTCACCTTCGGCGAGCTGCTGCGCAAGGTGCTCCCCTCCGCCCCCGCGGTGGTCGCCCCGCTCTCCGCGCGCATCACCGTGCTCGCCCAGGCGCTCGATCAGGCGCCCCGGAAGTTCGCCCCCTGGGACAAACACCCCGAAGAACTCTTCGGCGAGCTCCACGCCTGGATCGCCGGCGCCGCCCTCCCGACGCCCTTCCGCGGCGCCCCCCCGTGCGAGGGCCCGCTGCTCCGCGGGGACGCCTTCGTGAAGCTCCGCGCGAGACCCTCGACGAGCGCGCCGCCCGCAACGCCGTGCTCGCCGTGATGGCCCTCGACCCGCGGCTGCCCGAGATCGTGGGCGACCCCTGGTGGGCCCGCCGCGCGTCGACAAGCTGCGCGCCGGGGCGAAGCCCCAAGGTGCTCCCCGACGTGCAGGCCGTCTTCGTCGACGAGGTGCAGGACCTCACCCTGGTCGAGGTCGCCCTGCTCGCCGCCCTGGTGGAGTCCGCGAGCGCCGGGCGCGACGCCCCGCTCGACGTGATGGTCGCCGGCGACGAGAGCCAGACCGTGCGCCCGACGGACTTCGACTGGGGCGCCTTCGCCGACGCCGTCGCCCCCACCCTCGGCGCCGGGACCACCTTCGACCTCCTGGGCAACGTGCGCTCGCCCCGCGCGATCGCCACCCTGGTCGAGCGCTCGTGGGCGCTCTACCAGCACCTCGACAAGGCCCAGCGCCCGCGGGGGCGCGCCGACCTGGAGATCGAGGAGTCCGTCTCCGGGCGCGTGCTGCGGTGCCGCGTGCCCGACGCCGCGACCCTGGCGCGTGGGCAAGGCCCTGCTCGATCGGCCGAGCACCGTGCTCGTCTTCCCCGGCGCGCGGGTGCCGCCCGAGCTCCAGCCCGAGGGGCTCGACGTGTGGAGCAGCGACGCCGTGAAGGGCCTCGACTTCTCCGTGGTGGCCCGACCAGTTTCGCGTCGCCCTCAGCCGCGCCACGGACACCGTGATCTTCCTCGACGTGGGCGACGACCCGAGCGGCGACGGCGCGCTCCAGCGCCTCTGCGTCGACGACCAGGGTGGGCCCCTCGAGGGCTACGTCGCCAGCATCGACCCCGACGCCCTGCTCGCACTCCTCGCGCGCGACGACGCCTCCCCGCAGGAGCTCGTGCTGGAGTACCTCCACGAGGCCACCGCCCTCTTGCACGCCCACCCCCGCCGCGCCCTCGACCGGCTGCGCCACGCCGGGGCTTGCTGGGCCGCGCCGACTCGCGCTGCGGCGTGAGCGACCCGACCCTCCGACGCGACGTGCACCGCCTGCTCGGGCGCGCCGCGTGGGTGAGCGCCGCGCAGGACGGCGCCCTCGACGCCCCGGAGCTGATGGACGAGGCCCACCGCTCGCTGCGGACGGGCGACCTCAAGCTGGCCGCCAAGGCCTCGCTGCTCGCCCGCGATCTCTGGAAGGGCGACGCCGACACAGGCGCGAGCGCGGGCGCGCTGCTCGCCCTCGGTCCCGAGGTGCTCGCCGAGTGCCCCGAGCTGCGCGACCCCCTCGACCGGGCGCTGCGTCGTGGGTGGCTCGGGCGAGTCCGCGCTGCTCCCCGTCAGGGCGCGCGGCGCGGTGGAAGCTCCTCGACGCCGCTCGGGCGGGTGCGGGCGCTCGCCGACGAGTCCGCCCGAGCTCGCGCGGTGGAGCGGGCGCTGCGGCGGCAGGTGGCGCTCACGCTGCGGGAGGAGGGCCACGGCCGCGACGCCCTCGACGTGCTGCGCGCGCTCGCCCCCCGGGAGCACGCCGAGGAGGCCCGCAGCCACGAGGTGCTGGGCCAGCTCGGCGAGGCCTCCGTCGCGTGGGAGGCCGCGGGCGACGCGGAGTCCGCGCTGCGGTGCGCCCGCGAGCTGCCCGACCTCGACCGCGCCCTGGCGCTGGCCACCCGCGCGGGCTCCGGCGACGCGGCCGCGCTGCGCTGGGCGTGCGAGCTGCGTGACCTGCTCTCGGGCCGGCGCGCGGAGGCCGACGGGCTCAACGACCACGAGCGCGGGGCGCTCGCCCGGACCTTCGACGACTGCTGCCCGCGCGCAGCGGGGCGCGCCGACGGCGCGGCTGACGCGGGCGGGCGAGGCGTGCGATCCTCCGAGCCCCCAACACCGCCATGGCAGCACTCACCGCAGACACGATCCTCCTCCAGCGCTACCACCTCATCGCCCCCGTCGCCGACCGCGGCCTGGGCGAGACCTGGGAGGGCGTCGACGCGCGCATCGAGGGGCGCCGCGTGCTCATCAAGGTGCTCGACCGCGCGAGGACGGCGAGCGCAAGGGCCGTCGCGCGGCTGCGGGCGCTGCCTGCGGATGTTCCGGCACCCGGGGCGCTCGCGTGACCGACCACGGGGTGCACGAGGCAGCCCCTTCGTGGTGCACGACCTGCCCCGGCTGGGCTCCCTCGCGACCCCTGCTCGACCGCCACCGCGCGGGCGAGGTCGAGCTGCCCCTCGACAAGGTCGCCCGCGATCGTGGCGCGCCTCGCCAGGAGGTGCAGGCCAGCCACGAAGAGCCCGAGGCCCTGGTGCACGGCGCCCCTGCGGCCGCGCGCGGTGCTCGTCGCCGACGACCTGGATCCGGCGCAGACGGTGCTCCTCGACGCCGGCCTGCGCGACCTCGCGAGCGACCCCGAGGCGCCGAAGGAGAGCGCCGCCGCCGCGCGCTGCCTCACGCCCGAGCAGTTCGCGGGCGAGGCCGTGGTGCCGCGCACCGACACCTTCGCGCTGGGGCTCCTGGTGCTGGAGATCCTGCGCGCCCGCCGCGGGCGTCACCGCGGGGCCCGCCCGATACCTCGGTCGCCCCGACGTGCCCGACGCCGTCTGGGACGTGCTGCTCCTCGCGACGCGCCTCCCCGTCATCGAGCGCCCCAGCGTCGCGGCCTTCGCCGACCTCCTCGCGCCCGCGTGGACGGCGCCTCCCGTGGCCGAGCCCACCTGCGCCTCAGCCATCCCGCCCCTGGCCCCGCTCCGGCCGCGCCCGACCTCGCCGCCGCCGCCGCCCCGCTGATGGCCGCCGCCCCGCTGAGGGCCGCCGCGCCCGCGCTCGCCGACGACGCCCGCTACGTGCCCCGCTCGTCCATTCCCCCGGGCGGTCTCCTCGGCGCGATGCCCTCCCTCGGCGCCCCGGCGGCCGACGATCCCATCGAGTTCGGCGAGCGCACCGTCGCCCTCGACGCGGCCCCCGACCTCGCGGGCTACACGCCCCGGCCGACCCGCTGGGCAGCACCCGCAGCATGGCGCCGCGCCCCGCGCGGAGCCGCCCGAGGAGTTCAACGAGGAGCGCACCATCGTCGCGTTCGCCGCGCGCATGCAGGCCGTCGACGACATGCTCTCCACCGTCGAGCGCGCGCCTCCCGGAGCTCGACGACGTGGCGCGCGGTTCCGCGCGCAGATGGCGGCGTCGAAGCGCCGCGAGAGACGGCCCCGAAGGATGTCCCTCCGCGCCCCCCGCCGCCCGCCCGGAGCCCGCCGCTCGCCGCCCCCGCGCCCGCCGCGGAGCCCGCGAAAGCCCCCGGTGGTGGCGATCGTCGGCGCGCTCGCGGTGCTCGTCGCCCCTGCTGGCGGCGCTGCTGCTGAGGCGCTGAACCGCCCTCGGCACTCCGCTCATGCTGATTCGCTGTCAGTATTGCCGTATTGCTTCAGGCAACTGCCCAATGAGCAGGTCGATCGTAACAGTTCAGCAGTGGCGCAAGCCGCCCGTTTGACGCTTCGAGGTTCGCGCGTTGACGCTCACCCCAGGCTATGGCTGTTGACGACCCCCCGTCCGTGGGAGTCTTTGGCCCAGGCTGAATGCCACTTCGATGGAGCCCGCTGCACATCGATTGGAGCTTCCGGAAGGTCCATCGAGGGTTGGTACGAAAGACCCCACGAACGTGAAGATGTCTGCTAGAGCCGAGGGTGAGCTGCCGCAGATGGGGGAAGGTCCCCCTGGCTGAACGCATCACCGCTGCGTGCTACGCCTGACCCGCAAGTCAACAGGCGGATTGCCCCGCCACACAAGCCCTGATCGTCAAACGTCCGACCTGCTCCGTGGGTGATGACTGCGTCCATGTCGACAACGGATTGCTATCACATCACCTGGAGCGCGCCGTTGTTGATGTCCACGATCGGGGCGCCGATCTTCCCCTGCCCCGGGTTGAGCTCTACGGAAGCGCCCCCGACGGAGATCTTGATCCCCGACGCGGTCATCTGATCTGCCCGCCGCCGACGGTGATCTTCGCCGCCGAGGGAGAAGTCAGCGCAGGTGTTGCCGCTGATGAGCGGAGCTTCGTGTCGGCGGTCATCTGGAGCGTCTGGTTGACCAGCACGCGACCGGCCTTATGCACCGTCACGAAGACGTTGCCGTTGGTCTCGTAGGTGTCGTCCGCCTCGAGCCTTCGTGCTGCGCTTGGCGCCGAGGTCACGACGGTGAAGCGTCCTTCTTGATGGTCTCGTCGTAGGTGCCCTCGACGAGGCGCGCCTCGACCCGCAGCCGACCTTCACCGGGAACGTCGTTGATGGCCGACATCCGGACGATCTCGGAGTCCTGCGCGGCGTCGTCGACCTCGATGACGTTGGTCGGGCCGCACGCGCCCAACATGGTCAGCCGCGACTGGAACGACGAGTCGCGCCCCGGCGGCGAGCATTCACCGAGGCCTGGTGGGTCTTGTTGTAAGAGCGCGCCGATCGGCACCAGGCGCTCCAGGACGCCGTCGAGGAAGTGCACCACCACCTCGCTGTTGATGTGGGGCGCGAGCACGGCACCGTGGTTGCCCCGGCGATGGGCTGCGTCATGCGCACCGGGGATCGGGAAGCGCTCCTGGGCGCCCCAGTCCATGGTCACGTTGACCACGAGCTGCCTGCCCTCGGCGAAGGAGGTCACAATGCCGGTCTACTGACGCGAGGATGACAGGCTTCAGGGTCGCGCGCCGGGCGGAAGGCTTGGCGCTCGCGTAGGTGACCGCACTCGCGCGGTTTCATTTCTTCCCCCCGTCCTCGTCGGTCTCGACCTCGTGCTCGACCCGCGCCACGAGCTGGTCCGCCTTGACGTTCTTCTCCAGACTCCCCGCGGGACAGCTCGAAAGCTGAGATAAGCTCGCCCGCAACCCGAGCTGCGCTGTCGCTGGTCTCCAGCCAGAAGCGCTCCTGCTCCGGGCGTCGCTCGTCCGAGGCGCGCTGCGCGGCCTGGGCAGGGAGCTGTCCTCCGCCCCGCTGCCGGGTCGCGAAGCTCCTGCCGGGCCGACTCGCCCTTCCGTCGCGAGACGGAGCCCTCCCTTGAGTGCGCCTCGACGCGGCAGTCCGATGTCCGCGACGGCGGGGGTCCTCGGGGCCATGGCGTCGATGCGCCCCCGCGCGCACGACGCCCTCGTCGTCGGACTGCCCTCACTGGAGCGAGGTCCTGGAGGGCGTCGGCGGGGCCTCGAGCGCGTGGTCGCGGGTCGGCGGCAAGAGCGTCCAGGTGTCGCCCGCTTTCCGAGTGCTCGACGTAGTGGGTGACCCCGATGTCCTCCAGCAGCCGGAACATCAGCGCCATGTCGGTCTCCTGCGTGCCCCACCAGGGCGGGCTCACCCGTCGACGCCGTCCCTGCGATCGACAGCCCGACCTCCGAGCGCACCTGGGTGATGACGTCGTCGATGGATCGGTCGACGAAGGGCCGCGTGCGCCGGGCGAGCGAGGTGAGCCACACCCGCGGCACGATGGTGACCCGCAGCAGCGGGCAGTCGAGGCTCATCCCGTCGCCCTGGTCGAGGTGCTCGACGCTGCGCACGAGCCCACAGGTCGAGCGGACGTTGTCGTGGTCGACGCCGCGCCCGAGGTCACCGGAGCCCTGGCGCCGGGCTTCACCGCCGCCGCGTCGGCCTGCGGAAGCGTCAGCACGAGGTCGGCCTCGCACACAGCTCCGGAGGCCCTCGACGTAGCGCAACCGCCGCACGTCGGCGCCGAAATAAACGCCTTCCAGCCAGAATCCAACGGTCACCAGGTCGAGCTTGTCCGTGCGCCTCCGAGTCGAATTAGCGCGGACGATGGCAGGATTGATCCCGCGCGATCAAGCGCGGCCGCCGCGCCGTGGTAGCTTCCCCGGACTCACGATGTCCATGGGAGCTCGCCCGGTCGGAAAAAAGACCTGCGAGCCCTGGAGG
>JADJAE010000083.1 GCA_016704445.1 Deltaproteobacteria bacterium
GGACGACCAATCGCGGGATGCGGGGCATCGCGGGTGAACTCTTCAGTGTTCCCGTCGTTGCCGGTGATGTGAACGGCGACGGCTATGTGGATGTCATCATCGGGCGTCGGATTGCACCGGCGAACGACGGGCGTAATGTGTCTTCTACGGCTCAGGATCCGGAGATCGCCTCGACGGCAACGACCGATCTTCCGAGCGGAACCCCGGCGCCCGGGGGTCGTTGGATCGATCGTCGACTGATGTGCGTGTCGGATCAACGAGGCGGCTAGTAGTGATGGGCCACGCCCAGATCCGCTGGAGTCGCTATCGAAGGACGGTGCGACCGGTGGCCGTACAGAGGCGTCGCGAGGACGTCCGTACCATCCGCAATCAGCATAACATCTGCGACATCTGCGGTCACGGCGACGTCGGCAACGTCCATGACCGCGGGAACATCCGAAGCATCGAACACGTCCGCGACAGCCGGGACATCGGACACATCCTCAAAGATCGGGACGTCCGCGACATCCGCCTCTGACGGAGCATCGACGCCCGTACCGGAATCTCTCCCACCCCCATCACGAGCCGTCGTAGGAAGCTCGACGCACGCCGCCAGCGCAACAATTCCCGCTATCCATCGCCATCCGACGACTAGAATCGCCCCCCGCAACTCAGCCCCAAGGTACCGGGTCCTCGCCCACATCCCCACGCCGTGGCGCCATCCCTCCCGGCCGCTGGCCTCACCAGCGTCAGCACCACCCCCACTGCCGCGAAGACTCCACCTCCAATGAAGCCCGCAATCTCCACCGCCTGCATCGATTGTGTGGTGTCGTAATCGCTCTGGCATCCGGCGGGCTGCGCTGAAAGGCTATCGGTCCCGCAGCCAGCGGTGGCGAAGGAGCTCGCGGCCCCATTGCGCAGTACGAGTCCCGCTACCCCGACCGCGAGCCCAACGCCCCCCAGCGCAAACGCCGTCACCCGCAGCGCTGGCAGCGCGCTCCCCGAGGGTGCCTCGATGGGTCTTGGCGCGATGCCCCGAGCGGTCGCGTCCGGCGCGGCGATGACTGGGGGCGCGACCACCGCTGTCTGCGCGACGACGGCCGTCGGCACGACGACCCGGGGCGGAGCCGCCACTGGCGCCGCCTCCGCGACGAGCGTCACCTCGACCCGACTCGTCCCCGAGGTGACCTGCACCGTCTGTCGATGCGGGTCGTGACCCTCCGCCATCACGTCCAGCACCACAGGCCCGCTTGGCACTCGCAACGGCGTCGCCCGCGGTAGCGTGCCCGACGGAACCCCATTCACCCGCAGCGTCGCCCCCGAAACATTACATGTCACGGTAAGATCCGAGACGCGTCCGCGAACCGCCTCCAGCGCCGCTTGCAGCGTGCTCCGATGGTGCCGCACCCAGCGATCGTCCGTCGCGAGCGCCGCCAAGAGGTGCTCCTCCGCGATGACCCAGCGGCCCATCTGCGCCTCGGTGATACCCCGCTCGCCCAGTGCGCGCGGGTCGTGCGTCTCGTCCGGAGATCCGCTGATAGATCGCGAGCGCCTCCTCGGGGTGGTGCTCTCGCCGAACCTGCCCCGCCCGGGTGTACTCCGCATCCGGGGGCGTCTGCCCCCACGCCGCTCCCGCGATGGTGGCGATGGACACCAGCAGCCCCGCTGCAATCGTTGCTCGCATCGAAGTCTCCCGACCCAATCCCGCTCGTCACTCAATCCGGCGGGCAGATACCATTCGGGCAATCTCTCGGCGAGCGCACTGCCTGGGTCCGACCGCCACGCCCGCTGTGTCCGCCGCTGTGCCCACCGTGCCGTCCGGTTCGCGGCGGCACTGTCGAGCTGGTCGCGACAACAACCGGGGCGATGGGGAGAACCGCCGCCCCCGCGTCCGCCATCTCCCCCAGGGTCGGCGCTGCTGTGATTGCGGCTGCCGTCACCGCGCGATCGACTCCCACGAGCGTTGTCGGCGCGGCCGCCGCGACCGCCGCGACCGGCCTCGCGAGCGCCGCCATCCTCGGGGTCGTCCCGCTCGCACGCGTCGCTCGCCACGTCCCGACCGACGCCACTGCAAAGCACCACGGCCACCACGCCCCCGATGAAGACACCCGCCGCCGACGCGGTCTGCCCGCGAGGCCCAGCGATGATCGCGTGGTTTGCTCCAACGTCGCCCCATGCGACAAACCCGTCATCGCGTGCGGGTCGACGGCGACCGCCTGGCTCACCCGGGGTGCCAGCGACGGACGCCCGTAGAACGACCCCCACTGCGCCTGAGCGCTCGCCGAAGCGTATGGCAGGAGCGTCGCCCCGAACGCGCGCACCGACGGCCACCGGTCGGTAGGCGTGCGTTCCAGCGCCTGCGACACGGCCTGG
This sequence comes from Deltaproteobacteria bacterium, assembly GCA_016704445.1. Classification (GTDB taxonomy): domain Bacteria; phylum Myxococcota_A; class Polyangia; order Polyangiales; genus SCUS01. The sequence continues at coordinate 2,353 of JADJAE010000083.1, forward strand.
TCCAGGCCCTCAGGCATCGTGGGAGAGACATCCCTCAGCCGCGGAATTGGCTTCGCGGTGATCGCGTTGAGGAGCGCGAGCAGGCTGTCTCCCTGGAAGGGGCACCGCCCGGTGAGGCACTCGAACAGGATCACCGCCAGCGACCATTGATCGCTCGACGCGTCGATGTGCTTCGACTCCTGCGCCTGCTCTGGGGACATATAATACGGCGTCCCCATCACTGCGTTCGTAACGGTGAGGGCCTGCTTTGAGTCACGAACCTTCGCGATGCCGAAGTCCAGCAGTTTGGGCTGGGTGCTTCCGGTGGAGTGTCGCGCGATGAAGATGTTGTCGGGTTTGAGGTCGCGATGGACGATGCCCTTCTCGTGCACCGCCGCCACCGCGGACATCACGGCGAGCAGGAGGTCGGTGGCCTCCTCCGGGGAGAGGGTACCCTCCCGCTTCAGACGGTCGGCCAGGCTCTCCCCGTCGAGAAACTCCATCGCGATGTACGGTTGCTCGTCGAAGACGCCCACGTCGAAGACGCCCACGATGTGCGGGTGCTCGATCTGCGCCACGATCTGCGCTTCGCGCAAAAACCGCTGCACCACTTCGGTCTGCCGCAAGAACTCCCGGTGCAGCACCTTGAGCGCCGTGCGCTTGCCCAGCGGCAGCTTACGCGCCTCGTAAACGGCACCGAAGGCCCCCGCCCAGCATGCGGACGATCTCGTAGCCGCCGAATTCCGAGCCTGCGGGCAGCTCATCACCCCTCTCGTGACCGCTCATCGTGTCCGTAGGAGAGCCAGATTTCCCATGATCTCGCAAGCGATGTTCACGGCGGAGCCGTACCGCGGACAGTGATTGTGCCGTGCCGCGGTCTCCGCGTACGCTCCGCCCGACCATGCAGTCCGGCGTCGCCTCCCGCTCGTCTCGCGCCCACCAGCGTTCGCGTCAAAGGGCCGCCGTTGAGGCCACGTCATGACGACCCTCGCTCCGGGCGCCACCTTCGCTGGCAACCAGATCGTCCGCCCCATCGGCAGCGGAACCTTCGGCCACGTCTACGAGGCGCGCCGCCTCCCCGTGGGTCGTCGCGTCGCGCTCAAGGTGCTGCATCCGCACCTGGCCACGCACCAAGAGGCCCTTGCGCGCTTCCAGCGCGAGGGTGAGATCGTCGCGCAGCTCGAGCACCCGCACATCGTCACCGTGCTCGACGTCGGCGTCTTCGAGGCGCAGCCGTACATCGTCATGCCGCTGCTCGAAGGCGAGACCCTCGCGGAGCGCATCGCACGCACCGGAGCGATCGCGACGCACGAGGCGCTCGACCTGCTGCTCCCGGTGTTGTCGGCGGTGGACATGATCCACACGCACCACGTGGTGCACCGTGACCTCAAGCCCGAGAACATCTTCCTCGACCGCGGCATGGCCGGGCAGGTGGTGCCGCGCGTGCTCGACTTCGGCATCGCGAAGCTTGAGGAGGCGAGCGTCGCCCTCACGCAGACCAGCGCGATGATGGGGTCGCCGTACTACATGTCCCCGGAGCAGGTGAGGGGCGCGTCGCACACAGACGGGCGCAGCGACGTCTGGTCGCTCGGGGTGATCCTCTTCGAGATGCTGACGGGTCAGCGCCCCTTCACAGGGGCCACTCCCTCCGAGGTGTTCATCGCCATCGGGCGCGCTCCGACGCCCTCGGCGAGCGGATGGTCGCCGACGGTTCCCGCGGCGCTCGACGCGGCGATCGCAGCCGCGCTGCAGAAGGATCCGTCACGTCGGTGGCAGTCGGCCCGCGATTTTGCCATGGCGCTGCTACCGCTCGCCAGCCCATCCTCCCGCGGCTATTGGGAGTCTGCGTTTCGCGCGCCGCTCGAGCAGACGATGATGGACGGAGCACCGGCGCGTCCGCCTCGGGGTGGCGCCCTCGGTGATGAACGTCCCCTCGCGCACGAACCCGCTCCCAGGCATCTCGCCGCCCACCGTCGGCGAGATGGAGCCACCGACCTCGCGAATACGGCATACATCGACCACGCCCCGTTCGCGCCGTCGGGCCTGCTCCCGCATACCTTCTATTCCGAGCCGACGCCGCCGCCCTCCTCCAGCCCACCGCCCGCTCCGATGAGGCCGTCCCGCCCTTCCGCTGCGCCCTCTCTGGCCGCAGCGATCGCGCCGCCGCGCGCTTCCACCAACGGCCCCGCAGCCACCCAGTTCATGCCGCAGGGCGTCGCCGGGACCATGTTGGTCGACGGACCATCCGGGCCTCCCGCGGCATCCGCGCCGAGCGGCGCCTACGTACCGCCTGGGTACGCCGACATCGTGAAGTCTGTCGGCGCTAACGCCACGCACAACCCATCGCTCCCCGGCGTCGGATCCTGGACCCCGTCGACGTCCACCGGCAGCCCACCTCGCAAGAGTCGACGCCGCTGGGTCATCGCTGCGATTCTCGTCGTGCTCGCGCTGGTCGCGACCGTCATCGTACTGGCCGTCATCGACGACGACGAGCCGCTGCCGGCGCCCGTGCCGGTGGTGATTCCCACGAGCGTCCCGGCCGAGACGCCGAGATAGCCGTCGACGAAGCATCATCGCCCCCCAATGACCTCCACCGCAACGATGCACGTCGGAGCCGTCTTCGCAGAGCGATACGAGATAGTGGGAAGGCTCGGCGCAGGCGCGAGCAGCGTGGTCTACGAGGCGCGGATGCGCCCGATGATGCGCCGCGTGGCGCTCAAGCTGCTGCGGACCGAGGTCGCCGCGCGCCCGGACGCCGCGGAGCGCTTCCTCCGCGCCGGTCGCCAGCTGGGCGAGCTCGACCATCCGCACGTCGTGACCATGGTGGACGTGGGCGTGGGCGATGGGGTGCCGTTCCTCGCAGTAGAGCTCCTGGACGGCGAGACGCTCGCAGCGAAGCTCCTGCGCGACCGGTTCGTACCGGCGGCGGGCGCCCTCGCGCTGCTGCTGCCTATCGTGTCGGCTGTGGCCAGCATGCACGAGCGCGGCATCGTGCATGGTGACCTGAAGCCTTCGAGCATCATGTTGGCGCGACAGGCCACCGGGCATCTGGCGCCGAAGCTCCTCGACCTGGGACTGGCGTCGATCGGCGGACGACCTGGTGAGGCAGGTGGCCTGGAGCCGCAGTACCAGGCGCCCGAGGCGGCGTCGGGGGCGGCGTGCGTCGACGCCCGATGCGATCAATGGTCGATGGCTGTGATCTTGTGGGAGACCCTGGTCGGACGCGCCCTCTTTCCCGGTCCGCGCCCGGCCGACATCATCGGGGCCGTGACCCACGCGCCGATCCCGCCGCTGGCCCAGCTCGTCGCGGGGGTTGATCCCCGATTGGACGTCTGCCTCGCCCGCGCGCTCCAGCGCGATCCGTCGCGACGCTTCCCGAGCGTGGCGGCGTTCGCGCGTTCGCTCCTCCCATGCATGGACGACGCAGACCGCGCGCGGTGGGCATCCGTCTTCGGCACTCCCCGGGCGGGTGAGGCGCCTGGGCCTGCAGTGCCCGCCGCCCACGACCTGGCGCCACGATACTCGCAGCCTGCCGCGCCGCCTCTCGGCGAGCCCGCGCCCTCGGTGGAGCGGACGATGGTCTCCGTGGAGGCCACGATGGTCGCCCACGACTCCGGACCGCTCCGTCCCTCATTGCCATCGGCGGCGCCCGCGGCGCTGCGTGGCGGGGGCTCTTCACGCCCTGGGTGGGTGGTCCCGGCGGCGGCGGTCGTGGTGCTGGCAATGGCAGTCGGGGGCGCGGTCGCGGTGATGTCGGGCGACGGGGAGTCCGAACGAGCGCCCCGGGTTGCCGGCTCGGCGAACACCTACCCGGTCGCGTTGCGCACCGAGCCGTTGCATGCCCATATCGACCTCGATGGCGAGTACGTGTCCGCGGGGGTGCTGCTGCGGGAGTTTCCGCGCGACGGCCGGAGTCACACGCTGCGGGTGTATGCGCCGGGGTACGAGCCGCAGTTGTTGACCTTCGCCAACGTGGGTCCCGGCGAGCTGGTGACGCTCACGCCATTGGCGGCGAGGGCACCGCCGGGCGGCAGTGCAGTACAGGCAGTTCGTCCGTAGGGAATGCCCCCGCCCGGGGGGGTGGCGAAGCAAGTGGGAGCATGCGATGAACAAGCGATGGGTGGGGATGATGGTCTGCGTGGCAGTGGCGTTCGGGGCGGCGGGGTGCGGCTCGCGGCGCCGCGACGAGGGGGGCACCTCGTCGAACGCGGAGCTCGAGCGGGTGCGCGCCGACCTGGCCGCGTCGCAGCAGCGGATGCAGGCGACCGAGTCGCGAATCCAGGCGCTGACACAGCAGCAGCAGATGCAGGGCGCGGAGAACCAGGGGCTGCGCACGCAGCTCCAGGCGATGGGCACGAAGATGCAGCGGGCGCAGGGGCGCATGCGGCAGATGCAGCGCCAGGGGAGCATCGCGCGCCGCGAGATGGAGACGCTGTCGCAGCAGGCCTCGGCGATGTCGCAAGAGGCGCCGGAGCCGGGGCGGCACCCGCAGTTCAGCGGGCCGCTCGGGAGCATCCGCAACGACATGGACGGCATCGCGCGCGACGTAGCGCGGTCGGCCGTGGCGAACCCGGGGGCCTTCGGGCCGTAGGTGACGGGCGACGGGGGTCACCCGGATGGGGGACTTGCGCTGGCCGGAACCTGATGGTCTCGCGTGGTGAAACTCATGGAGTGTAGGGGCCTCGGACATCCGCTGAGTGCTAGGGCACACTGGTTTGGATTGATCGCGATGTGGGCGATCGCCGGATGTGTGGAGTTCAACGACGTCCCAAGGGTGAATGGAACAGACGCCGATGCACCCGACGGAGACGGCGGTGTTTTCTCCTTCGACGTGCTCGTACGAGATGACGTCGGCCTAGATGTCGCCACGGCGAGCGACGCGCTCGAAGAGGAAGGCACCGTCGATGCCGCCGCGCGGGCGGATGTTGCGAATGATGCTGGACGGTCGGGTTGTACCAGGCAAGCCGACTGCGTTTCCAACCCGAGTAGACCGTCCTGCGACGAGGCCACCGGGCAGTGCGTACAGTGCATTGTTACACTCGACACATGCGCCAGTACGGAGCACTGCAATGGTGCTACTCAGACCTGTGAGCCCGGCTGCCGTAGCGACGAAGGGTGCATGGTATCAGGCGGGACGATCGACGGTGGCGCCGGAGCGCGAGCGCGGTGCGACACCGTCAATCACACGTGTGTCGAGTGCGTCGGAAATGACCAATGCCTCTCTGGCACTCTTTGTGTCGGTAACGTGTGCGTGATGGGATGCACGGCCGACCGCGCTTGCCCGTCGGGCCAGACCTGTTGCGCAGGCGCGTGCGTCGACACCCGGTCGGACACCGCGTCGTGCGGCGTATGTGGCAATCGCTGTTCGGTTCCAAACGGACAGCCCATGTGCCTCAACGGCACCTGCGCGATCGGCATGTGCGCCGCGTCCTTCGCCGACTGCGACGGTAACCCTGCAAACGGCTGCGAAGTCGATCTGCAATCCTCGGCAAACAATTGCGGCCGCTGCAACAACAGATGCACCAGCGCCCAGGGCGTGGCCGGTTGCGCTGCCGCGATGTGCGCGATCACCCAATGCACCTCCGGCTTTGCCGACTGCAATGGAGTCTACAGCGACGGCTGCGAGATCGCGGTCGTCAGCGACGTCAGCAACTGCGGCACTTGTGGCAATCGCTGTCCGACCCCGTCGTCCGGTGCGCGCGTCTGCCTGGCAGGCGCCTGCGCCATCAGCAACTGCAACGCTGGTACTGGCGATTGCGACGGCAATGCTGCCAACGGCTGCGAGGTGAACACTAGCACCAGTATCTCTCACTGCGGCGGCTGTGGTCGCGCATGCCCTACGCGAGCGAACGCGAGCATTTTTTGCGCATCTGGGGCGTGCAGCTTCACGTGCAACACGGGCTTCGCCGACTGCGACGGCAATCCCGCCAACGGCTGCGAGGTCGACACCCGCACAAGCATCACAGACTGCGGCAACTGCGGCCGCTCCTGCAACCCGCCGAACGGTATTGCGGCGTGCGCAGCGGGAGTGTGCGCCGTCGCGACCTGCAACGTCGGCTTCGGCAACTGCAATGGCAACCTCAGTGATGGCTGTGAGACAAACGTCCGCGACTCGACCACCAACTGCGGTGGGTGCATGATTGAATGCCCGGCGCGTGCGAACGCCGTACCCGGCTGCGTCGCAGGTGCGTGCACGATCTCGTGCATTGCGGGCTTCGGTGACTGCGACGGCGTGGCGGTCAACGGGTGCGAGACCGCGGTGCTCGCCGACGCACAGAACTGCGGCGCGTGCGGCAACCGCTGCGCGAGCGGGGTGTGCGTCGCAGGTCTCTGCAATCCGTTTCCCAGCACAGGCGGTGAGGGGGCCTTCTCGCCAACGTCCTCTTTGCGCTCTCACCGGGCGTTCACAACTTTACGACCATTAACATTCCCGCCGGCGTCCGTATCACCACGACCGGCACGGGAGTGCTTGATCTGCGCGCCTCTGGCGCGGTAGTCGTCAACGGCATCGTCGACGTGAGCGGCAGTCGTGGCGGCGAGCAGGCGGCCCTCAACAGCGGCAACTCCTGTGTCAACAACGGCAACGGGTCGCAGGGCGGGTTCACCGGCAACGTGCTCTTCGCGCCGACGGGCGGCGACGGAGTTGTTGGCACCGGGCAGTTCGGCGCGCTTGGCGGCGGCGGCACGGGCTCGCCCGGCACCGACGGCACCTCGCGCGTCGGCGTCTCGGTGGCAGGTCGCGGCAGCCTCGGCGGCGGGTCGGGTGGCGGGTGGCAGTGCACCGGCGGGGGCGGCGGTGGCGGCGGCGGCTTCGCGGGCGGCGGTGGCGGCAACGGTACCCAGACCACCGAGTGCGCCTGTATGGGCCTGGGCGGCGCGGGCGGCGCGGGCGGCGGCCCGGGCGGCGGCGCGAGTGGCGCGGGCGTCGGTCAGGGCGGGCGTGGCGGTATCTCCGGCGGCGATGTGGCCTACAACGGCACCACAGGGCTCACGCGTTCGCCTGCTGCTGCGGGAGCCTGTGGCTACCAGACGGCCATCGGCGGCGGCGGCGGCGGCGGCGCGATTGGGACGGCGGCGGCGGCCGACCTGGCGGTAACGACGACCTTCCAGCCGGGCTCGGCGGGCGGCGGCGGGGGCGGTGACGTGGGCGCGGGCGGCGGCGGGGGCGGCGGCGCGCTGCGAATCGCCTCGCCGGTGAGTATTACGCTCGGCGCCTCGGCACGGGTCGCGGCACAGGGCGGGCGCGGGGGCAGGCAGTCGTGCGGCGGTGGTCCGGGCGGAGGCGGTTCGGGCGGTCTGGTCTACCTCGCGACGCCAGCGCTTACCGTCATGGCAGGAGCGGTGGTTGCGGTGGACGGCGGTGGCGGGGGTGGCAGCGTCAGCGCGCCGCGACAGGCGGCGGGCACAGGAGGACTTGGACGCATCCGGCTTTCTGCCGGCGTAGGAACCTCTGGATGTTCCGTCTCTGGCGTATCGTTCAACCCAGGCCTCGTGAATGGTTGCGCTACGACGTCGGCAGCGGTGGCCGCTCGTGTCTACGTCGCGAGATATCCACTGTAGGACACCGAGATCACCGCAATCGGGGGAGGTCGGGTCGAATACCTCCGAGCCGCTTAGTTCAGTCTTCGACACACTCCTTCGAATGAGTAGACCTCAATGACCACCGACCCCCCTTCTCTTGTCCCCGGCACCCTCTTCGCCGACCGCTTTCAGATCGTGCGCCCGCTCGGTGAGGGCGCTTTCGGCGCCGTCTTCGAGGCCAGGATGCAGCCGATGATGCGCCGCGTGGCGCTCAAGGTGCTCCACGCCGAGGTCGTCGGCCACGCCCAGATCGCCGCCCGCTTCGTCCGCGAGGCGCGCATCCTCGGCGAGCTCGAGCACCCCAATGTGGTCTCGGTCATCGACGTCGGCCTCGCCAACGGCGCGCCCTACCTCGCGATGGAGCTGCTCGACGGTGAGACCCTCGGCGCGAAGATCCGCCGCGACGGGCCGACGCCGCTCGCCGAGGCGCTCGCCCTCTGGCTGCCTGTCTGCGCGGCAGTGCAGGCGATTCACGAGCGCAGCATCATCCACCGCGACCTGAAGCCCGAGAACATCATGCTCGCGCGCCAGGCCACGGGTCACATCCTCCCCAAGATCCTCGACTTCGGCATCGCGAAGTCCGAGGTGCGCGACGGCGTCGGCACCCGCACCAGCGCGGTCATGGGCACGCCCCACTACATGTCCCCGGAGCAGGCGACCGACTCCAAGAACATCGACGGTCGCAGCGACCAGTGGGCACTCGCGGTGATCCTCTGGGAGATGCTCACGGGGCGGAAGCTCTTCCAGGGACCGCACCAGATCGCGATCCTCTCGGCGGTGCTGAGCGCGCCGATTCCGCCGATCGGGCAGATCGTTCCGGGTGCGACGCCCGTGATGGAGATGGCCTTTGCGCGTGCACTGGCGCGCGAGCCCGAGCATCGCTTTGCGACGGTGCGGGACTTTGCGGCGACGCTCCTCCCGATGTCCGACATGGCGACGCAGGTGCAATGGGGCCGGGTGTTTGGTGCGGCGCCTCCGGCGGAGCCCGTGCGACCGTCGATGCCGCCGACGCCCTACGTTGCCGATCGCGCATCCTCGTCCGGCGTGAGCGGCGTGTGGGCTCCGCAGCCTCCAATGGCTGCGACGCAGGCGATGTCGGCCGAAAACGCGATCATCTCCGGGCCGCGGAGTTCGGCACTTCCCGGAACGCTTCAGCCCGTGTCGAATACGCTGCCTGGTATTCAGCCGACCTCGTCGTCGCGGGGCAAGTTGATCGCCGCGGTGTCGGTGGCGGCATTGCTCGCCCTCGGAGGCGTCGGCTTTGCTCTGAGCGGATCGGCAGCACTCCGCCCACCGCGCCAGCCGCCGCGTTGCCGACAACCTTCAGGCTGAGCCTGCGTACGGTCCCGGCCACGGCGCGCATCGAACTCGACGGGCAGCCCGTCGGCACCGGCTCGTTGACACGCGAACTGCCACGGGATGGTCGCTCGCATGCGCTGCGCGTGACGGCCGATGGCTATCAGCCGGAGATGCTGATGTTCGCCGACGTCGCTCCTGCCGAGCTGGTGACGCTCAACCGGCGCGCGACCGAGGCCGCTGCGCCTGCGCTGGTGGTGGTTGCGCCCGTCGCCAGGACCGTGCCGCCGCCCGAGGTCGCCGCCGGCGCCGGTGCCGAGCCGCGCGGGGCGTGGGCGTCGCGTGCGGGGCGGAGCCGACCTCGGTGGCGACCAGGGGACCCTGAGGATGCCGGTGGCGGCGCCGCGATCCGCGCCCGGCGAGCGGTGGCGGAAACTGCCCCAATGGGCAGTGTGTGTTCTGATCGGTCGACGCGGGTTCTGGGAATGGTTCGGAGCCAGCGGAGAATTGCGGAGCAAGCGTGAATCGTAGAAGTCTTGACGTTGGTCGCCTTGGGCATCGCGGGATTCGGATTCAGCGGCAGCACGGCGAGTGCGCAATCACCACCACCAGCGGCATCACGGTGACCGGGATGACGCGCCCGCAGCATCTCCGGCTGCGGCCCACCGCGGCACCTGCCGGCACGCCAGACCCTGAAGACGCGGAGTACCAGCCCGCCATGGATGCCGCCAACCGTGGGCAGCGGGAAGAGGCGCTGGCGATGTTCCGGGCGATCTTCGAGCGCACCCACGCGCCGAGGGGCAGGCGCGCATGGGGACGACGGAGATCCAGTTGGGACGGTGGCTCGCAGCCGAGCAGCACCTGCAGGGCGCGCTCGCTTCCACGGAAGACCCGTGGATCGTCGCCCATCGAACGCCATTGATGGAGGCACTGGGAAGGGTGCAGCAGAACCTGGCCGACCTGGAGGTGGTGTGTCCGGTCGCGGGCGCCGCCCTTTCGGTGAATGGGCAGCCCGTCGGAACGTTTCCGTTGATGCGTCCGGTGCGCGTGGTGCGCGGCAACGTGACGATCGACGTGACGGCGCCGGGGCACGACTCGGCGCGGCAGGTGGCGGCGGTGACGAGTGCCAACGCGCGGGCCGAGCTGTCGATGGTTCGCACGACGACGGAGCGTGCGCCCGAGCCGGTGCTGGTGGCGGTGCAGGCGACGGCTGCGACCCCTGCCGTGGCACCAACCGTGGCAGTTGCCGAATTCGTTTCGGCAACGCCGGAGGCGACGGTAATCGCGCCTGCGCCGAGTGGGTCAGGAGGGCCTCTGCGTGGGTTGGGGATCGCGGCGGTGGTGCTCGGCGGAATCGGAGCGGGGGTCGGCGCACTGGGTTGGGTGCTGCGTGATGGCAATGCCCACGACTTCAACGCGGCGAATTGCTGGACTCAGCAGGGCGCCGTGATGGGCGGGGGCAACTGTTCGACGCTCTACGATGACGGCCAGACGATGAACACCGTCGCAATCGCGGGCGCGGTGGCTGGAGGCGCGTTCCTGGTGGGCGGAATCGCGATGCTGATTGCGGCGCCGAGCGGTGGCGCGCGGACGGAGCGGGCGTGGTCGTGCGGCAGCGGGCCCGGCACGGTGGGCGTGAGCTGCCGGGTGGGGTTTTGAGCGTGAGAGAACTGGGTTGCAGGTGGGCAGTGGGGCAGTTGCTCTTCTTGCTGACTGGGGCAGTCGGGTGTGTCCAATTCAATGATGTTCAGCGCGACGTCCTGGATGCAGGCTTCATCGAGGACGTGCGGGGGAAGCCTAAGATGTGAGCGTACCGTTCGACGAGGGCTTTCCTGTGTCGATCGCAGACAGCGGTGTCGGCCGCGCCGAGGATGCTTGGGGAACGGTCGATGTTTGGGCTGCGACCGATGGGGGGCAGCTTCCGGCGGGCCGGTTTGGCATGTGCAGCGGAGCCGTGGCCATGGTTTGCATGTGCACCGCGACAGACAGCTTATGCATCAATCGCGCGTACTCAGCCGACGCGACCTGCGTGCAGTGCCTCGTGCAAAATCAGGCCGACTGCTGTCCAGTGGAGTCGAGAGCCTTCCAGAACTGCGTCAGCGACGCTGAGGGCGCCTGCGGGAGCGACACCGCCTGCCTCCTACGTGCTTGCATGGCCCAGTCGAACACGCTGGTGACCTGCCAGAATGCCCGCTTGCAAGCTGAGGAAATGGGAGCTGCAGGCGTATGCCTCAGTGGCTTCGTCGCCTGTCTCGGTGACCTGTCAACAGGCTTGGGCGCTTGCCCTTGATATCTTCTCCGTAGCTCGTCTGGACCGCCGCTCGACGTTTATATGGAGTGAGACAGTGAGCAGTACGATGGACACCCGCGGCGCCGCATGCATCAGGCGTTCGCCCTGTTCGCAGGCACCGTGTGCCTTGTGTCGGGATGCGTGCCCTTCAACGATGCCCCCCGCGGGACAGCGTCCGGAACACCGATCGTGCTCTCGATCCAAAGCAGCCCAGCCGACTCGGTCGACATCCTGTTCGAGATCGACAACTCCAACTCGATGGCCGGCAACCAGGCCAACCTGTCGCGCAACTTCGCGACGCTCATCAACCAGCTGGTGTCTCCGCCCGACCGCAATATGGACGGCACGGCGGACTACCCCCCGGTGAAGAGCCTGCACGTGGGGGTCATCTCGTCCGACCTCGGCACGCCCGGCAGCACGGTGCCCTCGTGCGCCAACAGCGACATCGGCGACGACGGCCTGCTCAACCCCATCCGCAACGGCCAGGCGATCCGCTCGCACCAGCCGTGGACCACGGCCCCCGCGGGCGCCCGCCCGGCCCGCTGCATGAACAGCTCGGACCAGTTTCCGAGCTTCCTCACCTTCGACGCCACGACCACCAACCCGACGGAGTTCCGCGACGACTTCGTCTGCAACGCGTACCTCTCCACGGGCGGCTGCGGTCTCGAGCAGCAGCTCGAGGCGGCCTACCGCGCGCTGGTGGTGCACAACCCGCGCGAGCAGGCGGGCAACATGGACTAACCAAAAAACTTCGTGCGCCCCAACGCCGTGCTCGCCATCGTGATCGTCTCCGACGAGGAAGACGGCTCGGTGCGCGACTGCCGCTACGCCGAGACGGGCGTGCCCTGCACCGACGGCATCGGGGTGTTCGACAGCACCAGCGCCGCGTGGGCCAGCACCGACCTCAACCTCCGCTTCTACATGTACCAGCCGGCCTCGATGCAGGACCCGACCTGGGCCATCGATCGCTACATCGAACCCACGCGCCCCAACCGCGGCTTCACCTCGCTCAAGCCCAACCGCCCGGAGAACGTCATCTTCGCGGCCATCGCGGGCGTGCCCATCACCCTGCCGCAGACCCCCAGCGGGCAGACCGACTACGACGCCCTCCTCGGCCGCATGCCCGACGGCTCCGACGGCCTCACGGCGATGTCCCCCGAGGGGCCCGTCTCGATCGCCAGCGCAAGACGGACCCGAGCTGCTCCACCCGCGTCGTGCCCGCGTGCCGCCGCGAGGGCAGCCTCGGTACGACCCGATGCGCCCCGCCTGCGACACCGCGGTGCAATCGCTTCGCGCTCCCGTCGCGCCGCATCGTCGAGATCGCCCGGCGCTTCCAGACCACCTACAACAACGGCTCGG
>JADJAE010000084.1 GCA_016704445.1 Deltaproteobacteria bacterium
CGACCGCGGGCTGATCACCGCCCCGAACTCCCTCGCCCTGCGTGACCTCGTCGCCGACGGCGACGGCTACCTCGCGCTCACGGGCGACCCCGATCGCCTCCAGCCCGCGCTGCTGCATCTGCGCCGCGATGGCAGCGTCGACACGACTTTCGGCCTCGCGGGCCGCGCCGCGCACCCGCGCGCGCGCGACGTCATTCCCGCCGCGCCTGCGACGCCTGCCCGACGGGCGCCTCCTCGCGGCCGGGGGCGTACGTGCCCATCCACAACGCGCGGCCACCGGACTCCAGACGCTCATGCGCTTCGAGGCCGACGGGCGCGCCGACCTCGGCTACGGCCGCGACGGGCTGGTCGCCAGGGCGGCGGGCGCCCTGCCTCCCTTCGCGACGTCGTCGCCCTCTCGCCGTGCAGTGCGACGGGTCGGTGCTCACGACGACCACCGCCGTCGGGATCGTCGGCGATGGTCCATCGCTTCACGCCCGACGGACTCCGACCCGACCTTCGGGCGCGACGGCAGGGTGGTCCTCCGCGCCTCGCCGTCCCCACGTTCGGCCAGGCGCTGCGGGTCGCGCCCGACCAGCGCAGCGTGCTGGTGCTCAGCGTCGCGTCCGACGGGCGCCTCGGCCTGCACCGCCTCGCGCTGTAGCGTCCGCGCCACCCGTGGCGTGCGCGCCACCCCCCATGAGTCCTGTAATTCCAGGGGTTTCGTGCTGGTCCGTGGCTTGCGAAGGGCGCTCCATGCAACGTAGGAGAGCGCCTCGAATGATGCAGCAGCGATGGTTGATGGCGTGCTCGCGGTGATCGCCGCGGGCTGTGGTTCGAACCCGAGCAACACCCCGAGCGACGCGGGCAGCGGCGCGGACACCGGCGGAGGCGCCCGCCCGGCGGACACGCGGTCCACCGTCGGTGACGACGGTCGAGAACCCCGGCGAGCCCGAGTCCCGACGGAGGACCTGCCCCGGACGAGGCCGCCGCGGGCGACGTCGGCGAAGGGACCGACGCCATCGGCGCCTGCCACATCACCTCGCCCATGGGGCTCAACGCGCGGCTCTGCGTCGACTACAACGACGGCTACGACGCCGACACCGCGGGCGAAGCACTGCCGCGGGCAGGGCGGGACCTTCAACGCGGGTCAGGGCTGCGATCGCAGCAACTCGCGCCTCGTGGGCCAACTGCACCATTACCGCGGAGATGCGCACGCGCGTCGCGTACGCCTACCGGGTTCCGGCGACGCGCGCGATGCCCGACCCCCGACGCTCGACGCGGAGGAGGTCACCACCTGGTGTCAGGCCCAGATGGGCACGGCGCCCGCGCCGGAGGCGCCCAGCAACACCGGCCGCTGCACGTCCACCGGCGACCGAGAACTTCCTCGCGGTCGCCCGCGTGCTGACCTGCGTCAACTACGACCAGGGCTTCAGCGAGCGCCGACGCGAGGGCGGACTGCGCGGGCCGTCAGACCGACGGCAACGCGACCTTCGCCGAGCAGAGCTGCTCGGTAGGCACGGCGTCGCCGGGCTGCCGCTTCGCGATGGGCAGCCGCACCTGGACGGTTCGCCAGGACTGGCCCTACCGCTCGTGCCCGCCCTGGGACAACTCGACACCTGCGCCTCGGACGACCGCGCCTGCTTCCGCCGCGACTGCGAGACGGCGGGCGGCATGTTCTTGACGGGGCCCTGAGCGATGCGACCGAACCCCCCCTCCGTAGGAGTCCGGTGGTGCCGCTGCTCGGCCGCGCTGCTCGCGCTCGGCGCCTGGGCGATGTCGCCCCGCGACCTCCGGCAGCGACGCGGGACCACGGGCGGATCTGACGCGCCGCCCGGGCCGAGGTCCCTGGCGGGCGACGACCCTGCATGGGCGTCGCCGAGGAGGGGCGCTGCGCCGCCGACGGTCAGCTCGAGTACTGCGTCGTCCCGACGGACGTCGACGAGGACGAGAGCCACGCCGTCGAGGTGGTGCGCACGGCCTGCGGCACGGGCGAGCGCTGCGCGGTGACCGACGGCTACGCGGAGTGCGCGCCCCAGGGGAATGCCGCACCGGCGACACCTCCTGCGCGGCCGACGCGCGCTGCGGCGCTGACGGACGGGCGCTGGGCGAGCGAGCCCTGCGCGACGGAGTGCATCGACACGGGCCTCGGCGCGGCGGGCTGCCCTCCTTTGGCGGGCAGCGGGCAACCGCCGCACGCTGCGGGTGCCGTCTTCGACGCGCGCGAGCCCAACGAAGGGCGCACGGACTGGGCCACGGAGACCGTGACCCGCAACGCCGAGGGCTTCCAGGTGGTGGCTATCGCGGGATGGAGCGCCTCGACGAGGGGCGCACCGGCACGGGCGACCATGCGGGGGAGCGTGGAGCTGGCGCTCCTGAGCGAGGCCTCGACGACGTGCGGGTGGTGGTGAGCGCGATCCAAGACGACGGCGCCCAGGGCGATCGCTCTGGCGCTGGCCGACCCAACGTGGGCGCGATGCGGCTCACTCCGGGCTTCGCCCGAGCGAGCCGCGGCTGTGGTCGTGGGAGTTCCGGGCCAGCGCGATCCAGGGCGACGCGGTGCACATCGCCGAGCGCGACGGCTCGGGCGCGGCCAACGTCTACAACGTGCTGCACCGGGCGTGGCGCGAGGTGCGCCGCCGGTACGCCACGCGGCGTCCGCTCTCGGTGCTCGCGTGGGCCGGGGAGGGGACCACCTACACCTGCGGGGCCTGCTTCAACACCCGGCCCGTCGACGCCTTCGACGCCAGCTTCCGCTCGCAGGTCTGGATGCCCATCGGGGGCACGGACCACCAGGAGTGGTCCGACGCCGTCGTCGGCCACGAGGTCGGGCACTGGATCATGGCGAGCTTCGGGCGCTCTCCCGGCGAAGGCGGATCGCACAGCATCGGCGTCCCGACGATGCCCGGACAGGCGTGGAGCGAGGGCTTCGCGACGTGGTTCAGCTACGAGCTCCTCCGCTGGCCGGCCTACGTCGACCGTCAGGGCGGATCGATGTTCTGGGCCGACATCGCCAACCGCAGCTACCACCGCATGCGCACCTGGCAGCGCCCCGCCGCCGAGGCCACCGGGGGACTCACCCAGCGCCACGACGAGAACGACGTCGCGGCCACGCTGCGCACGCTCGCGGCCGACGACGCGGCGCCGCTGTTCACCGCGCTGGCGCGCACCCGGATGCGCACGGCGCCCTTCGCCCGCGGCTACAACCGCCACACCTGGGAGCGCGGGCTCCGCAACATCCGCCGCACCAGCACCTCCGCGCCGTTTCTGGGCGACATGCTCGACGCCCTCAACTGCGCGTCGTTTCCGCGCGACGCCATCGACCGCGCGACCGTTCCGGACACCCACTACCCCTACCCCTCGGACATGCCGCTGTGCGGCGCGGGAGGAGCTGAGCCATGCGCATCGCCCTCATCCTACCGACCCTCACGGCCTGCGCGGCACCCCGCGTCGAGCCATCACCGCGTCCCGCGCCCCAGGCCGCTCCACATGCCCATGTGTCGGCCCCGGCACGGGTCACCCTGGAGAGCCTCTCGGTGACCCGCGTCGAGGGACGCTCCCCCGATGGGCTCACGGGCACCCGCACACCACCAGCGTCCGCGGGATCGTGGACCGAGGCACAGCTGGTCGCCCGGGTGATCCTCGACGCGTCGGCCGATCTACCGGTGGCGGTGAGCCTCTCGCTGCCGCCGGCCGCCCCTGCGCTCCGGGCGCGCGCAGTTCACGCTCCCGTCGCTGCGAGCCGGGACCGTGGTCGAGGAGCGTTACACCATCGTCTACGCCGCCGCGCCCGCGGAGCCCGTGGTGCTCGGGCGCACGCCGCAGGCGAGGACTTCCGGGTTCCACGCCGAGGCGCAGTGGCGCTTCGGTCGCCCGGAGCCTCCGGCGGTGCGCGTGGCGGCCGACGGGACCCGCCTCGTGCTCGGTCGCCACGACTTCGGCACATCGGCGCGCGCGCACCGTTGACCTCCCGGTCGGGCTACAGTGCCCGACCGTGACCGCTGCGGCGACAGAGATCATCCAGGGCGCCAGCGCCCCGTCGGTGCGGCGCTTCTCCGTGCGCGTGCTTCAGGGCTTCGGCCTCGGCTGCGAGGCCGCGAGCGAGGCCGGGCGGTTGACCGTCGGCACCGACGAGGGCGCCACGCTGCGGCTCACCGACCGCACGGTCAGCCGTTTCCACGCAGAGTTCGAGTCGATCGATGGGTCGGTGGTGCTGCGCGACCTCGGCAGCAGCAACGGCACCCGCGTCGGTGCGGTAGGTGTCCGCGAGGTGCTGTTTCGCCGCGACGCCGAGGTGATGGTGGGGCGCACCCGCCTCGCGCTGACGCTGACCGACCGCCCGGTCGCGATCGAGCTCACCGTGGCGTCGCAGTTCGGTCGGCTCATGGGCAACTCGATGGCCATGCGGGCGGTGTTCGCGGTCCTCGCCCGCGCCGCGCCTACCAGCGCGCCGGTGCTCCTCACGGGCGAGTCCGGGACCGGCAAGGAGCTCGCCGCCCGCGCCCTCCACGACGCTTCGCCCGCGCCGGGCGCCCCTTCGAAGTGGTGGACTGCGGCGGCCTCGCGCCCACGCTCATCGAGAGCGAGCTGTTCGGCCACGAGCGCGGGGCCTTCACGGGCGCGCACGCGGACAAGGTCGGCGCCTTCGAGCGAGCGGACGGCGGAACGGTGTTCCTCGACGAGCTCGGGGAGCTTCCGGTCGAGGTGCAGCCCAAGCTGCTGCGGGTGCTCGCCGAGGGGGAGATCCGGCGAGTGGGCAGCGTGCGGGGGCGCAATGTCGACGTGCGCGTGGTGGCGGCGACCCACCGCGACCTGCGCCGCGAGATCAACGTCGGGCGCTTTCGGGCAGACCTGTTCTATCGCCTCGCGGTGATCCAGGTCCGGATGCCCGCGCTGCGCGACCGGCTCGAGGACCTCCCGCTGCTCGTTCCGACGCTGCTCGCGGCGATCGAGCGGGAGCGCGGCGTCGAGGCGGAGGCCGCGCCGGACAGTCCGCTGGGCCGAGCTCGCGCAGCACGACTGGCCCGGCAACGTGCGCGAGCTGCGCAACCACCTGGAACAGTGGGCGATCCTGCGCGAAGCGACGCTGGTGCCCATGCCGTCGACGCGTCGCCGGGGGCGGCGGCGAAGCGCCCCGAGAGCGAAGGCATCCCCGAGCTCGAGGCGGCCTTCGTGGCGTTCGAGCCGATGCCTCTCCGGGCGGCGCGGGAGGTGGTGCTCGACCGCTTCGATCGGCACTACCTCACCCGGCTGCTCCAGGCGACGGCGGGCAATGCGACGGAGGCCGCTCGGCGCGCGGGCGTCGACCGCGTGACGATGTTCCGTCTCCTGCGCCGGCTCGGCCTGCCTCGCGGCTGAGCCGATGGCGACGAGGAGAGCCGATGGGTACGCGGAGCGACGACATCGGCGCGGTCGGGAGGGCGTCGCCGATCCTGCACACCCGCCCGCCTGAAACCCCGGCGGCCTCCTCACAGTTCTTCCCCGAGCGACCGATACACCCCTGGGCATGTGGTGGCGCTGTCGCGGCGCGGAGGAGTGTCGGTGGGTCGCAACTCGATCAGGGCGCTGGCGGGACTCTGGGTGCTGATGATCGTCGCCGGGATGATCGTCCTCACCCGGCACGTGGCGATCGCCGGGACGGACGTCACCACCCTCACCCGCTGGCCCGCGCGCAGCGCGATCGCCCGCGAACCCGGGCGCAGCACCCTCCTGTGCTTCGTGCACCCGCGCTGCGCCTGCACTCGCGCGACGATTCGGGAGCTCGAGCGGGTGGTGTCGCGCGCCCCGGGGGCCGCGGTGCGCGTGGTGTTTCGAGACGACCCGGACGGGGACGTGACCTCCGCGCCCACGTGGTCGATGGCGGCGCGGATGGCGGGCGCTCGGCGGGTGCTCGACCGGGGCGGGCTCGAGGCGAGCCGCTTAGGGGCGACGACGTCGGGGCTGGTGCTCCTCTTCGACCCGGAGGGGGCGCTGCGGTTTCGGGGCGGCGTGACGTCGGGCCGCGGGCACGAGGGCAACAACGACGGGGCCGCGGCGCTGGAGTCGGCGCTGCGCGGTCGCCCGGGCGCCCGCGCGTGGGCCCGGGTCTTCGGCTGCGGGCTCGCGGAGCAGTGAACACCCCGATGGGAGCCCCCGCGATGACGACGAGCGAGAGGTTGAACCCTGGCCCGACCGCGGAGGCGCGGGCGAGTGAGCTCTACCGCGAGCACGACGCCGCCGTGACGCAGCGCACCGACCGGATGTTCGCGGCGCTGCTCGGGGCGCAGTGGCTCGTGGCGATCGTCCTGTCGCTCGTGGTCTCACCCTACGCCTGGGAGGGCTCGCAGCGGTCGGTGCACCTGCACGTGTGGGCGGCGGTCGTCCTCGGGGGCTGCTCTCGGCGCCGCCGATCGCGATGGTGCTCCTCAAGCCGGGCAACGGGATCACCCGACACATGATCGCGGTCGGCCAGGCAGGGCTTCTCCGGGCTGTTCATCCACCTCACGGGCGGGCGCATCGAGACGCATTTCCACCTCTTCGGATCGCTGGCGTTCCTCGCGTTCTACCGCGACTGGCGGGTCCTGATCACCGCCTCAGCCGTCACCGCGGTCGACCACATCGCGCGCGGCCTGCTCGACCCGATGACCATGTACGGCGTGGCGGCGCCGACGCTGATGCGCTCGCTCGAGCACATCGGATGGGTGCTCTTCGAGGACGTCTTCCTGGTCACGTCGTGCGTCCGCGGGCAGCGCGAGATGTGGGAGATCGCTGCGCGTCATGCCTCCACCGAAGCCGTCACCGAGCAGCACGCCCGCTCCGTCGAGGCCGTCGAGCGGGAGGGCGCGCTCCTCGCGATCGCCACCGAGGCCCGGCCGCTCGAAGAGCGAGTTTCTCGCGAACATGTCCCACGAGATCCGCACGCCGATGACGGCGGTGATCGGGTACGCCGACCTCCTCCTCGACCCGAGCATCACCGCGAGCGAGCGGATCAACCACGTGCAGACCATCCGCCGCAACGGCGAGCACCTGCTCTCGCTCATCAACGACATCCTCGACCTCTCCAAGATCGAGGCAGGGAAGATGACCGTGGAGAGCGTGCCCTGCTCGCCCAGCCAGATCATCGTCGACGTGTGCTCGCTCATGCGGGTGCGCGCCAAGGACAAGGGGCTCGACTTCGAGGTGGAGTTCCAGACCCCCATCCCTGCGACCATCGTCAGCGATCCGACCCGCCTCCGGCAGACCCTGCTCAACCTCGTCGGCAACGCGATCAAGTTCACGAGCCGCGGCAGCGTGCGCATCCTCGCGCGCTGCGAGGCGACGGGGACGAGCTCCCCCGCGCTGACGTTGGAGATCGCCGACACCGGCGTGGGGCTCACCCGCGAGCAGCAGGCGCGGCTCTTCCGGCCCTTCGAGCAGGCGGACAACAGCACCACGCGGAAGTACGGCGGCACCGGCCTCGGGCTGGTGATCTGTCAGCGCCTCACGCAGATGATGGGCGGGGACATCACCGTGGAGAGCCTGCCTGGGCGCGGCAGCTCGTTCGTCATGACCGTCCGCACGGGCTCCCTCGACGGCGTGAAGATGTTCGTCGGCCTCACCGAGGCGGAGATCCCCGAAGGGGGGTCGACGCGCCGATGGCCCACGCGTCGGCCGAGCCGCCCGCTGCGCCGTGCTGCTGGCCGAGGACGGCGTCGACAACCAGCTGCTGATCTCCACGGTGCTGAAGAAGGCCGGCGCCTCGGTGGTGATCGCGGAGAACGGCCGCGTCGCGGTGGAGCGCGCCCTCGCGGCGGCGGTGTCGGGCTCGCCCTTCGACGTCATCCTGATGGACATGCAGATGCCCGAGCTCGACGGCTACGGCGCGACGGCGAAGCTGCGGCAGAAGGGCTACCGCGGGCCGATCATCGCGCTCACGGCGCACGCGATGGCGGGCGACCGCGAGCGGTGCATCACCGCCGGGTGCGACGACTACCTCACCAAGCCCATCCACCGGACCCGGCTCATCGAGACGGCGCGCAAGTGGGTGGAGAAGCAGCGCGCGGAGGGCCCCATCGTCCTGCGCCGCTCGGTGCCGCCGACCGGGGTGCGCGAGCGGGCCATCTCGACCCTCCCCAGCCCGGAGCCGGCGCCCGCGCCGCCGTCGCTGACCCCCGACTGCACCACGGAGGAGGCCCTCTTCTCGGAGTTCGCGGGCGACGTCGACATGGCGGACATCATCGACCTCTTCGTGGAGGGGCTCCCTGCTCGGATGGGCGAGCTGCGCGCCGCCATCGCAGCCGGCGCGGCCGCCGACGTGAAGCGCGTGGCGCACCAGCTCAAGGGCGCGGCGGGCGGCTACGGCTTCGGGCCGATCACCGCCGTCGCCGGCGAGCTGGAGCTCGCGATCGGGCGCGGCGAGGGCGCGGCGGAGACGGAGGAGATCGTCGGAAGGCTGCTCGCGATGTGTGCTCGAGCGCGGGCCTGCGAGCCCGTCGCCGAGGCCGTCTGAACTCAAGAGAGGAACATTCGAGCCATGCAGACCATCCTCGCGATCGATGACTCGCCGGAGATCCACACGCTCCTCGACGTCCGGCTGCGGCCCGAGGGCCTGCGCATCGAGCACGCCCTGTCGCCCGCGGAGGGGCCTGGCGATGGCGGCCACCCTGCAGCCCGACCTGATCTTGCTGGACGTGGAGATGCCAGGGATGGGCGGCATGGAGGTGTGCTCGCGGCTGAAGGCCGACCCGCTCACCTCGATGGTCCCGATCATCTTCCTCACGGGCGCGGAGTCGGTGGACATCAAGGTCCGCGGCTTCGACCTCGGCGCGGTGGACTACGTGACCAAGCCCTTCGACCCCGCGGAGCTTCGCGCCCGGGTGCGCGCCGCGCTTCGCACCAAGCGCTTCCACGACATGCTCGCGGCCCGCGCGCAGCTCGACGGCCTCACCGGGCTCTGGAACCGCGGGTACTTCAACCAGCGGCTCTCCGACGAGGTGCAGGCGGTGCGCCGCTACGGCCGGAGGCTCTCGCTGGTGATGATCGACGTCGACCACTTCAAGCGGCTCAACGACGGGTACGGGCACCCCTTCGGCGACCTGGTGCTGCAGCGCATCGGCGAGGCCTTGTCGGCGTGCAGCCGGATGACCGACTCGGCGTGCCGGTATGGCGGCGAGGAGCTCGCGATGATCCTGACGGAGACGGAGGGTGACGGTGCGATGCTCGTGGCCGAGCGGGTTCGACAGACGATCGAGGCGCTCGACTTCCGGCCCAGGGGAAAGCCGGTGCAGGTGACCGTGAGCATCGGCGTGGCCGACGCGGCCGACGCGGGCCACCGACGTCCGCGACGGCCGAGGCCCTCCTGCAGCGCGCGGACGCCGCGCTCTACCAGGCCAAGGACGGCGGTCGCAATCGGGTGGTGCGCGCGTAGCCGTGGCGACGGTCGCGCCTACCAGCGCGGCGTCGGGAACCCCCGCTCCGGCCTGGAGAACAGGTAGCCCTGGAGCAGGTCGCAGCCCAGCTCGGCGAGCATGCCGCGCTCCGCGGCGGTCTCGACCCCCTCCGCGATGACCGAGATGTCGAGCTCGTCGCAGAGCGTCTTCATCGATCGCACGATGCTCTGGCGCCGTGGGTCCGTATCGACGCCACGCACGAGGGACATGTCGAGCTTGGCGACCTCGGGCTCGAGCTGCGTGAAGCTCGTGAGCCCCGCGTAGCCGGCGCCCAGGTCGTCGATGGCGATCCGGAACCCGAGTGCCTTCAGCTTCGCGATGCACCCCGCGGCGTCCTTCACTCCGTAGAGCGAGGCCCGCTCCGTCACCTCCAGCACGACCCGCGAGGCGACCTTCGAGAGCGGGGCATCCGCCGAGTAGAGGTCGTCGTCGTTCAGGTCGGCCGAGTGCAGGTTCACGAACAGGCTGAGCCCCTCCGGGGCGTCGGGCGCCGCGGCGGCGACCCGTGCGCGTACGTGTCGGCCGAGCTCGTGCACGCGCCCCAGCCTCTCGGCCGCGTCCAGGATGTCCCCGGGGTTGTTCATCAACGGCTCGTCCGAGCGAAGCAGCGCCTCGTACCCGAAGACGCGCCGCTCCCGCCATAGGACGATCGGCTGGAAGGCCATCCACATGAGGTTCATGGCAGAGACCAGGCGGACCTCCAGCGCAGCGCGCTCGCCGAGTCGCCGCTCGTGGGTGCCATGCAGCTCCATCGCTTCGCGCTTGAGCCTCGCCAGCCGATGGAGCCTCGTGGCGCGGAGCACGGCCTCCCACAGCGCGTCACCCGCGACCGGCTTCTCGAGATACTGGAAGGCACCGTACTCGACGGCCCGCATCGCCGACCCCAGCTCGGGCGCGCCGGTCATCAGGATCACCGGCACGTCGACGTCGTGCGCGCGCACGGCCTCGAGGAACTCGATGCCCGTCATCTCGGGCATCGAGATGTCGGTTATGATCACGTCGAACTCGCCGCCCCTCACGCGCTCAACGGCCTCCCTGCCGCCGGAAGCGGTGGTGACCGTCACTCGTGACGAGCGAGGCTCCGCTGGTATGCGCGGACGACCGCGGGATCGTCGTCCACGAGGAGGAGTCGAAGCTCGCCAGCCGATCGCATCATGGTTGAACCTTCGGCGCGTCGAGCACCTCGCGCACCTTCTTCGTGAGCGACATGGGCGTGAGCGGCTTCTGCAGAAACGCCACGTCGGAGTCGAGGACGCCATGCTGGAGGATGGCGTCGTCCGTATAGCCGGACATGAACAGCACCTTCATCTCCGGCCGCATGGGCGCGAGGCGCTCGGCGAGCTGCCTGCCGCTCATCCGGGGCAGCACGACGTCCGTCAGCAGGAGGTGGATCTTCGCTCCGTGCTTCTCGCAGATGAGGAGCGCCTCCCCGCCGTTCGACGCCACGAGGACGACGTAGCCGCGCCGTCGAAGGATGTTCTGGGCGATGGTGCGCACCTGCTCGTCGTCCTCGACGAGGAGGATCGTCTCGCTGACGCGACCCACGTCGACCGAGGGCGCCACCATCGGGACGACCCCGGAGGTGCCGATGACCTTTGGGAAGTAGATCTTGAACGTGCTCCCCTCGCCGGGCTCGCTAGACCCAGATGTGACCCCGCTCTGCTTCACGATACCGAAGACCGTCGCGAGCCCGAGCCCCGTCCCCTTGCCCTGGACCTTCGTCGTGAAGAAGGGCTCGAAGATCCGCGCCTGCGTGGCAGGGTCCATCCCGATGCCGGTGTCGGTCACCGCGAGCATCACGTAGGGGCCGGGCCGCACCGCGTGGTGCGTGCTGGCGTACTCTTCATTCAAGTAGACGTTCTCGGTCTCGATGGTCAGCTCGCCGCCGCGGGGCATGGCGTCGCGGGCGTTGACCGCGAGGTTCATCACGACCTGCTCGATCTGGCTCGGGTCGGCCCTCACGTACCAGAGGCCGCTCGCAGGGAGCGTCGTCAGCGTGATGTCGGCCCCAGCAGCCGCTGGAGCAGCTTCTACATCTTCACGAGGCTCTTGGACAGGTCCAGCACCTTCGTCTCGAGCACCTGCTGGCGGCTGAACGCGAGGAGCTGCCTCGTGAGCTCCGTCGCTCGCAGACCCGCCGTCCGGATCTCCTCGATGTCCGCGCGGAGCGGCTCGTCGGGCTGGAGGTCGGCGGCGATCATCTCCGCGTAGCTGAGGATGACCGAGAGGATGTTGTTGAAGTCGTGCGCGACGCCCCCGGCGAGCCGACCGATCGCCTCCATCTTCTGGGCTTGAAGGAACTGCGTCTCCAGCTTCCGCCGCTCGGTCACGTCGGTCTGCACCCCGACGAAATGCGTCACCCGACCACCCGCGTCGGTGACGGGTGAGACGGCGAGGAGGTTCCAGAAGGCGGTGCCGTCCTTGCGGAAGTTGAGGAGCTCGACCGTGCAGGGCTCTCCCCTCCGGACCGCCTCGTGGATCCTCGCCCTCGACGCGGGATCGGTGCCCGGCCCCTGCAAGAACCGGCAATTCCTGCCGAGGACCTCGGCGGCCAAGTAGCCCGAGAGCCGCTCGAAGCCCGGGCTCGCGTAGACGATCGGGTGATCCTCCAGGGTGGCGTCCGTGATGAGGATGCCCTGGGTCACGGCCTGGATGGCGCGGTCGCGCATGCGCAGGTCGGCCTCGGCCTGCCGGCGTACGGTGACGTCGCGGATGTTGCACTGGATGACCCGCTTGCCGTTGACGAGGTAGACGTTGCTGACGAACTCGACATCTGCCTTTCGTCCGTCGCGCGTCTTCAGCGGCAGGTCGTCGTAGCGAACGTACTCGTTGGCCTGGAGCTCGGCGAAGGAGGCCTGAGAGGCCAGGGCGTCCTTGAAGGGGCCGATCTCCCAGAGCTGCTTGCCGATGAAATCGTCACGCAGGTATCCCGTCAGTTCTGTCATGAACGGATTGACGTCGACGATGCTGCCGGTGCTCGCATCGAGGATCAGGATGCCGTCCTTGGCCGACTCGAAGAGGCGGCGGTACCGCGTCTCCGACTCTCGCATGTCGGCGTCAGCCTTCTTCCGATCGGTGATGTCGATGATGTAGGAAAAGAAATGTAGTGGAGTGCCGTCGGCGCTGCGCCGGAGCTGGGTCGTGACGTAGGTCCAGACGAAGCGACCGTCCCCGCCTCGAAACCGCTTCTCGAACGCGATGCTCTCGCGCTCCCCGTCGAGCAGCGCGCGGGAGCCATCGCGGGTCTCCGCGAGATCGTCGGGGTGGGTGATCGTCAGGAACGAGGTGGCCAGCAGCTCCTCAGTGGAATACCCGAGCATGGCCGAGAGCGCCCCGTTGACGCGCAGCCAGGCTCCTTCCGGCGAGGTGATCGCCTTGCCGATGGGCGCGTTGTCGAAGAAGGCCCTGAACTCTTTGGATTCGCGAGAGTCGATCCACGCTTCCATATTCCCTCCGATGATCAGCTCGACCTTAACACACGGACCCACGGGAGAAGCGCTCAGTCCGAGAGGATCAACCGGAGGTTCATGATGGCCCGGGTGTGAATCTGGGAGACGCGCGACTCGGAGACGCTGAAGCGGTCGCTGATCTCGCGGAAGTTCTCGCCCTCCTCGTAGTGCAGGCGCAGTAGCTCGCGCTCGCGCGGCTGGAGACGCCCGGTCGCGTCGGCGAGGCGCCCGCGCTCCTGCTTCTCGGCGGCCTCGTCGTGCGGCGTGAGGGCCTCGTCCGCCATGCGCTCTTCGCAGCCAGTTCCCTCGATCGTGACCGCGGCCTGGACGTGGGCGACGCGCGATCGAAACTCCGCGAGGCTCAGCCCCAGGGTCGTGGCGAGCGACTGGTCACGGGCGCCGCCGGAGTCGTTGGCGGCGACCTGCGTGTGGCGAGGCTCAGGCGCTGGGCGAAGCCGCGCTGGAGTGCGGGAGAGCGGGTCGGCCCGGCGAAGCTCGTCGAGATGGCGCCGCGGATGCGGTGGTCGAGGAAGCATCGAGGGTCTCGGAACGCTCGGGATCGAAGCGCAGGAAGCCCTCGACCGCGCCGAGGAGGCCTGCGCTGATCAGGTCGTTGAGGGGGATGTGCGCCGGGAGTCGGCGGGCCACTCGCCGGGCGTGCACGATCACTCGGGCGAGGTAGTGGCGGGCGAGCGCATCGGTCATGCGAGCGCCCGCAGGAGGCGTGGGAAGGCAAGGAGGTCGACGTATTCGGCATGAGGTGCGCTCCGCCTGGTGGGACAGGAATAGGGTGTGGTGATGGGCCCGACGCCCCGCTGGGCCCGCGGTGGAGAGCAAATCAACCCGCACCGGGCACCCATTATGGAAGCTCGATGCCACAAGACGACCCGAATCGACTGTCAAAATACCAACGTGGCAATAATGCACATGTCATTATTCCAACCCACCACAATGCAGATTTGTCAGCATTCCGACTACCGTGAAGTCTTCCCGCGAAGCCTTCCCGATCACGCCAACGCACACACTCCAGCCCGCACTCCGCCCCTTCTCTCGCCCATTGTGGGCAACACGAAGTGCCCGCCGTTGAAGTCGCCGAAGAGCTGTACCACTGAGTCAACACGCGGCGACGGACGGAATGTCACCCATCCATGAGGCAATACCGACAAGCGGTTGGTGTAAGTCCTCCAACGCGCGACAGCTCCGGAGCGAGTTCGTTCGGATATACGAGACACCCACTACGCGAAGTTCCCACTCCCGCGCTCCTCCCCCGGAGCTCACCAGCGATCACCCAACCGCCCGGTCGACCCCACCGAGCCTTTCACCGGTGGCCCCGCACCGAAGCCCATGATCCCTGCGCGGAGCACTTCGCCGACGCGCTCGCCCGCTAACCTCTCCCGCCGCTGAGCGCCGCTCTGATCCCGTCTTCCGCATCCTGAACGTCCGACCCGTTCGCGCAGAAAATTTGCGGTCTGACGATCGAGTGTGGCCCTGCCACGGGCGTGAGACCCGCGTCCAGTTTCCGACCACGTTCTTCGGCGCCTGACGTCTCAGTCGAGGCGCTCGACGCGGTGCCGTGCGGTCGCGCAGCACTATGGCTGGGCCTGATCCGTCGGATGGGTGTTCGCGCGGTGATCGACACGTTGCTGCCGACGGAGTCCGAGATCCCGCACGGCGCGGTGATCGAGGTGCTGATGCTCAGTCGCCTCCTCGACCCGCACCCGCTCTCTCGCATCGAGGACTGGATGCGGGCCTCGGGCGTGGACGTGCTGCTCGGCCACGACGCCGCGAAGTTCAATGACGACCGCATCGGCCGCACCCTCGACGCGCTCGGCGACAAGGTGCGCGACGCGCAGACGGCCCTCACCACGGGCCTGATCCTCGCCTTCGCCCTGCGCACCATCGACGCCCACTACGACACCACCAGCCTCTGGCTCGAAGGCGCCTACGACGACAGCGAGCTCGCCGCCCGCGGGCACAGCAAGGACGGGCGCGGCGACCACAAGCAGGTCGTCGTTGGCACCGTCACCACCGAGGATGGCGAGGTGCCGCTCGCCCACGCCGTCCATCGCGGCAACACCGGCGACGTCTCGACCGTCCCGGAGGCGCTGCGCTCGCTGCGCGCGTGCGTCCCGCACGACCCCGTCGTGATCAGCGGCGACAGCGTGATGGGGTCGCGCGCCAACATGGACGCCGTCGCGGCCGCAGAGGGCATCTTCCTGGGACCGATCGCGATGGGGCCCAAGGTCGTCGAATGGGTCTGCGCGGCCGAGCCCACGATCGAAGTCGCGGTGTCGCTCCTTCGGCAGAAGGAGCCCGTGCGCTACCTCGCCTGCGTGGCGAGTCGCTTCGCGGTGAACGGCGTCGCTGACGCGGGGACGCATCTGGTGATCTTCGACCCGCGCCGCGCGCAGCAGGAGGCGACCGAACGCACGCGCGCGCTGGCGCGGCTGGAGACAGGACTGGATGCGCTCGCCGCGTCGCTCAATCAGGGTCGATTGAAGACGTTGGATGCGGCGAAGAAGAAGCTGCGCGCGCTGCTCACGCGCCATGGTCTGGCCGCGCGCTACCTGAACGCGGAGCTCGTGACCGAGGGCGACTCCATGTCACTGCGCCGTACACGCGATGAGGCCGCGTTGGCGGCGGCACCGGGCCGCGACGGGCGGTGGCCGCTGGTGACCAATCGCTCGGGCCTGTCCGATGAAGAGCTGTGCACGTGGGCGGTGCGTCGATACAAGACTCACGGTCGGATCGAGCGGGACCACCACCTCCTCAAGGGGCCTCTGGCGGTGCGCCCCCTGTTCGTGCAGAACGACGCGCGCATCCGCTCGCTGGTGGCCGTCTGCGTGTGGGCGCTGACCGCGTGGAAGTTGATGGAACGCCAGGCGCCTGGGGCGTTGGCGTCGATGCCGAAGTCGGGCCGTCCGAAGGCATCGCTGGTGGAACGGATCGAGGCCTTCTTTCAAGCCATCGCGCTGGTGCGATTCCGCGTCGGTAACAACGTGCGGCAGAGCGTCAGTGCGCTGCCGTCGCGCACGCAGAGCCTGCTCCATTCGCTCGGGTGGCACCGTGAGGTGCGGGGGATCCTCGACGACGCCACCCACGCGCAGCTCCAGGTCTAGAGCATCGGTCGCGTTCGGGACCCGCCTCGCCGACCTCTCCCCGCGGCCATGACGAAGCATGAACCGCAAGGGCGCAAGGGTCGCAGGGGTGTGGCGCTCGGAAGAGCTGGGAAGACACGGAAGTTCGCGCTCGAACGCACGCGCTCGACCGATGACCCTCTCCCGCCTTTGCGACCCTTGCGCCCTTGCGGTTCATGCTTCGTCATGGCCGCGGGGAGAGGTCGGCGAGGCGGGTCCCGAACGGAACGCGACCGATCCCACGCCGAAGCGTCCGAGCGATGAGCCCGAGGAGGGCGGACGTTCAGGGTGCGGAAGATGGGCTCAGAACACCACGGTCGTCGGCACCCGGCGGTCGGTGGTGGTCCCGTCGCCGAGCTGTCCGGACTCGTTGTCGCCCCAGCAGCGCAGCTCGCCGCTGTTGAGTCGGGCGCAGGTGTGGGCGTCCCCGAGGGTCACCTCGGCGACCCCACCGAGGCCAGCAACGACCGTGGGAGAGCGTCGGGTGCCGTTGGTTCCGTCTCCGAGCTGGCCGGAGCTGTTGCGGCCCCAGCAGCGCAGCGTGGCGTCGGTCATCCGCGCAAGTGCCCGCCGCCGCCCGACACCGGGCCCCCCCATCGGGCCAGCGACCCCTGATGGGCGTCGAGCGGCTGGTGATGGTTCCGTCGCCGAGCTGGCCGTACTCGTTGCGCCCCCAGCACCAGACGGTGCCGTCGCTGCGCGCCGCGCAGGCGCTCGACAGGGACACCGCGAGCGATGTGACGCCGGTGAGCCCCATCACAGCGACCGGGGCGTTGCGCGGTGTGAGGCTGCCGTCGCCGACCTGGCCGTAGTCGTTGCCGCCCCAGCAGACCACCGTGCCGCCGATGCGCCGCGCGCAAGACGTGACGTTGCCGAGGTCCACCTGCGCCGCGTCGGCGAGGCCCGAGACCAGCGTCGGGGTCGGCCTCGGGTTGGTGGTCCCGTCGCCGATGGCGCCCACGGCGTTGTAGCCCCAGCAGCGGAGGCTCCCGTCCGTGCCGCGCGCGCAGGCGTGGTAGTCCCCCGCGACGACCTCGGCCGCGCCCGACAGCCCCGACACCATCGTGGGCGTGAAGCTCCCGGAGTCGGCGTCATCCCCGAGCTGCCCATACTGGTTGCGCCCCCAGCAGCGAGCTCCGCCGCTCGCGAGCCGTGCGCAGGAGAACTCCCTCCCTCCGCTCGCCTCCGCGGCGCCGACCAGCCCGCTCACCGGCGTCGGTCGGGTGCGAGCCACGGTGGTGCCGTCGCCGAGCTGCCCGTAGTCGTTGGCTCCCCAGCACCGGACTTCGCCCGATGGCAGCCGCGCGCAGGTGTGCGCACGGCTCGCGCTCACCTGGGTGACCGGGGGTGGGCACCACGACCGGAGGCACATCGACGACCGGAGGCATCGGCGACCGGACATCGGTGACGGCGACGTCGACGGCGGCCGCATCGATGACCGAGGGCGCATCGGTGACGGCCGCATCGATGACCGAGGGCGCATCGGTGACGGCCGCGACGATGACCGAGGGCGCGTCGGTGTCGCCAGCAGCCGGCACGTCGGTGAACAGCCCGCTCACCGGGAGCGGCGCGCAGGCGGCGAGCAGCGAGGCGACCAGCGAGAGGCGGGCGAAGGGGACCATGAGCGAAGTACTCCGGGCGGACGAGACGGAGACCGATTCACCCAGCAAGCGGGCAGCACGCTCTCGAAGCGCTTCGACGAGGCCTCGCTCACGGCCAGGCACACCACGGTCTGGTCGTCGGCCTGGGGCGCGTCTTCGACGAACTTGTCCAGGTCGCCCAGCACCGCTTCGGGTACCTGCCGCGCCGAGCCGCCGGGCCTTTCGAGCACCGCGTGAAACCGCTCGACCCGTAGAACTCGCCCGCCATCGGCGCGCGCCTCGATGATGCCGTCGGTGTAGAGCACCAGCACGTCGCCGGGCAGCAGCTTCACCTGCGCCTCAGCCACCTCGACGCGCCTCGACGCGCCCACCGGGAGGCAGCGCGCCTCGGCGTACTCTCAGCGGGGTCACCCTGCCGCCGCGCAGCGGCAGAGGTGTGGTGGTAGAAGCGTTCGAGAAGCGCAGCACCTGCTGCGTCAGGTCGAGCGACCAGGAACACCATCGTCACGAACATCCCGTCTTCGGCGACCTCCGAGAGCGCGCGGTTGACGCGCTGGATGATCCGCCGCGGGTGCGGCTCCACCGGCGCCGCGAAGCCCGGCTCTCGCTGGTCACCCGCGCCATGAAGACGCGCCGGAGATCACCTTGCCGGACACGTCGCCGACCACCATCGCTTGAGGCGCGTCGGGTCGAGCCAGAGAAGTCCGTAAGTCCGCGCCGACGTGGAAGAGGGCTCGTAGTGCACGGCGAAGTCGAGCCCCGACACCTTCCGGAGGCTCTCGGGGCAGCAGGTTGCGCTGGATCTGCCGGGCGAGGCGCGGGTCGTAGTCGAGGCGCTCTCCGGGCGAGCAGGCGGTGGTGCAGCCCGATGAGGTGCGACGAGATCTTAGGCCTGGCTGGCGAAGGCCCTGGGAGGAGGTCGAGGTCGTCCTGGGAGTAAGTAGCCGAGGCCGTCTCTCCGCGTCGACGTGCAGGATGCCCAGGTGCTCGCCGCGGAAGGATAGCGGCACTCCCACTTACGCCACCCCCCGGCCCCCTCCTCCAGCGGCGGGACCGTCCCATCCGGCATCGGCAGGAGCAGCCCGGGTTCTTGATGACCGGCGTGTCCATCCGGGCCCGGGGCGTGTCAGTGGTCGCTCATAACAGCACCGAGTGCCCCTGGCGCAGCACCCGATCGACCACCTGCTGGGAGATGTCCATAGGTGGGACGGGCGCCGGGGTCTCGCGCCCCGCTGCGGCGGCGCGCGACCTGCGTGCGGAGCTGCCGAGAGCGCTGGTCGAAGGTCACCGCGGCCACCGCCGGGACCTG
Organism: Deltaproteobacteria bacterium; assembly: GCA_016704445.1. GTDB lineage: Bacteria > Myxococcota_A > Polyangia > Polyangiales > SCUS01. Next base: position 18,883 of record JADJAE010000084.1, read on the forward strand.
CGGGAATACCTCCAACGGTATTCCGCAGACCTTCTCCAGCAGCGCGTTGGCGTCGAGCGTGATCGCGACGGTCTCGGGATCCGGTACATCGCCTGGAGCTTGCGCTCTGGCCTGCGCCGGGTCGATCCGGTCACCCGGAGGGCTCTTGCCAGTGCCGGGCACGAACCCTGCTTCAGGTTGAGCCCGGTGCGCGACCTCGATCATGTTGAGCTGTGCTCGGCGGTGTCCTGGGTGATGCGCACCGAGGTGCTCTCGGCCTGCGCCACCATATCGTCGCTCAGTTCGATGCGGAACCTCGACGCGCCGATCTCCACCTCGTCGCCGTACCGCAGCCCCCAGGCTCCCCTGGGTACGCCGCCCGTTGACGAAGGACCCGTTGCAGCTCCCGAGGTCTTCGGGAGGGCGTAGCCGTCGCCCTCCGCGGCGGATGCGCGCGTGCAAACGCGAGATGCGCTGGTCTAGGGTGCAGATGTGGCAATCGAGCCGCCGACCGAGCAGGCACTCTCCTGCGTCAAGGCGGTACCCCCTTCCCGCCGACATCTTGCGCGGGCCGAGAGGTGACCCGATGCTGGCCACGGCGCGGTCAGAACCCCTTGAGCGCCTCGTCACCCGTCAGGAAGATGGACAGCGCCCTGGTCGAGCCGGGCATGGCGAAGATGTCCTTCAGCTGCCCGGAGACCCGCGCGACCCGCACCGCGCCGCCGAGCGCCCGGAGGCGCTTGAAGAGCGACACGATGATAGCCACCCCGGAGCTGTCGATGACCTTCACCGCGGTCATCTCGAAGACCACTATGATGACGCCGCGCTCGACCAGCTGCTCCACGAGGAGACGGGCCTCGAGGACGGTGAGTGCGTCGAGGTTCTCTTCCTGCACCCGCAGGACGTGACCATCAACCTGCTCAGTAAGTTCATGCTTCAGCATCGGGGATCCCCATGGGAGGTCGCGGACGACACCGCCGCGCATTCGGAGAGAGTCTTAGTCGTAGTGAGGAGGTTCTTGTCCTGACGGCGCTCGTAGGTGACGGAGGACATGGCGTTACACGGATGATGAAAGGCCCCATGCCGCCTTCGGAGGCTGTCGAGCGCGGGCACCTGGTCGCCTGGCTCCGGCGTCGTCGAAGTCGGTAAGCGCCGTGGTCGGTCATAGGGAGGACCACCTCCTCATCATCCACCAGCAACTTTCCTCGACCTCCCAGGTGACCGCGTAGGCGTGCTCGACGATGTTGTTGAAGGCTTCGTTGTGGGCACTCATGGACATCCGCTCCAGGCCCGCGCGAAATGCGGCGTCGCGTTCGACGCGCAGGCACACGGCGGACCATCGACCCGACCAGGTCGCGAAACCGCAACTCGCCCGGAACGCTGGCTGTAGATTTCACGGGCAACAGTTCACCGTCTCTCAAGCCTGGAACCCTCCCGCGATGCGCGGGGGTGGAACGCCCAATCTCAGGGCGCACGGTGTGCGAACCCGCTGCCCCATCGAGTCGGCGGTGACCGGGCAGGCGCCGCTTTTGAAGGGCACTCGGCGTCCGTGGTGCAGCGCAGCAGGCACACCGGGTCGCCGTTGTTTGAAGTCGGACGCAGGCGCTGTTGGCCGGGCCTCGAGAGGCCGCCCGGTGGGGGTGGTGCAGCGCGAGGTGCAGAGCGCGGTGCGCCCGGACGCCGCGGTGGTCGACAGGCAGAGCGAGGGTGTCTCCGCCGCAGAGCACGATGCATGAGCAGTTCTGGTAGGGCAGGTCGTTGGCGCAGCCGAGGGCCGCAGACAGGCAGAGGGCGGTGAGCAGCAGGCGCATGGCGGGCGGCACCTACACCAACCCCGACCCTTCGCGATGGCGTCTGACGGGGAAGAGAGAACCTCAGCCCGCGGCCGCTGCACGGAGGCGGCGCGGCGGCCCAGGGGAGGCCCTGCAGCACGTCGCGAAGGGCGTCGAGCATCGCGTGGTCGATGACCGGCGTGGCGGAGGCGCCGAGGTCGACCCTCAGCCCCCCTCGGCGTCGGCGCAGGTTGAAGGCCGCGGGGATCGCCAGCATGGCCGCGCACCTCGCCCCAGGCCCGCCCGGGCGGCCTCGGGGTCGTCGCCCCGCACCTCGAACCGCGTCAGTCGTCGTCGCCGGTGGTGAGCTCCGAGGGCGGGCACCGGCACCTCGCGCTTCGCCCTTGCGCGACAGAGACGAGGGGTGTTGGAGAGAGGGAGCCTGGAGCTGACGGCCTTCCGCCCGTAGTCCGTCGAGGGCGCTCACCCGGATGGTGTACGCGATGGGCCCGACCCGGCCGTGCAGCGTGGGCACCCCTGGGCGTCGACAGCGAGCCGCAGGTCGCGGCGCTGCATCACCAGCGACTCCCAGTGCGCCGTCGACGTTGCGATCGGAGAGGTCCGCCGCTGGAGCGCCGCGTCCGAGCAGCGCCCGGATCGCAACGGTGAAGGAAGCGAGGCAGGAACGCCGCCGCGAAGATGAGGGGGTCCATGGCCAGCGATGAGGTAGCACGACCGGGAGCTTCACACG
>JADJAE010000085.1 GCA_016704445.1 Deltaproteobacteria bacterium
GGAAGTGGACGGTCCCGTCGGGCAGCGGGCGGGGATAGAAGCCCATGCTCCAGATCTTCGGCTCGGGCTTCGCCGGAACTCGGACCTGCAGATCGCCCGTAGGAGAAGGCCCCCAGCCGTTGGGCACCATGCCCGGGACCTCGACGAAGCTGGGCGCATAGTCACCGCTTGGTGGCAGGACGTCGGTCGTCAGGAAGCGGGCCGGGAAGGCGTCGTCGTGGTTCTTGAAGAGGTGGCTCGTCATGGTCTGGTCGGGCGACCGCGACGTGTCCGGTGGCGGCAGCGGCGCGCGCCACGAGGTCCAGCCCTTCGCGGGTTGGGCCTCGCCGAGCACCGCCCCCTGAGCTCACACTCGGCGTTTGGCCCTTACGAGACCGCCTTACACCCCTCGTCGGCTTCGCAGGCCTTGGCGCACTTCCAGGGGCCCGCGCGATCTCCGAGCCCGACCGTCCTGAAGGGCTCGCCGGTCACGCGGATGTGGTCCACCTGCTGGCCTGGGCCCGGTAAGGGAGGGGGCGGTCGGGAATCGAAGCCCGGGTTGATCCATGTCGAGGCGCCACCGGCGGCGGTGACACGACCGAGCTGCGACAGGGTCGTGCAGACGTCTCCCCGAAAGACCATGGCGGCGCAGCGTCGATTGTTCCTGCACTGCTCGACACAGTCGATCTCGCGCGAGCCCGGGACACGCGCGAGCGTCGGCCCTTCCATCGACATCCCCGTGGTGAGGTCGCCCGCCTTGGGCACCTTGAGCTCGCCGACCGATACGCCCACGCGTTTCCACACCTCCTTTCCACTCCACCGAACGAGATGCTGTCGAAGCTGGTCGAGAGCGTCGCAGTACGATTGTCCGTGAGGCTCACGAACTGGCCCGGTCCCCCGGGTTTGCGATCCGGAAAGGTCTGCCGCACCGACACGGTCCAGTTGGCTCCACACTCCTCGGACTGCGGCGTCGCGTTGCGCGGCCACTGCAGATAGACGGCCTCGATGACCCACCTGGGGTTGGGCGCCTTCGAGTCGGCCGTGAGCTGCGCGCGGACCGTGGTCTTGCGGCCGGGGTCCGGCTGCAGGGCAAGGCGCTTGCCGGTGTTGGTCTCCCAGGTGCCGGTGAGATCCGGGACGTTCTCCATCGAGCGGCGCATACACGCCTGCTCCTGCGGGGTGAGCGACGTGCCAAACAGCGCGGCGCACGCGGAAAGCGAGAAGGTCGCAAACGCAAGCGCGAGGCCGTTGAGGTGGGTACTCATGACGGTCCTTGAGGCCATGGAACATCGGGCCGCACTGGGGGCGGTCCGAAGAAGTCGCTGACGGAGCGAGCCCCATCGCGATAGATGGACGACGGCCGGAAACGGAAGCCGTGAAAGCCACAAAGCTCGCCACGCCCCCGCCCGAGTGAGGCGAGGCCCCTATACGGCGGCCTGCCGCGCTTGCGGGCTATTTTGCACACGACTCCCAGAGTCGGCCCCGAGCATGGTGCATTCGTCTCATTGTTCCGCACCCTCGCTTCGAGCGACGCTATGGCGTTCCCGTCACGGAGAAAGCGCCCATGAGCAACCAGGTCGAGGCGAGTGCGCGCCAACCCACCACCGCCCCAGCTCCCACACCGCAACAACCCATGCAGACCTCGAGCGGCCCGGTCTCGCGCGATGCGTTGCGACGCGCCGACTATGACGGTGGGGCGGCACTGCTCGCGCCCACCGAGCCGCCCAACCCCAACAAGGCGCCCAAGCCGACCGGCCCCATGGACAAGGCGCAGGCGGTCTCGGTGCAGTTCGACCGGCCCAAGCCGCCCGCGAAACGCGCCTTCGCCTACGCCACGGTCGAGGCCTCGACCAACATCGGCTACAAGGGGACTTTCGGACCAGCGGAAGAGCCGGGAGCACAGCCGGGCCTCACGACCACCGAGACCACCTCCTGGGACTCGGCCGACGGGCCCAAGCTCGAAGTCGTCAAACAGCTCTACACGAAAGAGGCGGTGCCGGGCACCATCGCCGTGACCGAGGTGAGCATCGCCCCATCGGCGAGTCTGCCCGCGCTCAGCGCAGACAAGAACCCGGACGCCCTCGCCAAGGTCGGAATCGAGGGCGAGGTGAAATACACCATCGGGCTTGGCAAACAGATGACTGGCTTCTCGAAGTTGGCAGTCACGCTCGTCGAGCTGAAGAAGGGCGAGTGGAGTGGCCCCTCGGTCGAGCTGATGCCGGTCGGTATGCGTCAGCAGGTCGACGTCGACATCGCCAATCCCAGAGGCAAGGTCAGCGGTGAGGCGACGCTGGCGCCCAAGCTCAAGGTGACCCCGAATTACGGTCAGATCGCGCTCCGCCTCGGCCTCGACAAAGCTGCGCGCGCACTGGCACCGGCGGCGATCCCACTGGCGCTCGCGGCAGGCGGCGTCCTGACCTGGGCCGCCTATCTGAAGTCCATCACCGACTACCAGGACGACAAGACCTTCACGACACAGGCACGCGTCGGCGCCGACGCTTTCTGCGAGCTACCTCGCCGGAGTCCTCGGCAGCGAGGGTCAGGGCGAGGCGTTCACGCTCGGCCAGGCGCGGTTCGATGCGATGCTCGACAAGGTCTCGAAGGACCCCCTCGATGCAGGGGGTCGAGCGCGAGAAAGTGCGCGCACTGCTTCGCGACGAGCTTCAGAAGATGGCCGCGACCTTCCGCAAGGACACCTGGGACAACCTGAGACCCAAGGCGCTGAGAGCGGCGTACGGGCGCTGGGCCGAGGGCAAGCCCAAAGACGCGACCGAGATACCAGCGCGCGATCGTTTCGTCCGGACTCAGCTCGGGATTGGCCTCGACGAGACGGTCGACGGCGCTTCGGTGTCGCTGCCACCACCGGTCGAAGCCGCAAAGCCGGAGTCCAACGAGAAGACCAACCCGATCGGCCACCACATGGCCAAGCTCAAAGAGGCCGAAAGGGCCTCGGCGACCGGCATCATGGGGCGGCTCCCGGCGCTCCGGGCCGAGGCGCAGAAGCTCGGCAATCAGCTCTATGGTTGGATCCACCAGACCGAGCGGCCCCTCACCAATCGGGCTGGCGCCATCGAGCGACACAACGCGGGCATGGCACTCTCCAAACGCGCCGACGGCCTCGAGAAGAAACTCGGCAAGAACCCGAGCGAGGCCGACCTCAACAGCTACGGGGCCAACGCGGCCCAGGACTGGGACCAGGCCGCGCGCACCTACAAAGAAGGGCTCGCGTTCTGTCCGCCGGGCTGGGCGAAGCGCTGAAGCTCGAGACCCATGCCTTGAAAGCCGCCCCCCAGAATCAGGCCGGACGAGCCATTGATGCCGCGGCGAGGCCATCCGGATATCGCGGCATTTCCAAATACAAAACGTCGGGTTAGAGTCACCGTGTGTCGACCGCCGTCCACGCCAGTGAGCAGCATCGCGCCGACCTGTTCGTGGGTCGGGCCGACGAGCTGCGTCGACTCGAGGGACTCTTGTCCGATGGAGACCCGCGACTCGCGTTTGTGAGTGGGCCGGGAGGCGCGGGCAAGACCGAGCTACTCTTTGAGCTCGGTCGGCGCGCGCAGGCCAGGGGTGTCCGGGTGGGACGTGTCGACGGCGGTCTCGTGAGCTGCTCGGAGCTCGCCGTCATGGACGCGGTCCGGTCCGCGCTCGGGCTCGGGGCCGAGCACTCGGACCCACTCACGCTCCTCCTCGTCGATCGATACGAGGCCCTGGCGCCGCTCGACGACTGGGTGCGCGACGAGCTCCTGCCGTCCTTGCCCGCTCGGACCCGCGTCGTCTTCGCGGGTCGCGACCCGATGTCGACCCGTAGCCGCACCCACTGGCAGGGGGCGGTCGAACACCTGACGCTGGGGCCACTCTCGCCCGAGGCGGCCCGCGAATATCTCGAACGTCGAGATATCCCGGCGCACCGCCTGGACGACATCGCCAAGGCCGCGCACGGTCATCCGCTGGCCCTCGTCCTCTTCGCCGAGCTCGTCCTGCGCGACCCCGACAGCGCCGCCTCGCTCAGCGAACACCCGGCTCTCGTGCAGGCCCTCATCGAGCGCCTCGTCGCGAGCACCCCTTCGCCCTGGCAGCGCGAGGCCCTCTGGTGTGGGGCGGTGGTGCTTCACCTGAGCGAGGAGCTCTTGCTGACCATGACCCGCTCGGACTCCGCGCAGGCCGCGTTCGAGTGGCTGTGCCAACTGCCCTTCGTCGCGGCGACGCCTCACGGTCTCGCGCTGCACGACCTCGTGCGCGAGCTGCTCGATGCGGACCTCGCGTGGCGTTTTCCATCGCTGCGCCAGCGCCTCATCGCCCGCGCCGCCCGGTACTTCCGGACTCGTGCCGAGCACCCCTCGCCGAGCTCGATCGCGCTGAACCTCGAGGTCGCCTACCTCTGGCGCGACGGCATCCCCTACACCGATGGCGCGACGAGAGGCCTCGTCGCATCGACCATGCGCCCGAGCGATCGCGAAGAGCTCCGCGCGGTGTTCCTCTCCCACCAGGGCGAGGCGGCGTGGGAGTGGTTCTCTCGCTGGAGCGCCAGCGGCGCCGAGGTGCTCGTCGTGCGCGGCGAGGGCGGGCGTCCCCAAGCGGTCGCCCTCTACCTCTGGCTCGACCGGGTCGACCCGAGCCTCGCGCGACAGGACCCGGGATGTGCGAGCGCGATGAACTGGCTCGCGGCACGAGGCGAGCTCGAGGGCATGGTCTATCGCCGCTTCCACGTCGACCGCGACGCCCATCAAGCGCTCTCGCAAGATCGACCGTCCTCATCACCGCGCACGAGTTCGAGATGCACGTCCGGCGGCCCGAGATGAGGAACGCGCTCCGGGCCTGGCTCGACCCCGAGGTGGGCCTGCGCGAGCTCCCGCCGGGCATGCTCTCACGTGTGCCCGAGGCCGACTTCGATCAAGGCGGACAGCGCTTCCACGTCTTGCGGACCAACGCACACGGGGTCTACTTCGCCTGGTGTCTCGACCGCATCTTCATGCCCCTGCTCGCGGTCGAGGACGAGCCCGACCCGAAATCGGTCACCTCCGACCCATTGAGCTCGCTCTCGCGCAGACAGCGCGAAGTCGCCGAGCTCGTGAGCCTCGGCCTCACCAACAAAGAGATCGCCACCGAGCTCGGAACCTCCGCGCACACCGTCCGCAACCAGCTCGTCGCCGCCTTCGAGCGCCTCGGGGTCGCGACCCGCTCCGAGCTCGCCGCGCTCGTCGCCCGCACCTCACGAGACGGCTCGGCGAGTGCTCCGAAGCACTGACCTCGCCATGACTCGAGTCACGACTCAGCGGTGCGACTCGCGCCGGGCGATCCACTCCAGGGCCTGTCGTGCCACGAAGCTCTTCAGCTCACCCTCCACCCGCGGCGCCTCTTCGGCGATGAGCCTCGCCGTATTCTCATCGCCAACCGCCTTGGCGAGCTCGTAGGCGTCGTCATCCCTTTGCAGGTGTGGGTTGCGCCCGGCCCACATCGCGCGCAGCAGACCATCGGCGAGTCGGGCGAGGCGCTCTCGAGAGGCCGTGGACAACGCCATGACCTGGCGTGCCGCGTCTTCGAGCCAGATGACCAGCCCCGCCGCGAGCAGCGCGACCTCGCGGGACTCGGCCGACGAGGTAGCCTCGTCGATGCGCTCGCAGAGGGTGGCCGCGACCTGGAGCTTCGTGCGCGCGGCGGCAGTGGTCGTGAAGTGGAGGTATCTCAGCGCGCGCAGCGCGACGTCGAGCGGAAGGCTCGCGAGCGCCTCGGTCGGCGATGATGCCGTGTACAGCTCCACGAGAGCGTCGATGAGGGGCTGGTCCTCGACCGGAGCGTCGTCGCGCGCGGCGAAGATGGAGTCGAGCGCGGCGGGATTCTTGAGCAGGCGCCACAAGACACCGTCCGTGTGGCGCGACCACTTGTCGGTGCCCTCGAGCAGTCTCTCCCACGCCGGTCCCATCGCCGGAGCGGGCGGGTCCGCGCGCCGTCCTGGCTCGGCGAAGGTGAGGCCCATCACCTGTCCCGCCGCGGCGGCGAGCGCCATGAGCGCCTCGACCTCGCCCGAAGGGACGAGGGCCACGATGAAGCCGTCCGTGCCGAGCTCGAGCCGGACGAGGCGCTCGCCTCCACCTTCGAAGGCATGGGCCCACGAAGCGAGGGCCTCGCTCGCGGTGGATGCCGACGCGATGCGCACCCTTGGCAACTCGAGCGACGAGGCCGACACGAGCCGCCGGATCGCGGCACGGACCGCGCCGGGCTCCTCGCGACCGTCGATCTCGACGGCCCGACCCGAGCAGAGCAAGGCGTCGACGAGTGCGAGCCATGGGAGCTGGCTCGTGCTCACGGCACCGCGCTCCGCGAGCCGTGTCCCGAAACGCGCCCGATAACCCCTCTCGTCGCCGACCGCGAGGGCGACCTCGTCGACGAGCGCCGCGCCGCCTTGCCACATACGCGCGAAGGACGCCGCGAGCTGTATGACGGGATGGATCGCGTCGAGGCGCCCGGCGCTCATCTCCGCCCCCGAGGCGTGCGCTCAGTCGTCCTCGTCGTCGTCGTCTTCGTCGTCGTCTTCATCCTCCCCGTCGTCGTCGTCCTCATCTTCATCTTCCTCCTCGTCGTCCTCTTCTTCGTCTTCCTCCTCGTCATCGTACTCGGTGTCGGAGGGAGGCTCGTGGACGACCTCGGCGAGCGCGACGCCGAGGGCTCCCGGTGTGTCCATCAGGTGTTCGACGGCGACCGCGAGGGCCGCGACCTGACCGGGCTCGCCCTCGAGAATGAGCGTGAGGGCTTGCCGCGAGTCGGGTCTGAAACGCACGTCGTTCAGCCCCCTTCGTGTCGCGACGAGCGCGACGAGCCGCGCGAACATGGCGATGGAGGGTGTCACGCCCCAGCTCGCAAACGTCGACGCCTCGAGCGTGACACTCGGCCCCGAGCCGCCTTCGGGCCACTCGGTGTATCGCTGGAGGCGGCACCCCTCCTCGATGCGCACCGCACCGCGCTCGAGGCGGGTCTCGACCAGGGTCGCGATGGCCCCCTTCTTGAGCGAGAGCGCCCCCTGTCCCTGCAGCAGCGCGTGTTCGAGTCGCAGCTCGCCCGCCGACACGAGCACACCGTAGCCAGACTGACCGATGACGTTGAGCTCGCGCGCCGCAAGCAGACCTCCCGTGATGACCTGAATCGCGTCATCGTCGCCACCGATCGCGAGCGCCCGCGACACCGCGCATCGCGACTGTTCGCCGACCAGGACGGCCAGCGCCCGCTCTTGATCGGGCACATCCGCCGCTTTCCCACCGAGGTCGCGCACGACGAGGTCGCGCACGAGCACGGTCGACCCATCACCGACCACGAGCCCACGCCCACCCTTTCGGGTCGCGCCCCGACCCGACCCGACCCCGTCGATTTCCAGCGTTTCGAAGCTCCCGAAACTCTTCCCATCGAGCCAGACGGCGGTGTCGCCGCGCACCTTCTCGAGCCGTACCAGGGTCGCCTCGACCCGCGCCCCCGAGTGCGCCACGATCCCCGCGGCCTCGAGCTCGGTGAGCGTCACCCCGAGCAGCCTGAGCGTGCCTCCTGCCACCTCGAGCGCCGCCGACTGCGCCCCGTGTCCCTTGCACTCCATCAGTCCGAGTTCACCTCCATTGGGGACGAACGCCAGGCCACCTTCGCGCGAAGGTCCGAGCTCGACGCCGCGCAGCGCGATACCGCGACCACCATCGACAAACACGTTGGCGAGCTTGCTGCCCCCAATCGCAACGCCCATCAAGAACGCCCCATGACCCGGGTGACACCAGAGCCCCGCCCAATCGCCCCCTTCGAGCGCGCTCGTCATGATGCGCACGCCGCCGGTATTGACGAGCTCGACGTTGGCCGCCGCGCAGTCCCGAAACCGCGAGCCCGACACCACGGCCGAAGCGCCCCCATCGACAAACAGGCCCGTCCGCGCTCGCGAGACCTCGACCTCGTGGAGCTGATGGTCACCGCCCACGAGCGACACTCCCGCTTGATTGACCGCGGTGATGGTCACCTCCGAGAGCCACACCTTGCCGCCTTTGGCCGCGCGAACCCCCGATTTACCGATATTGGCAATCGTCGTCCGACGCGCGCGCAGCTCGGCCGCCTCGGTGATGGCGAGACCGCTGCCATAGGCGAGATCGACACTCACGTCCTCCATGAGGATGAGCCCGCAAGCGGCCCACACCGCCCCGTCCTTCATCTTCGCGAAGCGTGTGCGCAGGATCTGCAACACGAAGTCCGAGGCCACCGCCTCGCCGTCGACCTGGGCCGCGACGACGGAGATCCCATCGCCCGTCCCGCCCTCGAACACGCAATCCTCGACCCGCACGAACGAGGTCTGCTGGAAGAGGCCGATATTACTCGGCACAATCGTCAGGTTGCGCAGGATGAGCGCACCCTCGGCCGCGATGACGACAGGTGCCCCTTCTTGATCGTCGAGCGGCTCGAGGGTCGCTTTCGCGCCTTCAATCCCTTCGATCGTGATGCCACTCTCGCGCGCCTGGAAACAGCCGCGATACCGCCCCGACCTGAGCCGCACGATGGTGTTGGCGGGCGCATCGAAGAGGACTGCATGCAGCTCCGCGCTCGACCCGACCACGAAAATGTCGGGCACCTCCGGGCTCGCTCGGAGGCGGCAGGACCTCGGGTAGTGGCGTGCGCCACGGCAGCAGGTTCCAGGAGAACACGGCGACGCATGGAGGCCTCAAGGCGGTCGCGCGCCCCCGCGCTGGATCTCGTCGGCGTCCTCGCCAAAGTGTTCGTCGTAGCCTCCGAGGTAGGCCTCGGCCATCGAGAACCACCCTCCATACAAGGTCTGGAGTGTGCGCGCCGCCTGGACCGCGTGCCCCCACGCTACCTCCAGGGACAGATAGCCGGCCCGAAAGCTCCACCCCGCCACCGCGACCGCGCGGCAGAGGTCCCAGGCCGGTCGTTTCTCCGGATTCTGAAGTTCCTCGAGGCGCTGCTCGGCCGTGAAACGCGAGTCGATCCCCCAGTCACGGTGCAGGGCGAACACGGCATCCCGCAGGTGCCGCTGTCCCGACTTCATGCCAAAGGCATCCCACTCGGCCACCCAGGACTCACCGAGGATCCCGGCCACCGCCATCACCCATCGCTGCGCCTTCTCGAAGGGTCTCAGGTCCTCGAAGTACATCGCCTTGCGCAGCGACTCGAGCGACGCGAGCCAGCTCGCCAGATCCCCCTTGCCCGACTCCGAGCGCGGCCCGGGCCCGTCGCCCGCAAAGACGTCGCGGTCACCGTCGCCAAACGAATATCGCAGCACGCCATCATCGCAGCGCCCGATGTAGGTGGGCCGACCCTCGACCTCTATCGACGCCTCGAAGACCGGGATGAAGCCCTCGACCGCGAGCTCGCGCGCCTCGGCGACCGACAAGAGCCGGCCCTGGAAACGCGCCCGCCTCGTGATGCCGTAGCGCTGCACGAACAGGACCGGCCGCACGCCGCTCGCCGTCTCGGCCATGGCGCGTCTCCGGTCCTGGCCATCGCGCCAGCGCCAGAGCGCCTGCAGGTCCGTCGGCAGGCCGCGCAGCGACTTCTCCGGCGCCGGCCCGCGAAAGCCCGCCTGCTCGAGGGTTCGCTGTGGATCGAGGGCGGGCAGCAGGGTTTCGAGTCGGGTCGGATCGAAGTCACGCGACATGACGGCCTCTCGCTGTGAGTCGCTTCTGGCTTCGACGTCTTTGGAGACTCCGACAATGGTCGACTTGTACCATGGACATCGAGGCCCGAGGTCTTTCACGCCGCGCCCACTGGGAAGTTGTGCGAACGCCGAGGGCTCCAGCATGGCGAGCATGATGTTCGAGTCGAGGGCTCCAGCATGGCGAGCATGATGTTCGAGTCGAGGGCTCCAGCATGGCGAGCATGATGTTCGAGTCGTGGGGTTTTGAGGGACTTGCAGTTGCTGAGAGGCGGAGGCTTTCGGTCGGTGCGGGCTGTAGTGTTGGGTGTGTGGGCGTGCGGTGATGGCGAGAAGCGGTGCGCGAGATGGGCGGCCACGAGGGTCGAGTCCGAAGGGGGCTGAGTGGGTGCTGAAGCCGGAGCAGGTTGGCTGTGCGGTGATGTCGAGAAACGGAGGGTGGCCGTGGTGGTCGTGTCTGAGGCGGGGCTGAGTTGGTGCTGAAGTCGGTGCGAGGCCAGTCCTTGAGGTAGGCCCTGCGGTCCCGGTGTGGCGGAGCAGAGGGGTTCTCGTACGACCGGGAGTGGGCTGCACAACTGTTCCTGAGCACGTTGATCGATCGTCAACGACAAGGATCTGATCCAGCAGCTTGATGGGCCAGCGGGGTCCCGTCCGATGTGCCACATCACCGACGTGGCACATGCGAGTTCCTGCTTGGTGATGTAGCTGGCCAGCAGGAGGCGGGGCATCGGCGTTGTGCCGCCCGAAGTGGGTGACGAGAGGGGCCTCTGTTTTTAGCCGACACGGCCCCTCCCGTCGTGCTCCGCGCTTGTGGAACGAAGCAGGGAACGAATCGTACGGACAGGCATCAGCGTCAAGGACTGGCTCGCGAGTCCGCCCAGCGTTGCGGCCGTGCGGCCGTCTTGCTGCACCGCTTGCGGCGCTGCGAGCCGTCCGGTCGGCGGTCGGCTTTGGGTCCATGGGCATGGGCTTCGGGATCGGGTGTGCCTCGGTCCGCCATCAGCATCGAGCCCGAGCGAGCTCCGGGTCGTGCATGTGCGCCGGTACCGGTGCTGCCATTGCGCCGCCGTCATGGTGGTTGTGCCCCGCGGGCTCCTCCGGGGGCGTCTCTACGCGGCCGCGGCGATAAGCCTCGCGTTGGGGCTCTGGGCCCTGCTCGGCGTGCCGAGCCCCCAGGTCCGCGCCCGCGTTTCGCCTTGGCGGGTCGTTGGCGACGGCGCCCAACACCACTGGACGACGCTTCGTCGCTGGGCCCGCGATGGCGCTGTCGGCCGCCTCTTCGCCAGCGTCACCACCATCGCCGACCCGAGCCGACGCACGACCGCCGGCCGACTCGCGACCAGCCTCCTCGGCTTCGCCCCGCCCGGCGATCGTGGCGGCGACTTGGAGTCCCAGCTCTACGCTGGCGGGGAGCACGCCATGTGATGGCCACGACCGCGCCAGAGGCCGCGAAGCTCCGCCCACCATCCGTGATCGGAGCCCCCACCGCCGCCCCCCTGCACATGACTCCCGACGCCCCGACCGAGCGACTGTCGCTCCAAACTCGCGGGCCCCAAGGAGACTCATGCCCGATCTCGTTGCCTCCGACCGCGCGGAAGAAGTGGCAATCTTCCGCAGTCAGGTCATCGGTTCCATCGCTCACCGCGAGCTGTCGCGCGGCGAGCTCAAGGCCGCATTGCGGCAGTTGAGCCACACGCGCTTCCGCTCGCCGGGTTCGGTGGTGACGCGCACCATCTCGGTGCCGACGCTCGAACGCTGGTACTACCGCTATCGCCGAGGTGGGCTCGCGGCGCTGCATCCAAAGCCGCGCAACGATCGCGGTCGTGCGAAGGCGCTCACGGCGGAGCAGCGCTCGCTGCTCCTCGACATCCGTCGCGAGCACCCGAGCGCCTCGGTCACGCTCATCGTGCGGACGCTCGTGGCCGACGGCCGCCTCGCCCGAGGCGCTGTTTCGCCCGCGACGGTCCGGCGCCTCTATCGCGAGCACGGCCTCGACAAAGTGTCGCTGCGCGCCGCTGCCGGGGGAACGCCGCGCCTGCGCTGGCAGGCCGAGCGGCCCGGGGCGCTGTGGCACGGCGACGTCTGCCACGGTCCGACCCTCTATATCGACGGCCTGCCGCGGCCGCTGCGCATCCACGGGCTGCTCGACGATTGCTCGCGCTATGTCGTGGCACTCGAGGCACACCACACCGAGCGCGAGGTCGACATGCTCGACATATTCGTCGCCGCCATCCGGCGTCACGGGCGCCCGGCCGCGCTCTATCTCGACAATGGCTCGACCTATCGCGGCGCGGCCCTCGAAGTCGCATGCGCGCGCCTCGGCATCGCACTGATCCACGCGCAGCCCTACGACCCGCAGGCGCGCGGCAAGATGGAGCGCTTCTGGCGCACGCTGCGCGAGGGCTGCCTCGATTACCTCGGCACGGTCGCCTCGCTCGCCGACGTCAATGCCCGCCTCAGGGCCTTTCTCGAGCGCCACTACCACGGCGCGCCACACTCTTCACTCATGGGGCAGTCCCCCGACGTCGTGTGGGGCCAGGCCACGCAGTTCCGAGACCTCGATGACAAGCAGCTCCGCGACGCGTTGACGACCCACGAGCAGCGCCGCGTCCGCAAAGACTCGACGCTGTCTGTCGACGGCATCGACTGGGAGCTCGACCAGGGCTTTCTCGCTGGGTGCTGCGTGACCGTCGGGCGCTGCCTCATCGACAACCCACAGGCGCCATGGGTCGAGCACGAGGGCAAGCGACTGGCGCTGCACCGCGTCGATGCGGCGAAGAACGCCGTGCGACGACGGCGGCCGCGGACGACCGAGGAGAAGAAGAAGACCCCATTCGACCCGCCCACCGCGCTGCTGAACGGGCGCAAAGAGGACAACCCGTGAATCCAAAATATCTCGACCACTTTGGCTTCCGCGCGAAGCCGTTCACCAAAGAAGTCGCAGACCACGAGCTGTGGATCCCGCCGACAAAGCAGTCGCTCGTCGATGCCATCTGCGAGGCGGTGGCCGAGCATGACTCGGTGCTGCTGACGGGCGAGCCGGGCGTCGGCAAGACGTGCGTCTTGCGGGCGGTGCGAGCGCGCGTGCCCGACGAAGGGTGTCGCCTGACGTATTGCCACAACGCGACGCTCGGTCGGCGTGACTTCTACCGGCAGCTCTGCCACGCGCTCGGCCTTTCGCCGTCGGCCACGGCGGCCGCGTTGTTCTATGCCGTCAGCACCCACGTCGAGGAGCTCGCGAAGGAGCGCCTGCACCCCGTCTTCCTGCTCGACGAGGCGCACATTCTGCACCAGGACACGCTCGACCATCTGCATATTCTGCTCAATTACGAGTGGGACAGTCGGGCGCTGCTCTCGCTCGTACTGGTCGGTCTCCGGAGTTGGAGGACAGGCTCGCGCTCAGGAGAAACCGCTCGCTCTACCAGCGCATCCACCGCCGCTTCCGCGTCGACGCGCTGACCATCGAGGACACGACCGCGTACGTGCGGATGCGGCTTGCACGTGTCGGCGTCGAGCGCGATCTATTCGCCGGTGACGCGCTCACCGTCCTGCACGACGCCACCCGCGGCTCGCTACGCGAGATCGACCGTATCGCGACCAGCGCCCTGCGAGAGGCCACCCGCCTCGACAAGAAGAAGGTCGAGCGCGACACCATTACCTGGGCCACTGGCAATATCGTCGGCCACGAGGAGTAGTCGATGACCGTCATCGAGATCCCCATCGACCTGTCCGCCAGAGACGCACTCGCCCTCGTACAATTGCTCGAGCGCATCGTGGAAGCCCTGTGGCAGGCCCACGAGCGCGAGATGTCCGAGACCCTTGAAGCCATGGCTGACTCGCGGCAGGACGCGCTCCTATTCTGACCAACCCGACCTGACCATCACCGACCTGCACGGCCCGAGCAGCCCCGATGATTGCCATCATCCGGGCTGCTCGCCGCGTTTCAGGCCATCGATGTCCATCAACGGCGAACGCCGACCGCCACATCATTGATGACCATCATCCCTCGTGCCCCCCAACGCCACTCCAGCGATGGCCATCAGCAACCCGGTTCACGAAACCATCAGATAGCCCGCGCGGGAACAGCAACCGTCTTGGAGTGACGACCATTCGATAGTAGCCATTGGTGCCGACGCCGCTGCCAGACTTTGAACCCGCCACGAGAGTCGTGAAGTCGCGAGTACCAGTGAGTCCTGTCATGTCGACAGGACACGTTCGAGCGATCGCGTCAGAGGATGCGAGCGGCATTAGGCCCAAGCAGGCCAGCACGAGAGCAAGTCTGGACATTGAACTACTCCTTCGGAAGACCACCCGAGGCTAGCCTGTGTCGGCCGATGCCGCAACACCTGGGCGCAAGGGATCCTTGTAGCCTTCCGTTGTGACCCGCAGGGGCACAGCGGAAGGAACTCCAGGCCGAAGAGCGGGGTAGTCGGCAGCCCGCTTACAAACAATCGCGCGACGCCACCCGGAGCCTCGTGCAGTGACCCGCCAGGGGCACAGCGCGAGGAACGCCAAGGTCGAAGAGCGGGGTGATTGTACGCCGACAATTCAATGAGCGCAGGAGCGCCCGACGAGCGGAGTGACGAGCACCTCCCAAGACAACTCGCCGACCGGCCAATTCGGGACTAACGAGTTTCGGGCGGGCGCCGAAGGCGTCCCGACCGAAATCTCCGTTCAGTCCCGAATTGGCTAGTACCGGGGGTCCCGGTGCCGGCGGATCAGCCGGCATCGGGACACGTTTGGCGAAGCCTCACGGTGCAGAATTTCTCCGAGCAATGCCCCTTGTAGCCGCGCGCAGTGCCCCGAATGGGGCATAGCGCGCGGAACTCAAAGGTCGAAGAGATGGGGGTGCTCGCACGCTCCACAATCGATTGATGGCACCACCCGGAGCACCGCGCAGTGACCCGCCAGGGGCACAGCGCGGTGAACGCCGACGTCGAAGAGACGGGGTCACTGGAGTCCTACAAAGTCACTGAGAGCGGAGCGCCCGGCGAGCGGAGTGACGAGCACCTCACAGGACACGCCGCCGCGTAGCCAATAGGGGATTCAGGCGGCTTGGGTGGTCGCGCCAGCGACCAGCCAAGCTCGGTTGCAATCCCCTATTGTGCATTGTCAGGGCCGCCGCGGCGACGCCGGCGGCGGCCCGTCGGGCAGCCCACCGGCCTGAATACGAATAGGCATGCCCCTCTGGCCGCGTGCTGTGACCC
>JADJAE010000086.1 GCA_016704445.1 Deltaproteobacteria bacterium
GGTCGAGCTCGCGAGGGCCGACGAGCTGGCGCGGGCGCAGGGCGCGGTGGTCGAGCAGCTTCGCGCGAAGGAGCGACGGCTCGCGGCGGACGCGCAGGTGGCCGCGAGGGAGGAGGTCGCCGCACGACGGGATGCGGACGGCATCCAGCGGACGCTGGCGGAGCAGACGCAGCGGCTGGAGCAGATGCGCGCGAGGGAGGAGCTCACCCGGCTCGAACAAGACCTCGACGAGGCTCGACGGCTCGACGGGCTGATTCGCGAGGATCGGGAGCGGCTCCGCGCGCTGCCGGATGGGGAGGCGCTGGCGTCGATCCAGGCGGTCGAGGGGAAGCGGGTCGAGCGCGAGGAATACCTGCGACGGCACGCAACGCGGGTCACCGTGGCGGCGCCGGGAGAGACGCCCGCGGTGCACTTCGTGGCGCTGCACAAGACGATCACGGTCGGGGAGCTCGGGTCGCTGATCATGGACCCACCCAGGGAAGGCTTCATCAAGGCCAACGCCCGGTGGAGGGAGAATCGTGAGCAGCTGAGGGCCCGGCTTGGGGCGATCGGAGTGGCGAGCGTCTCCGCGGCGAGGACGCTGGCCGAGCGTCGTGGGGCGCTCGAGGAGGAGCTCGCATCGGTTCGCGCGAAGCTGCTGGCGCTGGCACCGAAGGGGATCGAGGCGCTGAGCGCCGAGGCCGACCGGGCCGAACGGGAGAGGGCCGACAGCGCACGAGCGCGGGAAGCCGCGACGGAGCGACGGGACGAGGTCACCCGACTGGAGCAGTCGATCGCTGGAGTGACGGCGAGCGACGCCGCGGTGAAAGAGCTCGAGGGCCTGGAAGCGCGGGTGCGCACGCTCATCGAGGTGGAAGCGCGCAGCGCGGTGCGAGTGACGCTGCGCCCATTGGCCGCCGTGCTCGTCCAGGTGGGGACCCGCGAGACTCCCAGGGTGCTCACCGCGGGGGTCGAGGTCCGCCGGCCGATCGCAGCGCCGACGACCATCACCGTCGGTGGACAGATTGAGATCGAGATCGACCCGGGGACCGCCGTGCGCGAGGAAGGCGTCGACGCCGCCGCCGCGCAGCAGGAGCTGAGCACGCGGCTCTCGGCGATGGGCTTCGAGACCCTGGAAGAGGCTCAGGCGCAGGCGAAGATGCGTGCGCGCGACGAGGCGCTTCGCGACGAGGCCGAGCGGCAGTTGAAGGCGCTCGCGCCCCACGGCGTGGCGGCGCTGGGCGAGCAGGGACTGCGCCGCGAGAGGATCGCGGAGGAGCTGCGACGCAAGGTCGAGGAGGCCCGCGGTCACGCGGTGGTGATCGCGAGTCGGGAGCAGGACGCGCGCGACCTGCCGATCACCAGGGAGGCCTTCGCGGAGCTCGACGGGCTCGACCGGCAGTGCCTCGCGGATGAGCAGCTGGCGCGTCGGTTGGCGGCGCGGATCGTGTCGGCCAGTGGTCGACTGGCGAGCGCGTGGGAAGGCCGAGAGGACCTCCTCGATGTCACCGAGGTGACAGCGGAGGGGGTGCGGATCGAGGTGGTTCCTGGGGAGGTGGCGCCCGACTTCGAGCTACCGGTAGTCGAGCGCGATCTTCAGATGAAGCTGCATGCGATCGGTGCCGCGTCGGTGCAGGACGCCGTGGCGGCGCACGTGCGCTGGGGAGCCCTGCACGCCGAGGTGGCGGAGCGACAGCACGCGCTCGGACGGGTCGCGCCCAGGGGCGTGGCCGTGCTCGAGACCGAGGTGGCAACCCGTCGCTCGCGTGCGGGGGAGGTGCCGACTGAGGCTGGTCCCTCGCGGGACACGCTGGAGCTGGCGCAGACGGTCGAGCAGAAGCGCCATGAGGCCGCGCTGGAGACCCTGGCGGCGGCCGTCCCTCGCAGCGCGCAGGCGAAGCGGCTCCACGAGGATGCGCACTCCGAGCTGGTCGCTGCCGAGAGCGTCCTGCATCGCAACCAGGCGGAGCACAACGCGCTGGCGTCGCTGCTGCGGGCCGAGGAGGAGTCGACGAGTGATGCCCGGCTCCGTGCCGCGGTCGAGGGCGCCACGGCAGAGGCCGCACGGTGCCGCACTCGGGACGAAGCGGCGCTCAGGGCGTGGGAGATGGCGATGCCGGAGGTGCGGCGCGCGGATCTGGAGCGCACGCAGCGGGTGTTGCTGGAGCACGGACTCCGCACGAAGGCGCTGCTCGAGGAGCTCAACGTGGCCCGCGGGCGGCTGGGTGCGCTGTTGCCCGAGGGGCACTTCGATCGGCTTGCGGAGAAGCAGACCGCGCTGGAGGAGGCGAAGGTGGTCCTGGCGCGTCTGGAGCGGCAGGCGAACGCGGTGCGGCTGCTGCGGGAGACAGCTGCGAGCGCATACACCGAGGCGCAGCAGCGGCTGATGGAGCCGGTCTACAAGGAGGCGATGCCGCTGCTCCAGATGATCCGGCCGGGCACGACCATCAAGATGAACGAGAGCACGCTGCGGCTGGAGCAGGTGCGCCGCAACGGCTACGACGAGGACTTCGAGGAACTCTCGGGCGGAGCGCGCGAGCAGCTCGCGGTGGTGGTGCGCGTGGCGCTGGCGAGGGTGTTCGCGCGGCAGCGACGGGCGATGCCGTTGATCCTCGACGACGTGCTGGGGTGGACCGATGACCGCCGGCTGCGCTCGATGATCAACGTGCTCGAGAAGACCGCGCAGGACATGCAGATCATCCTGCTGACGTGCCATCCGGGGAGGTTCCGGAGCGTGATGGGCGCGTCGACGTTCGAGCTCGACCAGTTGAAGGAAGCCACGCCGGTGGGGTGACCAACGGGCTTGCCGCCCGCCTCTCGTGGCACCTACTCTCGCGCCGATGGGTGGGACCTCGCCGTTTCTGGAGCTGCCACCGAGCGCCCACATCGCCTCGAACGCGCTGGCCTTCGCCATCCGCGATGCCTTCCCGGTATCGCCCGGACATACGCTCATCGTCCCACGTCGACTCGTCGCCACCTGGTTCGACGCCTCGCGCGAGGAGCAGCTCGCCATCCTCGACCTCGTCGACGAGGTGAAGCGCTCGCTCGACGAAGAGCACCGCCCTGACGGCTACAACGTGGGCTTCAACGCGGGCGCCGCGGCAGGGCAGACGGTGATGCACCTGCATGTGCACGTGATCCCGCGATTCGACGGCGACATGGACAACCCCAAAGGGGGAGTCCGTCACGTTATTCCATGGAATGGCAAGTACGGTCACGATCGACCCCCGCGGCTCGCGACGGGTGGGGACGATCCCTTCCTGCATCACCTCGAGCCGTTGATCGCCAGGGCCCGGGAGATCGATATCCTCGCCGCGTTTGTGCAGGACAGCGGCGTCGACCTGTTGCATCCGTCGCTCTTCGAGCCGCAGCCCATCCCGGCCCGCGTGCGGCTGCTCACGGGCGACTATCTGCACATCACCCAGGCGACTGCCCTCGACACGCTCTTCGACTGGGCCACCGTGCACCCGGCGCAGCCGTTGGTGGAAGGTGCCTTCTCCATTGAAGTCCGCGTCTTCGAGACCGAGGCGCGGGTGCCGCCGACGTCGTTTCATCCGAAGTCGTGGCGCCTCGCGGGGGACGGATTCGCGACGACCTTCGTAGGCAGCAGCAACCTCTCCCGCAGCGCCCTCCGCGGCGGCATCGAGTGGAACCTCCGGGTCGACCGCGACCGCGACCGCGACGCCTATCAACGTGTCGCCGAGGCCTTCGAACGTCGCTGGGCGGAGTCCGTCGTGCTCGACGCCGCGTGGATCGAACGCTACCGGCAGCGCATCGTCGCACGCCCGCAAGCGCTGCCGCCCGGCGAGGTGGACGACGAGGTTCCGCCGAAGCTCCCGTCGCCGCATGACCTGCAGCGCACTGCCCTCGCCGCGCTCGCCCGCGACCGGGCGGAGGGCGTTCGCAGTGGTCTCGTCGTGCTGGCCACCGGGCTCGGCAAGACCCTCCTCGCGGTGCTCGACACCGAGCGCTTCGCCGCGGAGATCGGGCGTCGCCCGCGGGTGCTGCTCGTCGCCCACCGCGAGGAGCTGCTGACCCAGGCGGCGCGGTGGTTCCGGTGTGCGGCGCGTGAAGCCGGGCGTTCGATCCGCGTCTCCTGGTGCATCGGCGGACGCAGCGAGCTCGACGGCGACGTGGTGCTCGCGTCGGTGCAGAAGCTCTCGCTGGCGGCGGGAATCACGGCGCTCGCCGCGGAGCGCTTCGACTACGCGGTGATCGACGAGGTCCACCACGCGCACGCGGCGTCGTACCGGCGGGTGCTCGCAGCGCTCAAGACGTCCTTCCTGCTGGGGCTCACGGCGACGCCCGAGCGCACCGATGGCGGGGACGTGCTTGGCCTCTTCGGTGACCACGTCTTCCACCGTGCCGACCTCGGCGAGGGCATCGCGAACGCGCTGCTGGTCCCATTCCGGTACTACGGGTTGAAGGACACCGTCGCCTACGACGCGATCCCCTGGCGCAACGGGCGCTTCGACCCCAGCACGCTCGACGAGGCGGTCGCGACCGACGCGCGCATGGAGAAGCTCTGGGCGGCGTGGACGGCGCATCCCGGCCAGCGCTCACTGGTGTTTTGCGCGTCGCACCGACATGCGGAGTACGTGCGGCGAGACCTCGTCGCGAGGGGAGTCCGGGCGGGGACGGTCTTCGGCGACGGCGGAACGCTCTCCCGCCACGACGCGCTGCGGGCACTCACCGACGGAACCGTGGACGCGCTGGTGACCGTCGACCTCTTCAATGAAGGCGTGGACATCCCGGCGATCGATCGCGTCGTGATGCTCCGCCCCACCGAGTCGACGGTGATCTTCCTCCAGCAGCTCGGTCGGGGACTGCGTCGTTCGCAGGGCAAGACCGACCTGACGGTGCTCGATTTCGTCGGCAATCACCGGGTGTTCTTGTGGAAGGTCGAGACCTTGCTCTCGCTGGCGGGTGGCGCGTCGACGGGGCTGCGCGACTACCTCAGCAATCGCGAGCCGGCGCACATGCCACCGGGCTGCTCCATCGACCTCGACCTGGAGGCCAAGGACCTGCTCGCGAATCTGCTCCCCGCCGGTCGGCAGACCTTCGAGAGTCAGTACGATCGATATGTCGAGTCGCATGGAGTGCGACCGAAGGCGGGGGAGATGCTTCGCGCCGGGTTCTCGGTCGATGCCGTGCGCACTCGCGACCGGGGCTGGTTTCATTTCGTGGCGGCGAAGGGGCACCTCACCGGGAGTGAGCACCTCGCGCTCGAAGCGTACGGCGAGTGGCTGCGAGATCTCGAGACCACCAACACGACGAAGTCCTTCAAGCTGGTGGTGCTGGAGGTACTGCTCGACTCGGGCGCGTTCTTCGATGGGATCGAACTCGACGTGCTGGCCGATCGGTGTCGGGAGTGGATCCAGCGGGATGCCACGCTCCTCGCCGACGTGGCCGGCGTGAAGGAGCTCGGTGACCTGCGCACCGCGACGGCTGCTGCGTGGCGCGCGTACTGGCGAAAGAACCCCGTTGCCGCGTGGACGGGCGGGCGATGGTTCGCGCTCGAAGGGACGCGGTTGGTGTCGCGTCTCCGGCCCGATCCTGCCGCGTCGGAGGCGCTTGCGTCGATGACGGCAGAGCTGGTCGATCTGCGGCTCGCGCAGTACCGCCGTCGACATGCCAGTGGCGACTCCGCGACGAGCGTGGTCTGCCGCGTGACCTGGAACCAGCGCGATCCGATTCTCCAATTGCCCGATGCTCTGCGGGGTCGCGGTGAACTCGAGGCGCGTCTCGACGACGGTCGCGTGTGGACGTTCCGCTGCAAGGCACAGTTCTGCAACGTCGCGCACCCGATCGGCACGACGCGCAACCTGCTGCCGGACCTGCTCCGCGGGTGGTTCGGCCCGGACGCGGGGCGCCCGGGGACGACGTTCCAGGTGCGCTTTCGGCAGAGCCCCGATGGCTGGTGGATCGAGCCCGTGGGAGTCGAGCCCACGATGTCTGAAGATCCCGGGCTCATCACCTGGTATCCAACGCTCGCTGCGGCAGCAGGTGTCGGTGGGACCGGCGTGCACGAGGCCCCCGATGCGGCCACGGTGCGGCTTCCGATGGTGGCCTCGAACGAGCTCTTCGCGGTCCGCGCAGCGGGCGGATCGATGGATGGAGGGCGGGCCCCAATCAGGGACGGCGACTGGTGCGTGCTGCGGTGGATGCGTGGAGCCCCGGTCGAGGCGATGCGCGATCGGGTGGTGCTCGCGCAGTCGCCGACGCGCGACGAGGGGATGCGCTTCCAACTGAAGCGCCTGGTCGAGCGCGACGGCCGTTGGTGGCTGGTGTCCGACGCGTCGGGCGGGCCGGAGTTTCCGGCGGACGAGCACAGCGTCGTGCTCGCGCGCGTCGAGCGGGTGTTTCGACCTGAGAGCCTCGGCCCGGCGCCGGGTGCGAGACTCACCGAGGAGGAGATCGTGCGGGCGATGGGCGGGGAGGGATCGCGCGCGCCGCGCATCCAGGGTCACCGCGTGCTGTGGGTCGAGGCGCCCGGCCAGCTTCGGGCGCCCGATCGGATCGACGACGCTACGGCACGCCTGCCTGGAGAGACCGCGTTCGTCTTCACGAGGATCGAGCCGGGGGAGCCATGGTGCTCACGGGGCGTTGCGCGGTGGAGGGAGGCGGAGGGGTGCTGGGCCTTCGAGGCGGTCGATCACGCGACGTGGAAGGCGTTGGGACAGGGGCGTTCGGCGTCACGGACGTTGCCGGATATGGTCACCGGGCGGGTCGAGGCCTGGGTGGACGCACTCATGCGAGAGCCCGGAGCCGGCACGGTGGTAACCGTGGAGGGGAAGCGGCTGCGCATCGTCGGGCGCAGTGCCGGAGGCGGACTACGGATCGACGGCGGCGATGGCGGATTCGCGGAGCGCACGGTGTCACGGACGGACCTGGCGTGGGTGCTGCTCGCGGCGGACGACGCCGCAGCGAACGGCGGTGTGCTGGACGAGGCGAGGGTGAACCGACTGCGCTACCTGGAGGGCACCCCGAAGAGCGCGACCCGGTGGATCGATACGGGCTGGGCGCTCGGGTTGTGGCGGCTCGGGTCGTCGGCAACTCACGCCGATGAGGCCTGAGCGGGCACCGTTCGTGTCGCCCATGAATCGTGGCGCGGTGACCTCATGGGCCAGGCGGCGGTGACGTTCGATCGACGCCGCCCGTGGCCCGCCGCCCTCGCCGCGTGCGCCAAGCTTGGTTGCACGTCGCTGGCGACGAACACCGGCGCCGCCGCGGATGCTTCCACGGACGCGGCCGTCGCTGCAGACGCGCGCTTTGATGTCCCTGGTGAGGGGCGCCCGACGCGCTGCCGGGCAGGTGCGGTGTCGGCGCGGTCGTCGCGGGCACCACCGCTCCGTGGAGCGGCGGCTCCTGGGCGCTCCTCGACGTCGACTTCGAGACGTGGCGACCCGCCCGCTGCGGCGAGGCGGTGCCGCTCTCCACGATGTCCTTCGCAGCAGGCCAGCGCCGGGCGGGGGGGGGTGCTTCCGGGGGGGGGGGGGGGGGGGGGGGGGCCGCCGCGCGCGTTTGGGGGCCCGGGGGGGGGGGGGGCCCCCCGCCGGCGGGGGGGGGGGGTGCGGGGGGGGGGGGGGGGGCGCGGGGGGGGGGGGGGGGCGGGGGGCGACCGGGCCGGGGGGGGGGGTGGGGGGGGGGGGGTCGCCGGGGGGGGGGGGGGGGGGGGGGGGGGGGGGGTGGCGGGTCGCAGCGACCGACAGCTTCGTCGCGTGGCTCTACCGCGACGGGAACGGAATCAGTCTCCGCGTCGCCGACGCTGACGGCGGCAACGCGCGCGTCGTCGCCGGGGGGCTATCGGACTGGGCGAAGCTCCGCGCAGAGGGCGACCGCCTGGTCTTCGCCGTCGGCGGGGACTTGTGGCTCTACACGCATTCGTCGGAGCGCCTCGAGAACCTCACCCGCACCGGCTCCGTGCGGAGCGATCCCGATCTCTCCGGCGAACGCGTCGCATGGCTCGACGCGCGCGACGCCCCGCCCATCGACGAGCGCGCGACCGAGGTCTACGCGATGGACCTCCGCGACCGACTGAGCACTCGCCTCACGCGCTCGCAGGTCGATCGCCCGGTGCGCCGCACGGACGTGTCGATCGGGGACGACTGGCTCGCCTGGATCGAGGTGGCGCGCACCGCCCAGGTCGTGTCGTGGCAGCCCGGTCTGCGTTCGGAGGTGCGCGGGTATCACCTCGTCGCCCGGCGGGAAGTGCCCCGGGGGGGGGGCCCCCCCCGGGGGGGGGGCGCGCCCGGGGGGGGCCCCCTTCACCGGGGGGGCCCCCCCGGGGGGGGGGCGGAAAACGGCGGGGGGGGGGCGGCCCCGGCCGCGGCGCGGGGGGGCGCGGGGGGGGGGGGGCGGGGGGGGGGGGGGGGGCGGGGGGCGCGGGGGGCGGGGGGGGGGGGGCGGGGGCGAGCTGCCAGCGGCGGGTCCGCGACGGGACGCGCGGGGGACAGTGCCGCCTGGGTCTGCCGCCGTGTGATGCGGGCCTCGTCTGCAACCCCGTCACCGAGACCTGTGCGACGGAGGCCGCGCCGGGCGCGCCTTGTGATCCATCGGGCCGCGCTGGAGTGTGTGCGGACGGGCGTCGGTGCACGTCCGCAAGTGGGACGCCGGTGTGCGCCGAGGACGGCGCGATCGGCGGCCGGTGCCAGTCACGCACCCTCGGGACGAACCTCTGCCTGGCGTCCGGGCTGCGTTGCGGCCTCGATGCGCGCTGCGTGCGCGAGGTGCCGCAGGGCGAGGCGTGCGACCCAAGCGCGCAGACGACCGCGTGCACGACGCGTCAGAACGCCTGCGTTGCGCGCGCGTCGGGCCCCGTCTGCGGCGGCATCGGGGAGGTCGGCGCCGGATGTCGACTGCCGTCGAACTCCGCTCCGGGAGCGCCGCGCTGCAACGCCGGACTGACGTGCGGCGAGCGGAGGCTCTGCCTTGAGGTCGTTCCCGAGGGATTGCCGTGCGACTCCTCCGAGGCGTTGAACACCTGCACGCGCGGCACGGTGTGCGTCGCCGCGGACCGCGGGCACCGGTGCGCCCACGGCCCCTACGTCTTCGAGGCGCTTGGAGCCGCCGACTTCATCGACGCGTGCGCGCTCGGGCGGCGCCTTCCGCTCGCTGGCCGTAGCAGCGACGAGACCCACACGGCCGCGCCGGTGGAGATCCCATTCCCGTTCAGGTTCTACGGCAGCACACGATCGGCGATCTGGCCGAGCCTCAACGGCTACGCGGTGCTCGGTCGGCGACCGCCGCAGGAGAGCACCCGCGGACCGCTCCCGCTCGAGGTCGAGGACGACGTGGTGGCACCCTTGTTGAGCGACCTGACGTTGGGCGACGACGGGGCGGGAATCTGCGCGACCGTCGTGGGCGCGGCTCCCGCACGCAGCCTCGTCATCGTGTGGGAATCACTGCGTCGACGCGACCGGCCCGAGGCCCGACTGCGCTTCGCGCTGTCGTTGCACGAAGACGGCACTCTCGACTTCCTCTACGACCACCTGGAGCTAGCAGGTGACGCGGCCTATGACACGGGGGCGTGGGCCTTCGTGCAGGGTCCGCCTGGGACGCTCCCGGCTGCCTACGGGGCATCCGTGGCGAGCGGCTTGGGGCTCCGCCTACGCCCATCGCCCTGACGCGATCACGTGAACATCCCCAGGCGCGGCCCGGTCCGGCCATCAGGGGCGACGCCGCGTCCCGTCTGGCGTGTGCCATGCCGCGATCAGTGTCCGATGCCTCCGCCGTGTGGTCGGGAGCGCGACGGTGAGGGCGAGCGCGTCGGGTGTTGGGCGGGATCCACGGCGGCAGCTGGAGCGAACGAGATCCGGCTGGCGTGCTGTCATCACGGGTCACCGCCCGGACGCTACCGCGATCACGATGCGGACCACGAACAGGGTCGGCGTCAGCATCCGTAGCGGGATGTCCGCCCAACCGCGATATGTCTGCCGAAAATGACGAAGGCCCCGAAACCTTTTGAGTTCCGGGGCCTTCCAGAGTGCGAGGAGGGGGACTTGAAACTCCGCCCGGGTGGGCAACTGCGGTGAAAACCGCTGGAAGTGAGTGGCGAGAAGCCGAGAAGCGAGGTGAACGCGACGGATATGTCTGCCGCGGCAGACATATTTCCAAGCAGGAATTCTCGGGACCTGGTCGAGCACGAGGGGCACCGGGTCGTCAGGGCCGCGCCGTTGAGTACGCCCGCTCGCAGGGAGGTCGATGGCTTCCTCGCGCGTCGCCGCCAGCCCTGGGCTAGGATCGATTTCGCGCATGCGGTCTTCTCGATCGCCGCAGGAGCCGACCATGACACGCCACTGGTCTGAGATCGTCACGATGGTTCCCGGCATGCGATCGGGCAAGCCGTGCATCCGTGGGCTACGCATCACCGTCTACGATGTCCTCTCGTACCTCGCGGCGGGCATGACCGAGGTCGAGATCCTGGCAGAGTTTCCCGAGCTGACGAGCGAGGACGTGCGCGCGTGCCTCGCCTTCGCTGCCGACCGCGAGCGACACGCTCGCACCGCAGCGTGAAGCTCCTCTTCGACGAGAACCTTCCCGCATCGATGGTGCGACGCCTCGCGGATCTCTTCCCGGAGTCGGCGCACGTCGTCACGTTGGGTCTCGCCTCCGTCGATGACCTCGCGCTGTGGTCGTTCGCGAAGGAGAACGGCTTCACGCTGGTGACGAAGGACTCCGACTTTCACGACCTCTGCGCCGTGCGCGGCGCGCCACCGAAGGTCGTGTGGCTGCGCGTTGGCAATTGCTCGGTGAACGAGATCGAGCAGGTTCTGCGCGCCGCCGAGGCGGACATCCGCGCCCTCGATGAAGATCCGGAGGCCACAGAACTACGGGTCTTCCCTCGATCAGCGGGCGCCGACTGAGGTGCACGGACGGCCACGGCGTGGGTGCCAGGTCGGCGGCGGTGAAAAGCCCAACCCCCTCACCCCTCCTCGGCCACCCGAAACGCGTCCGCCATCCGCTCCTGCTCGGCGCGCGAGATTCCCGCGGCCGTCGCCACCGTCCGCCATGCCCGCACCGCGACGGTCACCTCGCGGATGATCTCGTCCGCCCTCGCGGCCTTCACCCGGAAGTGCTTCGCGACGTCACGCGCCAGCGCCAGGTCCTGGGCGTTGTCGTCTTCCGAAAGGTTGAGGCTGAGCCCGTCTCCCGTCGCGACCGGGTTCATGTCGTACGCCGGCGAGAGCGACCACCCCGCGGACCCCAGCACGAACCCGTGGTTGCGCAGGTGGTCATCGATGTTGGACACGCAGACGAAGAACACCATGCGCCGCCACAGCTCCTCGAGGTCGTTGCGCGGCGTTCGCGCCCTTCTGGATCAAGAACCCCGCGAGGTCGAGATAGCTCGCGCCGTCCCCAAGAGGACTCGCTTCAAGAACGAGCCTCACGTCTCGACCAAGAAATTGCTCGATGGGACCGCGAATTTCGCGATCCAGAGGTGTCCCTGCTCGTCGAGCACGCTCGCCTTGGGGCGCGCGCCGCCGAGGGAGCGCCCCGGCGCGATCAGCATGCGCAGCCACTTGCCGTAGCGACGATCGCTCTCGACCCCGTCGCGTTCCAGGTGAAGGCTCGCCTGCTCGAGTTCGCGGAGTGACGTCCACGGCGGCGACGCGAGCGCGGTGTTGTCATCGAGGAACGGCCCGTCCCCGCCGCGGAAGCGCAGCGCGCCCATGCGGTGGCCGTCGTACACCCCCGAGCAGGTAGTCGAGCTCGAAGAGCCGCCTCGCCTTGCGCTCCTCCTCGCGCGCGAGCTGGGCCTCGCGTCGCTGGAGAAGCACGCGGCCCCACCGGTCGGGCGACGAGTCGAGGAACACCCCGAAGTTCTCCCGCCCCTCCGACAGATACTGCGGGCCCTGGAAGAGCCGCAGCGCGGGATCGAGCTCCTGCGCGTGCCCCGCCGCGAGCCAGGCGCGGTCGTACTCGAAGGAGAAGACCTCCTTCCCTCGCGTCGGTGTGGCGTGCAGCGAGCCCATCCGCGCGGCGCCACCGAGCCCGGCCCAGTCGGCCCACACGGCGACCGAGCGTCGCTCGAGCGCCACGGCTACAGCCCTCGGCGGGATCGCGGGGCGCGCGGCTTTGTCTCCAGCTCAGCGTCCTGCAGCTTGCGGCCGAGCTCGTCGTCGCGGCCGACGAGGCCGAGGTCTTTCTCGAGGCCGAGCGAGTGCAGCACGTTGGCGACCGCGCCGAGCGTGACGCCAGGATCGCCGCGCTCGATGGCGCGCAGCGTCGGTCGGGACATGCCGGTGCGCTCGGCAACGAGGGAGGCCGACAGCTTCCGACGCAGGCGCGCCAGCCGGATGTTGGCGCCCAACGCCTGGAGCAGGCGCTCGACCGAGGGCAGCGGCGGGGTCGTTGTGCGAGGCATGATGGCAAGTATGATTGCCAGATAGACGAATTTTGTAAATAATATCTACCATCGAGATCGTCGGGTACTTCGCCAGACCCGTCCAGCCACCGGGGCTGACAACCCGGGCCGCGTCGTGTAACCGCTTCGCGTCATGGCCCCCGCCGTCCCCGAAATCGTGGCCGATGTCCTCACCGCCGCCGAGGCCCGCGCGATGCTGCTCGACGACGCCCACGGTGACTTCGGGAAGATTCCCGTGGCCCGACTCGTCGATCACATCCTCGCGGTCACGGAAGACGCTGACTGGCCGGTTCGCAAGGCTGCCCTCGCGGCGCTCTCTCGGCGCTACGGCTTCGCCGTCCGCGACGGGCTCGCTGTGACGCGCTCGCCCGCACGCGGCGCCGTGCTCGGGGAGTACCGTACCGGCCGCGCCGCCCAGGGGACGTCGAAGGACTCCGCGCGTCCCTACGTGACGGCCCTCGTGTCGCTTGCGCCGCTGCGGACCTCGTGCGGGTGCTCGGACTTCCTCCGGTCTTCGCTCGGCCTCTGCAAGCACGGACTCGTGGTGATCGAGCACCTCGCGCGCAGCAACGCCCTCGCGAAGGCGGACGGCCGCCGCACACGGGAGCCGAAGGCCCCGCGCCTCAGCTGGGATCCGGTGCACCCTCCGCGCGCGTCCGACGACCGGCTTCTCCGCGTGCGCTACGAGAGCGTCGCAGGCGCACGGTCGCCGACGGGATTCCGGGGAGCCACGCCCGATGCCGCCACGCTCGCGGACGCCTCGAAGCGCCTTCGCTTCATCAACCGTCTGCGCCGCGCGCTGGCCGACGGAGCGCTCGTCGGAGACCCCGCGGTGCTTCGCCTGCTCGACGAGGAACACGCGCGCGCCACCCGTCGTCGCGCGGGAGAAGCCGCGCTCGGCCGCGCCATGAAGTGCCTCGCGAGCCTCCGCCGAAAGCTCTATCCGTATCAGGTCCAAGGGGTCGAGCGCTTTCTCTCCCGCGGGCGCCTGCTGCTCGCCGACGACATGGGGCTCGGCAAGACCACGCAGGCCATCGCCGCGTGCCACGCGCTCCACGGGGCCGGGCTCGCGAGGCGCGGGATCCTGATCGTCCCGGCATCGCTGAAGCCGCAGTGGAAGCGGGAGTGGGACGCCACGACGAGCGTCTCGTTGATGCGGGTGGACGGTTCGCCCGAAGAGCGCAATCGCATCTATGCCGACACGAGGTCGGGGTTCCTCGTGATTGGATATGAGCAGCTCCTGCGGGACCTCGAGGGCGTGCGACGGTTCGCGCCGGACATCGTGGTGCTCGACGAGGCGCAGCGCATCAAGAACTGGGCGACGAAGTCGGCGGCCTACGTGAAGTCGCTCGAGGCGCCGTACCGCCTGGTGCTCACCGGAACCCCGATGGAGAACCGCTTCGACGAGCTCGCGTCGATCATGGACTTCGTGGACGACGTGGCCCTCGAGCCGAAGTGGCGGCTCGCCCCGCTGCACCAGCTCGACCGCGGCGATGGCGCCTCCGGGCGCGGGGGCGCGCGCAACCTCGACCTCCTCCGCGGGCGGCTCGCGGGGTCGATGCTGCGCCGGGTACGGCACGACGTGCTGTCGCAGTTGCCTCCCCGCACCGACACGCGCGTGCCGGTGGAGATGACGCCCGCGCAGGTCGAGCGTCACGACGAGCTCCTCCAGCCCATCGCCCAGATCGTGCATCGGAGCCTGCGAAGGCCGCTGTCGCAGCCTGAGTTCTTGAAGCTGATGTCCATGCTGACGATGCAGCGCATCCTCTGCAACGGCGTCGCGCAGGCCGATTTCGACGATCACTGGCCGCGGATCCAGCCGGAGGCGCGGCCGACACCGGCGCTGCTCGAGGGGATGTTCGCGCCGAAGCTCGCGACGCTGCGCGGGCTCGTGGAGCAGGTGGTGCTGGGGCAGCGGCGCAAGACGGTGATCTTCAGCCAGTGGCGCGCCATGCTCCGCCTCGCGGAGTGGAGCGTGCGGGACCTGCTCGCGGACGCCGGGATGCGCGCGGTCTTCTTCACCGGCGCGGAGTCCTCCAGGCTGCGCGAGCACGCCATCGTGGACTTTCACGACGACCCGGCGGTGACGGTGATGTTTCTGAGCGACGCCGGGGGCGTGGGGCTCAACCTCCAGCACGCGGCGTCCTGCTGCATCAACCTGGAGGTCCCGTGGAACCCCGCGGTGCTCGAGCAGCGCATCGGCCGCATCTACCGCCTCGGGCAATCGAAGCCCATCGACGTGTACAACCTCGTGAGCGAGGAGGGCATCGAGGCGCGCATCGCGATGCTGGTCGCGCAGAAGAAGGCCGTGTTCTCTTCGTTGTTCGATGGAACCACGGACGAGGTCCGCTTCGAGGGGAGCGCGTCGTTCCTCGAGTCGGTGCGGAAGATCGTCGAGCCCATCGACGTGCCCGTCGGCGACGCGGAGACCGAGCCCGAGGGGACCGCCGCGGAGGTCGCCGCGGAGGCCGCCGAGACGCCGACCGCAGCGCCCGCGCCCGCGCCCGCGACGGAAGTACCCGCGGAGCCGACGGAGGGGAGTCCGCCGCTCACCGCGCCGAGGGTGACGAGGCATCCCGATGGCAGCCTGCGCATCGACGTGCCCCCCGCGCTCGCAGGACCGCTGGCGGCGATGCTCGAGGCCCTCGCGGCGTCCTTGCGCGGGTCCGCGGAACCGCCGATTTCATGAGGGCCGGCGCCCTGATCTGGCCGATGCACCCCTTCGACGCGGTGGTGCTTGTACTCAGGCAGCGCCTCCAGGAAGCGGGCGATCTGTGCCTCGTCACGGCGGACCCCGCCGGCGTTGGCGGTAGCGCAGGAGCTGTGGCGAGATGTGATGAGCCTGCGCGTCGACGGCGGTGAAGAAGCCTGCGCGAGCGCGAGCAGACTCCATGAGGCCCACCCAGTCGGGCGAGATGGAGCAGGTTCTGCGCGCCGCCGAGGTGGATGTCCGTTGCCCTCGATGAAGATCCGGAGGCCACAGGACTGCGGGTCTTCCCTCGATCGTCGGGCGGCGACCGAGGTGAGACTCCATCGCGATGATCGTATGCTGATGGGCAATGGCCCGCCGTCCCCACAGCCCTGTTCTCGATGCATCGACCGACCCCTCGGACGCCGACGTCGAGGCCGCGCTCGCGGCGTTGCCCGCCGAGAAGCTGCGGGCGTTCGTGGCGGCGTACCTCCGCGGGCTCGATGCGCCAGCCCGACGCGCGTTCTGGGCGGCGCTGGTGCCCCGCGCGGCGCGCCGACCCGGGGCCGGGACGACGAAGCGCTCGGCGGACGCCACGCTCTGCGAGGACATCGCGGCGTTCGTGCGCACCGCGACGCGCGTCGGCGAGGGCTCACCCGCCGCCGTGGACTCGTTCCTTGAACGGGCGACGCGGGTGTTTCTCAACGGTGACGCGGCGCTCGCCCGGCGCGCGTTCGAGGCGATGTTGAAGCCCCTCGCGGAGGCGGAATTCTCGCTGGGCGAGGACGAGATGCTGGAGGAGGTGCTCTCCACTCCCCTCGACGAGGTCGTCGCGCGCTACCTCGTCACGGTGTACCTGACGACCCCCGCAGGCGATCGTCCCGGCGCGATCTGGGACGCGCTCGAGCGCTTCGGGAGTGTCGGCACGGTGCTCCAGCCCCTCGCCGCGATGGAGCGCGCGGCGGCGGCGCCCCTCGACGACCTGACCGCGTTCGCGGCGGCCTGGGCCACGTTCCTCGAGGGCAGGCCCCACGGACCGCGGACTGGCTACGGCAGGGACATCGGCGCCGATCGGATGCTGCGCGAGGCGGTCGCGCGCGCCCACGGGGTCGAGGGCCTGCGCCGGCTTGCGGAGACGAGCGGGGGGGTGGAAGCGTTCGACGACTGGGCGACCGCGCTCCTCGCCGAGGACCGGCGCGAGGCCGCGTTGAAGGCCCTCCAAGCGGCGATCGCGCGCGTCCCCTCGGGCGACGATCAGGCGCAGTTCGCAGACCGTGCCGCGCGGGTCGCGCTCGCCCTCGATCACCCGCGCGTCGCGCATGGGCTGCTGCACCAGGCGCTGCGCGCCGAGCCCACGGTCGAGCGCCTGCTGCGCTGGGTGGCCTTCGGCGAGCCCGCGACGGCGAAGATCGTGGAGCGGGCACGCGAGGAGCGCGCGGAGGTCCCACGAGTCACGGCGCGCGTCCGCGGGGCGCTCGACCTGCTCGTGGGCGAGTACGCGGCGGGCGCAGCGCACCTCGCGAAGGCCGACGGATTCGGGTGGTCGGATGATGAACACGCCGGGCACGTGCTCTTCCCGGGTCTCCTCGTCGCGCTCGTGGGCGCGGCCGCCGCGAAGCACCTGCTCGCTGGGATCGGCGACGTGCTCGGCGTGCCGGATCCATCGCCGTGGATCGAGGCGCCGATCGCCCCGCTGCCGGACCGCGATCCAGCCTTGCCTGTGCTCTCAGCGCCGACGCTGCTCAGCGTGTTGGAGCGTACCGTGACCGCGCAGCCGTTGGATCCGAAGGTACAGCCTGCGGTTCTCGCGGCCCTGCGTTCGGCGGCCGAGCATCGGGTGGAGGGCGTGCTTGGAGAGAAGCGTCGCCGCGCGTACGACCACGCCGCGCGTCTGACCATCGCCGCCGGGGTGGCCTACGCGCTCACGGGCAACGCTCACGAGGCCGAAGGCTTCGTGCAGCAGATCCAGGTTCGCTACCCGCGGCATGTGGCCTTCCAGGACGCCCTGCTCGCCGCGGCGACCGGTTCGCGGACGGCCACGGCGTGGGTGCCACGTCGGCGACGGAGGTAGAGGCCCGCGCAGCACCGAGGACCTCGCGAGACATGGAGCAGCACCCATGAAGAAGAACCCGCGCAAGCCCACGATCACCACTCGCGCCGCGGACGAGTCGCTGGGGCGTCGCCTCACCGAAGCGCTCTCCGACGACGAGCTCCGGGTCGTGCTGGTCCGCGCGCTGCTCGCGCTCGACGAAGCCGGTCGCCAGCGCCTGCTCGATGGCCTCGACGCGGAGACCCGCGCAGCGCTCACACTGGCCCTGAACCCGCCGAAGAAGGGCACTCCGCGCGGCGCCGCGACGCCGGTCCCCGTCGGGCGACGCAAGCTCCAGCAGGAGTGGGAGGCGCTGTGGGCGCGCTGGGACGCGATCGTCGCGGAGAGCAGTGACGAGAAGGGGAAGTACGTCCAGAAGGACCGCGACTGGGATGCTCCGTATCTGGCTCTCGGAGCGGTCGCGGACGACCTGGAGGTCGTCGGCGCGCAGTTTCGCGCGATGATGCCCGCGGTGATCGCGGCGGACCTCGCGCCCGACCTGCGCTTCTCGGAGATCCTCGATGACCTCGGCGAGGAGCTGGGCGCCGGGCTCCCGGAGTGGATCGAAGCCCCGGACGGCGACGACTTCGTGCTCGGGCCGGAGACGTCCTCGCTTGTCCTGGAGTGGGATTGGACGATGGAACAGGCGAAGGGCGTCGGGCTGGCGGCGTTTCTCGACGAGTGGCGTGACGTCGAGGAGCGCCTGACCAACGTGAGCCTGCATGAGGAGGGCATTCGGGACTTCGTGATGGCGCAGCCCGAGCCGGCGCTGCGCGACTTCCTGAAGAGCGTCACCCGACAGCGGGCCTCCCCGCGGTGGTCGTACGCGTTCAACGAGGCGTACGGTGTCTGGGCGAAGCTCGTACGGGAGCTCACCTCGCGCTGGGATCCGGCGCTCTTCGCTGCGACCTTGCGCGCGAACATCGTCCACGACTGGACCCTCGCGCTCCCGCTGCTGAAGGACGCCATTGCCCACAAACGCTTCGATGAGGCCGAGACCCTCATCGATGAGGCGGTGCGGGTACGGCTGAAGCTTGAGCCGAAGGAGCACTGGGATCCCCAGACGACGCTGCTCGCGCACGCCGGGCGCACGTACCTGAGCGTGGAGCGAGACGCCTCGACCAGGACGCTGCTGGGTCTATGGAAGGACGTCGCCGAGGCACGCAGTGAGGGCGACCTCGTGGCGGCGCTGACGGTGCAACTGGCCGCGCAGGCCGGGGCCGAGCGAGGCGACGCGATGCTGAAGGCACTGGGTGCGGTGCCACCGCGCTTCATGGCGGTGCGAGAGGCGCTCTTCGGCGAGTGGCGGAGGTGGTTCGTGGCGCGAACGTTGTCGCAGTGGAGAGATACTCCGGCGGTAGCGTGCGGTGCCTGGGTCGCCGCGCTGGTCGACGCGGCTGCCGCCGGGGCCGAGGGGACGAAGCGCTTCCACGCGGCGGTGCGCGACACGCTCGCCGAGGCGACCACGATGAAGCTCCCATCGCGCGATCCGCAGCACTCTTCGTACATCATCGACCACAGCAGGGATCCGCTCCTCGCGCTGGCCATGTTGACGCTCGACCTCGACGCCGCGCGCCCCACCCTGGCGAAGTCCGCGCCCCGGCTCCTCAAGCTCCTGAAGGAGTCCCTCGACGGCGGTCAGGCGACCCTCGATCAGAGTCGTCGACGCTGGATCGCGCGCCTCGACGGCGCCTCGCTGCTCCCCGAGCTCGTCGAGTTCTGGCGGGAGAACGCCGCGCGCTTCGTCCCCGACCCTGGCGGGTTCACTTCCAACTACGCGGAGTCGGCGGACTGGCTGGCTGCCCTCCATGAGCTCAGCCCCGGCGTCGCGGCGGCGATGCTCGCGCGCTGGGCTGGCGTTCATCGGCTCAAGCGCAACCTCTGGCGCGATCTGGCGAAGCGCGGGCTCCATGTCTCCACGGTGGGCCCGGCTTCGAGGAAGACGCTTCTCCCATGAGACCCCGACCCATCGAAGACCCCGCGGCCGAGCGCTTCGAGCGGCTCGAGCTCGCCACGCACGGCATCGCTGCGGCCTTCGCCTGTGGAGGGAGCCTCACCACCGATCGCCCGTTGACCCTGCGCTTCGCGGATGGCGTGAGCTTCGTCGTCCAGCCTGGTCCCGACGACACGCCGTGGAACGCGCCGTCGCTCGCGCCGCTGATCCAGCGCTGCGACCCGGCGCCCTTCGGCAAGGGTCGCTCCACTCGCTACGATCGCCGCGTCCGCAACGCGCTCCAGCTCAGGGCGCAGGGCGACTCCCTCAGGGTGCTCGACTTCGATCTCGCCACCAGCGGCATCCTCGAGGCCGTGCGCAAGGCGCTCACCCCGGACGATCCCAACGCCCTCACCGCGGAACTCTACGGCCTTCACGTCTACTCGGCGGGCGGGCATTTCGTTCAGCACAAGGACACGCCGCGCGGGAAGGACATGCTCGGAACGCTCGTGGTGTGTCTCCCCATCGGGTTCAGCGGCGGCGAACTCGAACTGACCCACCGAGGCGCCATCAGGACCTTCGACTGGGGATCGCGAAGCCGCTCGCCGAAGGCCCCCATCGAGCTGCGTTGGGCCGCGTTCTTCGGCGACGTGGACCACGAGGTGAAGGAGGTGCGAGTCGGTCATCGCATCACGCTCACCTGGCTCCTCCGTCGGGGCAGCGGTCTACCTCGGCCCCTCCCCGATGGACCGCCGACAGACCCGCTCGCATCAGCGTTCGCGGCCGCCGTCGCCGACCCGGATTTCCTGCGCAATGGCGGGGTCCTCGGCTTCCGCTGTGAGCACATGTACAGCGAGACGCCGGGGTTCGTCCGAGCGATCCCGCCGCTCGATGCGCGGTCGGTGCTCAAGCTGAAGGGACTGGACCAGCACATCGCGGCGATGGCCCTCGCCGCGGGACTGTCCGTCGCGCTCAAGCCATACGTCATTGAACCTGGCCTCGAGGAGCAGTGGCGACTCCAGCGATTCCCGACTACGAAGGAGGCGGGCGTGTTTCGCAGCCATCGCCTCACGCCGTTCAGGATCGAGAGCGCCCTTCCGATCGAATCGCACGTCGAGTGCTTCTCGCCGGACCGCGAGGTCCACTGGCTCGCGCCTCCGTTGAAGCGGGACCACCATGGCGGCACCGCGACGACGCTGCTCGGAGCGCCGGAGTACAGCACCACGGGGTACTTCGGAAACGAGGGTGGCGACGGGGAGTTCTATCTCTACGGGGCGCTGCTGGTGACGGTTCCGAGCTGGGCACAGCGCAGGCCGAAGCGGGCATTGAAGAAGGGTGGAACTCCGTCCGCGAAGCCCGCGACGACGACCGTGCCGAAGCGCGTGGCGGTGGCCCCGGCGAGCAGGCGCCCGGGGTCGAAGACACCGACGGGGGAGTTCATGACCGCGGAGCTTCACGCGATGGGGCACGGCCCCGCGGACATCCGAAGGATGCTGAAGGAGGGCGCGCTGGAGCGGACCGGGTACGGCTGGTACCGATTCGTGCGGTGACGCGATCAGCGCTGAAGGTGAGACCCGATCGTGCGATGTACCGTGGAGCCACGATGACCGACTGGACGACGACGACCTCGAACGACGACCTCGTCTCTGCCCTCCGCGGGTTCGGCTACGACACCCCGTTCGCGCTCGCGCAGGAGGTGGTGCGCCGGGGCCCCGGGATGGTCGACACCCTCCGCGCCGTGGTGCGCGATCCGGCGGCGTGGGAGCCCCGCAAGGCGCCCGAGAACATGCTGCCCGTCCACGCGCTGCTGCTCCTCGGCGCCATCGCCGACCCGCGCGCGCTGCCGGACATCCTCTGGGCGACCCGCACCCACTACATGGAGGAGTACACCTCCGCCAGCATGCCCGAGGTGCTGGCCGTCTTCGGTCCGTCGGGGATGCCCGACCTCGCCGCGCTGGCGTGGGACCCGACCGCGCCAGCGTACGCGCGGACTGCGGCGCTGCGCGCGATGTACCTCGTGGCGTGCGATCACCCCTCGCGGCGTGACGAGGTCGTGACCGCCCTGACGGATATCCTGCGAGGGTGCACCCAGCCGGGCGACCTCGCGCTCTACACCGCATGCATCCTGGAGGACGTGGCCACGGCCGAGGCGATCGCCGCGATCGCGGAGGCCAACGCGCGCGACCTGCTCTACGGGGAGTTCGACGGGGTCGCTGACGCCATCGTCGAGGGCACCGGGTGGCAGTGGTCGACCTTCGAACGCGATCCGATGCAGCATTTCGGGCCGGGCGGGACACTGGATCACCTGCGCGAGAGACAGCGGCGGATTGCCGATGCGCGGCTGCTCGCGGAAGCGACGGTGAGGCCCGCAGTTGCGCGAACGGCGCCGAAGGTCGGGCGCAACGACGCGTGTCCCTGCGGGAGCGGGAAGAAGTACAAGAAGTGCTGCGGCGCGGCGTCCGTCGCGATGGCATCGACCACGGTCGCCCGCCGTCCCTGAGCGCCGCCGCTCCAGGGCGTTCGCTACGATCTCACTGGTCACCCTCGCTGCCTGGATCGCAGCCGCCGTGAGCGTCGCTTTGTTGGTCGCGGCGAGAGGCCCTCAAGTGCCCGCCATCGGTCTTCGATCGCGCCATCGGTCTTCGATCTTCGTGAAACTCGGTGGGCGCGATCACGGTGGAGGCGAGGGCAGAGGCTACGCTTCGGTCGACCGTCTGTGCGCGCGGATCATCGCGGCGGCAGCGGGGCGGGGCGTCCCTCC
Organism: Deltaproteobacteria bacterium; assembly: GCA_016704445.1. Lineage (GTDB taxonomy): Bacteria > Myxococcota_A > Polyangia > Polyangiales > SCUS01. The sequence goes on from JADJAE010000086.1 coordinate 21,819, forward strand.
TCGGCGATGCGCAGGAGCACGGCGTAGGCGATGCCCGCGTATCGGAGGAGCCCGGGCCCTGGGGCCAGCGGATCGATCGCATCGACTGGCAATCGAAGTCCCGCGAGCGCCTCCCGCGTCCGGGAGACCAGCGTCGCAAGGTCGATCCGCGCGAACTCGGATGAGCCCATGAGCACGCTGGGGAAGGTCCATCGCCGGTCGCCGATCGGGATGATCACCCCGAAGAAGCGCATCCCACGGGTGTAGATCCGCAGCTGCTCGGGTGGAGGCCCGAGGATCTCGTAGCAGACGCCGTCGTGGAGGTCGCGGATGGTGACCGTGCCTCGCGCCAGGTCGAGCCGCACGGCCTCACCGAAGAGGAAGCGCGCCTGGGCGCAGCGGTCGCGGCCCGAAGCGAGCGGACCCATCGCGAAGTCGGGGTTCTCCGCGGCAAGCTCGAGCCCCGCCCTTCCATCGCGCATCGGGCGCCAGAGGGAAGCCCATACGGGCACCATCGACCCTTGGAGGGGCGCGACGACGTCCAGTTCGGTCGCCTTCGCGGGGCGACCGAGGAAGGCGAAGGCCACCGCCTTGCGCGCGGCGGCGAGCTCCTTCGGCTGCCTCAGCGTGAACTCGCTCCTCCATGCCACCGCGAACATCCTGCATGTCGGGTCGTCGTCGTCCGGGTCATCGTCGATGTCGTCATCGTCGGGTCCGGTCTGGTCGGGGTGGGGATACGCCACGACGATCGCGACCTCGCCGCGCGCCGACGCGACGGGGTACCACCCCGAGGCTGGCAACATCGATCGCACGCCCTCGCCGTGCTGCGCGAGGAATCCCGCGAGCGCCTCGAAGATCACCGTCGCGAGGCGCACGTCTTCGATGCGAAAAGGGACGTGCTGCCCTTCGGTGTCGAGACGAACGGGATACGGCAGCGCCGCGGGCCCGGCGAGCGACCATTTGCGTCGGAGGATCTCCTTCCGCAGCGCGGGCGGGGCGTCATCGAGCGGCTCGAAGGTCACGAGGCCCAGCGCGACGGGCGGCATGCCCTCGCCCTCGCCCACGTCGCGCTGCGCGAGCCCCGCGCGGTAGCGACGGTAGTCCTGGGCGGAGGCGATCCACAGCACGCCGAAGGTCTCTCGTAGCTGACCTGTGACGGTGATGCAGGCGCGGTTCAGTCCCAGCGCGGGCGCGTCGAACATCATCACGTCGTCGTCGGTGGCGAGGGTCTCCCACGGCGCCAGGCGATACACGGCCGCTGCCGCTGTGCAGAAGCGCGCGATCTCGGAGCGGTGGGTTTCGTCGAGCGCGAGCAGCTCGAAGGGATCGTCGGCTCCACCGCGCTCGTCGTCCGCCGCGACGAACGCCGCGACGACGGGGCCCACCTCCGGCGTCGGCGCCACCTCGATGACCACGGACCTACCGAGCGCGCGCTGGAGGGCCGGCACCATGTCGGCGCTCGCGACGCGCACGGCGGTGGGCGCGGCGGCGCGCTTCGACGCCAGGGCGCGGCCGAGGCTCTCGATCAGGGCGTCGGGGCCGCCCTTCGCGGGCGCCACGGTCATGTCGAGGAGCACGTCACCGCAGACCCATGCGACGAGGTCGATGGCGGCGACGGGTCCGTCGTCGATGGGCAGCGGGAGCGGGTCACGCGCGCCGATCCATAGCACTCGCGGCGGCGACCGGAGCACACGCAACGCCGCGGGCGTACGACGGACGGGGGCGACCTTGCGGCTCATGGGAATAGCCTACTACACCGCGCTTCGATGCCCGTGGGAGTGCTCCCGCGGAGCCAGCGACGACGACCGTACCGAAGCGCGCGGCGGTGCTCCCGGCGAGCAGGCGCGCGGGGCCGAAGACGCCGACGGGGGAGTTCATGGCCGCGGAGCTTCACGCGATGGGACAATGGCCCCGCGGACATCCGACGGATGTTGAAGGAGGGCGCGCTGGAGCACGGCGGGGTTCGGCTGATACCGCTTCGTGCGCTGACGCGCAGCGGGTCCCCGCGGCGGCCTCCGGGCATCACCCCCGCGCCTTGCGTCCCTCCTCCCGGTCACTCCCCGACGGAAGCAAGCACCTGTCGAATCAGCTCGGGATCGTACCAGACGCCCTGCCGCGAGATCGCCGCGATCACCGGCCTGATCGCCGGAAGGATGCCCGACGCTTTCGCCCGCAGGAGCAGCCCGATCGATCCGGTCACGCGGAGCCCCGCCGCGAGGGCGGCGCGCCGACCTTTCCAATCGTCGAGGCACACCGTCTCGACGCTCAACTCGCTCGCGAGTTGGAGTACCGCGGCCTCACCGCGGTCGAGAGTCGCCTGAGCGAGGGCATCCATCGGGCGGGTGAGTGGCAGCACGCTCACCCACGGCGCGATCACCGCGGGATGACCGCGCTTCACGCCCGCGTCGAGCTCGTCGCGCACCTCCTGCGGCACCAGGAACTCGATCGGCAGCTTCTCGGCGACCCACAGCGCCTCGCCCCGCGCGAGCGCCACGAGCGGACCCGTGTTGACGACGATCCGCTCCCTCATCGTCGCGCGAATGCCAGCTCGGTTGCAGCGTCTTCCGGTCGGAGGTTCGCTGCTGGGAAACCAAGCCGCGACACCTCGACGAGAAAGTCCACCCGCTCGCGACCACACAGTCGCGACGCCTGCCCCGCCGTCAATCGACCCCGGGAGTACAATTGTGCAGCCAGTAGGAGCCGGGCCTCGTCCGCGAATTCTGACGGTGACACGCCGAGCGCTAGAAGCAGATCGTCTCCGTACTCAATGGTCAGCGCGTGCTGCATGACTCCACGCTACGGCAATAGGCGCACGACTGCCAAACGGTGTCACCGGGCGACGGACTCGCTGGAGCCCCCTACGGCACCGGACACCCGGTCGGGCAGCGGGATGAAGATCCAGCCCTCGCGGCGGTCCACCAGCGAGGCCTGCAGGCGGAAGACGCTGTGCGAGTCGTAGATGCACCCCATCATCAGGGGCGGCGCGACGTTCGTGGTGGGTGTCGTCCCCCAGTAGACGGCGTGGAAAGGTGACCGCGCAGCCTTCGCTGGCCGACACTGCGACGCCGTGAGGTCCCGGGTTCCGACCGACGGAGAGATCGACGAGCTGATCCCATCGCCCAATGCCGGTCCTCGGCAACGATCGCTGCCGCTCGTCCAGGTCGTCGCGACCCCGTCGAGCGTGGGCGGCAAGGTTGCGCTGTTTCGAGCGCTCTTCCGCGGTCGCGAAGACGTCTTCCCGAAGCTCTGGATCAACCGCAAGACGGGGGTCAAGGGCTACTCTCCCGTCTGCGCCAACGAGTGGCGCCCCGGCGTCTGCGAGAAGCCTCGCGTCCGATGCGGTGCCTGCCAGCACCAGGCGTTCGTGCGTGTCGAAGACCGCGTGGTGATCGCCCACCTGCGGGGGCAGCACGTCATGGGCGTGTATCCGCTCCTGCCCGACGAGACGTGCTGGTTCCTCGCGGCGGACTTCGACAAGCACTCGTGGGCGGACGACATCGCGGCCTTCCGCGAGACCTGCGAACACCTCGGCGTGCCCGTGGCCATCGAGCGATCGCGCTCCGGCAACGGTGCGCACGCGTGGTTCTTCTTCACCGCCCCGGTTCCGGCGATCACCGCCCGGCGGATGGGCTGCTTCCTCCTTACCGAGACCATGGCCCGGCGCCATCACCTCGCGCTCGGCTCCTACGACCGGCTGTTCCCCAACCAGGACACGATGCCGCGCGGGGGATTCGGCAACCTCATCGCGCTGCCGCTCCAGCACGCCGCTCGCGCCGCGGGCAACACGGAGTTCCTCGACGAGCGACTCTCGCCGCACGCCGATCAATGGGCGTTCCTCGCGGCGGTCGAGCGGGTCGCGCCCGGACGCGTCGAAGAGCTCGCAGCGGAGGCCATCCGGTCGCGGCGCGTGCTGGGCGCCGACTTCGACGTGACGGACGAGGAGACCCACACCACGCCGTGGACGAAGCCGTCTTCCGGCCGCACGTCACGACCGCGCCTCCTGGTGCCCCTGCCGCCTACGGTTCACGCCGTTCTCGCGCAGCGTCTGTACGTGGCGATCGAGGCGCTGCCGTCGGCGTTCATGCATCGGATCAAGCGGCTCGCGACCTTTCACAACCCGGAGTTCTACAAGCGGCAGACGATGCGACTCTCGACCAGGGGAACGCCGCGAGTCATCGGGTGCTTCGAGGAGCATCCGCAGCACATCTCGCTCCCACGCGGCTGCCAGGACGCGCTCGCGGAGCTCGCTCGCGAGCACGGCTCGACGCTTGTGGTCGAGGATCGCCGCGACGTGGGTGAAGCGTTCGACGTCCGGTTCCACGGGCAGTTCTTGGCCGTCCAAGAAGACGCGGTGAGCGCGTTGGCGGCCCACGACACCGGGATCTTCGTGGCGCCGCCCGGCAGCGGGAAGACCGTCGTCGGCGCGCATCTCATCGCTGCCCGCGCTCGCAACGCGCTGGTGCTCGTTCATCGCAAACCCTTGATGGACCAATGGGTCGCGCAGCTCGCCCGCTTCCTCAGACTCGACCCGACGGCGATCGGCACGCTCGGCGGCGGACGTCAGCGACTCAACGGGCGACTCGACGTCGCGATGATCCAGAGCCTGGTGCGCGGCGGCGAGGTCGATGACCGCATCGGGCAGTACGGCCATGTGTTGATCGACGAGTGCCACCACGTCCCGGCCTTCGCGTTCGAGCGGGTGGTGAGCGCGACGTCTGCTCGCTACGTCCTCGGGTTGAGCGCGACGCCGTATCGCCGTGACGGGCACCATCCGATCCTGTTCATGCAGTGCGGTCCGGTGCGGCACGCGATCGACCCGAGGAGCGCGGCGGCGCAGCGGCCGTTCGAGCAGCGGCTGCTCGCGAGGGAGACGGGGTTTCGCGTCGATGGCGCAGGCGCGACGGGGAGCATCCAGGAGGTGTACGCCGCGCTGGTCGCGGATCCGGCGCGCAACGCGCTCATCGTGGAGGACGTCATCTGCGCGCTCGTGGAGGGGCGGTCGCCGGTGGTCCTCACCGAGCGACGCGAGCACCTCGAAGCGCTGGCGTCGAGGCTGCGGGGGTTCGCATCGCACACGATCGTGCTCCACGGTGGGCTTGGCGCGAAGGCGCGGCGCGAGGAGATGGCGCGTCTGGCGGCGGTGCCCCCGCGGGAGCAACGGCTGGTGCTGGCGACGGGCGGCTTCCTCGGCGAAGGGTTCGACGACGCCCGGTTGGACACGCTGTTCCTGGCGATGCCGGTAGCGTGGCGGGGGACGCTCGTGCAGTACGCGGGGCGGCTGCATCGGCTGCACGCGGGCAAGTTCGAGGTGCGCGTCTACGACTACGTCGATCGCGACGTCCCCGTGCTGGCAAAGATGTTCGCCAAGCGTCTGCGGGGCTACGAGGCGATCGGGTACCGCTGCGACGACGGGGCGTTCGCGTTCTCGCTCGATAGCGAGGGGCCCGACGCCGAGGCGCCGGAGGGGGAGTAGCTGGGCGCGATGGTCTCGCTTGCGGGGCTGAGCCGCGCTGGCGCAACGACACGAGCGGAATGGAGTGGATCGAGTCGGCCCGGCCGCAGCCGCAGCGGCTGTCGGAGGGTTCGTCCGAGGGTTCGGACACCTGGGAGGCGCCTCGCAGACCACGATATGTCTGCCGAAAAGCCGATCGAGAATCACGGAGACCGAAGATCTCCGGCAATTCCAGGCATTTTCGGCGAACGACCGGGGGACCGGTACCCCCAGGCAGAAGACATGAAAAAGCCGGGTTTCCCCGGCTTTTTCGATCGATCAGTGCGAGGAGGGGGACTTGAACCCCCACGGATGTTACTCGCTAGCACCTCAAGCTAGTGCGTCTGCCAATTCCGCCATCCTCGCGAGCGGGAGGCGGTGTATGCCCTCCTCCCGCCCCCCCTGTCAACTAATTCTTTTCGCCGCCGCCCGGTCTCCTCCGGCGGGCTCCGCGGCTTGTGAGCCCGTGGCCGCTTCGGGTAGTCTCCGCCGCCTTCGCGCGGGCACGCACGCCAAGCATCCCTCTCGGGAGACCCGACGCGGCGCTGGGAGACGATTGACATGAGCGGGCATTCACGCTGGGCCACCATCAAGCGCAAGAAGGGCGCCGCCGACGCCAGGCGCGAGGCGCGTCTGGACCAAACTGATCAAGGAGGTCACCGTCGCCGCGCGCATGGGCGGCGGCGACGTCAACGCCAACCCCCGGCTGCGCACCGCCGTCGAGGCCGCGCGCGCCGAGAACATGCCCGCCGACAACATCACCAAGGCCATCAAGCGCGGCACCGGCGAGATGGAGGGCGTGAGCTACGAGGAGATCACCTACGAGGGCACCGGCCCCGGCGGAACCCTCTTCCTCGTCGACGTCCTCACCGACAACCGCAACCGCTCGGTCGCCGAGCTGCGCAAGATCTTCGAGAAGGCCGGCTCCACCATGGGCGCCGCCGGCACCGCCTCCTGGGCCTACGAGCGCAAGGGGCAGATCAAGCTCGCCAAGAAGGCCGCCTCCGAGGAGCAGCTCTTCGACGTGGCCCTCGGCGCCGGCGCCGAAGACATCGCCGTCGAGGGCGACGAGTGGCTCATCACCACCCCCGCCGTCGAGCTCGACGTCGTGCGCAAGGCCCTCGAAGAAGCCAAGATCGAGGTCAAGAGCGCCTCGCTCGCCATGATCCCCAAGAACCTCATCCCCGTCACCGGCCGCGACGCCGACCAGGTCACCCGCCTCGTCGAGACCCTCGACGACCACGACGACGTCCAGAACATCTGGTCCAACTTCGACCTCTCCGACGAGGAGATCGCACGCCTCTCGGGCGGCTGATCGCCAGCCCCCCCCCTCTCATCCCCTCCGAAACCCTCCCTGAACCCCACGAAGACCCCACCGCCATGCGACCCACCGCCCACCTCTCCGCGCCCTCGCCCTCGGCCTCAGCCTCACCCCTCGGCTGCACCGCCGACCCCGAGGACTTCGCCCACGAAGACGACGCCGAGGAGGGTGACAGCCAGTACGGCGTCTCCGAGGCCGCCGCCGCGCCGGGCGTCCGCGTGCCCGCCTCCCTCGCCCTCGAGGGGCGCGGCACCGTCTACCTCACCTTCGATGACGGCCCCTCCGCGCGCTACACCCGCCGCATCATGGAGGTGCTCGCGCGCCACGAGGCCCCGCGACCTTCTTCTTCAGCTGCGCCAACATCGCCGGCAACGAAGCCATCCTCCGCGAGGTGCACGCCGCCGGGCACCGCGTCGCCAGCCACCAGTGGAGCCACGTCGTGGCCACCAGCACGCAGTTCACGAGCTTCGTCACCCGCGAGCGCGACGCCCTCGACCGCGTCCTCGGCGCACCCCACCCCCGCCTCTTCCGCTACCCCCTACGGCGCCGGCAGCACCGCCAAGGAGACCGTCCTGCGCGCCAGCGGCTACCCCGACGGCGGCATCGGCTGGAACGTCGACACCCTCGACTGGTGCTTCGGCTCCGACGCCTACTGCGACAAGGTCCCCGTGGCCTACCGCCGCGACTTCGTCGGCTGGGTCGTCTCCGAGGCCCGCCGCACCGGCGGCGGCGTGGTGCTCTTCCACGACATCCAAGGGGTCACCGCCACCAACCTCGAAGCCATCCTCACCGGCCTCGAAGGCCTCGGGTACCGCTTCGGCGCGCTGCCCTCGCGCTGAGTTCCCTGGTACAACCCGTCGCATCGCCATGGCGAACGGGGCACCGCCTTCCACACGTCGATCGTTCCTCGCCGGCGCTGCCGGCGCCCTCGCCGCCTCGGCCCTCGCGACGGGCTGCCGCAAGCACCGCGACGCGATCACCCTCGGCCTCTACGCCGCCCTCACCGGCTCCATGGCCGACTTCGGCACCGCCTCGCGCAACGGCGTCACCCTCGCCGCCGAGGAGATCAACGCTGTCGGCGGACTGCTCGGCAAGCCCGTCTACATCGCCATCGAAGACACCCGCGGCGACAGCGCCGAGGCCGCCAGCGCCGTCACCCGGCTCATCCACATCGAAGGCGCCGTCGGCATCCTCGGCGAGGTCGCCTCCTCGCTCTCCCTCGCGGGCGGGCGCATCTGCCAGCGATACCGCGTCCCCATGGTGTCGCCGTCGAGCACCAACCCCGCCGTCACCGCCCTCGGCGACTGCGTCTTCCGCGTGTGCTTCATCGACCCCTTCCAGGGCGAGGTGATGGCCCGCTTCGCGCGCCACACCCTCAACTTCTCCCGCGTCGCCATCTTCAAGGAGCAGGGCTCCGCCTACGCCGTCGGCCTCGCCGACGCCTTCCGCACCGCCTTCACCCGCCTCGGCGGAACCATCCCCACCGAGCAGGCCTACCGCTCCGGCGACACCCACTTCTCCGCGCAGCTCGGCACCATCCTCGCGCAGAACCCCGAAGGCATCTTCTGCCCCGGGTACTACACCGAGGCCGCGCTCATCGCCCGCGAGGCCCGGGGGCAGGGCTTCCGTGGGCGCTTCATGGGCGGCGACGGCTGGAGCTCGCCCTCCCTCGTGCAAAACGACGACAACCAGCTCGTCGGCGACTTCTACTCCGTCGGCTTCGCCCCCGACGGCGCCACCACCGAGGTCGCGCGGAGCTTCGCGCGCAACTTCGAGGCGAAGTTCCACTACGCGCCCAACGACCTCGCGGCGCTCGCCTACGACGCCACCCTCGCCATGGCCCAGGCCATCACCCGCGCGGGCGTCGCCGTGCCCGAGCGCATCCGCGCCGAGCTCGCCCGCACCCGCAACCTCGACGGCGCCACCGGACTCATCTCCCTCAACGAACACCGCGACGCCGTGAAGAGCGCGGTCATCCTCGAAGTGCACGAAAACTCCGCGGACTACCGCACCACGGTGAACCCATGACCGCCGCCGCCGCCGCGCCCCCCAACGCCCTCGCGAAGCGCGCGCTCCCCATCGCCGTCGCCGCCATCGCCATTTACCCCACCCTGCTCATCCTCAAGGGCGCCGCCGAGCGGCCGACGGCCTTCCTGCGCAACGTCGTCGAGGGCGTCTCCCTCGGCGGCGTCTACGCCCTCATCGCCCTCGGCTACACCATGGTCTACGGCGTGCTCGGGCTCATCAACTTCGCCCACAGCGACGTCTTCATGATCGGCGCCTACGTCGGCATCTTCACGGCGGCGTTCTTCGGCCTCGTCGCCACCTCCTCCCACGGCGCATCGCCCGGCGTCGCCGCCGCGGTGTTCGTCGCCGCCATGGTCGCCTGCGCCGCGCTCGGCATGGTCATCGAGCGCCTCGCCGTACCGGCCCCTGCGCAACGCCCCCAAGCTCACGCCGCTCGTCACCGCCATCGGCGTCTCGATGCTCCTGCAGAACGTCGCGGTCCTGCTCTTCACGGCCACCCCCGGGCTTTCCCCCGGTCGTGCGCGCGGTGCCCGTGGCGCTCGGACCCATCACCGTCACCAACGTCAAGCTAATCGACCTCGGCGCCGCCGTCCTGCTCATGGTCGGGCTCACGGTGCTCGTGCGCCACACCCGCGTCGGCCGCGCCATGCGCGCCCTCAGCGCCAACCTCGACGCCGCGCGCCTCATGGGCGTGCCCACCAACCGCATCATCGCCGTCACCTTCGGCCTCGGCTCCGCCCTCGCGGGCGCCGGCGGCGTGCTCTTCGGCATCGACCAGCCCGCCATCACCCCCCTCACGGGCGTGCAGCCGGGGCTCAAGGCCTTCGTCGCCGCCGTGCTCGGGGGCATCGGCAACATCCCCGGCGCCATGCTCGGGGGGCTGCTCATCGGCCTCGTCGAGCAGCTCTCGTCGGCCTACCTGTCGAGCTCGTTTGCGCCCGCCATCGTGTTCTCCATCCTGGTGCTGGTGCTGCTCGTGCGCCCGCAGGGCCTGCTCGGGAAGGTCACCCGCGAGAAGGTGTGACCGCGGCGGCGGGGGGCGACGAGAGCACCCGCCCAGGTCACGAGTGCCGCGCCGGTGTCCGTTGGGACGAGCGAACCGAATCGGAGCGACGATGAGACGAGCGATGGCTTGTGCGTTGTGTCTGCTCGCATCCATGGGTTGCGGCCGACGGGGCGTGCGATCCACCGCGACGACCGTTCCCACTTCCCCGCAGGTTCGCCCCATGGACGAGTACGTTTCGACAGAGAGCCCACCCGGGGCCCCCTCGTCGAGCGACGTGGCGGCGGCTCTGCGCGAGGTGGCCCCGGCGGTGGGCGCGTGCGGCGCGGGGCGCCGCGGGTTCGTGACGGCGACGGTGCGGTTCAACCCACAGGGGACGGTCGGCGTGGTGTTCGTCCATCCGTCCTACATCGAAACGCCGGTCGGCGTTTGCGTCGAGCGAGCAGTGCGCATCGCGCGTGTCCCGCCGTTCGTCGCGCCGCACTTCACTGTCACCTATCGGTTTCCCATCCAGTGACTCGCGATCATCCACCACCCATTTCCTGCTATCGCCGTCAGGCGCCAACACCCGCCCGCCGCCGACCCGTCGGCCCATCGAGAGCCGAGCGAGTGCTCGCGGCATCCGTTCGCGCGCTTGGGGATGGTTGGCAGTGGGAGGTGTGGAGTGTGGGGCGGGACGGACTGACTGACGGATCGCCGGGCGGCGTCCGCGGACTTCAGGGAGCGGGGCGGGCGCCGGGGGGGGCGTCGTGGTGCGGACCGTCTCGGTGCGCTCGGTGACGTTGCCGCCGTTGGCGCCGCGGGTGTTGGTCTCGCTGATGGTCGTCTGGGTCTGACCGCCCGCCGCGGTCTGCGTGGTGGTGTCACTGCTGGAGACGGTGCGCGTCGCCGGGGTGGCGGCGCACCCGGCGGCCCCGAGGGCGGCGACGACAAGGGCGATGGGAAGGGTGCGGAGGCTCAGGATGGACATAAGGGTGAAATCTCCAACGATGGGGTACCGCCGGTCGCCCTCTCCATGAGGTCGGCCGTTCTGCGATGACCACAACTTAAGGACGCCGCATCGGGTCTGCGGGGTGAATCGACTGACACGCCGCGGCAATGGGGGGATTGGACAGGTCGCGGGCCGACGCGACAGCCCCCACCCATAGGCGTTGACCGTCGATCGCCCGCTGTGCCCGCAGGTTGAAACCTGCGGCAACGATAGACCCGCTGGCCGGGGGTTCGATGGAAGTCCGCGGCGGACTTCCGTGGAGTTCACCAACGAATCCATCGTTGCCGCAGGTTTCAACCTGCGGGCACAGCGGGCGATCGACGGTTGCGGCCGACAGCCCCCTATACCTCTCCGACCGCTACGCCACCTCGTCCGGAGAGGTCCCCCCACCTCTCCGAGCACTGCGTCGCCTCGTCCAGAGAGGTCCCCCCAGTTCTCTGACCACTACACCCTCTCGTCGTGGGAGGTGGGCCTACCTCTCCCACCGAAGCGCGGCGTCGATGGGCTTCGCCGGTGACACCCCGCCGGGCGCGACGATAGCGTTGGTGGGGAGCGCGTGCCGTCGGCCGCGCCGGGAGGACCGCACCCATGACAACCGCCTTCATCCGCATCGACGCCTCGTCGTACACCAGCGTTCCGAGGGTCAACGCCCGCAGCGGCGTGGCGCTCGCCCGCGCGCTGCCTCGTGCGCTCCCCAAGGACGCCCCGGCCGGCGCGAAGCACGCCGCGCGTCGCCTGCGCGCCGACGCCGTCGCGCTGCAGGACGCCACCCGGGTCACCCGCGACGCCGACGCCTCCGCCGATCCGAAGCGCACCCCGCGGGCCGTCGACAACGAGGCCGACGCCCTGCACGCCGCGGTGCTGCGCCGCCTCGGCGACCACGAGCTGCTCGCCGCGCGCGACCCCGGCGCCGCCGAGACCGCCGCCGCGCTCAAGGCCGCGCTCTACCCCCGGGGGAGCGACTTCCTCCGCGGTGACATGCTGACCCAGTGGCAGGAGACCGAGGAGTGGCTCGCGGCCCTCGCCGTCGGCGACCGCGAGAAGGCCCTCGGCGCGCTCGTGGGCGCCGGCTTCGTGGCCGCCTGCCGCGCGGTGCACGCCGAGTACGGCGAGGCCGTCGGGACCACGAAGGCCCGCCCCCCCGCCGCGCCGAAGGCCGACGTGGCCGCCGCCCTCGCCGCGCTCTCGCAGTCGACGCAAGACCTCGCGCTCCAGCTCGTCGCGCTCGCCAACGACCGCAGCGCCGACCCCGCGCTCGCCGCCGCCGCCCGCGCCGCGCTGCGCCCCATCGACGACCTGCGCGAGGGCAACGCCCGCCGCGTCGCCCAGCGCGCCACGGCCCCGGAGCCCGCCCCCGCAGACGGCGACGACCCGCTGCCCGTGGTGTAGTCGCGGGCCTCGCGCGCCCACCGGCCTTCGAAGGAAGCCCCCAACCAGGCCCGCAATCCCCGGCCTCGCCGATCGAGGGGAGCACCCGCCCAGGCCTGCAGTCCCCGGCCTCGCCGATCGAGGGGAGCACCCGCCCAGGCCTGCAGTCCCCGGCCTCGCCGATCGAGGGGAGCACCCGCCCACGTCGCCAGTACCCGCCGTCCGGAGCCCCGGGTTGGCGCACTGGGAGGACGTGGGCGGGTGCTCCCCTCGATCGGCGAGGCCGGGGATTGCGGGCCTGGACGGGTGCTCCCCTCCATCGGCGAGGCCGGGGATTGCTGGCCTGGGCGGGTGCTCCTCTCGCGCCCATCCGACCGTCTTGACACCCGCCCCCCTCCCGCCGTCGCATCGCGCTCCACCATGAGCCACTCCCCCCTCGCCCCTTGCCCCGCGTGTCAGCGCCACGTGCGCAGCGACTCGTCCCGCTGCCCCTTCTGCGCCGCGGCGATCGCCATCGCCCCTGCGTCCGTGGTGCCCGCGTCGACCACCACCCTCAGCCGCGCCGCGGCCTTCACCTTCGCGACCTCCCTCGCCCTTGGCTGCGCCTCCACCCAGGACCCGGCGCCGCAGGGCAACCCCGTCGCGACCACCGAGCCCGCGCCCGTCACCCCCACCGCGGGCCCGCAGGATCCAGGGGCCCCGATGGCCATCTACGGAGCGCCCGCCCCCATGACCGACCCCGCCGACGCCGGTGCGACGCCCCCCGCGGACGCCGGTGAGCCTACCCCCGCGGATGTTCCCGCGACGCCCCCCGCGGTCGACGCCGGCCGCCCCGTCCGCCCGACGCGACCCAGCGGGTCCATCGGCGTGCGCTACGGCTCGCCGCCGCGCCCCGAGGACTGACACTCCCCCCTCACCCCAGGTTGAGCAGCGCCTTCACCTTCTCCTGCACCACGCCGAGCTCCTGCCGACGGTTGCCCGAGTACCCCAGCAGCGACAGGTCGTCGGTGCGCACCGCGCCGCCGTGAAAGAGGAAGGCCCGCGTGCGGATGACCTTGTAGAGCTTCACGAGCTTGCGGTCGCTCACGAGCACCTTGTCCTCGGTCTCGAGCGTGCGCACCACGCGGCGGAACTCCGCGAACACCTCGCGCGGAAACCACCGCTCCCGGTCGGCGCTGCCGCTGCCCCCTTCACCAAAGGTGAGGTCCATGAATCGCTTGAACTTCAGGAAGTCCTCGAAGCTCGCGCTGCCCCGCGCCCAGGGCTTCTGCTCCGTGGCCTTGTAGACCTCGTTCATGATCCCCGCGTCGATGAGCTCGGTGAAGCTGTCGTCCTTCACCGGCCGCGTCTCCACCTTCACGATGAAACGATCGGCCAGCGCGTCGAGCTCGCTCTGCTCGGGGATGTCGTTCGTCGCCGCGAAGAGCATCCGCAGCGCCACCGGCAGCGCCTCGCCGTCCTGGTAGAACTTCCGCTCGTTCACGATGGTGAGCAGCGTGTTCAGGATCGCGCTGTTGCTCTTGAAGATCTCATCGAGGAACGCCACCTTCGCCTCGGGCAGCTTGCCCTTCGTGCGCCGCATGAAGCGCCCCTGCTTCAGCAGGTCGATGTCGATGGGCCCGAGGATCTCGCTGGCCGGTGAACTTCGTGGAGCATGTACTCGAAGTAGTCGCTCTCCCGAGCCCCAGGCTCTCGACGAACTTCACCACGAGATCACTCTTCGCCGTCCCCGGCGGGCCCACGAACAACAGCGGCTCCTGCGCGCACGCGCACACCGTCGCCAGGTCGATCTCCTCCGAGCGCTTCACGAAATACTCGTCCAGCGCCCGCCGGTGCCGGTTGATGCGCTCGCGGATCGCGTCGATCTCCGGCTCCAGCTCCCTCAACGTCCACATGCCGTCCTCCAGTCCGCGATGACTCGCCGCCGGATCGCCTGCTCGTCCTCGTCCAGGTAGCCCCGCACCTTGTCGCTCTCGAAGGTCACGTCGTCGGCCACCGTGTCGACGATGCGCTCCAGCATCAACACCTTGTAGGTCTCGTACAGCTTGTCGCGCGCCGTGAAGGCGTCGGTGAAGCGGTCGAGGCCCTGCAACAGCCGCCGCACGGAGGCCATCCGCGGCTCCATCGGCCAGTGCCGCAGCGCGGCGAGCGCGGCGACCCCGGCGTCGAAGCGATCGACGTGCGACAGCTCGGCGGAGAGCGCGTCGCCCACCGTCGACTCGATGAGCTCCGTGGCGTGGGCGTCGTCCTTCAACAGCAGGTAGCCCTCAGCGAGCGAAGCCCGCATCGGGAGGCTCCCCGAGGCCGCGCTGGTCGCCACGGGCTCCAGGGCCTCCAGGAAGCGCCGCGCGGAGGCCCCCGCCCCCAGCCGCCGCAGCGCAGCCAGGGAGGGGTGCACGCCCGTGAGGAGGTCCTTCGGGGTCTGCACGGCGTCGGTGAGCGAGGCCACGCTCTCCAGGAGCCCGTCGACCGCGCCGAGGTCGCCCAGGGCCGCCGCCACCTTGATGCACTCCCCCGTCGCCGACACCCGCCGCCCCGGCGCGCGCACCCGCGTCGCCACCTTCGGCGTCGCCACCGCCAGCACCGCCGCGATGCCCTCGTCGCTGCCGTTGCGCAGGGCAGCCCGCAGCAGCCGCTCGATGACCTCCACGATCTCGTAGTCGAAGAGCGCCCGCTGATCGACCCGCTCGTCGAGCAGCTCGCTCATGCGCCCCGCGATGAGCGCCCCGCTGGTGAAGCCCTCGGCCTCCGCCACGCTGCGCTCGAACACCGGCCGCAGCGACGAGGCCGCGCTGGTGGGCGCCGCCGAGCGCAGCCACTCGCTGCGCTTGCGGAGGAACTCCACCCGGTCCTTCACCCGCGGGTCTTTGAGGGCGGAGAGGGCCGTCTCGACCTCGCGGGCCCACGCGCCGGCGTCGCCCCGCGTCGCCTCGTGCGCCATCCGCGCGAGGTACAGCTGGAAGATCACCCGGTTGGGCGGCTCGTGCACCGCCATCTCGGCCTCGACGGGCGCCACGATGTCCCGCGCCGCCGACGCCGCCCCTATGCGCATGAACCCCACCCCGAAGACCATCCGCACGTACGCGCTCCGCGGGTCGAGCTCCGGCAGCGCTCCCTCCGAGGCCTCGCGCCAGAGGTCCTCCATCGCCCGGCGCTGCTCGGCCTGCGAGCGGGCCATCTCCCCCGCGGCCCCTTCCTCCGTCAGCGCCAGCGCGAAGCGCACGAAGCGCGGCAGGTCGATGGACTCCGACAGCCCGCGGTCGTTCACCCCGCCCAGCAGGCGCTCCTTGGCGCGGGTGAGCTCCAGCGCGTCGCGGGCCCGGCCGTGCACCGAGCGCAGCACCGACCACGCCAGCCTCCGCGAGACCGGCGTCTCGGGCGACGCGAAGCACCGCGCCACCTCCTGGAAGAATCCCTCCGTCAGGTTGAGCTCCAGCGCGTCGCCGCGCGCGATGTGCTCCAGCACCCGCGCCCCGAGGTACGCCGCCTCGCCGGGCGTCAGCCGCTCCGCGGTCGCCAGGGTCACCAGCTCCTCGGCCGACCCGCTGCGCCCGCTCGCGCGCGCCCGCTGCGACGCCAGCCGGGACGCCAGGTCGACGTCGAGCGCCCCGTGGAAGATCGCCGCCTCCAGGCACGCGCACGCGTCGTCGGCGTCGCCCGCCTGTAGCTTCAACAGCGCCAGCTCGCGCCACGGCGCCGGGTCCTCGCAGCCGCCCGCGGCGAGGCCTGCCTCGTACCCGCGCATGGCCTCGCGCAGCGCCGCCGTGACCGCCGACTCGTCCGCCGCGGCCGGGCGCGCGCCCTCGTCGGGGGCCTCTGTCTCTACGTCGCGCCTCCGGGCCCGCGGCGGGCGCCGGGCCTCGTCCTCCTCGGCGCGCTGCCGCCTGCGGGGCCGCGGGCGGGCGCTTGACGTTGGCTCGCCAGTCGAAGACGCCGCGCTCGACGAGGCGCTTCGAGCTCCATGCGATGACGGTCGCGGCGTACTCCACCCAGCTCCGCAGCGGGGACTCCTCGGGGTTGGTGAGCGCCACGAGGCAGGGCCCGTCGCTGTCCTCGGTGATGATCACCGCGCGCGCCCGCTCGGTGCCGAGGAGCGACCGGAGCTCGTCGCGGCGCATCGCGGGGACGAGCCGGCGACCCACCGGGAGGTACAGGTTGTCGACCCCGGGTGTGCGGGCGTACCCCGGCACGCCGAGGAGGTCGCTGACCCGCACGCCGAGGCGCGAGAGGTTGGGGCGGACGAGCTCCTGGAGCACGTAGCGGGTGCCGTCGGGGCCGGTGTTACGGGAGATGGTAAAGCGCGCGAGCTCGGCGTCGGGGCGACCCACGAGCGGCTCCTGCGCCAGGAACTGCGCCGCGTCGAGCACCCACAGCCCGGGTCGGCGCGGCGGCGGGCGCGAGGCGCAGGGTGATCCGGAAGCGCCCGTGACGGGCGAGCCGAACCACCTGGGCGGCGCGCGCCTCGAAGCGGGTCTCGAGCACGTCGTAGAGCGCCGCGCGGGACGTCGGGGTCGTTAGCGAAGCTACCGTCCGTCGGCGTCGACGAAGCGCCCGGCGGCGCTGCACTTTCGCGGAGCGCGCGGTGGCCAGCGAGCCCAGCGGGTGCGCGTACCCGAAGGCCACCCAGAGGTCGCCGTCGCCCGCGCGGACGTAGGCGCGCACGGCCTCGGCGGGCTCCTCCCGCGCGCGCATCAGGAGGTACAGCGGCGCGGCGGTGATCTGGATGAGCAGCGCCTCGCCCGCGTCGTCGCGGACGGTGGTGACCATGGCGTCGTCGCGCCCGAGGGCGAGCAGGCGCTCGATGGTCCGGTGGGCGCCGTCGCCGTCGCGGGGCGCCCAGAAGCAGGCCTCGTCGGCGAGCGGATCGCCCGCGACGGGGCGCGGACGGACGGCCTCCCAGAGCGTGGGCGCGGCGCGGGTGACGAAGGACTCCCAGCGCGCGGGGGCCTCGATGCGGGCGGGGCGATAGGGGTGGACGAGGGCGCTGAAGTCGTCCTCGGTGTAGCGCACGACGTCGAGGCCGCGCGCGCGGAGCTGCTGGGCCTGGGCGACGTCGAAGGCCGCGTGAAGCACCGTGCCCCGCAGGGCAGGGTCGCCGGGGCGGAGCTCGGTCCACGGCGCGGCGCGCAGCGTGGGGAGGGTGTCCGCGAGGGCGCGCAGCGTGGCGAGGTCGCGGGGATCGTCGTGGAGTCGGACGCCGTACTTCATCGTGCGAGCAGAGGGGGCGCCGAGACTACGGGGCATCGGGTCGGGGAGGGAAGCGCATCGCGCCCGTTGCGGCGCCGAGCGCGGGGTTCCCGATAGGTTGCGGTTCGCGCCCGCTGGGGCGTAGCGTCCGCGGCGGCGATGGTCCAACCAGCGGTCCCGAGCGGCGCCCCGGCGTCGGGCAACGAGCTCCGCGTCTGCGTGCGCTGCGGGCATCGTCGCGCTCAACGGCCAGAGCCGCAGCGCCATTCGCAACGAGCTCCATGGGGTCCGCGGCCACATGGTGCAAACCGCTTTCCTCTGGCCGCCCGTGGCCCGGCCGGGAGATGGTGCTCCCGTGCCCCACTGCGGCGTCGAGTTCCCGCCGGGCCCCGAGGCCGTCGAGTCTGGCGCGCACTGCCCGTCGTGCCAGCAGCCCTCGGCCATCGAGCCCGCCTGGTGGGACGAGGCGGTGCACCTCGCGCACGCCGTCGTCGACCTCGGCCACCCCGATTTCTACCGCCAGAACGAGCACCTCGGTGTCTACAACCCCTTCGCCGACGTGGGCCTCTCGGTGCCCTGCGCCAGCCTCCCGAGCGAGCGCCTCCCGATGCAGTCGCCGCTGCGGCTGCGGGTGGGTCCGGGCGCGCCGCCGTGCCTTCGCTGCGGCAACCCCCTCATCGTGCGGGTGCTCACCCAGGGCCGGCAGACCACCGAGTGCCCGCAGTGCGGCGACCGCGAGGCCTTCGCGCTGCCGCTCTCCCTGGTCGGCCGGGTGCCGGCCATCCGCGCGCTCATCGGCTTCGCGCCCGACACCGCCGCGGCGCAGGGTCGCATCGAGCCGTGGTGGCTGCTGATGGAGGCCTGCTTCCACGCTGCGCCCGCTGGTGCAGGCGCAGCTTGAGCAGGCCGAGAAGGACGCCGCCGAGCGCGCCGCCTGGGAGGCGTGGAACCTCCAGGAGCGAGAGCGCCTGGAGCGCGAGGCGAGGCTGCAGCAGGCGCAGAGCGAGCGCGAGGCCGCCGAGCGGGGCAAGCAGGAGAAGGCCGCCCGCGAGAAGGCCGATCGCGAGAAGGCCGACCGGGCGGCGCGCGAGACCGCCGCGGCGCTGAAGGACACGCAGGCGCAGCTGGAGCAGAGCCAGCGGGCGCTGCAAGACACCCAGTCGCGCGCGGCGCAGTCGCAGCAGTCGATGGAGAAGGCGCTGCGCGACGCGCAGGATGCCCACCGCGCGAGATGGAGCGGGCGCAGCAGGACGCCTGGACCCAGGGCGAGCAGCTGCGCGGGCTGATGGCCCAGCAGGACCAGATGTGGCGCGCCCAGACGCGAAGCGCCAGCAGGAGATGGACGAGCCCGGCGCAGGCACATTGCGCGCTGGCGCATCGCCATCGGGCTGTGGGTGGTGTTCTTCCTGGCGGTGGCGGCGGACCTGTTGCTCGCGATGAAGTAGGGGGCGCGGTCGCCGGGTCAGGCCGTGGCGGCGCCCACCGGAGGTGGGTAACAGACGCCGCAGGCGTGGTGAAAACTGGAACGTCAGCCCCATCAGCTCGACCACGACCTTCACCCACCTAGCGCCCCACCATCCGGTGGGGGTGAGGGCGCGCGGCAGCGCGGTGAGGGGGCCCATGACGCCGACGACCGCGCCCCGCCGGACGAGGTCTCGGCGCGCGGTCGCTCAGGGGTCGGGCGCGCCGTCGGCGAAGACCACCGCGCGCACGTGGGCCAGCGTGGCGAGCGCGAGCAGGTTGCGGACGTTGTACCCGAAGCCGAGGGCCGCGGCGGTGAAGTACGCCGACTCGTTTCGCCCGGCGGGCGAGCGGTAGACGCTCGGGTGCACGCCGTCGTCGCTGACGCCGTGCCGGGGCAGCGGGGCGAGGGCGAGGGCGTAGTCCTGGAGGGGGACCCGCAGCGCCGCGGCGACCTCGCGGATGACCGTGTTGAACGCGGGGAAGCGCTCGGCGTTGGAGGCGTTGTCGGTGCGGTCGGGGATGGTGCTCAGCACCGGGATGGTGCCGCCCGCGAGGAGGATCTGGCCGATGCGCGTGAGGTTGCTGCGGTAGGCGCCGAGCTCGGTCACCTCGACGTCGGCGCTGCCGAGCATCACGATCGCGATGGCCGGGCGCAGCGCGGCGATCTCCTGGCGGATGATCATGCCGTCGCCGCTGAGGGCGTCCGCGGTGGTCCACCCGGTGAGCGCGGCGACGCTCTCGCGGTCGAAGCTGGAGTGGCGGTCGGTCACGAGGGTGGCGCTGAAGAACACGCGCGTGGGGTCGAGCGCCGTGTACGCCCCGAGGTTGAAGCTGGGCCCGGCCGTCGGGCCGAAGTCCAGGAGGAAGCTCTCCGACGAGGTGATGGTTGTCGCCCACCTTGGCGAACACGTTGGCCCGCATGCCCGCCGCCTGCCCCCGCGCGAACACCTCCCGCAGCGTCGCCTTGAGCGCCGCGTTGATGCGCGGCACACCCGTCACCGTGGGCACCACCCCGGCGTCCACCGGGGGCGGACCCGCGTCGACGCGGGGCGGCACATCGGGTCCCGTGTCGACCACCACGGGGACATCCTGACGGACGCCCGTGTCAGTCACGGTGACCACGTCGATGCGAGGGCCGGTGTCGACGGCGGTGACCACATCGACGCGAGGGCCCGTGTCGACGGGAGCGACCACGTCGACGCGAGGACCTGTATCGACGGCAGTGACCACATCGATGCGAGGACCCGTGTCGACGGCAGCGACCACATCGACGGCGCTCCCCGTGTCGACGGCAGTGACCACATCGACGGCGCTCCCCGTATCGACGGCAGCGCCCGCGTCGATCGCAGCCTCGGCATCGACGGCAGCGCCCACGTCGATCGCAGCCTCGGCATCGACGACGGCGCCGGCGTCCTCGGTGACGACGTCGGGGCCTCGCCCATGTCGGTCGCGGGCCCGTGTCGAAGGCGGGGCCCGTGTCGGGTGCGGCGATGTCGCGCGGGGCGCCGCGGTCGGTGCCGGTGTCGCGGGGTGCCCGTGTCGATGACGCTACCGCCGTCCACGAGCGGAACATCGACCGCGCCGTCAGCGGGCGCTCCTCCCGGGTCAGGGTCCGAGCTGCACGCGGCCAGGGCGAGCGCGACGAGCGCCAGCGGGGACGATCTCATCGGTCTGGTGGGTGCGCGCATGGGGCCTCGTGGGGCGATGGATCAACCGCTTCGCCCTGAGCTTCGTGGTCCCGTCACCCGCGGACCGCCAGTGGTCCCGTCGGGTGATCTCTTGCCGGTGGGATTCCCATTCCAACGGGGGGGTTGAGCCCCCTTGGCGGGGTTCACCGGTGGCCCATGAGTCCGGTCCGAGCGGTTCACCCGCGCACTGGGTCACCCTGCGCGGAGGTTGCAGGAGGTCGATGGCCCCACCAGCGATCGAGGTGCCGGTCGCGATGGACGGCTGGTTGCGGATGTAGGGCGACGTCCAGGTCGGAGTCGCCGACGGAGAAGGCGCCTAGCCCGCCTGCCATGCGAAGCCGTCGACGCCGAGGCGCCGCGCGGTGAAGGGAGACGTGGCGACCTTCAGCTCGCGGACCAGATCGCTCACGGCGAGGGCCGGGCGCAGGCCGACGAGCAAATGGACGTGATCGTCGACGCCCCCGATCGCCAACGCCAGACAATCGCGATCGCGGCACAAGCGGTCGAGGAGCCCGTGGACGCGGCGTGCGCGTGGAAGATCGAGGACGCGGCGTCGCTCTTTCGTCGCCCACACCAGATGAACATGGAGCCGGGAGTAGACAGCGCTCATCTCCCCTTGTCGGAAGCGGTGGCGCGGGTGGTTCTCAGCCACGGCGATGCTTCGAGCTGCAACCTCGCGAAGCGAGGTGACCACCTTGGTACGCGGGTGAACCGCTCGACCGACTGGCCACCGGAACCCCCAGGGCTCAACCCCGCTGGAATGGGAATCACGCCCCCTCCATCCTCACGCACCACCCTCCATCCTCACGCGCCACCCCTCCATCCTCACGCGCCCCCCCCATGAACCCGCCCTGCAGTAGTCTCCGCGGCGTGAGCGACCCCAACGATTCCAACGCGCGGGTTCCGCCCGGCGCCCACCTCGACCTGGCCGGCGAGATGTCCTACGGCGAGTACCTCGGGCTCGACGCCCTCCTCGCGGCGCAGCACCCGGTCTCCGACGCGCACGACGAGATGCTCTTCATCGTGCAGCACCAGACCACCGAGCTCTGGATGAAGCTCATGCTCCATGAGCTGCGCGCCGCGCGGGACAGCATCGCCCGCGACGAGCTCTCCCCCGCCTTCAAGATGCTCGCGCGGGTGTCGCACATCTTCGCGCTCCAGGTGCACGCCTGGGACGTGCTCGCGACCCTCACCCCGTCGGAGTACCTCACCTTCCGCGACAAGCTCGGCAAGTCGTCGGGCTTCCAGAGCCACCAGTACCGGATGATCGAGTTCATCCTCGGCAACAAGAACCCCGTGATGCTGCGCCCGCACGCCCACCACCCCGAGCGGGCGAGCGCCGTCGAGGCCGAGCTCGTCGCCCCCTCCCTCTACGACGAGGCCCTGCGGCTGCTCGTGCGCCGCGGCTTCGACCTGCCCCCCGAGCAGGTCGAGCGCGACTGGCGCCAGCCCTACACCCGCAACGAGGCCGTCGAGCGCGCGTGGATGGCCGTCTACCGCGACCCGAAGTCCCACTGGGACCTCTACGAGCTCGCCGAGAAGCTCGTCGACATGGAGGACAGCTTCCGCGTCTGGCGCTTCCGCCACGTCACCACCGTCGAGCGCATCATCGGCTTCAAGCGCGGCACCGGCGGAACACAAGGCGTCGGCTACCTCCAGTCGATGCTCCAGACGAAGCTCTTCCCCGAGCTGTGGGACGTGCGCACCGCCCTCTGACGTGATGTCGTCGCCGCCCATGAGCGACGCCCCCGACTGGACCCGCCCCCTCCCGGTCACGGGCACCGCCGCCCTCGGCCGCACGCACCTCGTCCTCGTCGCGATTCTTACCGTGGTGTGTATCGCCACGGCCTGGGCCCCGCCCGCCGGGCGCGTCAGCTGGAGCCTCGAGGTGGTCCCCGGCCTCGCGTACATCGCCGTGCTCGCGGCCTGCTGGAGGCGCTTCCCGGTCTCCCGCCTCGTCGCGGTCGGGATCTTCCTCCACGTGCTCATCCTCATCTACGGCGGCGTGTACACCTACGCGATGACCCCGCTGGGCAACTGGGCCCGCGAGGCCTTCCACCTCCAGCGCAACCACTACGACCGCGTCGGGCACCTCGCGCTGGGCTTCTTCCCGGTGCTCACCATCCGCGAGGTGCTGCTCCGTCGCACACCCCTGCAGCGCGGCGGCTGGCTCACCTTCCTCCTGCTCTCGGTGGTGCTCGCCATCGGCGCCTTCTGGGAGCTCGTCGAGTGGTGGACCACCCCTGGTCGTCGCGGGCGACACCGGCACGGCCTTCCTGGGCTCGCAGGGGGACGTGGGACGCCCAGTGGGACATGCTCCTGGCGCTGGTGGGCGCCGCCGTGGCCCTGCCGCTGCTATCGAAGGCCCACGACCGCTCGATGGCCGCCCTGGGCGTGTACCGCTAACCGACGACGAAGGTGTCGCCGTCGCCCGCCACGGCGACGCCGCGCGCCTCGATCTGCCACCGGGCCTGGCTGTCGGCGCGCAGCACGGGGTTGCTGTTGTTGATGTGCACCAGCGCCACCCGCGGGCCCGTCACCGTCTCCAGGAAGGCCAGCATCCCGCCCTCCCCGGTGAGCGGCGCGTGGCCCATCATCCGCGCGGTCTTCTGCGACGCCCCGCTCGCCACCAGCTCGTCGTCGGTGAAGCAGGTGCCGTCGATGAGCACCAGCGCCGCCGCCGAGAGCCGCGCGCGCAGCGCCTCGTCGAGCTCGCGCACCCCCGGCACGTACACCAGCGGCGCGCCCCCGTCGGCGGAGCTCAGCTCGAGGCCGATGGTGTCGCCCGCGTGCAGGTCGGCGGCCTCCGCCGGCGTCAAGTGCGGGAGCATGTACGGCGGCGGTTTACTCGCCACGGTAAAAGCCCGCAGGCGCACGCCGATGTCGTCGCCCGCGCGGTCGCGGATCACCACCGGCTCGTCGGCGCCCGGCACGACGCGGCGCGCGCTCACCTCGCCGTAGGACGCGAGCGCCGGGAGCACCCGCAGCCCGACGGTGAGGGCGAGCTCGACGCGGGCCGTGCAGTACACGGGCGGCGCGCCCCCCTCGCGGAGGATGAGCAGCCCGGTGGCGTGGTCGATGTCGGCGTTGGTGAGGGCCACCGCGGCGACGGGGCTGTGCCGCAGGGCGCGCGGGTGCAGGGCGGGCGTGTGCGCGAGCTGCGTGCGGACGTCGGGCGAGGCGTTGCAGAGCAGCCAGCGCTCACCGTCGGCGGAGACGGCGATGGACGACTGGCTGCGCGGCGGCACCATCGGGTCGCCCGCGCGGGCGGCGGCGCACTGGGGGCAGTTGCAGTTCCATTGGGGGAGGCCCCCGCCGGCGGCGGAGCCGAGGACGATGACGGTCAGTGGCATCGATGAGGGGGACGCGGTGGTGGGAGCGCTACGGGGTAAAGGGAAACGGCCGCCGTCACTTCGCCTGGAAGGCGTAGGCGCCGATCTCGGCGCAGGCGGAGGTCTCGACGAAGTCCGGGCGCTGCCACGGGCGACGCGCGGTGCGGGCGTTGTCCTGGGGGCGGGCCGTGGTGGTCTCGCGGGCTTCGCGGGTGTCGGTGCGGTTCATGGCTCGTGCGCTCCTGTCGGTCGGGTTCGTCGGTAACGGCGGTCGATGGTTTCTAGCGGTCGCAGCGTGGGCGGGTCAAGCCGCGCCGCGCCGCGGGCCCACTGGCGTCACGGGGGGTATCCTCCACGCCCTATGGAAGCAACGACCCCCGAGCCCTCCCCCTCATGGCGCCGCGGCTGGAGCTACACCGCCCTCAAGTGCCTCGTGCTCACCGCCGCGCTGATGGGCGTCGGCGCCCTGGCGCTGCACCTGCTGCTCGCCACGGTGGCGCCGCCCTGGTACGTGCCGCGGCCGGTCTTCGAGTGGCTGATGGAGAACGTGCGCCCCTACGCCCTCTGGCTGGGCGCGGCGCTCGGGGGCTTCGTCGGCTTCCTCGGCAGCCTCGGCGTGGTGGTCTTCGACGCGCGCCGCGGCCGGCTCAAGCGCGTGCCCTGACTTGCACCGCGAAGGCCTTTCGTGACACTCCGCCGCGCGGAGCCACCACGCTGGGCGGTGCGCCGGAGAAGGAGCGATTGCCATGAAGTTCTTCATCGACACGGCTGACCTGAAGGAGATCCGCGACGCGGCGGCGATGGGCGTCATCGACGGCGTGACCACCAACCCCTCGCTGGTCGCCAAGAGCGGCCGGAAGTACCTCGACGTGGTGCGGGAGATCTGCGAGGTCGTCGACGGCCCCATCTCCGCCGAGGTGCTCAGCGTCGACTACGACGGGATGATGGCCGAGGCCCTCGACTGGGCGAAGGTGCACAAGAACGTCGTGGTGAAGCTCCCGCTCACCCTCGACGGGCTGCGCGCCACGAAGGCCTGCACGTCGCAGGGCATCAAGACCAACGTGACGCTCTGCTTCTCGGCCAACCAGGCGCTGCTCGCGGCCAAGGCCGGCGCCACGTACATCTCGCCCTTCGTCGGCCGCCTCGACGACATCTCCGAGAACGGGATGGACCTCATCGGCGACATCGTCACCATCTATCAGAACTACGATTTCCGCACGCAGGTGCTGGTCGCCTCGGTGCGCCACCCCATCCACGTCTCGCAGGCCGCCCTGCTCGGCGCCGACGTCTGCACCATCCCCTACAAGGTCATCGAGCAGCTCGCGAAGCACCCGCTCACCGACTCCGGGCTGGCGAAGTTCGTCGAAGACGCCAAGAAGATCCCGCGCTGAACGCCCGCGCCCGTGTGACCGCGCGGTCGCAGACGATTTCTCACTATCCACCGCGGCCGCGCTTGACGTCCGGGGCGCGGCGGCGACCTATGTCCCGTGGAAAAAGCGAACGATCCGTATGCCCGGGGCCCTGACGAACAGCTGAGCCTCGACGGCGCATCGATCCCGTTCTGGCTGCTCCACGTGCTCGCGCTGGGCGTCTTCTTCGTGCCCTTCCGCTGGAGCAACGTGGGCGCCTTCCTCGTCGCCTACTGCCTCGGCAGCTTCGGCATCATGGCGGGCTACCACCGTTATTTCTCCCATCGGAGCTTCAAGACCGGGCGGGTGTTTCAGTTCGTGCTGGCGCTGCTCGGGACGCTCACCTCACAGAAGGGCGTGCTCTGGTGGTCCGGGCACCACCGGCACCACCACAAGTTCTCCGACACCCCCGAGGACATCCACTCGCCGCGGCGGGGCTTCTTCTGGTCCCACGCGCTGTGGTTCCTGGCGCCCAAGTACATGGAGACGGCCCCCGCGCAGCGGAAGGAGTTCTCGCAGTACCCCGAGCTCACCTTCCTCAACGACCGCTGGGCCCTCGGCCCGGTGCTGCTCTGCGCCACGATGCTCGCCCTCGGCGGCCTGCCGTGGCTCTTCTGGGGCGGCTTCCTGGCGATCGTCGCGATGTGGCACGCGACCTTCACCATCAACTCCCTCGCGCACGTCTGGGGCTCGCGGCGATACGAGACCTCCGACACCTCGCGCAACAACCCCTTCCTGGCGCTCATCACCTTCGGCGAGGGGTGGCACAACAACCATCACCACTACCAGTCGAGCGCCCGCAACGGCTTCTTCTGGTGGGAGATCGACGTGACCTTCTACGTGCTGAAGGCCCTCTCGCTGGTGGGCGTGGTGTGGGACCTCCGCACGCCGCCCGCCTGGGTGCTCGCAGGCGCCGCCGGCCCCACGGCCCCGGTGGTCACGGCACCCGCGGAGCCCGCCCCGAAGCCGGTGTGACGGCTCCCCATCGCCGTCTCACCCCACGACGTCGAGCTTCGTCCCGCCGGACAGCCCCGCGAAGAAGTCGTTGCCCTTGTCGTCGACCACGATGAAGGCGGGGAAGTCCTCGACCTCGATGCGCCACACGGCCTCCATGCCGAGCTCGGGGTACTCGAGCACCTCGACCTTCTTGATGCAGTCCTGCGCGAGGCGCGCCGCGGGGCCGCCGATGGAGCCGAGGTAGAACCCGCCGTGCTTCTTGCACGCGTCGGTGACGGCCTTCGAGCGGTTGCCCTTGGCGAGCATCACCATGCTCCCGCCGGCCGCCTGGAGCTGCTCGACATAGGAGTCCATGCGCCCCGCGGTGGTCGGGCCGAACGGGCCCGACGCGTAGCCCTCGGGCGTCTTCGCGGGCCCGGCGTAGTAGACCGGGTGGTCCTTCAGGTACTCGGGAGCCCCTCGCCGCGGTCGAGCCGCTCCTTGAGCTTCGCGTGCGCGATGTCGCGAGCGACGATCAGGGGGCCGGTGAGCGAGAGCCGGGTCTTGATGGGGTGCCGCGACAGCTCGGCGCGCACCTCGGCCATCGGGCGGGTGAGGTCGATCTTCACCACCGCGCCGCCGAGCTCCTGCGGGTCGGGCTCCGGGAGGTAGCGCGCCGGGTCGCGCTCGAGCTGCTCGATCCACACGCCGCCGCGGGTGATCTTGCCGAGGCACTGCCGGTCGGCCGAGCACGACACCGCGATGCCCACCGGGCACGACGCGCCGTGGCGCGGCAGCCGGATCACCCGCACGTCGTGGCAGAAATACTTGCCGCCGAACTGCGCGCCGACGCCGATGCGCTGGGTCATCGCGAGCACGTCGGCCTCCAGCGAGCGGTCGCGGAAGCCCCGGCCGAGCTTGTTGCCCTCGCCCGGGAGCTCGTCGAGGTAGCGCGCCGAGGCCAGCTTGGCGGTCTTGAGGGCGTACTCCGCGGAGGTGCCGCCGATGACCACGGCGAGGTGGTAGGGCGGGCACGCGGCGGTGCCGAGCGAGCGCACCTTGGCTCGAGGAAGGCCATCAGGCTCTGCGGGTTGAGCAGGCTCTTGGTCTCTTGATAGAGGTAGCTCTTGTTGGCCGAGCCCCGCCCTTGGCCATGAACAGGAACTTGTACTCGTCGCCCTCTGGTCGCGCAGAGCTCGATCTGCGCCGGCAGGTTGTCGCCGGTGTTGACCTCCTTGTACATCGACGAGCGCTGCCAGCTGCGAGTAGCGCAGGTTCGAGGTCGCGTAGGTCTCGTACACGCCGCGGGCGATGGCCTCCTCGTCGCCGCCGCCGGTGATCACGAACTGGCCCTTCTTGCCCATCACGATCGCGGTCCCCGTGTCCTGGCACATGGGCAAGATCCCGCCCGCGGCGATGCCGGCGTTCTTGAGGAGGTCGAGCGCGACGAAGCGGTCGTTCCCGCTCGCCTCGGGGTCGTCGAGGATCTTCTTCAGCTGCGCGAGGTGGCCGGGCCTCAAGAAGTGCGCGATGTCGCGCATCGCCTCGCGCGGCGAGGCGCGTGACGCCTCGGCGGCCTCCACGGTGACGAACGACCGGCCCGCGGCCTCCACGGTGGAGACATGGTCGGCGGTGATCAACCGATAGGGCGTGTCGTGGGGATGGGCGTCGAGGATGGGCTGGAACTCGAAGGTCGGCATGGCGACGGGATAGGTGCCCACATCGCCCGGTCGGGTCAAGCGCGCCGACGCCGACGCCGCGCCGCCCACAGCCCCAGCGCGCCGAGCGCCATCCAACCGCGCGCCCCGCCCAGGCGGGCCGGGCCCGGCACCGCGCACGCGCAGTCGCCGCCGGTGGTGCGCAGCGCGAAGGGGTCCCTCCCGGCGTCCATCACCGCGCCCGCGTCGAAGACCTGCGGCGCGTCCACCGTCGCGTCCATCACCGCGCCGGCGTCGGCCATCGGCTCGGGCAGCGGCACCGTCCCCGGCAGCGGGGTCATCGCCGCGGGCAGCGCGCGGCGGTCGAAGTCGAAGCGCGTCGGCTCGCTCAGCGCCATCGTGGTCAGGTAGAACAGCGTCGCCTCCACAGGTGGGGATGGACACCCAGTTCTCCTCGCGGTCACCCCGCCGTCCGCGTCGCGCAGCGTGATGAACACCACCTCGCCCATCACCTGCGTGTCGTCGGTGATGACGTCCCTCGCCATCCGCACGAGCGACTCCTCCACCAGCGGCCGCAGCGTGGGGTCGCCCCCGCGCCCCACGAACACCGCCGCCGCCAGCATGGTCTTGGTGAGGTACGCCCCGCCTTCGGTGCCGGGGTCGCCCCGCAGCGCCGCCAGCACCCGCTCCATGTCGCTGCGCATCTGCCGCGCCACGCGCTCGTCGGTCACCGCGAACATCGACGCGGGCCACACCATCCACGCCGTGGCGCCCAGCGCCGACGAGCCCGGGTTGCTCGCCGCCGCGCCGGTCACGTCGTTGACGAAGCGCCGCATCGTGGGGTCGTAAAGCGCCGCACGAGGGCGTCGCGCAGCTCCGAGGCCCGGCGCTCCCAGCGCGAGGCGACGGCGGGCTCGCCCATCAACCGGGCCACCCGCGCGCAGGACTCCAATGCGGCGAACACCGTGGTGCCGCCGTGGAGCGTCGCCGAGAAGGCCGCGTTGTCGTCCTCGTTGGCGAGCGCGTGCAGCCCCGTCTCGGCGTCGCGCCAGTCGGCCAGCAGGTCGGCGCTGCGGCGGATGCCCGGCCACCAGCGCGCGGCGGTGGTCATCCGCTCTTCATTGGACAAGAACGCCAGGTGCGTCGAAGCCGACCACACCATCAGCGCGGTGTTGTCGATCTCGAAGCGGAAGAACCCGCCCATCGCGCCGGTGTTGTAGTA
>JADJAE010000087.1 GCA_016704445.1 Deltaproteobacteria bacterium
TGGCCGCGGCGCTCATCGCCCTCGAGGGATGAGCCGAGCGCAGCATCGCTGCCACGGTGGGGCGCCGGGGCGTGGTCGGTGGCCCCTTCACCTCCGCGTCGCTTCGGGCGATGCGCCGGGGAATGGGGTGGGTCGCCCCGTCGCGGCCCGCCCGATGCTTCGTGACGCCCTCCTGGAGGACATCATGAACCGTAATCTCCAAGACATCATGACCCGGACCGTGCAGGCAGTGCGTCACGACACGACGCTCCGTGAGGTCGCATCGATGATGCGGGACTCCGAGATCGGCGACGTGCTGGTCAACGACGACAAGGGAGCCCTGCTGGGCATCGTCACCGACCGCGACCTGGTGATCCGCGGCCTCGCCGAGGGCTACGACCCGGACGAGACCACCGTGGGGGAGGTCTGCACCCGGTCGCCGGTGCAGCTCGGGCCCGACGCGAGCATCGACGAGGCCGCCCAGGTGATGCGCGACCGGGCGATCCGCCGCATCCCCGTGGTGCGCGACGGCGCCGCCGTGGGCATCGTCTCCATCGGCGACCTCGCCCGGGAGAAGGACCCCAACTCCGCCCTCGCGGAGATCAGCGCGGCGCCTGCCAACAACTGAGCGGGCGATGCTCGCCAGGGCCCTTGCGACCGGGGGGACGTCACCCGATGCAGGAGCCGGGTCGAAGCCCATCCATCCATCCCTCGGAGGTCCCCAATGACCACCCCCCAGATCAGGCAGGCGCCCGAACTACGCAAGGCGCTCGAGAAGCTGCCGAAGCCCAATGGCGCTCCGGAGATCCAGGTGAGCATCGAGATCCTCCCTGACGATCGGCCCTCGATGCCCTCCGGAGAGCGCTCGCGAGGGCACGCCGCCTCGGCGACCGTGGCCTTCCACAGGGGCGTGCTGGCCACCCCCGAGGGCTCGCAGCCGGTCTGGGTCTACGAGGGTCCGCTGGCGCTGGCGAGAGACGCCACGCCCGCCGACCATGATCCCGCCCGGGTCGCGGCCTGGCTGCGGGAGCAGCTCGGCCCGCGGTGCATCGCCATCGACGTGGGCAACGTCGAGGAGCACGAGGCCATGGTGCGCATCGCGGCCGCCATCAGCGGCGGCGACCCTCGACCGCACTGAGGACGCCCCCCCTGCTGATACCAACTTCATGTCAGTTTGGCCGCTTTGGTTTCGGTCCCATCCCATGGACAACCCGCTCGTTGGACGCTGGGGTTCGCGCGATGGCGCTCACCCCAGGCAATAACAGGGTGGCGCCCCGGGCACTGCCCGGGGCTGTCGGACCGAAGCTCACTGGACCTTCCGGAAGACCGGGCCGACGTGGGCTGTGTCGAATCGAAGAGACATTCCTGTTCGACAGCCCCGGGCAGTGCCCGGGGCGCCACCCTGTTATTGCCTGGGGTGAGCGCCATCGCGCGAACCCCAGCGTCCAACGAGCGGGTTGTCCATGGGATGGGACCGAAACCAAAGCGGCCAGACTGACAGGGAATCAGTATGAGAGCCCCCTCTCACCCTCCCGACGGCGCCCTCGGCGTCGACGCCATCTCCGCGCGCACCCGCATCCCCTCGGTGAGCCGGTCGCTCGGCGTCACCACCACCTGCTCGGCCTCGCCAAGACCCGTGGCCACCGCCACCCGGTCGCCAAGGTCGGCGTCGATCTGCACCGCGCGCCAGCGGATCGCTCCCCCCTCGACCACGGCCACGCGCGTCCCGGAGGCGTTCACCACCAGCGCCGTCGAGGGCACGTAGAGCGGCGCCGAGGCCCGCTCCAGTTGCAGCGTGAGCTGCGCGTACATCCCCGCCAGCAGCGCGCGGTCGGCGTTGGGCACCCGCACCTCCGTCAGCAGCGTGCGCGTCTCCGCGTCGAGGGCGCCCGCGGTGCGCGCGATGCTCCCCCGGAAGGCCCTCCCGGGGTACTCCCGCAGCCGCACCGTCGCCGCGTCGCCCACCCTCACCCCCGGCGCGTAGGCCTGCGGCACGCTCACCATCACCCGCACCACGTCCGTCTTCGACACCCGGAACATCGCCGTCCCCGCGGTCGATCCCGCCGTCACCAGCTGCCCGACCTCCACGCCCCGCGCGGTGATCGTCCCCTCGAAGGGAGCGCGCACCGTCGCGAAGCTCACCAGCTCCTGGAGGCGTCGCACGTTGGCCTCGGTGCTCGCGAGCGCGGCCTCCGCGGCGGAGACGTTGGCCACGCTCACGTCCGCCTGCGCCCGGCGGGCGTCGGCCTCCTGCCGCGACACGAAGCCGCTCGCGACCAGCGTGCCGTAGCGGGCCGCCTCGGCGCGGGCGAGCTCACGCTGCGTGCGGGCCTGCTGGAGCGCCGCGCGGGCCTGGGCCACCGCGGACTGCACCTGGCGAAGCTCCTGGTCGACCTCGGGGTTGTCGATCACCGCGAGCACCTGCCCCGCCGTGACCGCGTCCCCCAGGTCGACCCGAAGCGCCCGCACATACCCGCTGGCCCTCGGGTGGATCTGCGTCTCCTGCACCGCCAGGATCGACCCCGGCAGCGTCACCCCTCCCGACCCCGCCGGGGCGCGCGCGGGACGGGCCACCAGCACCCTCGCCACGCGCTCGGTCGCCCTCTGGTGGTCGCCCGTCGCGGTCGCTCGCGCCCTCACCCTCGGGAAGGCCCCGGTGGCGACCAGCGCGCCGAAGCCCAGCAGCACGACCAGCCCGGTGAGCGCCAGCGCCTTGCCGGAGGGTCGGTGGGGGCCAGGGTCGAAGCTCTCGTCCCCGGCGTGGGAAGGCTCGTTGGGGTCCATGGGTCTTCAGGTCTCCAGCTCCGCGATCGGGGCCTTCGGAGGGGAGCGCCGCAGCACGCTGTACAGCACCGGAACAAAGAACAGCGTGGCCACCGTCGCGAGGCAGAGTCCACCGATGACGGCCCGGCCCAGCGGGGCGTTCTGCTCCCCGCCCTCGCCCATCCCCAGCGACATCGGGAGCATCCCCAGCACCATGGCCAGCGCGGTCATCAGCACGGGGCGCAGCCGGGTGATGCCCGCGAGCCAGGCCGCCCTCCTGGCGTCGGCCCCCTCGGCGCGCTGGTCGTTGGCGAAGGTCACCATCAGGATGCTGTTGGAGGTGGCCACCCCGATGCTCATGATCGCCCCCATCAGCGCAGGGACGGAGAGCGTGGTGTGCGACGCGAAGAGCATCCAGCAGATGCCAGCGAGCGCCCCAGGCAGCGCCCCGAGGATGATCACCGGGTCGAGCCACGACTGGAAGTTCACCACCAGCAGCAGGTAGACGAGGGCGATGGCGAAGACGATCCCGTAGGCGAGGCCGCGGAAGCTCGACGCCATGCTCTCGACCTGGCCGCGCACGGTGATGGTGGTGCCCCTCGGCAGGTGGCGGCGCTCCCGGGCGAGGATGCGGTCGACCGCGTCGGCGACGGAGCCGAGGTCGGTGCCCTGCACGCTGGCGAGCACGTCGTAGGTGGGGGCGACGTTGTAGTGGGTGATGTTCACCGGCTGGGCGCCCCGCTCGACCGTGGCGAGGTTGCCCAGCGTCTGCGCCGCGCCTCCACCCGGGCCCAGCACTGGCGTGTTGCGCAGGGCGTCGAGCGAGTCGACCCTGTACTGCGGCGTCTGGACGGCCACCTGGTACTGCACCCCTCGCCTTGGATCGAGCCAGAAGCTCGGGGCGACCGCGCTGTTGGAGCTGAGCGAGACCAGCACGCTGTTGGCCACATCCCGCTCGGTGAGCCCCTGCTGGCTGGCCCGCACCCGGTCGACGTCGAGCCTGAGCGAAGGGGCGCCGAGCACCTGCTGGAGGTGCACGTCCACGGCGCCGGGGACCCGGGCGAGCTGGTCGCGGAGGCGCTGCGCGACGCGTAGGTTCTCCGCGCGGTTGGAGGGCGGGCCGGAGACCTGGATGTCGATGGGCGCCGAGAGGCCGAAGTTGAGCACCTGGGTGGTGATGTCCGGCGCGAGGAAGAAGATCTCGAAGGCGGGGAAGCGCTCGGCGAAGCGCTCGCGCAGGGTCTTCACATAGCCCGCGGTGGGGCCGTGGCGATGCGGGTCGAGGGCCACCATGATCTCGCCGTCGGCGGCGGAGATCATCGACGGGTCGCCGAGCGCGAGGTTGATGCCGCTGTTGGGCACGCCGATGTTGTCCAGCAGCGTGACGATCTCCTCCCGGGGGATCACCCGACGGATCTCCTCTTCCACCAGCGAGAACTGCCGCGCGGTCTCCTCCAGGCGCATCCCCGGCGGGCAGCGCACGTGCATCCTGATCTGGCCGGCATCGACCGCAGGGAAGAAGTCCCGGCCCAGGTGGGGATAGAGCCCGAGCGCGCTGGCGAGGACGAAGGCCCCGAAGCCCAGGGAGACGAGGGCGCGGTGGTCGAGGGCCGCGTCGAGGTAGCCCCCGTAGGCGCGGCGCAGGCGCTCGAAGAGGCGGTTGAAGCGCTGGTGGGCGCGCCAGATGAGGTCCTCCCGGAGGGGCGACGGGTCGCCGGTGTAGCGGTGAAGCTCGGCCCCAAGGAGGTGCTGCATCATGGTGGGCACCAGCGTTCGGGAGAGCAGGTAGGAGGTCATCATCGCGAAGGCCACGGCCATGGCCAGCGGGGTGAAGAGCGAGCGCGCCGCGCCGGTGATGAACACCACCGGCACGAAGACGATGCAGATGGAGAGCGTGGCCACGAAGGCGGGCGTGGCGATCTGCTGGGCGCCGTCGAGGATGGCCCGCACGAGGGGTTTGCGCTGCGCGATGTTGCGGTGGACGTTCTCGATCTCGACGGTGGCGTCGTCGACCAGGATGCCGACCGCGAGCGAGAGTCCGCCCAGGGTCATGAGGTTGAGCGTCTGGCCGAGCGCCGCCAGCACGATCACCGACGCCAGGATCGACAGCGGGATGCTCACCAGCACGATCAGCGTGCTGCGCCAGCTCCCGAGGAAGAGAAGGATCATCACGGCCGTGAGCGCGGCGGCGGTGATCCCCTCCTTGACGACGCCGTCGACGGCCGCGCGCACGAAGATCGACTGATCGAAGAGCAGGTCGAGGTGGTACTCCGGCGGCAGCGTGGGAAGCACCTGCGGCAGCGCCTCGCGGATGCGCCGCACGATGTCGAGCGTCGAGGCGCCGCCGGACTTGAGCACGCTCAGCAGCACGCCGTTGCGGCCGTTGTTGCGCACCATGTTGGTCTGCGGCGCGAAGCCGTCGCGCACCTGGGCGACGTCGCCGATGGTGACCGTGGCGCCTCGCACCGTGGCGATGGGGATGCCCGAGAGCTCGCGCAGGGTCTCCGGGCTGCTGTTGAGCCGCACGCCGAGCTCCTGCGCGCCGAGCTTCACGGTGCCGGAGGGGAGCACCAGGTTCTGGAGGCTGAGGGCGTTGGAGACGTCGTTGGGCGCGAGGCCGAGGGCGTGCAGCCGCGCCAGGTCGATGTCGACCATGATCTGCCGCATCTTGCCCCCGTAGGGGAAGGGCATCTGCGCGCCCTGCACCGTGGCGAGGCCCGTGCGCAGGCCCGTGTTGGTGAGGTCGAAGAGCGCCTGCTCGGGGAGCGTGTCGGAGCCCACCGCGCCCTGCACGATGGGCACGTTGGAGGCGCTGTACTGCATGATCAGCGGCGGGGTCATGCCCGGCGGAAACTGCCGCACCACGGTCTGCGAGATGGCGGTGATCTGCGCCGTCGCGGCCTCGATGCGGGTGCCAGGGTGGAAGAAGACCTTGACGATGCCGTAGCCCGCGAGAGTCTGGCTCTCGATGTGCTCGACGCCGCTCACGGTGGTGGTGATGGCGCGCTCGTAGTTGGTGGTGACCCGGCGCTCCATCTCCTCGGCGGGCAGTCCGCCGTACTGCCAGACCACGGCGACGACGGGGATGTCGATCTCCGGGAAGATGTCCGTCGGCATCTTCGTGATGGCGAAGACCCCCCCGAGGACGAGGAGCATCGCCATCACCACGAAGGTGTACGGACGGCGTAGCGCGAGGCGTACGATCCACATGGTCTGGTCGGTGGTCTCCTTCGGGAAGTCGGCGGGTATAGCAGCGCCGTTCGCCCGGAGGGAGCGGTCCCCCAAGCCGCGGCATCGGAGCGGGCGACGCGGTCGCCGCCCCCGTGCTAGGCGCTGGTCGCGTGTGGTCGACCGTCCTCCCTTGGGCTTCGTACTTCGCGAGCGGCGTCGCCGCTGGCACGGTCAACTCCGTCGCGGGCGGCGGCAGCATGCTCACCTTCCCCACGCTGCTGGCCTTCGGGATGGCCCCGATCACCGCCAACGCGACCAACACCGTGGCGCTCATCCCTGGCTCGGCGAGCGCCTTCTGGGGCTACCGCGACGTGCTCGCCGGGTCGCGCTCGCTGGTGCTGGCGATGGCGCTCCCCAGCGCGGCCGGCGGGGTGCTCGGGGCCTGGCTGGCGCTGCGCACCGGGGACGCCCGCTTCACGGCGCTGATCCCGTGGCTGCTGCTCGGCGCCACGGGGCTCTTCGCCCTGCAGGAGCCGGTCGCCCGGAGGCTCAGGCTCACCGACGACGGGGTGCGCAGCCCGGCTTCCTGGGCGGGGCTGATGGTGTTCCAGCTGGTGGTGGCGACCTACGGGGGCTTCTTCGGCGCGGGCATCGGCATCCTGATGCTGGCGGCGCTGGGGATGATGGGCGTGCGAGACATCCACCGCGCCAACGGGCTCAAGAACCTCGCCGCCGTGTGCATCAACGGCGTCGCCGCGGTGACCTTCGTGGTGGGAGGCCGCGTCGCGTGGGCCGAGGCCGCCGTGATGGCCGCCGGGGCCATGCTGGGCGGAGCGCTGGGGGCAGGGACGGCCCGGAAGGTAGGGCCTCGCGTGGTGCGCCGGGCGGTGATGACCGTGGGCGTGGCGCTGGCGGCGGCGATGTTCTGGCGCCGGCTGCGGGGGTGACGAGCGCGGCGCTTCAGAGCAGCGGCCAGAGCACCTTCACGATGCCCACCATCGACGCCGTCCACACCAGCGTGCGCGCATACGGAATACCCGCCGCGTAGAGCCCCACGTAGATCAGCCGCGCCCCGAAGTAGAGCTGCGCGCCGAGGGCCGTGCCCGCGTCGGTGCGGTGCGAGGCGACCACCGCAAGCGCCGCCGCGGCGAAGGGGAAGGTCTCGAGGAGGTTGCGCAGCGCGCGGTCGATGCGCGACGCCACGGGGGAGAGCTTCGGGGGGTCGGAGTCCCGCGCGCCGGCGTTCCAGGCGAGGCCGCGCTGGTGCACCGAGAGCGAAGACCCCACGGCGAGCTGCAGCAGCCCCAGCACGACCGTCCATGCCAGCATCTTCAGTTCGATGTTCATGACGCCACGCTCTCACGGCGGCGGGCTCCGAGGCCGCGGAGTTTCTACGAGTGGCAGCCGCCCGGTACGGTTGCGTAGACGCAACGGAGGGTTGCCCATGTCGGCGATTGTGCAACCCGGGACGCGCCGTATCATCTCCGGCGATGAACCGAAGAACCCTCCTCGGCGCGATCGCGTCGGCTCCGGTGGTCGCAGCGTGCGATCGCACCCCGCAGGCGCTGATCGTCCCGAATGAAACGAGGCTCCCCATGACCGACAACGTCGTCCGCAGCGCCGAGCCGCTGAGCTTCCCGTGGCGCACGCCCGACCCCTTCCTCTTCTGCGTGCACCACGACGACGCGTACCCCGCGGGCAACGCGTCTCTCGGGCCCGCGGCCTCCCTCGCGGGCCGCAACATCGGCAGCGATTTCGCCAACCGCGACGGCTGGAACATGTACCACGGCGACGTGGTGCCGGGCTTCCCGCAGCACCCGCACCGGGGCTTCGAGACCGTGACCGTGGTGCGACAGGGCCTCATCGACCACTCCGACTCCCTCGGGGCGAGGGCGCGCTACGGCGGCGGCGACACCCAGTGGCTCACCGCGGGGCGGGGCATCGTTCACGCGGAGATGTTTCCGCTCTTGTCGCGCGAGTCGGCCAACCCGGCCGAGCTCTTCCAGATCTGGCTCAACCTCCCGGCCGTCGACAAGATGGTCGAACCGCACTTCACGATGTTCTGGCGCGACAGCATCCCGAAGCACGTCGCCCGGGACTCCGAGGGCCGCAGCACGGAGGTCACCGTCATCGCGGGCCACCTCGGCGACGTCCGCGCCCCGACGCCTCCGCCGCACTCCTGGGCCCACCGCCCCGACACGGAGGTCGCCATCTGGACCCTGAAGCTCGCGCCCAACGCGCGCTTCACCCTCCCCCCGGTGTCGCGCGGAACCAACCGCACGCTCTACTACTTCCGCGGCAGCGGCCTGCGCGTGGGCGACCGCGCCGTCGCCTCGCGGCACATGGTGGAGCTGC
Organism: Deltaproteobacteria bacterium; assembly: GCA_016704445.1. GTDB lineage: Bacteria > Myxococcota_A > Polyangia > Polyangiales > SCUS01. The sequence continues at coordinate 8,269 of JADJAE010000087.1, forward strand.
GCGAGTCGCTCCCCGCCACGCTGGTCAACGGCGGCGACGAGGGAGAGCTGCTGCTGCTACAGGGCAAGGCCATCGGCGAGCCCGTCGCCCAGCATGGTCCCTTCGTGATGAACACCCGCGCGGAGATCCAGCAGGCCTTCTCGGACTACCAGCGCACCCGCTTCGGCGGATGGCCCTGGCCCAGCGACGGGCCGGTGCACGGCCCCACCGGAGAGCGCTTCGCCCAGCACGCCGACGGTCGCATCGAGCGCGCCTGACCCGCCTTGAGCAGCGAGCGCGAGCTGCGCCATGCTCCGCGCCGATGAAGCGCCACCTCGCCTCGCTGCTGCTCTCGCTCCCGCTCGCCGCGGGCTGCGGTGACGCCTCCTCCACCGACGCGCCCTCCGACGACGCCGCCGTCACGGACGTCCCCTCCCTCCTCGACGCCCCTCCCCCTCGACGCCCCCGCCTCCATCGATGTCCCCGCCGCCATCGACGCGGGCTCCACCTCCGACACGCCTTCGAGCGCGATGCCCGAGGTCCCGCCGCCACCACCGCCGCCGCCTGTCGATGTGCCGGTCGCCATGGCCGATGTCCCGCCGCCACCGCCACCTCCGCCGCCGGTCATGGCCTGCATCGCGACTGCGGCCATCGGCAACGGAGGCGGAACCTGCAGCGGCATCGACCAGGCCTTCAGCGCCCGCGGCATCAACGCGGGCTACTACCCCTTCCGGGTGCTGCGCCCGATCGTGCAGTTCTCCGGCGACCACGACGGCGACGGAGCGACGGTCTTCAGCGCCGGTCCGAGGCGGCGCGGCGTGGTGCTCCAGACCATCCCCGCGGGCGTCTACGTCGGGCTCTCCACGGTTCCTGGCAACTACGACCCTCCGACCGGCTGCGACGTCGCGACGTGCGGAAACCCCTCTCGCGCCGCGTGCGGCGACAGCTCCCCCGCGCTGCGAGCGCCGGTCGCCGGCTTCTACTGGGGCTACGCCTACCAGGGAGCGAGCCATATGCAGGGCTGGATCAACGTCCCCAGCGGGGCGCTGGAGTTCGCGGGCTACGACGCGCGCCACCCCTGCGCGCTAGGCCCGGCGGGGGCGGACTACGAGGTGCGCTCGGTGTGCGGTCGGGCCACTGCCTGCCGCGGGACCAACCCCACCTGCGGCCAGGTCAACCGCTGCGACGAGGGCGACGACGACTGCGGTCGCACCCAGTGCGGCGCCATGAGCGGCGGACCGCTCACCCCCACCTCGTGGCGGCGCACGGTGACCCTCCCTCGCGGCCACGCGTGCACCCTGCGCGACCCGCCCAACCCCGCGGTGCGTTGCATGGAGAACGGCCGCGAGCGGGACTTCTTCTTCGTCTATCCCTTCGGCGCCTATCTCTACTGGGCGCAGAACAGCACCACCCGCGCGTGGCTCCACTACGGAGACCGGGTGCAGGTCTATTTCCACAACCGAGACGCGCAGGGCGTGCTCTGGGACTTCGTCGAGGTGCTCTCCTCCGGCGCCCCGACGCTCACCCCCGCGAGCGACGGCGCAGGCGCCGGATCGGGCTGCTCCGACGCCCGCCCCGAGAACTGCCACCCCTGCCGCAACGGCGGAACCTGCGGCTGGGTGCAGGACGTCTTCCTCGGCGGCTGATCTACGCCCCGCGAGGTGAGAGACTCCGCGGCCCTCGCGGGTGCTCCGCGCCCGTCTCCCCCGACCCTCTCCACCTACCGAAGACCCATCCGATGCAAGACACCCCGACGCCCGCAGTTGCCCCCGCGCCCGTGAACCTCTTCGCCGAACCCACGCCCCTCGGCCTGCTGGGCCTCGCGGTCGGCTGCGCGGCGCTCATCCCCATCGCCTTCGGCTGGAGCCTCACGCCCGCCGCGTTTCGCACCGCCGCGTTCTACTGCCTCTACTTCGGCGCGGGCTGCCAGTTCATCGCGGGGATCATGTCCCTCGCCAACAAGAACCTCCTCGGCGGAACCCTCTTCACCACCTTCGCCTTCAACTGGCTGATGAACTACCAGACCCTCGCCGGGCTCGCCGAGGGACGCCTCCCCGATCCCCACATCATCCTCAGCGTCGACGTGATCTTCCTGGTGATCTTCGTCGTGCTCACCTACGCGTTCGGCTTCTTCTCGAAGCTGCTCTTCGCGTTCCTGCTCGACATCGTGCTGCTCTTCGCCTGCCGCATCCTCAAGGAGCTCACGCACGCGCCGGTCTTCGCGCTGCCCATCGCCCTCGCCACCGTCGTGCTCGCGGGCATCGCGCTCTACCTGGCCTTCGCGATCCTCGTGAACTCAGCGGCCGGACGCCCGGTGTTCCCGGTGCCCGGGCCGCTGTTCAAGGCCGCAGGACCCGTCGCGGCGCACTGACGGGGTGCTGCGTTTTGGCTGCGTGGGTGGTGGCCCCCTTCCCCGCTGCCGCGCGCCCTAACCCCCGCCTCGGGGGCTGATGGTTGACCTCATCTTGGGGAGCGACCGCGACGTCAGCTCGATGCGCCCCACCGTCGCGAAGCGACGGGGCTACCGCGACGTCAGCTCAATGCGCCTCACCGTCGCGAAGCGACGGGGCTACCGCGACGTCAGCTCAATGCGCCTCACCGTCGCGAAGCGACGGGGCTACCGCGACGTCAGCTCAATGCGTCATCGTAGAATCGGCGGCTTCACTGGACCGGGTTCGACCGGTCTCGGACTCGGAGCGTAGGGCCGCTGTGACGCATTGAGCTGACGTCGCGGTAGCCCCGTCGCTTCGCGACGGTGAGGCGCATTGAGCTGACGTCGTAGCCCGTCGCTTCGCGACGGTGAGGCGCATTGAGCTGACGTCGCGGTAGCCCCGTCGCTTCGCGACGGTGAGGCGCATCGAGCTGGCGCCGCGGTCGCTCCCCAAGATGAGGTCAACCATCAGCCCCCGAGGCGGGGGTCAGGGCGCGGCAGCGGGGAAGGGGGCCACCACCCACGCCGCCAAAACGCAGCACCCGCACTGACGCCACTTACGCCCCGCTCAGCCCTGCATCGGTCCCTGTCCCCCAGGCGGCCACTGGCCCTGCTGCGGAGGGCCGTAGCCCTGCTGCGGAGGACCGTAGCCCTGTTGCGGAGGGCCGTAGCCCTGCTGCGGAGGACCGTAGCCCTGCGGCGGTTGCATGTAGCCCTGCTGGGGCATTCCCATCGGGGCCGCGCCGCTGGCGAGCTGCGCCTCCCACGCGCGCACCTTCGAGCGACGCGTGGCGAAGAGCCCGACCGCGATCAGCAGGTTGACCAGGCCGCCGCCCCCGCTGGCGAGGGCCTCCTCGCGGCGACGGCGCGCGAGCGACGACCAGAACTCCGGACCGAGCGCGCTTCGGTAAGTAGATCCATAGCGGCCCGAGCCGTAGCTGCTCGAGCCGTAGCTGCTCGACGAGGCCGCGATGCGGTCGGCGCTCTCGGCGCGGTCGAACATGTACGCCGCGTAGGCGAAGGCCGCGAGCGACGCCATCGTGAACAGCACCCCGAAGGCCATGGCCGCGCCGCCTGGCTTCGCGGGGCGCATCATCATCGGCGCGCCCCCCATCATCGGGCCTCCCGCCTGCACCGGAGCGCCGGTGGTGAGGGCCTGGGCGATCTCCTGCTTCAGCCGCTCGACGTCGCCGCTGATGACCATCCACACGAGGCCCCAGAGCAGCAGGCCCGGGAGGATGCCCGCGAAGATCGAGAACACCATCAGCAGCTTCACGCCGATGTTGGGGATCTCCCACCCGAGCTCCAGCGCGTGCGGACCAGCCTGCTTCACCACGACGCCCGTCACCAGACCGGCCCCCACCACCGCGTGCCCGCCGCGGGAGAAGTGCTCGTGCTGCGGCAGCGTCGAACCGAAGAACGCCTGTAGCTCCTGCGCCGACGCCGTCGGCTGCGCGATCTGTACCCTCATGGCGACCATGCCTACCGTCGTTTCGCCCACTGGCACAAGCGCCACTCCGGCCTCCGCATGATGGCCACGGTGAGACCTTCCGCCTCGCTCGCGGAGAGCTCGTTCTCTCGTAAAAACACGTCTTTCGCAGCGTTCTCGATGAGGCACACGCGATGCAGTCCCTGACTTCAATCGCGATCAGCCACCCCGAATGCCCGGCTGGCCTCGTCGATCGTTGGTCGCTCACTCGTCAGAGGTTCCCTCATGCTCATGATCCTCCTCATCGTGCTCCTCGTGCTCTCCATCGGCGGCGGCGGCTGGGGCTACTCCCGCTACGGCACCGCAGGCCTGGGGCCCGCCGGTCTCATCCTCCTCCTGCTGGCGGTCTTCTATTTCACGGGCCACCTGCGCTGAGCCGATGGCCTCATCGGAGCGATAGGACCCGATCCCTCGCCGCGAGCGCGAGGGCCGTTGTATGCAACGCCCTCCGTGCGCTCCGCCCTCCTGCTCTCGCTCCTCGTCCCCGCGGCGCTCCAGTGGCACTGCTCCGAGACGGCTGCGTCGACGCCCGCTCCGCCGTCCCCCGCCGTGACGACGCAGGCACCACCACCACCACCACCACCACCACCCGCGCGCGCGGAGCCCTGGAGCGAGGCCTTCACGCTACGTCACGGGGTGGCCGACTTCGCCCCCTCGCCCGACGTCGTGGTGCACGCCCCGCCGGGCTTCGACCCAAACGCCCCGCTGCACCTGGTGATGGTGTTCCATGGCATGGGGCACTCGGCCCTCAAGTGGGCCGGCGGGGGTCTCATCGACCCTCGCACCGGGGCGCCCGCCCAGGGCTGGGGAGCAGAGCAGCGGCACGACCTCGCGGGCACCCGCACGCTGCTCATCGCCCCGCAGTTCGACGACCGCCCAGGGCGCCCGCGCCTCGGGCGGCTGAGAGAGCCCGACGGGTTCCGGCGCTTCCTCACCGAGCTGCTCGGCGAGGCGCTGGCGACCAGGCTACGCGGGCCTCGCACCCTCGCCGACGTCGCGAGCATCACCCTGGTGGGATCGAGCGCCGGAGGTCCCACGATCGCCGAGCTCCTCGACCGCGACGACCTCGACAGCCGGGTGCGCTCGGTGGTGCTCTTCGACTCCATCTACGCCTCCGAGTCCAGCTTCGCCCGCTGGATGCGAGGCGGCGACGAGCGTCGGCTGGTGTGCATCCACGAGGGCCGCGCCTTCACGGCCTCGCACGCCGCGAGGCTGCTCGGCATGGTGCGCCCCGCGCTCGGTGCTGAGCTCGTGGCCCAGCCCGCTGCCTCGATGACCGAGGCCGTGCGCTCCCACCGGGCGGTCTTCGCGACGGTCGACTGCGAGCACATCGGGATGGGTCCGGCGTACCTCGACAAGGTGCTGCGGGGCCTCGACCTGCCGAGGCGCGAGGGAGACCCCGACCCGAAGGTTCCGGAGACTCCCGCGACCCCGTCGAGCGCACCGCTCTCCTGGGGTGCGGCGGTGCGGGGGAGCCTCGACGAGGCCGACGCCCGGATGCGCGATGGCTCGGCCTACGACGACCACGCGGTGGAGCTCGCGGCGGGCGAGAGCGCGACGGTGACCCTGCGCGGAGGAGCCACCCCTGGGGTGCTCTGCCGTCGGCTCGACGTGCAGCTCCGGGTGCTCGACGGCGAGGCGACCCTCGCGGAGGACGACGACAGCGCAGGGGAGCTCGCGAGCCGGGTGCGCTTCACCGCCCCTCACGCGGGCCGCTACACGCTGAGGGTGATGTCCCATGGCCCGTGGCTGAACCTCGGGGAGTACTCCCTGCGCGTCGACCGATAGTACCTCGACAGAACTTCCCCCGAGCCGTGGTGTCATCCCCCATCGATGGCTCCTCCCCACGCTCTCCTCGGTCGCCGCCCCTTCGTGCTCGGCCTCGCCTCGATGGCCCTTCCCCGATTGTCGAGGGCGCAGACCGCGACGCCCCTCTCGGTGCGCATCGAGGAGCCCGGCGGAGGAGTGCTCACGGCCCAGGACACCGCCCGGCTGGTGGCCACGGTCTCCGACCCTTCGGTGCTCACCGCGAGCATCACCGTGCATGGGATGTCCTATGAGGTTCCGGTGCGGGACGGGCGCGTGGAGCAGACCGTGGTGGTGCTCCCTGGGACCAACCGCGTCGGGGTGGGCGTGCGACGGGGGGAGGCGGTCGCTCGCGACTCGGTGACCTTCCACGTCGACGGCGACCCGGTCGACCTGGTGGTGCTCCTGGGCTGGTCCGCCCGGGGGGAGATCATCGACCTCTGGGTGCGGGAGCCCGACGGAGAGACCGTCAAGTGGGACCACCGCGAGAGCACCCCCGGCGGACGCCTCCTGGACTTCTCCTCCGACGCCATCGGCTTCGGCTCCCAGGCCTACCTCCGCGCCCGCGCCTCCGCGGGGCGCTACCGCGTGAAGGTCCACTACTGGTCCGACGGAGCGCGCCGCGACCGGGACGACTCCGTCTTCGAGCAGGCCCTCGAACGCCTCCACGCCATCGACGCGCGCCTCCGCGCCACGCCGCCTCCCTCCGAGGCCGCCGCCCTCGCCGCCGAGCGCGCCGCGGTCACCGCCCGCCTCGACGCCTGGGGCCTTCCCTCCGGGGCGCAGACCCCCCTCCACGCCGAGGTGCTGCTCTTCGCCAACACCCCGAGGGAGCGCCGCTGGCGCTTCGACCTCACCGCGCAGCGCAGCGGGCAGCTCCAGACCCTGGGCGAGGTGGAGGTCACCAGCGCCATGCTCCTCGACGCGCGGAGAACCCTCCCGTGAAGACCCATCGCCCCCTCACCGTCGCCCTCCTGGTCGCCACCCTCACCTCCCCGGTGAACGCCTATGGGCCGAGCGATCTCCCCCTCCCCTTCACCCGCCCAGAGCGCCCCTTCCTCCTGGTCGATGCCGAGCGTCGCTTCGTCCCGGGTACCCCCGCCTCGCTGAGGGTGCAGCTCCGCGGCGGAGGGAGCCTGCGCGTCGCCCTCTTCCGGCTGCGAGACCCGGAGCCCTGGGCCCGACGAGCCCTCGCGCCGGACGGCCTCGCCATCGCGGGAGAGGCCGCGGGTCGGGCCTGCGAGGCGCTGCTTCGGGCGTCGGGTCCGCTGCCTCGACGAGACGGTGCGTTGGAGCTGGTGCGCGACGAGAACGTGACCCTCGCCCGCACGGTCGCCCCGAGGCGCACCGGGGGCGACGAGAGCGCCGCCTACGACTCCAGCGAGAGCGACGAGGGGAGCGTCGAGACCCGCTGGGTGCACGCCGGACGCTGGGCCGACGAGAGGGTCTCGCTCGGGGCGCTGCCCGAGGGACTGTACCTCGCGAGGGTCCACGCCGGGCCCTACGCGGCGAGCGCGCTGGTGTCCGTGAGCGACCTCACGCTGCTGGTTCGACGGGGCGACCGCCACGACACCGCCGTCGCCGCCACCTCCGAGGGAGCGCCCGTCGCGGGCGTCGAGGTGAGCGCCGACGCGCCCTCGGGCGACGGCCGGGAGAGGGCCCTCACCGACGCCCGCGGCGAGCTACGGATGCCCGCCTCGGACGCTCCCACCCGGCGCTTCGTGGCGCACCGTGGCGACGCCTGGGCGTGGGCCGACGCCTCGCACTCTCGGCTCGATGCGTGCGACGTGCGGGTCTACCTCGACCCGGGGCGCCCGGCGTTTCGTCGCGGGGAGACGCTCCACCTGCGAGGCCACGCCCGCGGCTGCGTAAACGGCCGCGACGTCCCGCTCGCCCGCGAGTCGGTCACCATCCAGGACCACGACGCCCCGGCACCCACGCCCGGCACGACCGTGCTCACCGACGCGGACGGCAACTTCGTCACCGAGCTCACCGTCGCCACCACCGAGCTGCGGGCGCTGCTTCGAGGGCGATCGCACGTACGCACCATCGTGATCGACCCCCGGGCGCTCCCAGCGAGGGCGCTGGTGGTGAGCGCCGACCGGGGCTTCGCCGCGGCGGGAGAGACCGTGAGGGTGAGAGCGAGCGACGACGAGGGGCGATGGCCCACGACGGCCGCGGTGAGCTTCGAGTTCATGGGGCAGCGGCAGTCGGCCACCGTCGGTCCAGACCACGCGGCGGAGGTGACCTTCACCGTGGGGAGCGTGGAGGACGCCGCGCGCCGCGAGGTGGTGCGCGCCTCGCTCGGCAGGACCATGGCGCAGACGGAGGTCTGGACCGGCCGCAGCCCGGTGCTGCTGCACGTCGAGGTGGCCCGCGAGGCGACGGCGACGGAGGGCGCCGCGGGGCTCTGGGTGCGCGCGGAGAACCTCGGCGGAGAGCGGCTGAGGGAGCCCCTGTCGCTGAGGGTCTACGGCAGCGACGGCAACCGCGCGGTGGGCCCCGTGCGCTGGAGCGGCCGCGTGGAGACGGCCACGGCGGGTGACACCCGGGCGGAGCTGCGGCTGCCGGGGGCGGGGCCCTGGTGGGTGGTCGCGGCCTCCGAGCGGGGCGCAGCCGTCGAGGCCGGAACGGTGGTGTGGGAGCGGGAGCGCCCGCCGAGCCTGGGGGCCCGAGGCGCCCTGTCGGTGAGGCCGACGCGCGCCGCGGTGGTGGCCGGAGAGACGCTCCCGGTGGACCTCACCCGACCGGCGAGGGGAGCGACCTGGGTGACGCTGGAGCAGTCGGGCGTGTGGTCGAGCGCGTGGGTTCCGCCGGGGCCGCCGAGGGGGGCGAGCGCCTGGTGGAGCGCGGCGCTGGGGCTTCCACCGGACGCCCACGGAGGCGCCTCGGTGGTGGCCACGCACCTCTCGGGCGGAGCCGTCGAGACCGCGACCGCGGTGGTGGGCGTGTCGTCCGCCGCGCCGCTCTCCCTTCGGGTGAGCAGCGACGCGAGGTCCTACGCCGAGGGCGCCACGATGCACGCGACCATCGCCGCGAGAGGCCCCGACGGAGCGCCCCGCGACGCCGTGGTGAGCCTCTGGCTGGCCGACGAGGGCTACTGGGACCTCGCCCCCGAGACCTACCCCCCGGTCGACGCGATGCTCTCCGTCCCGGGACGCCCGGCGAGCGGCGCGGACAGCTCGCGACCCCGCGCGTGGGGCGCCGACGAGGGCCGCCACCTCGATACTCAGGCCCTCTGGAATGCCCAACCCCTGCCCGAGCTCACCCGCTACGACGCCTGGAACTCCGGCGGCTCGCTGGTGAGCTTTACCAGCCGGGGTATGTTCGGCGTCGTCGCCTCGGCCCTGGCTCGCGCTGCGGGCCTCTCCGGCGCCACGGTCTGCGCGGCGCGCTCCCGCTCCCTCGGCGCGGTCTCCCTCGATGCGCGCGACGTCCCCTGGGACCTCCTCGCCGCCCGCGTCGCGGAGCGCACCGACACCCACGCCTGGGTCTCGGGCAGCGTGCTCCACCTCGGCTGCGAGGCGGGCCCTCCCTCTCCCCCCGGCCGCGGCCTGTTCGGCTCGGGATCAGGCTCGGGCTACGGCAGCGGCGGAGGTGGCATGAGCGGCGTCCGCGAGCAGCGCCTGGAGGGCGACCTCTTCTTCGTGGGAGCGAGGGCCCTCGGCCCCGACGGACGGCTCGACGTGGATGTTCCGCTGCCCCCGCACCCCGGGCGCTGGCGCTTGCAGGCGCTCGCCATCGACGCCCACGGACTCGGCGACCGGGCCTTCACGGTGGTCTCCACCAACCGCCCTCTCTCGGCCTCGATGGACGCGCCCACCGCGCTGCGACCGGGCGACCGTGCGAGCGCCTCGCTGTCGGTGCACTCGCCCTCCCTGGCCGGGCAGCGGGTCGAGGTGGCCCTCCAGGGCGACGGGGTGACCGTCGAGGGCGCCCCGGGCGCGGTGACCCTCGATGCGCGAGGCGAGGGCAGCGCGGCCTTCTCGGTGGTCGCCTCTCGTAGCGGCAGGGCCACGCTGGTGGCGAGGGTGCGCTCTGGCGCAGCGCAGGACGCAGTGCGCGTAGGCATCGCCGTGCGCCCGGACGACGCGGTGGTCCCGATGTCCCTCCACTTCACCGTGGACGGGAGGGCGACGGACGTGGACGTCCCGATCCCCGCGCTCTCCCAGGAGGCCGAGCTGGTAATCGACGGGGCTCCCCGGCTCGGGGCGCTCGCCGACGAGGTGCTCGACCGCCTTCACGCTCGCCGCGACCCTTCGCAGCATCACCTGCGGCGCGATGGCCAGGACGGCCATGGTCACCAGCGCCGCGACCAGGTGCAGGTCGCCCGCCACGCGCCCTGTCGCACTACGACCACGAGGCGCGGCGCTGGCGGTGGGGTTGATGTTGGGTGATGCGGGTCGGGAGGCGATGCGCTTCCTCGCGTCTGTCGATATGGTATGCGCAAGAAAGCCCGCGCCTTGACACATCGCCAGGCGAAGTATAGACGCCATGAGAGCAGTAGTGAAATAACTTCATTCACTTGACGAATCAAACAGGGGAGAGGCCATGAAGCATAACTTCATTTGGTTATAGCGCCGGACATGGGTAGCTTTACCAACAAGCAAGGGCTGCTACATTTGAATCATGGTCTCCCAACTCCAGAGCAGACCTCGTTCGCGGCAGGGAACGACTTGGGAAGAGGGGCGTCGGCTGCGCGCTTGGGTGTTGCACCGTCAGGGGTGGACGAACATCGACATTGCCAAAGCGCTGGGAGTCTCCAGGGCTGCGGTCGGGCAGTGGGTTCGTGGCGCGGAGTCTGGTGGGAAAGCCGCTCTCCAGGCCAAGTTGCGGCCCGGTCCGACGTCCCTGTTGTCGGACTCTCAGGTGAAGCAATTGCCTGAACTGCTGGCGCAAGGCCCGGAGGCGTTCGGGTTCGTAGGTGCCTTCTGGACGGGCGCCCGGATCGCGCGCGTGATCGCAGATGAGTTTGGGATCGCGTATTCGCCCAGGCATGTGCGTCGATTGCTTCACAGCCTCGATTGGTCCTATCACAAGCCGCTCGTTCGGGCGTCGCAACGCGATGAGGCAGCGATCGAGAGGTGGCTCCATGAGACCTGGCCAACGCTCAGGAAACGCGCGGAAAACGAGGCTCGCACGATCATCTTCCTCGATGAATCGGCTTTCTACATGGGCCCCATGGTCACCAAGACGTGGGCGCCCGTCGGCGAGGTCATCGAGTTGGAGGGGCCGTTGAGCCGCGATCATCTGTCCGTCATCGGCGGCCTGACATGGGACGGCAGCCTGTACATGCAAGCCCAACCCACCTCCCTCGGGTCGGCGGGTGTGATCCGATTCCTGCGACACCTGCTTCAGCACATCCCGGGACGGATACTCTTGTTGTGGGACGGTGCCAGGATTCACACGAGTGACGAGATGCGTGAGTTTCTGGCGCTGGACACGGTGGAGCGCCTGGTCCATGAGCACTTCCCTGCCTATGCTCCCGAACTGGATCCCCAGGAGTATGTTTGGCGCCAACTCAAACATGTGGATCTCCGAAATCTGACAAGTTACTCACTGGACGAACTTTGGGTACGGATGAGGGCCGCAACGAAGCGCCTTCGGAGTCGCGTCGGACTACTCAAGAATCTAATCGAACATGCCGGGCTGAAGTAAAGCTATCCATGTCCGGCGCAATATCGTGCGGCGTGATGGTGATCGCCGCTTGCGCGGGCGGGGAGCAAAGAACTCCACCTCCATATGCCGCTCAATCGCTGACGGTCAGTGACGGCGGCACTGCCATTGCTGTCCTGTCGAGCGAACGAAGGATCGATGCACCCTTCCCCGCCTCCGGGGCGCTCCATCGTAGCGGACATCGTCGAGAGCAGCGCCGCGCGTACCGGCAGTCGGCCAGGCAACGGCCTACGCGGTCTGTCCACCGAGGAACTCTCAGAATACGGAGAGGTTCTACGACGCGCGGCTGCAGGTCGACGCGATGCCGTCCGGATTCGAGGTGCCGTCAGCCGACGACCCCCAACAGCCGAACAGCGACTCTCCTTCACGCAGCTCGCCAGGGAGGCCACCGGCACCCTGGACGTCGAGTGGAACGACAGCCGCGGGACGCCGGTTACGCTGGGCAACCTCCTCTTCGTGAGGAGAGGGCTGGCGCCTCGTGCGCTGTGGGGAGGCGTTTCTCGACGCCCACTTCGCTGACATCGCGCCGATCTTCCATTTGGAGGACCGATCTGAGGTGTCGCTCACCGGGCAGTCGAACCTGGGCGCTGAGGGCGTCCTGCTGCACGGCAAGCGACTTCGAGATGGCCTGCCGGTCGATGGCGAGTTCGTCGAAGTGCTTGTCAGCGCCGACGGATCGAGAATGGGCGGAGGGGTGCTCACCCAGATCCACGCCGTCGTCGATGGCAACCGTGCGGCGCTGCCGTCCATCGCGCGCAGCCGATGGGTCTCGCAGGCTCAGGCACGTCAGACCGCGGACGATCGTTGGGTGGCAGCCGACCGGACCCATCGCCTGGAAGACGCGACGGCGCATCCCGCTGCTGCGACGCTACGCCTGAGCTGCGGGCCCACCTGCTCACCCTACTGGCGCGTTGTCTATCGGGATGGGTGGACCATTCACGTCGACGCCATCAACGGGAGCGTGACGGCTGCGCAGCAGGATCGTCACCACATCGGTCCGCTGTTGATTCAGGGGCGGCCCCCCGGCTCGACCTCACCGCAGCCGGTTCGCTTCCGCGGCGCCAACGTCGTAGACCCCTCGACGGGAGCGAGCCTCGGTGAGACCAGTCCCATCGACGGGACCCACAACCTCACGCAGAGCGCTCCGGTCTCGATCGGCTTCGAGGGACCCGTCGGTTCGACCAACCCCGCCGCCTACGGTCGCGTCGAGGCGCACGGATCGAACGGCTCGGCCTATGTCTTGTCCCCTCTTCGCCAGAGCTGGACGCCCTCGTCACAGCCCGCCTTCAACTTCGGCTCGCCTGATCTCTGGCTTGCTGTTCTCGACCCGACGTTCACCTCCCCTCACTCGACCGAGATCATCTACGGCTGGATGACCTACTGGCAGAACCTCTTCACCAACCACGTCAGCCGGGAGGTGACGCAGCGGCTCGCGTTTCTGGTCAACATGGACACCAGCCTCACGGGCATCCTGTGCTTCGGGGCGGACAGCGACAACTTCGCGACTCCAGACGCGAACGGCCTCGACACCTGGGGCAGCATCTACTGCAACACGAACTTTAACGATGATGTGAATACGGCTTTTACGACCGACGGCGACTCCATCTTCAGTGCGAGTCACGAGTTCGGCCACACCGTGAACAATTGTGCGGCCGAGAGCGGATACGGCTGCGCGAACGACAACCCCACTCTTATCCCGATCGGGTCTCGGCCGGGGATCTCCGACTGGAGGATTGCGATACACGGCTCCGAGAATGAGGTCGCCGCGACGGCCGTGAGCAACGTGCTCACCGGATTCCGCTATGCCAATACCCGCGATGGGGTACCCTACGACGAGGATTGGAACTACACTTCCTATGACCTGACAACCGACAGCTTTGGAACCTCCACCGAGGATGCGCCGAGCCAGCTCAGTTGTCCCGATGCGTTTACCTGCCCGACCTCGCCGGTAAACTACCTCTGCGTGCTCACCGACCAGAACTACAACACGGCTTCCAACATGGGGGGCCTGTGCGCCCGAGCCTGCAATCCAATGGCTGCCAATCCGTGTCCTGCAGGCCTGTTCTGCCAGAACTGGACCCTGCGCGCAGGAGGCAGCGCTACCGTCTGTCTGCATTAACGGTATCAGAACAAGTTCTGGATACGGTGGGCGACCGTCTTGGCGTACACCCTGAACTGGCGCGAGTCTCTCGCGGAGACGCTGACGGCCGCCGGGGGGCAGTCCAACAACCCGACCCGTGACCTGGTCCTGGGCGCGGACAGCTACTATTCAAGGTACCTATACGACATCGACAACCGCTTCGAGGTCACCCGGGCGGTCAGGTCCGTCTACAGCGGACCGAGCTTCGTCGCGAACGACGACTTCACCGATCGCTTCGACCATGGTGCGGTCATCCCCGTTCGCTCCAACTCCTGGACCCCACTCTGGTGGATCGCCTACGATCGTGATCCATCGCCTGAGTTCGCCTTCGACGTACTGGGTCAGCTACTCTGGCGCCCTGACCACGGACCCGCTCCCCGCGACGGACTGGTACGTCGCGTGGGCGTGGGGTGGCATCGGCAACGCTCGTTGGCAAGGGAAGATTCGTCTGGAGTCAGGCTACGATGATGTCGTCGATGACATCGCCGAAGCGCCGCTGCCGGTGGCGCACGGCTTCACGGCCAACGCCACCTCGACGGGATCCGGCGATGTAGACGTCTTCCAGATCCATGTCCCGATACCGAACACGTCGTTGGAGATCAACGTCTCGGGGCTTTCCTCGGGTGATGTGAAGATCTACGACCCTTCTGGTACCCTGTATAACACCTACAACATCACTTCCACGAACACGACGTTGTATGTTGCAGTCTGCTGTCGGCGGGCACTGACATGGAAGGTGACGGCGGGGTCCACGGGGGCATATACCACCAACGCCTGGATGGGCTGCGGCTTCTCCAGCCCCGGGTGCGACACCTCGCCTGGCACGCGTGCGACGAGGCAGGCGTGGGGAGACAATTTCGCGGGCCGGCTGCCGAACTCGACAACCGAGCACATCTACACCGTGAGCCTGGCTGAGGCGCAGGGAGTGAGCGTGTCCGTTTCGGACACGGGACAGCCGTGCGGGGTTGAGGTCTCGGTCTACGCCCCTTCCACCCCTTCGACTCAGGCTCAACCTCACTTTGGGGGCCAGGCCGTCATGCGGTGGACCGACGGCGCCGCAGTGTCCGACCCGTTGGGATATGTTCAGGGGGTCGGTGGCTACATCGAAGCGATCAGCGCAGGGACCTATCAATTTCGGGTGCGGACCGCG
>JADJAE010000088.1 GCA_016704445.1 Deltaproteobacteria bacterium
GTTACTCGCTAGCACCTCAAGCTAGTGCGTCTGCCAATTCCGCCATCCTCGCGACGGGAGGCGGTTTATGCCCGCAGTCCTTCTCGCCGTCAACTTTTCTTTTCGCCCCGATCTCCATTTCTTCTCCCCCGCCTCCGCGGCTTGTGAGTCCACCGCGCCTTCGGGTAGTCTCCGCCGCCTTCGCGCGGGCGCACGCAGCCTGAATCCCTCATAGGGGATCCCCGACGCGGCGCTGGGAGACGACTGACATGAGCGGGCATTCACGTTGGGCCACGATCAAGCACAAGAAGGGCGCCGCTGACGCCAGGCGCGGAAGGGTCTGGACCAAGCTGATCAAGGAGGTCACCGTCGCCGCGCGCATGGGCGGCGGGGACGTCAATGCCAACCCCCGGCTGCGCACCGCCGTCGAAGCCGCGCGCGGCGAGAACATGCCCGCCGACAACATCACCAAGGCCATCAAGCGCGGCACCGGTGAGATGGAGGGCGTGAGCTACGAGGAGATCACCTACGAGGGCACCGGCCCCGGCGGAACCCTCTTCCTCGTCGACGTCCTCACCGACAACCGCAACCGCTCGGTCGCCGAGCTGCGCAAGATCTTCGAGGAAGGCAGGCGCCACCATGGGCGCCGCCGGCACCGCCTCCTGGGCCTACGAGCGCAAGGGGCAGATCAAGCTCGCCAAGAAGGCCGCCTCCGAGGAGCAGCTCTTCGACGTCGCCCTCGGCGCAGGCGCCGAAGACATCGCCGATGAGGGCGAGGAGTGGCTCGTCACCACCCCCGGCGTCGAGCTCGACGTCGTCCGAAAGGCCCTCGAAGAAGCCAAGATCGAGGTCAAGAGCGCCCAGCTCGCCATGATCGCGAAGAACCTCGTCTCCATCACCGGCCGCGACGCCGACCTCGTCACCCGCCTCGTCGAGAACCTTGACGACCACGACGACGTGCAGAACATCTGGTCGAACTTCGACCTCTCCGACGAAGAGATCGCCCGCCTCTCTGGCGGCTGATCGCCCCCCCTCCCTCCACATCAGGGACCCCTCCGCCATGCGACCCACCGCCCGCCTCCTCCGCGCTCTCACCCTCGGCCTCGGCCTCACCCTCGGCTGCACCGCCGACCCCGAGGACTTCGTCCACGAAGACGACGCCGAGGAGGGAGACAGCCAGTACGGCGTCTCCGAGGCCGCCGCCGCGCCGGGCGTCCGAGTGCCCGCCTCCCTCGCCCTCCAGGGGCGCGGCACCTTCTACCTCACCTTCGATGACGGCCCCTCCGCGCGCTACACCCGCCGCATCATGGAGGTGCTCGCCCGCCACGAGGCGCCCGCGACCTTCTTCTTCAGCGGCGCCAACATCGCCGGCAACGAGGCCATCATCCGCGAGGTGCACGCCGCGGGGCACCGCGTCGCCAGCCACCAGTGGAGCCACGTGATCGCCACCAGCACGCAGTTCACGGGCTTCGTCACGCGCGAGCGCGACGCCCTCGACCGCGTCCTCGGCACCGCCCACCCGCGCCTCTTCCGCTACCCCTACGGCGCCGGAAGCACCGCCAAGGAGACCGTACTGCGCGCCAGCGGCTACCCCGACGGCGGCATCGGCTGGAACGTCGACACCCTCGACTGGTGCTTCGGCTCCGACGCCTACTGCGACAAGGTCCCCATGGCCTACCGCCGCGACTACGTGGGCTGGGTCGTCTCCGAGTCCAGCCGCCTCGGCGGCGGCGTGATGCTCTTCCATGACATCCAGGGGGTCACCGCGAGCAACCTCGACGCCATCCTCACCCGCATGGAAGGCCTCGGCTACCGCTTCGCCGCGCTGCCCTCGCGCTGAGTTCCCTGATACAACCCGTCGCATCGCCATGGCGAACGGGGCACCGCCTTCCACACGTCGAACCTTCCTCGCCGGCGCCGCCGGGGCCCTCGCCTCGACCGCTCTCGCGAGCGGCTGTCGCAAGCACCGCGACGCCATCACCTTCGGCCTATACGCCGCCCTCACCGGCTCCATGGCCGACTTCGGCACGGCATCCCGCAACGGCGTCACCCTCGCCGCCGAGGAGATCAACGCCGCCGGTGGGCTCCTGGGCAAACCCCTCTACATCGCCATCGAAGACACCCGCGGAGACAGCGCCGAGGCCGCCAGCGCCGTCACCCGGCTGATCCACATCGAAGGGGCCGTGGGCATCCTCGGCGAGGTCGCCAGCTCGCTCTCCCTCGCGGGAGGGCGCATCTGCCAGCGCTACCGAGTCCCCATGGTGTCGCCGTCGAGCACCAACCCCGCGGTCACCGCCCTCGGCGACTGCGTGTTTCGCGTGTGCTTCATCGACCCCTTCCAGGGCGACGTGATGGCCCGCTTCGCGCGCAACACCCTCGGCTTCTCCCGCGTCGCCATCTTCAAGGAGCAGGGCTCCGCCTACGCCGTCGGCCTCGCCGACGCCTTCCGC
Organism: Deltaproteobacteria bacterium; assembly: GCA_016704445.1. Taxonomy (GTDB): domain Bacteria; phylum Myxococcota_A; class Polyangia; order Polyangiales; genus SCUS01. Next base: position 2,430 of record JADJAE010000088.1, read on the forward strand.
CGCGCCTTCCTGCGCCTCGGCGGAACCATCCCCACCGAGCAGGCCTACCGCTCCGGCGACACCCACTTCTCCGCGCAGCTCGGCACCATCCTCGCGCAGAACCCCGAAGGCATCTTCTGCCCCGGCTACTACACCGAGGCCGCGCTCATCGCCCGCGAGGCCCGGGGCCAGGGGTTCCGCGGTCGCTTCATGGGCGGCGACGGATGGAGCTCGCCCTCCCTCGTGCAGAACGACGACAACCAGCTCGTCGGCGACTTCTACTCCGTCGGCTTCGCCCCCGATGGCGCCTCCACCGAGGTCGCCAGACGCTTCGCGCGCAACTTCGAGGCGAAGTTCCACTACGCGCCCAACGACCTCGCGGCGCTCGCCTACGACGCCACGCTGGCGATGTCCCAGGCCGTCACCCGCGCGGGCGCCGCGGTGCCCGAGCGCATCCGCGCCGAGCTCGCCCGCACCCGCAACCTCGACGGCGCCACCGGCCTCATCTCCCTCAACGAACACCGCGACGCCGTGAAGAGCGCGGTCATCCTCGAGGTCCACGAAAACTCCGCGGACTACCGCACCACGGTGAACCCATGACCGCCGCCGCCACCGCCGCGCCCTCCTCCGCCCTCGCGAAGCGCGCGCTCCCGCTCGGCGTCGCCGTCCTCGCCGCGTACCCCACGCTGCTCATCCTCAAGGGCGCGGCGGAGCGCCCGACGGCGTTTCTCCGCAACATCGTCGAGGGCGTCTCCCTCGGCGGCGTCTACGCCCTCATCGCCCTCGGCTACACCATGGTCTACGGCGTGCTCGGGCTCATCAACTTCGCCCACAGCGACGTCTTCATGATCGGCGCCTACGTCGGCATCTTCACCGCCTCCGCCTTCGGCCTGCTCGCGACCTCCACCCACGGCGCCTCCGCGGGCGTCGCCGCCGCCGTGCTCATCGCCTCCATGGTCACCTCCGCCCTGCTCGGGATGGTCATCGAGCGCTTCGCCTACCGCCCGCTCCGCAACGCCCCGAAGCTCACGCCCCTGGTCACCGCCATCGGCGTCTCGATGCTCCTGCAGAACGTCGCGATCCTGCTCTTCACCGCCACCCCCCGCGGCTTTCCCCCGGTGGTGCGCGCAGTGCCCGTGGCGCTCGGTCCGGTCACCGTCACCAACGTGAAGCTCATCGACCTCGGCGCCGCCGTGCTGCTCATGGTCGGGCTCACGGTGCTGGTCCGTCACACCCGCGTGGGCCGCGCCATGCGCGCCCTCAGCGCCAACCTCGACGCCGCGCGGCTGATGGGCGTCCCCACCAACCGGATCATCGCCGTCACCTTCGGCCTCGGCTCCGCGCTCGCCGGGGCCGGCGGCGTCCTCTTCGGCATCGACCAGCCCGCCATCACCCCCCTCACGGGCGTGCAGCCCGGGCTCAAGGCCTTCGTGGCGGCCGTCCTCGGCGGCATCGGCAACATCCCCGGCGCCATGCTCGGCGGCCTGCTCATCGGGCTCATCGAGCAGCTCTCCTCGGCCTACCTGTCGAGCTCCTTCGCCCCGGCGATCGTGTTCTCCATCCTCGTGGTGGTGCTGCTCGTGCGGCCTCAGGGGCTGCTCGGGAAGGTCACCCGCGAGAAGGTGTAGTTAGAGGGTCTCGGGGTCGGGCGACCACGCGCGCGAGGGCGGCGGATCGGGCGTCGCAGGCTGACCGAGCATGTGCCGCAGCCGGATGAGCAGCGGGGCGAGGCTCTTGATGTCCCGAGCGTCGACCGCCACGCCGTGCTCCGCGCGGGCGAGCGCCGCGGCCACGCCGGGGAGGGCGAGGTCGCTCTTGTTGAACACCATGATCCGAGGCAGCCGGTGCAGGTCGAGCGCCTCGAGCAGCGACTCGGTGGTCTCGATCTGGTCTTCGTAGCGGGCGTCGGAGGCGTCGACGACGTGGAGCAGCACGTCGGCCTCGGCGGTCTCCTCGAAGGTCGCGCGGAAGGCCGCCACGAGGTCCTTCGGCAGGTCGCGGATGAAGCCCACGGTGTCCGTGAGGATCATCTCCCCGGGCAGCCCGTCGCCCTCCCTCACCCCGTGCTCGGGGCCGAAGGTGAGCCTCCGGGAGCGCGGGTCGAGCGTCGCGAAGAGCTTGTCCTCCGCGATGACCCCCGCCCCGGTGAGGGTGTTGAGCATCGTGCTCTTGCCCGCGTTGGTGTAGCCCACGAGCGCGGCCACCCGCAGCCCGGACTTCAACCTCCGCTGGCGTCGCTGACGTCGCTGCCCCGACAGCTCCTTCAGCTGCGACTCCAGGTGCGTGATGCGGTCGCGCGCCCGTCGCCCGGCGATCTCCAGCTTGGTCTCTCCAGGGCCGCGGCCCCCGATGCCGCCGGTGAGGCGGGAGAGCGCGTCGTCCTTCTGCCCGAGCCTCGGGAGCATGTACTTCATCTGCGCGAGCTCGACCTGGAGCTTGCCGTCGCGGGTCTCCGCGCGCTGCGCGAAGATGTCCAGGATGAGCTGCGTGCGGTCGATGACCTTCATGTCCGTGGCCGCGGAGATGGACGAGGCCTGCGCGGGCGCGAGGTCGCGGTCGAAGATCAGCACGTCGGCGTCGCGCTGGAGCGCGCGGAGCATCACCTCGTCGAGCTTGCCCTTGCCGAGCACGAAGCGCGGATCGACCTGATCGCGCACCTGCGCCACCTCGTCGACCACCATCACCCCGGCGGTGCGGGCGAGCTCGCGCAGCTCGCGCAGGGAGTCCTCGATGAAGTGCGCCCGGCGCTTGTCGGTGACGTGCACCAGCACCGCGCGCCCGTCGCGGCCGACGGTCTTGCGAGAGCGGGAGATGCGGGTGAACTCCTCCTCCACCGCGCGGATCATCGCCAGGAAGTCGATGTCCATCATCCCGTGCAGCGAGACCGGTCCCTCCTCGCGCCAGAGCTTGCCAGCGGGGTTCTCCGGGAGCAGGTGCGCCCAGAAGACGTCGCCGATGGACCCGTCGGGCTTCGCGTGGATGGCGGCGATGAGGTCGAGGCGCAGCCGGCTCAGGTCGACGAGGTCGTCGCGGGTGAGGGCCTCGCCGCGGAGGTGGGTGTGCACGAGGCGCAGCGCCCGGAAGCGCCCGTCGGCCGCGCGGAGGCGACCGACGTCGGGCAGCATCAGCTTGTGGGCGTCGCCGACGATCACGTGCTCGACCGCGCCGGTGCGATTGACCATCGCGCCGACCTGCCGCCCGGTGGCGGCGGAGGCCTCGGCGAGGGATTTCGCGAGCTCGGGGGAGACGATGCGATCGGAGGGGACGCGCCGGCGGTAGATGCGCTCGAGAGCGTTCTTGTCACTGGGAGAGAGGCCCGTGGTGTTGCCGTAGAGCTCGATGATGAAATCTCCTTCCCGGACGTATCGGGGACAGTATGACCCGAACCGGAGAGAGGCACCCAGAGAGTGTCCGCTCCGACCGGGGGGATGGTAGCCATCCGGGTCATGTCCCGCATCCCCGCGCCCGAACTCGAGGACCATCCCTGGTTTCCGGCTCCCTGGCGCGACGCCATGACGGGCTTCCTCCGGGTCGCCTCGGAGGTGATCGGCGCCTCCGAGGCCGCCGCGCCGCTGGTGCTGGAGGCCATGGACGCCGGGAGGACCGACCGCATCGTCGACCTCTGCTCGGGCGGCGGAGGCCCGGTGGTCTCGCTGGTGCGCCGGCTGAGGGAGCGCCACGGCCGCGACGCCTCGGTGGTGCTCACCGACCTCTACCCCAACCGCGACGCCTTCGAGCGCGCCGAGGCCGAGCTCCCAGGGCACGCCATCGGGCGGCGGGAGCCCACCGACGCCACGAGGGTTCCCGTCGAGCTCACCGGGGTGAGGACCATCTTCAACGCGCTCCATCACCTCCCTCCCGAGGTGGCGCGCGCGGTGTTCGCCGACGCGGCCGAGAAGCGCCAGCCCATCGTCACCGTCGAGCTCGTCGAGCGCAGCCTCCAGGGCGCGGCCATCGTGGCGGGCCTCCCCCTCACCGTCTGCGGTCTCATGCCCTTCGTGCGCCCCCGGCGCGCCTCCTCGCTCGCGCTCACCTATGCGCTGCCGGTGCTCCCGGCGGCCATCACCTGGGACGGCTTCGCCTCGTGCCTGCGCGCCTACTCCGTGGCCGAGCTGGAGGCCCTGGTCGCCCCGCTCCAGCGCGAGGGCTACCGCTTCCGCGTCGAGCGTCGGCGCGTCCCGTGGCGGCCGGTGTTCATCACCAGCGTGCTGGGGCTGCCCGGGTAGACCCAATCGCTGCGGGGGAGCTCGCGTTGCGCTAAAGGCTCGGTCGCAGCCATGCCCGAGCCCACGCTCATCCAGGGCCTCCTCGGGCCCACCAACACCGGCAAGACCCACCGCGCCGTCGAGCGGATGCTCGAGCACGCCACCGGGATGATCGGCCTGCCCCTCCGGCTGCTCGCCCGCGAGGTCTACGACCGGGTGAGCACCCGCGTCGGCGAAGGGCGCGTAGCCCTCATGACCGGCGAGGAGAAGCGCATCCCCCCGAAGCCCGACTACTGGGTCTGCACCGTCGAGGCGATGCCCCTCGACCTGGCCGTGGACTTCCTCGCGGTCGATGAGATCCAGCTCGCGGCGCACCCGCAGCGAGGCCACGTCTTCACCGACCGGCTGCTCCACGCGAGAGGCGAGAAGGAGACGTGGTTCCTCGGGTCGGACACGGCGACCTCGGTGCTCTCCGAGCTGGTGCCCACGGCGAAGATCTCCGGGGCTCCCCGCTTCTCGAAGCTCAGCGCGGCGGAGACCGTCCCCCTCGCCCGGGTCCCCCGGCGCAGCGCCGTGGTGGCCTTCTCCATGGAGCAGGTCTACGAGCTCGCCGAGCGCCTCCGGGTGCTGCGCGGAGGCACCGCCGTCGTCCTCGGCGCCCTCTCCCCGCGGGCTCGCAACGCGCAGGTGGCGATGTTCCAGTCGGGCGAGGTCGACTACCTCGTGGCCACCGACGCCATCGGCATGGGGCTCAACCTCGACGTGCGCCACGTGGCCTTCGCGTCGCTGCGCAAGTTCGACGGGCGCGTCGCGCGCGAGCTCGACCCCGCCGAGCTCGGCCAGATCGCCGGCCGCGCCGGGCGCCACCTCCAGGACGGCACCTTCAGCGCCCTCAGCCCGCACGTCATCCCCGGGGAGGTGCGCGCGCAGATCGAGAGCCAGCGCTTCGCCCCGCTGCGCAAGGTGGTGTGGCGATCGAGCGAGCTCGACTTCGGCTCCGTCGCCTCGCTCACCGCCTCGCTGAAGACCCCGGCGCCGAGGAGAATACTCACCCGGGTAAGCCAGGCCGAGGACGAGGCCGTCCTCGCGGCGCTCCTGCAGCGCGCGGACGTGCGCGATCGGGCCACCTCCGAGTCGCGCGTGGCCCTGCTCTGGGAGGTGTGCACCGTCCCCGACTTCCGCCGCCTCCTCTTCGAGGACCACGTGGGGCAGCTCGCGGCGGTCTTCGTCGAGCTCTGCGACCACGGCCGGCTGCGCTCGGACTTCGTGCGCGCGGGCGTCGCCGCCCTCGAAGACCTCACCGGCGACGTCGACACCCTCGTCGCGCGCATCGCCTCGGTCCGCACCTGGACCTACCTCGCCAACCGCCCCTCCTGGCTCGACGCGGCCGCCCGCTGGCAGGAGCACACCCGCTCGCTCGAAGACCAGCTCAGCGACGCCCTCCACGCGCGCCTGGTGCAGCGCTTCGTCGACGAGCCCGCCCCGAAGGCCAACGCCGCGCCCCGCCCCCGGCGCAGGCTCACCGAGGCGGAGACGAAGCCCGTCGATCCTCGGCACCCCTTCGCGGCGCTGAAGGGGCTGCGCGCCTCGCTCGCCCCGAAGGAGCCCGAGACCACGGCCTCGCCCACGGCGTGGATGGAGTCGCTCATCGACGCCCCGCACCCTCGCTTTACCCTGAACGGTAAAGGCCAGGTGGTGCTGGCTCCCGAGGGCGAGGTGCTGGCGCGCCTCGTGGCGGGCACGTCGGTGACCCTCCCCGACGTGCACCTGGAGACCTCCCCCTCGCTGGCGGCGCTGGGCGGCGGAGCGAGGGCGCGGCTGCTGCGGCGGCTGGTCGCCTGGTCGCGCGACGAGGTGAGCGCCCTGCTGGAGCCCGTGGAGGCCGCCGCGGGAGAGGCGGTGGACGCGGCGTGGTGGCGTGGCCTGCGGCACCAGCTGGCGCAGGGGCTGGGCTGCGCGCTGACGGCGGAGGTCGACGGGGTGCTGGCTGATCCTGCGGCGGTGGACCGCGAGGCCCTGGCCGCGAGGGGGCTGGTGCTTGGGGCGAGGGTGGTGTTCGCGAGGGCGCTGCTGAGCCCGGAGGCGGTGGCGCGGCGGGTGACGCTGGTGCGGGTGCGCTACGGGGCGGGCGTCGGGGCGCCGGCGACGGGCGCGGCGTCGATAGCGGCGGAGCCGGGAGTGTCACCGAGGGCGTACCTGGCGATGGGCTACCCCGTGATGGGAGGGAGGGCGGTGCGCGCGGACGTGGTCGAGCGCATCGCGGCGGCGTGCGCGACCGAGGACGGGCGGCGCTCGCCCTTCGCGAGCTGGCTGGGCTGCGGGGCGCGAGAGGCCGAGTGGGTGGTGGCGGCCATCGCTCCGCAGGTGAGCGAGCGCGCCCCGGCGGTATAGGCTGCGCCGCGATGAACCTCCGCGGATCTTCCCTCGCAGTGTATTGCGGCTCCTCTCCGGGCCACGATCCGGTCTTCCTGGCGCTGGCGACCGCCCTCGGCGCGGCGCTCGCCGCGGAGGGCGTGACGGTGGTCTACGGCGGCGCCTCGGTGGGGCTGATGGGCGGAGTGGCCGACGCCGCGCTGGCGCTCGGGGGCCGGGTGGTGGGCGTGCTGCCCGAGAGCCTGCGGGCGAGGGAGCTGGCGCACGACCGGCTGAGCGAGCTTCACATCACCGACGACATGCACGCCCGCAAGCTGATGATGGCCACCCTCGCCGACGGCTTCGTCGCCCTCCCCGGCGGCTACGGAACCTGGGAGGAACTGCTGGAGGTCGCCACCTGGCGGCAGATCGGGCTGCACACCAAGCCCGTGGTGGTGATCAACCACGGCGGCTACTACGACCCGATGCGAGCGCAGATCGACCGGGCCGTGGAGGCGGGCTTCATGCGCCCGGCGCTGCGTGGCTTCATCCACTTCGCGGAGGGCGTCAGCGACGCGGTGGAGTACCTGCGAGGGTATGTGGCGCCCCTCGACGAGCGGGCGAAGTTCGCGAAGGGCTGAGCGCGACGGCCTCCGCGGGGAGCGACGGCGGCGAGGAGTGCGCCATGGCCGTCTCCACGCGGGCCAGGCGATCGAGCACCTCGGCGAGCACGGCGCGCAGCTCGCTGGCGCTGCCGCTCTGCCTGTGGCGGAGCTCGGCGCCGGCCGCCTCCGCGTGGGCGATGCGGCTCTCCAGCAGCGTGTGGTGCGCGCTCGCCCCCTGGATCGCGCTGGAGAGATCATGGGTGCGCTGGTGCACGGCCGCGATGAGGTCGGCCTGCGGCTTGAGCTCCTTCTCGCGCCGCTCCTTGAGCTCCTTGAGGGAGGCCTCGTTCTGGTCGGCGCGCTGGAGCACGCGGCCCAGCTGCACCAGGATGGCCGCGAGCGTGAAGGCCACGCCGACCAGGGAGGTGGTGAGGGATGAGCTCATGGGAGCCTCCCGGAAGGAGACACCGCCGCGCCGGGGCCCGGCGACCTGTTCTGTTATTCTTCAATGTCATCATCCGCTCCCTCTGATCCGCCGAAGCTTCGGCGCCCCTGCGGGGTGAACCTGCGAGCAGTGTCTGGGTAGCACCGTCAGTTGAGACTGTCAATGCTCGCGGCGGGCTACGCCGCCCGCGCCACGGCTCGCGCGGTGAGCCGGCGCAGCGACACGGCCCAGCGCGGTACGTGCCGCGCCTCGTGGTGCAGCCGGAAGCGCCGCCGGGGGATCGCCAGCGCCAGCGTGAGGGCCCACGCGTCGGCGTGGCTGTGCTGGGGGCACCCCTCGTCGAGCAGGGAGTGCGCGAGCTCGTGCAGCACCCGGAGGTTCCAGCGCAGGTCGTCGGCGCTGGAGCGCACCAGCAGCACGCGCGGCAGCAGCCCGCTGACGCCGCACCCGACGTCCGGCCGGGGGATCACCAGGTAGCCCAGGTGCGCCGCCATGATCTGCCCCGATCCCCCCGCGAAGGGGTCGAGCAGGTCGGTGCGCTCGTGCACGTCGTCGGCGATGCCCTCGAGCAGCGCCACGTCCACCAGCCACGGCCGCTCGAGGATCGCGTGGACCTCGGCGTACGCAGGAGAGGGGAGCTTGCGTCGGCGGATCGGTGGCACCCCTCCACCATAGCGGCAGAGACGCTCCGAGGCGCCCCGAGGGGCCCTCCTGCGCTCCGCTGGATACCCAGGACAGACGCGACAGTCACGTGACAGGCAATGTCACCGTGCCGGGCGCCCGCGCTTCGGGGAGCTGGCCTTCTTCGCCGCGGCGGCCTTCTTCGCCGCGTGCTCGCGCGCCATCTGGGCCTCGAGCTCGCGCACCCGGGCGGTCTGCGCCTCGAGGGCGGCCTCGATGCGCGCGGGGTCGGCGAGCTCCTCGGCGACGCGCGCCAGCTTGATGATGTCCTCGGGGGTGACGATGCCGCGCAGGATGTACCGCGAGCTCCCCGCCACGGCCTCCCAGGCGTGCGCCCGGATCTTCGGCTCTCGCCGCTTCGCCTCGGCGAGGGCGTCGTCGAAGCCGATGGCGTTCATCATGTGCGGGCGGGCGCTCTCCCGCGACGTCGGGCCCCTCGCGGCGTCCTCGTCGCCGGGCGCCCCTTCGCCCAGCAGCAGCCAGCGCTCGGACACCTCGGCGCCCCGGGCGATGCGCTTGAGCGTCGCCCGCTCGACCGCCCCCTCGTCGCGCTCCAGGTTGCGCAGCACGCCGTTGAGCTGCGACGGCGTGGCGAAGCCCGAGCGCCGCCCGAGCTCTCGCTCGCTCCAGCCCCGCTCCTCGAGGATCGTTCGTATCCGGTCTGCGACGCCTGCCACGGGGCGGATCGTAGCACCATTGACAGCCCGCAATGACAAGCGGAGGACGACAGTCTCGACGGGCGCAGGCGTCACCTCACACTCGCGGCGGTCCGCCTTCAGAAGGCGAGCGCCGCGGATCTCGGCGGGGCGGCGTCGGGTGCGGGTGGTGGTTGGTGGGGGGCGGCCCCGCGGCAGGTTGATGGTGGGGGAGCGGTCTGCGCTCAATGGGGGTCAGCGGGCCAGCAGCAGGGTGTGCGCGAAGGGCCACTCGGCGTCGGTCCACTGACCGGCGCAGCCGAAGCCGGACTCGTCGCCCCAGGCGCGCAGCTCGTCGGTGCGGAAGCGGTGGCTCGACTCGGTCCAGATGCTCTCCCCCGCGGCGAAGCGGATGACCTCGCCGCGGAGGTGCACCTCGCACGCGCGCCGCGCCACGAGGTGCATCTCGATGCGGCGCTCGGGGGCGTTCCAGCGGGCCTCGTGGGCGAAGTCCGCGAGGGCGAAGTCCGCCCCGCACTCGCGGTTGATGCGCACCAGCAGGTTGCGGTTGAAGGCCGCCGTCACCCCGAGCGCGTCGTCGTAGGCCGGGAGCAGCCGCTCGGCGGGCTTCTCCAGGTCCGTCGCCAGCAAGAGCGCGTCGCCGGGGGAGAGGGTCGCGCGCACGTCACGGAGGAAGCCGAGCGCGTCGCGGCGGTCGAAGTTCGAGAGGTTGCTCCCGAGGAAGAGCACCAGCCGACGCGCGTCGGGCACCCTCGCGGCGCGGCGCAGCCCGTCGAGGTAGGTGGCCTCGACGCGGCGCACCTCCACCCCGTCGAGCTGCTCCAGCGCCCGCTGACACTCATGGAGGGCGGACGCGGAGACGTCCACCGCCGTGAACACCGTGCGGGGCTGGCGCGCGGTGACCGCCCGCAGGAAGAGCGCGGCCTTGCGCCCGCCGCCGGGGCCGAGCTCGACCACGTCGAGGGGGCCGTCGAGGGCGCGCACCACGTCGCCCGCGTGGCGCTCGATCATCCGCAGGTCGGCGCGGGTGAGGCCGTACTCGGGCAGCTCGGTGATGGCCTCGAAGAGGGCCGACCCGAGGGCGTCGTAGAGCAGGGCCGCAGGGAGGGCTTTGGGCGAGGCGCGCAGGCCACGGAGGACGGCCATTGCGATGGGCTCATCGGTCATGCGGCGCTCCCGTCGTCGACGCAGCGGAGCGTCGCATACACGTGCTGGTAATGTGGCTGAAACCAGTTGCGAAACGAGCGGCGAAGGAAGCACCCCGCGGTGCGGGGCGATGCGCCCTTGAGGACGAAGTGCTCGCCGTCGAAGAAGTTGGCGGAGTAGCCCTTGTAGAAGGGCAGCGGGGCGAATCCCTCGAAGGGAGCGAAGGGCGTGCGGGTCCACTCCCAGCCGTTGCCGAGCATCTCGTCGACGCCGAGGGCGCTGCGCCCCGCGGGGTGCGCTCCCACCGGCGTCGGGTCGAAGTGGGCGAAGCCGAAGTTGCCGTGGACCCCGGGCACCGGAGCCGTCTCTCCCCAGGGGAAGGGGTTCTCGCGGCCGTCGGGGGTGGCGTAGGCCGCGCGGTGCCACTGGGCCTCGGTGGGGAGCGAGCAGCCCTGCCAACGGGCGTAGGCGCGGGCCTCGGCCTGGCTCACATACACGGGCGTCGCCATCGGCAGCGGAAGCTCGCCGAACATCGCCCGCCACCACCAGCGGCCGTCGCGGCGCGACCAGAAGGCCGGGTGCTCGATGCGCTCGCGGTCGCGCCACGCGCGGTCGTCGTCGGACCAGAGGGAGTCGTCGCGGTAGCCGCCGGCCTCGACGAAGCGCAGCCACCCGGCGTTGGTGACCTTGTGCGCTCGGATGCGGAAGGCGGGCACGTCGACCGCGTGCTCCTCGTACTCGTTGTCCCAGGCGCCGTGAGGGTTCTCCGAGCGAGCGAGCCCGAGGGTGGCCCGACCCGCGGGGACCTCCACCCACGCGGGGGGGGGAGGCGCCACGTCGTCCCAGCGCGCGACGCCGCCTGGCTTCAGCGAGCCTGGCGGCAGCCGGTGCAGCAGGTAGGAGAGCGTCTCGGCGTGCATCAGCCGGTGCTCCACCGCGAGGCGGGCGGCCCACCCCCCGGCGAGCCATCCCTCGAAGGGGGCGCTCGACAGGGCCTCGTCGACGTCGACGCGGGTGTCGGCGACCCACTGGCGGATGGAGCCCTCCGAGGGCCAGTCGCTCGCCGCGTCGCGGGGCAGCTCGCCGTGGACGGGGTCGATGCCGAAGGCGAAGAGGCGCTCG
>JADJAE010000089.1 GCA_016704445.1 Deltaproteobacteria bacterium
GCTGAGCGCCGTGAGCTGCGCCCGGTACGCGTAGGCCAGACCCAGCATCAGCGCGGCGTGCCCGAAGGCCACCGCGGCGATGGTGCGCGCGTAGGCGAGCGACGTGGCGACGTCCCTCGCGGAGCTCGCGACGATGTGCCCGTGGAAGGTGATGTTGGTCCACACGAGGCCGTGGAGCGCGAGCGACGCGAGGGCGATGTTGCGCGTGCGGCGGAAGGCGTGGCGGTGGTTGCGCAGCAGCAGGTCGTTGCCCGCGCCGAGGCCCAGCGCCGCGAGCACGATGGCCGCGATGGCGCCGAAGCCATAGGCCCCGGCGAGGTAGCCGAGCAGGCCGTGCAGCGTGGTCTCCGCGACCTGCCGGAGGGGGAAGCCCGCAAGGAAGAGCGCCGTGGTGATGAGCGCCATGTTGACGCCGCGGCCGTAGACGAGGCAGCTCAGCGCGGCGAGGCGCAGCGCCAGCGGGGCGCTCGGCATCATCGCGCCGGTGGCGGGCCCTTCGCGGTACGCCCCGCGGCCGACGGTGATCGCGGGGAGCTCGACGTTCTGCCAGCGACGTCGGAAGCGCCGCTCGCGGGTGACGAACGACGCGACCGAGCTACCGACCACCAGGAGCGCGAACACCAGCCATTGCACGCGGCGATGCTAGCGCAGTCCTCCGGGACGTCCCATCGGAGTCCCTGACGCAGGTCTTCCCGGGGCCTCAGGCGTGGAGCAGGGTGTTGACGGGGACGTCCTTCGGAAGCCGCTCGCGGCCGTCGAGGAAGTCCAGCTCGACCGCGAAGGTCGCGCCGATGACCACCGCCTCCTGGCGGCGGGCGAGGGCGATGGCGGCGCGGGCGGTTCCGCCGGTGGCGATGACGTCGTCGACGATCAGCACCCGGTCGCCCGGGGCGAAGCTGCCGACGTGCACCTCGAGCGCGTCGTGGCCGTACTCCAGCGAGTACGCCTCGCGGTCGGTGCGCGCGGGCAGCTTGCCGGGCTTGCGGGCCGGGACGAAGCCCACCCCGAGCCGCAGCGCCACGGCCGCGCCGAGGATGAACCCGCGCGCCTCGATGCCCAGCACGGCGTCGACCTTCGCGTCGATGTAGGGCTGCGCCAGCGCCTCGATGAGCGCTCGAAACGACTCGGCGTCGCGGAAGAGCGGGGTCAGATCCTTGAAGACGATGCCGGGCTTGGGGAAGTCGGGAACGTCGCGAACCAGCACGAAGAGGTCATTCATGGCGTCCGCATTGGTGCCCGCTGCCGCGGCGCCGCGCAACCTCGCATCACCCGGCGACGGCGTCGACCAGCGGGGCGAAGCCGTTGGTGTCCATGTCGAGGCGCAGCGCGGAGATGGAGACATAGCCGTTGTCGAAGGCCTCGGTGTCGCTGCCCTCCATGAGCGGGTGCACCACGCTGGGGCCGCCGATCCAGAGGTACTGGCGCCCGCGAGGGTCCTGCCGGACCTCCACCAGGTCTTCGTAGGAGCGCACCCCGAGGCGGGTGTTGCGGACGCCCTTCGGCTCCCCGTGGGGGAAGTTGAGGTTGAGCAGCGGCGTGGCGCTGGGGGGAACGCTGGCGAGCGAGCGCAGCAGGCGCTCGACGAAGGGCACTGCGAGCGCCGCGCAGGCCGCCGCGTCGGCGTCCGAGGGCATCGACAGCGCCATCGACGGAACGCCCCGGAAGGCCGCCTCCCGCGCCGCCGCCACGGTGCCCGAGTAGAAGACGTCGCTGCCCAGGTTGGCGCCGTGGTTGATGCCGCTCAGCACCAGCGTCGGCCGGCGGGGGAGCATCGTCGGGTGGTGGAGCGCGACGTAGGTGCAGTCCGCGGGCGTTCCGTCGACGGACCAGACCCCGGGGGCCACCGGGAGCACCCGAAGCGGGCGGTGCAGCGTGAGGGCGTGGGAGCGGGTCGACTGCTCCGACGCGGGGGCCACGATGACCACCTCGCCGAGGTGCTCGACCGCGCGCGCCAGGAGCCGAAGGCCCTCCGCGTGGACGCCGTCGTCGTTGCTCAGGAGCAGCAGGGGCGCGCAGCGGGTCCCTGATCAGGTTGGGAGTCCATGCGTCACCGTAGCCGGTAGGTGCGATGTGGAGGGAGATTTGGGCCGCGGTGATCCGATGCTCTGACTCCCCTGGTTGAGAGGGGAGGCGGAGAGGGATCCTTCGCGGAGAACCGTGCGTGGAGTGGTCCGACCAAAATGGTCGGGGCGACTGGATTCGAACCAGCGACCCCTTGACCCCCAGTCAAGTGCGCTAACCAGGCTGCGCTACGCCCCGATGACCACCCACGCACGGTTTCCCGTGAGGGACCGCCCTTCTACACCCACCGCTGAGGGACGCAAGAGTTTTCTTTCAGATCGCTTCAACCATGCACCACCCGGCCGAGATCGCGCATCCAGCGATCCTCCTCCGGATCGAGCGGACCTCGGGAGAGCGCGTCGAAATTGGCCTCCATCTGCGCGCGGTCGGCGGGCCCGGAGATCACCAGGTCGACGTGCGGGCTCGACAGGGCGAAGCGGTAGCAGTCGCCCGCGTCGGGCACGCGCCCCTCCCAGCCCGACGGGCGCTTCAGCAGCTTGCGCCAGTCGGTGGCCGTGTACGCCGCGACGTCGGGGCGGCGCCCGGCGAAGCGCGGGAAGAGGTCCCGCTCGGCGCCAGGGTGCGCGGCGTTGTAGCGGATCATCAGCAGGTCGAGCCGCTCGTCCTGGCTCATCTCCGCGGCCCTCGGGCGGTCGTGGATGGACACCCCCGCCGCGCGGATCTTCCCCTGCTCCTTGAGCTTCGAGAGCGCGTCGGCGGTGGCCTCGCGCCACGACGAGGTCACCCCCACCCAGAACAGCTGATACACGTCCAGGTAATCGGTGCCGAGCTTCTTCAGCAGCGACTCGACCCCGCGGGTGACGTTGCCTCCGGTCACCGCCAGCGTCGGTCCGCTCGCCACGACGTAGCGCTCGCGGTCACGCCGCAGCGCCTCTCGCAGCGCCGGGGTGACCTTGCCGGTGCGCATCGGGGTCCAGAAGAAGTAGTTGGCGCCGCGGTCGAGGGCGGCCGCGAAGCCGTCGGCGTCGAGGCCGTAGTTGCAGGCGATGCCCATGCGGTGCACCCGCTTGCCGACGCGGCGCAGCTGGCGGTGGGTGAAGTCGTCGGCCTCGGGAGACGGTGCGGCGTGGGCGTCCATGGTTGCGCCGGGTGATGCCACGCGCTGCGCCGTGCTGCCATCGGCGCGGAACCTGATACGCTGCCGCGGATGTTGAACAGCCATGACGCGCCAGTGCCGCGCGGCGACGCGGCGGTGCGGCCGGCGCTGGAGGCCGCGCTGAGGTACGCGCGGACGAAGGTTCCCTACGCCGACGCGCTCTACGAGCGGGTCTTCAAGTGCGAGGTCCACCAGCTCGCCTCGGGTCAGCGCATGGTGAAGCCGGCCTCTGTGAAGGGCGCGGTGCAGATCCGCCTGGTGGGGGAGGGCGGCCGCCAGGTCGGGGTGAAGGCTGGCGACGCCGCCATCGAGACGCTGCGCGCGGCCATCGACCGGGGCATGGACGCCCTCGCCGCCGAACCTGCGGACCCGGGCTTCGGGCTCGCGCCGATCCCCAACCCCTCGCGCGAGCGCTACGGCGTGGCGCCGACGGACGATCCCCGCGACGTCGACCCGACGCCCCGGCTGGAGGCCCTCGCCCGCGCCGTCGACGCGCTCGCGGCGGAGGGCTCCACCGAGAGCGTGCGCGTGGTGCCCGAGCTCTGGGCCTGGGAGCAGGTCGAGGAGAAGTGGGTCGCCGACACCGACGGGATCTTCAAGACCCAGGTGATGACCATCGGCTTCGTGCAGGTGGTGTTTCGCGCGGTGCGCGGCGAGCTGCAGGCCCGCACTCGGGTGCGCTTCGGCGAGGTGGGCGGGCTCTCCCAGTACATCGACGCCGCCGGGAGCTTCGCCCCCGAGGTGGCGCGCGAGCTCGCCGCGGAGCGCGACGTCGCCGTGAGGCTGCTCGACGCGCGGACCATGACCGCCGACGAGCTCTCCAACCTCACCCACTACGTGCTCCACAAGTCGGCCCTGGTGTTCATCCACGAGGGCCTCGGGCACCCCATCGAGGCGGACATCGTGCGCTCGGGCAACAGCGCCATCGTGGCCCCGGGGGGCGAGGCGAGGGTGTCGCCGCTCGGCTCGTCGGTGGTGCGCATCGTCGACGGCTCCGCGCCGGACGGCGACGGCAACCCCGTGGCCGACCGCGGCTTCGGGACGGAGTTCATCGACGACGAGGGCGTCGAGGTGCGGTCCGCGGAGCTGGTCTCCGGCGGCCACATCGTGGGGATGATGCACTCGCGAGAGACGGCCTGGCGCTACGGCGTGGCGCCGACGGGCAACGGCTTCTCCGAGCTGGGCGACCGGCGCATCGTGAGGATGCGCAACACGGTGCTCTGCCCCGAGCGCGGCGACCACTGGGTGGAGAGCCTCGGCGAGCTGCTGCGAGGGGTCGAGCTGGGGGTGGTGCTCCACGGCTCGCTGGGCGGCGCGGTCTCGAAGGAGGGCATGTCGTCGTCGACGCAGTACGGCTACCTCGTGCGCGACGGCAAGCTCACCGGCGAGATCATCGCGCCGGGCAACTTCACCGCGCTCACCGCGGGCTGCCTGAAGAGCGTCGACGGATACGCCGGGCCGGTGGACAGCCACGGCGTCGGCTTCTGCGGGAAGGGTAGCCAGCTGCGCCGGGTGACCGAGGGCGGCCCGACCTTCGTGCGCCTGGGGGCCTCTCCCTGGGTCAACCTCACCTTCGAGGGCTGAAGAACGATGACCTCGATGAACGAAGCTTTTGCCTCGGTGCGCGCCCTCGCGGAGGCGATTCGCGCTCGCGTCGCGGGCGCGACCGACGACGTGGAGGTGCGCGTCGAGCGCGCCGATCAGGTGTCCTACTCCATCGAGGGTAGGGCGCTCATCCCGGAGCTGGAGTGCGACGCGTGGCGGGTGGCGATGCGGGCGCGCCGCGGCGGCCGGCTGGCCATCGCGGCCACAACGGGATCGTCGGTGGACGACGCCGCGGGCGCGCTGCTCCGGTCGCTGTCCGCCGCGCAGCCCGACGCGCTGGAGGACTTCGCGGCGCTTCACGAGACGCCGCCCGACGGCCGCGGGTGGGACGACGCCGCCGCCGCGCTCATCGACCGTCCCGCGCAGGTGCGCTCGCTCGCCGCGAGCATGGCGGAGGCGGCGCGCTCGGCGGCCCCGAACCCCGACCTCGTGATCGAGGGCGGCGTGAAGGTGGGGCGCACATGGCGCGCGATGGCCACGGCCCGGGGCGCGACGGTGCTGTCGGGGAGCACCGTGGGCTCCGCCTTCCTGATGGTGGACGGCAACGAGTGGGAGTCCCTGGCGGGCACCGCGGCGCCCACCGAGCAGGGCGTGCGCGCTCTCGGTCGGGGGCTCGTCGGAGGCCTTCCCCCGCGAGAGGTCACCGTCGCCGAGTGGCTGGGCGGCCCGAAGGAGGTCACCGTCATCATCGACCCTCGCCTGCTGGAGAGCCTGCTGCGCTCGCTCTTCCTCGAGCGCGTGGGGCTCGACCGGGTGGTCTCCGGGCTCTCGAGCGCGGCGGTGGGCGACGTGGTCGGAGCGCCGATCTTCAGCCTCTTCGACGACAGCGGCGCGGCGGGCTCGCTGGCCGGCGCCATCGTCGACGACGAGGGCACCCTCGGGCAGCGCAAGACCGTGGTGGAGCGCGGTGTGTTGCGCACGCTGCTGGCCGACCGGCGCTCGGCGAAGGTCGCCTGGGGCGGGGCCTCGACGGGCAACGGGTTCCGGCTGCCGCTGATGGCGGAGGACGCGAGCGAGGCGCCGGTGCGCGTGGGCATGGGGCACCTCGACATGCCGGAGGGCAACACGCCTCGGATGAAGCTGGCGCCGGGCCGCACGGTGGTGCTCACCGACCTGCTGGGCGTGCACTCGGCCAACAAGGCCACCGGGGCCTTCAACAACCCCGTGCAGGGCGGCGTGGCGCTGGAGGACGGCGTCCCCGTCGCCCGGCTCAAGGCAGGCGCCTGGTCGGCCACGGGCAACTTCCACGCGATGCTGCGCGCTCTCTCGGGCGTCAGCGCCGAGCGACTGCACACCGGAACCGCGACGCTCCCCTGGGTCGCCGCGCCGGTGCGCCTCTCCTGACGAGGTCTTCGACCGCCGGTGCGCCGCCTGACCGCACAGCCCCCCATCGCGCTAGCCCTCACGCTGGCGATCGCCTCGTGCTCGGGCGAGACGCCCGTCGATCCGCCGCGCTCCATCGACGCCTCGGTGACGGCTGACGCACCCGACGCACCCGACGTTCGTGACGCGCCAGAGGTCGCCACCGAGGTCACTCGGGGGGCCGCGGTGTTTCGCCGTTACTGCGCGAGCTGCCACGGCGCCCGCGGCGCCGGAACGGGCGACGGACCCGACCTGCGTCGCGAGGTCCCGGCGAGCCCCGACGCCGAGATCCAGCGGATCCTCCGCGAGGGCGGCCGGATGATGCCGATGGTGCCGATCGACGACGCGCAGCGCGCCGACGTCTTCGCCTGGCTCCGCGCCACCTTCGGCGCTTACGAGGAACCGTAATCCCCGATGGCCCCGATCCTCCTCCGCCGCCCTTCGCTCCGCAGGCTCGGCCGCGCCCTCGGGGCCGCCGCGCAGCCCGGCGACGTCATCGCGCTCGTCGGTCCGCTGGGCGCGGGCAAGACGCACCTCGCTCAGGCGATCGCCCGCGGGGCGGGGGTGCCTCCGGAGACCCGCGTGACCTCTCCGACCTTCTCGGTGGTGGTCGAGCACGCCGGGCGGCTGCCGGTGCACCACGCCGACCTCTACCGCCTCGGCGACGCAAGCGAGCTCGCGGAGATCGGGCTCATCGAGCGCGCGGCCGACGGGCTGCTGCTGGTCGAGTGGGCCGACCGGATGCCCGGCGCGCTCCCTCGCGACGTCCTCTGGGTGACGCTCTCTCCTGCGCGGCCGGAAGAGCGCTCGCTGACGCTCTCCGCGACGGGTCCGCGCTCGGAGGCGCTGCGGGCCGTGGCGGAGCGCTGGGAGGCGGCGCGGCGGGCGTAACGGCGTGGCTTCCGGGGGTGGGCTCGCGTACCCTTCTGGACGATGAAGTACAACCCGGTAGAGGCCGTGCGGGCGGGGCTTGAGCGGGAGCGCGAGCGCTTCACCGGGGCGCGCCGGGTGATGAGCTTCGACCAGTACCTGGAGCTGTATGCCGCGGCCCCCCGGCAGTACGGGCGCGACGCCGCGCGGTGGCTGCGAGACCTCTTCGACCACTACGGCACCCGCGAGGTCGTGCGCCCCTACGGTCGCTTCACCCGCTGGAACCTCTTCGACCTCCCCTGGGAGGACGAGGTCGGCCAGCGCGACGCGCTCATCGGCCAGGAGAACCAGCAGGCCGAGGTCTACCGCGCGCTCTCCAACTTCGCCCTGCTCGGCGCGGTCAACCGCCTGGTGCTGCTGCACGGCCCCAACGGCAGCGCCAAGAGCACCTTCGCGGCGAGCGTGATGCGCGCGATGGAGGACTACTCGCACACCGACGAGGGGGCGCTCTACCAGTTCAACTGGGTGTTCCCCGGGGGCGGGGCACCGACAACGCGAAGATCGGCTTCGGCGGCGGGAGCGTCGCGAAGGAGGACGGCCCGGCGCCCGGCGACACCTACGCCCACCTCGACGAGCGCGAGATCGACGCCAAGGTGCTCTGCGAGCTGCGCGACCACCCGCTGCTGCTGCTCCCGCGCGAGGTGCGCCAGAAGCTCCTGCAGGACACCTTCGAGGGCGTCGCGGGCGAGAGCGAGGCGGCGCCGCAGTTCTTGTGGCGGGGCGGGCTCTCGCACAAGTCGCAGCAGGTCTTCGAGGCGCTCTTCACGGCCTACCGCGGCGACCTGCGGAGGGTCTACGCGCACGTCCAGGTAGAGCGCTGGTACGTCTCCCGGCGCTACCGCACCGGCGCCGTGACGCTCGGCCCGCAGATGGCGGTGGACGCCAAGGAGCGCCAGGTGACCGCCTCGCGATCGCTCTCGGCGCTGCCGCCGTCGCTCCAGAACACGGCGCTCTTCGAGCCCTTCGGAGAGCTCGTCGACGCCGCCGGGGGGCTGCTCGAGTACTCCGACCTGCTCAAGCGCCCGCTGGAGGCGTGGAAGTACCTGCTGCTGATGATCGAGACCGGCGAGGTCGCGCTCACGACCTCCAACCTGGTGCCCAACCTGGTGATGCTCGGCAGCAGCAACGAGGGGCACCTCGAGGCCTTCCGCGAGCACCCGGAGTACGCGTCGTTTCGGGGCAGGCTCGAGCTCGTGCGCGCGCCCTACCTCCTCGACTGGACCCTCGAGAAGGAGATCTACGACCGCCAGGTGGCACCCGGCGTGGGTCGCCCGGTCGCCCCGCACGCCACGGAGATGGCCGCCATCTTCGCGGTGCTCTCGCGGCTCCGTAAGCCCTCTCCCGCAGACTTCGCCAAGCCGCTGGCCTCCCTCGTCGGCGAGCTCAACCCGCTGGAGAAGGCCGACCTGCTGGCGCTGGGCAAGGTCCCCTCGCGTTATGCCGAGGAGCAGGCGCGCGAGCTGCGCGCGGGCATCGAGGCGATCTATCGGGAGAGCGAGCGGCAGGCGAACTACGAGGGGCGCACCGGGGCCTCGCCGAGGGAGATCCGGGGATTGATCCTCGATGCCGCGCAGGTGCCCGAGTACAAGGTGCTCTCGCCCTTCTCGGTGCTCGATGGCCTCGCGGAGCTGAGCGCGCGCACGGGCGAGTTCGAGTGGCTGCGCCAGGAGACCGCCGCGGGCGGATACCAGGACCCGCGGTGGTTCCTGAAGGCGCTCCGGTCGCGGCTGCTCGACACGCTCGAGGACGAGCTGCGCAGCGCCACCGGGTTCGCCGACGAGGCGCGCTACGACGAGGTCTTCGAGCGCTACGTGCTCCACGTCTCGGCGTGGACCAAGGGCGAGAAGATCGAGAACCGCGTGTCGCGCAAGCCCGAGCCCGCGGACGAGACGATGATGCAGGAGATCGAGCGGATGCTGGGCTTCGGCGGCTCGCACGAGGAGTTTCGCCGCAACCTCATCTCCCGCGTGGCCGCGTGGGCGATCGACCACCCGGGCGAGCCGCTACCCACCAAGGGGCTCTTCCCGCAGCACATCGCGAAGCTGCGCGACGTGTTCTTCGAGGAGCACCGCAAGCAGGTGGTCACCGTGGCGCGGGACCTGTCGGTGATCCTCTCCGAGGGGGAGGGCGCGCTCGAGCCCGACGCGCTGGCGAGGGCGAGGTCGACGCTGGCGGAGCTGAAGGCCCGCTTCGGCTACGACGACGACAGCGTGCGCGACGCCGTGAGCGCGCTCTTGAAGGAGCGCTTCTCGACGGCGCACTGACCCGCTGGATTTTACTTGGTGCCGAAGAGGCGGTCGCCCGCGTCGCCGAGGCCGGGGAGGATGTACCCGCTCTCGTTGAGGCAGCGGTCGATGGAGGCGGTGTAGATCGGCACGTCGGGGTGCTGCGCCTGGAAGACCGCGATGCCCTCCGGGGCCGCGAGCAGGCAGACGTACTTGATCGAGCGGGGCCCCGTCTTCACGAGCCGGTCCATGGCGGCGACGGCGCTGTTGCCGGTGGCGAGCATCGGGTCGACCACGATGACGTCGCGGTCGGCCATGTCCGACGGGACCTTGAAGAAGTACTCGATCGCCTGGAGGGTCTTGTGGTCTCGGTAGAGGCCGATGTGCCCCACGCGCGCGGAGGGCAGGATCTTCAGCATCCCGTCGAGGATGCCGTTGCCCGCGCGCAGGATGGAGACGATCACGACCTTCTTGCCGTCGAGCACCGGCGCGTCGACGGACTCGAGCGGCGTCTCGATGCGCTGCTTCGTGAGCGCGAGGTCGCGGGTGGCCTCGTACGCGAGCAGCATCGAGATCTCCTCGAGGAGCGCGCGAAACTCGCTCGTGGGGGTCTCTCGCCGCCGCATGAGCGAGAGCTTGTGCTGCACCAGTGGGTGATCGATGACGTGAACCTTGGTCGGCATAGGGGCTGCTGTGTCCTTCGCGACAACCTTAGGGCGCGGGGCCCGGCGGGGTCGAGAAGCTGACAGCTCCAGCGGCGGCCGATCAGAAGTTGTTGCAGGCGTTGGTGCTGGTGGTGATGGAGTTGATCGGGAGCACCGAGCAGCCGCCGCCCGCGTCGGCGGTGATCTGGGCCACGCGCCAGAAGCTGTTGCTGGTGCAGTTGCCCGTCGAGGTGCCGGCCATCGCGGTGCTGGTGAAGGTGCTCACCGGGACGGTGCCCGGGCCGCAGTAGACCTTGATGCTGGCGATGCGGCCTGCGCCGTTGGCGTAGTGGTGCACGCCGACGGTGTAGTTGGCGCCGATGGTGGGCACGTCGATGCGGATGTTCTCCGGGCCGTTGCGGGTCACGTTGTCGACGTCGAGCACGGCCCCCCAGGCGGTGCTCATCCGGGCGTAGTGGCAGTCGTCCGGGGTCGCGTTGAACCACCGGGTCATGTTGCCGTTGTGCAGGTGCAGGTCGAGGTCGCCGTCGCCGTCCCAGGTGAGCTCGACGCGGATGCCGTGGCCCTGAGCCGTCACCCCGAACTCGCAGGAGAGGGGGGTGTTGAGGCCGTCGCGCGCGGCGATGCGGACGCGGTACTCGCCGACGATGATGGGGCGAAACGACTCGTTGATCGAGGTCGCGGGCGCGGGGCTCCAGGTCGCGGAGGCGGCGCCGCCGGCGGGGCCGCTGATGACGGTCCAGGTGATGTTGGAGACGGTGCCGAGCGTCCGGGCCGCGAGCGCCGCGGAGTTGCCCGCGAGCATGGTCAGGTCGCTCGGGCAGCCGAGGCTGCCGTTGCAGCCCTCGTCCACCACGCCGTCGCAGTCGTCGTCGATGGTGTTGCAGGTCTCGACCCCGGGGGCGCCCGGGGTGCAGACCGGCACCGCGCCGCGGAGGCAGCCGGGGACGGTGCGGCGGCAGGCGCCGACGCCGCAGGAGATGTCCGCCAGCGAGTCGTCGATGATCGCGTTGCAGTTGTTGTCGAGGCCGTCGCAGACCTCCGACACGGTGCAGGCCGCGCAGGTGCCGCTGCCGTCGCAGATGCCGCTGATCGGGGGCGACCACCGGAACGACGTGCCCGAGGCGACGGTGCCCGCGGCGTTGAAGCCGACCTGGTCGAAGCGGACGTTGTCCGCGCTCTGGATGCCGATGGTGGCGCCGGACCCGGTGGCGCGGGTGTCGCCCACCATCGCGCCGTAGATCACCGAGACGGACTGCGAGGCCTCCTCGAGGACGACCTCGAAGCTGAGCCGCGCGCCCGCGTTGCCCGCGCCGCCGCGGTCTTCGAGGTCGGCGTTGGACCACTCCGCCACGAAGAGGCGGTCGGGCGACGCGCCGTAGGTGGCGAGGCAGACGCCGTCGCGCATCACCAGGTCGTCCCAGAAGGGCATCACGGCGTCGCCGAAGGTGCTCTGCGGGAGGGCGGTGTTGATCCAGTTGACCGGGGCGCTCGGAAACGCGAGGTAGCCGTTGGCGGAGATCATCACGTCGGTGCGCTGCGTGCCGTAGAAGCGAAACGGAAACGGCAGCAACACCGTCTCTGCGCCGTCCGCGGCGCCCGCGAGGATCGTCGTGTGGCCGGGGGCGCTGCAGGCGTCGAACCACCCGAAGGCCGAGGCGTCGCGGCGGTAGTTGCCGCTGTTGCTGACGCCGCAGACGGTGCCCGCGGGGCGGTTGGAGGCGGCCACGCACTGCGGGCTGCCGGTGGCGCAGGACACCCGGCCGATGAGGCAGGCGTCGGGGAGCGTGCAGGCCGCGCCCTCGTCGCAGGCGTCGCAGGTGCCCGCGTCGGTGCAGTACAGCCCGACGCCGCAGCCGGTGCCCGAGGGGAGCTGGCCCATGTCCATGCACTGCGGGCGGCCGACGGAGTCGCACTGCACCTGGCCGCGGTGGCAGGTGTTGGTCACGAAGCACGAGGCGCCGCTGCGGCACATCGTCGGGGTCTCGCTGGGCACGCAGTTGAACTGCATCTCCACCGAGCCGAGCGTCGGGGGCGAGTCGAAGGCGGCGCCGGGGTCGAGGTAGGCGCGGATCTCGACGAAGCGGGCGCGCTCGAGCCGCGGCTGCACCGCGCGGAGCCAGGCGCCCAGGTCGAGGTTCGTCGGCACCGAGGTCGCGGTGGAGCCGCGCGGGGCGTCCGGCAGGCGGTAGACGGCCGCGGTGGCGAGCTCCGCGGCGCTGTCGGCGGCGCGCACGTCGAAGTGGATCGCCGAGCCGGTGGGCACCGTCGCGGTGTAGCTGAGCGAGCCCCAGATCGGGATCAGCGTGGGCTCGGCGAGGGTCGCGCAGGTGCCGTCGAACACCCGGCGGAACTCCCCTCGCGGGCAGCGGGTGGAGGTGGCCGACGGGGTCCAGCGGAAGCCGCTGCCGGACACGGTGACGCCCGGGGTGTTGTAGGCGACGAGGTCGTACGAGCTCCCCGCGCCCTGCTGCACGCCCACGGTCGCGCTGGCGCCGGTGGAGCGGTCGCCGTCGCCGGTCATCTGGAGGTAGCGGACGTCGACGGTGCTGGTCGCCTCGTCGAGCTGCGCCTCGAAGGTCAGGTGCGTGCCCGGATCGGTCGAGGTGTAGAAGGTCGAGTCGACCCACTCGGCGATGAAGGTGCGGTTCGGGGCGGTGCCGGTGGTGGCGATGCAGACGCCCGTCGCGCGCTGCGAGAGGTCATCCCAGAACGCGAAGATCGAGTTGGGCACCGTGGTCGTCGGGAGCATCGAGTTGACCCACTGCGGGGCCGCGTCGGAGAAGGAGAGGTAGCCGTTGGCGCTCACCCGGACGCTCGTGTACGGCGTGCCGTAGAACGAGAACGTGAAGGGCAGCGCCACCTGGGTGACGCCCTCGTCGGAGCTGACGAGGATGCGCTGGCTGCCCGGCGCGGCGCAGGCGTCGACCCACAGGGCCGGCGAGATCGAGCGGAGGTACGGGCCGCCGGGCGCGCTCTCGCAGCTCGGGGTGATGCCGCCCGCGGGCGAGCCGACGGGGCAGAAGATCGCCGCCGGCTGGGTGCCGAACTCCACGCCGGTGCTGTTGAGAGGCAGGGTGTCCCCGGGGGTGGGGCAGTCGACGATGTGGCGGCAGGTCGGATCGCAGAGCCCCTCGCACTGGGTGATGCCGCCGAAGAGGAGCGGGGCCACGCGGTAGCCGAGGCACTCCGACCAGCGGCCGCCTTCGCACACGCGCTGCCCGACCGCGCAGGCGCCCGCCTGGCCCACGCCGCAAGCGACCGGCGCCGCGTCGGGGGCGCACTCACAGCCCTGCTCAGGGCGGATGCAGCGGGTGCACTCGTCGGTGATGGTGGCGTTGGACTCGTCGCAGTCGGGACCCGCGGAGCAGCCCTGGCCGTGGAGGTCGCCGTCGAGGTCCTGGCAGGGGTTCTGCGGCATCGGCGCGGTGAACTCGGTGCGAGGGGTGATCGGCTGGGCCTGGGCGCTGGGCGCCTGCGTGGCGGCCGGGGCGGCGCTCGGCACGCTCTCGGAGGACTCGACCGCGCAGGAGGCCGCGCCAAGGGCGATGAGGATCAAGCCCGGCGAGGCGAAGCGAGCGGAAAGGGGTCGATCCATAGGGCGAAACCTCCAGACAACGAGACAAGGCGAGGCAACGGGAGACCGTCTACCGACATCGATGTCGGTAAAGGTGCTGTCTGTGTGTGCTCCGCCCCGCCCCGCGACGCTGCGTCGGAGACGACTACCCGGTCGGCGTGGCGTAGGTCATCGGCGCGATAGGGGAGATCACGTTGTCCACCCTAGAGCCCTCTTTTCCAGGGGTCTACCGTCGAGACCCACGAAGTGCCTTGTGGAAAGCATTTTCGTGAGGGCTTTGGTTGCATCGTCCCACCTTCCCTACCTCCTCCGCAGCGGCCTCCATCGGTGGTACGCGGGTCGACAGAGCGGCCCAGGTGCACCCGGACGACAGCCCGGGGAAGAAGCACCATCGCCCTGGAATTTCAGCACTTCGACGCCTCGAGCCCGACTCGCCATCGCCCGCATCGCGGTCACCGCCGATACGAAACACGAAGGTTGGTGGATATGGTTCCAGGCTTTTTGTCGATTGAAGACTATCCCTACTCGAGGGCGGCCTTCACGGAGCTCCACGGTCGATGAAGACCCGCGGCGCACGTCGACGACGTGGGCCACTCGTCATCAACGAATGTCTCGAGAGCGTGGAGCGAGGAAGAGGGAGAGAAGCGTTGGATCAGCGGATCGCGGCGGGGGTGCAGCTCGGCGCGCCGTCGTAGGTGCCGTCGGAGCAGAGCAGCAGCGCGCGGGGAGACATCGGCGCGGTGGCGCGACCGACCGCGACCGCGGTGACGACGGAGCGATCGGCCGGGGTGAGCGTGACGGTGCCGCGGAGCGGGCCGGTGCAGGCGCGGGCCGCGTGGGCGCGAATCTGCAGCGTGAGCGCAGCGCCCGCAGGGACGGGCAGGTAGTGGCTCGACGGGCCGCTCGCGAAGGCGCCGTAGGCGACGTTCTCGACGACCGCGGCCACAGGCGCGGCGGGGCGAGCGGGCTGACCCGCCGCGGCGGGGCGAGCGGGCGTCGCGGGGCGGCAGAGGTCGACGGCGCCGAGGCCGACGATGGCGTGGAAGAAGCGGACGTGCGCGGTGCCTGCCTCGGGCGCGGCGGTGGAGTCGGCGTCGGCCGCGAGGGCGAGGGCGTGCGGCGCGGCGCCGCCGACGAGGCCGTGCGCGATGACGGTGTAGCGATGGTCGGCCTCGAGCGCGGGGGTGCGCCCGGTGAACGCGGGCGCCACGGTGACCGCGGCGCCGGCCGGGCGGACGTGGATCGCGTGCTCTCCAGCGGGCGCCTCGACCGCGCCGATGATGGAGCGGTAGGCGACGGCGGTGGCGATCGGCGTCGGGAGCTCGTCGACGTAGAGGTCGACCGAGGCCGCGGCGCGGTCGGGCGAGGCGTGGATCACGCGCACGGACGCCATGCGGGGCGCCGAGGGCGCGTCGACGGGAGCTGGGTACGTGGGCCGCGCGACGGGGGCAGGGGAGCCCGGGTCTTCCTCCGGCAGGCCAGGCCGCGCCCCGCCGTTGAGCTGCTCCGCGGTGTATGCGACCGGGGGATGGAATCCGCTGGATCCGCCGCACGCGCCGAGGACGAGCGAGAGGGCCAGCAGGCTGCGGTGATCGGAGGGGCGTGAGCGCGTCATGATCGCGGGACGATACACCAGAGCGATTGCGCAATGGCGGTGTGTCTCCGCGCCTGGAATTCAGCGGGACGAGCGGCGCAGCTCGAGGGCCTCCCAGCGCGCCATGAGCGCCTCCACCTGGCGCCGCGCGGCGTCCGAGGCGGCCATCGTCTCGCTCACCATGTCGCGGCTGCTGGACGCGTAGAAGCCGGGGCTAGCGAGCAGCGCGTCGAGGCGGGCCACCTCGGACTCCGCGGCGTCGATCTTCGTCGGCAGGGCCTCCAGCTCCTTCACCTCCGGGGGCGTGAGGGCCTTGACGACCTTGATGTCTGGCGAGGTCGTGCGGCGCATGTCGGCGTTGCGCGCCGGGCCTCGCGCGGCGGCCTTGCGGGCCTCGCGGCGCTGGTCGCGCGCCTCGCGGTGGGCGTCCCAGTCGCCGCGGTCGTGCACCACCTCGCCGTCGCCCTCGAAGGAGAGGATCGAGGTCGCCACCTGGTCGAGGAAATACCGGTCGTGGCTCACCACGATCGCGGTGCCCGGCCAGTCCAGCAGGAACTCCTCCAGCACCGCCAGCGTCGACAGGTCGAGGTCGTTCGTGGGCTCGTCCATCAGGATCAGGTTGGCCTCGCCGCGCAGCAGCAGCGCCAGCGCGAGGCGCGCCCGCTCGCCGCCAGAGAGCATCGCGGCCTTCTGTCGCTGCCGCGCTCCGTCGAAGCCGAAGCGGTCGAGCCAGGCGTGGGGCTCGATCCACTTGTCGCCCACGCGCACCCGGTCGCCCTCGCCGGTGAAGTGGTCGAGCACCGAGAGGTCGAGGTCGACCGAGCCGCGGGTCTGGTCGAAGTACGCGACCTTGGTGTTGAGGCCGACCACGACCTCGCCCTTCGTCGGCTCGAGCTCGCCCAGGATGAGCTTCAGCAGCGAGGTCTTGCCCGCGCCGTTGGGCCCCACCACGCCGATGCGCTCTCCCGGCGTCAGGATCAGGTCGAGGTCGTGGAACATCTCCCGCCCTCCCAGCGAGAGGCTCACCCCGCGGAACTCCAGGATGCGCTTGCCGCCCTTCGCGACCGCGCCCTCCAGGTTGACCTTCACCACGTCGCGCCGCCCGCTCACGATGGTCTCCGAGAGCTCCTGCGCGCGCTGGATGCGGGCCTGCTGCTTGGTGGTGCGCGCGGCCGGCCCGCGAGAGAGCCACTCCTGCTCACGGCGCATCGTGTTGACCAGCCGGGCCTCGACGCGGGCCTCCTGGGCGAGGCGCTCGGCGCGCAGCGCGAGGTAGTCGCGGTACCGGCCGGGGTACGAGCGCACGCCCCCGAGGTCGAGCTCCACGATGCGGGTGACCGCCCGGTCGAGCAGGTAGCGGTCGTGCGTGATGATGATCATCGCGCCGCGAAACTCCCGCATGATCCAGTCTTCGAGCCAGGCCACGGTGTCGGCGTCGAGGTGGTTGGTGGGCTCGTCGAGGATGGCGATGTCCGGCGCGGCGACCAGCAGTCGCGCCAACGCAACGCGCCGTCGCTCGCCGCCGGAGAGGGTGGCCACGAGGTCGTTGGGGCGGGTGAGCCCGAGGCGGTCGAGGAAGGACTGGATGCGGTGCCGAGGGTCCCACCCCCCGAGGGTCTCGATGAGGGTGGCCAGCTCGGACTGCTCGTGGAGCAGGGCGTCGCGGTCCGAGGTATCCTGCTCGATGAGCTGCGCGATGGCCTCGAAGCGGAGCGTCGCGTCGCGCCAGTGCGCCAGGCCCGACTCGGCGGCCTGGAACACGGTCATCTCCGGGTCGAGCTCGGGCTCCTGCGAGAGCAGCATGGTGCGAAGCCCGCGCCGCTGCGACACGGTGCCTCCGTCCGGGGCCTCGATGCCCGCGAGGATGCGGGCGAGGGTGCTCTTGCCCGACCCGTTGGCGCCGATGAGCCCGACGCGCTCGCCGAGGTCGACGGTGAGCGAGACGTCCTTAAGGATCTGCGAGGAGCCGAGGCTACGGGAGACATGGTCTGCGGTCAGTGCGGTCACGGAATCAGTGTAGACCGTCCCGCATGCCTCCGGCGTCCGAACGTCACCGCCGGATAGTTGCCCGGACGCCGCCAAGGGTGCCCAATAGGCGGTCACGGATGCGTCGTATCGCGCTCGGTTCAGCGGCCACCGCGCTGGCAGCGTCGATAGCCTCGGCGCAGCCCGCAGCGCGCCCGCACGCCCCGGCCGAGCCCTCGGTGCTCGCGGAGTCCATGGCCCTCGGCGTCACGGACATGCTGGGCGCGAGGCTCACCCGCTTCGGCGACATGACCACCGAGGACTTCTTCCTCGAGCGCTCCGCCCCCGCCGCGCCGCTGGACCACGCGAGCTCTCCCAGGGCCGACGACGCGCTCCCTTCCCCGTGGACCTCGTGCTCCATGGACGGGCCCGTGCGCCTGGTCGACCTCAACACCGGCACGATGATCCCGCTTCAGGTGGCGCTCGCGAGCCGGGGCGCGCGCTCGGTGGCGCTCGTCACCCTCGGCCGACCGCTCCGGGGCCGGCAGGGCTTCTCCTTCCCGGCGTCGCGCTGGGTGGAGTGGGAGGGCGAGGTGCCCACGGTGTCCGACGCCCCGGGCTTCGCTCCGGACGCCTCGCTGGTGCTGCGCGAGCACGACGCCGCGGTGCTCTCCTACGAGCGCGGCGAGCACGGCGCGAGCGGCCCCGCCGACCGTCCCATCGTGCTGACCCGGGTGGGCCCCAACGGCCGGGTGCTCTTCCCGCCGCGCGCCATCGAGGGCACCCGCTCGATGGAGATCGACGCCGCCCCGGTGAGCTGGTCGGGCGGCACCGCGGCGGTGTTCGGCGAGTCCGTCGCCACCGCGCCGGGCCTGGCCCCCGCGCGACGGGAGAGCGTGTGGTTCCTCGACGGCAGCGGGCGGCCGGTGCGGGCGCCGCTGGAGCTGACCCACGAGGCGCGCGATGACGGGCGAGGAGAGCCGACCGCGAGCCTGGCCGCCGGCGCCGAGGGCCTCGTCGCCGCGTGGACCGTCGCCGACGGAGACGCCGCGGGCGTGTGGACGCGCGGAGGCATCACGCTGACGACCCGGCAGAATACCCCGGCAGGTATTCGCGGGGCGGCCGCGCGCGCCGCCTCCAGCAGCGTTCGCGTGCTGGCCGGGACGGGCTTCTGGGGACCGGCGGTCTCGCCCTGGGGCATCACCGCGCGCCGCTCGGCGTCAGCGCGTGGCGCGGAGGGAGGCAGCGTCGAGGTGCTGGTGCTCCCCGCGGCGGGACCTCGCGGGAGTCAGAGCACCGGCGCACTCTGGGACCCGCTCGTCGCGTGGACGCCCCGCGGCGCGCTGGTGCTCGCCGAGCGCGCGACCCCTGGCGACGACCCCCGGGGAATGGTCTCGCTGGGCGGCGCTACGCCGCGCGGTCCTACACGGTGGTTCGCTGATCTGGGAGCCCCGGTGGGGGGCCGTCGTCGCGTGGATCGCCTCGGACCCTGGCGCCGACGCGGTGCGCCGCCGGCTGGCCCTGGCGCGCATCGGGTGCCGCGTCGAGCCCGCCTCCCCATCGCCCGAGCCGTCGCGCCGAGCGGATCAGGGCATCGGCGCGCAGGCGCCGTAGGCCTCCGGGGTGTCGGTGAATCGCAGGGTGCAGGCCTGCATGGCCGGGCACTGGGCGCCCGCGTCGCTACCCGCAAGGGTGGGGTTGCACACGCGTCGGCAGACCCGGTTGGGGGCGGTCGCCACGCACGCCATGCCAGCGGTGCCCGGATCGCGCGGGACGCACACGAGCCCTGGCTGACAGCGGGTGTTGGTGCAGCACGCGGTGCCGTCGCCGCCCGGCGTCGCGCCGACCTCCTGGGGGAAGCAGTTGGTGGTCCCGTCGATGGCGATGATGTCGCAGCGGGGGCGCGCGGCGGGCAGCGGTTGTTGCTCGTGGCGTACACGTCGCAGCTCGAGATCTCCATGCAGGTGCGAACGTCGCTGCCGGTCACCGCGCCCGCGCACACGGCGCCGGGCCTGCCGCCGCGGGCCTCGTCGCGGCACGAGGCGTTGTCGTTCTGACAGCAGAGCTTCACGCAGGTGCCTGGGGTGCCGAGGCAGGCGAAGCCCTCGCGACAGCCGTTGGCGGTGGTGCACGCCTCGCCCCACCCGCGGCTGCCCGCCGGGGCGCAGGTCGCGCCCACGCCGCCGTCGGCGCTCCGCCCCGCGTAGCAGCCTTCGCCCGGAGCGCAGTTCGCGTTGGTGACCACGTTGCACGCGCCGAGGGTGCCGCCGCAGGTCGATCCGCTCCCGGTGTCAGGGGCGCCACGGTCGGTGATGGTTCCGCGGTCGGCCATGCTGCCGACGTCGGTCACGCCCAGGTCGGCGAAGCCGGAGTCTGCGTCAGGGGTCGGCGTGCTCGAGGAGCAGCCGAAGGCCAGTGAGCCCGCCGAGACGAGGAGCAAGACCGATCGGAGCAGTCGCATGGGAGCATCGTAGCCCCCACGGGCCACGGCTGCGAAGGACCAAGACGTCAGTGCGCACCCTGGAGCTGATCGAGGCGCGCTCGCGCCGCGGGCTCCGAGGGGTTGATCCGGAGGATCTGCTGGAGGGTCGTGATGGCGCCCGGACGGTCGCCGGTGGCCACCTGGAGGTCGGCGAGGCGATGGAGGTATCGGGTGTTGCGCCGATCGAGCCGGG
Organism: Deltaproteobacteria bacterium; assembly: GCA_016704445.1. Lineage (GTDB taxonomy): Bacteria > Myxococcota_A > Polyangia > Polyangiales > SCUS01. Next base: position 19,777 of record JADJAE010000089.1, read on the forward strand.
TCGCCGAGCGGTACTGTGCGAGCGCTCCCTGGGAGTCGCCGAGGCGATCGAGCACGTAGCCGAGCTGCGCGTGCGCCGCGGCGTCGTTGGGGCGCGAGCGCAGCTGGTCTGTGAGCAGCCGACGCGCGGTGGGCCAGTCCTGCCGACGGATCGCCTCAGCGAGCGGGGTCGTGGCGACGCCTGCGTCGGCGGTCGCCGCGGGTCGCGCGGTGGGCCGGACGTTGACGGGCCGCGGGGTGGTACGCACCACGGGCGTCGGGCGCGGAGTCGGAGTCGGGGTCGGAGTCGGAGTCGGAGTCGGAGTCGGAGTCGGAGTCGGAGTCGGAGCGACGGTGCCTGCATCGACGACCGCGGGCGTCGGTGCAACCACCGCGACGACCGAGCCGGCGTCCGGCGTCGCGACGACGGTCGGCACATCCGGGGTGACCTCGACCATCGAGGGCACGTCCGTCTCCAGCGCCGAGGGAACATCGACCTCGGCGAGTAGCGCGCTCGCGTCCGGCACCGCGGGTTGAGCCTCGGGCATGGTCGGCTGGACGACCGGCTGCGCTGGGGGCATCGCGGGATTGGAGAGCGCCGGGGGCGTCGGGGAAGGGGTGCGCGCACGGCGGACCCGCGCTGCGAGGTAGCCACCGCCGCCCGCGATGGCGACGAGGCCGAGAAGGCCGATCAGAAGGCCGGCACCGCGAGACTTCGGCGCCTGGGGGGCCGGAGGCTGCATCGAGATCGGGCCAGGAGCTCCCATGCCTGGTCCGTAAGGCGACCACTGCGGCTGCCCCTGAATGGGCTGCTGTCCCTGCATGGGCTGTCCCTGCATGGGTTGCCCCTGCATGGGCTGTCCCTGCATGGGCTGTCCCTGCATGGGCTGTCCCTGCATGGGCTGTCCCTGCATGGGCTGTCCCTGCATGGGCTGTCCGTAGTTCATGAACGCCGCGGGTGGAGGCCCATCCATCGCGACGGTGTGGCTCACGGGGGGCTCGAATTGCGGGCCCGGCGGCTGCTGCAACTCGGGCTGCGGATACGACCCCGGCGCCATCGGCATCGGCGCCGCTGGGGCCTCTCCGTAGGGCGGCGGCGACATCCGCGGGGCGCTCGCTGGATCCACCCCGGTCCCCGGGCCATAGGCCTGGAACTGGTTCATCTCGGGCGCAGCCTGCGGGCTCGCGGCGACCGGAGTCGGCGACGGTGAAAGGGGAGGGATCGCGCTCCCTCCGGACACCCGCGCGTTGACGGGGATGCCGAAGACCCGCGACGCTTCGTTCTGGTTGGTGTCGACGACGTCGTCGAAGTCGAGGGCCTCCGCGGGGATCGAGACGAGCGACGAGCCATCGGCCTCGGTCGGTGCGGCCACCGGAGACCCTTCGGGCGCGTGGCCCATCATGGTCTGCTTGAACGACTGCGCGGGCGCCGGGGTCGGCACTCTGAACACCGGGGCGGGCGTCGGCTCACGGAACACCGGCTGGGGCGCCGGGGTCGGCACTCGAAAGGTCGGCACCGGCGCCGGAGTCGGCTCACGAAACGGCGGTGCGGGCTGCTCGTAGACGAGTCCGGCGGGGCTGATGAGCCCCTCGACCGAGTCGGTCATCAAGGTGCGCTCGCCCATCTCGACGTCCCCCTCCGGGGGCGGCGGAATCGACGGGACCATCGGCTCGAGCTGACGCTCGACGATCTGCGCGCTCATCGGGCGCTCTCGCGGATCGCGGGCGAGCAGCGTCGAGACCAGCCGGGTGAGGGCGGGCGGCACCGAGGGGTCGAGCGGCTCGGGGTCGGCCTCGCACTGCAACTGCATCATCCGGCGCGGGTCGAGCGCCATGTATGGTGGCATGCCGGAGAGGGCCTCGTAGAGCACGGCCCCGAGGCTGTAGAGGTCGGAGCGGAAGCTCATCAGCCGCCCGAGGATGGCCTCCGGCGCCGCGTATCCGGGGCAGCCCACGAGCGCCCGCCCGTCGGGGGAGACGAAGGTGCGACCGAGGCCGGCGTCGATCAGGTACACGCCGCCGTCCTGGCCGAGCAGCACGTGCCCGGGGCGGAGGTCGCGGTGCAGCAGGCCGTGGCGGTGGAGCTCGCCGAGGCCCGAGGCGAGGTGAAGGCCAAGCGTGGCGGCCTCGACGGGGGAGAGCCGCCCTCGGGAGGCGATGCGCTCGGCGAGCGTCTCGCCGACCACGAAGGGGCGGACGATCCAGGTGAGGTCGTTCTCCTCGCCCAGGTCGAGGACGGGCACCAGCACGGGGTGACGAACCTGCACGAGCTTCTGGAGTTCGCGGCGCACTCGCTGCCGGTCGGCGGGCGAGGCCGTCGGGTCGGGGCGCATCACCTTCACCAGCACGGTGCGCCCGTGCTGGGGGTCGACGCCCTCGAAGAGCGCCGCGGTGGGGCTCTGGAAGCGAATGAAGCTCACCCGGTACTGCGCGCGCAGCGAGTCAGGGAGCGGGATTTCCGCCGGGTCGCCGGTCATGATCGGGGGACCTTATCGCGGTTCGGCGCCGAGGCGCGAACGTAACGCAGCGCGCGGGCTTGCGGATCGCGACCGACGGCGACTAAGGGTCTCGCGGCGATGAGCGAACCCACTTTCCCGCTGGTGATCGTTGAGACCGACCCCGTCGAGGCCGACGCCCTGCTCGGCCGGTTGAGCATGTCCGGCGCCGAGTGCGTCGAGACCCGGGACGCCACGACCCTCACCAAGGGCGGGCCCCGAGGGGTCACCCTGGTGGCGAGCTTCAGCGACGAGGCGCTCGCCCGCGAGGCGCTGGCCGACCTCGGGCCTTCGGTGGAGGCGAGGCTCGAGTTCGTCGTCGGCGACGCCTGGCGCGACGGCTGGAAGGAGCACTGGAAGCCCACCCGCATCACCTCCAGCGTCGTGGTCGTCCCGTCGTGGACCGAGTACGAGCCGCTCCCGGGCGACATGCTGCTGCGCTTCGATCCCGGGCGCGCCTTTGGCACCGGGCAGCACCCCTCGACCACCCTGGCCGCGCAGATGGTCGAGCGGCAGACGCTCGCCGGCCGCCACCAGTTCATGCTCGATCTCGGGTGCGGCTCCGGCATCCTGGCCTTCGTGGCCCTGCTCCACGGGCTTCCCCGGGCGATCGCGTGCGACATCGATCAGGAGTCCGTGGAGAGCGCGGTGGAGAACGCCGCGATGCTCGGGTTCGCCGAGCGCCTCGACCTGCGCGTGGGAGGCTTCGACGCGGTGCCGGAGACCTCGTCGCTGGTGGCCGCCAACATCGAGGCCGGGGTGCTCGTCCCCAACGCCGCCGTCGTGGCCTCCAAGGTCGCGCCCGGGGGCGTGCTGATCCTCTCGGGCATCCTCGCCACGCAGCGCGCGATGCTCACCGACGCATACGTCGCGCAGGGCATGACGCTCGCCGACGTGGCGGGCGAGGGCGACTGGATCGCGATGGAGTTCCATCGGCCGTGAGCGAGCGGGTGCGGGTCGAGCCGTCGGCCCTCTCGGGCTCGGCGACCGCGCTCTCGGTGGACGGCGACCGGGGCCACCACCTCGTGAGGGTCACGCGGGTGAGGGTCGGCGACCGGGTCGTCGCCTTCGACGGGGCCGGCCGCGAGCGCCCCGCGGAGGTCTCGCGCGTCGGGCGCGGCGAGGTACTGCTCTCCTGGACGGGCCCCGCGGCGACCGGCGTGGGCGCCGACCGGGCGCGGGTGCGCTGGATCCAGGGGCTTCCGAAGGGCGACAAGATGGATCTCATCGTGCGCCAGGCGACGGAGCTCGGCGTCGCGTCGATCGCGCCGGTGTTCACGGCGAGGTCGATCCCGCGCGAGCAGCCCGAGCGCTGGGCTCTGCGGCTACAGCGCTGGGAGCGCATCGCCGAGGAGGCCAGCCGCCAGTGCGGGAGGGCCGACGTCCCGTCGATCGAGGCGCCGCAGCCCCTCGCCGCGCTCTGCGCCGCCCCGGCGGGCCGCGTGGTGCGGCTGACGGCCTGGGAGGGAGCGACCGCGTCGCTGCGCGCGGCCATCGAGGCGAGCGCGGAGGGGCTGCCCTTCGAGGTGCTGGCGGGCCCGGAGGGCGGCTTCGAGGCGGCCGAGGTGGAGGCCGCCGCGGCGGCGGGCTTCGCGCCGGTCTCGCTCGGGCCGAGGATCCTCCGGGCGGAGACCACCGCCGCGGCCTTTCTCTCGGCGCTCTCGGTGCTCCGAGGCGATCTCGGCGGCTCCCGAGCGATGATGCGTTGACAGAGTTCTCGCCCATACGCGATCGTCCAAAGACCCCGCGTCCCTGAGGGGCGAACGCGAGCATCTGACGATGTCCCTCCTCTCTGCGATTCTCACCCAGGATCAGGTCGTTTCGCCTCGAAAGATCGACGCCGCGATCCAGCGTCAGGTCATATCCGGAGGAGACTTCGAGACCAACCTCCTCGAGGTCGACGCGCTCGGTGAGGACACCCTCTCCGGCTACTGCGCCGCCCTCCTGGGCCTGCCGCCTGCCTCTCGCGAGGCGGTGCTCTCGGCCGAAGCCTTCGCCGTCGCCCGCCTGCCTCGCGAGCTCGCCGCGCGCCACCAGGTGGTGCCCCTCTCGATCGTCGATGGTCGCCTGGTGGTCATCGCCGCGGAGAACCTCGACGCGAGCGCCCGTCGCGCGCTGGAGACCGCCGCCGGGATGCCGATCGAGGTGCGCGCGGTGACGTCGTTTCGCCTCGCGTGGGCGCTCTGGCGCTACTATCAGCAGCCCCTTTCGCCGCGCTTTCTCCGGCTGGCCGATCGTCTGAGCGCCCTCGCGGCGGGTCCTTCTCCGGTCGTCACGCTGCCGAGCGCGCGCCCCTCGGTGCCGGCCTCGGCCCCGTCTGCCGCGCCGCCGTCGAAGGCCGTCAACTCCGCCTTTGCTGCCCTCGCCGCGCTGCTCGACGACGAGGACGAGGACGAGGAGGATGACGAGGACGAGCACGAGGACGAGGCCCCGGACGAGCCGCCGCCTCACGTCACCGCGACGCGCGCCGCCATCGTGCTGCAGACGCCCAACCCCACGCCCGTGGTGGATACGCCCACCGTGGTGACGCCGGTGGCCACGCGGTCTGATCCCCTGGCGCAGATTCCCCCAGGCACGCGTCCGTCGACTCCGCCGCCGATGTTCGTCGAGGACCAGCATCAGCGGAACACGGTCCCGGTCTCGGTGCCTCGGCCTTCGCCGCCGCCGGCGACTCGCCCGCTTCCGGAGTCTGGGGACTCGGTTCAGTCCGCCGCGCGGCGCAAGGGCTCGGTGCTCCCCTCGCTAGACCACCTCACCGAGGCCCAGCGCCGCCTCGCCGCCGCGAAGGACCGCGAGGAGGTCATCGACGCCCTTCTCACGCATGTGCTGGAGGGCTGGAGGTACGCGGCGCTCTGCGTCGTCCAGGGCGACTCGCTGGAGGGCCTCTCGGGCCGGGGCGAAGGCGTCGATGGCGCTGCGCTCCGCGGCGTGGCGGTGCCGCTGAAGTCATTGCCCGCGGTGGCCGGCGTGAAGACCAGCGGCGAGGCGGCCATCGTGAAGCTGCTCGGCACGCCCGAGGCGGAGCTCGCGCTGCGGCTCGGCCGTGAGACCGCCATCGAGGCGGCGGTGGTGCCCCTCACTCTGCGGGGCCGCGTGACGCTCCTGCTCTGGGCCGACCTCGGGGGCGACTCCATCACCCCGCTGCAGCTGCGCGCCCTCGGGCTCTTCGCGGAGGACTGCGCCTCGGCCTTCGCGCGGCTGATCGTGGAGCGCAAGCGATCGAGCGTTCCGGTGACCGCCGTGGTTCCGCGCGAGCCCACGCTGCCGCCGATGTCCCGGCCGCCGCGCACGCCGGGGCCCGATCGGGAGGCCAGGGCTGCGGCGCTGCGCTCGGCGGTGCTCGCGGGCGTCGCTCGCCGCAGGCCATCGCTCTCGGGCGTGGCGCGCGGGGAGGCGAAGCCGAAGACCAAGTCCTCGCAGCGCGGTGACACGGAGGTCGATCGGCTCGTCGAGGAGGTCGCCCGCGGCGGTACCCTCCCGGAGCGCACCGCGGCGACGCTGCTGGGCATGGGCGATCGGGCCCTCGCGGCGCTCTTCCGCTACTTCCCAGGTCCGAACACGCTCAACCGCACGGCCCCGCTCACGAAGATGCCCGCCATCGAGGAGAGCGGCCCGCTGCTCCGGCTGGCGCTGATGTTCCGTCAGGCGGCGGTGCCGGCGCTGCTCGAGGCGCTCGACAGCGAAGACCCCGATCGGCGCTTCTGCGCGCTGCTCTGCCTGCACGAGGTGGCGCACCCCTCGGCGCTCCCTCGGCTCACCACCCTGGTGCTGGCCGACGACGAGACGCTCCACCCGGCGGCGCTCGAGGTGCTGCGGGCGCACCGGCGCTTCCCGGAGTTCGCCGCGGTGGGCGCCACGCTGCGCACGGCGCTGCGCGAGCCTCGCGACTCCGCCCTGGTGCGCCGCCGGGCCGCGGCGGCCCTCGGTGAGCTGCGCGACGTCGACGCGGTGCCGCTGCTCATCGCGGCGCTCTCCGACCGCGACGGCCCGCTCTCCCTGGCGGCGCAGCGCGGCCTGGTGCTGATCACCCGTCAGGACTTCGGCACCACCGCGCAGCACTGGATCGACTGGTGGTCCGGGGCCTCGTCGCGGCACCGGGTGGAGTGGCTCATCGACGCGCTGCTGCACGTCGACGGCACCCTCCGGCACGAGGCCAGCGAGGAGCTGAAGAAGCTCACGGGGCAGTTCTTCGGCTACTACTACAACCTCCCGCGGCGAGAGCGGGAGCGGGCGCATCAGCGGTACATCGAGTGGTGGGACCGCGAGGGCGCCGAGCGGTTTGCGGGTCGAAGCGTCTCCGAAGGGCGGTGAGTCGTGACACTGGTGGTGCATCCGAGGGCGGTGGTGACCGGCGCGGGCAGCGGGCTCGGTCGGGCGTTCTGTATCGAGCTGTCGCGCCGCGGGGCGCGGGTGGTCGGCGCCGACGTGCGGGAGGAGGGGCTCAAGGAGACCGCCGCGCTGATGCCGGGCGCGCCGATGGAGACCTTCGTCTGCGACGTCTCGAAGCGTGAGTCCGTCGACGCGCTCGAGCGCTTCGCCCAGGAGAAGATGGGCGGCGTCGACCTGCTCATCAACAACGCGGGCGTCGCCGTCGCCGGGGAGATGGGCACCGTCAGCGGCGAGGACTGGGCCTGGATCGTCGGCGTCAACCTCCTGGGCGTGGCGCACGGCTGCGAGGCCTTCATCCCCGGGATGCGCCGCCAGGGCAGCGGGCACGTGATCAACGTCGCGAGCCTGGCGGGCATCGCGTGCGCGCCGACGATGGCGCCGTACAACGCCACCAAGGCCGCGGTCATCGCCATCTCCGAGACCCTCGCGGGCGAGCTCGAAGGCACCGGCGTCGGGGTCACCGTGCTCTGCCCGTCGTTCTTCCCGACCAACATCCTGGCCGACTCCCGCGGCAGCGACACGAAGGCCCGCGGCATGGCCGAGAAGATGATGGCGAAGAGCAAGTGGACCGCCGAGGACGTCGCGCGCATGACGCTCGACGACGCCGCCGCAGGGCAGCTCTACGTCCTGCCTCACGCCGAGGGCCGGCTGCTCTGGTGGGTGAAGCGCAGCGCGCCGCAGGCCTTCCACCACGGCGCCGCGACGGTGCTGGCGAAGCTCCAGAAGCGGATGGCCCGCTGGCGCTTCTGGGGTCGTGGATGACCCCGATGAAGCTCAGCTGGGTGTTGTGCGCCCACGAGCTGAAGCGCCGCCGCGCCTCCTTCGACTCGTCGCTGGCGCTGAACATCGCCCGCTCGACCGCGTCGACGTTGGGCATGTGGCGCAGCTCGTCGTCCCGCACGAGGCCCCGCTCGGTGAACAGCCGGCGCAGCCCGCGCGCCGCTCCAGTCGGCGGGTGACGGCGTCGCGGTCGCCCCGGTCGAGGCCGTCCCACGCCGCGCGCACCTCGGCCAGCGTGCGCTGCACCAGCAGCTCGAGCGCGACCCGGCGACGCGAGGCCTCCGGCCCACGCCGGGGCAGCACCAGCGTCACCCGCGCGCTGTCCTCCAGCGCGTCGAGCTCGGCCATCCGCGCCTTCACGTTGGCCGGGTCGTGGCCGTAGCCCGGGGCCGTCGCCTGCCCGCCGCGGCGGGGTTCACCACCCGGCCTCGCGCCGTGGCGAAGCCGAGCATCGCGTCGGGCGTGCCGTCGCGGAGGGACACCGAGAGCAGCACCGCGCGGGGCGCGTCGCGGGCCACGCCGCCGATGCGCACGTCCAGCGAGCGGTCGCCGGGCTTGCAGGGGTAGCGGTGCAGCACCTCCGCGCGGTCGACCCGCGGGGTGAGCTGCAGACGATCTCCGGCAGCGCGCTCTCCTCGCGCAGGTAGTGGAAGCGCCCCTCGCCGGCCTCCGCGAGGGCGACGCAGAGCCCGTCGTCGATGCCGTCGCCGAGGCCGACGATGCTGGTCTCCACGCCGCGCGCGTGGCCCTCCATCACCCGGGCGCGCAGGGCGTCGCGCTGCGTCTCGCCGCGCGACGGGTACCCGTCCGGTGAGCAGCAGCACCCGCCGCACCGCGAGCGGCGCCACCACGCGGAGCACCGCCTCGCTGGCCTCGCGCCACCCGCCGCCGAGGTTGGTGCCCACGCCCGTGGCGAGGCGGTCGAGGGCGCGCCGGGCGGTCTCCGCGCCCGCCGCGTCGAAGGGCGAGGGGCGACCGCCACCCGGGCGTCGCGGTCGAAGGTGATCACCGCGACCCGGTCTTGCGGGCCGAGCGAGGCGAGCACGTCGCGGGTCGCCTGCAGCGCCAGCGCGAAGCGGCCCCCGCGCATCGAGCTCGACGCGTCGATGGCGATGGCGAGGCAGCGGCGCGCGCGCCTCGGCGCCGGGCCCGTAGGCGGGCGGTCCCGCGCCCGCTGACCTCGAAGAGCAGGAACGCGTCGCGCGCCCCGGCCCCGAGCTCCGGCAGCCGCGCGGCGTGACAGACCAGGCCAATGGGCATCGCGCGCCGTCGATCCCTTCTCAGCTGCCCGCGATGGTCATCTGCGCCACGCGGATGGTCGGCGACGCGACCCCGCTCTTCAGGTCGAGGTCGTCGCCCACGGCGTCGATGGAGCCGAAGAGCTCGCGGAAATTCAGGCTGATGGTGACCTCCGGAGACCGGGTACGCGAGGGCGCCGTCCTCGATCCAGAAGCCGTAGGCCCCGCGGGAGAAGTCGCCCGTCACGGCGTTGAAGCCGAAGCCCATCATGCCGGTCACGTAGAGGCCGCGCTTCGTCGAGCGCAGGATGTCCGCGTGCGACTGCTTCCCGGGCAGGAGGTAGAAGTTCGACACGCCGGCCCCCGACCCGGTGCTGCTCGCGCTGCTGCCGGTGCTCTTCAGCCCAAGCTTGCGCGCGCCGTAGGTGTCGAGCAGCCAGGTCTTGAGCACGCCGCCCTCGACCACGACGTTCTTGCGCGCGGGGAGTCCGTCGCCGTCGAAGGGCCGCGAGCCGGGACCCGCGTGGCGCAGCGGGTCGTCGACCATCGTGACCAGGTCGCTCGCGACGCGCTCGCCCATGTGATCGAGCAGGAAGCTGCTGCGGCGGTAGATGGCGTCGCCGGTCACGCAGCCCGCGAAGGCCCCGAGGAGCGAGCGCGCGGCGTCGGGGTCGAAGATCACCGGCGCCGTGGTGGTGGGCACGCGCTTGGATCCGAGCAGGGCGATGGTGCGGCGCGCGGCCTCGACGCCGATGGCCTCCTCGGACTCGAGCTTCGCGAGCTGGCGGCGCGCCGACCAGTAGCTGGCCGTGCGGTTCTTCCCGCCCTCGTCGGAGGCGACGGGGGAGACCGAGAGCGACGCGTAGCTCCCTCGGTACCCGCCGCGGAAGCCGCCGCTCGTGGCCATGTAGAAGCCGCCCGAGGTGCGCCCGAAGGAGGCGCCCTCGCTGTTGTTGATGCGCGGGTCGTAGTCGCGCGCGGCCTTCTCCGCGCGCTGGCAGCGGCGCACCGCGTCGTCGGCGTCGACGCCGTCGCAGGCCGGGTCGTGGAGGCCGAGGTCGTCCCACGCCTTGGTGAGCTCGTCGGGGTCGGGCAGGCCCGCGTAGGGGTCTTCCTGCGAGAGGTCGCAGAGCTCGAGGGCGTCGCGCACGAGGCGGTCGAGGCCGTCGGGGGTGAGGTCGTTGGTGGAGCTCGTCGCGACGCGCTTGCCCTTGAAGGCCCGCACCGCGATGGAGCAGGTGCCCGCCTCCTCCACGAGCTCGACCTCGTCGAGCCGCACCCGCACCGAGAGGTCCTGCCCCGCGCGCGCGACCACCTTGGCGTCGGTAGCCCCGCCGTCGAGGAGGCGCCGGAGCACCGCGTCGGCGCGGTCGCGCAGCATGTCGTCCTGGTTGTTTCCCATGTGTTCCTCAGCGCCCCTGGACGGCGGTGCCGCCGACGGTCATCGACGAGATCTTGATGGTGGGGCAGCCCACGCCCACGGGCACGCTCTGCCCTTCCTTGCCGCAGGTCCAGATGCCATCGGACACCTGGAGGTCGGTGCCGAGCATCGTGACCTTCGACAGCGCGTCGGGGCCGTTGCCGATGAGGTTCACGTCCTTCACCGGCGCGGTGATCTTCCCGCCCTCGATGAGGTACGCCTCGCTCAGCGAGAACACGAAGTCCCCGGACGCGATGTCCACCTGGCCGCCCCCGAAGCGCCGCGCGTAGATGCCGTTCTGCACCGAGCGGATGATCTCCCTCGGGGTCGTGCGGACCGGCCAGCAGCAGCGTGTTGGTCATGCGCGGCATCGGCGTGGCGCGGAAGCTCTCCCGCCGCCCGTTGCCCGTCGGCGCGAGCCCGAAGTGCCGCGCCGAGAAGGTGTCGTGCAGGTAGCCCACGAGCTGGCCGTTCTCGATGAGCGTGGTGCTGGTCGGCGTGAAGCCCTCGTCGTCGACGTTGATCGACCCGCGCCCGTGGTCGAGGTCGCCGCGGTCGACGACGGTGCACAGCTCCGAGGCCACCGGCGAGCCGATGCGGCCCGAGTAGTTGCTCACGCCCTTGCGGTTGAAGTCCGCCTCGAGCCCGTGGCCCACGGCCTCGTGCAGCAGGATGCCCGCGTCCCCCGGACCGAGCACGACCTCCATCTCCCCGGCGGGCGCCTCGCGCGCGTCGAGCATCGCGATGGCGAGGCGCACGGCCTCGCGGGCGTGGTCGTCGACGGACTTGCCCGGCTGGTCGAAGTACTCCATCCCCACGCGGCCGCCGCCGCCGGAGCCCCGGACTGGCGCTTGCCCTCGCTCTCCACGATGACCCGCACGCCGAAGCGCAGCATGGGCTGCACGTCGCACGAAGCGCCCCTCGCTGGTGGCGATTAGCAGCTCGCGCACCGACTCGTTGAGCGAGGCCTCCACCCGATGCACGCGGCTGTCGGCGGCGCGGGCGGTGCGGTCGGCCTGGAGCAGCAGGTCGCGCTTGCCGGCGCCCGGCACGACGATGGACGGCACGGCGACGGCGTAGCGCTCGGGGTGCGCGCGGTCGGTCACCTCGGCGACCTGGCGGGCGTCGCCGCGGGCGATCTGCGCCGCGGTGCGCGCGCCCGCAGCAGGGCCTCCCAGGAGAGGTCTTCCGGTGTACGCGTAGCCGGCCGCGAACCCGCGCTGCACGCGGATGCCGACGCCGACGGACACGCCGCGGCTGGCGGACTTCACGATGCCCTCCTCCAGGACCATCGAGGCCCCGAGGCCGTACTCGGCGAAGAGGTCAGCGGCGTCGCCGCCCTGCGACAAGGCCACGGTGAGGAGCTTGCGGGCGCGGTCGTGGTCGATCTCGAAGGCCCCCCCCGGTGCGAAGGGGGCGCGGGGGAGCGCGGTGTGCGGCTGGGACATGGCGGTGCGGACTCCTTTCGGCGAAGCCGTCAGCGCCCTCCGTGGAGGGGGTGACGGCGCCGCGGGATCGGCAGCATACGATGCCTGGGCGGCAGGCGCTGCGTCCGCTTCGGGGACCTTCCGTTCTACCTGGCAGGTGCGTTCGCGCTGCGGCCGAGGCGGAGCGTGGCGACGAGGAGGCCCACCGAGATGAGGCCGGGGATGCTGGCGAAGAAGAGGTCCATGGAGCCATCCAGAGAGCAGCCCGCGTGCCCTGCGGCCTTCGCCGGGGCGGCGCCGCCGGTCGCCAGGCCGGAGCGTGGGCGGGCCGACCCACGCCCGCGTCGCGGTGCCCACGGCCTGGTCTCACGCACCTGCTAGCAGAAATGGCAGTTGGCTGTCAGGTTTGTGCGATGCGCCGCACCGAGCGTCTCTTCGCCATCTCAGAGGCCTTGCGCGCCCGCCGCAGCGCATCATCACCGCAGAGGCCCTCGCGGAGCGCTTCAACGTGAGCCTGCGCACGATGTACCGCGACCTGGAGAGCCTGCGCGCCGCGTCGCTCCCGGTGCACGCCGAGCGCGGTCGCGGTGGCGGCTACGCGCTCGACCGGTCGTACGCGCTGCCGCCGGTGAACTTCACCGCCCGGGAGGCGTCGCTGCTCGTGACCGCGGGCCGGCTGCTCATCGAGCAGCGCTGGTGCCCCTTCACCGACACCTCGGCACGGCGCTCGACAAGGTGGAGTCGGCCCCCCTGCCGCCGCGCCCAGCGCGAGAGCTCTCGGCGCTGCAGCGCTCGCTGTCCTTCGTCGGCGTCCCGGCGCAGAGCTGCCCCCCGGAGGTGCGCGCGGTCATCGAGTGCGCCTGGGTGGAGCAGCGCGCGGTGGTGATCTCCTACGAGGGCGCGCGCGGGCCCGCCGAGCGCTCGGTGCGGGTGCGCGCAGTGGTGATGGAGCGCACCGAGACCCTCCTCAACTGCGACGACCTCGACAAGGGCGAGCCCCGGCAGTTTCGGCTGCACCGCATCACGGCGGCGCGCCTCGCGCAGCGGTCAGTTGAGCTCGGTGGGGTCGACCTTGGCGGGCGCCACGGCGGGGCGGGCGCCTCGCGGCCTCGGCGGGGCTGTCGGCCGCCCCTCGCGCCGCGGCAGCGTTGAGGGTGTACTCGCTGGCGCGCTGGGCATGGGCTCGCGCTCGGCGGCGCGCTCCCACTGGCGGCGGCCTCGCGCCACGCGGTGACCCGCGCGCTCTCGTCTCCAGCGGCCCGCGCCTTCTGCTCGGCGGCCGTCGCCTTGGCGACGTGGGGGTTCTTTCCAAAACTCATGGCGTTTCTCGATGCCTCCTCGGATTTCCACTCACATGCCACATCGCAGCCCGGGGCGCCCACGGGGTGTGACATATCCCGTCCGACCGCGGGACGGGCTTCCTTCCCTTCCCAGCATCTGGTGAAGTTGTCTATCCTCCGGGGGCACCAACGTCGCGGAGAGGCCGCGACCATGAGCGCAGAGGCGAAGTCGATGCACGAGCAGGAGCATGGCGATCTTGAAGTCCCTGGTGGCGGTGGCCTGGATCGACGGGCAGTTCGCGTCGGAGGA
>JADJAE010000090.1 GCA_016704445.1 Deltaproteobacteria bacterium
GCCCGGTCTCCGTCCGCTCGCCGGCCTCGTTGTGACACCGGTCCTTCGGCCCGACGGCACCGTCCTCCAGACCCCTGGGTACGACGCTACGACCGGCCTCTACCTCGCACCCAACGCGGAGTACCCACCCATCGCCACCAGGCCGACCAGGGCCGCGGCGCAGTCCGCCGCGGAACTCCTCCTCGGGGTCGTGGACCACGTTCCCTTCGCGACACCGGGCGACCGCGCGGCGTGGGTTGCGATGGTCGCCTCGATCTTCGCGCGCTTCGCGGTCGGCGCGGCTTCCCCGCTGTGTATCGTCGATGACACACGCGCCGCCCGATGGGCCGATGAGCTGGTCGATCGTGTCGTCGCCATCGTCGGCGCCGATCAGGTCGCCTCCATCGACGCCGAGGACGTGGGAGCCGCGCCTCGTCGGCTGCTCGACACCCTGCTCGCGAGCGGCGAGTCCCTGGCGGTCCTGAGCAACCTCTCGTCGCACACGCCGACCGCTTGGAGGCGCCTCCGGGAGGCACTGCATCGCGCGCATGCGACCCACGGCGTCGTGTGGTGTGCCTCGATCGTTCGGACGCCCCGCGACCGTGACCGACCCCGGGCGGGCCTCTCGATCCGCTGCGAGGGGGTGGATCTCCTCATCAACCAGGATGCGCCGAGCCGACCGCTGGGCGAGCCCTTCGATGGACCGTCGGTCCGTCTCGTCGCGGCGGCGCTGACGCTGCTTCGGGCCTACCAGGCCGCGGGTGCGCCCGACGTACATCTATCCCGCTGGCCCGGCTTGAACGGTGGTCCGGCCCGTGCGCTCGGCCGTGGTCTGGAGCGGTTGCGAGGACCCGGTCGTGACGGAGGTCAGACCCCAGGACCAGCCACCTGCGACGGACGCCGCGAGCGCCGACCTGGTGCGCGGCTGGACGGAGCTCGTGGTGGACCTTCCCGGCGGCTGCAGCGCGAGGCAGGCGCTCGACGCGCTGAAGCGTGAGCCACCGACGAAGTACCCCCACCTGCGGGAGGCGTTGAAGGTCTTCGCGCCGGGCCCGCTCGACGATCGCAGCACGGCCGACCGCCTGGGCCGCTGCCTGACCCGGCTCCGCGACGTCGATCACGAGGGGCACGCCCTCGTCTTCGTGAGCAGCGGCAACCAGGGCAACCGCTGGTCGGTGCGACCGACGACGGCCCGGGGGCGCGAACGCTGAACCCGTCGGGCCCCCACGCGAACGACACCGGAGGCTCTCCGCCCCTCGCCCCGGCACTCATCCGCCGGGCCCTACAGCGGACGACCTTCACCGCTCGCCCGCCCGCCGTGGTGACCGCCTCGACGGCCCGTCGCTCGGGCAGCGCGGGGACGTTCTTCCGCTGATCGAAGAGCACCAGCCACCCCTCCGCCACGCCCAACCGCGCGAGGTACCCGTCGAGCTGCGTGAGCCCATCGATCGTCGGGTCCTTCGCCTTGTCGGCGTCGCGCCAGGTCTTGACCTCGATGCCGAGCCGCTCGCCGCGGTGCGCCACGCAGAGGTCGAGCCGCTTGGAGCCGATGGCGTACTCGCGGTCGATCCTTCCGCCGCCGTTCACCACCCGGTGCAGGAACGCCATCATCACCAGCTGCGGCGCCGCCTCGTTGTACGGCGAGCTCGCCAGCATCGCCTCGCCGTGCTGCACCCAGAACGCGACGAATGCCTCCAGCAGCCGGTCGAAGTCCATGCGCCCGTCCGCCGCGAGCCACGTCGGCGCCATCACCGGCAGCGACGCGCGCATCGTCACCGTGAGCTGCCGCGCGATGATCTCGCGGTAGATCGGGTTGGCCACCTCGACCCCGCCGTCGGCGCGCTCGCGCACCAGCCCGAGGTCGAGCACGAAGCGCAGGTCGTCGGGCGCGAGCGCCGCCAGCGACTCCCCCTGGATCATCGGCTCGATCACCGCGCGCACCCGCGGGTCGCGCAGCCGCTCGGCCAGCGAGTCCAGATGCGTGTCCTGCCGATCGACGAGGACGTCGCGGGCGCGGTCGATGTCGGCCGCGGTGATCGACACCGCGCGGTCGGGCTTCAGCTCCGTCGTCACGACGTACGCGAGCGCGTTGACCAGCCACGGCTGCCCCTGGGTGTGGGCGAAGGCCTGCCGAAGCGCGTCGTCCTCGAACCGCTGCCCCGTGTCGGCGGTGTGCTGCGCGTAGAGCTCGGCGACCTCGTCGGCCGTGAACTCGCGCATCGTCAGCGAGCGCACCTTGATGTTGAACGGCGACGCCGTGTGCAGGTGCTCGCTGCCGCCCGAGGCGACCTTGTAGTCACGCACGTCTCGCAGCCCCACGAGTCCCAGCGCCCACGGGAAACCCTCTGGTCTCGAGCGGTGCCCGGCACGGAGCTGTCGCAGCACCGACAGCAGCACGTTGTCCCGCAGCGCGTCGATCTCATCGAGGAAGACCACCAGCGGCCGTGCGCTCGCCGCCGACCACGCCTCGAGCGCCGCGCCGATGCGCGAACCCGGCAGCGTGTCCGGCCACGGCGGCGGCTGCAGGTCGGCCGGGAGCTGGTGTCGCGCCGACCGGCGCCACTCGGCGAGGATCGCGTGCTCCGCGGCGCCCACGTCGTCGGGGAAGGCGGCCCCGGTCTCCATCGACACGAGCAACGCTGCGTACCGGCCCTCGGCCGTCAGCGCTGCGCCGAGCGAGAGCAGCGCGGTGGTCTTGCCCACCTGCCGCGGCGCATGCAGGACGAAGTAGCCCTGCTGGTCGATCAGCTCCCTGACCCCGGGAAGCCGTCGATCCGGCGGCAGCATGAAGTGCAGGCCCGGCTCGGACGGCCCGGCGGGGGGGGCGGGTCATCGGCGGCGCAGCGTCGCCGACGAGCCCGGGGCCCGGCCGGGCCGGTCCGGCGGTCGGGCGCCGCCCCGGGCCCCCCCCAGGCCCTCCCCCCCCCCCCCCCCGGGGAGGGGCGGCCCCGGCGGGTGCAGCTCGCGTCAGGGGTCCCCGGCAAAGTACCGCAGGACGGTTCCATTCGTAATCTGTATTGAAATTCAGGTGACTTCTTCTGTGAAAGTCATCTGTGCGTACCCGCACTCAGCTTTCACGGCGCGCATGTGAAAGTGGGCGGCCGACTTTCACGAGCGGGTGACCTCAAAGGCAGGGTGGACCTCGACGGCCAACGCGGGCTGGTGGTCGAGGACGTGGCCGCGGTCCCCGGGAGCGAGACAGCGGACGCGAGCAAACAGCTTGCGGGCAGCACGATCGCGCACTTCTGCGACGGCCGACGTGGCTCCGCTCGGGCGAACGTGGGGCCGTCGGGTGTGGTGAAAGCCCTCGTGAAAGCCCTCGTGAAAGTCTTCGTGAAAGTCGTGGGAGTGACCTGCAAGTGAGCCCCAGGCGCGCAGGCCTCGATACATTTTGTTGCCGAACCCCGTTGCGTCGATCACGCCAGGGGCCATGGCAAAACCAACCTCTCCACCTCGGACGGCGAAGGCACCGGCCGTCGCATCCACCCGGCGCCGCAAGACTCTAGGCACCTCGACGCCGAGGCCTCCTACTGCGCCGGTTGCCAGCGCTCCGGTGCCGCCGCCCTTCAGCGCGACCGTCTACCTCACGGTGGACCGTCGGATGGTGCTGACCGCGGATGGCAACAACACCCCGTGGCGGACGACCATCGAGGAGCGTGAGTCCGGCGACGCTTGGCGCGCGGTCCGTACCCGGGTCACGAGACGGAGCAGGCGTACCTCGATCGACTGCGCGCCGAGCTGGAGGGGCGGCTGTCGAGACTGTACGTCCTCACGCCGGCGATCGATCTGATGGCGCTCGCCGAACGCTACCGCCCGAGGCTGCGCTCGGTGACCCGAATGCCCTGGTCATCGCGACGACGCTCAAGGCCCTCGAGCTCGCCCTCCGTGACGACCCCGACACCGCGACCAGGTTCCTCAACGACGCCTACGCGTACCTGCGTCGTCGTCGCCCGGACCGGGTTCCGCTGGGCGCGGGCGATCCGCGTCTCATCTGTTCAGGCCACAAACCCGCCGCCGCCCTCGAGGTCCTCAAGATCGCCAGTCGCGCGATCGCTCAGCTGCCTCCGCTTCGCCGGGAAGGTCCCGACGGCGAAGACCAGGACGCCTACCTCGATCAAGCCGACGCGCTCGCCTGGTGCATCGAGCACCTGTACCCGGCCATCTACCCGAACACCGTACCGGGCGTGACCGCGTCGCCTGCGCGCTCGGTACGACGTTGAGCTCAGATGACGGACCGCGACGCAGAGAGCATCGCGAAGGCAGCACTCCGGGCGTGCGGCATGGCTCCGAAGCAGGGCGTCCAACGCCTTCAGTTTCCTCGACAAGAGGAGGAAGCGCGACGCCGCTCGGCAACCCGAGACGACCGACCGCGCGCCTCGCTGACTCGGGCCAGTGTCAGGAGTCGCTGGCAGACGCCCGCCGCGTCTCGGCTCGCTGCGGGACATGACCCGACCGAACACAGCGAGCAGCACCCCCGCGGAGGCCGCGACGACCTCGAGCCGTGGCCGCTCTGGCGGGCGGAACGGCCGGGCTCGTGAACCGATCGCTGGCGCCGCGACCGCGACGGCGGACGCGCCCGTCGAGCCGCCGCGCTACCTCACTGGCGAAGGGACATCAACGCGCCAGGTGCGGCCGATCGCGGCGATGGATCTACGATCACATCGGCAAGGCCGGGGGCGCGAACGGTTTGATCCGCGAAGACCACTGGCTCCGCTACCTCGAAAGGCTCGCAACGTGGCAACTCTCCGACGCAAAGGCCCCTACTGGTACCTCCGCGACCGCTCTGGCGGCAGCGACACCGAGATCGCGACCGGCTGCACCGACCGCAAGGCGGCCGAAGTCTGGCTGCGGCAGTGGGAGCGCGACCGCGCCGACCCCGAGGGTGCTGCCCGTCGCGCGGCAGCGGCGAGCACGATCCAGGAAGCCGTAGACCTCGAGCACGCCCGCCACCTCGCCGAGGAGCACGCGGGGAAGCTCGCGAGCGACACCGTCGCCTTATACAAGCGCAAGCTCGGCGTGGTGCTCGACGTGCTCGGCGGAGACTTCCCCCTCGTCAACGTCACGTCGGCCACCAGCGACCAGTACATCGCCACCCGCCGCGACGACGGCGTCTCCGACCACACCATCTTCAAGGAGCTTCACGCGCTCAAGGGCGCCCTCTCCACCGCGCGCCGCGCGAGGATCTGGTTCGGTCGCGTGGACGACGTGATGCCCGGAGCGCTTCTCCGCCAACTACCAGCCGCGCACACGGTTCCTCACGCTGGTCGAGGTGCAGCGCGTGATCGGCGAGCTCACCGTCGATCGCGCCGCCTGGGTCGCCCTCGCCGTCGGTGCGGGGCGCCGAGTTCTCGGCCCTCCAGCAGGCCGAGCGCATCGACCTCGACCTCCCCGCGGCCTCGTCCGCATCCGCGGCACCAAGAACGCCCGGCGCGACCGCGAGGTCCCCTGGTGCGCCCCGTCGTCGAGCTCGTCGAGCACGCCTCGGTGGGGCCTCGGCACCGAGGCAAGCTCCTCCGCCCCTGGGCCATGAACTGGCGCGACCTCGACGACGTCGCGACCGACCTCGAGATCGAGCCCTTCTCGCTCCACTCGCTCCGCCACACCTTCGCGGCCTGGCACCTCGCCAATGGCGTCACCGGCCGCGCCCGCTCCCTCAGCCCCTGGCGATCCCCTCCAGTTCGCCCTTCGGATCCGCCGGGGGGGGGGGGGGGGGGGGGGGGGGGGGGGGGGGGGGGGGGGGGGGGGGGGGGGGGGGGGGTTCCCCTGCTCTCCCCGCTCCCCCTCGACCTCGTTGACGATCGCCCCTTGCAGCCAGAGCTTGACCGTCTCCCCGAGCGCCTTGACCCGCTTCTTCCGCCCAGCGTCCTTCTCCTCATCGAAGAACGCCGCCACCACGCAGTCCCCCAGCATCCGCGCGTCGCCGATGGCCCGCTCGGCTTCATCGAGCAGCCGCCGCTTCTCCCCGACGTCGTCGGCCATCGCCCGCGCGTGGATCTCCCCGCGCCGCGCCTCGGCCTCCGCCACGGCCTTCTCCACCACCGCCCGCACCAGCGGAACCTGCTTGCCGACCTCCCAGTTGAGGCAGCTGATCTGCTCGCGCGACAGCCCCACCAGCGAGTCCCCCTGCCGCAGCGCGTGGTCGAGGAACGTAAACGGATGGTCCTTGGCGAGCGTCACCAGCCAGAGCGAGAGCCGCGCGAGGTCGACCGCGAAGGGGTTCTTGTCGACGCCATAGAGGCACCGCTGCGCCACCAGCCGCCGCGCGTGCAGCACGGGGTCTTCGTTGTCGGGCAGGTCCTCGGGCAGCCCGTGGGCCTGCCACGACGCCACCAGCACATCCCCTAGCGCGCGGCACGCCTCGACCAGGAAGGCCCCGCTCCCCATGGCCGGGTCGCACACCTTCAATCCCAGCACCGCCTCCGGCCGCGGCGCCGCCCCGAGGGCCTCCAGCACCGGCCGCAGCGTCGTCCGCACGATGGGCTCGGTGAGCGAGCGCGGCGTGTAGTGCGACCCCGACCGCCGCCGCTCCTCCCCCGGCTGCAGGAACATCCCCCCCGCGACGATCACCCGCGGCGTCCGCGGTGACACCCGCTTGTCGAGCGCCGCGACCAGCTCGTCGACGGTCTTCGCGGCCTTCACCCGCTCGGCCTGCGCCGCGGGCAGCTTGCACCCGGCCTCGTCGGCCAGGGCCTTCACGCGCTCGGCGCCGGACTTCTTCACCAGCGCGCCGAGGTCGACCACCACGTGCTGCGGCTTCACCGCGATGGACGGCCCCACGGCCCGCTCGATGGCGAAGCCCATCATGGCCTCGTAGACGCTGCCGATCTGCTCGACGTCGAGGGCGCGGTACGACAGCCGCTCGCCGGCCAGCACGAGCAGCGAGTCGAGCACCCGGTGGACGACCCCGTCGGAGACCTTCGGCACCTCGACGCGCGCGCCCTGCTGCCTCAGCGACTTGTGCGCACGCCCTTCGAGGAAGGGGTAGACGTCCGGGTCGAAGAGCTTCCCGTAGCGTGCGGGCATCCGGAAGGTTCCGTGCGCCGCGCCGTCGTGCACCAGGCGGAAGAGCACCAGCAGTCGCGCCCACGCGCCCTGCCGCTGCTCCATGGTGTCGGGGAAGCGGGCGACGTCCTCGCGCAGCTCGGTGAAGAGCCCAGTCAGCGCATACGAGGCCTGGTAGACGGGATCACCGCCGATGAGCCCGCGGTCCTCGGCGTAGAGCACGAAGACCAGCCGCAGGAGCACCGTGAGCAGCCCGCCGTAGACCTCGCTGGGCGCCTCGCGGAGCACGTCGCCCAGCAGCCGCCCGCTCGTCGCATCGTCGGCCGCCTGGAAGCCCCGCAAGAGGTCGTGCAGCGCCCCGAGCACCTGCTCGGCGAGGGCGGTCGAGACCTCGTTCTGGTACTTCCGCGACTCCTTGAGGATGTGCAGCAGGCGCTGGTTGGGCGGCAGCGTGAAGAGCCGCTCGGCCCCGAGGAGCATCACCAGCGCGCCGAGGATGGGCCGGCCCGCGGGCTCGAGCATCGGTCCGACGGGGAAGGTGACGTAGCCCGACGACTCGCCGGCCGGGCGGTACACGAGGCGCAGGTGCGTGCCGTTGGAGAGCAGCCCCACCGGGACGCCGGTCTCGCGGAGCAGGCGCTCGAAGCGCATCTGCGGGGAGGCCTGCCAGCGCCGTCCCTCGGCGTGCGGGTCGCGGTCGAGGTCGGTGCCCGTGGGGACGAGCTCGACGAGGAGGCGTACTGCCCCGGCCGGTCGGGGTCGGGCACCGCGTAGGTGGGCTTGAGCGTGTCGCCGTACTCGGGGAGCGCGACGGTGAGCTCGTCGGGGAGCGACAACTGCCCGGCCGACCCCTGGAGGTCGGCGTGCTGCCAGTCGAGCACCGCGCGGGTGAAGGCCGCGAAGTCGGTGAGGGACTGCGCCTCGACGGTCCCCCCCTCCGGCGACGGGACGCGCACGGGGGAGACGACGGAGGCGAGCGCTTGCTGCTCACGCGCGACGTTGCGGTTGACGAAGGCCTGCGCCGCAACGAGGGCGGGCGGCGAGACCACGAGCCCGACGGGCTGGAGATAGCCCATCCACTCCTGGTGCAGGCGCAGCTCGGGATCAGCGGCCACGCATCACCCCGTCACCGGCCAGAGGTACACGATGCCGATGGGCTCGATGCGCTCGGCGCGCACCTCGTAGCTGCGGCGGATCTTCGCGGGCTCGGCGACGATCTCGTGGTCGATCGCGGCGAGGCGCTTCTTCCAGTGCCGCAGGTCGGCGGCCTTCTGCTCGCTCTCCTGCGCGTCCCACCCGCGGTGGCGCTCGTCGAAGGACAACTGACCGCGCGCCACGTCGGGCTCCTCCTCGGCGACGAGCTTCGCGATGCGCAGCTTCTGGGTCTTGAGCACGGCCTCCATCTCCGCGGCCTCGATGGCGCCGCGCTCGATGAGCTTGCGCGCGAACCCGTCGGCGAGGCCCATGGCGCGGGCGCGCAGGGAGCCGAGGAGTTCCTTCACGTCGCGCTCGACGCTGGCCGCGAGGGTCTGCCGGATGGCCTCGGGCACCGAGTGCAGGGCGGTGTTGGAGAGGGAGTCTTCGAGGAGCGCGAGCGTCTCCAGCCGGGTCGTCTCGGCGTAGGGCTTCAGGGGCTCGCTGCGGTCGGCCGGGTCGGTCCAACGGGCGGGCGTGGCGACGATCTCGTCGTGGAGGCGCGACGCCTGATCGCCGTAGAGCGAGAGCCGCGCGAGCAGCACCACGCGGGGGACGGTGGCATCGGTGCGCAGCACGGTCGCGCGGGTGAGGTCGTCGTGCACGAAGCCCTGCGAGAGGAAGCGCCCGAGCAGCCGCTGCACCACGCGGTGTTCGAGGTGCAGGTGCACCACGTCGGCGTCGAGCGACCCCGCGTCGGCGAAGGTCACCGGGCGGATGGGCGCGCGCCGTCGCCACTCCCAGAGCTTCTCGTCGCGGGCGCGAGGGGCCCGCAGGGTGTCGAGCGTGTCGGCCCAGCTCGCGTCGGCCCCGTGGCGGGTGTCGAGCGGGGGAAGGTCCACCGCACGCGCGCCGGATCGTCGACCGCCTCGGAGGTGTCCACGGGCGCGAGGGGAGGGGCGCCGTGGAGCGCGAGCGAGGCGTCGAGGGCGTGCCGCAGCGCCGCGGGCGTGATGGCGATGGCCTTCTTGCTGTCCTGGAGGATGTTGCGGAGCAGGTCGAGGTTCTCGGAGAGGGCCTTGTGACGGACGCGCACGGCTTCGAGCTCGCGGTCGACGACGGCGCTCCGAGCGCTCGCGTCGAGGGCCGTGATGTGTTGCGCGAGGGTGCGCGCGTCGGCGCGTCGAATGCCCGCCGCAAGCATCGACACGAGGCGCACCTCGACGACCTGCGAGAGCGAGCCGAGCTCCTTCTGGATGGTCGCGGTCTTCTCGACGAGCGTCTGGAGCACGCGGTCTTCGGGGCGCTGCGTGTAGACGAAGTAGTGGCAGCGCACCTCCGCCTCGCGCTGGAGCTTGCGGTCGATGCGGCCGTTGCGCTGCTCCATGCGCGAGGGGTTCCACGGCACGTCGAAGTGGAAGAGGTCGGCGCAGTGGTTCTGGAGGTTGACGCCCTCGCGCGCGGCGTCGGTGGCGATGAGGATGCGCAGCGGATCGTGCACCGGATCGGCGTTGAACGAGCGCTTGATGGCCTCGCGCGACTCGTCGTCCATGCCGCCGTGGAAGGTGCCGATGCGCCGCTCGGCGTCGTCGGTGTCGGCGAAGGCCTCGCGCAGGCGCTCTTCGAGGTAGCGCTTGGTGTCGGCGTACTCGGTGAAGATCAGCACGCGGCGGTTCTTCCACCGGCGGCCGTCGAGGAGGTGCTCGCGCATCCACGCGAGGAGCCGCTCGGTGCGCGGGTCGACCTCGTGCCGGTGCGCCTCGGCGATCTCCGACATGCGGTCGAGCAGGGTGGTCGCGCGCGCCCGCAGGGAGGCCGTGTCGCGGGCGGTGTCGTCTCCGCCGAGGGCCTCGCTGGCGAGCTCGATCTGCGCGTCGACCTCGGCCTGCACCTGCGCCTCGGGGAGCTCGGCCCGCTCGTCGTCGCTCCCGGGCGCCTCGACGGCGAGGGCGAGCTGCGTCTCGTTGACCTTCGCCGGGCGCTTCGCGACGGCGGCGTCGATCTGCTTGAGCGCACCGCGTCGGTGGACGCGCAGGGTGCACGCGAAGGCCTCAATCGACGAGAGCAGCCGCTTCTGTAGCGCGATGGTCACGAGCGCCGCGGCGGCCTGGGCGGAGCGCGCGGCGCTGGCTACGAGGGCCTCGCGGACAGAGCGGTACTCATCGAGGAGGCGAGAGAGTTCGAGCTCGGGCGCGTGTCGGGCAGGCCGTCGATGTCGATCTGGATGACCTTGCGCTCGGGGAACTCCCCCGTCGCCTTTCGCAGGTCGCCCTTGAGCCGGCGCACCATCACCGGGTCGAGCTGCTTCGCCGACTCGATCTCCTCGCCGCGCACGAAGCGCTGCGGGTCGAGGATCTCCATCAGCGCGGAGAACGAGTTGGTGTGGCCGTTGTGAGGCGTCGCCGAGAGGAAGAGCTTGTGGTCGAAGCGCGGCGCGATCTCGCGGACCACGCGGGTCATCTTGGAGTCGATGGCGTACTTCGCGCCGCTCGCGGGCGCGGCGTTGTGGGCCTCGTCGAGGATGAGCAGCGCAGGGCCGGGGCCCTCGTCGGCGAGCCAGTCGCGCAGGGCGCTGGCGTACTCCTCGTTGCGCAGGAGGGCGTGCGAGATGATGAAGCGCGAGTGCGTCGACCAGGGGTTCACGCCGTAGCCGCGCTCGCGGCGCTTGGCGAGCACGTAGTCCCGGTCGAGGATCACGAAGGGCAGCCCGAAGCGGGCGTCGAGCTCGTCTCGCCACTGGAGCACCACCGACGGCGGCGCCGCGACGACCACGCGCCGCACCTTCTGGCGCATGAGCAGCTCGCGCAGGATGAGCCCCGCCTCGACGGTCTTGCCGAGCCCCACGTCGTCGGCGATGAAGAGGTTCACGCGCGGCAGGGCCAGCGCCTTGCGGAGGGGTTCGAGCTGGTAGGCATCGACGCGGATGCCCGCGCGGAAGGGGCTCTGGAAGAGGCGCGGCGTGGTGGAGGTGACGCAGTTCCAGCGCTGGGCGTGGAGGTAGGCGGCGAAGCGGGCGGGCGGGTCGAAGCCGCGCTTCGCGACGTCGCGCCACGAGGTGACTTCGAGCACGCGGGCGTCGAGCTCGCACTCCCAGAGCACCGAGAGGGCGGTGCCCTGGGCGTCGTCGTCGAGGCACGAGAGGCGCACGAGCGTGGCGTCGCCGGGGCGCGGCGGCGGGGCGACGTCGTCGACGAGGTACTGGCGCGAGCGCACGCGAACGATCTGTCCAGGCTGCGGCGCGTCGATCAGCTGTCCCCCGGTCATCGTGGGGCGAGACACGACCGCAACCGCGCGGGGCGCGGCGGCGCCAGCGCGGCGCGCGGGCCGGGCGGGGAGGCGCCCCCCGAGGAGCCGGGGGGGGCGGGGGGGTGGGTTCCGTTCGCAAGGGGCCCCGGATGGCCAGGACCGCAACGCCGAGCGCTCTTCACCCTTCTCCCATCGGCCGAGAGAGAACCCGCGAGCACCATGGACCGAACCATCACTTTCGTAGAGCAGCAGTTCGAGTACGACCACGACGAGTACCTGAGGTGGGGCGCCGCGGGCCGGCAGGTGGTCGACGAGCTGCTGAGCGTAACGGGCGCCCTCGGCAAGTCACCCGGCCGATCGCGAATCAGGCGCGGTCAGTCGCATCGGGGAGAAGCACGGGCAACCAGCACTACCCCGAGGTCTGCTTCGCCCGGCACCTTGTCCGTGGGGACGAGTTTCCGAAGGAGGGGCTCGTCTACGAGAACTTCCGGGTCTCGGCGCGCGAGCGGGCCAGGGCGAAGGACCCCACGAAGCTCGTTGCCGCGGGCACACGGCGCGTGGCCGAGATCTTCACCGACGAGTTCTTCACCCGCTTCGACGCGCTCTGCGACCGCAACCGCAACGTGCGGGGCGCTGGGGTGATCGAAGGCGCGCGCCTCGATCTCTTTGCCGTCGACCGGGATCGTCGTCGGGCAGGGTTCTGGGAGATCAAGAAGTACGGCCGCACCGGCAGCCGAACGGAGACCGTGCAGGCCCGCCAGCTCCTGACGCTTGCGTTCATTCAGTACCTCGTGACGGAGGAGCGCGACCGGGTGCTACGCGACCCCGCGTACGTCGTGGAGGTCGCGCTCGTCGCGTTCGTCCCCGCGGGTCGCTCCATCCCGCAGAAGACGTATCTGGTCCCGTTCAACATCGCCTGAGCGCTGGCTCGCTGTCGACCTGGTAGCGTCGCCGGATGGCGGACGCGGAACGGCGACGGTGGACCCGCGACGAACTCCTGCTGGCCCTGCACCTCTACTGGCGCATCCCCTTCGGCCAGCAGCACAAGGGCAACCGGCAGGTGATCGAGCTGGCCGCAGCGCTCGGCCGCACCCGTCGAGCGTCGCGATGAAGCTCAACAACCTCACCTCGCTCGATGCGGCTGGAGCTCGCCCGCGGCGTGAACGGGCTCCCCGGCGCCAGCGCCCTCGACGCGGAGGTCTGGGAGGAGTTCCAGACCAACCACGAGGTGGTCGCGCCTGAGAGCGAGGGGCTGTGGCGGGTCCGCGTGGAGGGCCTTCCCGCTGGGCCGGCCGAAGCGCGGGCAGGTGGCGTGGCGCAGCAGCTAGCCACGGAGACGTCAGCGCAGCGCGTGGTGCGGCTGGGTCAAGACTACTTCCGG
This sequence comes from Deltaproteobacteria bacterium, assembly GCA_016704445.1. GTDB lineage: Bacteria > Myxococcota_A > Polyangia > Polyangiales > SCUS01. The sequence continues at coordinate 12,743 of JADJAE010000090.1, forward strand.
CGCGTGGTGCTGGAGAACTTCGACGGGCGATGCGCCCTCACCGGCATGGCCCACACGGCCCTGGTGAACGCGAGCCACATCGTGAGCTGGGCAGACGACGTCACCCACCGGCTCGACCCCGCGAACGGCATCGCTTTGAACCGCCTGCACGACGCGGCCTTCGACCGCTACCTCATCACCTTCGACGACAAGCTCCGCTTGGTCGTCGGCCGCGCGGTGCGGGAGAGCCTCCCGCGCGACGAACTCGCCGCGGGGTTTCTGGCGTACGAGGGTCGGCGCCTTGCCGAGCCCGTTCGGCACGGTCTCTCACAGCCGATGCTGGCGCGGCATCGACGCAGTTTCGAACGAGCAAACGCCTGACGAGCGCGGTTCCCCATCTCTTTGCGTCGGCCGACGGGACCGGTTCCGCGGACCCATTGACCCGTCGGCATCGTGCGGCGATCGTCGGTCCGCAGGGGCGTCTCGTTCGCCTCCAGGAGAGACGCCGATGATCCGAAGGCATTCGCGCTGGCTGATGGGCGCTTCCCTCCTCACCTTTGGGACAGCCGCGAGGGCGCAGCAGGTCGGCTGCGAGGTGACGGTGCCCCAGACGTTCCGGTTGCTCGAACGCCAGTCGCCGACCTCTGGCGGGCCGACCTTCCCCGCCCAGACCCGGGTTCGCGTGATCGCGCGCGGAACAGTTGTGCAGGGCGGCACGCGCGCCATGAGGGTGCGCATCGACACCGCCGAGGGGTGGCTCTTCCTCTGGCCGAGCCAGGTACGTCGGTGTCCGGCAGGATCGATCGCCGAACGGCCTGGCGACGTCGCACCCACCTCCGAAGAGCGCCCACCGTCGACGACGACGGGCGTGACGCCTCCGCCCGCCTGCATCCCCGGCGCGACGCAAGCGTGCGCCTGCGACGGGGGGCGCTCGGGTGTGCAGGCCTGCTCCCCCTCCGGCTCCTTCGACCCGTGTGCATGTGCCGCGCTCCCGCCAGTGCCGGGAGGATCGGAGCCTGCGTCTGCCCCCACCGCGGGCACGATGGTGTCCGGCACCTGGACGGCCAGCGGACAGGCGACGACCGATCCCCTGTCCAGCCAGATGAGCCTCCGAGCCCGCCAGTTCGCCAGAGGCTTCATCGCGGTGACGGACCTGGTACGGAGCAGCCTCCGAGAAGGGCAGCGCCGGACGCTGGCGGTCGCCGTCGTGGGGGGCCATTGCTACCGAGTGCTCGGGGTGGGTGGCCCGGGCGTGGAAGATGTCGATCTCGCCCTCCGCGACCTGACGGGGAACACGATCGAAGTGGATCACTCCTCCGACAACCTCCCGACCGTCGGCATCGACCGCCAGCTATGCCTCCCCCCGGAGCATGGGCAACCCAGACCAAATTAGCCTCGAACTCGGCGGGGCGGGGGGCAAGGCGGGGGGGGGGGGGGGGGGGGGCGGGCCGTCCGAAGCTTGAGCCTCGGCAACCAGCCCCGGGACCCCTGGCTTCGCATCTGCCGGATTCCTTCCGTGTCCTTGGCCACCGTAAACTGACCCATCTTGGCCAACTGAAACTGACCCACCCCGGGGGGTGGTTCGGAGGGGTTGGACAACGTGATGGGCGGTCTGCAACCGCCGGGGATGGTTCCCATGGATCTGGTGGCTGTGATTCGGCACAAGGTGCTCACCGAGGGCGTGCCGCTCCGCGAGGTGTCGCGGGAGCTCGGTCTGTCTCGCAATACGGTCCGTCGCTACGCGCGGGCCAAGTCAATCGCTGGGCCGCAAGTCGTGCGTGACGCGAGGGTCGCTCCGGTTCGCGACGCGGTTCGTGTCGAGGCCGAGGCCCTCTGGAAGGACCGACGCTCCTTCACCGCGGGCAAGCAGCGGCTGACCGCCGAGCGCCTGACGGAGCTGCTGCGAGAGCGCGGCCACGAGGCCAGCGCCCGCACCGTGCGTCGTCTCGTTGCCGACCTGCGTCGCGGCGAGAGGGAGGTCACCGTGCCCCTCGTGCATCCACCCGGCGAGCTCGCCCAGGTGGACTTCTTCGAGGTCTGGGTCGAGCTCGCCGGCGTGCGCACCAAGGCGTGGATGTTCCTCATGCGCCTGCTGCACTCGCGGCGCGACTTCACGATGCTCTGCGCCCATCAGGACACCACCTGGTTCCTGGCGGCCCACGTCGCGGCCTTCGCGCACTTCGCCGGCGTGCTCGCCGCCGTCGCCTACGACAACCTCACCGCCGCCGTCGCCAAGGTGCTGCTCGGACAGCCCCGGCTGCTCCGTCCGCGCTTCGCCCACCTCGTCGCCCACTACGCCTTCGAGGCGCGCTTCTGCCGACCCGGCGAGGGGCACGACAAGGGCTCGGTCGAGCGTCGCGGCGGCAACCTGCGGCTCCAGCACATGGTGCCCTTGCCCGCGGGCGACACCCTCGCGGCGATCTCCGCGGCGCTCCAGCGACGCATCGACGAGGCCTTCCTCCGCCGCGCCGAGGACGTCGTCGCTTGGGAGCGCGAGCGACGCGCGTTGCGCCCGCTCTCGACCGAGGTCTTCGACCCGGCGGAGGTGCGTCTGGTGACGCTGCGCCATCACGCGAGCCTCATGCTCCAGGGGGCCTCGTACTCGGTGCCGAGCCGCTGGTGCGGCGGCGAGATGGAGGTGCGCATCGGCCCCGAGACGGTCGTCTTCGCGCGCGGCAAGGACGACGAGGTCACCCACCCGCGGATGCCCTTCGGCGGGCGCAGCGTCGATTACCGCCACCTGCTCCAGCCGCTGTCGATCAAGCCCCAGGCGCTGCGCCAGGTGGCCCACGAGCTGGTCGCCCAGTTCGGCGCCCCGTGGCCCGCGCTCTGGGCGGCGCTGCGCACGCGACACAGCCCCGACGAGATCGAGGCCGCGCGGCGCCTGGCCCCGTGGCTCCGCGACGCCGACAAGGAGGGCATGGCGAGGACGGCGACGCGCATCGCCCACGCGCTCGCGACCGAGCAGCTGCTGCCCGAGAGTCACGCGCCACGGCTCCCCAGCGCCTCGCTGGTGGTCCCGGCGGCGCTGCGCGGCTACGAGGTCGAGACGAGCGACCTCGCCCGCTACGACGCCCTCTGCGCCGTCGCGAGGGTGGCATGAGCGGCGAGGTCGACCGGGACGCGATGGAGGCGGTCGTGCGTGCCCACTGCCGCACGCTCAAGATCCCCACGCTCGCGCGGGAGTTCGTGGAGGTCGAGCGGCGCGCGATCCACGAGGAGTGGTCGCCCGTGGCGTACCTGCACGCGCTGCTCGACGCGGAGATCACGACCCGCGGCGAGCACGCGGTCGAGCGTCGCCTGCGCGCCGCCCGGCTGCCCGCACGCAAGACGCTGGCGCAGTTCGACTGGCGCCGGCCGCACGGCCTGAGCAAGCACAAGGTCGAGGAGCTGGCGCGGTGCGCGTGGGTCGAGGCCGCCCGCAACGTCGTGCTGCTCGGCCCGGTGGGCACGGGCAAGACGCACCTCGCGATCGCGCTGGCGATCGAGGCGATCCGTCACGGGCACAACGCGCTCTTCTTCCGTGCGTCGGACCTCGTGCGGACGCTGACCGAGGCGCGCGACACCCGGCAGCTCGGGCGGCTGCACGAGCGGCTCCAGCGGTGCGGCGTGCTGGTGCTCGATGAGCTCGGGTTTGTGCCCTTCGAGAAGGCCGGCGGGGAGCTGCTCTTCGATGTGCTCTCGACCCGTCACGAGCGGCGCGCGACGATCCTCACGTCGAACCTCTCCTTCGGCGAATGGAGCCGCGTCTTCGGCGACGACAAGCTGACGGCGGCACTGCTCGACCGACTGGCGCAGCACGCTGACGTCCTCGTCACGCGCGGCCCCGGCGCTCGACTCGCCGGCACGACCGAGCCGAAGAGCGCGGAGGAGGTCGGATGAACTTGGCCACGACGATGGACCCGGGCATGTCGAGGGTGGGTCAGCCCCGATGGCCACGGGTGGGTCAGGAGGTGGCCACGCTCACGCGGTGAGCGGCCACGGAAACGGACCCGGGGTGGGTCAGTTTCTGATGGCCAAAGGGGGCAGGCTCCTTCGTGGCCATTGACCCCCCTGAGACCTCCGCGACCGGTTTCGGTCATCACGCCACCAACGCACCCCCCGGCAGCCGACGGCGAGCCGTTGGGGCGGCGCGGGGGCGCGCACGCCTCGGGGGGGGGGCGGGGGGAGGGGGGCGCTGCATTCCTCTGTGGCGGGGGGGGCGACTGCGAAGCTACGCGGCCGCACCACTCCGACCGTACGGTTGTATCGGACTGCCCCGGCGCGCAAGGGCTGAACGGTTACAGCCGTCTTGCCCAGGGAGCGCCTGAAGTGCCTCCCCGGTCGTGAGCTTCGCCCTGCCCGGTGTTTGATCACTCGATTCACTGCGCTCGGCCCACCGGGGATCGCCTCGGAGGACTGCGCCTTCTGGCGCCGACCATCGGACGCAACGTTCCGCACGTTCGCCAGAGCGGAGAGGCCTCGATCCTGCCCCGCTCGACCCCTCGCCCGATTTCCCCGATCCGCCTTGGGCTCGCCGCCGACCTCTCCGGCCCTTCTCGCGCCCGATCCATCCTGCCCGGGGCGATCGTCCCCGACCTCCTGGTCTTCCAGCGTCATGGCATGAGCCGCGGCGGGGGTGCCGTGCAGCGAGCTGACCTCGTCCCCCGACTCCTCCCCGATCAAGCCGCGGTTCGCCAAAGCCGCATCAACGTAGGCGCGCAACTCGTTGTAGCTGTGTTCGAGGTCAGCCCGCAGGTCGCCCACCTGGCGTGTGAGTCGCTGCACTTCGTCGTGAAGCCGCCCCAGGGTCCCTTCGGCGCGGTGGCGCTCGGCGAGGTCGCGCGCCTCCTTCACGCTGGCCTCGACTCGAAGACGAGCGTTCTCGCCTTCGACCGCGCGCACCTTCTTCCGCATCGCGTCGACACGCTGGGCGGCCTGGCGCTCCTTGCGCCGCGCCACCGCCAGCGGTGACCCCTTCGCGGCGTAGTCACGTGACGTCCGTGCGGGAACGACCCGCGGTTGGGGCGTGTCGACTCCGATCTCGACCGCGAACGCGCCACCTGGGAGCACGTGGCCGCCGGGCCCGAGGCAGCCGATCCAGTACCGACCGGGTCCCTGCGCCGCCAGGAATGCCTCGACCGCCTCGGGCGGAACGGTGCCGAGGTGCCGCCGCGCTCCGCCTTGTCGGTGGGTCGCCGCGACCAGGCGACCAACGGTGACCTTGCGCGTCCCCTTTGGCCACGGTGCGAGGGTGGGCGAACCTTCTGGTGGACCTGAACCAACCTCGTGCGCTGCCATGGAGACCCCCTCGGATGCCGCCGCCGGGCGGGGCGACACCAATATGAAGTGGAATTTGAAGTAGACCTGCAGGCAATATGCTGAATGCCCAGTTTCAGTACCCAATTTCAGGCGTGTCAGGACCTTCTTTTTGGCCAGTGAAGCGGCGGGAACTATTCAGATTTTTCATGCATCGAAAGTCTTTCGGGCCCGTCGATGGCCCGCATCTGGCAATTTGATGGTGAAACTGGGTGAATATGAAGTCGACTCAAAATGGGAGGGCGTCTGCGAGCCCCCCTTGCGCGGCTGAGACTGGGTGGTCGACGTTGCTGCCAGAGGCGTAGGACGCAGAGCCCGCCAGCTCAGCTGGCTCTCGCGGCGACGCTGAGTTGTGCCGCAGTGCCAGAATGGGTCGGCTACGCTGGGGAGGCCACGAATCCTCAAAAAGGCTGGAGCTCAGGCAATTCGTGTCGCCGAGAAGCCTCGGCAGAGAGCAACACGACGGCGGTCATTCAGGGCTCCGATGGGTGACTTGACAGGAATATGAGGTGTTTTGGGCGGACGGGCGTCCCCTCTGGCATGTGCCGGTATGAGCCATATCCCGACGTCCCCTCATCTTCCTGCCTGAGAGTCCCCGCCAGGGACCGATAGGAGCTCATCGCTGGATCGAAGGAATCGGCTGAAAAGGCAGTCGTTTCTCGCCCACAGCTTCCGCCGATCCAGATTTCGCTTCGTTCGATCGTACGTCCTCGCCCAACTGGATGGAGAGCGTCCCCGACGCCACCGACCCTCGGTGGATCGCGCCAGGGCGCCGATCGGAGCTTCCTATGGCCTTCGGCGGTGTGATGGTTGCTTCTCGACCTGAACTGACCTTCTACGAACGCGCCTTGAAGGTGAAGGCCGAGGTCGCAACTCACCGACGACACTTCGTTGGGTCGAGCCGCGCTTACCGTCGCGGACGTCGACACGGAGGTGCTGGCGCGATCGGTACTCGAGGCGATCGCGGAGTTTGTGCGGCTGGTGACGCAGCTTCTTCAGCACTGGGGCCTCATCCCCCAGCCGATCGAGGCGTGCCCACCACTCGCCCCTCCGCCGCGGGCCCACCTCCCGCACGACCCGTGGGCCCACTATGGCGTCACCGCCCCGGCCTCGTTGTCATCGTCATCCCCGGCCTCGCCTTCGCCGGAACGCGCCCCCGTCCAACGCGCGCCCGCCGCGATCGACTCCCAATGCATGCCTGAGGTGTCGGCTTCTCCTCGGTGGCAGGCGTCGCGGCACCCGCCCCCTCTTCCCTCATCGCCCTTCCCGACGCCCATGGAGACCCTGCGGGACTCGCAGACGGACGTCCCGCCGAGCGACCCTCGGCCGCGATCACACCTCGGTCGACGACCGTGAACGCACAGCCCGTCGAACCGCGCGCGTGACCGTTCGGCGCGAGCGCAAGATGGTCTGGCCGGTCGGACCAGAGTGGTTGAGCGCGGAGTCCATGGCGCCGTACACCACCCACATCGTCTCCGTGCGCATCGGCTGCCTGGCCGTATGGAGCGCACGACGGCAGGCGCCCGCCCTCTGGCGGCGCTCGATCGACGCCGCAGCCGCGCAGCGACCGTCGGACCCGCGCCGTCGCCTCGAAGTGCTGGTGGCGATGTCAGCACCTGCCGCGCGCCGAAATGGTCGAGTCCGCCACCGAGGACTCGCTCGGCGTCGTGGGCGGTGGGTAGGCGAGATCGGCGACGGCGACGGCGATGGACATCGGGCGACCCTCGACGCGCTCGATGCTACCGCAGCCTCGGGCGTCGACGCGCGCAGCAGGCTGTACGAGGCCGCAGCCGAGACGTGGTTCACCCGCATGCCGAGGCCCGCACCTCGCAGGGGATGCACGACCTCCTCGCGACCGCTGCCACTCGGCTCGTTGCCTCGCTGGAGAACGGTGTGGGTCCCTCGCGCTCGTCTGTACGCGCGCATTCTGGTGACGACTGCACCGTGGGTGCATCCAGACATCGCAGCCCGGATCGAGTGGTTCGCGCGGTCGGTCGCCGAGCCGTTACGGGCGGCGAGGACGGACGTCGACCCCGTTCGTCACCTCCTCACGCCATGCATCTCGGAGTGGTTTGCCGCGCTCCCCGTGCTGCCTGTTACGCGGGTCGCCGACCTCTTTGCGGCGTTCACCTTGGCCGACCTCGAGCGATGCATCGACGTTCGGACGTACGACGACTGCTCGCGAGCGTTGCTGCTGCGGCATGGCGTCGAAGCCGACGCGCTCGCGAACATCGTCAGAAGCCCACCCGACCTCGTGACGCACGGGGGCCGCGGGCGGGCGGTCCCCGTTCCATCGGTGACCGGGCTCGTGGAACCGATCCCCTCGACCCCTGCTGTCGCCGGGCACATGCGCCGCGAGCACAGATGCGTTCGAACGCGTGCAGCATGCGAGATGGCGGCACCGCGCAGGGCTGTGAGGTCCATACGTCGGACACGGTACGAGTTGGCCAACTCCCTGATCCTTGCCCACCACCTGCGACCCCGCGCGACGACAACCGCTGTCACCCCCTTGCAGCCCGCGGCCTCAATCAGCGAGAGCGCGGGCGATGGTCGTCCGCTACGCATCGGCGGATGACGTCCGCGCGATGACTTCCGCGCGATCAGTGCGTTGAACACGCCGTGCTTCTCCTCGCGGCCCACAAAGGGCATGGGTGGCCGGAGCTGCAGCGGCCTCGTGGCCACCGAAGCCTCTCGAATCTTCTGCCTCCCGTCGAAGACTTGAATTATGGTTCGAGATACGTCAATCATCTGGTTTAAATGGTTGCCCGCGAACCGCAGACCCAGCTCGCTCCGCTCCCTCTGCACCGCTCCCAACTTGCGGCGGCCGACGGGACGGCGGCCGACATGAGCGGCGGTCCGATGGGGCCCCGCGTGTCGCGAGCGTGGGCCCTCCGAGAGCTCGCCGTCTGGGGCTGCCGAGAGCTCGCCGCGCTCCTCGACGCTCGCGCGCCCATTCAACTCCGCGCCCTCAATCCGCGCCGAGGCGCACCGAAGAAGGGCGTGAGCGCGAGCGGGTCGAAGTTGCCGGTGGAGGAGTTCCACACGGTGTCGCCGCTCATCGTCCCGCGGTCGCTGCTGCGCGATCTCCGCGCTCTCGTGCCCAGGGTCGCCAGGGCGACTGGTCAGCACGCGACACTTGCAACGGTCGTCCGCGAAGCACTGCTTCTTGGCTACGAGGCGCGTGAGCGAGCGCGAGCCGCTGCCGACGAGAAGGAGAGGGAGCAACGAGCGCTCCTCCGCCTCGCTGGCTACCCAGACCCGTCGGCACTTCGGGTCGTTGGCGTGGGCGTCATCACGCCGTACCTGCCTCCGGGACAGCGAGGCGTCGCGGCCGACGACTGGAGTGAGGCGCCGAAGGCCAAGTCACACGCGAGGTCGAAGTCGAGTTCAGCAGACGCCGCGAAGAAGACGGCTGCGAAGAAGCCTGCCGCGTCGACCCGCAAGCGCACGCCTGCGACGGCACGCGGCTCGGATCGACAGACTCCACGCCGCCGCGCGTCCGCGACCAAGAAGACGAAGGCCGGGGAGGGCGATGATGACCCAGGCGCGTCACCTTCACGGGCCGTCGACGACGGCGGGTCACGCCCATGAGCCCGGGCGCGCCGCGCGCATTGCGCTCGAATGCTTCGCGCTGCTTGGGCGACTCGGACGACACACGCGCTTCGGGAGTGCGCGGCGGTGAGGCGGCTCACGCTCGCAAAGCCACCGCGCTCGGCGAGGCGCTGCTCGCGGCGCTCTCGCAGGTCGTGGAGCCCTCCGACGGCGCGCAGTGGGTCGCCCTCGATGCCGAGGCGAAGAGGCGCGGGCTCACCACCACCGCGCTGCGGACGTGGTGCATGACGCACGGCGTGGCGATCCGGCAGGAGTCCCACCGGCGGGCCTGGGTGAGCCCGCGCTCGATCGACGAGGTCATCGAGAACCTGCCGACCGCAGACGTCGCGCCGTCCCGTCGCGCCCGCAGCGCCGACGACGAACTCGACCGGGTCATCGACGATCAGGCGACCCGCGCTCGACGCGGTCGCTACAGCGCACCGTCACGATAGGAGGAACATCGATGGGCAGAAGAATGGTGGGGCAGGTCGCGTACGTGCGGGGGCGATGGGTCGCGCGGGTGAGCCTGCACCGCGACGCCAAGCGAGAGGACGGTCGCGCGCGCACCTCCACGGTCGTCGTGCTTCGCCCCGATCGGACCGAGCTCACGAGCCAGTCGAAGGTGACCCACGGCGAGGCGCGTCGTTACGCGGCGCGGCTCCAGGCGCGGTACGACGAGGGCACCTGGAGCCCGGCGGGCGCGGAGCCGGACGTGCCCACCAACGCGCTCACCGTCGAGTCGTGGGTGTCGACGTGGCTCGGGCGGCAGACGTACTCCGAGGTCGCCAAGGATCGGGCGCGCACGACGCGATGGCTCGCGCTGACGCCGAAGTTCGCGTCGCTGCCGGTGGGCAAGGTGACCCCGCGGGACGCGGCCGCGTGGCTCGGCGAGCTCCGCGCGCTCCCGTCGGACACCGGGAAGCTCGCGGCGCCGCGGACCATCCGCAACATCGCCAACCCGGTCTCTCGCGCGCTGAAGTCTGCGGTGTTCGAGGGCCTGCTCGTCGCGGACCCCTTCGCGGTGTTGCCCACCGAGATCCGCCCGAAGTCGGTCGACGCCGACCCGATGAAGCGCCGCGGCTACCGCTTGAGCGGCACGGAGCTCGAGACGGTGCTCGGCGAGTCGTCGGTGGCGCCGCGGTGGCGCACCGTCTGGTACCTGCTCGGGCTCACCGGGTTGCGCGTGGGCGAGGCGATCGCGCTGCACTGGTCGGATCTCCTCGAGAAGAAGCCGCTGCGTTGCATCGTCGTGACGAAGCAGGTGCACCACCGCACGCGCACGATCGAGGCCCTGAAGACGCACGTGTCTCGGGACGTTCCTGAGCACCCGTTGCTGCGGGAGGCGCTGGAGTGGTGGCGCGAGGTGGGCTGGCCCCAGGAGTACGGGCGGAAGCCCCTGGCGAGCGACCTCATCGTTCCCGGCCGCGACAAGGGCGGCCGACCGTGGGGCGCCGCCGGCGAGGCGGGCGGTCCGCTGTGGAGCCAGGACGTGTACCGCGCGCTGCAGCGTGATCTGACGGCGTGCGGGATCGTCTCGCATCGGGTTCACGATCTGCGGCACACGCTCGCGAGCCTGTGCGCCGACGCGGGCATGGAGGAGAACGTGGCCGCGCGGTGGACCCACGCGCCGACGGGGCAGAGCTCGCGGCACCTGTACGCGCTGCCCTCGTGGGAGCGGCAGTGCACCGAGATGCTGAAGCTGGTGCTGAAGCCCAAGAAGCATTGGTAGGGGCTACACGAGGCCGACGGGGAGGACGTCGTGTCTGTGACGTCGCTCCATGGCCAGCAGCGTCAGGATGGTCCTACGCTCGCGGAATGAGCGACGGCCGCGACGACGACGTCGACGATGACATTGAGGACGAGGAGTCCGAGGATCCCGAGACGGGCCGGGGTCCGATCGCGCGACGGGTGCGCCTCGTCGCCCAGAGCCGGTACATGTGGCGGGGCCCGCACAGCCACGGTTTGAGCGACGTGGAACAAGCATTCCGCGGCCTCACGCGCAGGGCCGACGCCTCCACGCTGTTGGGGCTTCTCGGCCACGAGAGCGCGGTGCTGCGGGCTTACCTCATCGAGCACGTGGCGACCGCCATGCCAGCCTCGTTGGAGCAACTCTATCCGTTGTTCCACGACGGCCGCGAGGTGGAGTCCATCCATGGCTGCATGGGCTTTGGCGGCAAGGTCGGCGCCCGCCTCGCGCAGCAGCTCAGTTCCCTCGCCTCGCGCTCCGGCGAGCCCTATCGGATCGCCCTACCGGCGATTCACTGGCGTGCCTGGTCGATGCTTGATCGCGGTGCCCACGACCTCACGGTGCCGATCGCCGTCCGAGCCGCCTGCGTCGAAGCGATGACGAGCGCGGACCTGCGCGCCGCGATGCCCTGGTGCGTGCGTGTCTGGCGAGCCGAGAACCGCCCCCTGCTCATCGCTGCGCTCCGGAATGGAGGGGCTCCCACCCGACGGGCGCGCCAGGACGGTGCGGGCGCTGCGCAACCATCCGCGAGGGGCGGTGCGTGCGGATGCGCTCAAGGCGACCGAACGCCTCGCGCTGCCCGACCTCCGGGCGGCCTGCGAGCACGTCATCGTCAGCGATCCCGACGTGTGGCCTCGCCAGATCGCCATCTCCTACCTGGCGCGGATGCCCGTGCGCTCGATGGCGGTCGTACAGGCCGCGGCCCAAGATCCTGACCGCCTGGTTCGTGAGAGCGCGCTGCGCGTACTGACCGAGGAGGATCTCGTGGGCTCG
>JADJAE010000091.1 GCA_016704445.1 Deltaproteobacteria bacterium
CGTCAACTACATCTCCCCATCAACGACAATTACATCTCCCCAACTTCTGCCTCGCCTTGCACCCCTGCTGACGCCGTAGTTGTCGTCGCTCCGGGGGTAGTTGTCGTCGCTGCCGTAGTTGTCGTCGCCCCGTCGTGGCCCTCGCCTCCTTGCATGGCCTCCTCGGCCTGCTCCGCGCGCAGGCTCCCGCCCGTCATCTCGAGGATGACGGCGTGGTGGATGAGCCGATCGATCGCCGCCGCCGTGGTCATCGGATCTTTGAAGATCCGGTTCCACTCGCTGAAGACCAGGTTCGACGTGATCAGCACGCTCTTGCGCTCGTAGCGCTCCGCCAGAAACGTGAAGAGCACCTCCATCTCGTCGCGGCTCTGTTGCACGTACCCGATGTCATCGAGGATCACGGCGTCGAAGCCGTCCAGCTCCACGAGCTCCTTCTCCAGACGCAGCTCGCGCTTGGCGCCCAGCAGCCGTTGCACCAGCGCGTACGTCGGCGTGAAGAGCACACGACGACCGCGGCGCAGCAGCTCGTGCCCGATCGCGCAGGCCACGTGCGTCTTGCCGCGACCGGGCAACCCGAAGAGCAGCACGTTCTCCCCGCGCTCCACGAAGCCACCCTCGCACAGCGTCGCGAGCTGCTTCGCCACCGGCGCAGGCAACCGCTTGCGGTTGAGCGTCGCCAGCGTCTTCTCCCCTGGCAGCCCCGAGGCGCGCTGGTTGCGCTCGATGCGGCTCCGGCGGCGCTCCTCCAGCTCCAGCGCCACGAGGTGCCGCAGGTACTGCCCGAAGCTCCAGCCCTCGTGCTCGGCCTTGAGGGCGACCTCCTCGGCGTGCCGATTCACCGTCGGCAACTTGAGCACACGCAGCATCATCGCCAGCGAGTCCTGCGCGCTGGGCGCACGGCGGCGGCGCTCATGTGCCCACCTCCCCGAGCAGCGCGTCGTAGGCACGCAGATCGACCGTCAGCGCGGGCATCTCGGGCACCGTCGGGCGACGCTCGCCGAGCACCAGCGCCTTGACCTGCTCGCTCGTCAGGGCGCCGCCCTCGGCGAGCAGTAGGCCGAGCGCGGCGGCCACGTCCGACTCCATCGTGCTCGCCGCCAGGTGCAGGATGCGCAGGTACTCCACGTCCCCGGCGATGCCGCGCTGAGGCGTCTGCAAGGCGTCGTAGGCCCGCCGGAAGACCAGCGAGGGGAACATCTCCTCGCGGTAGACGTAGCGCGCGAAGCCGCCGGGCTTGCGCACCAGCGACCAGATCACGTGGCGGTAGTCGATGCGGTGCTGGTTGCGACCGCGCAACCGCTCACACGCGAGCTCGAGCTTGCCTCGGTAGAAGGCCTCCAGGCGGTCCTCGTAGAGGCGCACCTGGAGCACCTCGCCCATCAGCCGCGAGGGCACCGAGTAGGCGCAGTGCCGCGCGCGGATGGTGCTCCACTCGCTGACCCTCGCGTCCTCCTCGCGGAACTCCTGGAGCGCGCCCACGTCGAGCACGCGCATCGCCGCGAGCTCCTCGACGACGCGTGCCCCGCGGCCCGCGTTGGCCTTGCGGGCAACCTCATCGACGAAGGCCTGCCACGCCTCGACGCTCGCGAAGTCGCGGCTTCCGCGCACCAGCAGCGCCTGCTCCAAGCGGCGCTTCATGGCGCCGTTGGCGGCCTCCACGTCGCCATTCTGCTCCTTGGCGCCGACCTCGGTCGTGCGCGGAGTGAGCGAGAAGTGCCGCATGATCGCGAGGTACTCCTCGTTGAACGGACGCCGCCGCCCCTCGGCGTCCGCGGTGCTCATCGAGGGGCGGTGGGTGGCCGCGGTGGAGTGATCGGTCTGGTGGAACTGCGGCACCCGCCCGAGCTGGAACAGCGCCCGCTGAGCCCCTTGCGGATCGCGGCGATGGACTCCGAGAGGCACACCGTCGCCCAGAGCCAGTTGGAGAAGGGCAGCACGACCACGCAGAGCAGGTGGACGAACACCGCGCCGACGATCGTCACCGCGAGCTCGCCGGTGCTGGTGAAGTCCGTCTGCGCGGCCTCGCCGGGCCGGTGACGCTGCGCGAGTACGACGTCCTTGTCGGCGCCCTGGGCGGCACGCCACGCGCGAATCATCCGCTGAAGCGTGCGCAGTTGCCCCGGCGCGAAGCGGTCGGGGTGCCTCGTCGTGAGCACCTCGAAGACGGTCTTGGCCTCCAGCTCCGGGGTGTCACGCAGCAGTGCCTCGACCTCCTCGCGGTGCTCGGCGAAAGGGTCCTCGCGGGTGCGCCAGTCGCGTGGTGCGCGCATCTGCGAGGGCAGCGTGGCGGCCACGATGTACTTGCGCGCGGTCTTGCGATCCATGCCTGCCTTGATCGCCGCGAGGCCGACCCGCGCCGTGCTTTGCTCATCTCTTCCATCAGCTTCCTCACCTGGTTGTCGGTCGCGGGTCTCACGCGCCGGCACTCGCCCCATGCGAAGCCGGCGCGCTACCCCGTCGAACCGCAGTCACCCAAATGGGGCGATGTAGTTGTCGCCGTTGGGGCGATGTAGTTGTCGCTCAGCACCGCGCCGAGGCCGACGGCATCCTGCGCATCCTCGTTGAGGCGTGCGCGGAGTGGCAGCGGATCGGGCTCGCGCCGCCGGCCGAGGTGCAGGCGGCGACGCAGGAGCTCCGCAAGGAGAATGACGAGGTCGGGGAGTTCTTCGACGAGCGCTGCCTGTTGTCCGCGGGCCGCGACGCGAAGGAGGCCGCGACGCCGCTCTACAAGGGCTACGTGGCGTGGTGCGAGACGGGGGCCCGGCGGCCGATGTCGCCCAAGGCCTTCGGACGCAACTCATGGCGGACCCGAAGCGCGGCGTCGCCAAGTCGAAGTACGGCGGCATCACGATGTACTGGGGAGTGCGGCTGCTCTCCGAGGCTGAGCGGAGCGAGCGGATGCGGCAGGCGGAGGCAGGCGAGCGGCCGGGCGGCGACGCTCCCCAGGGCGGCCCGATCCGCCCCATGGGCGATGGGGAGGATGCACCGGCCGCGTCGGATGCGGTGCCCGTGCCTGGGGAGGATAGGGAGGATGCTTCCAACGTGGACCCATGGAGCGACGGGGAGGTTTCGTGGTGATGCGACCCGTGGGGAGGATCGGATGGGGAGGACGTGTGCGCCGGGGACAGCGTCGAAAGTCGCTGCTTTCCGCGGCATTTCGCTCGTCGGAGGCGCGCTTGGGGACTTGGGGAGGATCGGATTGGGGGTCGCCTCTCCTCGACGTATGGCGTAGCGCGCCCCTGTTGCGGGGTGCTTCCCATGTCGGGCGCTCTGGGCTCGCGTCATGTGGGGCTAGGGTTCGTCGCAACCCTCCCCATGCTCCCCACGCTACTCCAGGGCGCGCCACCCCGCGCCACCCCGGGGGCGTTCGGGGCCGTTCGCAGGCGGTCCCTGGCCGCGCCCCGGCGCAACCGACGTCCGGCGGGAGTCGGTCGTGAGCCCCGCCGTGCGGGTGCTCCCGCTCCCGCTGTACGTCTCGGCGCGACGTCCAGCAGCAACTTGGAGGCGACCGTGGCTGACCCCTTCGCGACGCGGTC
This sequence comes from Deltaproteobacteria bacterium, assembly GCA_016704445.1. Taxonomy (GTDB): domain Bacteria; phylum Myxococcota_A; class Polyangia; order Polyangiales; genus SCUS01. The sequence goes on from JADJAE010000091.1 coordinate 3,537, forward strand.
GCATCGATCGTCCGAGACCTCGTCTCGACCAACGAGGTCGCGCGTTGGCGCCGCATCGAGGCGGAGGCGATCCGACGCGGGTTCTCTTCGACCCGCGCCTTCCGCGCCGGTGCCTCGCTCGCGCGGTGCCTCTGCGCGAAGACAACCATCGCGACACCTGGGTCGAGCCGTCCGCGGTCGATGCGGCGGTGGAGCGCATGCCCACCGTCGCGGCACGTCGGTGCGCGTCGCCGACGATCCCGATCTCGACGAAGAGATCGACAACCGACCGGCGTCCGGCCGTTCGGTCCGCTAGAGGTCCCGCCCGATGGCCCGCCCGCGCACCGGCAGCGCCGTCCACCGTAAGGGCCGGTGGTACGCGCGCATCACTCTCTCCCGCGAGCCCAGGGGGGCTGACGGTCGGACGCCGCGTCAGGAGCAGCCGGTGACTCGCGAGGGCCAGCCGGTCACCGGCACCACGCGCGCCGACGAGGGCTACGCGAAGCGGTACGCACACCGCCTGCAGGAGCGGTACGACGAAGGGAGCTGGACCCCGGACGAGCGGGCGCCCGTTGCACCGCCGCCCACGGCCGAGACGACCGTCGCGGGCTGGTGCGACGACTGGCTCTCGAAGCAGACCTACCCCGAGGCCGCGAAGGACCGTCGTCGCACCGTAGCGGCGCTCGCCCTCGTCGCGTCCGATGGGTGGAGCCTCGGGATCTGCCCGTGTCGAAGGTCGATCCGCAGCACATCGCGCGGTGGCTCGACCTCGTGCGCGGTCGCAAGACGGCACGAGCCAAGACGGCGCCCGCGCCGCGCACCGTCCGCAACACACCCTCGACCCGTCGCGCGCGCCCTCCGTGGCGCGGTGTTCCACAAGCTGCTGGTGCAGGACCCGACGGCCGTGCTCCCGGAGCGACATCCGTCCGCAGGCGATCGACGCGGACCCCATCGCGCGCCGCGACTACCGGATGCCGCGCGCCGAGGTGGAGGTGTTGCTCGGCGAGCCGTCGATCAAGCCGCGCTGGATGATGATGTGGTTCCTGTTACTGCTTACCGGCGCGCGTGTGTCCGAGGTCATCGCGCTCCGCTGGTGCGACCTGCTCGACGAAGAGACGCCGCTGCTCCGGCGCGTGTCCATCGCCCGCCAGATCCACCATCAGACGCGGGAGGTCGCACCGCTCAAGACAGAGAACTGTCGCGAGGTGCCCGAGCACCCGCTCCTGCGGACGGTGCTCGACTGGTGGGCGGGCGAGGGGTGGCTGGCCGAATACGGCTGCGCGCCGACGCCCACCGACTTCCTCGTGCCGGTGCGAGCGGGAACAGGCCGGCGGCGCGGTGCGCGCGTCGGCGCCGGCGGGCCCCTCTGGCAGCAGGCGGTGTGGGACGCGCTCCAGCGCGACCTCGAGGCCTGCGGGATCAAGGCTCACCGCATCCACGACCTCCGACACACCCTGGCCTCGCTCTGCGCCGACGCCGGCATGGAGGAGAACGTGGCCGCCCGGTGGACGCACGCCCCGTCGAGCCAGACCGCCCGGCACCTCTACGCGGTCCCGAGCTGGGAGCGGCAGTGCGCCGAGATGCGGAAGCTGAAGCTCGCCCCGAGGCGGTTTCGGCTGCCCCTGCCGTAGGGGTTTGGGTGAACCGTTTGGGTGAACCAAATGACGAAGGCCCCGAAACCTTTTGAGTTTCGAGGCCTTCCAGAGTGCGAGGAGGGGGACTTGAAACTCCGCCCGGGTGGGCAACTGCGGTGAAAACCGCTGGAAATGAAGGGCGAGAAACGGAGAAGCGAGGAGAACGCGTCGGATATGTCTGCCGCGGCAGACATATTTTCCGAGCGGGAACTCTCGCGGTTTCGTGATCCTGCTCGAGTGACGTGGAGGCGGCCGAGGCAGGTCGCCACCGTCCGCCGGTCACTCGCGCGAGGGGACCATCGCCAGCGCGCTGGATCCCAGACGCCGTGATGGCCGCCGAGGAGTGGGTCGAGGAAGGCGGCGACCGCGGCGCGAGCTTCCTCGAGGGTTCGCCACGGCAGGGCATGCTCCTCCGCGAGGACGCCGTACGGCACCGACCACGAGGGCGGCGGCGACGGTACGGCCCAGGCACCGCGTGCGTCGCACGGAACGCGAACGTCGTGGCCAGAGCCGCGCGAAGGCCGGCCCCGTCGATGACCCGGGTGCTCGCGAGCAGGGCCAGGTCAGGGAGGTCACGGACCCGCGAGTTCTCTCGCCCAGCGCGTGCGGGCGGGCGGGTGTAGGCGTGGAGCTTCTCGGCGATGTGCGTCTCGATCGGATAGGCCGCGATGCGGGCGGGATCTACGCCGATGAAGTCGAGGAAGTCGTCGCCGACGAGTTCGTCGGGCGCCCCATGCATCGGGTCACCCATCGCGACGTCCACCCCGAAGGGTGAGCCGTACACCTGCCCCGCGAGCGTCGCGCCCGCTCGAAACCGCCGTCCCTCGTAGACCGCGTCCTCGATGGTAGGGTGCTCGCGATCGGGGTCGATGCTGAACACGAGGTGATCGTCGAGGTTGAGGGCGGCCGCCGCACGGAGCCGACCGAGCACGGCCTCGGGGTCGCCCACCGTGCGGAGGTCGATGTCCTTGGTGCTGCGCGCGTTGGCGAGGCGAAGCTCCAGCGCGAGGCCGCCTTTCAGGGTCACGGTGGAGCCGAACGCCCGCGTGATGCGTGCGAGGAAGCGCTCCATCACGAAGCGCTGGCGCACGCGGTTGACGACCGTCCCGCGCAGTGAGGCGCGCTTCTTCAGGCGATCCTCCAGGGCGACCTTGAACCCCGCCGGCGTCTTGTAGGTCTTCGGCGGGGTCATCCGCGGCCTTCAGGTGTGCGCGTTGGAGACGGGACGCCTCGGCCGGCGTGATGAGCTTGCGGCGACGGGCCTGGCCGATGGCCTGCTTTCGATCCACGACGCGGTGACCTGCGCAGTGATGCAGTCCGCGATGGTTCGCAGGGGCGATGTCACCGGGACATGACCGATCCATTGAATGTCGCCGTCCACGAGCGCCGCGAGGTGGACCGTGACGTGGCGCGGCTTCGCGAATCTGGCGTAGCGCCAGGAGGCTGGTACCGAGAGATGGACGCGGGCGGGCAGCGCGTCGGAGAGCCCGTGCAGGAAGAGTGCGGTCACGTGGCTGAACACGGCCTCCTCGCCCGACCAGAGCCACAGTGCGATGAGCTCGTCGTGCTCGGTCGGCGGGGCGCTCGTGAAGCGGTAGACACCGCGGAGCTCGCGGCGGACCCAGCCGGCGTTGGCGCGGTAGCGAAGGAGCTGCGGCGAGATGTGATGGGCGTGCGCCTCGGCCGCGGTGAAGAAGCCGGCGCGGGCGCGAGCGGACTCCATGAGGCCCACCCAGTCGGGCGAGTGGTCGTCGATGGCAGGATGCACGGCTCGCATTTTGTAAAGTATGCCTTCACAAACTGCAAACGCAGCGACGACGGTCGCGCCGGGGACCGCTGCCGGATTCACGCCTCGATCGGCGGGCGGCGACCGAGGTGAGACTCCGATGATCGTATGCTGATGGGACATGGCCCGTCGCCCCCACAGCCCAGTTCTCGAGGCGTCGGCCGACCCGTCGGACGCCGACGTCGAGGCCGCGCTCGCGGCGTTGCCCGCCAAGAAGCTGCGGTCGTTCGTGGCGGCGTACCTCCGCGGGCTCGATGCGCCAGCGCGACGCGCGTTCTGGGCGGCGCTGGTGCCCCAGCGCGGCGCGCCGACCTGGGGCCGGGACGACGAAGCGCTCGGCGCACGCCACGCTCTGCGAGGACATCGCGGCGTTCGTGCGCACCGCGACGCGCGTCGGCGAGGGCTCACCCGCTGCCGTGGACTCGTTTCTTGAACGGGCGACGGGAGTGTTTCTCCACGGTGACGCGGCGCTCGCCCGGCGCGCGTTCGAGGCGATCCTGAGGCCCCTCGCGGCGGCGGAATTCTCGCTGGGCGAGGACGAGTCGTTGGGGGAGGTGCTCTCCACTCCCCTCGACGAGGTCGTCGCGCGCTACCTCGTCACGGTGTACCTGACGACCCCCGCAGGCGACCGTCCCGGCGCGATCTGGGACGCGCTCGAGAGCTTCGGGTATGTCGGCACGGTGCTCCAGCCCCTCGCCGCGATGGAGCGCGCGGCGGTGGCGCCGCTCGACGACCTGTCCGCGTTCGCGCCCTCCTGGGCCACGTTCCTCGAGGGCAAGCCCCACGGACCGAGGACTGGCCACGGCTGGGACATCGGCGCCGATCGGATGCTGCGCTGAGGCGGTCGCGCGCCCACGGGGTCGAGGGCCTGCGCCAGCTTGCGGAGACGAGCAGGAGGTGGGAAGCGTTCGACGACTGGGCGACCGCGCTCCTCGCCGCGGACCGGCGCGACGCCGCCTTGAAGGCCCTCCAGGCGGCGATCGCGCGTCCTCCTCGGGCGACGATCAGGCGCAGTTCGCAGACCGTGCCGCGCGGGTCGCGCTCGCCCTCGACCGTCCGCGCGTCGCCCATGGGCTGCTGCACCAGGCACTGCGCGCGGAGCCCACGGTCGAGCGCCTGCTGCGCTGGGTGGCCTTCGGCGAGCCCTCGACAGCGAAGATCGTGGAGCGGGCACGCGAAGAGCGCGCGGAGGTCCCACGGGTCACGGCGCGCGTCCGCGGGGCGCTCGACCTGCTCATTGGCGAGTACGCGGCGGGCGCCGCACAGCTCGCGAAGACCGACGGAGTCGGGTGGTCGGACGAGGAGCACGCCGGGCACGTGCTCTTCCCGGGTCTCCTCGTCGCGCTCGTGGGCCCGGCCGCCGCGAAGCCCCTGCTCGCTGGGATCGGCGACGTGCTCGGCGTGCCGGATCCCTCGCCGTGGAACGATGCGCCGATCGCCCCGCTGCGGGACCGCGATGCCGGTTTGCCTGCGCTCGCGGCGCCGACGCTGCTCAGCGTGTTGGAGCGGACCGTGACCGCGCAGCCGATGGACCCGACGGTGCTGCCCGCGGTTCTCGCTGCCCTGCGCTCGGCGGCCGAGCATCGGGTGGAGGGCGTGTTGGGAGAGAAGCGTCGCCGCACGTACGACCACGCCGCGCGCCTGACCATCGCCGCCGGGGTGGCCTACGCGCTCGCGGGCAACGCCCATGAGGGTCAAGGCTTCGTGCAGCAGATCCAGGCTCGCTACCCACGGCACGTGGCCTTCCAGGACGCCCTGCTCGTCGCGGCGACCGCTTCGCGGACGGCCACGGCGTGGGTGCCACGTCGGCGACGGAGGTGAAGGCCCGCGCAGGACCGATGACCTCGCGAGAACACGGAGCAGCACCCATGGAGAAGAGCCGACGCAAGCCAACGAACTCCGCTCGCGCCCCAACGACCTCGTCGCCGTCGACCACGATCCCGAGGGAAGACACCTGGGACACCGCGACCTGGTGGTGGCAGTGAGTCAGCGGGCGAAGACACCGCGACCGGCCGAGCGTCCGCTCGACGACGGGGTTCGCTCCGGCACAGAGGTGTGGCGTGAGGTCGACGGCGTGACCTTCTGCCACTGGGATCGCTGGCTCCTGCGGCTGGCGCTCGACGAGAAGGGCGGCTTCGAGGCGATCGCGTGGCAGTGGCGTCAGCGTGCCATTGACCCGAAGCGGCGCGCCGACACCGACGCGGCCGAGGCGATGTACCTGCAGATGGTCGACCTGCGAAAGCGCCTCGCCCGGGTGCAGCGCACCCCCGAGACGATGCTCGACGACGAGGAGCGCGCGAGCCTCTGGCTCTACCGCAAGGCGTACCTGCGGGTGTGGAAGTCGGGACCCCACCATCGAACCAGCGCGATGCTCGACACGCCCCGAAAACGCCTTGCGCTGCGGCATTGCGCGGCCACTGGGAGCGCTACCCGTGCCGCCCCCACGCTACGAGCGCGCGCTACGACGAGTCGTCGCGGCCGAGTGGAGGGACGTTCCGTGGTGGGCGACCGGTGCGCTCGCGAACGACCTCGACCGCGAGGTCGAGATCATTGCCCTCACAACGGTCGCCGACCCCGCCGAGCGTCTCGCGCTCTACCGTGCGGCGTTGACGGTCGTGATCGAGACGATGAACTGCGTCGATGACTCGGGCGCCGACATGGCCGAGATCTATCGTGGTTTCGAGCACACATGGCTTGCCCTGCTGCGGGAGGAGCCATGGGAGGTGAGCTCCTGCGCGACGTGTTGGAGTTCGCGACGAGGGAGGACTACGGACTGACCGAGGGGGTCGAGGGCTTCCTCTCGGGGCTCGGTGAACAGGACGCCGACCGTGCGCTCGCCGAGCTATCTGTGATCGTCCGAGAGCTGCGAGAGCACCGACTCGAGCACCAGTTGGCGACGGCGCGCCGGCTGCGGGGGGCCGTGCTCGCGGCCAGCGCCGGGTTCGCGGAGGATGACGACGAGAGGGTGGAAAGGTGACAGCGGAGCCCTTGCTCGCCGCCCGATCGGCAGCCTCGCAGTGAACCCCACCGCTCGGCCGGTAGCCGACTCGGCGGCTCATCATACAGTCCACCGCAGTGGTACGGTCGGCGCACGGCCTCCCACGTGGCCCGGCATATCCTTCGGTACTCGGAGCATTCCACGTGTCCACCTGGCGTCGCGGTCCATCGCCCCTCCCCGAAGGCGTCTACGACGAGGTGGTCTCCGATGCCCTGGCCCGTCGCCTCGACCTGCTCCGGCGAACCCACACCATCCAGGTCGAGGACCTGGCCAGGGACGCCGACGTCGACGAGCAGCTCGTCGCGCTGATCCGCGACGCCACGCGCATCGCGCTCGGTGCCACGGCGGACTCGCGCGCCAAGGTCGAAATCGCGCGGCAGGTCCTCTCGCAGCTCGGGGCCGGCGGCCTGCTCGATGAGGGCGAGACGGCCCTCCAGTCGCGGCGGCTCCTAGGTGTTTCTCCCCTCGCCCCCGGCACCGCGCGGCAGATGGACGCGCGCGCCGGCGGCTCTCGCCTCACGCCGGGCGTGGTCACCAACGCCCATGGCGACAGCGTGCTCGCACCTCGCCAGCGAGTTCTCCAGCGCCGACCGGATCGACCTGCTCTGCTCCTTCATCAAGCTGAGCGGCCTCGACAAGTTCAGGCCGCTCATCGAGCGGCACCGCGCCCTGGGCCGACCGCTGCGGGTCCTGACCACCACCTACATGCGGGCCACCGAGGTGAAGGCCATCGAGCTCCTCCACCGGCTCGGCGCCGAGGTGCGAATCTCCTACGACGACAGCTCGACCCGGCTCCACGCCAAGGCCTGGATGTTCCATCGGGACTCCGAGTACTCGACCGCCTACGTGGGCTCCTCCAACCTCTCCCACGCGGCCCAGACCGAGGGGCTGGAGTGGAACGTCCGCATCGCCAAGGCCGACCAACCCGATCTCCTCGAGGAGATGCAGGACGTCTTCGAGAGCTACTGGTGCGACCGGGACCGCTTCGAGCCGTTCGACGGCAGCCCCACGGCCAGGGCGCGGCTGCAAGGCGCGCTCGCGGAGCCAGAGCGCAGGGGTGACTTCTTCGACTTCGAGCTGGAGCCCAAGGACTGGCAGAAGCCCATCCTGCGAGAGCTGGAGCAGGCCCGCGCCCTCGGGCGGAGCCGGAACCTCGTGGTGGCCGCCACCGGCACCGGCAAGACGCTCATCGCGGCCTTCGACTACGAGCGGCTCCTGCGCCGTGGGGAGGTCGACACCCTGCTCTTCGTGGCGCACCGGAAGGAGATCCTCGAGCAGTCGCGCCGGGTCTTCCGCCAGGTGCTGCGGCTCGAGCGCTTCGGCGAACTCTGGGTCGACGGGCAGCGCCCCACCGACTTCCGCCACGTCTTCGCCTCGGTCCAGTCGCTGGCCCAGGCCGACGAACTCGGTGCCGAGACCTTCCATCACGTCATCGTGGACGAGGTGCACCACGCCGCCGCCAGGAGCTACGCGACCCTCCTGGACCGGTTGCGGCCGAGGCAGCTGGTTGGTCTGACCGCGACCCCGGAGCGCGCCGACGGGCGGCTCTACGAGCGCCACTTCCCGCCGCCCTACATCGGCAACCTCCGGGTCTGGGACGCCATCCAGCAGCAGGTGCTCGTGCCCTTCCGCTACTTCGTGCTCGACGTCGAGGGGTTCGACCTCGCCGACGCTCGCTGGGAGGGCGGGTACGTCGACGCCGACCTCTCGGGTCGCCTGGTGAGCGCCCAGGACCTCTGGGTCCGTTCGGTCACCCGGGCCATCGGCGAGCGGATCGCGCGGCCCACGGAGGTCCGGGCGCTGGCCTTCTGCGTCGACAAGGCCCACGCGCGGGTGGTGGCCGATCGGCTCGGTCGCGACGCTCACCTCGTGGCCAGGGCGCTGACCGACGACACGCCGCGCGAGGAGCGCGACCGGGCCAGGCAGGACCTGATGGCCGGCAAGGTCCAGGTCCTCTGCGTGGTGGACCTCTTCAACGAGGGCGTCGACATCCCGGACGTCAACACGCTCTTCCTGTTCCGCCCCACCGAGAGCGCCACCGTCTTTCTGCAGCAGCTCGGTCGTGGGCTTCGGCGCAGCCGCCACAAGGACATCCTCACGGTGCTCGATGTCACGGGCCGGCAGCACCCCAGCTTCCGCTTCGACCGTCAGCTCCGGGCCCTGCTCCGGGCACACGCCGCGAGAGCTCCGGGGTTCCTGGAGACCGGCTTCGGCAGGCTCCCGTCCGGCTGCGTCCTCCAGTTCGAGGAGCAGGCGCAGAAGGACATCCTGGAGCGGGTCAAGCGCGCCGTCCCCTCGGATCTGGGCGGACTCCGAGCGCTCCTCGAGGCGCCGGGACGACGGCTGGGACCTCGCCATGTTCTTGCGCGAGACCGGAGGCCGAGCTGTTCGACCTCTACCGCCAGAAGCGGACCTGGTCCTCGCTGCGCGCCTCGGTTGGGCTCCAGGCCCTACCCACCGACCCGGCGGAGGTCGAGGCGCTCGCCAGTGTGCAGAAGCTGCTCCACGTCAGCGACCCGCTCCGGCTGGCCGCCTGGGGCCGGCTGGTTGCGTTGGAGGCGCCCGCCACGGAGCAGGAGCGGCGGCTGGCCGCCATGCTCTTCGTCTCGCTGTACGGAAAGACGGTGGCGGCCCGCCTCGAGGGGGCGCTGGCGCGCTGGGCGGCGCACGCCACGCTGCGCGAGGAGGTTCGTCAGCTCCTGCCGATCCTGGGGGCCCGCGCCGACGCGTTGCCTCGCGCGGACCGGC
>JADJAE010000092.1 GCA_016704445.1 Deltaproteobacteria bacterium
GCCGCTACGGCCTGATCGTCGCCGATACCGGGGCCAACTGATACGTCTCCGGCGCCACCGACTCGCGCTGGAACGACGACCTCGCGCAGCTCCACTCGGTCCCCGCCACCGCCTTCGAGGCGGTCAACACGGGCGCCATCCAGCACTGAGCGAGACGCCTGAACGCTTAGACGCCTCATAGACTAGAACGCCCGAACGCCCAGATGCTGAAACGTCTGGGCGTTCGGGCGTCCGATGGCACCGTCCGGCCGCGCGGACCTCACTCCCCGAGGAACTCTCCCAGCGGCTTGAGGGCCTCGACGCGGTCGGCGACGATCTTCAGGGTCGCCACGATGGGCACGGCGACGAAGGCACCCGCGACGCCCCAGAGCGCCCACCAGCCCGGCACGCCCCGCGCCTGCTGCGCGGGGGGCGCGTTCTGGGGCGACCCCACTCTCGACCATAGAACGTCTCTACGTCCAGACGTCCAGACGCTTCAGCGCCCGATGCCGCCGGAGGCCGGGTCGCGCCAGCGGTCGGCCTTGCGCACGTAGGCCATGATGGTGTTGGCGCTCTTGTGCCCCGTCTGCTCCATGACGAGGGACGTCCAGAGGTCTTGCGATGTCTGGACGGTCAAGCGGCGTTGAGACGCTGTGACGCCTGACGACGAGGTTTCGACGCGCGGGCGGCGTCGATGGGATTAGCATCGCGGCGATGGTGCGTCTGCGGCGACGACGTAGCAAACCCGCAACGGCACCGTGACCGCCGACTCCGTACGTCTCCGTCGAGAAGGCCGCGAGGGTGCTCGGCTTCGATCCCCGCTTCTCCAGCCGGGAGGCGCTGCTGAGAAACTTCCAGTGGTACCTGGACCACCAGACCCAGGCCTCGCAGCGCTTCGGCGTCTCCCACCGCACCCCCTGGAAGCAGGGCGCCCTGCGCCTGGGAAGGCGTTCTTCTGACGTCCTGACGTTCAAGCGTCTGGACGCCCAGCCGTCCCGACATCTAGACGCTTCAGGGTCCGATGCCGCCAGAGGCCGGGTCGGCACCAACAAAAACATCCACTCGATCGGTTTGCGCCTCTCCCTGTCGGCGCCACCATGGAGCTCACCGACTTCCATCGCGTAGGCTAAGATAGGTTAAAAGTCACTATTGTCACTATCGTCACGACGATCACCGGGAGCTACGCGATGCCCTCTTCAACGCCCACTCGCAAGCCAGCGAGCCATCCCCCGAGGACTCGTCTTCCCCGCGGCCATCGCACCTCCCCGCGCCGTTCACCGACGTCCAGCCCAGGCATCGTGACGCTTCCTGCCGTCATCCCCGAGATCGTCGTGGGCTTCGACGAGGAGGCCGTCGCCAACGCCGGCATCGCCGCCCTCGCGGCCTGCTCCGAGCTCTTCACCCACGGCGGTCAGCTCGTCACGCTGGTCCCCGTCCCCGACCTCGGTGCCGCTCTCCCCGGGGCCACGCCTGCGCTCCAGATCGAGCGCCTGCCCACGCCCCGCCTCCGCGAACTCCTCAGCCGCAGCGCCCGGTGGCTTGTTCCGCGCTCCGACGATCCCGCCGAGAGCGCCCTCAGCCACGTACCCTCCTGGGCCGTCTCGGGCATCGCGGCCCGCCGTGAGTGGCCCGGGCTCCGTCCGCTCACTGCGCTGGTTAAGGCCCCCGTTCTGCGGCCCGATGGGACGGTCCTCGAGTCGCCCGGCTACGATCCCGTGACCGGCCTCTACCTCGCCCCGCACGCGCCCCATCCGCGCGTCCCGGAACATCCGACGCAGGCCGACGCGCGCGCTGCCGCGGAGGTGCTCCTCGCGTCGGTGCGCCACATCCCCTTCGCCACGCCCGTCGATCGCGCGGCGTGGCTCGCGATGGCCCTCACGACGCCCGCCCGCTTCGCCGTCGGCGCCGCGTCGCCGCTCTGCATCATCGAAGACGGTGGGAAGTCGTGGTGGGCCGAGGAGGTGATCGCCGACCTCGCCGTCGTCGTCGGCGCCGCGCCGCTCGCGGTCGTCGATGTGGACGACCTCCTCCCGTCCCCGCGGCGTCCCTTCGACGCCCTGCGCGCGACCGGGGAGCCCGTGGCGCGGATCACCAACGGCGCGGCCATGGGCTGGCGTCGGATCCACGAAGCGCTGCTGCGCGCGCGAGCGACGGTCGGGGTCGTGTGGTTCGGCGCGGCACGCCGATCGATGCGCGACGTGGAGCTGACGAGGCAGGCGCTCACCGTACGTTGCGAGGGAGGGGAGGGGGACGGCCACGACCACGCGGCGCGGGATGAGGCAGACCCCGGCACGCTCCTCGTCGCGGCGCTGACCATCCTCCGCGCCTACCAGGCCGCGGGGTGCCCCGACCTGCGGCTGCCACGGTGGCCGGGCTTCGAGCGCTGGTCGCAGGTCGTCCGCGGGGCTGTCGTGTGGAGCGGTCTACCCGACCCGATCTCGTCGTTCACGGCCGAGCCCGCGCTGACGAGTGCGACGGACGCCACCGTCGCCGACCTCGTCGTGGGCTGGTCGGAGCTGATGCCGGAGTTCCCCGGGGGTTGCAGCACGCGGCAAGCGCTCGACGCGCTGAACCGTGCGCCGCCGGAGGCGTATCCCCGGTTGCGCCGGGCCGTGGCGGTGTTCGCGTCAGGGCCGTTGAATGAGCGAAGCACGGCCGACCGCATCGGCCGCTGTCTGACGCGCTATCGAGACGAGCAGCACGAGGGGTGGGCGCTCGTGCTCGCGGGCAGCGGAAACCAGGGCAACCGGTGGGCCGTCCGGTCGGTCCCGTAGGGGCGCTGCCATCGCGGCCTCCCCGGTGTCCGTCTGACCGCAGTGGGCGCTGCGAAGCGGTCGTGAAGCAGTCCCGAAGCGGTCGTGAAGCGGCCGTGAAGCAAGGCGATCGTCGGCCTCCGATCGACCCGTACGGGCTCCAGCACGGGCGGACGAAGGATCTCGTGAAGCAAAAATTCGCTAATTCAGCAACATATTTTTGCTTCGTGAGGCTGTCTCGAACTCCCAGGCGGGAGCGTCACGAAGACGTCGGGGGGTCGCCCCGACGCACAGGGCAGGCTCGGAAGCACCTCGGGGCGCTGGCCTGGCCCTTCGGACGGGCCGAGCGACGGAGAGGTCCTCGAGGGGACCTCTCAGATGGCTTCTGGATCGCCATAAACCACGAGCAATTCAGACATTTTCCGTGTGCTCATCCGCATGACCTGCCGGATTCCTGCGGGTTCACCCGCAGGGCCTGCTGGTCCCTTCACTGAGGAAGTGCCGTGGGGTCCGCGGGGTTCCTGCTGGCGTACTGGTCGAGTCCGGCGAGGATCGAGCGGCCGGCCCCTCCGGGGTGGCTTCGGCGCCCTGGACGGTCCGCTCGCTGACCCCAGCGCTTTCGCCGCCTGGGTCTGCGTCCACCTCTTCGACAATCGCCAGGTGCGCAGTTCGCCCCCCGTCAGGATGGACGGCGCCAGGGGCAACTCGACTGGTGCGATCCCGTGCACCAGGCGGTCGCGCACCCACTGCGGCGGGTAGAGGTGGCAGCGCCCCGCAGGGGTTCGCGCCTCGCCGGGGTTCCAGCGGGCGTGCCCGAGCCCGCCCAGGCGCTGTAGCTCGGCGAGGTTGCGGTCGAGAGCCGCCCACGCGCGCCCGGGGTCGTGCGGGAGACGACGATGGCGGCCGTGTCGAGGAGCTTCTGCCCGGTCAGGGTCAGGTGGTCCCGCCATCGGCGGTGTCCCAGCGCCACCGGATCGGCAGGACCAGCCCCAAGGCGATCTCGTAGGGGAGGCGTGCGTGGTCGATCGTGGCGAGCTCGGTGGGGGCAGGTGCCCAGAGCCGCCCGATGGAGCCGTCGGCGCGCCGGACACCCTCGTAGAGCGCCGGGTGGATCACCAGATCGAGCCCCTCGAGGGTCCACCTGGACCCCCGCAGCGCCTCGCCGCGCTGGGTCACGGCGAGCACCGGACCGCGCAGCCGGAGGGTGCCGTCCGCGTGGTAGACGGCGATCTCCATGCGCGTGAGGGCCTCGACCTCCGCGGCGACCGTGGCACGCAGCTCGGGGGTGCGCCGCGAGCGGTCGGCGTAGCCTAGGGCGTCGAGGTGGTTCTCGAGCGTCCAGCGGATGCGGCCCGTGCGCCCGGCCTCGGTGAAGAGGCACTGCAGCGCGGCCCAGTGCCGGAGCCCATGCCATGACCGCCAGGCCTTGATCGCGTGCACGATCCGCTCGGGGAGGTCGTGCACGTCGACCCTGAGACCGAGCTGCTTGCCGGGGTGGAGGATCTCGGCCCAGCCGTCGTGCTGGGTGGTCTTGTACGGGCGCAGGCGGTTCTTGGGGAGGTCGCGCCAGCGGCCGAGCAGCGTGTGGTGGATGTTCCCCGCGTCGAGCGCCATGAAGGGCCGGGCGCGGTCCTGCTCGATCGCGCGCCAGGCGAGATAGGCCCGCGCGGCGAGGGCGACCGAGACGGGCAGCTGGTCGTCGTCCTCGTCGCGGCTGCCCGAAGCGAAGAGCCCCCGGATCCGGTCGCAGCACGCCGCCGCGGCGCCGGGGTCGGGGGCACGCTCGCCCAGCCAGGCGACGACGTCGGCGGGGGCGGCCGCGAGCGGCCAGAGCGGGAGGGCCGTGCTGCCCTCGACGCGGACTTCGAGCGCCATCCATGCGCCGGGGTCGGGACCCAGGTCGGCGCCGGCTGCGACCAGCGCGGCGAGGTGCGGGCCGGTGTCGGCAAGACCGGCGGCGCCCACGCGGTCGATGACGGCCGATCGCACCGCGTCGGCGACCAGCGGGCGGAGCGCGGCGTCGAGCACGGTGGCGCTGGCGGGCACGAGCAGGGCGCGGGCGCTGGGGCGACGCACGACGAAGGGGATCACGGCACGCCTACCTCCGAAAAAGGCAGAGCCATTCCTCCACCCTCGACCCGCTATAGTCATCTAGCTGACTGTTTCGCAAGGCCGCTGCTTGCGACCGATGGCCATGAAGCAGCGCAAGTCCCAGCGAACTGCGCTGTACGAGACCGCGACCTATGTGAGCCTCGTCGGGCGCATCGGCGCCAACGTCCGGCGCCTGCGCCACGGCCGCGGGTGGACCCAGGAGGAGTGCGCCTTCCGTTGCAACGACCTCGGACCTGCGCTCCTGAGGACGATCGAGTCGGGCCGGACGAACATCACGGCCGCCACGATCGCGCGGCTCTGCGACGGCCTCGGGGTGGACGCCGCCAGAGCTCTTCGTCCCCGCAGCTCCGCTTGCGAAGCGCCCGCCTGGACGGCCTCGCGCTCTACAACCGGGAGTCCTCGCCGTCGGAGTCGATGGGGCAGCCGGGGCAGGAGCCCGAGCCGAGCCCGGAGCCGACACCGGAGACGCGGCCCGAGGCTGAGACCGGGGCCTGACGTCACAGGCAGAGCGAAACTGAAACACTCGCTTGGGTACACATCCGATGCGGCCCCGCCCGAACTCGTGCCCCAATGTCCAGGCGTTCTAGCGTCGAAACGTTTAAACGTCTCATCTCTCTATCGTTTAAACGCCCAGGACGTCTGGACGTCTTAGAGTCCGATGCCGCCGGAAGAAGGGTCTCGCCAGCGGTCGGCCTCGCGCACATAGGCCATCACCGTGTTGGCGCTCCTGTGCCCCGTCTGCTCCATGATTTTCGGGACCCCTTTGCCAGCGCGCACGGCGCTGGTGACGAAGCCCGCGCGCAGCGAGTGGCCGGCGAGCTGCGTCGCATCCAAGCCCACCGCCCTCGCCCTCCGCTGGACGATGAGCGCCACCGACTGCGGGCTCAGCCGGTCGCTCGCGGCGCGGCGGTGCGCCGGGCGGGCGTTGCCGTGGCGGTCGATGAAGCGGAAGAGCGGACCCTCGCGCAGGCCGAGGGCCGAGAGGGCGTCGATCCAGGCGAGGGTCGCGCGCACCGGGCAGGTGAGGGGGAAGCTGCCGGGGGCGATGGTGAGGGTGCGGCCCGCGCCGGTCTGGTCGGTCTTGTCGCGGCGGAGGGTGACCTCCAGGCCCTCGGGCACCGCCACCACGTCGGAGAGGTCGAGCGAGACCAGGGCCGCGCGGCGGAAGGCCCCCGCGAAGCCGAGGGTGAGCAGCGCCCGGTCTCGGCGGTGGCGCAGCGAGTCGTCGAGCCCCAGCAGCAGCCGGCGGATCACCTCGGACACCGCCGCCTGCACGCGTCGACGGGGGGCGACGCCGAGGGTTCGTCGCGCGGCGCGCAGGGCCTCCTGCGCCGGCGGGTGGGGGTTGGGCGGGTCGAAGCCCTGCTGGGTGTGGGCGTAGCGGATGGCCGCCACGACCCGGGTGATGGAGCTCGGGTGCATCGGTCCCTGGCCGGGCTCGGGGCCGCGAGGACCGCCCACGGCGCGGCGCACCCTCGGGAGGTTGGAGGGGTCGGGGTCGACCAGGGCGTGGATGTAGAGGGCGAGCAGCCCGGGCTCGGCGGGGAGGGGGGCGACGCCGTTGCGCTGGCACCAGCCGCTGAACTGGGTGAAGTCCTCGGCGTACTTCCGACGGGTGCCCGGGGCGTGGGAGCCCTCTCGGAGGAAGCGCTTCGCGTCGGCCAGGCGGCGCAAGAGCGCGGGGGCAGCCCGCCGGGGGCGTCGATCACCGCGAGCGAGGGGGGGGGCGGGGCTTCAGGGGGGGGCGCTGCGCTCGGCCGGTCATCGTCCTCCAGCAACTACCCCCACCCCGGAGCTCCAGTCTAGTTCACGGAAACATTCCTTTCCGTGAGCTATCCTGGCCAGACAGGAAGCTTCTCCTCTCCTTCTGAATCACACCTGCTCCGCCGGATGTGGCTGCGCCCGACGTCCGCCGCGCTGAACACGCTGAACACGTACGTCGTCCAGGCTTCGACATCACTGGTGCAGGACGTCCAGTAGTACGCGATGCCTCGAGGGGGTGGGTGTTCAACGTCGGGCACGACCGGGAGGTGTCCATCATGGCCCTCGCCGAGCGGGTGCGGGTGCGGCTCGACCTGGGGTGCGAGATCCGCTGCGTGCCCTACGCCGAGGCCTACGGGCCCGACTTCGAGGATCTCCAGCGACGCGTGCCCGACCTCACCCGGCTGCGCACGCTGCTGGGCGAGGTGCCCATGCGAGAGCTCGACGCGATCCTCGACGGGGTGATCGCCTACGCGCGCTCCACGCCGGAGTGATCAGGGAGCGGTGGCCGACGCCGCGCGCTGCAGCACCATCACGTAGCCGGGCTCCTCGTGCGGGACGTAGCGGTAACGGTGGCGAACCAGCGGGGTGATCCGCAGCGTAGTCAGGTGGGGCACACCGAGGGCGGCGAGCCGGGCCGGCGGGAGGTTGCCGCACTCCATGGGGCCGTCGCCTCGGGGAGAGGCCCAGCCGGCGGTGTGCACGAAGCCGTCGGCGATGATCACGCGCCCGCCAGCGCGGAGCGAGCGCGCCAGCTCGCGGAGGTAGTCGCGGTTGCGCGCCTCCCGGCAGTCGCGGAACTGATAGGTGTTCATGATCAACACCAGGTCGACGCCCGAAGGCGCGAGGCCGACCTCGTCTTCGCCGACGAGCTTCGGGGAGACGTTCCAGGCTGCGCGGCGAAGGCGCTCGAGGTGGAGCTGCCCGATCATGCGGAGGGTCGATGTCCGTGGCAATAACGTGACCCTCGCGCCCGACGTCGCGCGCGAAGCGGAACGAGAAGAACCCGCCCCTGCGCCGATGTCCGCGACGCGCATGCCAGGGCGAACCTGCGCCCCGCTCAGGACGAGTCGCTCGAGGGGGACTCCTCCCGTCCGGGGGCAGTCCGCCCTGCCCCAGTACTCCCCCCGTCGAGGCGATAGCGCGAACGACATCCCGAGGTAGGCGATGAGCAGCACGGGGCCCAGCACCAGCCGCAGCCGCCACGAGGGCGCAAAGCCCCTGAACCCTGCCGGGGGCCGCCCACTACCCGACCGCCCGTGGAGTAGAAGTCGCGTTGGCTGCATGATCAGCGGCTTTGATACCACACAAGTCGACAGCCGATAATGAGGCTATCCCATGGCCTTCTGAAGGGCACCGAGGGGCTCGCCGGGGTGAGCGCGGGAAATAACCCGTAGTCGCGAGGGGACGCAGCTTGGGCGTCCAGCGTCGGCTGGCGGGTTCGCGCGCCCGGTTCAGCGCACGAAGATCTTCGGCCGCACCCGCAGGGTGAGCTCGCCGATGGTCACCGAGAGCGCCGTCGTCGAGCGCTCCGAGGGAGGCACCAGCGTGCCCCGCCACCGGCCGTCGTCGCCTGCGGCCATCGGCTCGGACCAGCGCCCGCCGGTGGTCTCCACTCGCACCGCCGCCGGGCTCAGGGCCAGCGCGCCCGGGTCGACCACGACGCGCCCGGGCGTCTGCGCACCCACCGCCACGCGCCGCGGCGTGACCTGCACCGCCATGGGCTCGGTGATGGTGAGCACGCGCTCGCTCCCGGCCTCGACGCTCTGGTGGATGCCGCTGGGCCAGAGCACCGTCACGCGCCCGCCCCCGCGCGCAGGCTCTCCCGCACTACGCCGCCCGCGTAGGGGCTGGTCGCCGCGCTGCGCCCGCCGCTCGCCGCCGGGGCCCACCAGGAGGGCATGCACCCCAGGCCCTCTCAATGATCGGCAGGTAGATCGTCGCGGGACCCCGACGAAGCGAGGTTGGCATGGGCCAGGGAGCTCTGGACGCAGATTCGCGTTCGCGATGTGGGGTAGGCCGTTCCCACGGAGGCGAACGCCGCGGGGTGGACCCCCTTCAGGTTGTGGTGACGTGAAAGGCCCACCCCGCGGCTCTCGGATCGTGGATGAAGTCTGGTCGGATCCCCAAACGGCTGAAGCGTTTTCTCTCCAACCTCGGGCTGCTCGATACCCTCACGCAGGTCCTGACCGACCCTCGCCGCACGAAGGGGCGGCGGTGGTCGTTCAACTACCTCGTCGAGCTGCTCTTCACCGGCGCACTCGTGCAGTGCCCCACGCTCACGCAGGTCGAGAGGATCAGCGAGCAGATGGGGCTGCGGGTGCCCGACAGCACGATCTCCTACACCCTCACGCGGCTCGACCCCGCGCCCTTGCGGGCGGTCCTGCGCAAGGGCGTGCGGGACATGCTGCGCAGCAAGACCCTGCGCCCCGAGCGCCTGCCGTTCGGGGTGATCGCGATCGATGGCAAGACCTCCTGGGTCGGCGCCCACGCCGGTGACGTCGAAGCCCAGCATCAAGACGCGTGCTGGAACCTGCGCTGGATGCGCGCGGTGCTGACCAGCGCGCGCTCCCGCCCGTGCATCGATCAGGAGGTGATCCCCGCCAAGACCAATGAGATGGGGCACTTCCCGGCCTTCTGGAAGGAGTTGACGCGCGCCTACCACCGCACGGACCTGTTCCGCCTGGTCACGCTGGACGCGGGCTACAGCGCCAAGCAGAACGCGAAGCTCATCGACGAGGACGGCTTCGGCTACGTGCTGCGCATCAAGGGCGAGCAGCCGACGCTGCTGGCCGAGATGAAGCGGATCCTGCTGCCGCGGGCGGGCCAGCCGGAGGCCGTCTCGCCCTGGGAGAGCGTGAAGGGCAAGCAGGTGCAGCGGCGGCTGGTGCGTCGCGCGGAGATCGCGGGCTTCCACGGCTGGGCGCACTCGCGACAAGCGTGGCTGGTGCAGACCGTGGTGCGGCACGCGGACGGTCGCGACGAGGTCGTGATGGAGCGCTGGTACCTGACGAACCTGCCGTGGAATACGCTCTCCGCGCGGCAGATTCTCACGGTGGTGCGGGGCCACTGGTCGATCGAGAACGACTGCAACTGGGGGCTCGACGTAGCGTGGGAGGAGGACACGACGGCGTGGGCGACCAACGCCTCGGAGGCCGTCACGCACCAGCCCCTTCGCACGCTGAGCTGGCTGCGGATGCTCGCGTACAACGTGCTGGGCTGGTTGAAGCGGGTGCGCCTGCGGTCACGGCCCACGTGGCTGGAGCTGCGCGATGCGCTGCGGCGGGTGCTCTGTCCGGTGCCCAATGCGTTGGAGATGGAGTTGATGCAACTGCCACTTGGGTGAGGGTCCGTCGAGAACCTCCACGTCCGAGCGTCCCTGTCCCGTCCGAACCACCTCACCACCGTGCAGCCTCGTGGCGAGGGGAGGGAGTCCTCCGTCCGCTGGACGGTGGAGCACCGCCTCCCGACTGCCCCTCGAAACCTGAGCTCCTTCTTTGGGAGGTCCTGGTACGACACCACGGCGACTTGCTGGAAGGCGAGGATGGTCCAACGCTTCGTAGCCCACGGCACGCGATTGTTCAGGTTGATGGAGGGTCCAGACCACGCAGTTCGCGGTCCCAACGCGCCCATCTTACAGGCGTCACTGGACGCTGGCGCGCGGATGCACCGATGATACTCGCACCGAGTGCAATGGCCCATTCCCCCTTCCATGCAAGCACTCGGCGACACCTCCTGGGAGCGCTCTGTGGTGCGCTGGTGTTCTCCGCGTGCGCCGCGCTCCCCGAGCTCCCACGCCGTGACGCCGCCGTCGTCGACGCGAGCGCCGATGCCTCGACCGATCCGCCCCCGAGATCACCGGCGCGTCGCCCGTGATGCGCCGGTTGAGCCGCGCCGACTACCTCAACTCCGTGCGCGACCTCGTGGGCGATTTCGCCGTGGAGGCCCGTGAGCTCCCCTTCGACCAGCTCGGGTACCTCTTCCCGAACATCGGCGGAACGCAGTCCCTCGAACGCTTCGACCTCGAACGCTACCTCGCGGTCGCCGAGGAGGTCGTCGCCCGCGCGTGGTCGCGCCGCGCCGAGACTCCCGCGGTTGTTCCCGTCGTCGAGACGGGCGCCGCCCCGTCGCCCGCCACGGGCTTCGCCGGCAACGGCGCGCTGGGCGTCGACGATGCCACTGAGCTCGCGCTACACGTGCCCGCGCCGCAGCCCGGCGACGTCGCGCTGCACCTCCGCGCGCACCTCCCGACGGCGCCCGCGGGCGCGGGTGCGCGTCGAGGCGCGGCACGAGGGGCTGCTCGTGGGCTCCGTCGACGTCACGTCGCGCTACCCCGACGCGGGCGACGCGACGCTGATGCTCAACCTCCCGTGGCGCTCGATCGCGGTGACCGACGCGGGCCCGCGGGTCACCCTCCGCACCGTGGGCGCCACCGCGGCGGCGCCGCTGCTGCTCGCGATCGACCGCGCTGGAGGGCCCGTGCTGGCCGACGAGCAGCGCATCGCCGCATGCAATCCGGCGTCGATGGGCGTCGACGGATGCCTCCGACAGATTGTGGTGCCCTTCGCACGGCGCGCGTGGCGGCGCCCGCTGGTCGACAGCGACATCGACGCGTTGGTGGCGCTCGGGCGTGATCGGGTGGCGGCGGGCGACGCCTTCGACGACGCCGCGCAGGCGATGCTCACTGCGGTACTGCTGTCGCCGAGGTTCTTGTTCCGGGCGGAGCACACCGCGGAGGGGCCGGGCGACCGCGACGCCCACGAGCTCGCGACAGAGCTGTCGTACCTGCTGTGGGCGTCGATGCCCGACGACGTGCTGCGCGACGCGGCCGACAGTGGGCGGTTGCTGGATCCCGGCGAGGTCGGGCGGCAGGTGCGGCGCATGGTGGCCGACCCGCGCTTCGACGGGTTCATCCGCTCCTTCGCGGAGCAATGGCTGTCGTTCAACGGCGCCGCCCAGGACCCGGTGAATGTCGTCGACCCGACAGCACCGCGACCCGACAACGAGACGGCGCTGTTCATGACCGCGCTCTTCCGCGACAACGTGCCAGTCTCCGAGCTCCTTGACGCCGACTGGACCTACCTCGACGCGCGGCTCGCGCGCATCTACGGATACGCTGGGGCATTGCCCAACGAGGGCTTCGTGCGCGTGCAGCTCGGGTCGCTGCCGCGCCGCGGGTGCTCACGCAGCCGAGCTTCCTCTCGCTCACGTCGCTCATGACCCAGGTGACGCAGCCGACGGTGCGCGGGTACTACGTGCTCTCGCGGCTCCTATGTGACGAGCCCGGGCCGCCGCCGATGGCCTTCGACAACTTCCTTACGGAGTTCAACAACATGGAGGGCACGCGCTCCATGCGACAGGTGATGGAGGCGCACCGCGCGCACTCCGAGTGCTCCGGGTGCCACGTCGAGATGGACCCTCTCGGGTTCGCGTTCGAGAACTACGACGGCCTCGGGGCATACCGCACCGTCAACCGCGGCCTCGCCATCGACGCGGCGGCCACCGTCCCTGGCCTCGGGACGTACAACAACGCCCTGGAGCTGGTGTCCATCCTCGCGCGCGACGCGCGGGTGCCCGCCTGCGTGACGCGGCACCTGATGACCTTCGCGCTGGGCCGCGGCGAGCTCAACGCCACGCGCGACGGGCTCGACGCCATCGCTGCGGGCGCGGGGGCCGGTGGGCCGCGGCTGCTCGACCTGCTGGTGGCCGCGACGCAGAGCCCGGCGTTCCGCGCCCGCGGCGGACGGGGGACGAACTGACATGCACCACCTCCGACGGAAGCTCTCGCGGCGGGCGCTGCTGCGAGGCGCGGGCGCGGCCCTCGGGCTGCCGCTGCTCGACGCGATGTTCCAGGCGGGCTGCTCCGACCCGACGCCGACGGAGACGAGGCGCGTGGTCGAGCGGGGCACCGGGTGGCCGTCGGTGCGTCCCACGCGGCTGGTGTACATCGTCGTGCCCAACGGCTTCGTGGGCGAGCAGTGGACGCCGCCCGACGAGGGCCCCGCTTACACGCTGACCCCGCACCTGCAGAACCTCGCCGCCCACCGCGCCGACTTCACCGTGCTCTCGGGCCTCTCCAACCTCGTCATCGACGCCCTCGGTGCGTACCACACCCGCGCCCTTGCGACGCTGCTGACCTGCACCGCCGTCGACCGTCAGCGCGTGTCGGGCGGCGTCTCGATCGACCAGGTCGCCGCGTCGTACCTGGGTCGCGCCACGGCGCTGCCCTCTCTCGAGCTTGGCACCACGCCCCCGCACGCGGTGGCCTTGAGCTGCGACGGCGCATGGGGTTGCCTCTGGGCCGACAACATCGCCTGGGCGGGCCCCCAGCGCCCGATGCCCAAGGACGCTGATCCCCGGTCGGTGTTCAACCGGCTCTTCGGCGGTGCGCTCGGCGTCCACGAGGCCGGCGCGGCGTGGCAACTGCGCCAGACGCGGCGGCAGAGCGTGATCGATTTCGCCCTCTCCGACGCCAACCGGCTGCGCACCTCGCTCGGCGCCAACGACCGCGTGAGGCTCGACCAATACCTCTCGCACGTGCGCGAGGTGGAGATCGCCATTGGCCGACAGCAGCAGCTTCCGCTGACAGACGTGATGGCACCGACCGACAGCGTCGACCTCACGGCGCGCTTCGAGACCATGCTCGACCTCACGGCGCTCGCGTTGCAGACCGACCGAACGCAAGTGGTCTCGCTCGCGCACGGGTTCTCGTTTTTCAACTACACGTACCCGACGCTGCTCGGCGCCGCCAACCAGGATGGCCACCACAAGCTCTCGCACTACAGCGGCGACCCCGGCTCGCGGGACCTCCATGCGACGGTGTGCAACTGGGAGCTCGCCGCGTTCGGTCGCTTCCTGGCGCGGATGAAGTCCATCGATGATGGGGCGCGACGCTGCTCGACAACTCGCTGGTGGTGTTCATGAGCGAGCTGCTCGACGGCAATCGGCACATCTCGGAAGACCTCCCCGTGCTGGTCGCGGGTCGCGCCGGGGGCCGCGTGCACACGGGGTTTCACAAGCGCTATGAGCGCCGCGAGCCCATCGCGAATCTCTCCATCTCGATGCTCCGCGCTGCGGGGTGGTGGTGAATGGCTTCGGCCACACGGGCACGGGCGCCCTCTCGGAGATCCTGGTCTGACCCGCACGGACGATAGATGTGGGCCGCGTCATCAGTCCGCCATACCGCGAGGTTCAGCAGCGCGCTGGCCTCTCGGGAGCTTCAGGCGTTCACCGACGGGACCGACAGAGCCCCACGGTCCGGGCGGGCGAGTCCGGGACGATAGCTTGGTGATGCGGTCGTCGCGTGACGCGGTCGGATGTCCTCAACACCGTCGCCGCGGCGCCAACCGAGATCGGGAAGGTGACCGCAGGAGTGCGGAAGATGTGCTCACATGCAGCCGGTGGGGCGTGCCTGACGAGCGAGGGCTTCAAAGTGCTCGAGCGCGGCGTCGTACGTGAGGAGGGCGTCGGCGGTGTCGGTCCCGAGGTTGCGCCGTCCCGAGCGGACCATCTGCGTGATGAGCCGGGTGGAGAGCGCCAGCGCGCACGCGGCGTCGAGAGACGGGACGAAGGGGTGGCCCTCGAGTTCGACCCACGTCGCCGACGAGATGGTGTGGGCAGTGGTGATGACGATCCAGCCGCTGGCGGGGAGGCGCACGGGTAGCTCGCCCGAGAGCGACCCGGCCGGCAGGTCGACCGTCTGCAACACGACGCCGTTGAGCCAGAGCCGTGCGCGCACGGCGCTGGTCGTACGCCACCGGAGGTGGATCCGCGCCGCGCCGTCGGCGGGCAGCGCCACGGTGTCGGCCGCCGCAGGAACCCCGAGGTCGAACTCCAGCCGGTCGTCGCTGCGATCGACCATCGCGATGCGTCGCGCGCGGATCGCATCGAGGAACTGCGCGTGGTCGAGCGCCCCGGGGTCGGGGACGCGGGCGAGCGTACGCGCCGAGCCCAGGTCTTGGACCCAGCATGGGTAGTCCACTCCGGCGGTGAGCGCGACGTGCACGCCCACGTTCATCAGCAGCGCCCACGCCTCGGGCTGCAGCGAACCCCCGGTGGTCGGGCATCCCCTCCACGGAGACGAACGAGAGCAGGCGCGCGCCGCGTGGACGGGCAGTTCGAAGGGCTCGCCCGTGTCCTGGTAGTGGGTGGTGAGGAGATCGAACCCGCTCATGTGCGCCAGGCCGAAGACCGTCGTCGGCGAGGCGGCGTGCAGGTCGTCAGCGAGCAGTACCGTTGAGCGGCGCTCCTCGAAGAAATGGTCGGTGGAGCGGTCGAGCACCGGGTCAAGACCGATCAGGTGCCCGGTGGTGCCCGCAGGAATTCCGGACGTCTCGAAGCCCTCGTAGATCCGCGCGCCTCCGCCCGGGGGAGGATCCGTCGTGGGACGGGCGAAATTGCGCCCGCTCTGGAGGATCTCGAAGATCTCGTGCCCCCAGCGCAGCACCTCTACGAGTTGGACGTGGCCGTTCCGCATCTCGCCGCGGATCACGTCGAACGTCGGATCCGACGGGCGCGTGCACCCGTCCGCGTGGACGTGGACATCACCGGTGACCCAGTGGTCGGCCCACTCGGCGCCGATCTGTGAGATCGACTCCACCGTTACCTCCACCGATGCGCCATCGGTGGAGGTAACGGCGGCGTCTCCCGCCTGCTCCGCCGGCGCGCAGGCGGTGACCGCTAGGAGGCACGCGATGACGAAGCCCGGACCGAGGTTTCGCAGCGACTTCAGGTGAGCGTCCAGGGTGACATAACGACCCTAATGTACGCCCCGGACGCGATAGAGTCCGAGCGACACCTCGCTGCCGTCATGCAGGGCGTGGACGGTGTGCGTGACGCCATTGATGGAGACCAGACGCCCGACGGTGACCGAGTCGTACACGTGCGACCGGAAGCGCGTCTCGGCGACCGGGACGAGGTCGAGCGCCGCGCGGGCCCTGCGCAGACCGGCGCCACGGGGGTCGAGAGTGGGCGGTGGCTCGCGCACGTGAGGCCCAGGTACACCATCGTGCATGGGCGCGGCGCGCGCAGGATCGCGCGTGCCACGGGGGAGAGCACCTCGTGGGGCTCCTCGCCGGGGCTCGGGGGCGGGAGCGTGCCCAGGGGGACGACCTCCCACGACCAGCGCGCGCTGCCGCGGTCGAGGATCGACCCCACGCGGGCGAGCCGCGAGCCGTGGGTGAGCGATGGGTTCTCGGTGGAGACCGCGGGCTGGAACTCCAGCAGCGTGCAGCGGTCGGGGATGCGGTCGCGCACCGACGTCAGGAAGGCGAACTCGCGCATCTCGAAGTAGTCCACGTCGCGGATGAACCCGCGGTGCACCAGCGGCGAGGCGGCGAGGTAGAGCGCCGCCGCGGCGCGGGCCCACGCCGGGGCGCGCAGCAGCGCGGGCGTGGCGGCCGCGGCGAGGAGCACGAAGGGCGTGACGAGGTTGAGGTGGTAGCGCGCCGTCATCGCCGGCACCGTCGGGATCACGAGGAGTGCACGACGAAGAACGCGAGGAACCACGCCAGCAGGAACGCTGCGCGACCGCGCTCACGCGACCGCCAGAGCGTGACCCCCCCGAGCGCGGCGAGCAGCACCAGGCCCGGCGGCGAGCTCCAGGGGCTCAGGATCATGTTGTGGCGGAGGCTGAAGAGCGTGATGGCAGCCGTGTGCAGCGTGCGGAGGCTGAGCCCGTCGTCGACGTTGTGGCGGTAGTGCAGCAGCAGGTGGTTGACGACGGAGAACGCCGCCGCCGCGCTGATGAGCGCCGCCGCGAGGGCTCGTCGACCGCGGGGCGAAGCGCCCGACGCGACGACCACGCCGCCCAGGTCGAGCGGAAGAAGACGATCGCCTCGGGGCGGGCATAGTAGGTCGCGAGGCAGAGCAAGGGGAGCGCGAGGAAGCAGGCTGCGCGCCACGACGGTGACGGGTCGGTGAGCGCGCAGTAGAGCACGACGAAGGTGAACGACGAGGTGAGCAGCGACTGGAGGATCTCGACGTCGCTGTGCGAGAAGCGGATGTGCAGCGGGAGCAGCGCCAGGATGGCCGCCGCCGCGAGGGCGCTACGCCAGTCCTTCAGCACGTAGCGCGCGTGCGCGAAGAGCACCAGCGGCGCGGCGGCAGCGAGGGCGAAGCCCGCGGAGAAGATCACCGACGTGAGGTGCACGGTGAGTCCCAGGGACCGGCTCACGAACGGCAGCACCACCCCCTCGTAGCTCTGCGCCGCCAGGGGGATTACCCGGACGTACGACCACGCATTGAGGGGCGCGACGGGCGCCAGCGCAAGGCGCAGCCCGGCACCCCCCAGAACGACGCCCGCGAGCGCCCAGGGCACCCACGGGGGCTCGCCCCGGAGCTGGCGGCGGATCACTAGCAGCACGAACGCCAGCCCGGCGAGGTAGAGCAGCACGCCGTCTTCGATCAGGTCGTCGAAGTTCGTGCTGGAGGGGCCGTGCTCGCCGAAGTTCGGCGGCGGGGCCACCGCCAGCCCAGGCGCCGCGTCGGGCGTGGCCGCGTCGGCGCGAGGGGGGGACGCGAGGGAGGGACCAGCGTCGAGCGTGACCGTGGCGGGAGCCCCGACGGGTTGCGCCGAGGCCGTCGCGCCCAGGGTCGCGACGATCAGCCACAGCAGGAGGCACGAGAGTCCGCAGGAAGGCACGCAGCGCGGCCTAGGGTAACCCGACCTCTCGACGGCAAGGGGCGGGACATCACGGTGGGGTGCGCAGCGCGTCGGGCTGCGTGCGGGGGTCCCGCGGGTTGAGCCAGCGGCGCACCTCCGCGCGAGCCTCCGCGCACCGGCCGAACCGACGGCGCAACGCCAGCATGAGGGCGGGCGGAAACGCCGGGAGCTGTGCGAGCGCGCCGCGACCGCGCAGCCAGGCGGCGTGGAGTCGCTCTTCGCTCTGCTGGAGCAGCGGCTCGCGCTCCTCCCAGGTCACGCCGCCCACCTCGTCGTAGGCGAGGGAGTCGAACACCTTGCGGAACTTGTCCGTCCCACCGAGCGATCGCGGACCACGCACGCGCAAGCCATGCCGCTCAGGATCGCGACCAATGGGCGAGTCCGCCGTAAGGTAGAATGACGATGGCGCGATGTCGTCGATGGCGGGCGCGTGTGCCTGGATCCAGTCACAGGTGCGCTGGAAGTCGTCACGGGTCTCCCCTGGGTAGCTCGACAGGAGGTTCACCCGAAGCATGACGTCGAGGCTCGCTGCCTCGCGCACGAGCTCTGTGGCGTGCTCGCTGCGGTGGCCCTTCACCATGGCCTTGAGCACCGCGTCGGACGCCGACTCGACCCCCACCGTCAGGCTGGCGCACCCGGCCCGCACCATGAGCTCGAGGTCGCCGGGCTCTCTCGGCCGCACACGGTACGAGTCCGACCAGCGGAGGTCGAGGCCCGCCGCGAGCAGGGCCTGGGAGAGCGCCGGCGCGAGGAGGTTGATCTGCGTGTCGAAGAAGACGAACTCCCGCGTCTCCCAGCGCTCCGAGAGCCGCGCGAGGTCGCGCACGACCTCGTCGACGGGCTTGTTTTCCTGAGTGCCGCCGTTCTGACAGAACGCGCAGGAAAACTGGCACTCGAAGGCGAAATGGTACGGCAGCACGAGCGTGCGCCCGAGCTGCCCGGCGTAGGGTGCGTCGGCGGCGAGCTCTGGCGCGAGCGGGTCGCGGCAGTAGCGGTCGAGGTCGTAGATGGAGAAGTCCGGCATGGGCCAGCCGGTGCCTGCCCGCGCGGCCTGGCGGCCGCCGCGCACGAGCGTCACAACCTGGTCGATGGGCTCGACCGGCGCGCCGCGGCGGTCTTCGGGGAGCGCGAGCGCGACCTCGAAGACGTGCGCAATGTCGCCGGGCGTGCTCGCGCGGGTGACCACGTCGGCGCCGACGACGCCATGCTGGATCATCGCCTCGCGGATGCGCTGGGTCGCGACGCCGCCGAGTACGATGCGACGGCCAAAGCGGCGCTTGACCTCGACGGTGAGCGCTAGCGCGAAGGCGCCCTGGCTGCCGCGGTCGACGCTCACGGCGACGATATCGGCGGTGCGCCCACCCACGGCGTCGAGGGCCGCCAGGGTGCGATCGAGCAGAGCCTCGAGCCCCGCGTCGGGTTGGCCGTGGAGCCACCGCAGCACGCGCTCGCCGTCGCCGAACGCGTCGCGTGCGTCGTCGTTGGGCGCGAGGAGATCCTGGTCGAGGAGCAGGTCGATGGCGCGCACGCGCACGCGGTCGGAGGCGATGCAGGCGGCCACCACGGCGGGGCCCAGCGGGGGGAAGCGCTGCCGACGGTGCGCCGCGGGTGCCAGGAAGTCGGGCAGAAGGACCAACAGCACGTCACGTGCTCGTCCCATCGCAGCCGGGGCTTCCATCATCCTTGCGACCTATAGTGGGCTCGACCCCACGGTCAAGCGGGGCGGGCGCCGAGGGGGATGAGGTCACCGTCGCCGTGCGCGCGGAGGTACGACGTGCTCACGCCAGGGCACCGGGGTCGCATCGCGCACCGGTCGCACGCGGGCACGCTGACGGCGTTTCCTCCGTGGGAGAGGGGCGCCCCGAAGGCGCGGTCGCGAAGGCGGGCGGGCACGGCGCAGAGGGCGACGCCGACGAACGACAGCACGGCCGCGTCGGTGGCGCGCTCGTGGTCCGCTAGGGTCTCCCGGAGCCGCGCGATCGTGGGGTGCAGCGGCTCGGGCGCCGGGAGGTCGCGGTCAGGCATGAACGCCGAGAGCCATGTTTTCCAGCGTCGGGTGGCGAGCCAGGTGAGCGTCTGCGGTAGGTGGGTGACCGCGTCGCGGGTGAGCACGGTGCTGATTTCGACGGTCGCGCCGGCCTCGTGGAGCTGCTCGATGGCGCGCTTCACCTCGTGGAAGGATCCCGCGCGCCCGACCATCGCGTCAGGCGCCGCAGGGTCGGACGCCTGGAGGGTGAGCGCCACGGCGCGGAGGCCGGAGAGGGCTGCGACGCGCCGGGCGAGCGCCGGGTCGGAGAGCGCGGTGCTGGGGCCCTGAGCCGCTTGGACAGCACGGGGTGGCGCTCCAGCGCATCGAGGATCGCATCGCGCCCGGGGTGCTGCAGCCAGTCGTAGCCGGTGATCGAGAGGGCGACGCGGGGCGCACTGCGCTCGCAGGCGGTGAGCAGGGCCTCGAAGGCTCCGGTGCTCAGCAGGTCGCCGGTCACCCGGTCGAGACGGCGGTGCAGTGACGACAGCGCGCGGGAGCGGCCGGTCGCGCACGGCGGGCGCCTCGCAGAACTCGCACGCCTGCGCGCACCGCGCCTCGAAGAACAGGTGCAGTTCGGGCGCCTCGTGAGGGGCCGCGGCGGCGAGGTCGGCGACGAGCCGCGCGGCGGCGGCGTCCCACGAACCGGCCCGGAGGCGGAGCGCCGCGAGCTGGCGAAACAGCACTCGCTCGCCGATGTACCAGAAGGAGGGAGGGGTCATGGACGCCGCGTGAAGGGGACTATTGACCAGGGGTGTCCGTGACACCGCGGTCGCGCAGCGCTTCGAGGAGCCAGCGGGCGACGCGCTCGTGCCCGAGGGCGCTCAGGTGCACGTCGCCCGGGTAGTCCCGGGCGAACACAGACGCGGGGCCGTTCTGCTCGATGGCGGCGCGCAGGACGTCCCAGGCGTCGATCACGTCGAGGCCGGCGGCGCGCGCCGTCGCGACGATGCGGCGGTGGCCCGCGAGGCCATGCTCGAGGTCGCGCCAGTAGTCGTTGCCCACGGGGATGCGCCCGAGCGAGCGCTCGAGCGTCGGCCGCGTGGGCAGCGCCACCACCAGGAGCGGCGTGCGGCGTGTGGCGGCCGTCTCGCGGAGGTTGCGCATGACCGCCGCGAAGAAGTCCCACCGCGGTTCGTTGCTGCCGTGGACCTGGCCCGAGAAGTCCCCGAGGCCCCGCCGGAACGCCGCCTGTTGCACCCGCATCACAAGCCCCAGGAGGTACCCCGCGGTGCGCGACTCGCTCGCCATCACCCGCAGCGCGAACGGTGGCGGGCTGGTCGCCAGGTGCACACCCAGCGGGATCGACCACCGCGCCGTCACGCACCGCGGCGTGAGGTGACCGCCCTCCTCCCGCATCAGCGGCTCCTCACCGCAGCAGAGGTAGCGGTTGCCGAGGTCGGAGATGTCGTTGCCCGCGAACACGTAGACCACGGCGAGGCGGGCGGGGGACGCGGTCCAGTGGGAGAGCGCGAGCAGGTAGGCCTCCGGGCTCGCGCCCGAGGCGCCGAGGTTCACGTGGCGCAACCCGGGCTGCGCGCGGCCCAGATCGGCGACGAAGTTCTCCGACTTCGCCACACCGTTGCCGGCCACCAGCGAGTCGCCGATGTGTAGCACCGTGGGTCGCCCGGGGGCGCCTTCGGTGAGCGCCTCGCGGACGTCGCGCGCCGAGGCGAACATCACGTTGCAGGGCGGGTCGCGGTTGGTCACCGGCAGCACCAGGCGGGCCGAGTGCGGCGGCGGCACCGTTGGCGCGGGCGGCAGCAGCACCACCGCCAGGAACTCCACGGCCAGCAGTCCCACCGCCGCCCGGGCTGTCGCCTGCAGCACCGGCCGCGCGACGGGGCCGGGCGGCTGCGCCAGAACGGCCAGGGCGCCCGTCGCGGCCGCGAGCCCGACGCCGAGCACGTCCCAGAAGCTCAGCGTGTTGATGCGTGGGATCGCGACGAGCGACCCGACGAGCGGGGCCAACACGAGCAGCGCGGCGGCCGGGTGACGGGCGGGCGGTGCCAGGGCCAGTCGGCGCAGGCCCGCCGCGGCCAGCGCCCCGAGGAGCCCCGGGACCGCGACGAGGAGGCACGCCGCGATGAGGGCTGTGAGGTCGGACGAGAAGGTTCCAGGCCCGGTGTCAAACATCTGCCACGGCGATGGGAGCCTCCGATACGCGTCGCCGTCAAGGCCCGCGCGGGTCAGCTCGCGAGGCCGTCGAGCAGCGTGGTGCCGTCGAGTCCGAAGGCGGGCGTGGTCACGCCCGCGAGGTTGAGCAGGGTGAGGTACAGGTTGCTGATGGGGGTCTGGTCGGGGAAGCGCAGGTGGGTGCCCGGGCGCACGCAGCCAGCCGCGCGGCCGGCCACCAGCACGGGCATGTCGTCGAGTGAGTGGGTCGCGCCGTCGCTGACCTCGCTCGAGACGAAGATGAGCGAGTTGTCGAGCGCCGTGCCGTCGCCCTCGGGGGCTGCCTTGAGCAGCGCCAGCAGGTAGGCCACCTGCTCCATCTCGTAGCGGACGATGCGCACGATGGTGTCATGGTCGTCGGCGTGGGAGAGGTCGTGGTGGCCACCCGAGAGGCCGAGCCAGGGCAGGGGGGAGCTGTCGATCCCGTTGTTGAGCGCGAAGCTCGCGAAGCGGGTGAGGTCGCACCGCAGGGCCGTCGCGACCAGACGCAGCATGATCTGCACCCGCTCCGGCGAGGCGGGCAGGTCCCCCCCGGGCGCCTCCGGGCGCGCGCAGGTCGTCGGTGCCGCGCCCACCTCGCGCTCCAGGTCGCGGATCGAGCTCAGGTGCGCGTCGAGGCGCTGGCGACGGACTTCCGCGGGCGCGAGGACCTGCGCCAGACCCTGCTCGGGGGCCCCCGCTTCGGCAACGACCTCCCGCAGGTCGACGAGCTCGCGAGGGACCTCGTCGCGCGCTTCTGCGCCATGGTGACCGCGCGCAAGACGGCCTGCGGCGGCCACTACAAGGCCAGCTTCATCTCGTATGGGCTCAACGTCTACGAGGGCGCGCTGGAGCCCGCGACGCCCGACGGTCGCCGCGCCGGGGAGCCGCTCTCCAACAGCATGTCGCCCAGCAACGGGGCCGAGCGCCGGGGACCGACGGCGACCATGAGCTCGCTCGCGAGGATCGACCACACCTCATCGGCTACGGCAGCTCGCCTCAACATGCGGCTGCCGATCGGGGTCTTGAAGTCGGACAAGGGGGTCGAGAGCGTGGCGCACCTCGTCCGGGGATACTTCGCCAGCGGGGGCTTCCACGTGCAGTTCAACACCGTCGACACCGCGACGCTGCTCGCCGCGCAGGAGGCCCCCGGCGACTACGCCGACCTCATCGTGCGGGTGTCGGGCTATTCCGCATACTTCACCCGCCTCGGACGGCGCATCCAGGACGACATCATCGGGCGCACCGAGGCCTCGCCGTGCCGCTGAGCGACCCGACGGCCTGTCGGGTCTTCGACGTGCAGCGCTTCTCCATCCACGACGGTCCGGGCATCCGCACCACGGTCTTCCTGGAGGGCTGCCCGCTGCGCTGCGCGTGGTGCCAGAACCCGGAGGCCTTCCAGCGCGGCGTGGCCGACGCCCTCTCGCCCGAGGCCGTCCTCGCGGAGGTGCTGAAGGACCGCGACTTCTACGCGGTGAGCGGCGGGGGCATGACCGTGTCCGGGGGTGAGCCGCTCTTGCACCTCGCGCCGGTGAGAGCGCTGCTGGAGGCGGCGAAGCGGCACGGGCTGGACACCTGCGTGCAGACCTCGGAGGCGGTTCCGCAGGGGCACCTCGCGGCGGTGCTCGGGCTGGTGGACCTCTTCGCAGTTCGACCTGAAGCACATGAACGCG
This sequence comes from Deltaproteobacteria bacterium, assembly GCA_016704445.1. Lineage (GTDB taxonomy): Bacteria > Myxococcota_A > Polyangia > Polyangiales > SCUS01. Next base: position 23,122 of record JADJAE010000092.1, read on the forward strand.
GGGCGGCACCGCGAGCTCACGGAAGTGGGCCATGAGCGCATCCATCAGAACGCGGCGTTCCTGATGGAGCGGCGCGCGCCGGTGCAGTTTCGGATGCCGCTGGTGCCCGGACTCAACGACGACGCGGAGCACCTCGCGCAGGTCGCTCGCTTCGTGCGGGGACTCGGCGCGACAGAGCTACGGCTGCTCCCCTACCACCGGCTCTACCTGGAGAAGTACACGGCGCTCGGGCTCGAAGCGCCGCTGCGGGGCACCGAGCCGCCGTCCGCCGAGCGGGTGCGCTGGGCCGCGGCGCAGCTCGGTCGCCACGACCTCACCGTCGTGGTGGAGGGCTGAGGCCGCGCTTCCCCAGGAAGCGGACGCCGACCACCGAGAGCGCGAAGAGCCCCAGCGCGACCGCGTTGGCGATCGCTCCGCCCTGCCGAAGTGGAGCGCTCCCGGAGAGGTCCCCCGCGACGCGCGCCAGGAGCCCCAGGTGCAGCACCGCCAGCGGGAGGTAGAGCAGGGGCGAGAAGGGCACGCTCACTCGCGCGACCGCCGGAAGGATGATCGGCGCGTGGGCGAAGACCATCGAGAGCACGTAGCCCACGAAGACCCCATGGAGCGCGGCGTCGTAGAGCGGCCCCGCGGGAGGTAATGCCCTCGACGCGAGGAGCGCTCCCGTGACGAGGAGCCACGCCGCGCCGAGCATCACCCCCGTCGCCGCGAATCGGGGGAGGCCGGGACGTCGCAGCGTCCGTCGAGCGAGGTCGAAGCGGAGCTACAGAGGGCGGTGGAGGCCGAGGGTGACCCCGAGGGGGCGCAGCGGAGGCCGCGCGAGGCCGAGGGCGGCGGCGCAGGCGGTCAGCGCGAGGAGGGCCGAGAGCGCCACCAGCGCGACGGTCGCCTGGCGAGGCGTCGGGGCGAGGCGAGACAGCTCAAGGCGCTCGGCGACGATGGTCAGCACGAAGAAGCCCAGCCACGTCGGCACCACCTGGAACACCGGCCGTCCCAGCGCCCAGAGCGCGTCGCCCAGGAGCAGCACCACCGAGCCCAGGAGCATCAGGGCGGGTGAAGGCCGCGGCCTGCTTGCGGACGATCGCGGCGTTGAGGGCCACCAGCGCGAGCGCCGACGCCGTCGCGGCCCATGGTGCCCAGGCGATCCCTGCGAGCGTCGCGACCGCCCCGACCGCCCCGAGGACCGGCGCGACGTAGGCCCACGGGCGGCCGAGGGCCACCGCGCGCTCGAGCGCGATGACCGTTCCGAAGGTGCCGAGCACGAGGAGCGGACCATGGTCGAAGGCGTACCGAGGCCCCCACGCCACCAGCACGCCGAGGCGCCCGAGGCCCGCGAGGACACCGGTGAGCGCCGTCGCCGCGATGACCAGCAGCAGCCCACGCCGCAGGGTGAGCTCGGGCTCAGGGCCCTTTACGAGCTCCAACCGAGGGCCTCCCTCGCGGACGGCGACATCCGAGAGGGCTCCACGGCGGCTCCCACACGAGGTCGACGTGCGCCTCGACGACCCCTTCGCAGGCGGCGACCCGCTCGTGCGCGTCGCGGACGATCTGCTCACCGAGGGGGCACGCGGGCGTCGTCATGGTGAGCCGCACCTGCACCCGGCCCTCGTCGATGTCGACCCCGTAGACGAGGCCGAGCTCCACCACGTCCAGGCCGAGCTCGGGGTCGATGACGTCGTGGAGCGCCTCGAGGACACGCCCGTGCAGCGCCGTCGCCCCGAAGCCCTCGTCGCTCACGGGCGGAACTCCGAGTGGCAGCCCTGGCAGCCCCGAAGCACCACGCCGAGCGCCTCGGCGGTGGCGGGTACGTCGTTGCGCGGCTCGCCTGAACCAGCGAACCGAGGCCGCCGTGGAAGGCCTCGTCCAGCTCGCGGAAGCGGTCGACGCGATCGGGGTTCCTGGGGAGGCGGTAGGCGCCGCTTCGGATGGCGGCCTCGGTGGCCTCCTTGGCAGCGTGAAGCTGGTGGAGCTCATGCTCCACCGAGCGGACATCGCCCGCGCCGATGCCCCGCACCGCAGACTGGAGCGTCGCGCTGAGCAGCCGCATCTCGGCCTGCACCGGGTTCGCTGGAGGAGCCGACGGCGCGGGCGGCGGCGCGTGGTGGGAGTGCTCGGTGCACCCCGCGACGAACAACAACAGCAGCAGTGGGAGCGACCTGAGCAAGGGCGTCATGGACCTGCATCAGAGCACGGGACGGGCCATTGGCGGCGCGGGCGCCCGATGCAACGGGGAGCACGGAGCGGGTGGTTTTGAGGGGCGTTCCAGAATGGAGCGAATGGAACACCTGGAAGAGGAGCGAGCGGCGACCCGCCCGGCCTTCCTCAGACGGAGCCTCAGGGAGAGGCACAGGCGCGGTTGCGACAGACCATCGGGCGGCTGCAGACGTGCCCGCACGAGCCGCAGTTGGCGTCGTCGATCGCGAGGTCGGTGCAGAGGGTTCCGCAGAGGGTTCCTGCGCAGGATGTGCAGGCGCCGTTCACGCAGATCTGTGCGGCGCCGCAGCGCGCTCCGCACGAGCCGCAGTTGGCCGGATCATTGCGAACATTGGTGCAGACACCGCCGCAAGAGGTCCCGAACACTCCGCAGGGGGAGATGGTGGAGCACATCCCATCGGAGCAGGACTGGCCCGCGCTGCACGCGCGGCCGCATGAGCCGCAGTTCGCCGGGTCGAGGGCCGTGTTGACGCACGAGCTCCCGCAGCGGATTCCACCGCCCGGGCACGCGGGACCGACACAGGCTCCGCCCGCGCAGGACTCGCCGACGGCGCAGGCCCGGTCGCATCCGCCGCAGTGGCTGGGGTTGATCTGGAGGTCCGCGCAGATGTCCCGGCAGGGCGCGCGTCCCACCGGGCAGGTGGGGCCGCCACCAGAGCACGTTCCGCCCGCGCAGGTCTGGAGCGCGGTGCACGCATGGGCGCACGATCCGCAGTGGGCCGGGTCGGTCATAAGGTTGGCGCAGATCGCGCCGCAGGAGGTGGTCCCCGGCGCGCAACCCATACCAACGTCGGGCGGCCCGACATCCACCGCGACGGGTCGGTCCGGAGTCGTGGGGACGTCCCTCTCCGCTGGGGCATCCGTGAGCGCGATGTCGCTCACGACACCACGGTCCACCGAGATGGGCGCGTCGATCGGGGAAGGGGCGTCCATGGGAACACCGATATCGGTGTCCGTTCGAACATCATGGGGGATGGAGGTGTCCGTGGGCGCGATGTCGCTCACGACACCACGGTCCACCGAGATGGGCGCGTCGATCGGGGAAGGGGCGTCCATGGGAACACCGATATCGGTGTCCGTTCGAACATCATGGGGGATGGAGGCGTCCGTGTCGGCGGAGTCGACGCGGACGGCGTCCTGCAGAGCGGGGCTGTCTGCCGCGACATCCTGACCGAAGACGGGAGGCAGCGCCCGGTCGGAGCAGCCCGCGATCAGGAAAGACAAGAGGAGAACAGAAGGGGTTGATCGAGTGGCCATCGAGCGCTCCCGGCCTGATGAGTGGATTACCAGTACCAGTACGAGCCGGAGGGGCCCGCGTAGTAGAAGGTTCCGACGTAGTAGGTGCTGTATCGGGCGCACACGGTCGTCGGACCCGAGGAGTAGTAGGCACCAGTGGCGAAGCCCCCGCCCGCGAGGGTGTTGTTCACATAGGCGCCGAGGCTGAAGCTGGTGGGAGCGCTATAGATCGACCACGGGACGGCGCATACCGTGTAGGAGCCCACGGTCGCCGCGGAGGTCCAGAAGACGTTCTCCGGGCCGATGCCGTAGGTGTCGTCGCGGTCCAGCACGCCTGCGCAGGAGCCGCCCGGGGCGGGGTTGCCGAAGTAGACCTGCGTCCCGCAAGGCGTGACCACGTGCAGGTCGAGATCGGCAGTCGCCGACCAGCCGAGCGTGAAGCGCAGCACGCCCGTTCCGACGCAGCTGCCCGAGGAGCACACGCCGTCGAGGCCGCCGGTCGGGGTCCAGCGGTACTTCGTGCCCGAGTACACCGAGCTGGTGTTGTAGCTGCGCTGGGTGGCGGGGCCCCCGGTGCCCTGCTGAATGCCGGTGGTGGCATTGGTGCCGTTCACGCGCGAGCTACCCGACATGGTTCGATAGAGCACATCGATGGTGTTGGTGCTCTCGCTCAGGATCACCTCGAAGGTCAGATGGGCCGTCGAGTCGCCCAGGATCATGGCGTCGTTCCACTCGATGACGAACTGGCGATTGGGCGCCGCTCCGAGGGTGGCCCAACAGATCGGGTTGCGCTGGTAGAGGTCGTCCCAGAAGGGGACCACCACGTTCGACAGGCCCGAGTAGGGAAGCGGCATATGGGACCAGAGGCCCGCCGAGGCGGTCGGGAAGCCGATCCAGCCGTTGGAGTTGACCCCGACGCCCGTGTACGAAGTGCCGTAGAACCTGAACGGGAACGGCAGCGCCAGGTTCTGCGCCCCGTCGTCGCCGAGGAGTTGCCCGGGCCGTAGGCGCAGGCGTTGATCCAACCCAACGGGGATGTCCCGGTGAGGGTGTAGTTGCTCGGAGCGACGCTGCCCGAGGTCGAGCAGGCCACGCCGTTGTTGTAGCTGCCGACCTGGCAGGAGAGCGAGCCGCCCACGCAGGCGAGCGCGCCGTTGGTGCACACGTTGCCTGTCGAGCACGAGGCCCCGCCGCCGGGGTTGCCCTCGTCGATGGCGCCGCTGCAGTTGTCGTCGATGCCGTTGCAGACCTCGGCGCGGCCCGGATACACCGCTGCGTTGGCGTCGTTGCAGTCGCTGCTGTTGCTGATGTAGCCGCCCGGCGCGGAGCAGCCCGTGACGCGCGCGCCGGGGTCACCGTAGCCGTCGCCGTCGGCGTCGCGGTACCAGGTGCCCGACACGCCGTCGTCGATGACGCCGTCGCAGTCGTCGTCGATGCCGTTGCAGACCTCCGCGGTCGGGTTGCAGGTGCAGACGCCGGAGCTGTTGCACGTCGTCGACGCTCCGGCGCCGCCGCACTCGACGACCATCGTCTGGCCGGCGCCGTTGCAGGTGGCGCCGTTCACGCCGCCCCAGTTGAGGTTGCCGATGCAGGGGCGAACGACGTACCCGCTGCTGCAGTTGCAGGTGTCGCCGTTCGCGGATATCTCCGAGGCATAGCCGCTGACGGCGCAGTTGCCGACGTTCCAGGTTCGGCCGCCGCAGGAGAGGCCCGACACCACCGTGTTGTTGCGCAGCGCCTGGCAGAGCGTGTTGGCCGATGGGCCCGTGCAGCTCACCCCGACACCGTCCAGCGAGCCGCGGATCGTCACCCGGTCATAGGTGCCCGTCAGGCTGGCGCGGAAGGTGTTCCAGGCGGTGCACTGCGCGGCCGGCGTCACCCCCGTCGCGAATGACTGCGAGTACGTCACCGTAGCGCCACCGCCGCCGCCGACCGTGCAGGCGCCCGAGGTGCGCGGGGTCGCCGAGCATGCCAGCGCTCCGCCGACGCAGCTGCGCGTCCCGGCGGTCACGCAGGTGCCCGTTCCCGAGGACGAGCACGCGGCCCCGCCGCCGGGGTTGCCGTCGTCGACCACGCCGTCGCAGTCGTCGTCGGTGCCGTTGCAGGTCTCGGTGCTCGGCGCGCGGATGACCGTGTTCGTCGGGCACAGCGCCGTCGAGCCGGTGCAGCTCTCCGCCGGGTCGCAGGCCGCGATGCTCGTCGACGCGCGACACACCGTCGCCGACGACAGGAACCCGTCCGCCGGGCACGCCGCCCCGCTGCCGTTGCAGGTCTCCTGCACGTCGCACACGCCCATCGAGGCGCGACACACGGTCCCGCTCGGAACGTTGCTCCAGCTCGTCGGTCCCGGCACCGTCGACGATGGCACCGTGCACACCTGGCAGTTGTTGCTCGGGTTGAGCTGCCCGGTGGTGAAGCACGCGCCGCCGATGCGGCAGAAGCCCTCGTCCAACAGGCCGTCGCAGTCGTCGTCGATCCCGTTGCAGGTCTCGGTCGTCCCAGCCACCACGGGCGCGTTGCAGACAGTCGTAGTTCCCGAGCACACCATCGTGCCCGAACGCTGGCACGCGCCGACGCCCACGGAGCACGCGCCGCCGGTTACGCGGCAGGTGCCGCCACAGTTGGTCTGCCCCGCGGGGCAGGCCTGGCCGCAGATGCCCGCCACGCAGGTCGCGCTACCGCCAACTGCAGGGGGGCACACGACGCCGCAGCCGCCGCAGTTGCCAACATCGCTGTTGGTGTTGGCGCAGAAGGTCGGCGCGCCCGTGGGGCAGGCCGTCGCGGTCGCGGTCGCGGCCACGCAGTTCACCGTGATCGTTTGCGACGGTCCGGTGCGGCACGTGTTGGTGTTGATGCCGCCCCAGTCGGGGTTCGGATGGCAGGGGCCGCGCAACGTAGCCGGTGGCGTTGCACGCGCAGACGGATCCGTCCGCGGTGACCCGATGCCGCCCCCGCAGTTGTCCACGTTCCAGCTACGCCCGCCGCACACCACACCGGTGACCGTGGTCCCGGTGCGGAGCGCCTGGCAGAGTGTGTTGGCCTGCGCCCCTGCGCAGGTCACGCCGGTCGTGTTACCCGGAGCCTACGAGCGTGATCGAGACGTACGTGGGCGCAGTCAGGCTGCTCCGGTACGTCGTCCATGCGGTGCACTGGGTGGTCGGGGTGACGTTCTGCGTGAAGGACTGCGAGTAGCCGTTCAGGAACGTGTTTCCGGGGCAGGCAGGCGCCGACCCCGTGCAATTCTCCGCCGGATCGCACGCACCCACCGACGAGCGGCACACCGTCGCCGACGGCAGCAACCCGTCCGCCGGACACGCCGCGCTCGATCCCGTGCACATCTCTGCCGGGTCCACACGCCCATTGAGGCGCGGCACACCGTCGCCGACGACAGGAACGTATCCGCCGGGCATGCGTTGGTGCCGTTGCAGGTCTCGGCCACGTCGCAGCCACCCGCCGCCGGGCGACACACCGTGCCCGCAGGCACGATCGTGTCCGCCGGGCACGCGTCCATCAGGCCCGGGCAGACCTCCGCCACGTCGCAGCCGCCCGCGACCGCCGGGCGGCAGGAAGCGCTTACCGCCAGGTAGCCCGTGCGTACGCAGACGGCCGCCACGATCGGACCCGCGGTCGTCAGCGGGCAGCGAAGCTCGGCCGTCGAACACGCGCCCAGCGTGCAGGAGGTCGCCGCGATGTCATCGACGATACCGTTGCAGTTGTCGTCGATGCCGTTGCAGGTCTCCGTCGTCGGCGAGCCCGGTGCGACGTTGCACGCGGTGCCGTTGTTGTCCGACCGACACGTGAACGTACCCGTGCGCGCGCACGCCCCAACACCCACCGAGCAGCTCGAACTCAGCGCCGCCGAACCAGCTGTTGATCGCAGCCGCAGTGTCACGAACCTGCAGGTAGCCGAAGGTCGTCACGTCTTCGTTGCCATTCGAGCCGCCGCAACGGGCGGTGCTGCCCACCGACTGGTTCAGCAGCGTGGCGCAGTTGCTGCCGTAGCCACCGATGCCCAGGCGAGAGTCCGCCGAGGCGCAATCGTTCTCGTTGTTGCCCAGGATGCCCACCCGCACCCGCTGCGAAACGGCCGGGACCGGGTTGATGTTGATGCCCTGGAGGTTGCAGTTGAGCTGGAGCGAAGAGTTCTGGATGGCAGCGAGCCACCCCGCGCCCCGGACCCACACTCACCGTACCGCTCGCGAACAGCGTCTGCAGCGAGGATTGCGGCAGCACCGACAGGACGATGTTGCGGTGGTAGCCGTTGGCGCTGAAGCCCGCCATCAGCTCGTTGAAGCTAGTCCCGGTGAACGAGGCGAGCTTCGCCTCCCGGAACTCGTTGTTCGTCGACCCCGGGTTCAGCAGCACCGTGTTCGTCCAGTACGCCGCATCGTAGATGAACGTCGCCGCGCGACCGTCGGCCTTGAGCGCCAGCGTCCAACCGCCGCCGTTCGTCGTCATGTCGCAGTACGCCGCGAACGGAGCGATTGCGCCCGCGCCGTCCGGATCGATCTCGTAGACACCCGACGGTGAACCGCGGTTCACCGTCGAGCACGACACCGGACGCACGCTGAACGGCTCGTCCGCCACGCCGCTGCAATTGTCGTCGACGCCGTTGCAGGTCTCCGCCGTCGGCACGCGGGTGATCACGTTCGGCGGGCACAGCGCCGACGATCCGGTGCAGCTCTCCGCCGGGTCGCAGGCCGCGATCGAGGTCGACGCGCGACACCGTCGCCGACGACAGGGAACCCGTCCGCCGGGCACGCCGCCCCGCTGCCGTTGCAGGTCTCCTGCACGTCGCACACGCCCATCGAGGCGCGACACACGGTCCCGCTCGGAACGTTGCTCCAGCTCGTCGGTCCCGGCACCGTCGACGACGGCACCGTGCACACCTGGCAGTTGTTGCTCGGGTTGAGCTGCCCGGTGGTGAAGCACGCGCCGCCGATGCGGCAGAAGCCCTCGTCCAACAGGCCGTCGCAGTCGTCGTCGATCCCGTTGCAGGTCTCGGTCGTCCCAGCCACCACGGGCGCGTTGCAGACAGTCGTAGTTCCCGAGCACACCATCGTGCCCGAACGCTGGCACGCGCCGACGCCCACGGAGCACGCGCCGCCGGTTACGCGGCAGGTGCCGCCACAGTTGGTCTGCCCCGCGGGCAGGCCTGGCCGCAGATGCCCGCCACGCAGGTCGCGCTACCGCCAACTGCAGGGGGGCACACGACGCCGCAGCCGCCGCAGTTGCCAACATCGCTGTTGGTGTTGGCGCAGAAGGTCGGCGCGCCCGTGGGGCAGGCCGTCGCGGTCGCGGTCGCGGCCACGCAGTTCACCGTGATCGTTTGCGACGGTCCGGTGCGGCACGTGTTGGTGTTGATGCCGCCCCAGTCGGGGTTCGGATGGCAGGGCCGCGCAACGTAGCCGGTGGCGTTGCACGCGCAGACGGATCCGTCCGCGGTGACCTCGATGCCGCCCCCGCAGTTGTCCACGTTCCAGCTACGCCCGCCGCACACCACACCGGTGACCGTGGTCCCGGTGCGGAGCGCCTGGCAGAGTGTGTTGGCCTGCGCCCCTGCGCAGGTCACGCCGGTCGTGTTACCCGAGCCGGCGAGCGTGATCGAGACGTACGTGGGCGCAGTCAGGCTGCTCCGGTACGTCGTCCATGCGGTGCACTGGGTGGTCGGGGTGACGTTCTGCGTGAAGGACTGCGAGTAGCCGTTCAGGAACGTGTTTCCGGGGCAGGCAGGCGCCGACCCCGTGCAATTCTCCGCCGGATCGCACGCACCCACCGACGAGCGGCACACCGTCGCCGACGGCAGCAACCCGTCCGCCGGACACGCCGCGCTCGATCCCGTGCACATCTCTGCCGGGTCACACACGCCCATTGAGGCGCGGCACACCGTCGCCGACGACAGGAACGTATCCGCCGGGCATGCGTTGGTGCCGTTGCAGGTCTCGGCCACGTCGCAGCCACCCGCCGCCGGGCGACACACCGTGCCCGCAGGCACGATCGTGTCCGCCGGGCACGCGTCCATCAGGCCCGGGCAGACCTCCGCCACGTCGCAGCCGCCCGCGACCGCCGGGCGGCAGGAAGCGCCGGCCGCCAGGTAGCCCGTGCGTACGCAGACGGCCGCCACGATCGGACCCGCGGTCGTCAGCGGGCAGCGAAGCTCGGCCGTCGAACACGCGCCCAGCGTGCAGGAGGTCGCCGCGATGTCATCGACGATACCGTTGCAGTTGTCGTCGATGCCGTTGCAGGTCTCCGTCGTCGGCGAGCCCGGTGCGACGTTGCACGCGGTGCCGTTGTTGTCCGACCGACACGTGAACGTACCCGTGCGCGCGCACGCCCCAACACCCACCGAGCAGCTCGAACTCAGCGCGCCGCCGAACCAGCTGTTGATCGCAGCCGCAGTGTCACGAACCTGCAGGTAGCCGAAGGTCGTCACGTCTTCGTTGCCATTCGAGCCGCCGCAACGGGCGGTGCTGCCCACCGACTGGTTCAGCAGCGTGGCGCAGTTGCTGCCGTAGCCACCGATGCCCAGGCGAGAGTCCGCCGAGGCGCAATCGTTCTCGTTGTTGCCCAGGATGCCCACCCGCACCCGCTGCGAAACGGCCGGGACCGGGTTGATGTTGATGCCCTGGAGGTTGCAGTTGAGCTGGAGCGAAGAGTTCTGGATGGCAGCGAGCCACCCCGCGCGCCCCGGACCCACACTCACCGTACCGCTCGCGAACAGCGTCTGCAGCGAGGATTGCGGCAGCACCGACAGGACGATGTTGCGGTGGTAGCCGTTGGCGCTGAAGCCCGCCATCAGCTCGTTGAAGCTAGTCCCGGTGAACGAGGCGAGCTTCGCCTCCCGGAACTCGTTGTTCGTCGACCCCGGGTTCAGCAGCACCGTGTTCGTCCAGTACGCCGCATCGTAGATGAACGTCGCCGCGCGACCGTCGGCCTTGAGCGCCAGCGTCCAACCGCCGCCGTTCGTCGTCATGTCGCAGTACGCCGCGAACGGAGCGATTGCGCCCGCGCCGTCCGGATCGATCTCGTAGACACCCGACGGTGAACCGCGGTTCACCGTCGAGCACGACACCGGACGCACGCTGAACGGCTCGTCCGTCGCGCCATTGCAGTTGTCGTCGACGCCGTTGCAGGTCTCCGCCGTCGGCACGCGGGTGATCACGTTCGGCGGGCACAGCGCCGACGATCCGGTGCAGCTCTCCGCCGGGTCGCAGGCCGCGATCGAGGTCGACGCGCGACACACCGTCGCCGACGACAGGAACCCGTCCGCCGGGCACGCCGCCCCGCTGCCGTTGCAGGTCTCCTGCACGTCGCACACGCCCATCGAGGCGCGACACACGGTCCCGCTCGGAACGTTGCTCCAGCTCGTCGGGCCCGACACCGTCGTCGAGGGCACCACACACACCTGGCAGTTGTTGGCCGGGTTCAGCTGCCCGGTGGTGAAGCACGTGCCGCCGATGCGGCAGTAGCCCTCGTCCACGAGGCCGTTGCAGTCGTTGTCGAGCCCGTCGCAAACCTCGGCGCCCGGCGAGCCTGCGGAGACCGAGCAGGCGGTGCCGCGGCCGTCCGCCGTGCACATCAACGCCCCGACCCGGGCGCAGGCGCCGACGCCCACGGTGCAGGTTCCGGTCAGGTAGCCGTACGAGATCGCGGGGGCGCGGGCCATGATCTGCCCCTGCGAGCCGTTGATGTTCCCCGCGTAGCAGCTCGCGTCGTAGCAGCTCGCCCAGCCACTCGCCGTGAGGCCGAAGGAGCCGCCCGGCACGTCGCGCAGATGAAACTGGTCCGTCGCGGAGGTGAAGCCGATCCAGCCGAACATCCCGGGAGAGCAGGGCCCCGAGACGGTCGCGGGCGTTCCGTTGAAGAACTCGCTGCCGCCCCAGGCGGCGACGAAGTTCGACGGCACCGTGTGCCGGAAGACGTTGGCGCCCCAGCTCTTGCCGCCGGCGTAGCTGCCGAACAGCATCTGCGTCACCGGGAGACCCACACCGAACGCGTTGAGCGAGTAGGCCGCCGCGTCGTTGCGCACGGCGCCCTGCGCCGAGCGCCAGCCGAAGCTCGAGCCGCCGTCGCCGCCCGCGCAGCCGGGGCCCCAGCCGCCCGGACGGGAACGACCCACCAGCGTCCAGCCGGACCCGTCGGCGACCATGTCGCACCAGGCCTCGAAGCGCCCTGCCGTCGAGGCACTCGTGGGGTTGAGCCAGTAGTACCCGCTCCCGATGGACATCGTCGCGGCGTAGATGTCCTCGCACGAGCGCCCCGGGCACGCCAAGCTGCCCGCGAGACCCTCGTCCACCAGGCCGTCGCAGTCGTTGTCGACGCGGTCGCACACCTCCACGCCGGGCACGCATCCCGTGGGGCGAATCCACGGGTCGTCGACCACGCCGTCGCAGTCATTGTCGACGGCATCGCACAGCTCGGTCGTCGGCACGCGGGTGATCACGTTCGTCGGGCAAAGCGCCGACGATCCGGTGCAGCTCTCCGCCGGGTCGCACGCTGCGATCGAGCTCGACGGGCGACACACCGTCGCCGACGACAGGAACCCGTCGGCCGGACAGGTGTTGCTCCCGTTGCACGTCTCGGCCACGTCGCACAGGCCCGCCACCGAGCGACACACCGTGCCCGTCGCGGAGACCGCATCGGCCGGACACGCGGCCGCGGAGCCCGTGCAGTTCTCTGCGACGTCGCAGCCACCCGGAACCGCCGAGCGACACACCGTGCTCGAAGCGACGAACGCATCGTTCGGGCATGCCGCGCTCACGCCCGTGCAGGCCTCCGCCACGTCGCACACGCCCATCGAGCCGCGGCACACCGTGCCCGCTGCGGTGAACCCGTTCGCCGGGCACGCCGCGCTTGAACCCGTGCAGCTCTCCGCCACGTCGCACACGCCCATCGAGCCGCGGCACACCGTGCCCGCTGCGGTGAACCCGTTCGCCGGGCACGCCGCGCTTGAACCCGTGCAGCTCTCCGCCACGTCGCACAAGTCCGCCACCGCGCGGCACACCGTGCCCGACGCAGTGAAGCCGTCGGCCGGGCACGCCGACCCGCTGCCGTTGCACGTCTCGGCGACGTCGCACATGCCCGACACCGGCCGACACACGGTGCCCGCCGTGACGTTGCTCCAACTGGTCGGGCCCGACACGGTGACCGACCCGACCGTGCACACCTGGCAGTTGTTGGCCGGGTTGGTCTGCCCGTTGGTGAAGCACACGCCGCCGATGCGGCAGAAACCCTCGTCGATCAGGCCGTCGCAGTCGTTGTCCTGGCCGTCGCAGACCTCGGTCGTCGCGAAGGTGCTCTGTCGGCAGGCCGACGCCGCACCCGTCGGGGTCGTCGTGAACCCCAGCGCCAAGGGGCTGCCCGAGAGGTCCGTGAAGCGCGCCATCGCACCCCAACCGCCGCCTGCCTCACCGATCTTCAGCAGCAGTCGATTGACGCCTGCCAGGAGGGGCACCGGGGTGACGTCCTGGTCCTCCGCGCAGCCACGGCAGGAGCCCGAGCCGTCGAGCACCAGCGCCCCATTGAGCCACGCCCGGATGCCGTCGTCGCTCCCGGTGCGCAGTTGCACCGCCTGCGTCGTCGGAGAGTAGACATACGCGAACAGGTACGCGCTCACGTTCGACAGGTCGCCGGTCGGACCCGCGAAGCGGCAGTCCAGGTTGATCCCCACCCCGCACGCCTGGCAGGCGCCCAGGTCATAGCGCCACTCCGACCACGTCTGGCCGCTCTCCGACTGACCCGCGACCGGACGCGCCGCCGACTCGTTGATGTCCGACGTCGTGGTGACGCCGCAGAGCGGGTTGGCAAAGGTGCCTAGCGTCAGCCAGTTCCGCACCCGCCCGTCCGAGGAGAGCGGACCATTGCCGCACCAGGTCTGCCCCGTCGCGCAGAGGCCCAGCTGCCCCGTCACCGTGCACGTCGCGCCGGCGCCCGGATTCCCGTCGTCCACCGACCCGTTGCAGTCGTTGTCCAGGCCGTCGCAGACTTCGCCCGTGCCCGTGCCCGACGTGACCGAACACGTCGTGCCCGTGCCCGCCACGTTGCAAACCACCGTGCCCGTGTTCAGGCAGACGCCCACGCCCGCCGTGCACGAGTCGCCCAGGCCCGTGCCAGGACCGCCGCCCCCGCCCGCCATGAAGGCAGCGGTGCAGTAGCCGATGGACTCGTCGCTCCCGCCGAACTGCGAGCCACCCTCGTGGTGCCAGTACCAGCGGCTGGTCGACGGCGACACCGTGAACGAGCACATGTCACTCAGCGAAGAGAACGTCGCCAGCACCGTGCGCACGCCCGACGGCACCGCCATCCGCTCGATCGCCGACGAATCACGCACGTAGTCGATGTAGAGCTGGCCGCCGAAGTACTCGGCCACACCCCAATACGCCCAGTTCTCGCAGCCCGAGTGCGGAGGCGCCGACACCACCCCGAGGTCCGTCACCGCGCCCGAGGGCAGCGCGATCGAATACACGTTCGAACCCGTGTGCAACACCACGCGGTCCCAGCCCGCGAAGATGCCCGTCCCGTAGGCCACCGTGATCGACGTCGACAGTGTCACCACCGCGCCCGTCGGCACGCCCGTGGTGCCGTCCAGTGCGATCAGCGTCGTCACCGTCCCGCCGCTGTGGGGGGATGGGGTCGGGCCGGTGCCCAGCGAGTAAACCTGGCCCGTCCGCAGGTTGCTCGTCAGCGCGTCGTACTGGAAACCCGTCGACATCGGCGAAGACAGGTCCAGCGCAAGCGGCCCGTCGCGCTGTCGCCCGTAGAACACGCTCGCCGTCGAGACCGCGATGCCCCCACGGTCGTCGCCCGTCACGAAGTTGTGCCTCGATCCGCGCACAACCCGTCGACCCGAGCGAGGTGATCTGGAAGCTGTTGCTCAGAACGGCTCGTCCACCCCCCCGTTGCAGTCGTCATCGATCCCGTTGCACCGCTCAGCGCTCGGCACCCGCGTGATCCCGTCCGCCGGGCACATCGCGCTCGAGCGTGCAGGCCTCCGCCGGATCGCAGGTCGTCATTGACGTCGACGCGCGGCACTCCGTGCCCAGCGGCAGGAAACCGTCCGTCGGGCACTCCGCGCTCAAACCCGGCAGTCTCCCGGCTACGCGTCGCACACGCCCGCCGACGGGCGACACACCGTCCCCGACGACGGAGCCCAGCGGTACGACCGACCGTCGTCGCGGCCGCCGCATCGTTAGACGCCACCTGGTCGAACACCGACCCATCAGCGTTCTGGATCCCGATCATCGCGTTGCCGCCCGTCGCCCGAGTGCTCGGGCCCATCGACCCATAGATCACATCGACCGTGTTGCTCCTCGGAGGACCACCTCGAAGTTCAAGTGCGCCGTCGGATCGTCCGACGCGGCAGAACGACGCGTCCCGCCACTGCACCACGAACTGGC
>JADJAE010000093.1 GCA_016704445.1 Deltaproteobacteria bacterium
CGGCGCCCGTCAGGACGTCGGCGTTCCGGCTGGTCTCCTCCGGGAAGAGTCGATGGACAAGACGCTCTCGTACCCAGGTCGGTGGGTGGAGACGGCAACGTCCTGTGAGCGTGTGCTGTTCGCCGACCTCCCACTCGACGTGTCCGAGCCCCCCGATGGCCTGGAGGGCTTGGAGGTTCCGGTCGAGCGTCTGCCAGGCCCTGCTCGGATTCCGCGCAGAGCGCTGGATGCCAGCCGTTTCCAGGAGCTTCTGGCCGGTGAGAATGAGGTGGTCCTGCCCCGAGTCGTAGTCCCAGCGCCAGCGGATCGGCAGGAGGAGCCCCAGGGCGAGGGCGTGGGGATGGGTTCGCTCGTCGAGCTGCGCGAGCTCAGCGGGTGCCGGCGTCCAGAGCGTCCCGAGCTCTCCGCTTCCCTTGCGGACGCCCTCGTAAAGCACGGGGTGGATCACCAGCTCGAGTCCCTCGAGAGCCCACTCTGAGCCACGCAGAGCCTCGCCGCGTTGGGTGACTGCCAGGATGGGACCGCGCAACCGGAGCGAGCCGTCGGTGTTGTAGACGGCGATCTCGAGCCGGGTGAGGGCCTCGACCTCGTGGGCGATCTTGTTCCTGATGCGCGGCTCGCGTCGCGAACGTGCAGCCAGTCCCAGGGCATCCATGTGGCCGTTGAGGTTCCAGCGGATGCGCCCGGTGCGCCCAGCATCCGTGAAGAGCCGCTGCAACGCGGCCCAATGCCGTAGCCCATGCCAGGACCTCCACTTACGGATCGCCTCGACGAGCTGCAGCGGGATCTCGTGTACGTCGAGAAGCAGGCCCATCTTCCCGCGCGCGTCGGGGGCGATGATCTCCGCGCGGCCGTCGCGCGTCTGCACCCGCATCTCGCCGTCTTTCGGGAGGTCTCTCCAGCGCGTGAGCAGGGTGTGGTGGGTCTTCCCCGCGTCGATGGCGATGAAGGGCCGCCGTAGATCCCGCTGGAGCGCGAGCCAGGCGGAGTAGATCTGGGCGAGCACCGAGACCTCGACCAGCGCGTGCGCATGCAAGAGCGCCTGGAGTGCTCCGAGGGCGATGGAACGCTCATCTGGGGCCGCCAGGTGGCGTTCGAGCGCCTCGACGAGAAGAGCTTCAACGCGCGTCCAGTCGAGGCCCCGGGCCTGGCCGATCTGGCGGCGCCAGCTCGTCGCACCGCGCTCGTCGGGGGCGATCTGGATCCAGCTTTCGAGCTCGTCGAGACGCTCGTCTGTGGGGGGCACCAGCGGGATGGAGATCGACGTACCGCCCTCGGAAGAGGGGACGAACACGCTTGCAAGCTCGTCGATCGTACGCCGCGCGCCGACGTACAGCGGGGAGCCCTCAAGGATCGAGCGTAGGCCATGGAACGCCCGAACAAGACGGCTCTCGGGGGAGGGGACCTCCTGGAGGTTCGTGCAGTCCTGCTGCGCAACGATGCGCTCTACCAGCGGGCGTCGAAGTGCGACCTCTACCAGCAGGCGAAGACGCTCTTCGAGCGTCGCTGGGTTGAGAAGGAATCGTGGCAGGGAAGGCAGCACGCGACGAAGATAGCCTACGCGCGCACGACAGGTTGTACGCCGCGACCACGCCGACCCGGTTCGACAATGATCCTCATAGTTTTCAGCGCAAGCGAACGCCGAGCACGGCATCCACCGCGACCGCAGGGTCCGAGCTGGCCGCGCGGAGGACGCCCATCACGCGACCCTCGACCCCGAAGAACACGAGCGACGTCAGGAAGTGCAGGGCTGCGCCGACGCCGAGCACGGGGTAGGTCTCGGATCGCTCGGCCGGGCGCGCGTAGCATTTCGTGCAGGTCTGCGAGGTGAAGAGGGCACCGACCAGCGCAAAGGGTCGCACCATCACCGTCTCTCCGCCGAGCCCTACTCCGATCGTTCCGCCGGCGTAGACGCCGTGGCTGGCCATGGTCACCGCCGGGAGGATGGTGGGGGAGGTCGTGCCGGGCGTCTCGCGGGAGAAGCCTGTCTGGTAGAGTTCCCCAGACGCCAGCGTCTACCCCTCCCTCCGAGGGGTTGGGTCGTGGCCGGTTCCGGGCTCCGTTGGGCCGGCGGGCACCTGCAAATCCACCTCGGTCCGCGCTCGCTCGTCGTCCTCCTCCTGGGACCGAGGGTTCGCAACCATCGCGGCGGGCGGGGCAGCCTCCGAGGAGATCCCCGTCCGGCGGGGCGGCCGGCCGAGACGAACTTCCCGGGACTGGGGCACGGCGAGGAGATCCACGGTGCGGACGCCGAGCGTGGCGGCGAAGCGGGTCAGCGAGCGGAGGGTCAGGTTCTCCTGGCCGATCTCCACCCGGCGGACGTAGACCCCCGACACGCCGAGCGCCTCGGCGAACTTGTCCTGCGTGAGCCCGAGGTCGGCCCGGAGTTCAGCGACCCGTCGGCCGACATCGCGAATGACGGCGTCAGGCTCGTCGGCCTCCACGTCCACCAACGTCGCGGAGCAGGGCCCTCACATATAGTGACCCATGAGTTACTGATCTACGGTGGCGGGTGGATGGCCAGCAGGGAGCTCGGGCGGTACGGGGCGAGGCCCTCGACGACGAACTGCACACGCCGCCTGTGCGAAGGGGGCCCCGTGCCGGCGGCCCAGCGAGTTTCCGCCTGGGACTGCGTTCGGGCGCTACACCGTCGTCCGGCTCCTCGGCAGTGGCGGCATGGGCGCGGTGTACGAGGCGACGCACGCCGACCTGGACAAGCGCGTCGCCCTGAAAGTGCTCCGGCCCGACGTCGCCCGAAGCCCCGAGGCCCGCGCGCGCTTCCTGCGGGAGGGGCGGATCACGGCGCGCCTGCGACACCCCCACGTCATCGACGTCACCGACGTCGGGCTCCAGGACGACACGCCCTTCCTGGTGATGGAGTACCTGGAGGGCGAGAGCCTCGCGGCGCTTCTCGCGCGCGAAGGGGCGCTGCCGGTCTCGCGCCTGGCGGACCTGCTGCTGCCGGTCCTGGGCGCAGTCGCTGCTGCCCACGACGTCGGGATCGTCCACCGCGACCTCAAGCCTGACAACCTCTTCCTCGCGCGGACCCGCGACGGCGCGCTCGTGCCCAAGGTGCTGGACTTTGGGATCTCGAAGCTCGCGGACGGCGCGCACGCTGTGCCCCTGACGGGGACAGGGGCGCTGCTCGGCACGCCGAGCTACCTGTCGCCCGAGCAGGCACGGGGCGCGAGGGACGTCGATGCTCGCAGCGACCAGTACGCCCTCGGCGTTCTTCTCTACGAGTGCTCGACGGGCCGTCTCCCATTCACGCACGAGACGCTCTATGGCCTGCTCATCGCCATCGTCCAGGGCGCGCCCCTGCCCCTGCGCGCGCACCGACCGGACCTGCCGCCGGAGTTCGAGACGCTCGTCTTGCGGGCGATGGCGCTCGACGCGGCGGAGCGTTTCCCGTCGATCCGCGAACTCGCGGCCGCCCTGCTCGGCTTCGCCAGCCCGAAGGGCCGGGCGGTCTGGAAGCCTCGTTCGACGAGCCGTGGGGGTGCCACGATCGCCGGCGGGGCCCGGACGGCGCCCTCCGGGACCGTCCCCCTGGAACCGACGGATCGGGCCGATCCCCGCCCTGCCACGACCCTGGGCGCCACTGTCCTTCCGCTCGGACCCCTACCATCGCGTCCGCGCGCGCAGCTTCCCTTCGGCTTCCTGATGGGCGCGGTGCTCCTCACCGCCGCGCTCGTGGCCATCGCGGCGCTCGCCCCGCCTCGCCAAGCCTCGCCGTCTCCACCCCGCTCGCGGGCGGCACCTCTGGTGGCCCCATTCCCGCCACGTCCGACCGTGATCCCCGAGCCCGTCGTGATGCGCCCCCCGGACGTGCCGGCGCCTTCGCTCCCTGTCCTGCCACGGCCGGTCGCTCGTGTCGTCCCCGGTCGTCCCCCAGGACCACGTGCGCCCTCACGGCCTGCGCCCTCACGGCCTGCGGAGATCTCTCCGACGGTCGGACCCCCGTTGTCTCCCAACGCACCCGCACCTGCGGCGCCAAACGGGACCAACCTTTCGCCGATCCTCGAGTAGTGACCATGCGCACCACCCTCCTGCTGCTCGCCCTCCTCGCCCCGGCGAACTCCGCCTACGCCCAGACGACCGACCCCGAGGCCCTGCTGCGCGACGGGGTGGCGTTGCGCCGCGAGCGCCGCGACGCAGAGGCACTCACCCTCTTTCAACGCGCCTACGACGGCTCCCACAGCCCCCGCGCACTGGCGCAGGTCGGGCTGGCGGAGCAGGCACTCGGGCGCTGGGTCGAGGCCGAGACCCACGTGCGGGAGGCTCTGGCGGCGACGGCCGACTCCTGGATCACCCGCAACGCGCCTTCCCTCCGCGCCGCGCTCGGCGTGATCGCGCAACACCTCGGCGGCCTGTGGATCGACGGTGGCGTCGAGGGGCGCGGAGGTCTTCGTCGATGGTCGGCGCGTCGCGACCCTGCCGATGTCCGCCGCCACGCGGGTCGTCGCGGGGATCGGTCTCGGTCGAAGTCCGCGCTCCAAGGGCATGCATCCGTCACCCGGCAGGTGGTGGTGCCCGGCGGCGGGGAGGCCCGGGAGGTAGTGCGGTTGAACCGGGTCTCCTCGGGCGACCCATCGCCGCCGGGCCCGGTGTCGCCGGCGCCGCCCAGCATGGTCCGAACGGAGTCGCGCCCCGGCCAAGCCCGCCGGGTGCTCGCGTGGGTCTCCCTGGCCGGGGCCGCCGTCGGCGTCGGCGTGGGTGTCGGCGCGCTCGTCGTGCGGGAGGGAGCCGTCGGTCAGTACAACCCGGACGCTGCGTGTCCGGGCCAGCGGAGCGCCGCCCAGCCCGGCGACTGCGGGGACCTGATCCGCACGGCGGACAACATGCAGCTGCTCGGGACGATCGCGTTCGTCGCGGGCGGGGCGCTCGCGGTGACGTCCGTCGTCCTGTTCGCGACGGCGCCAGCGGGGGGGAGCCCACGTCCGGCCCGCGCGGTTCGGTTGTGGCGTCGGTCCGGGTGCCTCCGGGCGTCGCTTGCGGTGGGCGATTTGAGGAGGACGCGCGATGCGCTCGATCTGCCAGAGCTGGATGGTGCTCATGGTCGCCGGTGGCTGCACCAGCCTTCGAGACGATCCGCTGATGGGCCTGACCGGGACCGCCGACGTGCCGACCGGCGCGGAGGTGTCGCTCGACACCGACGGATCGGCCGCGACCGACGCCTCCGCTCCGGGCGACCGACCACTGTCGGGAGATCTGCCTGCGATGTCATCAAGCTGCCCAGCCGGCATGCAGCTGGTCCCCGCGGGGATGTTCCAGATGGGGTCGTCCAGCGGCAACGCCGACACTCGACCGCCCCACGCCGTTCGCCTCCGTGCGTTCTGCATGGACGAGACCGAGGTGACCGTGGCCGCCTACCGCGGATGCCCCACCTGCGCTGCTCCGGGAACCGGCGCGGCCTGCACTTGGGGCGTGACCGGTCGGGAGAACCACCCGGTGAACTGCGTGAGCTGGTTCCAGGCGGATGCGTACTGCCAGGCCCTCGGGAAGCGGCTGCCCACGGAGGCGGAGTGGGAGTACGCGGCGCGCGGGCCCGAGGGGCGGGTGTACCCGTGGGGGAACACGTACCCCGACAGGCAGCTCTGCTGGAACCGGCGCAGCTCTGGCCCCTGCGCGGTCGGCTCCTTTCCACCGGGGACACCCCCTCCACCTCCACGACATGGCGGGCAACGTCCACGAGTGGACGGCCGACTGGTATGGGCCCTACGGAAGCGGCGCCACGGTGCAAGAGAACCCTCCTGGCCCAGTCAGCGGAGACCAGCGCGTCCACCGCAGCGGAACCTGGTCGTTCAACCTCACCACGGGCTACGTGACCTACTTCCGCTATCGCGCCTCTCCCGCCACACAGGGGCGACGACATCGGGTTCCGCTGCGCGAGACCCCGGGTGACCACGCCGTTGGGGGACGCCTACGAGCGTTTCTCCTTCGGCACCAGGCAGGCGCGTCCGTCCCGCAGATGTCCCCACTCGTACCCCGGCCAAGTGCCCGCTGGCGAGTAGACCAGGATCACCTCGTCATTGGACAGCCAGAGCAGGCAGTAATTCTTTGGGGGCGCTAGGTTGCGGTCGAAGGGCTTCCAGTTGCCGTCCTTGAGCAGCCGCCATCGGGTGCCCTCGGGAGCGCCACCGGGCGGTCGAAGGGGCGGGTGAGCGGACGGGGTCGGACCCTTTGCAGTCAGCGCGCCTCGGGGCTGGGTTGGCGCGGAACGGACTGGGCTGGTGGCGCCGGGCGTGCCTCCCACGCCGGGCGTGCCGGAGGGACAGTCCGCTGCGGTCGGCGCACCCGCCCGATCGTGTAGACGATCCTCTCGTAGGACCGCGGATCCGGGACGTTCGCGTACTCCACCTTGACGATGGCGCGCCGGGCGTCCCGGAACTCGATGCGGTAGCGCCCCGCGCCCGGATGGCGGTAGCGCCAGACGTCCTCCCAGTGCTCAACCCGCACGTTGTCGGCGAAGTCTCGGTGCTCCCCGCGGCCCTTTTTCGGAATGATCCGCCAGAGCCAGACTTCGGTGGGTGGACCCGGTGGGGTGCGGGGGGCCCTTGATCTGCCAGTGGAGCTGCCAGCTGAGTCGCCAGGACGATTCATGGAGGGGGTTTCCTTGTCTGTCAGGTAGGAGCCACAGGAGCTCGGAGGAACCTAGCTTGGAGCGTGGCATGGAAGTAGACAGGAAGACAACCAGGAGCATAGGTAGGAGCACGCGACGGAGGGTGCAGGCGGACCTGACAGCTCCGGCCGCGCCCTGGGCGCCGCCCGCGACGCTTGTGCTCGGTGACGCCGCCCCGGAATGAGGGGCCAGCGACGGGTACAGGAAGGGGCATTGGCCCCGGCGTACACGCTCCAGACCGGCGCCGCACCCTGACTGCGGACGGTGCCGGCGTTCGCGACGAGGGCGGCCGCGGCCCTGAAACCCTGCTTTCACGGAGATTCTTCGAGAAAACAAGCACTTTCACGACGACTTTCACACGAGCGAAAGTACTTCCACGAGCACTTCCGCCAGAGTGGAAGGGCTTTCGTGGGCCCCTGTCGGGAGCCTTCGCCCCCGTTCAACGTCGGCGACGGCCGCCTGATCGCACCTTGGCAGCGCCCGGGGCCGGTGCGCGGCCCACCTGCGGCGCTCCGGTGTGACCCCCCTCGGGTAGCGGCGGAGCGCTGGTCTTCAGCGCGCTCGCTTCGACGGCACCCGGGCACCGAGCGTACCGCCCAGCGGTTCCCCAGGTTGCCGCTGCTCGCGAGCACCAACGCGTGCCCCTCGTGCTGCTCGTCTCGATAGCGCGTGAGGCAGCGACTGAGCCGGTCAGCCGTGCTTCGCGCATCCAGCGGTCCCGGTGCGAACACGGCGACGGCGGCGCGCAACCGCGGGTACCTCTCCGGCGGTGTGCTGCTCAGCGCGTCGAGCGCCTGCCGCGTGCTGCCCCCCCCCGGGAACTCTGGTGCGAGCTCCGACCAGCCGACGACCAGGTCGGCGACGGCCGCCTCGGTGGCGCTCGTCGCCATGGGCGCCGCGTCGAAGGGTCGCATCGGATCGGGCAGGCCGATCCAGACGATGGCCGCGCGGACGACCTGCGACCACCGCTCGAAGCCTGGCCAGCGGGGCAGTCCGACGTTGGGACGGCCTGCGACCTGATAGGCCCGCAGGATCGTCAACGCTGCGACGAGGAGGTGCGAGGCGGGCTCGTCGAATTGCGGCTCGTGCTCGCCAGGGGGAGTCGTGCCCGCGCTCTCGCAGCGGAGGGTGAGCGCGTACCGCGGGAGTTCCACGTCCCGCGTCGGGCGGAAGGTCGCGGCGAGCCACACGAGGCCCTCGGTCGCCCGCGCGCGCTGGAGCGCCTCGCAGATGCGCCGCCAGGCCATCGCCGTCCGCGTGAGCCCGTTGGTGATTCTTGCGACGGGATCACCGTTCGCGCGCAGGGCGTCGATCAGGCGTCTCGGCGAACCCAGGAGATCGTCCGCATCGACCGCTGCGGGGGTGTTAGCCCCGGCGAGCGCCGCGAGGTCGGCGATCAGGTCGTCGGACCATTGTGCCCTGGGGGAGTCCTCGACGACACAGAGCGGCGCCGCGGCGCCGAGCGCGAAGCGAGCGAGAGGCGTCAGGACCATCGCGAGCCACGCCGCGCGATCGACCGGCGTGGCGAAGGGCACGTGGCTCACGGTCGCGAGGAGGGAATCAGCGGCGAGCTGCGCGGCGGCCTTCGTCGGGCGGACGGGGATGGGCAGATGGTTCGCGTGCAGGGCGAGGTAGAGGCCCGTGGCGGGGTCGTAGCCGGGCGCGTCGAGGACGGTTCCGTCGGGCCGCAGCACCGGGGTGCTGACGAGCGCGGTGAGTGGGCGGAGGCCGGGCCAGTGACGGCGGGCCGCGATGGCCGAGACGACCCACTGCGGGACGTGGCTGAGGACGCCCTCGGCGGGCGCGTCGGAGAGCGGGACGAGCCATCGCGCGGAGCGGCTGAGCAGCTCGCGGAGCCGCGGCGTGGGCAGACGCTCGATCTGGAGTACGGGTCGAGAGACGCGGCGAGAGGTGCCCGCGTCCGACCGGGGATCAGCGTGACGAGGCTGGCCGGCGTGGGTGAAGAGCTCGGGGCAGGCGCGGAGCGCCGCGATGCCCGCGTTGGCGACGGCCTCCTCGTTGAATCCGACGACGATCTCGGGGATGGGTACCGGCGGCGCGGCCGCCACGGAGACGGGCGACGGGGGACGGCGCGGCCGCCGACGGGTACGGTGACTCCGCGAGGGCGGCGGGGACTTCGGAACGCTCTTCGGCGGCTTCGGGGTGGTTTTGGATCGCGGCATTTTGGAACTCACAAAGTAACAGAGGTGATAGAAGTGACAATCGTGACGCATATATTTTTAACATTGCTTAGAGTGTCTCCGGTGCGGGTTGCCCACACCGTGCTCCAACTGCCTCCCCGGATGCACGTTCGTCGGGCGGACAGAGTGGCCCGATCGTTGCCCCCGACCGGCTGCGGTTCAAGGTGCCGCCATGGACGCCGAAGCCCCCGCCGCTCGCGTGTACACCACGCGCCTGCAGAAGGGTGGAGCCCTCGTCGGCGAGATGCGCGCGCTCCTGCTCGCCTGGGACGATCGGACCGGGCTCGTCGATGAGCTGGTCACGTCCAACGTGCTCGGCCATGGCAGTCGGATGCGTGCGCGCGACGTCATCATGCGCACCTTCATCCCGCGCTTCGTTCGCAGCCGTCCGCCCGGCCTCTGGCGCGCGCGCGCCTGCTTCGAGCGGGGCGGCGCGCCACGGGACGCCACCCTCGCGCTGCACTTCCACCTCGCCGCCGAGTCTGAAGCGCTCCTCGGCGACTTCTCCATTTGGCTCCACGCCGAGCGCGGCCCCGACGCACCGGTCCTCGTCGAGGACTGCCTCCGCTTCCTTGCGCTCGCCGTCCTCGTACTTCCCCGAGGGACGGTGGACCGAGACCGTCTCGGGGATGCGCCGCGCGCGGGGGTTATTGGCTTTGCTCTTCGCGGCCCTCCCTCTACGATCGACGGGCTTGGCCGGTGCGCGCCGAAGGGGTCGCGTCGCCGCCGAGAACCCCCATCGCCCCCATGACCGCCTCCGTTGCCCTGCCCGCCGTCCCGTCGCCCGGTCAGCTCGTCTCGGTGCGTCAGCGCCGCTACGTCGTGAGCGCCGTCGCCGCGAGCGCGCTCGCGCCGGTCGCCCTCGCTCCGTCCGGTGCGCGCGGGCCGCAGCACCTGGTCACGCTGCAGTCGGTCGAGGACGACGGCCGGGGCGAGGAACTCCAGGTCGTCTGGGAGATCGAGCCCGGCGCCACGGTCTTCGAGCGCACGCAGCTCCCCGACCCACGCAAGGGCTTCGACGACCCACGGCGCCTCGACGCCTTCCTCGACGCCGTGCGCTGGGGCGCCGTGGCCTCGGCCGACGTCACGCGCCTGAACGCGCCCTTCCGCAGCGGCATCACCATCGAGGACTACCAGCTCGACCCCGTGGTGCGCGCGCTACAGATGCCGCGCGCCAACCTGCTCATCGCCGACGACGTGGGCCTCGGCAAGACCATCGAGGCCGGCCTCGTCGTGCAGGAGCTCATCCTGCGCCACCGCGCGCGCACCGTGCTCGTGGTCTGCCCCGCGGGGCTCCAGCTCCAGTGGCGCGACCAGATGCGCGACAAGTTCGGCCTCGAGTTCCGCATCGTCGACAGCGAGGCCATGAAGGAGCTGCGCCGCCGGCGCGGGCTCCACGTGAACCCCTGGACGCACTTCCCTCGGCTCATCACGTCGGTCGACTTCTTGAAGCGCGAGCGGCCGCTGCGGCTCTTTCGCGAGGCGCTGCCGCCCGAGGGCAGCCCGTGTTCCCGCGCCGCTTCGACCTCCTGATCGTCGACGAGGCCCACAACGTCGCCCCCTCGGGCCGCGGGCAGTACGCCGTCGACTCGCAGCGCACGCAGGCCATCCGCACGCTGGCGCCGCACTTCGAGCACAAGCTCTTCCTCAGCGCGACGCCGCACAACGGCTACACCGAGAGCTTCTCGGCGCTGCTCGAGCTCCTCGACGACCAGCGCTTCCACCGCGGCGTCCCGCCCGACAAGGCGCAGCTCGGCGCCGTGATGGTCCGCCGGCTCAAGAGCGAGCTGCCGCCCGACGACCTGGGCAACCCGAGGTTCCCGCGCCGCGAGCTCGAGGCCCTCGAGGTCGCGTACACCGACGACGAGAAGCGCGCGCACGCGGACCTCCAGACGTACACGGCGCTCCGCCAGGCCGGCGCGCGCGACCCCGCCGAGGCGTACGCGACGGAGTTCGTGCTGAAGCTGCTCAAGAAGCGGCTGTTCTCCTCGCCCGAAGCGTTCCGCATCACGCTGGAGAAGCACGCGCGCACCGTCCGCGACGGGGAGGCCCGCGCCCGCACCGTGTCGAAGCCGACGATCGGCGTGCTGCGCCGCGAGGTCGAGGGCGCCGAGGAGGAGAGCGCCGACGACGCCCTCTTCGAGGAGCGCAACCTCGAGGCCGTCGCGGCGACGAGCACGGTGTTCCGACCGCTCGCCGCCGAGGAGTCGGTCGTGCTCGACCGCATGCTCGCGTGGGCCGCGCGGGCGGCCGGGCGCGCCGACACCAAGGCCCGGCAGCTCATCGACTGGCTCCACGCGACGCTGCGCCCGGGCGGCACCTGGAACGACGCGCGCGTGATCCTCTTCACGGAGTACCGCGCCACGCAGAACTGGCTACAGGGCCTGCTCGCGGCCGAGGGGTTCACCCAGCACGGCCGGCTCCGCACCCTCTACGGCGGCCTCCCCCCCGACGAGCGCGAGGCGGTGAAGGCCGCGTTCCAGGCGCATCCCGACGTGTCCGCGGTGCGCATCCTCCTGGCGACCGACGCGGCCTCCGAGGGCATCGACCTGCAGAACCACTGCTCGCGGCTCGTGCACTACGAGATACCCTGGAACCCCAACCGGATGGAGCAGCGCAACGGCCGCGTCGACCGACACGGGCAGCGCGCCGGGCGGGTGCGGATCTACCACTTCGTCGCCCGCGGCTTCGACCGTACGAGCCTCGTGGGCAAGGCCCCGGGCGACCTCGAAGGGGACCTCGAGTTCCTGATGCGCGCGGCGATCAAGGTCGACCAGATCCGCGAGGACCTCGGCAACGTCGGCGACGTGATCGCCGACCGCGTCGAGCAGGCGATGCTGGGCCGCGTGAAGACGCTCGGCACCCCCGAGCGCGGCAACCGCCGTGCAGACGAGGCGAAGGCTCTTCTTCGCTTCGAGCGGCAGCTGAAGGAGCAGCTCGAGCGCCTCCGCAAGCGCCTCGCCGAGACCCGCAGCGAGCTCCGGCTCACGCCCGAGAACCTTGAAGCCGTCGTCTCCGTGGCCCTCGACCTCGCGGGCCTGCCCCCACTGCGCCCCCCCGAGCTCGTCCGCGAGGACGGTCGCGCGGCCGCGCGCGCCTGGTACCTGCCCCCACTCGCGGGCACCTGGGCGCCTTGCGCCGACGGGCTGATGCACCCGCACACGCACGCGATCCGCCCCCTCACGTTCGACCACGCGGTCGCCGTCGGGCGCGACGACGTGGTGCTCGCGCACCTCAACCACCGCCTGGTGCAGCTCTGCCTCGGGCTCCTGCGGGCCGAGGTGTGGGCGCCCGAGGGCAGCGGGAAGCTCCGTCGGGTCTCCGCGCGGGTCGTGCCCGACAGCGTGACCGAGCACCCCGCGCTCCTCGCCTACGCTCGCCTCGTGGTGCTCGGCGGCGACGGCAGTCGCCTGCATGAGGAGGTGCTCACCGCGGGCGGAGAGGTGCGCGCGGGCCGCTTCGCCCGCCTCGAACGTCGGCGAGACGCTGGCCGCCGTCACGGCCCTCCAGGCGATGGGCGCCAAGCCCGCGCCCGAGGCGGTGCTGACGAGCCTGGCGGCGCTCTGGCCGAAGCACGAGGAGGGCGTCGTCGCCGCGCTCGAAGTCCGGATGAGGGCGCGGGCGAAGTCCTCGGGCGCGCTGCGCGAGCGTGCGGACCGGGAGGTGGCCGACCTCACGGCCGTGCTGACCGAGCTGCGTCGCACGATCCTTGAGGAGCTCGACGCCGAGGGGCCGCCGCAGCTCTCCTTCTGGGAGGAGCCCGAGCGCGAGCAGCTCGAACGCAACCGTGCGGCCCTGCGGGATCGCGCCGAGCGCATCCCGGCGGAGCTCGAGCGCGAGGCCGCCGCCGTGCGCGCGCGCTACGCCTCGCCGACCCCGAGGCTCTTCCCGGTCGCGCTGGCGTACGTGATCCCCGAGAGGCTGGCGAGGAGCTGATGTCCGCTGCCCGTCACCACGCCGAGTGGCTCTCGCTGGTCGAGGTCTCCGGCCCCTTCCTCTCGATGGAGGTCCTGCAGCGGGTCTTCCCCGACGGGCTCGACCTCCGCGCTGACGCCAGCGACCTGCGCGAGCGGCTCCACGTCGCCTACGAGGAGTGGCGCGACGCCGACGACCTCGCCATCCACCGCGCGTGGGTCCGGTACGTGCTCCGCGAGGTCCTCGAGTACGACCCCGCGCTGCTCGTCGAGGCCCAGGCGCTGCCGCCCTCGTGCTCCGTCGCGGTGCAGGAGCACGGCGAGGTGCTCGCCCCCACGATGGCCCTCGTCGATCCGCCCGGGCGCGAGTCCGGGGGTCGCCCCCGCGTGCTCTTCTCGGTGGTGCCGCGCGGGCAGGACCTCGACGCGGCGCTGCGCGGCGCCCGGTGGAAGGCGTCGCCCGCCACGCGGATGATGACCCTGCTCCACGGCGCCGGGGTGCGCCTCGGGGTCGTCACCAACGGCGAGCAGTGGATGCTCGTGCACGCCGCGCCGGGTGAGACCACGACCTACGTCTCGTTCTACGCGAACCTCTGGTTCGACGAGCCGCTCACGCTGCGCGCGCTGGCGAGCCTTCTCTCCGCGCGGCGGCTCTTCGGGGTCGCCGACGACGCGACGCTCGAGGCGCTCTTCAAGGCCAGCGCCGCGAGCCAGCACGAGGTCACCGACCAGCTCGGCGCGCAGGTGCGGCGGGCCGTCGAGGTCGTCATCCAGAACATCGACCGCATCGACCGCGGGCGGGGCCGCGCTGCTGCTCACCGGCATCGACGAGGCGAAGCTCTACGAGGCCGCCGTCACCGTGATGATGCGGCTGGTGTTCCTGTTCGCAGCCGAAGAGCGGGGGTTGCTCCTGCTGGGCGACGCGATCTTCGACCAGAACTACGCGGTGTCGACGCTGCGCGATCAGCTCCAGGCCGTCGCCGACGCGCATGGGGGTGAGGTGCTCCAGCGACGTCACGACGCCTGGTCGAGGCTCCTGGCGACCTTCCGCGCGGTGCATGGCGGCGGCGAGCACGCGGCCCTCCGCCTGCCCGCCTACGGGGGTCGCTCCTCGACCCCGACCGTTTCCCCTTCCTCGAAGGGCGCGCGCCGAAGACGAAGTACCGCGAGACGCCCGCGAAGCCGCTGCCCATCGACAACCTCACCGTGCTCGACCTGCTCAACTCGCTCCAGCTCCTCCAGGTGCGCGGGCTGGGGGCGGGCCCGCCGAGACGCGGCGGCTGTCGTTCCGTGCGCTCGACGTCGAGCAGCTCGGGCACGTGTACGAGGGCCTGCTCGATCACACCGCGAAGCGCGCGCGCACCGCCGTGGTGAGCCTGCGCGGCAGCAAGGAGCCCGAGCTCGAGATCGACGAGCTCAAGCAACGGCTCGCCCGGGACGGCGCGGAGGGCTTCGCTTCGTACGTGGCGGATGCCAGCGGGATGTCGGTCGGGGCCTGTGCAGAAGGCGCTCTCCTACCGGCTTCGCGCCGACGGCGAGCGCAAGCTGCTCCAGGTCTGCGAGAACCAGACGGACCTCTACGAGCGCGTGGTGCCGTGGATGGGCCTCGTGCGCGAGGACGTGCACGGCGTTCCGGTGGTGTTCCCCGAGGGTTCGGTCTACGTGACCGAGGGCACGACGCGGCGCTCGACCGGGACGCACTACACGCCGCGGCGGCTGACCGAGGAGGTGGTGAAGTACACGCTCGAGCCGCTGGTCTACGCGGGCCCCGCCGAGGGACTCCCCCGGGAGGCGTGGACGCTCCGCGCGGCGAAGGACCTCCTCGCGCTGCGCGTCTGCGACCTCGCGATGGGCAGCGGGGCGTTCCTGGTGCAGGTGTGCCGGTACCTCGCCGAGCGCCTGGTCGAGGCGTGGGAGGCCGCGGAGCGGGCGGCGGGTGGCGGGCTCGTCGTGACGCCCGAGGGCGAGCTGACGGCGTCCGACCCGCGGGAGCGCGCGCTGCCCGCCGACGTCGAGGAGCGCCTCGCCCTCGCGCGGCGGTACGTCGCCGACCGCTGCCTCTACGGCGTCGACATCAACCCCATGGCCGTCGAGATGGCGAAGCTCTCGCTCTGGCTCGTCACCCTCCAGCGGGACCGCCCGTTCACCTTCGTCGACCACGCGCTGCGCTGCGGGGACTCGCTCCTCGGCGCGACCGAGCTGCGCCACCTGGAGGACTACACGCTGCGGCCCTCACCACGACCAGATCGAGCAGAAGATCCGCCTCCATGCCGAGGCGCTAGCCGCCGTGGAGGGGGCCCGCGCGGTGGGCGACCTGCTGGTGGCGCTGGAGCTGCGCGGGCTCGATGGCAGGGCCTACGAGGCTGCCCACGGCGCCGACGGGGCTATCGTGAAGGAGCTGCTGGCCGAGGGGCGAGAGCGGGATCTTGTGATGGCGGCGCGACGGCGAGGGGCGCGGCGGCCGTTCCACTGGGTTGTGGAGTTCCCGAGGTGGCCGAGCGGGGCGGGTTCGACGCGGTCGTCGGGAACCCCCGTTCAGCGGCGGACAGAAGCTGACGGGCTCGTTCGGTACCGACTACCGTGACTACCTCGTCGGCATCATCGCGGAAGGGCGCCGAGGCAGCGCGGACCTGTCGGCGTACTTCTTCCTGCGGGCGATGAGTGTGCTGCGTGCAGATGGATGGCCGGGCTCATCGCGACCAACACCATCGCGCAGGGCGACACGCGAGAGGTCGGGCTCAGGGCGATCCTCGCCACGGGAAACACGGTTCTGCGGGCGGTCGCGAGCGAGCCGTGGCCGGGGGTGGCGAACCTCTCGATGAGCCAGGTGTGGCTAAGAAAGGGCAGGTGGATAGGTCCGCGCGTGCTCGATGGCGCAAACGTTCATGGGATCACGACTTATCTTTCCGAAGAAACCAGAGATAGTGTTTTAGGTGATCCATTTCGATTGATGGCTAACATAGAGCATTGTTTCAAGGATCTGATTTGATGGGTGCAGGGTTCATTCTGCCTGACGATGAGGCGCGGAATATTCTGGAGAAGAATCCGTCGGAGCGCGAGGTGCTCAAGCCCTTCCTGACTGGGAGAGGGACCTCAACACGCGTAGTGATCAATCGCCAAGTCGATGGGTCG
>JADJAE010000094.1 GCA_016704445.1 Deltaproteobacteria bacterium
GCGAGTGTTCTGCAGCCGCTGCCTATCTCCCTAACAGTCCTCTCCGCCGGTGGCAACCTCCCGGCGCCACTGTCGATAAGGCCGCGCACCCGGCGCAGGCATCTACCGGGGGGCCTCCCGCATCACTTCGACACCAATGGGCGATGGGGGAACTCCGGCGAGCGACCGCTCACGTCGTCAGTCCCCGCCCTCACCCGGAGCAAGCGGAAGGGCGACCACCACGTTTCGGCCAGGTCGTTCGAGCGCGAGGCCGCCTACGGCCCTCGCGAGACGATCCGAGCGGCAAGGGACTGACGACGTGGGCGGTCGCCCCCTCCGCTTCGCTCCGGGTGAGGGCGGGGACTGACGACGTGAGCGGTCGCTCGCCGGAGTTCCCCCATCGTCCATTGGTGTCGAAGTTACGCGCGAGGCCACCGGGGGAGTTGACCCGCTGGCTCAGGGCCGCTCGCCACGGGGGATACAGTCCCCATGGACGGGCGCCCCGCCGTCGTCGCGGAACACCTCGCCGTCGGCGATGGGCTCCGAGCACTCGCGGCAGTACGGCTGACCACGGGCAGAGCGGTCGCGGGCGTAGGGCCCCTGCGTGCGGCGATGCGGGGCCTCGGGCTCGCGATCAGCGCGATGTCGATGGGGCGATGGGTCGTCGACGTGCAGGCCGTGCTCGCGGATGAGCCGGCAGGCCATGGCGGCCGCGCTGCGGCTCTCGTGTTCGTTGGGGGAGCCCGCGAGGGCGATGAGCTTGCGGACCCGGTCGACGATCGGACTCATTCTCTGCGCCGCTGACTAGCACACGGGTACTCCCGAGCGCGTCGGGCGCCGCGATCGCGCTCAGCCGCCCTTCTTCCAGCCGGGCCCCTGGTCCTTGTTGCTGCCGTCCTGCGAGGGGTCGAAGGCGCCCTTGGACATCTTCTGCTGCGACGGGTCGAAGGCGCCCTGCTGGGAGGGATCGAACTTGCCCTGCGCCCCGGCGGCCTTCTGCATCGGCGGCGCCCACTGCGGACCGCCCATCGGCTGCATCGACGCCGCGGGCCCCTGGTTCTGCATCATCGGCGGGATCATCGGCGGCGCGGCGGGACCCGGCGCAGAGGCCCCGGGCCCGGAGGCGTTCTGCGTGCCCATGCGCCCCTGGATGAAGTTCACCAGGTGGGGCGCGATGCCCGCCGCGATGATCGAGGCCATCTGCGGGTTCATCCCCATGCGGGCCGCGAGCATCTCCCCGACCTTGCCCGCGACCACGCCGCTCAAGCCCCCTTCGAGGGCGCCGCCGAGGCCGCCGCCACCGAGCATCCCCGACAGGGCGCCGGTGATGGCGTTGGCCGTGATCCCGCCGCCGAGCAGCCCCGCCGCGTTGCCGGGTGGCCCCGCGTTGGCCTGCTGGAGCGCCTGCGCGGCCCCCTCGCCCGCGACCCCGAGGGTCTGCTGGGCCATGGCGGGGTTCATCCCGTGCTGTTGTTGAAGCGTCTGCATGGCCGCCTGGCCCTGCGACGAACCCAGAAACTGCTGGAGGAGTTGTTCAAACATCCCTCCCGCTTAGGACCACACCCCCAAGTCGCAAGCCCGACATTCTTTACACAGGAAGGTATGCTCGGACCGTCGACCCACCGCCGCTGTCCCGTCAGAACACCCCGCCGCAGCTCACCCCCGCGAGGCCCGGCCCCCCGCCGCAGCGCACCGACGCGAGGCCCCGCGCCGACTCCTCCGACGGCGGCAGCGTCGCGAAGAGCACCGTCGACAGGAGCGACAGCGCGCCTCCGCCCACGAAGCCCCCGATGGCGAGCGCCTGCATCGCGCCGATGTCGTCGAGGAAGCCCGCGCACACCGTCGGCTGCGTGGCCGAGTCCGTCCCCGGGCACTCCGGGTCGCGGTGCTCGTCGTAGCGGGTGACCAGCCCCCCGCGCCGCGCCAGGGCGAAGACCCCGACCCCGATGCCCGCCGCCCCGGTAGCCAGCGTCACCCACGCCAGCGCCCGCTGCGCGTCGCCTCCCCTCGCGAGCTCCGGCGCCCTCGTCGTCGCCGTCGACCCGAGCTGCAGCGAGGGCGGAGACGCCGCGACGGGCGCCTCGCGCACGAAGGCGAAGGTCTCCCTCGACTCCTGCCCCGGCTCCACCTGCACGCGGCGGGTCATCGCGACGTAGCCCGGGGCGCGCACCTCGACGACGTTGGTGCCCGCCGCCACCCTCGCGGGCTCAGCCATCGGCAGCGTCGCGACGCGCTCGTCGTTGGCGTACACCTCGGCGCCCTCCACCGCCCCGGCGACGCGGAGGCGACCGAGGTGCGCTTCCACCTGCTCCTCCGCCTGACGGAGCGAGGAGCGGTTGCGGACGATCCACGGGTCATGGCTGGAGAGCAGCGCCGCGCGCAGGTGGCGGTCGGCGTCGAGCCAGCGCCCGAGGGCCTGCTCGGCGAGCGCGAGCTGCGCCAGCACCCGAGGCTCCCCAGAGCGCCCGAGCGCCCGCTGGAACTCCTCCAGCGCCCCGGCGTCATCCCCCCGCTGACGCAGCTCGACCCCGTGGCGCACCAGCGCCTCGACCTCGACCTCGCCCGCTGGCTCGACGCCGACCGCCACCTGCGCGCCTGCCATCCGCCCCGCCAGCACCATCGCCGCCGCCAGCGCGGCGAGCCTCGACCCTCGGACCATGATTCCTCCTCGCATACCCATCGCTCACACCCGCCATCCCCTACGGAGGGAGGATCAGCGCCCCGTTGGCCGACCGCTCCAGCGGCGGCGGCGCCACCACCGGCGAGGCGAGTTCCACCCTCGGCGTCGGACGCACCGCCCGCCGCGGCCGGGCGATCGCTCTCGGCGGCGCGGCGACGGCCGACGCACGGACCGTCTCCACCGCCGCGGGCGCGATCACCTCGACCCGCGTCGCAGCGGGTCGGGCGACGGGCGCGGGCGCGGAGTGCACCGCCGATCCGCGAGACGCGAGGGCCAGCAGCAGCGCGCACGCCACCGCGAGGCCAGCCGCCGCCGGGACCACCGCCCTCCGCCGACCCGAGGCGCGCGGCATCGGCGGGGCGGAGGAGCGATCGAGCGGGCACCGTCGCAGCGCTTCGAGGAAGGCCTCCATCGAGGGCAGGCGCGCGTCGAGGCTCGCGGTCAGCGCCCGGTGGACGATCGCTGCGAGCTCGGTCGGAACCTCGGGCGCGCGGTCGGCGAGCGGGGCGGGGGCGCTCGTCACGATCTTCACGATCAGGCTGTTGTAGTTGGGCGCCTCGAAGGCGAGCGCGCCGGAGAGCATCTCGTAGAGCACGGCCCCGACGCCCCAGACGTCGCTGCGCCCGTCGAGGCCGGCGTCGCCGCGGCACTGCTCGGGGGACATGTAATAGGGCGTCCCGAGGGTGGTGCCGGGGGTCGTCCGGCGCAGCAGGTTGGGCTCGAGGTCGACCATCTTGGAGATGCCGAAGTCGATGAGCTTCGGCGTGACAACGCCGTCAGGACCGTGGGCGATGAAGATGTTCTCGGGCTTGATGTCGCGGTGCACCACTGCCTTCGCGTGCGCGGCCACCAGGGCGGCCATCACCGGGGCCATGAGCTCGACCGCGCGGCGCGGCGACATCGCGCCGACCTCGTCCATCTCGGCCCGGAGGTCACGCCCCTCCAGGAATTCCTGCACGATGTAATAGACCCCGTCGGCCCCGTCCTGGCCGAGGTCGAGCACCTCCACGATGCTCGGGTGCGCGATGCGCGTCGCGGCCTGGGCCTCGCGGAAGAAGCGCGCCAGCACCTCCTCGTTCTGCGCGAACTCCGGGTGCAACACCTTGATGGCGACGCGCCGACCGGTCCATGTGTTGCGCGCCTCGTAGACGGCCCCCATGCCCCCGGCGCCCACGAGCCGCTGGAGCTCGTACCTGCCGTTGAGCAGCGCTCCGACGCGGTCCTGTGCGATCGTGCTCTGGGGTTCCATCGATAGGCTCCGAAGGGTGTGCGGGTCCGCGGCCATACGACGCGCGCCGTGGCGTCCTCCCCGATCCCGCCAGTCTGTTGCGACCACCCCGAAGGGGCTTCACGCCCTTCGAAAGAATCCCCAACCGCGGCGGCGTCGGGGTCGAGCGCTCGTCGGTCCAGATCCCCTCTTGACGGCTCCCGGCGAGGCTCCAGGGAGTGGCGGGCTCGTCTGGGGAACCACGCAGCGGGATGCTCCCGCTCGGAGGACGCATGCCCATCAACAGCCGCCAATCGGTGGCGGCGAAGGGAAGGCCTCTCATGTCGAACGCTGGATTCATTCTCCTCTGGAACGACGTCAAGACCGGCCGCGAGAAGAACGCGGGCGAGCTCTTCAACGCGACCCTCGCCTTCTACGAAAAGAAGGTGAAGGAGGGCGTCGTGGACAGCTACGAGCCCGCCATCCTCAGCCGTCACGGCGGCGTGATGAACGGCTTCATCCTCGTGCGCGGCGAGCACGACAAGCTCGCCACCCTCCGCGAGTCGAACGACTTCCGGGAGATGGAGGTCAAGGCGATCCACTGTCTCTCTGGCTTCGGCGTGGTCGAGGCCCACCTGGGCAAGAACGTCAACGAGCACATGAAGCGCTGGGCCAGCGCCATCCCGCGCTGAGCCCCCTCTTCCCTCCCCTCCCCCCCCGCCATCGCCCTGGCTGAGTCCCCTGGCAGGACCCAGACTGAAGCCCAGAGGTCCGATGGCCACCCTGTCTCCTTCCGCCGATCCGCAGTACCTGCTCCGCGACCTGTTCCGCGTGCCGGGGTTGCTCAGCCTCGCCCGGGTGCCGCTGATGGTTCTGTTCGCCCTGGTGGCCCACAAGCCCTGGTGGGCCTTCGGGGTCCTCGCCCTCGCGGGCCTCAGCGACGTCCTCGACGGCTGGTGGGCGCGGCGCTTCAAACAGACCTCCCCCATGGGCGCCGTCGTCGATGGCGCCACCGACAAGATCTTCGTCCTCGGCGTGGTGATCACCCTCGCGGTCACCCACCGTCTCACCCCCTGGCAGGCCGTCGTCCTCGGCGCGCGGGACATCGGCGAGGCCCTCCTCGCCGCGACGGTGCTGCTCCGCCGGGACGCCCGGGCCCGCCACCACGAGCAGCGCGCCGACGTCTTCGGCAAGGCCACCACGGGGCTGCAGTTCGCCGCCGTGGTGCTCGCGCTCTGGCGCTCCCCGGCGACCCCCTGGGCCGTCGTCCTCACCGGCGCCCTCGGCGCGCTCACCGCGGCGCACTACGCCCGCCGCTCGCTGTAGCCAGCGCCCTCGAGCGACGAGCGCGAGCGTCGCGGCAACGGGCGACGGTGGCTTCGCGAGGTCATGAGCCCTCGCATCATCGCAGCGTCGGTGCCTCGGCCGTCAAGCTCTCCGGGCTCGCGTATGAGGCATCGCGGCCACGATGCTTCCAAGGCACCCGCAACTACGTTAGTAAACCTGACGTTCTCGCGTCGTGGATTTTGATCCGCACGCGTGCGCGGTCGCCCCTTCAACCCGGGGCGTCGGATCGGGAGGCGTCGGGGTCGGGTGATCCCGTGTGCCGCCCCATTCAGCCATCCAACGGAGAGAGAGCCTGATGTCTACACGATGGTCCTATGCCCGATGGACGCGGGCCCGATGGACGCAGGCCCGGCGGACGCGCCTCGTACGGACGCGGCGGGGGACGCGGCGGTTCCGGCCGATGTGCAGTCCGTGGGCTGCGCCATGCCGCTCGGGAGCATCACCCTGCCGGGCACCGTGGCGCCGATCAACGGCATCACCCGCGGCGCCAGCACCATCGCCTCGTCGACCTGCCAGCCCAACACCGGCGGCGCGGAGAACGTCTACAGGCTCACGGTCACCTCGACCACGGGCGTGATCATCGACACCGACAACCCCGCGACGACCTTCGACACGGTGCTCTCCATCCGCCGCACCTGCGGCGACGTGGCGACCTCCGTCGCCTGCGATGACGACGGCGGCTCGACCCCGGGCAACTCCTCGGTCGTCCGCACCGCGCTCGCTCCCGGCGACTACAGCGTGATCGTCGACGGATTCAGCAGCAACGCGGGCAGCTACGTGCTGCGCGCTCGCACCTACGAGGTCTCCGCCAACGCCCTGTGCGCCAGCGCCACGCCGCTCACCGCCGCGGCGCCGGTCACCGCCCAGGACATCACCCGCAGCGGCGGCCCCAGCACCACCTGCGTCACCAACGGCGCCGGCCAGCTCTTCTACTCGTTCACCCTCCCGGCCAACTCGCAGGCGACCATCCGCGCGACCCCGACCGGCACGACGCCCGCCTGGACCCCAGTGGTCCGCGCGCTCGACAGCTGCGCCGCCACCACCTGCGTGGCCAACGCCACCGGCACCTCCGGCGCCGTGGCCACCCTCGCGCTCGCCAACACCAGCGCGGCGCCCCGCACCTTCACCCTCTCGGTCTCCGCCACGTCGGCGACCGCCACGGGCACCTTCGACCTCTCCGCGGCCGTCACCACCGTGGTGCCGACGAGCGTCTGCGACGCCGCCGCGGTCCTCGTGAACGGCGCCACCGCCGTCACGGGCAACACCACCACCGGCACCGCGCGCGCGACCCGCTGCAACACCACCGACGCCAGCAACGAGGTCTTCTACAGCGTGACCGTCCCGGCGGGGCAGCGCGTCTCGGTGCGCGCCCAGCCGCAGTCGGGCGGCACCTGGCGCCCTCGCGTCCGAGCGGCCGTGAACTGCGCGGCCACGACCTGCCAGGGCACGCCCGCGCTCGCGACCACCGACGGC
Organism: Deltaproteobacteria bacterium; assembly: GCA_016704445.1. Lineage (GTDB taxonomy): Bacteria > Myxococcota_A > Polyangia > Polyangiales > SCUS01. Next base: position 6,687 of record JADJAE010000094.1, read on the forward strand.
GGCGAGGCCGCGCTCAACCTCGACAACCCCACGCAGATCCCGCGCACGCTGATCGTGTCGGTCACTGCCACCACCGGGACGGGCGGGGCGTTCACCCTCGCCTCGACGGCCGCTCCGCTCTCCCCCGCGCGGACGCCCTACTACACCCTCTCGCCGATCACCGGCGCCTGCGACGACGTGGCCTCCGGCGCCACGGTCGCCCCGACCGGCGGCTGGACTGACGACTCGACCTCGGCCATCGCGGCGCTGCCGTGGACCTTCCAGTTCTTCGCGACCCCCGCGACGCACTTCTCGGTGGCGTCCAACGGCTTCGCGCAGCTCTGGCCCTCGATGACCGGGACGCCGAGCGACGAGTTCGGCAACGTCACCATCCCGACCGCGGGCGTGCCGAACAACTTCGTCGCGCCCTTCTGGGACGACCTCTCCCCGGTCAACGCCGCCACCAGCCTGGTGCGCACCCTGAGCATCGGCGTGGCGCCCGCCCGTCGCTTCGTGATCGAGTGGACCAACTGGCAGTCGGTCAGCGGCGCCAGCTCCGAGCGCCTCACCTTCCAGGCGAAGCTCTTCGAGACCACCGGCGTGATCGAGCTGCACTACTGCACCATCAACCCCGTCAACGTGCGCAACACCGGCTCGCTGGCCACCGTCGGCGTCGAGGACTCCACGGGCATGCGAGGCAACCTCGTCGGGTTCGAGTTCCCCGGCAGCGTCGCCACCGCCACCGCCTTCCGCCTCACCCCTCCCACCCCCGTTCCCTGAGCGATCAGCCCAGCACCCGCTTTCGCGCCGCCTGCGCAATGTGCGGCGGCGCCCCCAACCCCCTTCGCCATCTGACGAACCGCCTCCGCCCATTTGGGGCGACGCCCGGCCCGGAACGCCCGCGATACGTGACATTCCCTGTCAAGAGGGCCTCGACCTCTCTCGGCTGACGGGCGCCGCTCCCACCGAGGCGGACGTGCGCGCGGTGATGGCCGACTTCCTGGCCGTCGACGCCACGGCGAGCCGGGAGCACCGCGGGGGAATCACCTGCCTCTACAGCAGCGTCTCCTTCGAGCGCGCGCCCGGACACGGAGCCCTCGCGGGCTTAGGATGAACGGCGCCTCCCCCCGCACCGGCGAGGAGGAGCGGATGGAAGGGGAATGAGCATCATGGACAGCAAGCGCGGTTGGACGGTCGGCATGGTGCTCCTGCTGCCTGCGTGCGCCTCGACGGCGCCTCGCCCCGACCCTGTGACCGCCGACGCGTCGGCGGACGTCGTCGATGCGGCCAGCGACGTGCGCATCGCCTGCCCGGAGGGCACCTGCGTCTACCCCGGCAGCGACCTCTGCCGCCTGCCCGGCGGACCGACGAGCGGCTGCTGCGGCTGCAACGCCGGGGTGTGCAGCGTCGAGTGCCGGTGCATGGCCCCAGACACCCTCATCGCGACGCCGACGGGCGATCGACGCATCGACGCCATCGCCCCGGGCGACCTCGTGTACGGCCCGCTCCGGGGGCGCATCGCGGCGGTCCCGGTGCTGGCGGTGCGCCGCACCGAGGCGGTGGGGCACCGGGTGCAGCGCATCACCCTCTCCAACGGCACCGTGCTGGAGGGCAGCGCGGGGCACCCCACGGTGGACGGCAGAACCTTCCGCGACCTGCGCGCGGGCGATCCGCTGGGGGGCCTGCGGGTGCTCGACGTCGAGACCGTCGCGTACGCCCACGACGCGACCTGGGACATCCTCCCGGCCTCGGACGGCGGCGGGTACATCGCGGGCGGCGCCCTCATCGGCAGCACCCTCGCGCCGCGCTTCGCCGAGGGCTTCGACCGCATCTCCGCGCCGTAGCCCTTCGCCGACGCGGCACCCTCAGTCGGGCTGGAACATACCCTCCGCGGTATTGTCGCCCTGGTACACGTTGCCCGGCCGCTCGAAGGTCGCCGCGCCGAAGGTGTTGACCGCGATGGCGAGGGCCAGCACGACCCACCCGAGGCGACGCCACGGCCGCCCGTTGATCGCGAGCGCGCCCAGCAGGAGCAGCGAGAAGTCGTTGCTGAAGCGGTAGCCGAACTGCACCCAGCCGCTGTTCTGGTAGAGCAGGTCGAGGGAGGCGATGGCCAGCGCGGCCACGATGAGGTTGGTCGCGAGGCGCGACACCCGCGCGGGGCGCAGCAGCTCAAGGTACTGCGGGGTGGTGACCCAGAGCGCGAGGCCGTGGCGCGAGACCTGGATGTACGGCGCGACGCGGGAGATCCACGGCAGCAGCGCGAGCGCGACGGCGAGGTTGCGCGACAGGTAGTGGAAGTTGAAGAGGCCCCACCGGAGGATGCGCGTCTGCCAGCGGATCTGCAGGAAGCGGTAGCCGGTCTCCCGCCAGTCGCCGAAGCGCAGCTTGTTGAGCACCATGTAGACGACGAGCGCGACCACCACGGGGATGGAGAAGCGCAGCACCTTGCCCATCACCGCGCGCCAGTCGGTCTCTCGGGCGTAGCGAGCGAGGCGGGTGATGAGGTCGTCGTCCGCGGAGGCCTCGGAGGCGCCCGCGAGGCGGTGCACCCGGATGGCCTCGAGGCCGAAGAACACCGCGGCCAGCAGCGTCGAGGTGCGGGTGTGGAAGGAGAGCCCGATGAGCGCCCCCGCGGCGAAGGGCCTCGCGGCGTCGAGGGCGGTGAGCAGGAAGGCCGCTCCCAGCGCCGCGCCGATGACGTGGGCCGTGAACCAGACGGCGCCCTGCACCGCGGTGAAGAAGTAGACCGTGCCGAAGGCGAAGAGGGCGGTGAGCCCGAGGTTCTCCTTCCACGATCGCCGGGAGTATCCGCGGCGGGAGAGGCGGTCGAGGAAGATGTAGAGCAGCGCCGGGGCGACGCCCGCCAGCAGGACGTCGAAGGCGCGGTTGGGGAAATCGCGGCCCAGCAGGGCCACCGGGAGCATGTACACGACCGCCGGGAAGACCGGGAAGGCCACGAACCATCGGTCGCCGAAGCGGGCCCAGTCGTTGCCGCCGCCGCCCGGAGGGCACGCGACGTGGCGAGCGATGTCGGCGTCGCAGCGCACGGAGAGCGTGCCGTGGAGGAAGGCGTCGGCCAGGTAGGCGAAGTGGTTGTCCGGGGAGTGCGACCGCAGCCGGTCGGCCGCGAAGAGGCCGTAGACGACGATCGCGACGAGGTAGACCGCGAGCGCGACGCGGGTGGCGCGCGGGGTGCGGGCGGCGTCGTCGAGGCGGAGCGGGGGGTCGGTCGCGGTGTCGGCCATGGCCCGCGGTCTGTACCAACCGGGCATCGCTGCTGGCAACGGCGGCGACGGCTTGACGGGTGCGAAGGGTCACCTTATGCCCCGCGCCGCATCGACGGCGCTGCGCGACGGTCGCGGCATCGCCCTTGAGAGTGTGGAGCACTGCTGATGTCCGTGTCGCAAGAGACCCTGGTGAGCGCGTTGTCCGAGGTGGTCGACCCGGTGGTGAACAAGCGCCTGGGAGAGCTGAAGTCCATCCGGGAGGTGTCCATCGAGGGCGACACCGCGAAGGCCACGGTCGACCTGCTCTCCCCTGCGACCGGGGCGCGAGACGCCATCGTGAAGGCCCTCGAAGAGGCCGCCGCCCGCGTCGGGGTGAAGCGCCTGGAGCTCACCGTCGGCTCCGCGGTGCGCACCCGGCAGATCGCCGGCGATGACCCCTGCCCCGAGGTGAAGAACGTCATCCCGGTGATGTCGGGCAAGGGCGGCGTGGGCAAGAGCACCGTGGCGGCCAACCTGGCGCTGGCGCTGCTGCGCTCCGGGGCGCGGGTGGGCCTGCTCGACGCGGACATCTACGGCCCGAGCGTGCCGACGATGCTGGGCATCATGGGCCGGCCCATCTCCCGCGACGGCAAGCACATCGAGCCGCTCGAGCGCTTCGGGCTCAAGATCATGTCCATCGGGTTCCTGCTCGAAGACCCGAGGCAGTCGGTCATCTGGCGAGGGCCGATGATCCAGGGGGCGCTTCAGCAGTTCTTGAAGGACGTGGCGTGGGGCAAGCTCGACTACCTCATCCTCGACCTGCCGCCCGGCACCGGCGACGTGGCGCTCACCCTCTTCCAGAAGCTCAAGGTGACCGGCGGGGTGATCGTCACCACCCCCCAGGACGTCGCCCTGATGGACGTCTACAAGTCCGTGAGCATGTGCCAGAAGCTCAACGTGCCGATCCTCGGCATCGTCGAGAACATGAGCCACTTCATCGACTCGGCGGGCGTGAAGCACGAGATCTTCGGCCGGGGCGGCGGCGCGCGCATCGCGGAGTTCGCGAAGGCCCCGCTGCTGGGTCAGGTTCCGATCGACTCGGCGGTGCGGGAGTGGGGCGACAACGGCACGCCCATCGTGCAGGCGCAGCCCAACAGCATCCCCGCCATGGCCTTCAAGGAGATCGCCGAGCGCCTCGCCGACTGCGTGACCCGCGCGGTCTTCGACGCCCACGGCGGCAGCGCCCCGGTCGAAGGGCCGAAGCGCCTGCCCATCCTTCGCTGACGATGAACCGAGGCGGGGTGTGGCCTATGCGCGCGCGCTCGTGGCGCGAACGCCCCACCCTGTCTGGAGGTTGAGCGGGCACTGCCAGTCGCCGGCCTCGGAGCGCAGCAGCAGGGCCCTCGACGGACGGCCGTCGAAGCGCAGCCCCATGACATGGCCGTCACACCAGGCGACAACGCACGGATACACATACTCGGTGCGGGGCCCCTCGGCGATGACCCGCACGAGGGTCTGCGTCCCGGGGAGCAGCGGGTGCTGGATGCGCATCCGCAGCCCGTCGCGGGAGATGCCCATCAGCCGCGCGGCCTCGAAGCGTCCGTTGGCGGTGAGCTCGATCAGGGCGCCGTCCTCCACGCGCTCCTTCTCGGGCCCCGGGCCGGGAGCGCTCCCGGTGCCGGGAAGGGCCTTGAGAAGGGTGATCCAGCGCGCGTGCTGCGCCGCCGTGAGGGTGATCCCCCGGGCTCGCTTGTCCTCGAGCATGAGGTAGTCACACAGCAGCTCCATCAGGTCTCTCATGGTGCGCTCCTTGGGGTGCGTGGCCGATCGGTCGAGGAGTCAACGCTTCGTGGCCTGAAGCGCTTACGGACGTTCAGTCCATGGGACGCATGAGCGCGTCGCTCGTTGGGGTGAATCTGCGATCGACGTGCCACGGGGTGAGAGGCACCGACGCGCGGAGGGAGTTCCCGGAAACGTGGGTTGTGGCCACGGTTGTGGGTATAGGTGTCGGCGATGCTTCGACGAGGCCTGGGTTCGTGCGCTGCGCTGTGGGTATTGCTGGCTGGATGCACCGAGACGGTGGTGCGCTGCCGGGAGGGATACGTCGCCGACGACGGGATGGAGGGGCGGACGCGCTGCGTGCTCCGGGGCGCCGACGCGGGCGTTGACGCGGGCTCCGACGCGGGCGCTGACGCGATGGTGCCGATGGACACCTGCAACCCCGCGGCGGCAGACCCTCCGGGCGATGGGCAGGACAGCAACTGTGACGGCGTCGACGGCGTGGCGGCGGAGAGCATCTTCGTGGCCGAGGGCGGCTCGGACAGCAACACGGGGCTCACCCCCGATCAGCCGGTTCGCACCGTCACCCGGGCGCTGGCCATCGCGCGAGGCGGGGCGCGTCGCTCGATCCTGATCGGGGTCGGAACCTACGACGCGCTGCCCATCGCGCTGGGCGACGGGGGCTCCGGGGCGATGGTCCCGACGCATCAGCTGGTCGATGGGGTCACGCTGTCGGGGCGCTACCCGGGAGGCGTCGGGGGCTGGGTGGCGCGCTCGCCGGACGAGAGCCAGCGCTCGATGCTGCGAGGCCAGGTCGTGGCGGCGATCATCCAGGACCTGCGCACCTCGGTGAGCTTCCACCACGTCGACCTGACCTCCGAGCGCAACCCGATGCTGGGCTCGCTGAGCTGCTACGGGCTGGTCGCGGTGGGCACCGGGGCGCTGAGCTTCGACCGGGGCCGGGTGCGCGCATGCAGCGGGTCGAGCGCCGGCGCCGCGCCCCCGCCGGGGCCGATGGGGGGAGCCGGGAGCGAGGGCCAGAGCGCCGCCAGCGGAGGCGGAGGCGGAGGCGGCGGGTGCCCCGGGGGCAACGGCGGACGGGGCGGCACCGACGCGATGCGCGACGGGGCGACGGGCTCTGCCGGGACGGCGACGGACCTCGGCCCGGCGGCCATGGGAGGGCTCGGCGGAACGATGGCGCTGCCCATCGGAGGCACCGGCGCGCAGGGGGCGACGGGCGCGACGGGGCGCACGGTCGCGATGGGCGCGGTCACCGAGGAGGGCTACGTGATCCCGAGCCCCGAGGATGGGCAGCAGGGCGGCACCGGCGGCGGAGGCGGCGGAGGGTTTGCGAGCGGCCCCACCGCGCCAGGCGGCGGCGGAGGCGGCGGAGGCTGCGGGGGCATCGGCGGAGAAGGTGGAACCCACGGAGGGGCGTCCGTCGGGTTGTTCGCCTGGGGCGAAGCGATCCGGGTGAGCGTCACCAACGCCACGGTGGAGACCCTTGGCGGCGGCAACGGTGGTGCCGGGGGTAGCGGAGGAGCGGGAGGCATGGGCGGCGTCGGGGGCGCGGGCTCGGGCGTCGGCGCAGCGGGTGGACCGGGTGGACCGGGAGGCCGGGGAGGAGAGGGAGGCCCCGGGTCGGGGGGGCCGAGCCTGGGGCTGGTGGTTCGGGCCGGGACGATGGTCGACGCCACGGGCGTCACCTGGACGCTAGGGTCTGGCGGGATGTCGGGCAGCCCGCTCGGCCCGAGAGGCCGGCAGGAGCAGATCTTTCGGGTGATGCCCTGATGGGGGCCATCGGGCACGAACGCCACGTTGCCCGGGTGCGGTCAACGGCGCTATGAAGTGCCCCCATACACTCCATGAACCTGCTTCATTGGGCCTCCGCGGTCCTTGTCATGTCCCTCCTCGGGTGCAGCGATCCTCCGACCTCCCCACCGCAAGATGCGGGGACTGACCTCGGTTCGGACACGGGCGATGAGTCCGCCGCCGACGTTGCGACCGACGCCGACGAGGACGTCCCCGCCACCCCGGTGACCTTCACCCAGGTGCAGGAGATCTTCACCCGCACCTGCGCCATGCCCGCCTGCCACGGCCGCGGCTCCGACGGCGGCGGCGGCTCCGGGGGGCTCTTCCTCACCGACGACTCGACCTCCTACGGCGCGATGGTCAACCAGCCCGCGGACCAGGTTCGTCGGCTGCAACTGGTCGCCCCGGGCGACCCCGACCGCAGCTACCTGGTGGTCAAGGTCGAGGGCACCATGCGCCAGCATCCCGAGTGCGCGCCCTCCCCCGGGCGCAACCCCTGCGGAGTGCAGATGCCCCAGCTCGCGGCGCCCCTCACCGCCGCCGAGCGCACGCTCATCCGCAACTGGATCCGCTCGGGCGCGCCGAGGATGTGAGCGGGCTTAGCGCCCCCGACGCCGCTCCTCTTCGGACATCCCATCGGACATCCCATCGGACATCTCTTCAGACATCTCTTCGGACATCTCTGGCATCACGGCCGCTCCCTGGGCGTCGATGCGCACTCCGCCTGGCGCGAGGGTGGCGACCCCCTCCCCGTCGATGGCCTTCGCGGCGCGGTCGAGCAGCGACGCGTGCGCCAGCGAGATGCCCGCGTAGACGGCCACCGACAGCGACAGCGCCATGAGACCCAGGGCGTTGGAGGCCGCGCCGTGGCGCAGCACCTCCGGCACCTGGGACAGCACGCCCACGCCGCAGATCGCCAGCACCACGTAGTTGAGGATGCGCGCGAACTGCGCGAGCGACCGCGCGCGGTCCGCCGCGCCGGGCTCACCCAGCAGCAGCGGGCGGCCCAGGAAGAAGAGCCGCCCCGCGAGGATCAGCCCCGGGATGGAGACCAGCCCGAGGCCCATCATCACCAGCCCGAGCAGGCCCATCAGCAGGCCCGGGACCAACATCGCGCCCAGGACCCATGATCCCAGCGCGGCGAACCGCACCTCCATGGGGGGCCCGTCCGCCCTGAACTTCGGGACGACCGCGTCGCGGAACTGACCGCGAGGGAGCCAGCGCAGGAGCGCGTCGGGCCAGGTCTTGAACCACATGGCCGTCGGCGCGCCGATCACCAGCGCCACGCAGAGGAAGGAGAGGAAGAAGAACACCGTCAAACGCTACCAGAGACCGTAAGGTCGTGGGCGCTTCAGGGGCCGAGCAGCGGGGCGAGGTACGTGTTGACCTCGTCGTCGTCGGGCGTGCTGCCGCGGAAGGTGCTGGCGGAGGGGGTTCCGTAGGAGACGTTGCAGCTCGGGGGAGCGCCGCCGACCAGGGTGCCCTGGTTGAGCGTCACGCCGGTCTGCGCGGACACGAGGCGCACCGGCTGGAAGAGCTGCACCCGGGGGAAGTTACGGCTGCTCCCAGGGACGCGGATGCCGTTGCGGGTGCGCCAGGTGTCGCAGGTGCCCTGCTGCTGCTCGACCACGGGCTCGAAGCACATCACGATGTCGGTGCCCGCGACGTCGGGAGAGCGACGCCCGGTGGGGATCAGCGACTGGCGGATGTTCCACTCGGCGCCCACGGAGGAGCGGGCGATGCCCACCACGCGGTGCGGCAGGCCCGTCGGGGTGTACATCCTCGCGGCCGCCACGCCCTGGCCGCTGCACACGGTCTTCAGCGCGCCGTAGGTCGACTGCTCCTTGTCGTGGGCCTGCTTGGCCAGCACGATGCCGACGCCGCAGGCGATCACCACCACGCCGACGCCGAGGCCGATGAACAGCCCCTTCTTCGACGACGACTGCGGGGGCATCTGGTTGAAGCCGCCCGGGGCGCCGTAGCCCCCCATCTGCGGCTGCGGAGCGAAGCCGCCCGGCTGCGAGGGGTATCCCCCGCCCGGAGGAGCGCCGTAGCCGCCGCCCGAGGGAGGCTGTCCGCCCGGAGGACCCCAACCACCCGGAGGCTGTCCGCCGCCCGGAGGACCGAAGCCGCCCGGAGGAGCCCCGCCCGGAGGACCGAAGCCGCCCGGAGGCTGTCCGCCGCCCGGAGGACCGAAGCCACCCGGAGGCTGTCCGCCACCCGGAGGACCGAAGCCACCCGGAGGACCGAATCCACCCGGCGGCTGTCCACCGCCCGGAGGACCGAACGGACCGTTGCCCCAACCACCACCGCCTGGATTACCCGCCATTGTCAGCACCGTATTGTTGAATGAGAGAGGGAGAGAGAGGGAGAGAGAGGTTCAGCTTCCGAAGCGGGCGGCCCCGGAGCGCACCTGGATGCGCCACACGCCAGGGGTCGAGCCGTTGGAGGTGCTGCAGAGGTTGAGGACGTTGTTGGTGAGGGAGCCCGGGAGCGTGAGGGAGTTCACCTCGTCGCCGAAGTCCACGCCTGCCTGGGCGGGCGTTCCGCCGAGGCCGCCGGTGCCGCCGGAGGCGTCGCCGGTGGTCCACTCGCAGCGCGAGTAACGGAACTCCACATCGAAGTCACCAGCCGCACCCACCGGGGTGATGATCACCTGGAAGGAGTTCTGCCGGGTGTCGTTCATCGTGTAGAAACCGACCTGGTACCAGGTGGCGACGAAGCGGGTGGGCTCCACGACGAAGCACACATGGTTCCTCGCGGGCTGGCCGCCGCCGCGGGTGTCGACGTCGCCCCACCACGGAGCGATCAGCGGGGCCGGAGTCCCGGTGGCCATGCGGGGGAAGGGGTTGGGCGAGTAGGTGGTGACCGGCCCGCCGAAGCTCACGTTGCCGTTGTTGTTGAGATAGATGCTCGGGTACCGCAGGCCCCGCATCAGGAGGCCCGCGCCGAAGCCGCTGCCCAGGGGGATGGCCCCGCCGACCCCGGAGTCCGACCCGGGGCCCGAGTAGCTGCCGTCGTCCGAGCCGACCATGCAGTTGGTCAGCGGTCCGAAGCCGTTGGGACCGCCCAAGCCCGTCAGCAGCGTCGCGCCCGGACCCGCGTCGCGAGGCAGCCCGGTGTCCGTGGGAGTCCCCCGGTCGGTGGGCATGCCGCGGTCGGTGGGCGTGCCGGAGTCGAAGCCCGCCACGCAGCGGTTGGCCACGCAGGACTGGCCCGTGACGAGGCAGTCGTCGGTGCGCACGCACTCCACGCAGGCCCCGCGAGCGAGGTCGCAGACAAGGCCCGCCGCGCTGCAATCGCGGTCCGAGCGACAGGTGGGGCCGAGGTCCATGGGCTGGGGGATGTCCACCGCCACGGGGATGTCTTCGGGGAAGCCCACGTCCACCGCCACGGGGATGTCCTCGGGGAAGCCGGCGTCCACCGCCATCGGGACATCGGTGCCCTTGGCGGGGACATCGACCGCGGGGGCGTCGTTGGTCACCACGCCGCTGTCGATGACCGCTCCGCGATCGGCGGGCGGGCCCGAGTCGAAGTCGATGAGGCCGCTCGCACGGGAAGAACACGCGCCAGCGAGCACGGCGCAAAGCAAGACCCTCTTCATGCGCGACACCCTAGCGGAGCCGTAGGGGCCGACACAAGCGACCGGCCTGTTCGGGCTCATGGAGAGGGCGAAGGGATGCCGCTGCGGTAGTGAAGGCAGGGCCGAAGCCAGGGCGGCCCCCTCACCGCGCTGCCGCGCGCCCTGCACCCCCGCGGGGCGCTCATCGTTGCTCTCATCGAGCGCAGGCCGCTTGCAGGCTGGGGTTCCGCGCGTTGGCGCGTCACCCCAGGCAATAACAAGATGGCCGCCCCGGACAGGGTCCGGGGCTCCGAACGGCCGTCTCTGTGCGCAGGTTGCCGGGTCCGCTGTCGAGCGAACCGAGGGAACCAGCCGGACGCGGACGCGCCGCCTCCGGCACGTATCAGGCGATGCCCGCTCGGAGCCCCGGACCGATGTCCGGGGCGGCCATCGTGTTATTGCCTGGGGTGACGCGCCAACGCGCGGAACCCGAGCCTGCAAGCGGATTGCGCTCGAAGAGAGCAACGATGAGCGCCCCGCGGGGGTGCAGGGCGCGCGGCAGCGCGTTTGAGGACGCCGCCCGAGCTTCGGCTCTGCCTTCACTTCGCAGCGGTAGCGAAGGTCCCCCTCAGCGCAGCACCGACACCACCAGCCGGTACGACGGCACCGCGCTCTCCCCCCGGCCCACGCAGAGCGCGTAGGTCCCCGCGGTGAGGCCGCTCGCCTGAGGGTGGGTCCACGGGGCGAGGGTGGTGCAGAGGCCCCGCCGGGGGCTGTCATCCTCCCGAACGATCTCCGCCCCCGATGGGGCGTACACCGAGAGCGACGGGTCTCCCCCGGAGCGCTCGCACACCCGCTCGTCGCCGGTGAAGGTCTCCGCCACCAGCGAGGCTCCCGCCGGGATCGTCACCCGCACGCAGTCCCTCACGTCCGCCCCGCTGAGCGAGCCCGCCAGCACCACCGCCGCGCCTGCGAGGCTCGTCCCCGCCGCGGGGCTGTCGTTGGGCTCGGTCTCCGCCGTGGCCGCTCGGCAGGTCGCCGTCGTGGCGCTGTCCGCCGCGCACCCTCCTCCCATGCACCGGGTGGAGTAGTACCGCAGGTCGCACGCCGCCCCGGTCGCCACCGTCCTCAGGCAGCGGCCTCCGCCCGACTCCAGCGAGCACGACAGCCCCGTGTCGCAGCGGGGAGCGACCCCCCGACACGCCGCTCCGGCCGCCGCTCCGGGCGCCGCGCAGACGCCGTCGGTGAGGGCTGTGTTGGGGGCGCAGTCGGTGTCCATCGAGCAGATGGTGGTGCCGTCGAGCGGGTCGCAGCGGCCCGCAGGGAGGGCCGTGCTCACGCAGACCTCGTTCTCGCCGTCGGGCGAAGGGCGGCACTCCAGGCCCGCGGCGCAGCGGGTCGCCGCGCCCGGCATGCAGGGGGAGCCCGCGACGCTGCCGGGGGTGACGCAGGTTCCGACGCCGCCGAGGGGGCTCAGGGCGCACACCAGGCCCGCCGCGCAGGCGTCGCGGAAG
>JADJAE010000095.1 GCA_016704445.1 Deltaproteobacteria bacterium
CCGTTGACGTTGAGCTTCTCGTCGGCGATGCCGAGCTCGCGCTTGCAGTAGAGCGACTGCGACGCGAAGGCCTCGTTCATCTCGATGAGGTCGATCTGGTCGAGGCTGAGCCCGGTGCGAGCGAGCAGCTTGCGCACCGCCGGGACCGGGCCGATGCCCATGATGTCCGGCGCCACGCCCGCCACCTGGAACCCGCGGAAATACCCGAGGGGCTTGATGCCCAGCGCGTCGGCGCGGGCCTTGGACATGACCACCGCCGCCGCGGCGCCGTCCGAGAGCGGCGAGCTGTTGCCCGCGGTGACGCTGCCCTTCGCCGAGAACACCGGCTTGAGCGCGCTGAGCTTCTCCAGGGTGGTGTCCGCGCGCACCAACTCGTCGCGCGAGAAGGTCACGTCGTCGCGGACGCGACCCACGTAGCGCACGGCCTTCACCGGCGCGATCTCCTCGTCGAAGCGCCCGGCGGCCTGCGCCGCGGCGGCCTTGCGGTGGCTCTCGGCGGCGAACTGGTCCTGGTCCGCGCGGGAGATGTTGAAGCGGGTCGCGACGTTCTCCGCGGTGATGCCCATCGGCACGTAGGCCGTCGGGAAGCGGTCCATGACCTCGGCGCTCACCGTGATCTTGTTGCCCGTCATGGGCACGGAGGTCATCGACTCGACGCCGCCGGCGATCATGGCGTCGACGCTGCCGAACGCGACGCGCTCGGCGGCCAGCGCGATGGCCTGGAGGCCACTCGAGCAGAAGCGGTTGATCGTGAGCCCCGCGGACTCCACCGGGAGCCCTCCGAGCATGGAGACCACGCGCGCGATGTTGAGCCCCTGCTCGCCCTCCGGCATCGCGCACCCGAGAACCAGGTCGTCGATCTCCTTCGGGTCGAGCTGCGGAACCTTCGTCAGCAGGTGACGAATCACCTGCCCGGCGAGGTCGTCCGGGCGGGTCAAAGCGAGCGCACCCTTGTGTGCCCGTCCAACGGCGCTGCGCACGGCAGCGGCGATCACTACGTCGGCCATTGGGTTCTCGTCTCCTTCAGTTGCGCAGGGGCTTGTTGTTCATGAGGAAGTACTGCATCCGGGCCTGGGTCTTCTCCTCGCCGCAGAGCGAGAGGAAGGCCTCGACCTCGAGCTCGAGCACGCGCGACTCGCTCACCGGAGCCGCCGCCCCGTCGATGCCGCCGCAGAGGATGTTGGCCACGTGCAACGCGACCTTCGCGTCGTGCTCCGAGGCCTGGCCGCCCTGCACCAGCGAGAGCACCATCATCTTCAGCGTCGCGATGCCGCTCTCGCCCGGGAGCTTGTACTCGCGGGGCGCAGGCGCGTGCCAGCCGCTGCGGGCCAGGCCCAGGGCGCGCTGCTTGGCGTCGTGCAGCAGCCGCGCGCGGTCGAAGGTCACCCCGTCGGTCTGACGGAAGAACCCGAGCATCTTCCCCTCGTCGGCGCTGGTGGCGACCTTCGCGAGGGCGATGTTCTTGAACACCTGCGTGACGAAGGGATACGCGTCGACCGGCGACCCCCTCCGGGAGGCCCTCCATCGCGCGCCAGAGGAGGTTCATGCAGCCGCCGCCGCCGGGCACGAGGCCCATGCCGACCTCGACCAGACCCGAGTAGGTCTCCGCCGCGGCCTGCACCGCGCCCGCGCCGAGGCACATCTCCAGGCCTCCGCCCAGGGTCATCCCGCAGGCCGCCGCGACCACCGGCACCCTCGCGTACTTCATCCGCTGGTTGGCCGCCTGGAAGCGCGCTGCCAGCGTGCGGATGCTCTCGAAGTCGCCGCTCGACGCCCCCATCGCGACCAGCATCAGGTTGGCGCCGACGGAGAAGTTCTCCCCCTCGTTGAAGAGCACCAGCGCCTCGAAGTCGCGCTCGGCCCTGGAGACCGCCTCCTCCTGAGCCTCGATGGTGCTCGGGTCGACGCTGTTCATCTTCGACTTGAGCGTGAGCGACGCGACGCCGTCGCCCAGGTCGTAGATCACCCCGCCCTCGTTCTCCCACACCGCCGCGCCCTTGCGCGCGACGCGGAAGGGCACCGCCTTCGGGTCGCTCTCGCGCGCCTCGTAGGCGCCCTTGAGCGGGTTGTAGACGGCGCCGTCCTCGCGGTACCAGCTCTCGACCCCGTTGGCGCGCATCGCCTTCACCGAGTCGGGCAGCGCCACGCCGTCGGCGATCATCCGGTCGGTGGTCTTCGCGAAGCCGAGCGCGTCCCAGGTCTCGAAGGGCCCGAGCTCCCAGTTGTAGCCCCAGCGCATGCCGTCATCGATGGACCACACGTTGTCGCTGATCTCGCCGACGCGGCGCGCCGCGTACGACAGACCCCGCGCGAGCACCTTCCACGCGAAGCGGCCCGCCGGGCCCTCGTCCGCGGCCAGCAGGCGCAGGCGCTCGCCCACGTCCTCGACGTCGCGCAGCGTCTTCACGAAGGAGCTCACCTCCTTGGTGGTCTTCTTCTCGCGGTACTCGCCCGTCGTGGGGTCGAGCGTCTGCACGCCGTCGGCGGTCTTCTTGTAGAAGCCGCCCTTCGTCTTGTCGCCGAGCTGCTTGCGCTCGACCATCGTGCGGATGAACGCCGGGATCGCGAAGACCTCCCGGTCCTCGTCGGTGGTCAGCGCCTTGTGACAGTTGTCCGCGACGTGCGCGAAGGTGTCGAGGCCCACCATGTCGGCCGTGCGGAAGGCCGCGCTCTTCGGCCGACCCATCGGGGTGCCCACGATGGCGTCGACGTCCTCCGGGGTGAGCCCGTCGGCCAGCATCTGGTGGATCGCGGCCATCATGGCGTGCGCGCCGATGCGGTTGCCGATGAAGTTGGTGGTGTCCTTGGCGACGACCACGCCCTTGCCCAGCACGTCCGCGCCGAAGGCCTTCACCCGGGCGAAGGCCGCAGGGTCGGTCTCCGCGCCCGGCACCAGCTCCAGCAGCTTCATGTAGCGCGGCGGGTTGAAGAAGTGGATCACCATGAAGCGCTTGCGAAACGACGCGCCGCGCCCCTCCAGCATGGCCGCGATGCGCAGCCCGGAGGTGTTGGACGCGAGCAGCGTCTCAGGGCCCGCGAGGGCTTCGAGGCGCTCGAAGAGCTTGCGCTTGATGTCGATGTTCTCGACGACGGCCTCGATGATGAGGTCGACGTCCTTCACCTTCGCGAGGTCGTCGTCGAAGTTGCCCACGGACACCAGCGTCGCGCGCGACGGATGGAAGAACGAGGCCGGGCGGGACTTGAGCGCCTTGTCGAAGCCGCCCTGGGAGAAGCGGTTGCGCGCCGCCCGATCACCAGCCTCCGCCGGCGTCAGGTTCGGCGGGACGATGTCCAGCAGCAGCACCTCCACGCCCGCGTTGGCGAGGTGCGCGGCGATTCCCGCGCCCATGACCCCGGCGCCGAGCACGGCGACCCTTCGGATGGGATGACTCATTCACGAAACTCCTTCGTCGCTTCCGGAGACTTCAGGGCCCCGCGGAGACCATTCGTGCGCAGGGCCATTCGAGAGCGCGGGAGTCTGTTCCCCCGCCGCCCCCACGACAAGCGGGCTCCGCGCCGCCCCACACGGTCGATACTTCGTCGATGCCGCAGGATAAATTTCTTGACAGACGAAATCGCCACGAAGTCCCTTGACGCCATCGCCAGATGGTGGACGTGGCGAATACGTCAGTGCTATGCACCGCCAAGACCGTCGCGATCCGCGGTCTGAATTCATTCTTGTGGGGATCGGTGTGGAGAGTCCCATGGCGAAGGCAAAGGCGAGCGCCGCTAAGCGCGGAAAGCCCACGGTGAAGGCCCGTCCCGCTCCTGCGAAGAAGGCCAAGCCCGCGAAGGCTGCGAAGCCCTCCAAGGCCGTGAAGGCAGTGAAGCCCGCGAAGCCCTCGAAGGCCGCGAAGCCCAAGTCGGCCCCGCCGGCGAAGGCGGTCAAGGCCGCGAAGCCGACCAAGGCCGTGAAGGCCGTGGCCCCGGTGGCGGCCCCCGTGGTGAGCGTTGCCCCGGTGGAGGAGTCCTCCAGCGGGGGAATGTCGATCAAGAAGAAGAAGGTGAAGCGCGGCGCCCCCCCGATGCTGCCGCGTCGCCTGGCCCGTCGGCCGCTGCCCTCGCCGGGCACGCCGCCGCTGCCCCCGAAGGCCACGCAGCCGGGCTCGCTTCACGCCCCCGCTCGCTCGCCAGACGGCGCCGAGGGGCTCAAGGTGCGGCTGATGGCGGTGATCAACCTCCTCGGCAAGCTCCGCGGCCTCAAGCGCTCGTTCAACAAGCAGTTCTGGGAGGCCGGGCTCATCCTCGCCGAGCTCTCCCGTCCGGAGCTCTACCAGGCCAAGGGCTACGGCTCCTGGGAGTCCTTCGTCGAGCGGGAGATCGAGCGCGAGCTCACCATCGGCCGCACCACCGCGGAGGAGCTGCGGCGCATCGTGCGCCTCTTCCAGCGCGAGGCGGCCGAAGAGCTCGGCTTCGAGCGCCTCCGCGTCGCCCTGCGCGCGCTCTTCCCAGAGCCGGGCTCGGCGCCGGTGGGCGCGACGGTGGCCTGATCGCTCGTGCTCCCGCTGTTCGTTACCGCGGTCTTCGTCCTCCTCAATGGGTTCTTCGTCGCGGCCGAGTTCGCGCTGGTCAAGCTCCGCGCGACGCAGCTCGAGCGCATCTCCAAGCGCACCGACCCCTCCGCCCGCGCCCTCGTCGACATCTTCCAGAACCTCGAGAGCTACCTCTCCGCCACGCAGCTCGGCATCACCCTGGCCTCGCTCGGCCTCGGCTGGGTGGGCGAGCCCGCCATCGCCCACATCCTGGAGTACGTCGCGCTCCAGGTCGGGGTCCGGCCCGGCCCGGCGGTGCACTCCATCGCCTTCGTCCTCGGCTTCACGGCCCTGACCTTCGCGCACATCATCCTCGGCGAGCAGGCCCCCAAGCTGGTCGCCATCTCCCAGGCCGAGCGCCTCTCGCTCCTCGTCGCCCGCCCGCTCCGGTGGTTCTACTGGGGCACCTACCCCGCCCTCATGGCCATCAACCTCGGCGCCCGGCTGCTGCTCCAGCTCACCGGCCACGGCGGGCTCAAGGACACCGAAGGCTCCCTCTCCGAGGAAGAGGTGCTCGGGATGATGACCCAGGCCTACGCCAAGGGGCGCCTCTCGCAGCAGAAGCGCCAGCTCCTCGAGCGCATGGTGCGCTTCACCGAGGGCACCGCCCGCAGCGTGATGGTCCCCCGCCTCGACGTCACCTGGATCGACGCGGACGCCGCGGTCGACACCGCCGTCGCCCGGATGCGCGCCTCGGGCTTCACCCGCTACCCCCTGGTGGAGGGCGGCGACCTCGACAAGGTCGTCGGGTACGTCCACTTCAAGGACGTCATCCACGAGGTCGAGCCCCCGCCCTCGCTGAGGGCCATCATGCGCGAGCTGCTGGTGGTCCCGGAGAGCAAGGGGCTCTTCGAGCTGATGCGGGAGATGCAGCGCACGCAGCGCCCGATGGCCCTGGTCGTCGACGAGTACGGCGGCACCAGCGGCGTGCTCACCCTCGAAGACGTGCTGGAGGAGATCGTCGGGGAGATCCGCGACGAGCACGACAAGGAGCACGAGTCGCCCACGGTGGAGGTCCGGGGCGACGGCCTCGTGGTGGCTGGCGGCCGGGTGACCATCAACGACCTGGAGGCCAAGGGGGTCGACCTGGGCGAGATCGACGCCGAGACCCTGGCGGGCGCCGTGGTCGAGCGCCTGGGGCGGCTCGCGAGGGCCGGGGACATGGTGCGCTTCGGCGAGTGGGAGGCCAAGGTCGAGCAGGTGCGCCGCCGGCGCGTCGAGCGCGTGGTGCTCAAGTCGAGGCGGCACTCCCATCGCCCGAGCGGCCCGGTGGACTGAGCCTCAGCCCACCGCAGGCTTCTTCGCGGGCTTCTTCTTCGCGGGCACCGCGGACGTCGACTCGAAGAGCGCCGCGAAGAGCCCCGTCGCCCCGTCGTCCTCCGCCACGCGCGCCGCGCGCTTCAGGTACGCCAGCGCCGTCTCCCAGGGCTGCCCGAGGACGTCCCTCGCCGCCAGCGACTCCTGGTAGAGCTTCTCCCTCGGGACCACCGACACCCCCGCCTTGATCACCGCCGTGGCCGCGTCGTGCGCCGCCTTCGTCGCCTTCTTGAGCGCCGGGCTCGCGTCCCCCCGCTTCGTGATCGCCGCCGTGATGCGCAGCAGCTCCTTGGCCTGCTTCTGCGTCCCGAGCTTCTTCAGGTCGGCCGGGGCCACGTTCGACAGGCCCTTCAGCGGCGACAGCCTCGGCGCCCCGGCCCCCACCAGCGCCAGCACCAGCGCGTCGACCGCCACGTCCTGCGCCACGTCCTGCGCCGCCACCGCGGCGTGCGCCGAGTCTCGCACCGCCTCCGCCGCGACCACCTTGTCGGCCGCCTTCACGTAGGCCGCGTGGGCCTTGGCGAAGGCCGCGAGCCGCACCTTCACCTTCTTCGTGTCCACCACCCTCGCGGCGGAGAGCAGCGACTGCCCCACCGTCCTGCGCGCCCCGGGGTTCTGCACCTGCGTCCTCAGCGTCGCCATTCGCGTCTCCACCTCCGCCGGCGCGACCTGCGCCGCACGTCGAGGCTCGCACGACACCCGCTCCGGAATCGCCACCAAACACGATGCAATTCGGCGTTTCCGGGTCGGAGCGCCCGCCGGTGCAGCTGTATGGACGGCCACTCCGGCCCCGCGACGACGCCCGGTGCCCCGCCTGCGCGGCCGCTCCGGGTCTGCGTAGCCGCCGGTGTGGCTGCTACTCCGGGCGCGCTTCCTCGGAGACCTCGCGCAGGTCGTCCTCCGCCGGGGTGGGCTCGTCCCGACCGCCGATCATCCACGCCGCCGACTCGGTGCGCACGTCGACGTGCACGAAGTTGCCGCGCGTCGAGAGCCCGCAGCCGACGTTGGGGATCGTCCTGCAGAACTCCCACACCGCCCTCAGCCCGACGCCCTCCACCCGGAGGTCGACCGCGTATCCCAGGGCGTGGCGGCTGCGCGGCTCGTCGCGCCCTCCGCGGTGGGGGCGGTAGCCCGAGAGCACCGTGATGCGCCTCCCCCCGAAGCGGTCGCTGATCGTCGGGAACACCCTCACCAGCCTCGGGTGGATCATGTGGATCTGCCCCGCCCTCGACTGGAGCATCCGCTCGACGCGCGCCCGCAGCGCCGGCCCCGTCGCGGTGAAGTTGGTGCTGAGCTCGACCCCGTCGCGCGCCCTCACCAGGTTCACCCGTCCGGGGCGGTGGGTGCCTCCCTCGTCGTCGGTGGACACCTCCTCGCGGGTGGGCAGCGTGCGCAGCACCTCCTGCGAGACCCCGTTGGGAACCCTCAGCCGACGCCCCACGGTGAGCAGGTAGGGGGGGCGGATGCTGTTGAGCGCCGCCACCTCGCTCACGGGCACCTCCAGCACCGCGGCGATGCGACGGATCGTGTCGCCGGGCCTCACCACGTAGGCCCGATCGCGGGCGGCGATGGGGGCTCGGGAGCGGTTCTGGGAGAGCGCCGCGGTCGGGGCCGCGAGGAGGGCGAGAGCCAGCGAGAGCCAGCGGGGGTGCATGGGGGTCGCCCCATACCCACCGGCACCACCCGCGTCAACCGGGCTTGTCGGTGCGCTCTTCGGGCGCGGGCTTCACGGTGATGCGATCGTCGTTGCGCATCCCCCGGCGCAGGTTGCGCATGAAGCCCCCTACGGCGTCACCGATGGGGTTCACCTTCGAGGCGCCAAACACCACCGCCACCAGGATCAGGATGAACAACACCTCGCCGAGCCCCGGAGCGCGCATGGGAATGCCGTCGCACGCCGACCGCCGATCCGCAAGTCGCGGCGGCGATTGACCCCCTGCCGGGTTCACCCGATGGCGGAGCGATGGGAAATCCCCTAAGCGGTGGAGGGAGAAGACCCATGACGAAGCTCTATCTGATCCGACATGGCGAGGCGGTAGACGCCGCCCCCGAGGTCTCCGACGGCTCCCGCTGGCTCACCGCCCGGGGGCGAGAGGAGACGGTCACCGCCGCGAAGCACCTGCGCAAGCACCCGCCGGGAGCGATCGTCACCTCGCCGCTCGTGCGCGCCGTGCAGACCGCGGAGATCGTCGCCGAACACGCCCCGACCGAGGGTCCGGTGACGGTGCTCCAGGCGCTGGCGACCGGCGACCTGGCGGCCATCGAGCGGTTCATCGCCGGGTGGAAGGGCGAAGGGCGCCTGGCGCTGGTGGGCCACGAGCCGACGCTCTCCCGGCTGGCGGTGTCGCTGCTCAAGACCGACCGCTGGCCGGGGGTCGAGAAGTCCGCGGTGGTCACCCTTCAGCACAAGGACGGGAGCTGGCGCTTCGAAGGGATGTTCGTGCCGAGGACGGAGAGCACCGTCGACCGCCTGCCGGACTGAGGCTCCGATGCCCCCCCTGGTACGCAAGGGCTCCTGGATCGCCCACCTCGCCAACGCCGCAGGGAGCTGGGTCGACCGCACCGCCATCGACATGGCCCTGGACGTCGCCCGCCGCTCCAAGGGGCCTCGCCCCGACCCCGAGCAGCAGCTACGGCAGCTCGCCCGCGTGGCCGAGGCCTACGGCGACCCGCGGCTGCTCGCCGAGCCCGACGCCTTCTTCGTCCCCCCGTCGCTGCCGAGCGTGCACAGGACGCCCGTGCGCTCGCTCCCCGGAGGCGGCCGGGTGGAGGACCTCTCCTTCCGCTCGGGCTTCGTCCCGACGCACGAGTTTCCCCGCGAGGCCTACGTCGCCTTCGAGGAGAACCGCACCGCGGTGGCCCGCTACTGGAGGCACCCGAACCCGAGGGCGACGGCGGTGTGCATCCACGGCTACCTGGGAGGCAACCTCTCCTTCGAGGAGGCGGCCTTCGAGGCGCCGAGGCTCTATCAGTGGGGCCTCGATGTGCTCATCCCCGTGCTGCCCTTCCACGGGCAGCGCGCCCCGGAGGGCCGCCGGGGGATCTTCCCCGGACAGGACCCGTGGCGCTCCGTGGAGGGCTTCGCCCAGGCCATCTCCGACCTGCGAGCGTGGCACTCCTGGCTGCGCTCCGAGGGCTCCTCCGCCGTCGGAACCATCGGGATGTCCCTCGGCGGATACACCGCCGCGCTCCTGGCGACGGTCGACCCCGCGGTGGACTTCAGCACCCTGATGGTTCCGCTGGCCTCGCTCGGTGACGCGTACCTGGAGCACCGCTCGCGCCTCCCCGAGGCGCCGCCCCCGTGGGTGGGCCGACGCATCGACGACTCGCTGCGGGTGGTCTCCCCCTTCTCCCGCCCTCCCCTCGTCGCCCCGGAGAGCGTGCTGGTGCTCGCCGCAGCCCGCGACGCCATCACCCCGAGCGCGCACGCCGAGAGGCTGAGAGCGCACTTCGACGCCCGCATCGACACCTTTACGGGCGGACACCTGCTCCAGCTTGGCCGCGGAAAGGCCTGGGCGTCGCTCAAGGACTTCCTCCTCGACCGACGAATCATCGCCCCTCGCTGACACTCTTTCCAGGCTTTGACGCCCCCTTGCGCTTCGGGCCGCTCCGTGGCGCCATCGGGGCCGTTTTCGATGCACGCACTGCTGACCGATCGGTACGAGCTCGCGATGTTGGGCGCCTACCTCCGGGAAGGAATCGCTGAGCGCCGAGGGGTCTTCGAGCTCTCGGTCCGGAGGCTCCCTCCCAACCGGAGGTTCCTGCTGGTGGCGGGCCTCGACCGGGTGGTGCGGTACCTCCGCGACCTGCGCTTCACCGACACCGAGGTGGACTACCTCCGTTCGCAGCCGAGCCTCGGCGACGTGATGACCGACGCCATGGAGGGCTACCTCCGGGAGTTCCGCTTCCGGGGCGACCTCGACGCCATCCCCGAGGGGTCGCTGGCCTTCGAGGGGGAGCCGATCCTCCGGGTGGGGGCCTCGCTGGCCGAGGCTCAGCTCCTGGAGACCTACCTCCTGGGGGTGATCAACACCGAGACCCGGGTGGCCTCGAAGGCCGCTCGGGTGGTGCTGGCCGCCGACGGCCGGCCGGTGTTCGAGTTCGGCGCCCGGCGCATCGACCCGCTGACGGCGCCTCACGCGGGCCGCGCGGCGTACATCGCCGGCTGCGCGGGCACCTCCTGCGAGCAGGCGGGCCTCACCTTCGGGGTGCCCGTCTCGGGGACCATCGCCCACAGCTACGTCCTCGCCCACGTCGACGACGGCGAGGAGGCCGCCTTCCACCGCTTCGCGGAGTCCTTCCCCAAGGGCACCACGCTGCTCATCGACACCTACGACGCCCGCCGAGGGGCGCTGAGGGCGGCCCGCGCCGGCTCGGCCGTGCGCGCGGTGCGCATCGACTCGGGCGACCTGCTGGCCCTCGGCCAGGACGTGCGGCGCATCCTCGACGCGGCGGGTCGCCCGGACATCCAGATCATCGCCAGCGACGACCTGGACGAGCAGCGCATCCGGTCGCTGCTGGCCGACGGCGCCCCCTACGACGCCTTCGGGGTCGGGACGGCCATCACCCTCACCCCCGACGCCCCCTCGCTCGGGGCCATCTACAAGCTGGTCGAGATCGAAGACCGGAGGGACGTCCGGGTGCCGGTGGGCAAGCGCTCGCCGGGCAAGCCCAGCAGCGCGGGCGCGAAGCAGGTCTACCGCCGCCTCGACGCCGAGGGGACCTTCGTGGAGGACACGGTGCGCCTCTCGGACGAGGCGCTCGACCCCAACCCCGACCCGGAGGCCTTCGGCCTGCTGGTTCCGGTGATGCGGAGCGGCAAGCTGGTGCGCGACCTCCCGTCGCCCTCGGAGGCGGTGCGCGAGGCCCGGGAGCGGGCGGCGCGCTCGATGGGGTCGCTGCCGCAGGGGCTGCGCTCCCTCGAGGAGGGGGTGAGCCCGCCGTCCCCCGTGGTGATCTCCCAGGCCCTGAGCGCCCTCTCGGCCCGCGGCGACTGACGAGCCCGCGCCCCGGAACCTCCACTGGTCACATCTGTGACCGGCTGGACATCCCGGCGTCCAGCGCTCCACCCAGCACCTCGAACGCACGTTTCTACGGGTTCCTCCGCGGGTCGCGAGGTCCGGAGGTCGCGGCACGGGGCGGGGGGGGGGGCGGGATGGTGGAAGAGCATCGGGTGTGAAGGAACCAGCACCCATGCGATCCATCGGTTGGCGCCGTTCGTTGTTCACGGTCGTGCTGGTGGCGACCGCCGGCTCCCTGGCGGCCGCCCCGGGCTGTGTCGGCGACCCCAACGACGTCAACTTCGACGAGCCGTGGGGCGACTGGCAGGTCGAGGAGGTCGTCGCGGCCTGCACCCGCTCGGCGATCCTCGCGGGCACCCCCGCGAGCCGGCGAGGGATGATCGACCGCGCGATGAACTGGGTCGACAACCGGGTGCAGTACTCGCAGACGCCGCAGTCTCGCTGGGGCGGCTACCGCACCGACTGCTCGGGCCTCGTGTCCATGGCCTGGGGCCTTCCCGCGCCGGGCAACACCACGCACTCCTTCGCGGGCGGCCCCTGGGACAACCACCGCTCGCACCGCATCAACTGGAGCGAGCTCGAGCCGGGCGACGCGCTCAACAACCCGCAGCACCACATCATGCTGTTCGCGGGCTGGCTCGATGAGCACCGCACCCGCTTCTGCACCATCGAGGAGTACAACTGGGGCCGCCCCGCCTCGATTCTCCACCACTCGATCTACGACAACGCGCGCGGCAGCCAGATTCGCAACATCTTCCAGCCGGTTCGCCTCAACGGCGCGCCTCCGAGCTCCGGCGGCGGAACCTCCGGCGGCGGAACCTCCGGCGGCGGAACCTCCCGCGGCGGAACCTCCACCAGCGGGGCGCAGTGCTACTCCAACACCCTCCAGCGCTGGATGCCGCCGCGCTCGTGCGTCGAGAGCCGCTACGACCGCGACTGGTACCAGTGCGTCGACGGCGTGTGGCGCCTCGGGGCCAACGCCTACGGCGCCTGCGTGAACACCAACCCGCTGTCCACTGCGCGCAACGCCACCTGCTTCTCCTCGACGCTCGGCCGCGACATGCGCGAGGGCACCTGCCTCCAGAGCCGGCTCGACGGCGACTGGTACCAGTGCACCGACACCGGCTGGGTCATCGAGCGCAGCCTCCCGGGCTCCAACCGCGGCGTCATCGGCGCCTGCATGGGCCTGTACCCGCTGCGCTGATCCGTCGCCTCTCTTACCGATCCCTGTAAAAACCCGCTCAGGTCTTCTTCGGCATCGTCACGATCGGCTTGAGCACGGCCTTGCCGTCCTTGATCGAGACGTCGAGCCGCACGTCGGCCCCCTGGTACTTCAGCGCGAGTCGCTGCCCCGCCTCGCGGGCCTGCCGCGCGATGGACTCGTACTGCACGTCGGTGTTCTCGCCGGTCATCCGGCGGGCCTCGACGAAGCGCTGGTGGAGCGCGCGGAGCTGCGCGTCCTCGGCGGAGGGAGCGGGCTTCGGGGCAGGCGCAGGAGCGGGCGCCGGGCCGGGCATCGTGGCGAGCACGGAGCGTATCGGCGCGCTCCCCGGCGCTCGGGGAACGTTGGGGCCGAAGGCTCCGAGCGGAGGCCGGGCCGCGGGGAAGGGCGCCGGCGTGGGGGCTCGCATCGGCGAGGGGCCGAGGTCGGGGAGGGACTCGGCCTCGTGCCCGCGAGAGGAGTGCATGGTCGCGTCCCTGGGCGTCGGCTCGTCGGCGGTGGCCTCGGTCAGGTCGTCGTCGGTGAGCTCCATCGGGTCGGGAGCGGCCTCGTCGGCCTGCGCGGCGGGGCGCTTGTCGAGGGTGCGGCCGAGTCGCTGCGCGCGGATGAGGTCGCGCTTGTAGGTACCCTCCTCGATCTGCCGGATGATGCGCCCCCAGTAGGTCTGGTAGGTGGTGAAGCGCTGCACCATCGTCTGGAAGCGGAAGCGCAGGCCGCCGTTGCGAAACTGCTCCTTGTGCAGCTGCGCGAAGCGACGGTCGACGTCCTTGCGCTGCACGAAGGGCAGCATCTTCTCGATGCCGATGAAGTACTGGTCGTACTTGATCCGCAGCCGCTCTAGGCGGGACTCGAGCTCGTCGAGCTCCTTCTGGATCTCCGCTGGTGTCACCGCGACCTCCGGTGGTGCCCTACGCTCACAGGGGTGTGATCACGAGGTTGTCGAAATGTACCAGCGCGTCCCAGTCATTGAACGCGAAGTACTCGTGCCCGGGGCCCGCGAGCGGATCGGGGTCATCCCACTCCAGCATCGGCGCGCCGTCGAGGAGCCAGCGCAGCACCCGGCCGCGCCGCTCGATGGTGAAGTGGTAGTGGCGCCCCATCTCGACGCGCGGGCCCACCCGCTGCCGACGGTCGGGCGCGTGCTCGTCCATGCGTGCGATGACGTTGTAGCGATTGCCCCAGCCGCCGAAGATCACCACGTAGCTGGTCGCGGTGTAGGAGGCCTGCAGCGCGTGCGAGCTGCCGTCGCCCCAGACCTCGCACTTGATGTCCCCGGCGGGAGAGTCGCTCCACGCGTCGAACTCGATGCGGGCGTTGCGAGGCAGCTTGCGCTTGAGCCAGAGCGGGTGGTTGCGCACGCCCTGACCGCGTAGCGCGCCGTTGTCGATGCGCCACCCCTCGCCGGTCTCGCGCCAGTCGGGGCCCAGCTCGCTGCGCTCGAAGCGGTCTTCGAAGCGCTGCCCTACGGTCGGGCTGCGGGGCTCGGTGCAGCCCGCCGTCACCAACGCTCCACCGACGCCCACCGACGCCAGAGCGCCTGCCAGCGGGACCATCCAACGCCACCTCGCACTCATTGCGGAGGGACCGTACCACAGCCCCTGCGGGGCCCGACCACGTTGAACATTTCCTCCGGGTGAGGTGTCGTACCGCCCCATGAACCGACGCGCCTTCGCCTCGATCCTGCTCTCCGCCGCGGTCGCCTCCGCCGCGCAACCTGTCCTCGCCTCGGTCGGCACCGAGGCGCCGGAGTTCACGCTCCCCTGCGCGCCGGGGGGCCCCACGAGGGGGAGGTTTCGCCTCACCGACTCGCTCCGTCGCAAGCCCATCGTGGTGCTCTTCTGGGCGACGTGGTGCCAGCCCTGCATGCAGGAACTTCCGGTGTACCAGGCGCTCTTCCAGCGCTACGGGGGCCAGCTCCAGGTGGTCGCCATCTCGATGGACGGCCCCGACACCGTCGCCGAGGCGGGAGCGACGGCGCGACGGCTGGGCGTGACGTTTCCGGTGGTGACCGACCTGGAGACCCAGGTGGTCTCGGTCTACAACCCGCGCCGCGCGGCGCCGTTCTCGGTGTGGATCGGTCGTGACGGGATCATCACTCGGGAGAGGGAGGGCTTCTCGATGTCCGAGCAGCGTCAGATCGAGGCGGGCATCGCCGAGCTGATGCGGCGACGCTAAGGGGAGACGATCAGGCGTCGAGGTCGGACTCGCCCTTGGGGGCGTGCACGGCGTCGGCGCCGCCCTGACCCTCGAGCGCGCGGAGTTCGTCGCGGGCGCGGCGGGAGACGTCGTTCCAGTCGGCCTGGTGGTGACGGGCGAGGCCGTACACGTGACCCGGGCGGTGCTCGCTCACGATGGCCGTCAGCGACCGCATGATCTTCGCCGCGATGTCGTTGTCCTCGGGATCGTTGATGCGCGGCTGGAGCACCCGCGTCTCGGCGGTGACCGCCTCGATCTTCAGGCGGAGCAGCGACGGGTCCATGCCGGGCGCGTCGTTGCTGATGGTGCGGACCTCCTCGCGGAGCTTCTCCAGGGGGTTGCGCACGCCCGGGTCGGCCCCGCGGCTGTCGCCACGGAAGCCAGCGGGCTCGCGCGCCTCGGGGCGGAAGTCCCTCGGCTCACGGTTGCCCTGGAACTCCCGCTGCGGGCCGCGGTTGTCGCGGTTGTCGCCGCGGTAGGCCTGGGCGGCCCCGAAATCCCGGGGGGCCCGCACGTCGCGGGGAGCGTTGAAATCGCGGGCCGGCCGACGGTCATCGTCGCGGCGGAAGCCCGAGGGCGCGGGGGCGGGCGCAGCGCCGAGCGCGTCATCGATGCGCGCGGCGGCCTCCTTGAAAGTGTCACGCAAGGAAAGGAGCAGGTCACGAAGGTCACGATCGGAGGGAGTACGGTCCATGGAATAGGGTCCTTAACGGGTGGCGCGGAGGGCGTCGTCGCGGGGTCAACACGTACCGCGGCGAAGCTATAGTCGCCCTCTTGGCGAAACAGAGGGAGAGCGCAGGGCTTCTAGCCCCACGACCGCCATCCACGCAAGCGCCTCCCCGACGTCAGCACAGCTCAGACATCATCCCCCTTCGACGCAGCCGCGGCGTGCGCGTCAGGACGTCGAGAAAGTCCCCTTGACCCGCAACGGGGACAACTGCTTCATGCACACCTCCATGAGATCCTCGCTCTTTCGTCCCTTCGTCCTGACGGCAGCCTTCGCCTCTGGCGCCTGCTCCTCCGAGGCGCCGATCATCACCCCGAGCGACAGCGGCATCACCGACAGCGCCATCACCCAACGGCGCCACCGACGCGCCCCCGGTCGTCACCGACAACGGCCCGCGCCCCGACGCGGGGACTCCCCCGGTGGGCGCCCCCACCCCTGTCACGACCTTCCAGTTCGACCGGGCCCGCACGGGCGCCAACCGCGCCGAGAACCGCCTCACCGTCGCCGCCGTGCAGGCCGGCTTCGCCAGGGTCGACGCCTTCGCCCCCGCGCTCGACGGCGAGGTCTACGCGCAGCCGCTCTACCTCCCCAACCTCATGGTCGGCGGAGCCCGCCACGACGTGCTCTTCGTCGCCACGCAGGCCAACTCGATGTACGCGCTCGACGCCTCCACCGGCGCCGAGCTGTGGCGCACCCCCCTCGGCACATCGGTCCGCAGCGGGATGCAGCAGTGCGGCAACATCAGCACCATCGGCGTCGTCAGCACCGGCGTCATCGACCCGGCGACCAACACCCTCTACGCCGTCGCGTTCACCAACGACGGCGGGCTCCAGTTCAAGCTCAACGCCCTCGACGTCACCACCGGGCAGCAGCGCGCCGGATACCCCGCCAACATCTCCCCCCCGGCGGTCGGCGCGTCGAGCTTCGACCCTCGCGCCACCGGTCAGCGGGGCGCGCTCCAGTTCTCCGACGGGAGGGTGTTCGTCCCCTTCGGCGGGCTCTACGGCGACTGCGGCATCTACCACGGCTGGGTGGTCGGCATCGACGCGGCCAACCCCGCGCAGCAGGTCGCCTTCGCCACCCCGGGCCGGGGCTCCGGCATCTGGGCGGTCGGCGGTTCGGCCATGGACGAGACCGGGCGGCTCTTCGTGGCCACCGGCAACAGCACCCCCCTCGGAGGGCACACCCCGGGCTCCTTCGGCGAGCGGGTGATCCGCCTCGGCGGCGGCGCCTCGGGCCCCACCTCGTCGACCGACGACGCCTCGTTCTTCGAGGCCTCGGACGCGCGGATGCTCGACCTCCAGGACCTCGACATCGGCTCGGTCTCCCCGATGGTGCTGCCCCCGATCGCGGGCGCGTCGCGGCTGCTCTGGCAGGGCGGCAAGGCCGGCGTGAGCTACCTGATCGACCGCGAGAACCTCGGCGGAACCGGCTCCCAGGTCTTCCAGCAGCGCTACTTCTCCGGCGGCAACTTCGGGGCAGCGGCGGCCTGGTCCAACGGCGCGGACACCTTCGTGTTCGCCCCCGGCCGGGGCACCCGCGCGGGCTGCTCTGGCAACGGCGGCGTCATGGCCCTCCGCGTCACCGCCACCGGGCTCTCGACCGCCTGGTGCAGCGCCACCGTCTCCAACCCCTCTCCCCCCGCGGTCTCCTCCAACGGCAACGACAACGGCATCCTGTGGGTCGCGGGCACCTCGCCCGCCTCGCTCCGGGCGATCGACATCTCCAACGGCATGGAGATCTTCGCCGACGCGCCGCCCAGCGTCCGCCAGTGGACGCCCGTCGTGGTCGCCGACGGCAGGGTCTACGTGACCGGCAGCCGCACGGT
Source organism: Deltaproteobacteria bacterium (assembly GCA_016704445.1). GTDB lineage: Bacteria > Myxococcota_A > Polyangia > Polyangiales > SCUS01. Next base: position 16,844 of record JADJAE010000095.1, read on the forward strand.
CTCGCTGTTCACCACCCGCTGAGCCCCTGTCGGCGGTTTGACACCCGCCGGGTGATCTCCGAGAACGCTCGCATGCGGTCTCAACGCCCTTCGCTTCGGCACCTTTCCCTCTTCGCTCTCTCCCTCGTCGCGGCCTGCTCGTCTCCCAGGAGTTCTGGCAACACGCCGGTCGAGACGGACGCCTCGGCCGACGTGACCTCCGACCTCGCCGTCGACGTGGCCCCGACCGTGGACGTCCCCGACGATCAGGTCGCCGCGGACGCTCCGGACGACGCGGGCGCGGAGGATGTCGTCGATGCAGCCGCGGACGTGGGCGAGGACGTCCTCCCGGACGCGGGCGAGGATGTTCCCGAGCGATGTCCCGGTCGACGTGCCCGGCGGATGTCCCCGCCGACGTCCCGCCGCTCCCCTCGCCTGCCGCTCCGACCGCGAGTGCGGGGCGCGGGCGCAGGTCTGCGAGCGCACCCTGGGCATCTGCGTCGACTGCCTCACCGCCGTCGACTGCACCGGCACCGAGATCTGCTCCGGCAACCGCTGCGTCCCCGCGCCGCCGCCCTGCCGCTCGGACCGCGACTGCTCCGCGCGCATGCAGGTCTGCAACACCGCCCGCATGCTCTGCGTGGACTGCAACACCGCCGTCGACTGCCCGCCCAACAACGTCTGCAACGCCGACGGCAGCTGCGCCCCGCAGGCGTGCGTTCCCAGCTCCGTGACCTGCGCCGACGAGAGCACCCGGCGGGTGTGCTCGGCGGACGGTCTCACCGCCACCACGACGCCCTGCCCCGCGGTCGCCAACGGCGTCTCGCGCTGCGGCGCGGGCGCCTGCACCACCGCCTGCAACCCGGGCTTCGCGGACTGCGACGGCAACGCGGCCAACGGCTGCGAGACCAGCACCCTGACCAGCGAGGCGGCGTGCGGCCGCTGCGGCAACGTGTGCCCCTCCGCGGGCGGCTCGGCGGCCTGCGTCGCCGGCTCGTGCACCCTCACCTGCAGCGCGGGCCGCGGGGACTGCGATGGCTCCTCGGCCAACGGCTGCGAGACCAACCTCACCACCAGCAGCGCCAACTGCGGCCGCTGCGGCAGCGCCTGCGGGCGGGCCTCACCTGCACCGATGGGACGTGCGTCCTCACCGGCTGCCCGTCGGGGCAGACCCGCTGCAGCGGGACCTGCGTCGACCTCAACTCCAGCGTCGCGCAGTGCGGCGCCTGCGGCCGCGCGTGCAGCCTGCCCAACGCCACCCCCGCCTGCGCCTCCGGCTCCTGCGTGGTCGCGACCTGCTCCGCGGGCTTCGGCGACTGCGACGGCAGCGCCGCCAACGGCTGCGAGACCGACCACCCGCACCGCCACCTCGAGCTGCGGCGCCTGCGGCAACATCTGCCCCGTCCCGCAGAACTCCATCCCGGCCTGCGTCGGGGGCTCGTGCGGGATCTTCTGCGCCACCGGCTTCGGCAGCTGCGACGGCTCCAACGCCAACGGCTGCGAGGTGTCGCTGACGAGCTCCAACGGCCCACTGCGGCGCCTGCGGGCGGGCGTGCAGCACCGGGCAGACCTGCGTGGCGGGCGCCTGCGTGAGCAACACCTGCGGCACCGGCCTCACGCCCTGCCCCGGGGGCGTCTGCCGTGACCTCGCCCGCGACCCGGCCAACTGCGGCGCCTGCGGGCGCGCCTGCGCGGCGGGTCAGCTGTGCACCGCCTCGACCTGCGTCTCCTCCCCCATGCGCTTCTCGCTGACCTGGAACGTCACCGCCGACCTCGACATCTCCGTGCTCACGCCCGGCGGCACCGTGGTGAGCTACGCCACCCGTTCGGGCGGCGGCGGCACCTTCGACACCGACAGCATGACCACGGGCCCCGAGCAGATCTACTGGACCGCCGCGCCGCCGGCGGGCACCTACTATGTCTGCGTGATCCCCTACCGGGTGACCAGCGCCACCAGCTACACGCTCCAGGCCTTCCGCGGGGCGACGCTCGCCGCCAGCCGCAGCGGGAGCCACACCGCCAACGCGCCGTCCGGCTCGACGTGCTCCGCCACGAGCCCGTACATGGTGCTCGCCTTCGTCCCCTGACGCGTCGCCGCGATCGCGCGGCGAGGCCCACCTGTGGTATCCGCGCAGGCCTATGGCCCGAACGCGTGAAGACCTGCTCCAACGCCTGGAAGACCTGAACCGCCGCGCCCTCGATGGGGGCGGCGCCGAGCGCGTCGCGAAGCAGCACGCGGCCGGCAAGCTCACCGCGCGAGAGCGCGTCGACCTATTCCTCGACCCCGGCACCTTCATCGAGCTCGACCGGCTGGTCACCCACCGCTGCACCGACTTCGGCATGGAGCAGCAGAAGTTTCCGGGCGACGGCGTGGTCACCGGCTACGGCGCCGTGGACGGTCGCAAGGTCTTCGTCTTCGCGCAGGACTTCACCGTCTTCGGCGGCAGCCTCTCCAGCGCCTACGCCTCCAAGATCTGCAAGGTGATGGACCTCGCGATGAAGGTCGGAGCGCCGGTCATCGGCCTCAACGACTCCGGCGGAGCGCGCATCCAGGAGGGCGTCGAGAGCCTCGCGGGCTACGCCGACATCTTCCTGCGCAACACCCTCGCGTCGGGGGTGGTGCCGCAGCTCTCCGCGGTGATGGGGCCGTGCGCCGGCGGCGCGGTGTACTCGCCCGCCATCACCGACTTCATCTTCATGGTCGACACGACCAGCTACATGTTCATTACGGGTCCTGACGTCATCAAGGCCGTCACCCACGAGTCGGTGAGCAAGGAGGAGCTCGGCGGCGCCTCGACGCACGCCTCGCGCTCGGGCGTCTCGCACTTCACCGCGCCGGACGACCGCGCCTGCCTCGCGCAGCTCCGCGAGCTGCTGGGCTACCTCCCCTCGAACAACACCGAAGACCCGCCCCGGAAGGCGTGCACCGACCCCGCCGACCGCGAGTCGACCGCGCTCGACACGCTCGTCCCGGTGGAGTCCAACCGCCCCTACGACATCCGCGACGTCATCGCCGCCGTCGTCGACCACGGGGAGTTTCTCGAGGTTCAGGCCAACTACGCGATGAACATCGTGTGCGCCTTCGCCCGCATCGACGGCCGCCCGGTGGGCGTCGTGGCCAACCAGCCCGCCGTGCTCGCCGGGTGCCTCGACATCTCCGCCAGCGTGAAGGCCGCCCGCTTCGTGCGCTTCTGCGACTGCTTCAACATCCCCCTCGTGACCTTCGTCGACGTGCCGGGATTCCTCCCGGGCACCGACCAGGAGTTCGGCGGGATCATCAAGCACGGCGCCAAGCTGCTCTACGCCTACGCCGAGGCCACGGTGCCGAAGATCACCGTCATCACCCGCAAGGCCTACGGCGGCGCCTACGACGTGATGGCCAGCAAGCACATCCGCGCCGACCTCAACCTCGCGTGGCCCACCGCGGAGATCGCCGTGATGGGCTCCGAGGGGGCGGTGAACATCATCCACCGCCACGACATCGACCGCGCCGCCGACCCGGCCGCGCGGCGCGCGCAGTTCATCGACGACTACCAGACCAAGTTCGCCAACCCCTTCAAGGCCGCTGAACTGGGCTTCGTCGACGAGGTGATCCACCCGAGGGTGACCCGGCACCGCATCGCCCGAGCGCTCGACCTCCTCAAGGACAAGCGCGAGACCCTGCCCCGCAAGAAGCACGGCAACATCCCGCTCTGAGTCATCCGCCTACCGGCGGTCGCGCCGCGACTCTGTTACCGTGGGGGCCATGCGCCTCCCGTGGATCACGCTGCCCATCGGACTCCTCGTCGCCTGCGCCCCGGAGGAGATCACCCAGTCCGCCGGTGACGCCGGGGTCAACCGCGTCGATGCCCGCGTCGATGCGCGCGTCACCGATCGACCGGTGGTGCGCGACACCGGCGTCGTCCCGCCTCGCGACACCGGGACGGTCACCCGCGACGTCGGGGTGGTTCCGCCGCTCGACACGGGGCCTTCGACGGGCCCTCGCGAGAACTGCGCGACGCCCTTCGACGACAACAACGACGGCGTGGCCAACGAGAATTGCCCCTGCACGCCGGGCATGGAGCAGATGTGCTTCGAGCGCCCGGAGGACGCCTTCCGGGGGATGTGCCGGATGGGCAGGCAGCGCTGCGAGGGCACCGGGGAGTTCGGCAACTGGTCGCCGTGCGGCGGCTCGTGGCTGCCGATCGCCGAGGCCATGAACCGCTGCGAGGTCACGCAAGACCTCATGGGCATGACCGCCACGCGCGCCCCGGTGGACATCCTGCTCTTCGTCGACACCTCCGGGTCGATGACCGAAGAGACCGCCGCGGTGAACGCGAACATGAACCGCCTCGCGATGATCATGGGCGCGAGCGGGCTCGACTACCGGGTGATCATGGTCGCTCGCCGCGGCACCTCGCGCCTCCAGGTGTGCATCCCCTCTCCCCTGGGCGGCGCCGCCTGCGGCGACTCCGAGCGACTGCGGCACCTCAACGTGTCCGTCGACAGCGTCAACGGGCTGCGCCAGTGGATCGCCACGCAGCCCATGTGGCTGAGCTTCACGCGCCCCGACTCGCTGAAGTTCTTCGTCGCCATCACCGACGACGAGAGCTCGCTCAGCGCCGACGCGTTCAACAGCACCGTCATCACCTGGCCGGGCTTCTCCAGCTACGTGTTCCACTCGATCGTCGGGTACGAGTCGCGCACCGACTGCCCGACGCTCGCGCGCCGCGGCGGCCAGTACCTCACCCTCACCTCGCGCACCCGCGGCCTCGCCGCGCGGGTGTGCAGCACCGACTGGACGGAGATCTTCACGACCTTCGCGCGCGACATCACCAGCCGCGCCAACGCGTGGACCATCGACGCCGACGCGCGCCCCGACACCGTCCAGGTCTGGATCGTCGCCGCCGACGGCACCCGCACCCAGCTCACCACCGGCTGGACCTACGACGCCGCCTCGCGACGGATCACCATCGACCCGGCGCACCTGCCGGCCGGGGGTAGCCGCGTCGAGGTGCTCTTCCGCACCCGCAGCTCGTCGCCGTAGCGGCCGCCGCTTCGACGACGGCGACGTCGGCCGCGGTGGGTGACCGACCGCGCCCACGGCGCCCGGGAGGCACGCGACAGCCGGGCCCCGTCGGCCGCGCGCTCACGCTCAGCGTGAAGTTGCCGCTGCTGTCGCTGTCGTAGCCGTCGACGAACACGAACCACGTCCCGACGCCGAGGTCGACGTCGACGCCCGCGTGGCGCGCGTCTTCGAGGTCGTCGTTGCAGGCGAGCTCGCTCACCTCGTCGCCGCAGTCGCGACGCACGTACACCGCGACGTCGTAGTCGGCCGCGACCCGCAGCGAGACGCGCGAGGGCTGGTCGAGGTGCAGCGCGTAGACGCGCTCGCCCGAGAGCGCCTGGCGGGCGCAGGAGGCGTGGGCGCGGTCGGAGAGACCCGCGGTGCTGCCCTGCACGGTCGACCCGTCGACCGAGGTCGGCGGTCCGTGCAGGCAACGCCGGAGGGCGGGACGGCCTGCGAGGCGGCCGACCCGGAGAACGCGAGCAGCGAGGCGAGGACGATGTAGGCAGGACGAAGCAAGTTCACGGGAGGATGACCATTGGAGAGTCGAAGGACCAGTCCTGGTCCAAATTTTTACGGGAACGGAAGATTCAGGAGGAGAGCGGCGCTGTCAACGGCTCTGGGCGAGCTCGGCCTGTAGCCGATGGAGCAGCGCCCCGTGGCGCTCGACCACCCTCGCGGTGCTGACCGCCATCTCCAGCGCCCTCCGGCTGCCGACCACCACCACCAGCCGCCGGGCGCGGGTGATGGCGGTGTAGAGCAGCGCCCGGTTGAGCAGCACGAAGTGGGAGGTGTGCAGGCCCAGCACCACGGCGTCGTACTCCGAGCCCTGCGCTTTATGGATCGTCGCCGAGTAGGCGAGCGCCAGGTTGTCGACGGCGTCGTCGGCGTAGCGCACCTCGCGGCCCTCCATGCGCACCGTGACGGTCTTGTCGTCGAGCTGCTCGATGATCCCGACGTCGCCGTTGGACACGTCGAGGTCGTAGTC
>JADJAE010000096.1 GCA_016704445.1 Deltaproteobacteria bacterium
GGGAGGCGGGTTCGACGGTGGAGCCTTGCGCCGCCGAGGCGCTGGGCATCGAAAATCGGTGGTACGGAGGTGCCCGCGTCGGCGCATCGACCCGCCGATCATCCTCCCCTCCTGATAACGCCTTCTGCGCCCCCGCACCGCCCTCGCGAGCGTCTTGGCGTTCCCTCGCCAGGCGTGCGCTGGCTCCCTGTTGATGGAGGTCTCATGGCATCGTTCCCTCGCGCTCCAAGCGCGCGGCGTCGGTGTCGACGCGCGCCGCGTCTGCCTTGTTTCGTCAGGTTGATCTTCGCACTCGTGCCGCTGGAAAATTTTGCGGGCTCGTCGGCATAACGGCAGCAAACGAGGGCGACGCTCCTCGGGTGCTCTCCGGCGAGCTCGCGCCGAGCAGGGAGCTCCGTCGCATCGAGCCCGCAGGCGCGCCGTCGCCTATTGCGCGCAGGAGGCGCCGTCGCTCCCTCGGGGCTCCTCGCCTTCATGAAGACCCGGGCGAGTAGGCGGCCTCGCTGCGCGGCAGGCTCGCGCTCGACCGGGCGCCCTCGACCGCTGGACCACGCTCTCCGGGCGAGCGCAAGCGCTGGCAGATCGGCGAGCGCTCTGGCGCAGCCGGACGTGCTCCTACTGGACGAGCCCACCAACCACCTCGACGACGACGGGCGCAGAAGCTGCTCATTAAGAGGCGCTGCGCGGCACTTCCGCGGCGTCGGGGTGCTCGTGTCATACGACCGCGCGCTGCTCGAGGAGCTGCCGCGGACCACCATCCGGGTGCGACGCCCGGGTCGCCACGCGTGCCCGGGGCCTACCGGGCCGCCTCACGGCGCTGTGGCAGGCCGAGGCCCACGCGCTGGAGGAGGCCACCAGATCGCGAGGACCGGGTGCAGGCCGTCGCGAAAGCGCCTCCCGCCGACACGCGTCGCGAGCAGGAATCCGCCGACCGCGCGCGCAGCTTCGGCGGGCAGATGAAGGAACCGCGACCGACAGGCGCGCTCGATGAACGCGAGCGTCGTGGCGGCCTGGGCGGAGGCGAAGAGCGGCCGCGCGGTGGGCGTGGTGCGGGCCGAAAACTCGCGCCTTGCCGAGCAGGCAGTGCCAAAGTCGCTCACGAAAGACCGGACAGCTCAAGGGCCAGGGTGTTCGCGTCCTTCGAGCAGGCCTCGCCGGTGCTCTTCCACCTCGACGCAGGAGCCGCCGTCACAATGCCGGCGGGTGCATTGCCCTGCTCACCGAACGATGCGGGTCACCGACAATCGCGCGACGACCGGAGATTGGGTCGCCGGTGCGAACGGCGCGCGGGCAAGACCACCCTGGTGCGCCCTTCTGCTCGCGACCACGCGCGACCCAGGGGCCGGGTGCTCTACCTCCCACAGGAGCTTGCGGCCGAGAGGTGTGGGCCCTTGCCGCGACGCTGCGCTCGACGCCGAGCGCGCGACCACCGTGTGCTCTCGGTGTTCGCGGCCTTCGGGAGCGACCCCGGCGGATCGTGCTACGTCACCCGGAGGACGCCGGGCGGCTCTGGGGAGGCGCGCAAGCTCGCTGGCGATGGGGCTCGGTCGCCACGCGTGGGCGCTCGTACTCGACGAGCCGACGAACCATATCTCGACCTGCCGAGCATCAACGGCGGCTCGAGGCGCGCTCGGCGCGTACCCCGGCGGTGGTGCTCGTGCACCTGACTGCGACGCCTTCGCGGCGGTAGCTTGACCGCCCGCACACCTGCGGGTGACGGAGGGCGTGCAGATGCAATGAGCCCGCGGCATCTCGCCGTGCAGTCGAAAGCGATCGTCCCTAGGGGACGGACACCACAAGGAAGGATCTCCATGCGACCCACTCATGCTCCACGCCCTTCGGGCCTCCTTTGATCCTGTCTGCCGCGCTCACGCTGCCTGGGCACGCCGAGCTTTCCACCACCAGGCACCCCACCCCTCCGGCGGCACCGGAATGGGCGGGGTCGAGGCGCCCCCCCGCTGCAGAACGAGGCCTTTTTTTTCGCCATCCTGGCGGCGAAGCCGACCACGCCGGGCTCACCGAAGAACACCACGCGAGGACGCACGCGAGGGCCGCGACATTAAGCTCGTACGGCAGGATGATGATGGTCACGATGCACGCCGCGAGCAACCGGATGTCCGCGCTTTCTCCCTTCGCTCCGGATCTCGCCCCTCGAGGGCGCCGAAGACCCGGAGCCTCTACAGGGAGGCGGCCGCCACGCGGGCGCCAGCTCGCCCGGCTCGCCGCCGACGGGATTCGCCCGCGCTGTACCTCAGCTCGCAGATCACCGAGCACGAGCACCTGCTCGAGATGCTCAGCCCGCACCCTGATCGCGCTTCGGCCCCCACGGCCGAACTCGAGACCGCGCTCCAGGACGACGTGCGTCCGATGGTCTCGTCCACACCTCGTCGCCCCGCACCCTCCGCGAACGCCTCCTAAGCCGCCCTGAGCAAGACCCTCCGTGCCGCCACCTTCAGCTGTGCCTCGGCGCTGGAGGTGTGCGTCGCGGAGGCGCTCACCACTCGTCCCTTCCTCTCTCTCGATAGACGAGAGGGCGCTTTGGTCGGCGAAGTGTTCATCGATGGGAGGAGGGAGGAGGCGAAGAGAGGAGGTCTTCGGGAGCTCAGGCGCCCCACCGTCCGGCCGCGGGCCGCGGGTCGACCTCGGGGACTGAATCTCAGCACCGACGCGCGCAGCCGCGCGAGGAAACGCATTGGCGATCAGCTCCATGGTGTTGCCCGCGGACTGCTCTCGCACCGGGGCTTCATCTGCACGAAGCCTCGCCCATCGCGACCTCCTGAATCGGAAGACGGCGCGCGCCGAGACCTTGGTCTCCTCCTCGCTGATGCTTGATGCGCGGGCGACTCGAGGAGCTGCTTCACGGCCGACCCACTTCAAGTCGAGGCGCGTCGCTGAGCTTCCACAGCCCAGCACCGCGCGGCCCTCCACTGCGCGTGCTCGCCGTAAGGCGCTGACCCACGGTGGTGTCCTTCGGCGGTTCGAAGGTCGCGCAGCTGTTTGGCGAAAATGGCCTCCTCCGAGAGCGCGTGGGCGCAGCTCGTCGCGGATCTACTGCACCAGGGGCGCTCCAGGTGTCGGGCCCCGACTTCTCGCTGGCGACCAGCTGATCGAGCAGCGACAGCACCTTCTTGTGATCCTTCTTCAGCTCTTCGTAGATCATCATGGCTTGATGGTTCTCCTTTCGACGGTCCAGGCGTCGGGCGAGTGCAAGGCCCTGGCCAATGAGCACTACGCGACAGGGTAGGAGCCATGAACATCGCGTGCCGCGCGGCGCCCGCTACCGCCGCGGCGGCGGTCCGCCACCAGGGCCGGCCGTCGGGGCGGCAAGGCGAAACCCGCTCGGGGACGGTCGTGCCGGGTGCCCAATACAGTTCGCCGAAGGGCGTCAGCACGTGCACGCCGCGCCCGCCGTGCGGTTCGCGCACGCGTCGAAGGCCACTTGCGGTGGTCCGTGCCGCGGGCCCGCCGTTGAAGCAGGTCGGCGGCGGCCGGGGAACGGAGGCGAGGCAACGACAGCGCCGAGGCCGAACATCGCGGACCGCCGCGGGGTCAGGTGCTTCATCAGGTGACTCGCTTGGGTGTGCCCGGTGAACGTCGCCGCGGGCGTGGCATTTCCACCGGCGTGGGGCGGCGTGCGTCTCCAGCGACGCTCGATTGCTACCACGCGCCCGACGGGCTCAGCGGCGACGCCCTCGCTCCGGCCGTCTGCACCGACGGCGCGTGGAGCTGCCCGCAGGAACGATCCGCATGGCTCGGCGTGTCGATGCTTCATCGGCTTCCAACGGCAACGACGCGTCCAGGGCGCGTGCACCTGCCGCGCGCGAGCAAGGTGGGAGTGTCGACGCCGGACCGGTCGCGGCGCGGCCCTTCTCGTGCAGCGACACCCTGCGATGTGACTTGAACGCCGAGTGCGAAGAGAGGCCAGCGGAGGTCATTGCGGGCGTCCGCACGCGTGTCGGCCGATCCCGTCGTCGTCCATCGTCGAGCCGTCGTGTCCCTGCCTCGTGCGGGCCCGGGCGCTTCGGTGTCGGCCGGAGTCCGATCGGTCGTTTCATGTGACGATCAACGCCTGATTCACATGGAGCGAGCACCCGCGAAGCGCGCGAAGGTGCCCAGACACGGGACCAGCGGGAGCTCGGAGCGGGGAGCCCGATCGAGGCGCGCCGCTGCACGGAAGGATGGTCGTAGGAGGGGGCCGCGATCGCAGGAGAGATCGAGCGGGCTGCGGATGCCGTCGCGAGCGGGGGCGAACGGCGCCGCCCACCGCCGCACGGATCAACGTGTCCAGGGTGAGCTCGGAGGGACGTTGGACGGAGTGTGGTCCTGCGGGATCGAGGGACTCGGGGAGCCGAGGGGACCCCCCCACGCAGTCGGGAGGTGCACACGGAGCGGCAGGGAGGAGTGACTCAAATTCGTTGACACGTCCCGGTGGCTGCGTAACGCTCGCTTTTCGTGGATATGCAGCGGGGGACTGCGGAATGCGATGTTGGTGCTCGATCACACAGAGCCCGTTAAAGACTCTCTTAGCTCTCGTGATGTGAGTGCTCTACATCGATTGACAAACGACGTAGAAACTGCCGTCGATCGGTGTCCCGCTGGTATTCTGAAACGAGACACTCAGGCGACTCGAGTTCGTCAGCCCATTGACAGTGAGGATCCCGAATCCATTGGTTTGCGTGACCGTGCAGTTCGGGTTCGAGACGTGCGCAGAGTTCAGAATGATCACGTAGTCTCCAGCGCCCTGCCGCACGCAGTCTGTGATCCAGTCTCCGTAAACGCGACTCGCAGCGCAGGTGGTGCCCGTCGTCGTGATGACCGCGGATCGCAGTGTGCCGGCCCCCCGGCCCCGCCGGCACTGCGGGTCCGGCCGCGCCTGCCGGCCCCGGCGGACAGTTGCACGTTGATGCTGCGTCCTGCGCGATGGCATCCGACGTCTCCATGCCGGCTACGTCGCGCGCCGCGTCCATGAGCATCCCGACCACACCAGCGTCGGAAGCGAGAACGGACGGACTCGGTGAAGAGCACGCCAGGAACATCACATGGATTGCGACCGCACCTGCTAGTGATCCGCCCACCAGTTTGAACTTGATAGCCATGAATAAACCTCCCAGAGTTCGTGGGCTCGGAGAGTGTAGAGATGGAGACGAAACCGCAACCTACTGCGCGTCACCCATTTGGGGGATACGGTGGAGGATCGAAGTCGCTGTGGCGGGCGCAACCTGTGTGCCTGACGCTGAGGGTCGCGAGCACGGACATCGGTCAACGAGGACGGCATCGTGACCACAGGCCAGCCAACCAGCGAGAGTGTGAGCGACGAACACCGAAGGGCGAGTGCATCGGAGATGCTCGGCGGCGTCCGGCGCATCTGACAAGCCGATGGTGCCGACCGCTCCCGCTTCACCCGCCGCCAACCCGTCGCGTTCGGTGCGGCGGCACATCGGCCAGTCGTTGGGCAAAAGAGGCAACGGACGGGTGGGTCGCGCTTGCTGCGTGAGGCTATTCGGCGTAAGAGCACTCCGAGGAGAGTTGTCATGTCGTTGGTCGAGCTCCTACCGAACATCCACTCCTTGCCTCGCGCGGACAAACTCCGGCTGATCCAGTTCCTGGCTCAGGAACTGGCGGAAGCGGAGTCTTCTCCCCTACTTGAGACGGGCAGGGAATACGCCGTGTGGTCGCCGGACCGGGCCTTTACGGCGGCCGAGACGCTCCTTGAGACCCTGCGCTCGGAGTAGAGGCGGCGGAGGGGGCGATGCAGGGACAGCAGTTTCCATTCGTTGAGCGAGAGGCCGAGCGGGGTGTTGCGAGTCTCGCCCCAATGCTGCCGTTGACGCTCGTGGGGGCGCGGGCGGTCGCGGTAGCGGACTGCTCGACACCGGGGCAGCGATCAACGTGCTGCCGTACACAACCGGCGTCGAACTCGGATTCGTGTGGGAGCGACAGACCACCTCGGTAAAAATTAGTGGGAATCTGTCGATTGTCGATGCACGGGCGGTCCTCGTCTCGGCAGTGGTGGGAACCTTCGCTCCGGTTCGTCTGGCTTTTGCCTGGACTAAAGTGGACACGGTCCCCCTCATCCTCGGTCAGATCAACTTCTTCCTAGAGTTCGACGTTTGCTTCTTTAGGTCTCGTCAGCACTTCGAGATTCGGCAGGCGCAACGAACACAGTAGACGGCGTGAGGCCCAACAAACCGCTGGTGCCGACCGCTCCCAACTCACCCACCAACTCCCTGCGCCCAACGCGGCGCCACATCGGCCAGTCGTTGGACAGGTGAATGAGAACGCCGTGTTTCCGGCGAAGGTCGGTCGCGGTGGCCAGAAGGTGGGATCGCGGCGAACGGCGTACGATGACCGAGCGGGTTTCGACGCGGCCACGGAGCGCGGTCGCCGGGCAGATGGACATCTCGTTCCCATGAGAGTTGGTCAGGAGCTTCCGTGATGTTCAGTGTCAAGCAATTTCAGGGTTTCTTGCGTCGAAGCGGCGATGGCTATGGGGAGATGCTGCAACAACTGCCGGCGCAGTATGCGCAGCGCGGCAGCTATGCGGTGGGAGACGTCAGTGGGCGAGCCATCGACGCCGTCATCGCTTCGCCATCACGGTTCCGCGACGCACTCGCCGTCGCCGCGCCCGCCGTGCTCGCGGACGTCGCCGGTACAGCGGCCGAGGCCGCGCACTGTACTGTGTCGTTCGTGCACCTCCGTACGATCGACCTGCTCGGCGCGATTGCGAGCGTCGGAGTCGAAGTGCCGCCGTCCACCTTCGAACACGCGCGCGCGATCCTCGCGGCCATTCTCACGAGGAGACAGGACGAGTATCCGGCGTATCACTTCATGCGCGGCTTCATGGCCATCGGTCTGGACGAGCCGCGGGTCTATCGAGGCATCATCGCCCACGCAGGCGAGCCCTCGCTCCCGTTTACCGCCGGGGAGACGTTCGGGCCGAACATGCAGGGGCTGCTGACCCACCTCGCCGGCGCGGTCGAGCATGGGGCGCCTCCCGAGGCAGTCCTGCCGGCGTTCCACGACCTGCTTGGCGATTACATCCACTTGCAGGAGGCGAAGTTGGTCGGCTCCGGCGCGTTGTTCTGGTTCGGCTTCGTCCTGCACCATCGCCTCGGCCGTCGGCCCCTCGCAACATTCGCGGACTGGCTCCACGCAACGCTGTATCGGGCGGCCGGCGAGGAGCCGTGATGACCCATGGTAATGACGCCGACGCGCCGATGCGGCCGAAGCCCCTATCCCTCGGTCAGCGGAGTCGTGCATTGGGCGCATGTGGTCTGGCAAGCCGCCACGCCGCGGCGAACGGAAGACCTCGTTGCACGGCTACGCGGCCGCCGGTAGGACTGCGCCGGTCGAACTACTTGTTGCAACGGACGATCGGCTACGCCGCTCGCCGCTGAACAGCACGTTGGGCAGCCGACATCTTCCAGGGTCGGATGGTCAGCGAGACTGAGGCTTTCTGGCTAAGACGGAGGAGTTCATGATCAAGTGGCACAAGATTGACGGTATTTCGAAAAGATGGCGTGGTCTTGAGCGAAGAGGAGTGGCGCGAAGATCCCGGCCTCCAATTGTTCCGAGCGTCCATTCCGGGAGGCTGGCTTGTCGCCAGTGGACGTCCGGGCATGGACATCGGGTTCTCTCCTTTGTGCCTGATCCCAGCCACACGTGGGACGGGACGAGTACGGACTATGGTCGCAAGGTAGACCGGGTAACGAGCAGCGGACAACGGACTGCGATCAACGAGCGGTGGATGAAAGCAACGGCGTGACGACGAGATGGACCACGAACGGAGCACCGAGCGGCGACCGGATTGACCTGTCATACCAAGTTCATGTCAGTTTTGCCGCTTTGGTTTCGGTCCCATCCCATCGGACAACCCTCTCGTTGGACGCTGGGGTTCGCGCGATGGCGCTCACCCCAGGCTATAACAGGGTGGCGCCCCGGGCACTGCCCTGTCCTCTGGTCTCATTTCCGCCGAGACCTTTGCTGTTTTTGTGGCGGTCCGGTGTCCGCCTGGATCGCCCGTACGACTTCGGCGGCGAAGAGGAGCCGCTCGAGCCCGCGCCCCAGGGTCATGGGCCCGTAGCGCCGGTCGCTGATGGGCCGGAAGCCGCCCATGATCGCCACCAACCGCGTGGCCTCGGCCACGGTCAGCTCGCTCGGCGTGTCCATTCCGTGCGCCTTGCGCCGCACCCGCAGCGCCGTCAGCTCCGACGCTGAGTACGCCGCCGTCGCGGGCGCCTCGCCCTCCACCGGGTCGCGCGCCCGGTGCACCAGCGCCAGCGCCCGCGCGCTCACCGCCGCGTGGATCGCCATCCACCGCTCGACCGACTCGCGGCCCCGCAACTGCGTCCGCTCGATGTCACTGCCCGACCCCTTCCAGGCCTTGTGATGATCCTCCACACGCCACCGCAGAGTGTACCAACGCACCACCTCCAGCGCCTCGGCCCGCGTGCGCAGCGGGCGGTCCGTCAGCAGCACCCAGTCCAGCCGCACGACGCCGCGGCCGAGCCGACCCACCTCGTGCACCTGCACCGCCCACAGCGTCACCTTCGTGTGAACCGACGAGGGCGCCAGCTCCAGGTCCAGCGTCACCTCCCGCATCCGAATCTCCAGCTTCGCCCGCCGCGCCGCCTGGCCGTGCTTCGCCGGGATCCACTGCCGGATCCGCCACCGTTCGGGCGCCCGCCGCAGCAGCGAACGCAGGTGCGAGGGGCTGCCCTTCTGGGCCGAGGCGCGACGATCCTGCGAGGAGCGCAGCACGGTCCGCTCGCGCTCCTGGGAGTCGCGCACCACGACGTCGAGCAGCACCGGCCAGGCGTCCGCGGCGCAGTCGTGCAGGAAGACGATCTCGGTGTCGGGCGCCTCGCCGCGCAGCCCCTCGCGGACCGAGGCGCGGGCGTGGATCCAGTAGCGGATCTCCTTCTCGAGGGCGGGCCGCCGGTGGTGGGGACGCGGGTCGCGGACGAGGGGCCGCGCCCAGGTGATCATGGCGGCGAGGCCGAGCGGGGTGCCGCGCTCGTCGAGGGCGACCGCGTCCATGACGATCAGGCCGCGCGTGCCGGTCGCGCGCTCGCCGACCGAGCCCATGCCGCGCGTGGCGTGGGGGTCGGGCAGGGTGAGCAGGACCTCGTCGACGGGGACGAGGATGCGCGCGAGGCCTCGGGCCCGACGCGCGGTGGCGCGCTGGCAGCTGGCCACCAGCGCCTGCGGGCGGATGCGCTCGTTCTCCAGGAAGTCGAAGGCGGCCTCCAACTCCGGGGGCGCCTCGAAGACCGCGGAGACCTTGGGGAGCGGCCGCTCGGCCACGCGCTGCGCCATCTGCACCAGCCGCGCGACATTGCGAGCGTCGGGGATCGCCGCGTGCCCGAACTCAGACGCGGCCCAGTCGTGGGGGTCGATGAGGGTGTCCATGACGAATCATGGGCCGCGCGAAAACCACGAGCATTCCCGACCGAAATGAGACCAGAGGACAGGGCAGTGCCCGGGGCGCCACCCTGTTATAGCCTGGGGTGAGCGCCATCGCGCGAACCCCAGCGTCCAACGAGAGGGTTGTCCGATGGGATGGGAGCGAAACCAAAGCGGCAAAACTGACATGAACTTGGTATCAACCACGCCCGCCACGTCTTCAATTCCAGCAGTGTCTGACGTGCCGAACAAGCCGATGGTGCCGACCGCCCCCAATCCACCCGCCATCAACCCTATGTACCCTATGCGGCGGCAGACCGGCCAATCGTTGAACCGCTCACAGAGGCCAGTATGAAGCGAATCCTTGTACCAACCCAGTCACCGGTGGACTGGAAGCGACTCCTCGCGAAGCCGGACCGGCACTGGAAGTCGGGGCGGTCTGCCATGTCGGCCGCTTCCTCATGGGAATCTGCCGATGGGTTGCCGCCCGAGATCCGAGCGGCGCTCAACTCCGGGCCGAGTGAGCTTCGCGACCTCGATCTGGTAATCGCCGTGCCGGAGTGGGAAGTACCGCTGCCGGGGGCGCTACCACATCCCACACGGACGCTCGCAGCGGCGACGAACGCAAGCGGTCTCGTGATCATCGCCGTTGAGGCCAAAGTCGACGAACACTTCGGACCGACGGTTGGCGAGAAGCGGGCAGCGGCCTCAGCGGGGCAACACGAGCGGCTTTCGTACTTGCACAAAGTCTTGGGACTCGGCACGCCGTTGCCGGATGCAATCCGCTACCAGCTCGTGCACAGGTTGGCGTCCGCTGTCCTCACCGCCGCGCAATCCCATGCCCGGACTGCGGTCATGCTGGTGCAGTCGTTCAGCCCGGACTCGCGTTGGTTCGATGACTTCGGGGCGTTCGCTTCGGCAATCGGCTCGGTAGCCGCGAAGGACGCGGTCGCGAAGGTTCCTTCAGTGCAATCACCGGCGCTCATGGGATGGTGCAGGGGTGATCAACGTCACCGGTCTGCGGTGCTTGAGGGCGCGGTATGACACGCGCTCCTACCTGCGGCGTCGTGAGATGAGAGCCTCCCTCCACCTCCTCGGCCCTGGCGCTCCTCGCGGCGTGCGGCGGGCGCACGGCCCCTCTCCACGCCCCGACGCGGGGCTGGACCGTCCCCGACGCCGCGGGCGCCGACGCCGCCACCGTCGCTCCGCTGCGGTGCACCCTCGGCGTCCAACCCTCGGCGCCCGATCCGCGCGAGCTCGCGCAAGGCGCGCTCTGCCGCTTCGACGGGACGGCGACGCGCCCGGGGGCGATCGTCCTCGCGGCCATCGACGGCGACGCCCTCTACGGCATCGACGCTCGAGGCGTCGCGCGGATGGTCCATCGCTTCGCCGAGGGGCTTCCCTTCGCGGCGGAGCCGGGCCGGGCCGTGCTGACCGCGCGCGGCGAGCACATCGCCGGTGCCATGACATGGATCGAGACACCCGCGTCGGGAGGGGGGCGCGTGGCCTTCGAGCGGGTGCTCGCGCGGCGCGACGGCGTGGTGCTCCACCGCGCGCTGGAGGTTCTCCCGTACTTCGCGGGAGGCAACGAGCTGCGCGTCCAGGGCAACGAGTGCGGGGTGTTCGCGTGGGGGTGGGGTCGGGCCTCCGTAAGCGGATGGACCTCGCGACGGCCGACAGCGCGCTCATCGAACCCCAGGAGGCGTACCTCCCCGCGCAGACCCGGACGGCGACGGCGTCTCCGCGGTCAGCGACGTCACGGGAGGGCGCGAGCGCGTCTAGGGCTCGACCCGCGGCCCTCACGTTCACGCCCACCAATACGAGTCGGGGCGCTTCCGCTCGTCGCTGCACAGCCTCGGCTCCGACCTCGTGTACGCCACCGGGTGGCTCGTCGGGACGAGTGCCCTCGGCGCCCGGGAGGCGCGGTACAGCGCTTCCCCTCGGAGCACCTCCGCGGCGTCCAGGAGGCGCACATCGCCGCGACGGCGCGCAACGGCTGGGTGTTCGCGCTCGGCCGGGGCGGCGATCACGCCGTCATCAACGTGCGCTCGGGCGAGCGTCGTGACATCGCGTTCGCGGTGCCCCAGGGGATGCGCCGGGTGCACCTGCCAGGCGTCGAGCGCGGTCCCGATGACGCCTGGGACATCTCGATCACGACCGGGGAGGCTCGTGATGGCGCTGCGCGACAACACCTTCGGCCGCGTCCATCGTAGCCGCGATGGTCGACGTGGAGCGCGTACGAACCAGCCTTCGGTGACGTCGAGTCGGTGCGGGTCATGGAGCACAACGGCACCGTGCTCGCCTTTGCGCTCGGCCTCCGGAGGATCCCGACGGACTGGTGGCGCCCCCTCAGGGGCGCGACGCGCCCCGACGGGCGCAATGTGTTCGTCGCGCGGAGGCGAGGGCCGCCCGCTGCCGCGCTCGTCGCGCACCTGGGAGGGCGAGCCGTACCACCTCAGCGACGACGGAGGATGTCTCGCGTACTGGACCGCGAGCGGCCCCGCGGCGCTACGGGTGGCGGCGGGCTCGTCGCGGGAGTTCGTGCTCGGTGCGGCCACGACGGAGCCGCGCCTGGTGCGCGCGATGACGTGGGCGCTCGGCGACGGCGCGGTGCTCACCGCCACACCGGAGTAGAGGGCCCTCCCCCCCGGAGCGTGGGTCGCGCGGTCGGCGAGCCTCCTGGCAGCTCGTTGACAAGCCGGACCAATGAATACGCAATGCCAGGAAATGATTCGTTTCCCAGTCCCCTCACACCTCTTGCTCCCTGTCTTGTTGGCGGCGTGCGGCGCGCGCACGGGCCTCACGCCGTCGTCCTCCCCGGAGTGCTCCATCCCTGACGCAGCCACGCCTCTCGCGCCGCCGACGCGCCCGGGCCGGGCGGGCTCGCCTGCACGCGAATCGGATGCACCGATCAGATCGCGATCACGATCCGCGACGCTCAGGGAGGAGCTCATCAGCACGGTGGGTCGTGGGCCTCGACGGCGCGCGCTTGTCCGAGACGGGGTGTGGCTCGGACTTCGACCTGGTTAAAGAGCTCGATCACGTGCCTCGACGGCTCGCTCCGGGTCGCCTTTCTGGGGGCCTCACAACCGCGGCCTGCTGTGTTGGAGGTGAGCGTCACAACCACTACGGGGCTCCACGTCGACGCGTGCGTCGCCGACCTACCGCCTGGTTCAGCCCAACGGACCGGGTTGCCCCGATCTGTCGGCAGGCGCGCATCGAGCTGATCGCACGCTGACCCGCCCGACGCCGCGGCGCGCCGTCGCGTATCGTCGGCGCATGCACCCGCCTCATCGCGCTCGCTGCACTGCTCCCGCTCGCGTGTCGCCGCGCCCCGCCGTCGCCCCCGCCCATCGCCCCGCCCGTCGCCCCCGCCGTCGCTCCGCCCGTCGCTCGCCCGTCGCTCCGCCCGATGCCACCCCTCGTCGGCGCCCCGCCCACGACCAGCCCCCCGCTCCCCCGACGCGAACCGATGTGCCGGGTTGCCGCGTGGTCGCCCCGACGCCACCTCGCCGCGTGCCTCGTCGGCCAGAGCGGATCCAACCTCAACGCCGACACCGTCTGGCGTCAACGCTCGGCAGCGAGACTCGATGACCGCGCCGTGAGCCTGGCGTCCTGACACCACCGATGTCGCGGTGCATCACTCTCCGGCGGCGCCCACGACCGCTCGCGGCCGCGGGGCGAAGCCGTGCGCGTAGCTCCGCCCATCTCGAAAGCGCTGACCATCAGGCGCGCAAGCGCCTCGGCGATCCTCGCGTGCTGTCCGAGCAGCAGCGTCTCAATCTCGACCTCGCGGTCTCCTTCGAAGCGCATACGCCCCGGTGCTTGACCAGGCGTCAGCGTCCTCGCGCGGACTCCTGGTCCCACTCGTCAGCTCCGCGCGGCTACCCGGAAACCTCGCGAGCGGCCATCCTCCGCGCGTTCTCCGTCGCGTTCCCGGGCGGCAGGAGCATTCAATTGCCATCCAGCTCTGCACGCACCGCCTCCGGATGGATTGACGCGCGGCACCTTCTCCGGCGTCCGGATCTGCCGCTTCACCGCGCTGTTGCAGCACGTTCCCATCAGGCGCACCTCCCGCCCCCGCTCGTCGGCGCCAGCGTACTCGCGGCGCAGCGACTCCTCACGCCTCGCCAGGCTCCCGCACAGCGCCGGAGCTTCGTTCGCCCGGGGTTATTCGCCGGGCGATCGTCGCCGGTGATTCACGGCGCCATCGTCGAGGTGATCCGTCGGCACGAACGCCAGCTGCCTTGATGCCGTTCTCCTCCACCCCGCGCGCCGCGCAGCAACCGCCGCCTCGTGGCGTCGATCCACCGCAAGTTGGTCGTCGCCGGGAGAGCTTGCGTCCGCTCGACGACACCGTCGGTGCGTGCAGCGTAGGTGATCGACTCACCGATGCCGTCTTCAGGCGGCGCGATCGTCCCGAGATCAGAGCTTCACCGTCGGGGACCCACGCGAGGAACAGAACCCCTCCGCCGACGCGCGGACCACGGCAGTCGAAGCCGCCGCGGTCGAAGCGAGCACCCCGGGCGCGCGACCGCGCGATCGAGCGCTGCGCCGCGACGGGCGCGTGCCCCAGCTGGCACATGCGCGTGGAGGCCATCGCCCGCGGCGACGGAAAAGGTCGTTCCAGCAGAAGCCGTGCAGGTCCTCGGCGGACGGTGGCCGCCGCGCTCGCGATGCGCGCATGGTGCCGTAGCGCCATCGGCTCCCCTCCCGCCGTACGCCGTCTGGTCCCGCCCGGCACCTCTGGCGTGGGCGCGCGCCTCCATCACCCGACCCCCGCGCGATCAGACCGGACCTTCGCGGTGGCGCGCAGAGCGTGCGCACGCTGGGGCTGCGCTCAGGACCAGCACGCCCCCAGCGCGCGGGCTCGCGCTCGTGCATCCCTCGATCGACGGGAACCCCGCGGCCCACGCCGACGGGGCCCGCGAGCGCCTGCTGCCAGAGAGCGCCTCGTCGGGCGCGCGACCGCACGCGGGCCCTCGCGTGGCGAGGCCACGTGCAGAACGCCCGCGGCGATCACGTAGTGCCCGCGTACCGGCACCGTACCACCGCCCGTCGGCCGAGGCGGGCGGCGGGCCGAGCGGTCCTTCCCGGCTCCGACGGCGCAGCCACCGCGTCGTCGCCTGGCCTGTGCGACGCTGACCGACGCCCCGGTCGCGATCGACGGTGCATCGTCTCCTCCGCGACGACCACCCGATCCCAGCGGCGGGCAGCCCGGAGGAAGCGCGATCCCGGCGTCGGCCGGCGACGACTCCCGGGCCGTGCGCACGAC
This sequence comes from Deltaproteobacteria bacterium, assembly GCA_016704445.1. GTDB lineage: Bacteria > Myxococcota_A > Polyangia > Polyangiales > SCUS01. The sequence goes on from JADJAE010000096.1 coordinate 14,681, forward strand.
TGGATGCCGACGCCAAGCTGCTCCGCAGTTCGCGGGGACCCCTGCTGGCGCTGCGTCGCGCCTTCGCCTTGCCGCGGGGCCGGGCGCGACCGCCCGCGGCGCGCTCCAGGCCGCCAGCCGTGGATCGCGAGTCCGAGGGACCCGGCTCCTCGCCTCGCTGTCCCGCAGATGCGCGAGCGTCTTCCCGTCGGTCCCCGTGGCCTGTCAAGAACAGGTCGCGATCAGCGATCATCCGTCGACACTGCACGAACCCACGCCGCCGACGGTCGACCCGGCGTCGTAAACCGGTGACTGGTGGCGCGTCAGACCCGGGACCAGGTACGTCAGTCTCCACGGTTTCCGTAGTGATTTCAACGCTCGGCGCGGGAAGATTAACTACTGATCGACAGCGATCGGACGCTCTCAACGACCGAAACGAAGCGTTTCAGCCGAGGCTATCAGGACGTCAGAGCCTGGTTCCCGTGACCGACGCAGGGGCGCTGACGATCCGCACACCGTCGCGACGCCGCCAGGGTGCGCGCCCGGCTGCGCGCCGCTTCGTCACGAGACGACCGTCGACCTGCGCCCGCTGCCCCGCGCTCTCCGCGGAGCCCTTCCAGGTGGGCCCCGGGGCGCGAAAACAGTTCGCGGCTGGTCCATCGACGCACCTTCGGCAGCCGGAAGAACGCCGCAGAGAGGCACCGACCGCATCAGTGCGCTGGCAACGGCGGACCACCACTCCGCTTTCACCGCCTAGGAAGACCGCCTCAATCGCCGGGCCGCGGATCCGAGCGTACGTGATCTGGCGGTCGCTACCCGGTGCTCGACGCGGTCAGTACAGCGACGGCGGAGAGTCCGGCGTGCACTCGCTGGCGGCGCTGCGACCGCGAGGCGCGCCTGTCGGTGAAGGATAAGGGCGCGACGCGAGCGTCGCGGCCGGGCGTCACGACCTCCCGCAGGCCGATCATCAGTAGGTCACGCCGACGAGCACCGCGCCGCCGACGATGTTGCCCAGCGTGACCGGCAGGTTCATCGCCATCCGGGAGACGGTGAACCACTCCGGGGCGGCGTCGAGGATGCCGCCCGCAACACCGTCGGCTCGCGCGCCGCGAAACTGCGACGGGCGGCGGAAATGGGGTTCGCGACGCTGTGCTCAAGCCGACGGTGCTGAACGCGGCGATGGGCGGGACCACGGCCATCATGCGATCGGTCGTGGTGCGCGCGGAGGCGCCATCAGACCGCAGACACACGAGGACGTTGCAGAGCACCCCGAGCGTGAAGGCCTCGACAAGGTCTCGTGCAGCTTTCCGTTGGCGATCGCGATGGCCTGCGCGCCACCGCTCCACCGATGGAGCCCACGCCCCGACAGGACGACGAGCGCGGCCACGCCGAGCGCGCCGACGGCGGTGCCCACGAGCACCGGGGCCCCCAGTGCGCACCAGCGCCAGGGGTGAGTGATGCGACGGCTCGCCCACGCCATCGTGAGGAGGGTGTTGCCGGTGAAGAGCTCAGCGCCGCCGACGACGACGAAGCAGGCCGAGGAGAAGGCCACGCCGCCGCACAGCCGCAACACGCCAGGTGGCCCAGCGCTCGACCCCGCCCCGGCGGTCGCCGTCGTCATGAAGCACGCGCGCCGAGCTCGGTGAAGCCTCCGCGAGCACGCGGCGAGGGGGCCAGCGTACGACCGCGTCGAGCGACGCCTTGCGAACGCCCATCTCCTCGGCCTTCTTCGCCATTTCGGGCGGAAGAAGCGCGTCGATGCCTTCCCTGGCCGGAGCCTAGGAGCGAACTCCCGGCGGACGCTCGGGTCTCCTCGAACCCCATGAAAACAGGGTCGCCCTTGACCGAGGGTAAGTAGACGATGCCCTCACCGAGGCAGGGACCTTCGTGACCGCAACACCGGAAGTCCGACAGGTCGAGAGCTGACCGACGCGGCGCTCCGCATCATCGCGACCCAGGGCATCGCCGCGCTCACCACGCGC
>JADJAE010000097.1 GCA_016704445.1 Deltaproteobacteria bacterium
CGGGGCGGACGTGGTAGAGGACTCATCCGTCAACGGGTTCCCTTTCCGGCGAGGCATTTCAGGGCGATGCGCGAGAGTTTGACGGCGAGTCCCGCGACGCTCGGCGATGTCCTGAGCAACGGGAAGCGGTATGCGGTGCCGATGTTCCAGCGCGACTACGCCTGGGATGAGACCGAGTGGGCCGACCTCTGGGGTGACATCCTTGCGATCGCGCAGGATGGGGAGAAGCGCACCACTTCCTCGGGGCGCTGGTGCTACAGCCGAGTCGGGACGACGCGACGCTCAACATCATTGATGGCCAGCAGCGCCTGGTCACGCTCAGCGTGCTCGCGCTCGCCGTCATCACGCGCATCGAGCAGCTGCCCGCGGCCGAACCGAGCGCAGCGACAACCGCGATCGGGCGCGACTCCTCCGCGAGCGATTCGTCAGCACGAAGGACCCATCCTCGCTTCAACATCACAGTCGGCTGAAGCTCAATGCTTCGGACAACGGCTTCTATCAGACCTATCTGGTGCAGGGGCAACGCCCGGCGCGGCCGCGTAGCTTGAAGGGATCAGAGCGCCGGCTCAACGAGTGCTTCGAGTACTTCGCGGCTCAGCTCAACGGGTATCCCGGCGCGTCCGTCGACGGAGCGGGGCTCGCGCAGTTTCTCAACCATGTTCTCGCGAACCGCCTGCGATTCATCGAGATCAGGGTCGAGAACGACGAGACGGCCTTCGGCGTCTTCGAGACGCTCAATGCGAGAGGGGTCGCGCTCAGCATCTCCGACCTCGTGAAGAACTACCTCTTCGCCAGCGCGGCGCGGGCGGACAGCACGACCTGGGCAGGCGCGGTTGCTGTGGGAGCGCGTGATCCGGGCGGTTCCGCCCGCGCAGGTGGCGTCGCTGCTGTTTCACAAGCTGAGCGGAGAGGTGCGGGGGCTGCGCGAGCGGCGCGTCTTCGTCGAGGTGAAGCGGCTGGTCCCGCAGGTTGATCCCCCGGCGGCGGCGACGACCGGGGCGGCGGGGCACGAACGCAACGTGTTCGGGTTTCTGCGGGGGGTTGGAGGCTGCCGCGCAGCTGTACGCGGCGCTCGATGATCCGACGGACGACTTCTGGCAGGAGTACGCCCCGGCGGCGAGGCGCTGGGTGCAGGTGCTCTCCACCCTGCGCGTGGATCAGGACAAGCGGTCGCGCTGGCGGCGCTTGACGGGCTCCAGGGGCGGCCCGATCGCCTGGCGCGGCTCATCCAGGGGCTGGCGGTGTTGTCCGTGCGGGCGACCATCGCCAAGGTGAACACAGGGGGACCTGCAGCGGGCCTATCAGGATGTGGCCTATCGCATCGGACTCGGCGAGCTGAGAGCCCGGCGGCGATCGCGCGGGCGCTGGCAGGGTGACGCCACCGGATGATGAGTTTCGGCGGGCCTGCGAGACGCTGGAGATGGATCCGAAGGGGCCGCGGAAGAAGGTTCTACGGTATCTGCGGTGCGAGCTGGAGGGGGGGGCGGGGGGCAGGGCGATGGACTTCGAGGTGGAGGATTTCACCATCAGAGCATGTGCTGCCGGAGAACCCGGGAGACGGGTGGAGCGCCTTCGGACAGGAGCAGCGGGCGCAGGACGTGGTGCGGGTGGGGAATCTGACCCCCATTGGAGGCGGGCTCAATCGGGCCGTGGGCGCGGCGGGGTTCGAGCGGAAGCGCGAGGGCGTATGCGCAGAGCGGGTACGCGCTGACCAGGGGATCGGGGAGGAGTGGACGCCGGAGCGCTGCGGGCGCGGCAGGCGGCGATGGCGGAGGCGGCCGTGGGGATCTGGCGAGTGGGGGAGGAGGGGTGATTGGGGCGGGGAGTGGCCGAGGTAGGTTGAATCTGGCGCCGCGAGTGGAGGCAGGATGTACCAGCACTGTCGGTCGATCTTGGGCTAACTCAAGCGCACGCAGATACCGAGATCTGGCCTCGAATCGAGCATGATACAACGCATCGAAGAACCACAGGTTGCCCCCGGGCCAGTCGATGCGCTCGGCGAACACATTCTCGCACAAGCTCTTCCTCCTGCGTCCGGCCTCGCGCAGAGGAATCCAGGCATGCAGTCATTGTTATAGAAACATGACTCTCCCTCACGATGTGACGGGGTTCGCGCCTCCGTGCAGTAGAACGAAACGCCGCTTGGCACGCGCTCCGAGGTAACGGGGGCACAATACGGTAGGTCGGCCAGACAGCCGTTGTTGGTGGTCGCGTATGGGTTGCAGCAGTCTCTACACATTCAGGGAACCACCCCATCGAAGCCTCGGGCGTATAGGTGGGACAGGCCTGACCTGAGTCGTCCGCCGGTGCTGGTGTCTTGACATGAACTATGCTCGTTCGGGCAGCACATTTTTCTGCAAATGTGACCAAAATCGCATCGAAAACCAGCCTGGCAATCGGTGTTATAGGTGCAGGGAGAACCCCATCCGCGGACTCCTGCACGATAGCATCCAGCCTGCGACCCATCACCGTTGACGGGGTAGCAGCCACTCTCGGGCTGGACACCCTGCTGATGTAACTGATATTGCGCGCCCCCGTCGGATCCGCACTGTGCGACTGCTGGTAAATCGGGCGCGGAGTCCACTGCTGAAACCACGGAGGAGTCGTTCGTATCTACCGTCGGTTCAGCATCCGCGAGCGCTATGCCGGTGTCTCCAGCATCTGTTGCTGGAACGCCTGGGGACGCCCTGAGTTCCACACATCCAACAGTCGGCGCTATCATTCCCAACGTCACCATAATTGACAAAGCACGAATCTTCATGTTTACCAGTTCCCACCAATCCCGATGCCGATCTGTCCCGGGCCACTGGCGAGTCGAATCGTTGAACCGTGCGTTGATGCTCGCTCGCTCCCGCCGTGCGCAGGTGCCGCAATCAGCAGGACCGCGCCTGTCGCGGCGAGCACGCCTCCAGCGATGAACCCAACCAGACTCACCGTCTGCATCGTGTTCGTCGTCGCCACGTCGTCAGAACACACCGTCCCACCATCCACACCCCCACCACTCATTCCGCACGCCGGGTTGTCATTGAAGCGAGTCGCGGCGCTGTTCCTCAGCACGAGTCCCACCACACCCGTCTGGCCGGCCGCTCCCGCTGATAGCGCGATGATCCCGCCCGTCCGAAGCTCCGAACTGGGTGCGGGACGCCGTGGCTGCTGAAGCACTTCGTTCGCTCCGCCGATCGAGTTCTCGGGCACCTCGCCGCGCCGCACTCCTGCAATGGGGCGCAGCTCCACTTCCTGCACATACGCCCGCTCCACATTCCCCGGCACGCTGACCGTCGCCTCGGCCTCCTGATACCCCTCGGCCCGCACCAGAACCCGCACGTCCCCCGCCACCACCCGCAACGGGAAGCTCGTCACCGCCCGCCCATCCACCTCGATGCTCGCGCCCGCCACGTTGCACCGCACCGTGAGCAACCCCACCCGCGCCTGCACCTGTCGCAGCGTCGCCTCCAGCCCCGCGCGCTCCGCCCTGATCCACGCGTCGCTCGTCGACCCGAAGGCCGAGCTCATATGCCCTTCGGCCTCGACCCAGCGCCCGAGCGCCGCCTCCGCCGTCGCCATGCGCCACAGCGCCCTCGGCTCCCTCGTGCGCTCGTAGATCTCCCGGAACACCGCGAGCGCCTGCTCGTTCTGTCCCTGCCGCAGCATCGCGATCCCTCGTCGATGCTGCTGCTCGATCGCCGCCCCCGGCTGCTGCGCCCACGCGCTCCCGACCCCGAGCACCAGCGCGAGCCCGACGCTCACGACCGACCGAGACGCCCTACCCATTCGCATTCCCCTCTCGCCGACCCTCAGTGAATCTCGATGCCCGTGCTGGTCACGCCACCGCTGACCTCGTCCGGCGCCGCAGCCGCAGCCGCGACCGGCGCCCGTGGCCTCGGCGCCACCGCAGCGGGTCGTGGCCTCGCTGCCACCACCGGGCGCGCAACCACCGCGGGCGCGGGCGCAGCCACCGCCGCAACCGGCACGGCCGCGGGCAGCGGCGTCAGCGCGATGCGCTCAGCCGGCCGACGGTCCGCATCGAACTCGATCTCCGCCGCAACGTAGCCCGGCGCGCTGACTCTCATCCGGTGGGGGCGCCCATCGCGCGCGAAGCTCCGCGACGCCCGTCCCGCGCCGAGCGACTCTCCATCGACATCGATCTGCGCCGTCGACGGCGTCGTCTCCACCGAGATCACGTACGGCGTCGGCACCTGCGTCACGCGCGGCGTCGCCGCGGTCCCGTTGCTGGTGCGTCCCACTGAGAGACCCACCGCCGCGACCGCCGCGATGGTCGTCGCCGCAGCCACGACGGCGAGCCACCCACGTCGTCGCCCGCTCTCACCGCCCGCCGGAAGCTCCGAGGCGCGCCTCGCGACCGTGACCTCCTGCCCGGCCACGGACACGCTCTGCTGCAGCGTCGCCGCCTCCGCCCGCCCCGCCTCGCCCGGAACCATCGACTTCGAGTTGAGCGTCGCCGCTGTCTGGAAGCCCTCGTCGGCGTCCTCGCTCGTCGCCGCGAACTCGGCGGCCCACTCGTCGCGCACCGACGCGCTGGCGTAGGGGAGCAGCTCCGCCGCCATCGCGCGCACCGAGCGGTAGCGCTGCTCGCGGTCCTTCGACATGGCGCGCCCGAGGATCGCCTCGATGCCGGCCGGCAGCCCCTCCACGTCCGACATCGGCGGAACCGGCGCGGAGACGATTCCCGTCAGCACGTCGATCATGGCCTCGCCGGGGAAGGGGCAGCGGCCGGTGATGCACTCGTAGAGGATCACCCCGAGCGCCCACTGATCGCTGCGCCCGTCGACGTCGCGCGACTCCCGCGCCTGCTCGGGGACTCATGTAGAAAACGGTGCCCATCATCGACCCGGTGCGGGTGAGCGAGTGGCGCGCCTCGCTCACCTTCGCGATGCCGAAGTCGAGAACCTTCGCCTGCACCTTCCCGGGCCGGACCATCGCGAGGAAGATGTTGTCGGGCTTCAGGTCGCGGTGGACGATCGCCGCGTCGTGCACCGTCGCGACCGCGGACATCACCGGCAGCAGGAGGTCCACCGCGGCCCGCGCGCTCAGGCGTCCTTCGCGATGGAGCCGCGCCCCGAGCGACTCGCCCTCCAGGTACTCCATCGCGATGAACGGAACGCCCTCGTGCGCTCCGAGGTCGAGCACGTCGACGATGTGCGGGTGCCGGAGCTTCGCCGTCGCCTCGGCCTCCGAGGTGAAGCGGTGAAGGGCCTCCATGTTGTGCATCTGGCTGGCGTGCAGGATCTTCAACGCGACGCGCTTGCCGAGCGGCTGCTGCGTGGCCTCGTACACCGCCCCGAAGGCACCGGCGCCGAGCACCCGCTGGATCGTGTACCGACCGAACGCGCTCCCCGCCCTCAGCGTCGCGGAGTCGGTCATCGTGCGTCCACTGCTCCCACCTTGGTAGAGGGCTCTACCGCCCCGCAAAGGAGCGTGTCAATCGACGGGACCGCCCCGCGGACGGGTCGATTGAGACGTGGTCGGTCGCACCCCTTCGCTTCGCTCAGGGTGAGGGCGGGGACTGTCGACGTGGGCGGGAGGGAGAGGGCCCCGCCGGTCAGCGGGTCGCGGGAGGCTGATCGAGCGTCAGCAGGGTGCGCGAGATGGCGCTGCCGGAGCGGTCTTCGATGAGCACGCGGTGGCTGTCGATGTCCGCGGTGATGGCCGCGTCGCCGTCGACCCCGGTGGGGTCGGGATCGAACGCGCGCGTCACCTCGAGCGGTCGACGTCGCAGTGGGCGTAGCCGGTGGGCAGCGCGCCGTAGACGGTGCGGCCGTCGCAGACCACCTCGACGTGGCAGTTGAAGTCGCGCATCGCCACGGGGGCGACGCGCACGGTGCAGGCGGCGCCCGCGGTGAGCCCGGCGTTGCTGGTCTCGGTGACGCGGGCCGGGCGCTCGATGGCCTGGGTGAAGCGCTCGAAGCCCATGGCGGGCGAGGCCATGAGGCAGCCGCCGCGGCCGGTGACCACGTGCGGAGCGTAGGCCGTCGAAGCGGCCATGGAGGAGTGCCAGGCGGCGCGGCGCATCGCGCGGTGCTCGCACATGGACATCATGGCCAGGAAGGGCGCCACCATCGCGAGGCTGCCGAGGCAGCGCATGCCCATGGCCCAGCGCCTTCGCTCGTACTCGTTGGGCTCGGGGTCGATCGCGCTGCGGCGAGCTCCTCCTGGGCTTCCTTCAGGTCTTGTCGCAGGCAGTCGTTCTCCGCCTGCAGCGCTTCACGTGGATCTCGGTAGGTCATCGACGCCTCGACTCCTCTCCGGCACATAGGGCCCGGTCTCTCCCTCACTCTTGCTCCATCGCGACCGCCCCCGCAACCGCCGCCCTCGATGCGATGGGCGCTCCGTCACGATTGATCCTCCGCGGGGGCTTCGGGTACGGTTCCGCGGCCCTACACACCCCGCCATCGGCGCACCGCCCGATGGTCCCCCCGTCACACTGGAGACTCAGGCCCCATGGCACTCACCGACCGCGTCCGACAGATCCTCTCCTGGTACGGCAGCGACAACCCCGGCACCCGCGCCAACCTGGTGCGGATGCTCAACCATGGCACGCTGGCCGGCACCGGGCGCCTGGTGATCCTGCCCGTCGACCAGGGCTTCGAGCACGGCCCGGCGCGGTCCTTCGCCCCCAACCCCGGCGGCTACGACCCCGAGTACCACGCCCAGCTCGCGGTCGACGCCGGCTGCAACGCCTACGCGGCGCCGCTCGGCTTCATCGAGGCCGTGGCCGACAAGTTCGCCGGGGAGATCCCGCTGATCCTGAAGGTCAACAACAGCGACTCGCTCTCCAAGGGCCACGCGGCCTGCTCGGCCATCACGGCCTCCGTCGACGACGCGCTTCGCCTCGGCTGCGCCGCGGTCGGCTACACCATCTACCCCGGCTCGTCGGCCCGCAACGAGCAGTACGCCGACTTCCGCGCCATCACCCACGAGGCCAAGCGCAAGGGCCTGGCGACGGTGCTCTGGGCCTACCCCCGAGGCGAGGGCGTGACCAAGGACGGCGAGACGGCCATCGACGTGGTGGCCTACGCCGCGCAGATCTCCGCGCAGCTCGGCGCGCACATCATCAAGGTCAAGCCGCCGAAGGACTTCATCGAGCAGTCCGAGGCCAAGAAGGTCTTCGAGAAGTACGGCATCCCGACCGCCACGCTCACCGACCGCATTCGCCACGTCGTGCAGTCGTCCTTCAACGGCAAGCGCGTCGTGATCTTCTCCGGCGGCGAGGCGAAGGGCACCGACGACGTGCTCGCCGAGGTGAAGCAGCTCGCGGCGGGCGGCTCGTTCGGGTCGATCATGGGTCGCAACGCCTTCCAGCGCCCTCGCCCCGAGGCGCTCAAGCTCCTCGCCGACGTGATGGCCGTGTTCAAGAACGCGGGCTGATGCGGTAGCGTCCCGCGCCATGGGACGCCCCCGCCGATACGCTCTCCCACCGACCTCCGCGACCGCCCGACCGGGCGCCTGCTGCCGCCACCGATGAACCCTTCGCAGACCTGGTTTCTCGCGTGGCGGGCGCTGATCCTGCTGGTGGAGGCGCTCGCCCCGTGGGCCGCTCCGCTCGACGTCGCCCGCCCCTCCGGCGACGCCGCGATGGTGCAGCTCCTCGCGGGCTGGCTCGGCCTCACGCTGCTGGTGGTGGTCTGCGTCCGCGCGCTCGAGCAGACCCGGCTGCGCTCGCTCGTCGCGGCGCTCGCCACGCTCACGGTGATCGCCGCGGCGGTGACCGGCTGGGCCCTCCCACGGGGCGAGCTCCCGCTGGGCTACGGGGTGCGCTGGATGGGTCCGCTCGTGTGGCTCACGCTGCTCGCGGCGGTGCGTCGGTTTGCGCCGCCCTCGTGGAAGAACGGCGCCACCGTGGGCTGGGCGATGCTCGCGCTGGTGACCGCGGCGCTCTCCTTCCCGCGGCTGCGGAGCCCGGAGGCGATGTGGCGCTCGGTGGTGGCCCGGCGCCCCGACCACGCCGAGGCGCAGGTGATCCTCGCGCGCATCGTGGGGAGGCAGCGCGACGGCGCGGCGAAGGCGCTGGCGGTGCTCGACCGCTGCGTGAGGCTGAGCCGAGGGCGAGGCCCTGCTGGACGGCGAGGGCGCAGCGGAGGGTCGACGCGGCCGAGTACGCCGCCGCGGCGCAGGACGCGCAGCGGGCGCTGGCGATCGACGACGACGACGCGGTCTCCGCGGTGCTGCGGGCGGTGGCGCTGACGCGGCTGCCGGCGGCCTCGCCGGAGGCGGAGGGCGCTGCGAGGCGGGCGGTGGAGCTCGCCCCCGACGACGCGCGGGCCACGCTGGCGCTGGCGATGGCGCTCGACGCGAGGGGCGACGCGGAGGGCGCCCGGGCTGCGCTGCGGCGATCGATCGAGCGCTCGCCCACGCTGGACGCGCGGCTGCTGGAGACGACGCTTGCGCTGCGGGCGACGGACGTCGCGGGCGCTCGGCGGGCGGTGATGGCGGCGCTGGCGCTCGGCCCGGATGACCCTCGGGCGACGTACAACCTGGGCGTGGTGGCGCAGCGCGAGGGCCGCTACAACGAGGCGCGCGAGGCGTACCTGAAGACGCTTCGGCGGGAGCCGAGGCACTACTCGGCGCTACAACCTGGCGGTGCTGACGAAGGACGCGGGGGTGGCCGGCGAGGCGCGGCACCACCTGGAGCTGCTGTTGAGGCAGTACCCGGGCGACCGCGCGGCGGTGCAGCTGCTGGCGCAGCTCGAGCACGTCGACCAGGCGCCCCCGGGAGGACCGCAGCGATGAACGACGGGGCGAGGTTCTGGGCGATGGCGGGGGCGGCGAACGCCTTCCTGGCGGTGGCGGCGGGAGCCTTCGGGGCGCACGGGCTGCGCTCGCGGGTGAGCGAACGGATGCTGGAGGTCTTCGAGACCGGGGCGCGGTACCAGATGTTCCACGCGCTGGGGCTGCTGGCCGTGGCGTGGTTGGCGTCGCAGCGCGAGGGCGTGGCCAACGCCGCGGGCGGGGCGATGCTCGCCCCTCGGGGGCGTAGGCTTCCTGGTGGGGTGGGTGCTCTTCGCGCGCGCGGTGATGGCGCTGCGGTAGCGCCAGGAGCCTCGCGTGCCCGGGCGGCGACACGACCTTCGCGCTCACCCCCGAGCGCTGAGGGACGCCTCGCGGCAGAGCCGGTCGACCCGGGAGAGCGCCGTCGGGATGCGATACGGCCCGTGCATCGCGCGCACCCGATCGGCTGCGGAGGAGCGCTCCATCCCCGCAGCGGTCACCCACAGCGGGCTCTGACTCTGGCCCCGCCGCACCGCCTCGGCGAAGCCCCCGTCGCCGAAGCGGGTCTTGGCCACGCCTACCACCGCGACGCTCGCCCCGAGGGCCTCGTGGAGCTTCGCCCCGAGCCCCGCGCGGCCGTGCTCGTCGAGCCAGACGTACCCGTCGATCACCACGCAGGCCAGCGGCGCTGGCAGACCCGAGAGCACTGCCAGCAGGCACGGGAGCTCCCGCTTGTAGAACGCCCCAGGCTCGTAGGGCGCCACCCCCTCGACGCGCTCCACCCGCTCGACGAGGGGCATCGCGTCGGACCAGTCGCGCAGCAGCACGCAGGCCGCGGCGGCGTGGTCCGCGCGGTAGTCGACGTCGACGCAGGCGATGACCGGGTCCATGGAGGAGAGGACGCGCGCGGGCCCGTCAGGGCTCAGCGCACGAAGAGCCACGCCCGCTCGTGGGAGGTGCCCACGATACCGTCGCCTCGCCCCGCGCTCACCTCGGTGCCGTAGAACCCGTGGCACCCGAGGCCGCGCCCTCCGTCGACCGAGCCTTCGCAGGCCGACTCGTTGTTGAGCAGGATTCCGTAGCGGCACCGCGCAGGCCCGCCGCCCACGTCGAGCACGTTGAACCCTCGGCGGTTGCACCCGAGGTTGCCCGAGTAACCCCAGGTCGCGAAGTCCGCGACCGAGCGCGCCCCGAGGCGCTCGGCCCCGGAGAACAGCGCCCTCGCGCTCGTCGCCGCGACGGTCTCCTCCAGGCACGCCCCGAGGGTGTTCAAGCACATCCGCACGGCGGTGATGCCGAGCGTGTTGAACGCCGTGTTCTTCATCGACACGTTGCGCGCCACGTCGTTGACGTCGCCGTTGAGCACCCCGGTGCCCGTCCAGAGCGCGCTGTTGTACCCGAGCGTCCCGGCGACGTCGGTGCCCGCCATCAGCACGAGCGTCCAGCCCCCGCCGCTGCTCGTCATGTCGCAGTAGACCCGCAGCGCATCGGCGCCGCCCGCCCCGTCGGGGTCGATGTCGAACACCCCGGTCGCCGCCGACGGAACCCTTGCGCGAATCTCCGCGCAGCTCCGCGGCAGCGTGCAGGCCCCCGCGACGCAGCTCTGCGCCGACGAGCAAGCGCGCCCGCAGGTCCCGCAGTTCGCCACGGCCGTCGCGGTGTCGACCTCGCACCCGTTGGCGGCCATCCCGTCGCAGTCACCGAATCCCGCGCCGCAAGCCGCCACCGTGCACGCGCGCTCGCCACGCAGGCCGACGTGGCGTTGGGCAGCGAGCACGCCGTCCCGCACCCGCCGCAGCTCGTGACGGCCGAGCGCGTGTCGACCTCGCACCCGTTGACGGCCATGCCGTCGCAGTCCGCGAAGCCCGCGGCGCACGCCCCGATCGCGCATCGCCCGGCCGTACACGTCGGCGTCGCGTTGGGCGCCGCGCACACCGTCCCGCAGCCGCCGCAGTTCGTGACGGTGGAGCGCGTGTCGACCTCGCACCCGTTGACGGCCATCCCGTCGCAGTCCGCGAAGCCCGCGCCGCAGGCCGTGATGGTGCACGCGCTCGCCGCGCAGGTCGCGGTGGCCACGTTGCTGGTGAGGCAGCTCCGCCCGCACCCGCCGCAGTGCGCCGCGCTGTTGGCGAGGTTGGTCTCGCAGCCGTCGGTCGCAACCCCGTTGCACTCGCCGAAGCCCGCCACGCACACGCTGGTGCACGCCGACGCCGTGCACGCCAAGCACCGCGTTGGACCTCATCGCGCAGGTCGTCCCGCACGCGCCGCAGTGGATGGCGCTGGTGCGGGTGTCGGTCTCGCACCCGTTCGCGGCGTTGCCATCGCAGTCCCCGAAGCCCGCCGCGCAGGATGCCACCGCGCAGGCGCCCGCGGTGCAGGCCGCGGTGGCGTTGGCGAGATCGCACGCCCGACCGCACGCTCCGCAGTTCGTGAGGCTCATGGCGAGCTCGACCTCGCAGCCGTTGGCCGCGTTGGCGTCGCAGTCCGCGAACCCCGCGGAGCACGCGTACGCGCATCGCCCCGCAGCGCAGCTCGCGGCGCTGTTGGCGCGCGTCGCGCAGGCCACACCGCAGCCGCCGCAGTGCCCCACGTCGTTGAGGGTGTCGGTCTCGCAGCCGTTCGCCGCCATCCCGTCGCAGTTGTCGTAGGGGGCGGTGCAGCTCGCCACCGCGCACACGCCGTTCATGCACGCCGCAGCCGCCCTCGGGAGCGAGCAGCGCATGTCGCAGCCGCCGCAGTGGGAGGTGTTGGCCAGCGGGTCGACGCACGCGCCCGAGCAGCAAGACTGACCCGCAGGGCAGGCGCGCGTCGCGGTACAGCCCACGACGCAGGTGTTGCCGACGCAGAGCGTTCCGGAGGGGCAGTGCTCGTCCATCACGCACTCCACGCACGCGCGGGTGGAGACGTCGCAGCGGCGGCCCGACGCCATGCCCGCGTCGCCGACGCCTGCGGCGCAGCCCTCGTCGTTGCGGCAGCCGGCAGCGCAGCGGTTGCTCCCGGCGACGCAGTACGAGCCCGCGGGGCAGGTGTCGGCGCTGGCCAGGCACTGCACGCACTGGCCCGTGGTGGCGTCGCAGACGGCCCCGCCGGCGTTGCCCGCGCACGAGGCGTTGTCGGTGCAGCGAAACGGCACGTCCACCGGGGGAACATCGACCACGTCCGCCGCGGGCACATCGGCGACGTCGATACTGGGGACGTCGACACCGAGGTCCGCGCCCACGTCGACGGGCACGTCCGCTCCAGCGTCATCCGGGCCACCCACGACGGAGGCTGCCCCGCTGCAACCGAGCGCCAACGAGCCCGCGAGCCCCACGATCCACCACCGCCGTCATCGCCGTCACCTCGCGGCCGACGCTATCAGAACCGCATCGCCGTGCCGCGCCGGTTCGACCCGCTCAGCCCTTGCGCAGGAAGCGCGCGACGGCTTCGTGATGGTCGGTCGTCGCCCACGAGCGGCCGAAGTGGTCGAGCTCCAGCGTCCTCGCCCTGCGCGCATCGAGCCTCGCGGTCTCCCTCAGCAGGAACACCATCCTCCGGGTTCCCGCCTTGGGCTGCCGGGCGACGCGCCCGATGAAGTCCCTCGCGTGCTCGACGCGGCCACGCCCTGCTCCACCACGGCGTCGACGAAGCCCGCCGCGCGCGCCTCTCCGGCGCCCACCGGGTCGGTGGTGAGCAGCCAGCGCATGGCGGTGCCCCGGCTCACCAGGTCGAGCAGGTTGGCCGCGCCGCCCCATCCGGTGGTGACCCCGAAGCGCGCCTGCACCCAGTGGAAGCGCACCTGCCGCTCGGCCACCCGGTAGTCGCACGCCGCCGCCAGCTCGCAGCCCCCGCCGAAGGCGTCGCCCGCCACCGCGGCCACCAGCGGCACGCCCAGCTCTCGCAGCGCGTCGAGCGTCGCCAGGGCCTTGCGGGCGAGGTCGCGGGCGCCTCGGGCGGTGCGCACGTCCTTGAGCACCTTCAGGTCGCCGCCGCTCACGAACACGCCCCCGGAGGGCTCACCCGTGATCACCACGCCGCGCAGCGAGGGGACGCTCCGCAGCGCGTCGGCGTGCGCCCTCAGCTCGGCGAAGGTCTCCAGGTCCAGTGCGTTCTTCCGGTCGGGACGGTTGATCCGGAGGATCTGCACCGCGCCCTCATCGACGCGCTCCACGCTGCTCATCGTCGTCGCTCTCCCAGCAACCGTCTCAGGTGGTCTTGCGTCGTCGCCGCCGCGAGCGCTCGTCTTCGATGCCCTGGTCGTTGCCCTTCTCCAGGCGCCGCTTCACGTAGCGCTCCGCGTGGCGGATCACCGCCGCGGCCACGTTCTGCCCCGTCGCCCGCTCGATGCCCTCCAGGCCCGGCGAGCTGTTGATCTCCAGGAGCTTCGGCCCGCCTCTGGTCTCAGCATGTCGACGCCTGCGACCTCCAGCGCCATCACCTTGCACGCCTCGATGGCGGCCTTGGCGTGGCGCGGGTCGAGCTGGTCGAGCGGAATCGCCTCGGGCTCCGCGCCCCGGTGCAGGTTGGAGCGGAACTCCCCCTTCTGCGCTCTCCGTCGCATCGCCGCGACCACGCGCTTGCCCACCACGATGGCGCGCACGTCCTTGCCGCGCGACTCCGCGATGAACTCCTGGAGGATGATGTCCTGCCCGAGGGTCCAGAAGGCCTCGAGGGTGCTCTCCACGGCCTGCCGGGTCTCCGCGAGCATCACCCCGATGCCCTGCGTGCCCTGGTGCAGCTTCACGATCGCCGGGGGCCCGCCCACCAGCGCGAGCGCGGCGTCGATGTGCGAGGCGGTCTTGGTGCAGACCGTCGTCGGGATGTCGAGATCCTTCTTGGTGAGGAGCTGCATCGCGCGGAGCTTGTCGCGCGAGCGCGCGATGGCCACGGCGTGGTTGAGCACCGCCACGCCCATCATGTCGAACTGGCGCACCACCGCGAGGCCGTAGTTGGTCACCGACGCGCCGATGCGCGGGATCACCAGGTCATAGCCCCGACCTCGAGGCCGCGGTGGAAGAGCGACGCCCGCCCTCGGACCGACGAGGAGAACTCCAGCGGGTCGACTACGTTCACCTGGTGGCCGCGGGCGAGGGCGGCCTCGGTGAGTCGGCGCGTCGAGTAGATCGACGCCTTGCGAGACAAGATCAGGATCCACATCGGAGGCCTCAGATGGCGGCGCGCGGCGAGACAAGGGCCGCGGATCGTACGGGGGCGAACTAGGGAGTCAAGCCCGTCTCGTCGCGGCTCGCGAGTTCGCTCGCGAGCTCGGTCTCCGGAGACGGGGATCTCCGGCGCCGAAGATATGTCCGGCGCGACCGGGGCCGCAGGGCGTCGAGGGGTGGAGCAGCGCGGTGAGTCGATCGCAGCGGCTGGAGGGCGGCGCGGAGCACCTCCGGGCGCGCTGGGGGCGTTGGCGTCGTCGTCGAGCCCTCGCTCCTTCCGCGCCGGCGGGCCCTCGATGGTGTAGCGCCTGTCTCGCAGCAGCCGCTTGTGATGAGCTGGAGCCGCTCGACGTCGCGGCGGCTGTACACCCGCCGCCCGCTCGCGGACTTGAGCGGGCGCACCGCGCGAAACTCCGTCTCCCAGTAGCGCAGCACGTGCGAAGGGATCTCGGGAGCCGCGAGTTCGCCGCCGATGCGGAAGTACTTCGGGGGAGAGGGGCCGTCATAACGCGAGGCGCCGCCGGCAAGGGGCGAGAGGATCAGCGCCCGTTGACCTGTGCCTGAGCACAGGGGAGGGCGGAACGGACGACTTCCGCCGGGCGGCGAGGGGTGATCAGGGGTGTGCGGGTGCGGGGTTGAGGCCCGGGCGCCTGCGCTTGTCGCGCACGAGGAAGTTTCCGAAGGACGAGATCTTCACCTTTCTTGTCTCCCTCGGCGAGGGTCTGCATGGCGACGTCGAAGACGGCGTCGACCAGGTCGGCCGCCTTTCTTTCTTCGAGAAACCGCCCACGGTCGCCTAGATGTCTCCTCGACGATCTCGGCCTTCGTCATGGCGGCGAAACCTCCCGGTGGAGAAGGGATCCAGAAGACACGACCCCCGCCGGCGCAACGCGCTCGTACGGGGGTTCGGGTGGTGGAGAGGGGTCCCAGGCGGAGGCGAAGATGTTGGGGCGGAGGCTCGACGGCGACGGCGGAGAGCACGGCCTTAGAAGCCATAGTCACGCACCGCGAGGTCAGCCAGGATCTTCCGGTCGACGCGATGTTGGCGCCCTTGAGGGCGGCGATGAGGCGGAGTAGTTCACGCCGAGCGAAAGCGGGGGCGCTCGGCGGAGATGCGGGCGATCCACAGGCGGCGGAAGTCGCTTGCGGAGCTTGCGGCCCACGTAGGCGTACGACCAGGCTCCTGTGCACGGCCTCGCGGGCCGGACCGCAGAGAGCGGGCCGACCGGCCGAGAAACCCTGGGCCCACTGGAAGACGCGGTTGCGCCGACGACGGGCCTTGAAACCTCTTTAGCTCGGGCATGGATCAAAACTCTTTCAGGG
>JADJAE010000098.1 GCA_016704445.1 Deltaproteobacteria bacterium
GCACTGGATGAACAGCCGCTCGCGCCGATCGGGCATCTCGCGCACCGCGCGGACCCCCTCCGCCGCGCGGTCGTGGCGCTCGACCATCCCGCCCGCGGCGCTCACGCGGGGGGCGTGAACGAGGCCCATATCGGGCACCCCGAAGCGCGACAGCAGCGCGGCGTACCCGACGGGCCTCATGGAAGAACGATTAGGATCAGCCCGCTTCCCGCAGCGAGCTTACGGGGCGAGCAGAACAGTTACAAACGGGTGTGGCTCCCATCGTGCTCGGGGTCCTGGGAGCTCCTGGCGGCGACGTGATGGGGCGGGGTTGAAGGCGGGGCAGAGCCATGCGACCGAGGGGTTGCTGAACACTCACCCGCAGGATGCCCCGTGGAGCCGATCGTCCTTCATCTTCCCGCCGCCCTCAAGCCCCTCGCTGACGTCCTGAGCCACGCCGTGACGTTCACCCTCGCGGCCGTCGAGCACGCCCGGTCGGACGAGCCCTTCGACTACGCCGCGGTCGAGCGCGCGGTGGCGACGCTCGGCGCCGAGGTGCAACGATCGCTGCACCAGACGATCCTCGCCGCGTGTGATCGCCAGGTGCCCCGCCTGCTCATCGGCGGCCGACTCCACCGTCCCGTGCTGCGCCGCGAGGCGACCTACTACACGCTCGCCGGGCCGGTGGTCGTGACGCGCACGCGCTATCGCCCGGCGGGGGGATCCCTACGCTACGACGGTCGATCCGATCGGCGTACGCGTGGGCGTCGTCGGCAGCGTAAGCTGGCTGCCCCAGACCTGCACCGCGATGGCCTTTCTCGTGCAACTGGACCCCAGTCGCGAAGCCACTCAAGCGGCCCATCAGCTCGGCGTCCTGCCCTACAGCCGCGCGAGCTTCGAGCGGGTCGCTCACCGGGTCGGCGAGCTCGTCATGCAGGAGCGCGAGCGGGTCGAGTCGGCGCTCATTGCCGCCTATGCGCTGCCGGTCGAGGCCACGGGTGTTGTGATCTCGCTCGACCGCGTGGCGGTGCCGATGGAAGAGCCCGGCGACGACCCCGTGGGCGGCCCGCCAAGGGCGCGGCGAAGCGGCCTGTCGTGCGGCTCTGGCACATGGCGTACTGCGCGACCGTGACGATCCACGACGCCTCCGGCAAGGGCTGCACACGATCCGCTATGGGCGGATGCCGGGCGGGGATGTGGACGGCCTGGTGCTCGGCTTGAAGGATGACGTGATGACCTTGCTGGGCATGCGCCCGACGCTTCAAGTTACGCTGCTGTGCGACGGCGCGGTGGAGATGTGGAACCTGCTCGGCGAGGCGTTGACCGAGGCAGCGCTCGGACGGGCGATCGCCCGGCTGGTGGACCTGTGGCACTTCCTGGAGAAGATGGGCAAAGCAGCGCGGCGGCGCTTCGAGGCGCCCCAGGCCACGGCGTGGCTCACCCGCTGGAGGCTGCGGTTGCTGAACAAGTCCGGGGCATGGAGGGAGTTGCAGGCGGAGGTCACCGCCTGGGGGCTCGAAGAGCCGCGGCCGACCCGTGGGCATCGGCCCCGTCGAGGCGACCTGCAAGAGTCTCTTCAATGTACGTTTCAAGCGCTCGGGCGCACGCTGGAAGGACGCCAGTGGTGAAGAGATCGTACGGCTACGCGCACTGCATCTCAGCCATCGGTGGGTGGCTGCACTCGAACTCACGCTGGAGGCGAAGCGGCGGGATGTCCGCCGTGTCGCATGAGCACGATGGGAGCCACACCCGTTACAAACCAGGCTGACGGCGGAAATTTGATTAGGAATCTCCATGAGACGAGGCGCTCGCTCCGGGACGCCGGGGCCGGGTCGCCTCGTCGCCCTCGTGCGTCTCCGGCCAGCGACCGCCCTGCTGGATGTCGTCGAGACAGAAGCGCACGCCCTGGTGGAGGTCATTCGGGTTCATCGAGAGGATGCGCTGGAAGACCCGGCTCGCTTCGAGCGCCCTGCTGAGCCGCCAGAGGCAGAGCCCGTAGCCGTGCAGACAGCGCAGGAACGGCCTGTTGTAGATCCTCCCCCAGACGATGAGCCCGTCGAAGCCGACGGGGACGGAGAGCTCGCCGATGCGCACTCCGAGCTCGTAGTGGGCGATCGCGCGCTCGGGCGACCGATCGAACTCCAGATAGCCAAGGAGTGCGTGCGCATCGAGGCACCGAAGGTCGGCGCCGAGGGCCTTCATGAGGAGCTCACGGGCTCCTTCGCGGTCGCCGGCTTCGATGAGCTCCGAGGCCTCACATGTGGGGTTCTCCTCGGGATCGGATCCCGGAAACTGACCCCACGCGATGTGATCGAACTCGAAGGATGGGCGCGGCTTCGCCGTGAGCCGCTTCCACAACGGCGCGTACGGATCCGGGCTGGCATGGGGCTCGGTGCTCGACCGGACGTCGCGGAGCTCGCCTCCCATGAGGGGAAGCGGCAGCAGGTCCAACCTGGCCACGTCGATGCGCGCGCGTTCGATCCTGCCGCTGGCGTACGGGGCTCCGAGCCACGTCCACCGACGATCCACCGCGAGGCTGACGACATGGCCAGGAACGACACTCCAGACGTCACCGGGCGGAACGTGACCTCGCCCGCCTCGCCCAGGATGCGCACCCGCGCCGACTGCCGATTGACCCTCAGGATGACGGCCTCCACCTCCGCGGAGGGGATGCTCGTCTGGGTGTCGTCGGGCACGTGCCCCAGGAGCTTCGTGCGGGCGTGCATCACGTGGACACGTGCCGCGGTGTACGACTCGCCGGTCTTCTGCTGGCGCTCGCGGATGAGGTTCTTGAGGTCTCGATGGGCGGTCATGCGGGCTCTCCTTCCGCTACGCCACCTCAGCCCCCGCCTTCGGCTGCGTAGCACGAAGGAACCTAATGACCAACCAGCCGGAGGAGTTCACTCCCCTTTGCCCCGGACGAGGGATCCTGCGGGGGTTAGGACCCGTCGGGGTTCGGCGTCGGTGCCGCCGTGAAGTCGAAGCTCACACGTCACCCCGTGAGCCGTCAACGGGGTCGCTGTATCGTCCCGCGATGTTGCGCGATACGCCCGCCCAGATCCTCGCGAACGCTGCCTTTTTATGCCGTGGACGATGAGCTGTTCCAGCGGGTTCCCACGGCGAATCTCCCCACGAGCCTCGCCCTGCTCCGACAGATGCTCGATGCTCCCGGCGCGAAGCGGGACTTCTCTCGCGTCCCCGGGTTCACCGTCTTCGACCGTCCCAGAAAGCTCCCCGACGCGGTGCTCCCCGTGGCCGAGTCGCTGCTGACGCGCGTGCTCGACGCGAGCGGCTCGGGCAAGCTGGCTCTCGAAGAGGGGATGCTCCGGCACATCGCGCTCACGGCGTCGCCGACGTCGCTGCCCTTCTTCGAACACCTCCTCGACTACACGCGACCGCGCGACCAGTTCGCCGTGAAGCGCCGCGCCTGGGCCGTCGCGGGCATCGCCCTCATCGCGACCCGCACCGGCGGCAGCAACACCGCCGCGAGGCGCATCGAGGCGCTGCTGCGCGAGCACCCCGACAAGCGCGTTCGCACCGCGGCGATCGACGCCGTCGGACGCCTGTGGCGCACGCAGAAGGGTGCCCTCACCGCGGGCGCCCTCAAGCTCCTCGAACACGTGTCTCGCGAAGATCGCGCCTTCGAACCGTGCTTCGCCGCGCGCGGATGGTTGGCGGCCATGGGTCACGCCGCGGAGGTCCCGTCCGAGGGTGGGGTGTACGCGTTCAAGGCCACCTTCGGCCGGGCGTCGCGCACCGTGGAGCTGCTCGCGACGCACACGCTGGTCGACCTCGTCTCCGCCGTCGTGAGCGCGTTCTCCTGGGACCACGATCACCTCTGGGCCCTCGCGCTGAGCACCGAGCTCGATCAGGACGACTTCCAGGTATCGCCCGAGGGAGACCCATGGAGCGTGGACGATGGCCCCGCCGCGATGCCGATCGGGATGCTGGGCATGCCCGTCGGACACCGCTTCAGGCTGCTCTACGACTTCGGCGACCACAACCTGTTCGACATCGAGCTGGTCGACATCCGACCGTCTCCCACGCCGCGCGCGAAGTACCCCCGCGTCGCCGCCTCGGTCGGCAAGGCCCCCGACCAGTACCGCTGAGCCCAGGCCCGCGGCGCCACCGGCATCGACCCCGCTCACTTCGCGTCGCGGATGAGCCCGAGCAGCTCCTCCTCCGTCATGCGCCCGGCGAGGTCGCTGCCCTCCAGGATCCCCGCCGCGAGCTCGCGCTTGCGATGGTGCAGCCCCAGGATCCGGTCCTCGATGGTGTCGCGCGCCACGAGCCGATAGATGGTGACGGGCCGCGCCTGCCCGATGCGGTGCGCCCGGTCCGAGGCCTGATCCTCGACCGCTGGGTTCCACCACGGGTCCATGTGCACGACGTAGTCGGCGGCCGTGAGGTTGAGCCCGAATCCCCCCGCCTTCAGGCTGATCAGGAACACCTCCCCCTCGCCCTTCTGGAAGCCATCGACCGCGGCCTTCCGGGCGGCCATCGGTGTCGCTCCATCGAGGTACTGATATCGGACACCGCGCGCATCCAGCATCTCCTTCACCAGCGCGAGGTGGCTCACGAACTGACTGAAGACGAGCACCTTGTGCTGACCAGGCAGCAGGTCGTCCAGCAGCTCGCCGAGCGCCGCCAGCTTGGCGCTCGGGGCCGTCGCGTCGGGCAGCACCAGCCGCGCGTTCGACGCCGCCTGACGGAGTCGCATGATCGCAGCGAGGATGCGGATGCGCCCAGGCCCCTTCGCGCGCTCACCGCGAAGCTCGCGAGAGAGCTCGGCCAGGGCCTCCTGCCGGATGACCTCGTAGATGGCCATCTCCTCCATCTCGAGCGGGACGCGGAGCGTGACCTCGGTGCGCGCGGGGAGCTCGGGCACCACCTGCGTCTTGGTGCGGCGGAGCACGAAGGGCGCGACGAGCCTGCGCAGAAGGCTCCGGGCGCGAGGGTCGCGATCGCGCTCGATCGGCCGCACGAAGCGGGTCTGGAAGCCCTGCGCCGTGCCCAGGAGCCCGGGGTTGAGGAAGGAGAAGATGCTGTGGAGGTCGTCGAGCCGGTTCTCGATGGGCGTCCCCGTCGTCGCCACGCGGAGCCGCGCGCGGAGACGCACCGCCGCGCGAGCCCGGAGCGTCCCGGCGTTCTTGATGGTCTGCGCCTCGTCGAGCACCACCGTCGCGAGGTCGATCTTCGCGAGGGCGTCGATGTCGAGCTGGAGGACGCTGTAGCTCGTCACCAGCAGATCGAAGGGACCGAGCTCGTCGAGCTCCCTGGCTCGCCCCGACCCCATGAAGGTGCGCACGCGGAGCGTCGGTGCGAAGCGCCCGAGCTCGTCGACCCAGTTCGGCACCACGGAGGTCGGCGCGACGACCAGGGCCGGTCCCTCCGCCGCCCGGTGCAACAGCAGCGCGATGGCCTGGATGGTCTTCCCTAGGCCCATCTCGTCGGCGAGACATCCCCCGGCACCCCAGCGACTCAGCCGCGCCATCCATTGGAATCCATCGAACTGATACGGCCGCAGCTCGCCGCGGAAGGTCGATGGGACCTCCACCTCGTCGCCGCTGGCGGCGAAGCGCTCCACCTGACGCCGCCAACCGTCGTCCGCCTTGAGGGCGGAGTCTCCGAGGAGCTCGGCCACCATCGGGGCCGCGAGGGGATGGACGCGCAGCCCACGCCCGGCGCGCTCGGTGAGTCCCAGGATCTCGTCGAGGCGCTCGCGAAGCTCGGCGGTGAGCGCGAGATAGCGTGTCTCGCCAGCGAGCTGGAGGAAGCGGCCCGGGGATGCCGAGAGGTAGTCGGCGAGGTCCGCGATCTCGATGGCCTTGCGTCCGGCGATCGCCAGCGTGCCACGCGCGAGGAAGCTCCCGGCGTCGCTCTTGATGACCCACCGAAGCTGCTCGGAGCCGACGGGCTCCGAGACCTGGAGGACCTCGCCGTCGGGCCACTCGAGGACCACGTCACCCGCCAGCGCGCGGAGCTCGACGAGGGCTTCGAGCGCGCGGTCGGGGTTGGGGAGGACGAAGTCCGCGTCGGCGCTGCGCCCCGCGGAGAGCGCCGGACATGCGGCGAGGGCGCGGTCGAGCCTGCGCGTCTCCTCGGCGAGATCTCGCGTCGCCTGCACCCGTCGGCCGGAGACCACGGTGAGCACCACGGCGCCGCCGCGTCCGGGGCGAGCGACGGGCCCGTCGGCGCCGAGCGGGCGGACGTGCGCCGCGACCGAGAGACCATCGCCGAGCGCGCGCAGCTGGAAGCACGGGCGGGCGTCTCCGCGCGCGGCATCCGCGTCCCCGCCGGCGCTGGGGAGGTCCGCCTGGACGGCGACTCGACCCGACAGCGCGCCCAGGGCCGCGCGGAGCTGCGCCTCTCCCGAGCGCGGCACCTCGAGGGCCTTGACGCCGAGCGCTCTCGCGATGGCGTGATGGATCGGCGCGAACTCCACGACCTCCATCGTACGAGGGCCACCGTCGACGACCGTGACGCTCTCCTCCTCGCTCCTCGGCAGTGGAACGAGCGACAACGACAGGCGATCACCCTCGCTGGTGACCTCGAGTCGGGGCACCCCCTCGTGGATCTCGCAGGCTTCGAAGGCGCCGCCGGGAAGCTCCATCACCACGTTGGGCGCTCCGACGAGCGCGCGCAGGGCGCGAGGGACATCGATGGCGTAGCTGGTGCGCGGATACCGCCCGTAATACTCGTAGGTGGTCGAGGTCTCGATGGCCGCGCACGCGGCGAGGTCGGCACTCGTCAGGAACCCGAGCTTCTTCGCCTCCTCCGAGAGCCGCTTGAGCGCGACCGGCTTCCCCTTCGACCACTCCCCCTTCGACCTCGTCTGCTCGCGCGGATCGACCGAGAGCCCGTAGGCGTTCTTGCGCACGATCCAGGCGAGGCGGTGGTCGGACTCGCCCTTCGCGGCGGCGAGCGCGGGCTTGCCGGACGCCGCGAGGTCGACCAGCACGGCGAGGGTCTCGACCCAGCGCTCGCGGCGGGTCACCAGCGTGGCGAGGCGAACCCCGTCGATGTCCTTGCGCGCTCCGAGGGCCTTCCCTGCGAGGGCGTCGAGGAGGTCGGCGCCCTGGGCGGCGTACCAGCGCAGTCCGGCGGCCTCGGCGCGAGCGATCCGTCCTTCGAGCGCGGCCCGCGCCTCGCTCGGGAGCGTGGCCTTCGCCCACAGCGCCGAGGCTCCCTGGATGAGCAGCTCGATCGGATCTCCGGATGCCAGCTCCGTCGTGCTCGTGATCGAGGTCAGCGCGTCCTCGTTCGCGCGACCGGCGATCACGTCGAGCAGCTCGTCGAGCATCGCGTAGCTCCGCGCGAGAGGATGCGAGGCCTGGGCGGCTTCACACAGCGCCGCGGCGCGGGTGAGGCTCGCGACGCTGCCCTCCGCGATCAGCGCGACGACGAAGAACAGCCCGAAGCGATCGGGGAAGATGGCGGCGCGCTTGCCGGAGAGCTTTCGCACCACTCCGAGGGCCGCCTCGTAGGCCGCGATCGCCTCGACGGTGCGCCCGCGGAGCAGCGCCAGCAGAGCCCGCCCCGCGTCGGCCTCGACCGAGCGGCGGCCGGCGAGCTGGCCTTCGGCGTCGTGGAGTCGGCCACGGAAGACGAGCTGCTCGACGAGGATGCGGTGCTCGGAGTCCGTGATCTCGCGCTCCGCCTCGAGCATGGCGAAGGCCTCGTCGACGGGTCTGAGGTAGTTCGTCGCGGTCTCGACGATGCCCGCGAGCGCGTGGCTGCGGAGATCAGCGGGCAGGGCGGCGACCCAGTCGCGGTCGAAGGGTCGACACACCTCGTGGAAGACGTGGCGCGGGAGCGCTCGGACGAGGGCGCGGACGGCGTCCCAGCGCTTCGCGTAGAGCTCGATGCGGAGCTCGCGCACGGCGAGCTCCCACGTCTCGATGCCCTTGTCGGGAGCCGTCCTCGCGGGCCGCAGATCGCGCACGATCACCGCCATGCGGCCGAGGCTCCCCGCCGTCGCAGCGGAGAGCATGGCGCGGTGGGCGAGCTCCGCAGGCACGGCGTAGCGGTCCTCGCCGACGAGGACTCCGCGCGCCACCAGCGCCTTCAGCAGCGGGAGGATCTCGTCGTTCTTGACGGCGTGGCCGGCGATCCGGTGGCCGAGCTTGCCCAGCGCCCGGACGATGTTCGTCAGCGTGGTGGTCTCGACGAACACCGAGACGAGCTCGACGATCGAGCGCTCGATCGGGGGCAGCGCGTTGAGGGTATGCACGGCGGCATCGTAGCGGAGATCAACCGTCACCCGACCTGCTGATATCGTGCATGCATAGCCACGCTCCCCCCGGGCCCTGCGGTGTCCGCGGAGCCGCGCCGGACTCACCGTTCGACCGACGCGAACAAGTTGACCCACACCGTGGTCGCCTGCTCCGGGCGGGCGTCGGGCGTCTCCCTGCACGTCACCGTCGCAAACCCCGCCGCGCCCAGACGAGCCTCCAGCGAGGCCATCGTCTCGTCGTGGAAGAAGCGTCCACCCTCGACGCGCTCGCCGCCACCTCGCTTGTACGAGACGTACAACACGCCGCCGGGCACCAGGGATCGGGCGAGGCGCGCGAGCACCTCGCGCATGCTCGTTACCGGCACGTGCAGCAGCGACGCGCAGGCCCACACGCCGTCGTAGACGCCCCGATCATCGAGCTCCTCGACCCGCCCGTGACGGACCGGAAACCCGAGGGACGACTCCGCGATCCGGGCGAGCGCCTCGCAGGGTTCGAGGGCCGTCACCCGACACCCCAGGCGCACGAAGGCGCGGGCGTCGCGTCCGCTGCCGCAACCGACGTCGAGCACCCGGGCGCCGGCCGGGAGGCGCGCGATGAAGGCAGCGTGCAGCGCCGAGAGATCCACCGTGTCGGCCGCGGTCGCGAAGGTCGCGGCGTTGGCGGCATACCAGGCGAGCGTGTCGGTCATGCGAGTTCTAGCGTCCAGACGCCGTCCTCCCCGTGCCCCGGTCGCCACCGCGCGAACTCATAGAGCCTCGCTTCGGTGCGCTCGACCACCGCCGCGAAGACGACCGCCGCGGGGGCGTCGTCGGCCATCCGAACGCCGAAGGTCTCCCCCGTAGCGTGAAGGCCCCCGGGTGCGTCGAAGGCGGCGCGTGATCGGGCCCTCGCCCAGGGCGTACGCTCCAACCCGTCCACCATGCGCGTCGGCGACGATCTCCCGCAACTCCGCTTTCTGCTCTGGAGCCGGATGACCGATGAGGTCACCGAGCCGGAGGCCTTCGCGCTCTACGAGGCCAACCGCCAGTAGGTCGTGCCGGATGGGAACATCGGCGGGACGTCCCAAGGCTGTGGGATGACGCTCAGGCTGGTGCCCCTGCGAGCTTTGCCCGCAGCGCGGCGACGCGCGCCCGCACCTGGGGGAGCCGTACGCCGATGAACCTCTCGCCGAGGCGGGGGTCGACCGACACGGCGTCGAGGGGATCGATGCCCGTGCGCTGATGCACGGTGCGGCCATGGCGGTCGCGGAGACAGAAGGTGAACAAGCGTTCGTTCAGGTCGAGCACGATACGCACGGGATCGAACTGGTCGCTCGCCGGGGTGTCGAGGATGTCCGCAAGCGCCTCGCGGGCGCACACCACGGACGCGTGAAGCTGCCGTCTCCCCCGCGGGGTGTCGTAGGCGTCGGCGAGCCCCATGACGTTGTGCACGCGGCTCTCCAGGCAGTCGACCGGGTGCATCACGCGATTGGGTTGCCCCGGTCGAGGTGCCCGCTTCGTCGAGCACATCAAGGCGTACGCTGCGCTGTTCGACCTCGCGGCCAACCATGCCGAACGGTGCGCCGAGGAAGTCGACGACGCGCTCGTGGCCGCCGTCATCGACGTAGAGCACGACGCCGACGTTGGGGGTGGCATCGTCGAGCGTGGCCAGCTTCGCGCGGCCCTGACGGACCCGCGCCGCGAAGAGCCTCGCGGCTTCATGGCTACCGCAAAAGTCGATGTCCTTGCTGGTGAAGGGCGCGTCCGCAAGCAGTTCGGGCGCACGCCCCTGCGCGAGGTAGTACTCGCTCCAGATGTTCACCGCCTGACCCCCGACCAGGACGATGCGATCGGCGACGTCGCCGAGCCTCGCCAGGAGCTCGAGCACCTCCCTCGCCGAGATCGGCGGGGGCATCAGCGACGAGCGTGGGCCGCCTCGAAGTCGGGCCTCACCCGGAGCTGGGCGAAGGCGCCGTACTCACGGCGCAGTTCGTCACGGCTCTTCGCGCCCGAGGCCAGGGCCGCGTCGTCCTCGTCGCGCGACGCCTGCTTCTCGGCGGCACGGGCCTTGGGGTCGAAGTGATCGTCGGCGCTCATGAGACTGAAACCTTACGAGAGATTAGCCCGCCGCACCAACCGGGAGCTGCGCCTCGTGGCCCAGGAGCCCGGCGTGCGGGACGCGTGGCGTGATCGCCTCGACGCGCCGACACACCAGACGTACTGGGCCCTCGCGGACGACCGTCGCCCCTGAGGGCTGTTGGGCGAAGGTGGTCGGCCTCCTCGGAGCGATCGCCGCGCGAGACGATGCGCCGACCAGAGTCCGAGCCTGTGGACTTCGGTGGATGGGTTGTCCGGTGCAATGGCATCCTCGGCGAACGCCCATGAAGAAGACTCCACGCAAGCCAGGGACTTCGCGGATGGCCCAGCGCGACGCTCTCCGGCTGCGCCTGCAAGAGGCGCTGTCCGACGACGACGACCTCGGTGCTGCAAGCCCGCGCTGCTCGCGCTCGATGCGGCGGGTCGACAGCGTCTGCTCGACGGACTCGAGGCGCCCACCCGCGACGCGCTGACGCTGGCCCTCACCCCGCCGTCGAAGGGTGCCGAGTCGGGGCGGGCGGGTCGGCGGAAGGTCGAGCAGGAGTGGGAGAAGCTGTGGGCGCGCTGGGACGAGATCGTCACGGCGAGCGGCGACGAGGAGGGCGAGTACGTCCACCAGGACCACGCCTGGGACACACCGTACGCGGATCGGGGATCGGTCACCGACGACCTCGACGAGGTGGCGAAGCAGCTTCGCGCGCTGATGCCCGCGGTGATCGCAGCGGACCTCGCACCCGACCTGCGCTTCACGGAGATCCTCGAAGACCTCGACGATGAGCTGGGCGCCGGACTCCCCGACTGGATTGGCTCGCCCGATGGTGACGACTACCACCTCGGCCCCGAGGCGACGCGGCTCTTCCTCGAATGGGACTGGGCGATGGAAGAGGCGAGCGGGGTCTCTCCAAAGGCCTTCCTCGACGCCTGGCTCGAAGTCGAAGGGCGCATGGCGCAGGTCCGCCTGGACACCGCGAGCGTGGAGGGGTTCCGTCCGGCGAGGCGCTCGTCGCGACGACCGCGCGCGTGAAGCTCGCCTGCGACCGCTGTTGGCGAGTTCGCGTCCAGGTTGAATCGGCATTTCGACAGCATCTTCCAGTAGTCTCATCGCCGCAGGTCGGGCTCGCCTCCATCGTCGGCCCCAAGCGCCGACAAGCAGCGCGTCCTCGACGCGGCGAGGGAGCCATTCCGCCCGCGGCGCTCACGCAGGAGGCGTGGACGAGGCCCAGATCGGGCACCCCGAAGCGCGGCAGCAGCGGCCTACCCGACGGGCCTCGTGGAAGAACGATTACGATCAGCCCGCTTCACGCAGCGAAGTTACGGCGCGAGCAGAACAGTTACAAACCAGGCTGACGGCAGAAATTTGATTAGGAATCTCCACGAGACGAGGCGCTCGCTCCGGGGCGCCTGGTTGAGCAGTAGGAGAGCCGTCGCGTGATCGCGCTGCTCGACCGCATCGACGCTGTCCCTCTTCCGCGCCGCCGGGTGTGAGGTTCGGCGGCGGATCGGCGGTCTGGGCTCCGCTGCGAGGAGCTTCGCGTGTCGAGGGACGACGACTTGCCTGTGCGCCTGGCGGGCGACGCAACGGTCGGCAAGCACCGCCGACTGCGCATCGGGACGGTGTAGCGTCGAGCCGATGCGTGAGCCTCCTGCCGAAGCGGTGACCCGCGCTGCCCGTCCTGCCTGCTATCTCGTGATCGACGTCGAGGCGACCTGCGACGACGCGGGCGCCGTGCCCGGCCCGGAGATGGAGATCATCGAGGTGGGCGCCCTCTTCGTCGACGGCGACTCGCTCGCACCGCTCGAGGAGTTCCAGACCTTCGTCCGCCCTGTGCGACATCCCCGGCTGACGGCCTTCTGCACGCAGCTCACGACCATCACTTAGGCCATGGTGGACGCCGCGCCGGCCTTCCCCGAGGCGATGGCCGCCCTCTCGGCGCGCATCCACGCCCATGGCGGACCCCCTCAGGTGCTGTTCGCCTCGTGGGGAGCCTACGACCGCTCGCAGTTCGAGCAGGACTGTCGCTACCACAGCGTCGCGTGGCCCTTCGGCCCCGACCACCTCAACCTCAAGGCGCAGTTCTCCGAGCGACGCGGAAGCTCCAGGCGATTCGGCATGGCCCAGGCGCTGCGGGTGGCGGGCCTTCCTCTCGCGGGAACCCACCACCGGGGCATCGACGACGCGCGAAACATCGCCCGACTGCTCCCGTTCATCGTGTGACCCCTCGGGGCTCCAGGGCCTCTTCTCCTGCACGTCGGGTACGTGCGGTCGTCGAGCATTCTTACGAGACGTAGCCACAAGACCGATCCAACCGACGAGACGCACCCAGCTCGGAGAGTGCAGGTTCACGAGCCCATGCGCGACCCGGACAGCCCCCTCGCCCGCGCCCCTCGGACCACCGGGGAGCTGCTCTCGCTGCTTCGGGCCGACGACGACTATCTCGAGCACCAGCCCGATACGCTCGCGGTGCTGCTCTGGCGCAGCGGCAGCGAGGAATTCGACGCCGCCAGAGCGCTCGCCCGGAGCGCCAGCGCACTCGATCGGGTGATCGCCGCCGACATCCTGGCGCAGTTCGGCTGGGACGTGGCGGAGCGCCTGGACGAGTCCGTCGCGATCCTGATCGGGATGTTGTCCGACCCCGACGAGCGAGTGCTCCGCGCGGTGGGCGTCGCCCTCGGGCACCGCAGAAGCCCCGTCGCGATCCCGGCGCTGCTGGGGTTGGCATCGCACCCGAGCGCCGACGTGCGCTTCGGCGTCGTCTGTGGCCTCTCCGGTCACGATCGGCCCGACGCCATCGCGGCCCTCATCGCGTTGAGCCGCGATCCCGACCTCGACGTGCGCAACTGGGCCACCTTTGGCCTGGCCTCGATGGTCTCGACGGACACCCCCGACCTGCGCGACGCGCTGCTTCAGCGGACGGAAGACGCGGACGGCGAGGTGCGCGGCGAGGCGCTCATCGGGCTCGCGGCTCGGCGCGATCCGCGCGTGCTGCCCGCGCTCCGTCATGAGCTGGCTGGGCAGTTCTGCGGAGACTGGTGCGTGGAGGCGGCCGAGCTGCTCGCCGACGCGTCCCTGCGCGACGCGCTCCTCGCGCTGCGGGCGCGCCTCGGACCGGCCGACGAGGCGGCGTTCGCAACGAGCTTCGACGCGGCCATCAAGGCCTGCTCGCCGGGGTCACCGCTCGGCGCGCTGACATCGGCGAAGGTGCGGCGCTAGCGTCCGAAGGTCATGAAGCCCATTCTTGAAGTCGCGAGAGAGCTCGCGAACGCGCATCGCGCTGAAGACCATGAGACGAAGTCCGTGTACCTCGCGGAGAACGAGCACGAGGTTCGCCTCGTCGAGGTATCCGGCTCCATTGGCTCATCGGGGGAGGTGCTCCCCTTCCGCTTCGCCCCTCGTCCTGATCTCGGCGTCCCCTATGCTTCTGTCGTGCTCCTGCTCGGTGTCGATGACTGGGAGCGCATCGAACACGGCGATCTCGCCCTCCCTGCGGGTTGGGGTACTGCCCAGACGCTGCGCAAGATCGCCTGAAATAGATCACCGTGCGTAGGGGCGCTCGAACGGGCTCAACCCTCCGTCGCTCGGGGCAACAACGCGGTATCAGTTCAGGGGTGCAAGCCGCTCGTTTGACGCTTGCTCACCCCAGGCTATAACAGTGACGACCCCACGTGCGGGGGGTCTTTCGAACAGGAATCCCACTTCAATGGAGCCCACTGCACATCGAATGGGGCTTCCGGAAGGTCCAACGTGTTCCGGAGGAAAGACCCCCACGCACGTGGGGGTCGTCACTTGTTATAGCCTGGGGTGAGCGCCAACGCGCGAACCCCAGCGTCAAACGAGCGGCTTGCACCCCTGAACTGTTACACAACGCGGCGAAGCTCGAGTATCCGTGGGAGTCGACGGCCGGTGCGATCCAGTGGCCAGCGCGGGACCTCGCGATCGTCGCCAGCCTGGGCAACCCGAGGAGCAACCTCATCGCGCACGTGGGTGAGTTCGCGTCCAGGTTGAATCGGCATTTCGACAGCATCTTCCCGTAGTCTCATCGCCGTAGGTCGCGGCGGAGCTTCGCCGGTTCTGCCAGACTCCACGCCCATGATGGACCTCTGGCTCCCCGAGGATTTTCGCGTCTACGTCTCGCCCGATGGGGGCGTCGCCAACGTGCCCTACGAGGGCAGCGAGGAGCGCGTGCTGGCCACCGTCAACCTCTACCAGGGCGAGGACGGCGGATACGTCGCCGTGTACTCACGCCACGCCGAGGCGGGCGTCTACTCCGTCGGCGGAGGCATCTACGTCGTCGGCCAGGTGCGGCTGCGCGGTCCACGTGGGCCGCGTCTTCCACCCCACCGGCTTCGAGCAGAGGGACATCAGCGCGGCGTCCGAGATCGCCTTCGTCTGCAAACCAGGCCCTTCGGCGGCGGGGACTGGGAGTGCTGGGGCGGCGGAGACACTGGCGGCTGGTTCGGCCTCGAGGGCTGAAGCGGCCCGCTCCGTCAGGGCCTCGCGGGGGTCTCCAGCGGGGGGCGCGCCAGCTCGATCCA
Source organism: Deltaproteobacteria bacterium (assembly GCA_016704445.1). GTDB lineage: Bacteria > Myxococcota_A > Polyangia > Polyangiales > SCUS01. The sequence goes on from JADJAE010000098.1 coordinate 14,825, forward strand.
GTCGGGCTCGAGCCCCGTCGCAGGGCGCACGTTGGCGACGAGGCGCGACCACGCCTGCTGCTCTCGCGCGAAGGCCACGCGGCCCTCGCGCTGCCACCACCGGCGGTAAGGCGCGGCGGTGGTGTCGGGCCCGCTGCCCGGCGCCGAATGCGGCGGGCTCGCGTCGGCCGGCTGCCGCGCGACGAAGCCGAGCAGCTCGATGGACGTCACGGCGTTGCGGCGCGTGGTCTCCGCCTCGGAGGTCTCCAGCAGCGCGACCAGCGCGGGGATCACCCGGCGATCTCGCCACGCCCGTAGCCGACCCGCGAGCATATGGCGCAGGTGCGGGTGGTGGGCGTACTGCCCCAGCGCGAGGTCGAGGTCCGCCGGGTCGGCGAGCTCGGAGAGCGCGATGAAGGCCTCGGTGAGCACCTGCGCGTCGCGCGACGAGGCGAGCTGAGCGCGCCAGAAACGCTGCAGTTCGCGGACGGGGGCGTGGCGGCCGAGGGCCCAGGCCGCGCACCGTCGTCGGTCGCGCGGGGCGCGGGCGACGGCGTCGAGCAGCGCCGCCCGGCCTGCGGTCGTGAGGTCGGTCGGAACCTCGATCTGCGGGTTGAGCCCGTTGCGCCCGGCGACGGCGCAGCGAGCGAGCCATGCGGGGACATCGGTGGGGGTCGCGGGCGGCGTCGATGGGGTGGACGGCGGTGGCGGCGCGGCGGGGCAGGGCCCGGCGTGGCGCCAGCGGTGACCGCCACCGGGAGCGGGCGCTCGACGTGCGGCCGTCGCATCCGCAGAAGGTCATCGGCATCGGGCGCACGGCGGCGGACCAGCACTGGCGGCGGGCGGGCCCCTCGCAGCCCGATGCGAAATAGGGCACCTCGTCGTCGCGGCACGGGCGGCCGACGATCGGCTCGGGAGGCCGCGGCTGCGCGCTGGCAGGGAGGCCCACGGCGAGGCCCATGGCGAGTGCGAAGATCCATCGGGTCCGCGGGGGTGACATCCGTTGCGCTCCGTGGCGAGGTGTAAGGGGACTGAGCAGAACAGTTACACACCACCATGAGACGAGGCGCTCGCTTCGTCCCCCCTGTCGAGCCGCGCGCTCCCGGGCCGCTTCCGCGACGACTGCCGCGCCTGGCGGGTCCCGTCCGGGAGGCTCACCTGGGGGACGGAGGTGACGGGCGTCGAGCGAGGCCGGGCGGACGACGACGACAGGGAGACCACCACCGCGCAAGAGCAGCCAGCGGCCGGCGCACCTTCGCGTCGATCAAACGAGGCCCGCGGAAGCGCGGAGGAACTTCGCCTCGGTGAAGAGCTGCGGCCGCCTGCAGCACGCGTGCACGCCGCGGTCGGGGTGGTGCGCGCCCATGCGACGGATGTCGGGCACCGCCGTGATAGCGTCGGCGACAACGATGCAAACGCTCGACGAACGGCGCGCGGGGCTGCGGCGCGTGGGGGCCTTCTCGCAGGTCGCGGCCGGCGACCTCGACACGCTGCTCTCCTGCCTGCGGTGGCGCACCCTCGCTGCCGGCGACGTGCTGTTTCGCGAGGGCGACTACGGCGACGCGCTGGTGGTCGTCGCCGACGGCGCGCTCTCGGTGCGGGTGCGCCGCGGCGAGGCCGACGTGGAGATCGCGCGGGTCGGGGCGGGAGAACTGGTCGGGGAGATGGCCTGCGTCGACCCGGCCCCGCGGTCGGCCACGCTCGTCGCGCTCTCCCCGGCGGTGGTGGCCGAGCTCAGCCGCGACGCGCTGCACGCGATGCGCGTCGGCGCGCCCGCCCTGTCGGCGCTCGTGGTGGGCGCCGTGATCCGCGAGGTCACCCGACGGCTGCGCGACATCGAGGCCCGCGTCGACCGCGAGGTCTCGCCCTCGCGACCGCCGCCCTCGCCGTCCTCGCCGCCGTCGCCCGCCTCCGAGCGGCCGCCCGAGCGCTCGGGCCTTCAGCGCCTCTTCGATCGCGTGCGGGGGCGGGCGTGAGCGTCCTCGCCGCGTTGCGCGCGCTGCCTGCGCTGCGCGAGTACTCGGACGCCGAGCTGGCGGTGCTGGTCACGGCCGCCGTCGAGCAGCGCATGTCGCCGGGCACGATCCTGTGCCGCGAGGGCGAGGTCGGGCGCTCCTGCTTCCTGGTGGTGTCGGGCGAGGCCGAGGTGGTGCGGGCCGCCGCGGAGGGCGAGCGGGTCCTGGCGACCATCGCCCCCGGAACCTTCATCGGCCAGATCGCCCTGGTCGACCGAGGCCCGCGCTCGGCGACGGTGCGCGGGCGCACGGAGGGCGTGACGCTGGAGCTGTCCCGCGACGTCTTCGAGCGCCTGCTCTCCGCGTGCAGCCCGCTGGCGCTGCGCTTCCAGGAGTGCATCGCGGTGGCGGGCATCCGGCAGCTCCGCGCGGCCACCGGGGGGCTGGCGCGCCTGCTCGCGCAGGCCGAAGCGCGGCGCAGCGTGGCGCCAGGGCCGGCGCGGGGCGGGGAGATGCTCTCGTACATCCAGACGGCGGCCACGGAGTGGGGTGTCTCGCTCGACGACCTCGACGCCGTGGAGGTGGTCGCCCTCGAGGGCGTCGAGGCCCGCGGGGCAAGGCGCAGGCGCTGACGCCAGACCATTGGGGCGGCGACCTTCCACCTCGCCGTCGAGGGCGTAATGCTGATGCAGCTTCCACGGCGCGACCGTGGTGGAGACGTCCCCTACCCGACCACCGTCGGCATCCCCAGCTCGCGTCGGATCGGGTCGAGGTCCAGCATCCTCCCGCCCGGCATCCCCTCGGCCTGCCCCCGCCGCTCAAGGCCTCGCAGCCACGCCTCCACCGCGGCTCGTCCCTCCGGGGTCGCCGCCCGCTGCCGGGGCACTCCGCCCACCTCCGGCTGCTCGCGATCCAGCGCCTCGCGCAGCGCCTTCTCGCTCAGCTCGACCACCGTGCTCATCGCCTCCTCCTGCGACGCCGCCTTCAAGGGCCGGTTGGAGATCACCACCGTCTCGTCGGCCTCCTCCTTCCTTCGGGCGATGCCCTGCTCCTCCTTCCACGGCGCCCTGACCGTGCGCGAGACCTCCTTCGGGCGCTCTCCCACGATCGCCTCGATGCGCTCGAACAGCCGCTCCACCCTCGCCGGGGAGATCGCCCTCACCACCCACTGCCTGCCCTCTCTCGCCAGGCTCCCGAGGTCCTCCCCACCTGGCGCCAGCGGCGAGGGCGTGGTCGCCATCCAGCTCCAGCGACGCTCGCCGGCCTCCACCATGTCGCCCGCGGCGCCCATCCGCGAGGCGACCGTCGCCACGGCGGTCTTCAGCTTCACCACCACGTCGCAGAACTCCACGCAGTCGCCCTCGCTGGTGCCAAGAAACACCCGCTTCGGCTTCTGCGCCGCGCGCACCTCCTCGGCCATCCTCACCAGCACCCCGTACGCGATGCCCCAGTGGAGCCGCAGCCCCGCCGAAGGCGCCGCCGGGTCGACGGACGCGGCCGGCTTCTTCAGCGCCGCGAGGGTCGAGCGCAGCGCGGCCACGAAGCGGGCGGGGTCGACCTCGGCGAAGTGATCGCCCACGGAGAAGACGCTGGGGAAGATCCACCGGCCGTCGTCGCGCGGCAGGATCAGCCCGAAGCCCCGGGCCCACCGGGTGAGCTGCTCGAGCTGCGCGTCGCCCCAGCCGAGCACGGAGTATCGGGTGTGGTCGAAGACGTCCTCCATGAGGACGGTTCCGGCGGCGCGGTCGACGGAGAGCACGTCCGCGAGGATCACCCTGCCTTCGTGAGCCGCTGTCTCGCGGCGCGGGAGGACTCATCCTCGGCGCTTCGCCCCAGCGCGGCGTCGTCGAGGGCCGTGCGGCCGTTCTTTCGCGGGCGGAAGAGGGAGGTCCAGGTCGGCACCAGCGAGGTCCCGAGGTGCGGGGACAGCCCCGGGCCGTCGTCGCGGGTGAAGGTCCTCCCCAGCAGCGCGAAGCCCGTCTCTCGACGGCGGCCTCGAACTCGTCGAGGTGCTCGTTGTTGTAGCGCTCCTTCCATTCGCCCAGGAAGCGCGCGGTGGCCGCCTCCTCGGCGGAGTCCATCGCGTCCGGCGCCTCCAACGCCGCGTCGGGGTCGTCTTCGAATTCGTCGAGGTACGCCGGGTGCGGGTGCTCGACGATCACCCGGGTCTTCCCCACGGCCCCGTCGAGCTCGTAGCGCTCCGAGCACCGCGCCAGCTCGTCGAAGATCGCGTCGCCGTGCTTCTCCAGGAATCGCGTCACAGCCTCCACGAGCACCGCCGCCCGGAGGACGTCCTCGCGGGTGACGGCGCGCGGCAGGCCCTCGGGCGAGGAGCACATCAACCACGGCACCCCCGACGGACCGGCGAGCGGCCATCGGCGCCGGCGGATCTCCGCCAGGAACTCGGGTGGCATCTCGCTCGCGGCGTCGAACTGCACGGCGAGCGCCGGGGGAATCGCAGCCATCGCCGTTCCGGGCGGCGACGCGTCCCGGGCGGCGCGCAGGAAGGCCATGAAGGTCTCGGCGGAGTCGAAGCAGAGCAGACCGTAGCTTCGGATCTGTCCCACGACGCTGACGCAGGCGTTGCGGAGTCCGACCGCCGGGGCGTCGACGCGGAGCACGTCGGAGTCGGAGGGGACGAGGTTCCAGGGGCCGAGCCGGTAGAGGGCTGCGGCTGCGGTGAAGAAGCGGGCGACCAGGGCGGGGTCGTCCTCCGCGATGTCGACGATCTCCTCCAGGGGACTGCCGGCCTCCTGCGAGCGCGCCTGCGCGAGCGCCTCGGCGAGCTCGACCAGCGCCCCGGTGGCCTCGGGCACCGGACCCACCGCCACGGGCACGCCCGTCCCGACGAGCGCGACGACGGAGGCAAGCGCCCTCGGGTCCGACACCCGCAGGCGCTGCGGGGGAGGCGCCTTCCCGGAGGCCAGCGCATCGCGAAGGACCTCCGCCATCGCCGTAATGGGCGCCGTGCGGGGGACCGGGGCCGCCGCGACGACGTAGGGCCCGTTCATCCAGAAGATGAAGTCGAGCTCCGCCACGTCGCGCACCGCGAAGGCGGGCGGCGCCGGGAGGCGGGTGCCGGCCCGCTCGACGGACGACGCTCGCGGAGCGGGTCCGCGGCGTCGGACCGGGACGGCGATCGGGGCTTTCCTGGCGCGTGGGCTCATGGGCGACGACGCTCGCATGGACCGCCGGGATGCCTCAACGGCCGTGAGCCACGGGTGCGAGGGGAGCGTAGGACACGAGCTGCGGGGACACGTTGGGCCTGGTGTCGTCGAAGCGGATCACCTTCAAGGGCACCCACGGGACGCCCAGGCGCTCGAATCCCGTTTGGGAGTCCCCCAACCCACGCCTCGACGCGCGCGGACCGCAGCAGGCGCGCTACCCTAGGCCCCGCGGACGGCATGGAGACGATCCATTTCTACTCGGTGCAGGGCGACTACGGCGCTCTCTCCAACTTCGCGCCGTACCCGATCGTGATGAAGGGTCGGCGCTGGCCGACGAGCGAGCACTACTTCCAGGCGCAGAAGTTCGTCGGAACCCCGCGGGAGGACGAGGTCCGGCGGGCGAGCACGCCCGCGGAGGCCGCGCGAATGGGCCGCGACCGCAAGCACCGGCCCCGGCGCGACTGGGACTCGGCGCGCGACGGCGTGATGCACGCCGCGGTGCTCGCGAAGTTCACCCAGCACGCCGAGCTGCGGGCGATGCTCCTGGCGACCGGCGACGCCCGGCTGGTGGAGCACACCGACAGCGACGACTACTGGGGCGACGGCGGCGACGGGAGCGGTCGCAACCGGCTCGGGGAGATCCTGATGCGGGTGCGGGACGCGCTGCGTTGAATGTGGTCCCTTGCGCTGGGCAACTGGATCCGCGGCCGACGCGGGGAGGGCGAATGCGATGACCAAAGAGGACAAGGCCAAGGCAAAGTTCGACTAGATCGTCTCGAATGCAAAGGGTCCGTGGAAGGACATCTTGCTCGATCTTCATGAGTTGCTGTCTCGCGAGGTTCCGGGGTTGGTCGAGCCCGACGCTGAAGGGGTCGCCGTCGGTTTCAAGGTGACCCCGCCGTTCTGGGGAAAGTCGATCCGACTCCTGGACCTGCGCAGTGGCGGCGTTCAGCCATCTCCTACCTACCTTCGGGATCTGGCGGACACGCTAGCCGACCAGCCTGTGCGTAGTGCTGCTGTACGTGCGGTTCATGGGCAGTACGTCAGGCGACTCAACAGGATGTTCGATCAGCGCTACTACTACGACACCAGCAACTCCTGGGTGGACGCCCCAAGTCCCCTCAACTCGACGGCCAGGCGTCGCGCGCTCGTCGATGCGATCCTTGAGGCTGCGCGGGCACTGATCGAGATCCCATAGGCGATACGATGCGTGTCAGGGTGCTCGCTCGGGTTTTCGCGAGCGACGCTCACGTCCAACACATCGAGCTGGCCTCGCCACGGCGCGGCGACGCACACTGAAGCCATGTGCGGTCGCTACGCGCAGTCGGTGAGCACCGAAGGCATCGAGGAGATCTTCGACATCCGCCTGCCGACGCACGTCCCGTGGGAGCCCAGCTACAACGTCGCGCCGACGCAGAAGGCGCCCGTGGTCGCGCTCGACCCGGAGGGTGTGCGCGCGCTGCGCCTGCACCGCTGGGGCCTCGTTCCGAGGTGGGCGAAGGACCCGTCGATCGGCGCGCGGGCGATCAATGCGCGCTCGGACACGTTGGCCGAGAAGCCCATGTTCCGGGGCGCGTTCGGGTCGCGGCGCTGCCTCGTGCCAGCGACGGGCTTCTACGAGTGGCGGAAGACCGCCGAGGGCAAGGTGCCCATGTTCATCCATCCGACGCGCGCGCCCATCTTCGCGTTCGCTGGCCTCTGGGACGCGTGGACGCCGCCCGACGGCGGGGAGGTTCGGCGCACCTTCACCATCATCACGGTGGACTCCAACGAGCTGCTGTCGGCCATTCACGACCGGATGCCGGTGATCCTCCCGCACGCCGCGTGGAAGACGTGGCTCGACCCCGAGACGTCGCCCGCAGACCTCCTGGAGCTGCTCGCGGCCTACCCCGCGTCGCGGATGCGGGCGCACGCCGTCAGCACCCTGGTGAACTCGCCGAGCCACGACGGGCCTGAGCTGATCGAGCCGGTGCGGGTGAGTTCGGCGGCGTGAGGGCGGGGCGGACGGCCTGTGGCCGCGCTGGGGGCCGAAGCAGACGATCCGCTGGGGTTCACCGCGGCGAGGTGTGACGATCGCGACGGTGAAGATGGTCTGACCGCCCCTCGTCATGAGGAGCGAACATTCTCGCTCAGGAGAAAACCCTCCGACCGCTTCACGGACGGGTAGGACCATCACCACCGTCTCTATCGTCACCCGCAGTTAGTTGGACGCGTCAACGGGCGCGGATGTGGTGCACCGTGCGTCCGAGGCGGTGCACCTCGGGGTGGAGCCCGCGGGGACAGTCGACCCTAGGGCGCTGGGATCGTAGAAGCTCGCTCAGGCGTCCAATGGTGCTGGCTCCGGCGTTGGTGCGAGGACGGACGTACGGGAATCAACGAGGATCGAAACGGGCCGTCGCCACGCTGGCCAGGCTGGAGAATCGCGGCTCGCCTCCGAGCGCGTATGAGAGTCCGACCGGAACCTCGTAGCGGTCGAGGAGCCAGGCCCACGACACCTCGGCCTGATCCGCGGTCGTCAGCGCAGCGCAGGCGGCGACGGCCTCGCGGGCGTTGGACGGTGGACGGATGAGCGCCGTGGTCACCAGACGCATGCGACCGCAGTCGAGCAGTCGAGCAAGGCGCGTGTGCTCGCCAGCGAGTCCTCGCTGGTACCCCGATTGCGCCGCAGCGAGGGCGTGGTCAGCTGCGCGCTCGGCACCCTCCGCGCGGTGAAGGGCGGCCGCGCCGCAGGGCGCACGTCGGCCGCGTGCGTGGGATCGGCCTGCATGGCGGCAAGCTGGGTGCGCGCGGCGGCGGCGGCCGCGGCGGCCTGGGTCTGCGTCGTCTGCGCGGCATCCACGGCGCTCTGCAACCGCTGCCGAATCGCGGCCGTCGCGAGGGACAGTTGGGCGCGCACGAAGAACGCACGGCGGCCCTTCGGGATGTTCTGCCCATCCGTCCAATGCGTGAGCTCGGCCGAGGTCGTTCGGAGCGTAAACTCATCCGCATGCTCCTCGACGACGGGGGCCGTCGCCGGTAGCTCCGTGCGCTGAACCACGGTGGCCGACACGGAGTGCGCGCCCAGCGAGTCGAACTCCACCCCGTCCCCGGAGCGTCGGATCAAGAGGTCCCCGGCGCCGAAGCCCGTCGTCCCGTCGGGAAGGCGCAGAACCTGAAGGACCGCGGCGCGACCCGGAAGCGAGAAGTTCGCCTCGGGGCTCGCGAAGTGGCCCTCGTTGTAGAGCGGATCCGCCGTGACGGTGAACTGTCCCCGTATCTCTTGGATGTCCGTGTCGAGCAGCAGGGCAGGGCCACAGTCGGCGCGGAAGCCAAAACGGATGGTCTCCAGGGGCCGCCAGGCGGACTCCGCGACGCTGCGGTAAGGCGTCTCGATCTGCCACGGGTGGTTCGAGGTCGTGTCGAGGCTGAACTGCTGGACGTTCGTCGGAACGTCGCAGCCGTGCGTGCCGTGCGCACCGCGGAAGCTGATGGCGCCAGCGAGGTGGGCGGTGTCGAGCATGAAGCCGGTGCGGTTGATGGCCTCGAAGACGACCCCCAGCCCGAAGTGCCCTCGGCCCCCGTAGCGATCCGCGACGTACCGACCGGGGGCGTCGACCGACTCCATGGCGCGCGACCGCGAGTACGGGTGAAACAACTGCACGTGGCGGATCGACATCTCGATGCCACTCAGCTCTGCGGTAGGGGGCGTCGGTGCGGTCGCTGTGGCTGTGGCTAGCCGTGGCGCTTACCGTGGCGCCTCGCCGGGCGACACGGGCGATGGGACCGAGACGACCTGCGGGACCATCGCGGGTTGCGGCGCCGTGCGGCGACCACAGCCAGCTGTCGCGACGGCGACCATTGCG